>NZ_LMHH01000001.1:0-1200000 GCF_001427865.1 Altererythrobacter sp. Root672
CTTGGCAAATCGGGCTATCCGTTGCAGACACTGGTCAAAATAATAACGGGACACAGTCCCGATTGAGGGGATGACCATAATGCGCCTGCGATCGCGCCTGCTCCGTGTTGCCTTGCTTCTTCCGGTGTCGCTGCTGCTAGGCACGGGGGCGGGAGCCGCTGCGCAGGATAACCACGCCCACGCGCACGCCCAGACCGCCGAAACCACGCCGGCTTCAGCGGTCAGGCAAGTGCGCTGGTCCGATCCGGCCGCCTGGCCTGACCGGAAGGTGCCGCGCGAAGGGGACGCGGTCACCATCGGGCAGGACATGGACGTGCTCCTCGACGTCGATCCGCCGGCGCTGCGCAGCCTGACCATCGACGGCAAGCTCAGCTTTGCCGACGATCGCGACATCGGGCTGGAAACCGAGTGGATCTATCTGCGCGGGGGCGAGCTGCAGATCGGCAGCGAGGCCAAGCCCTATACCCGCAAGGCCACGATCACCCTGACCGACAAGGTCCCCGGCGAAGACGTCAACACCATGGGCGATCGCGGGATCGTGCTGATGGGCGGCACGCTGAGCCTGCACGGCGACCGGGAGCACACCTGGAGCAAGCTCGCCCAGACCGCCGAGGCCGGCAGCACCCGGATCGAAGTGCTCGACGCCTCGGGCTGGCGCAAGGGCGACGAGATCGTCCTGGCCTCAACCGACTTCAACCCGCGGCAGGCCGAGAAGCGCACGGTCGCAGCCGTCAACGGCAACGTGATCACGCTCGATCGCGCGCTGCAATACATGCACTTCGGCAAGATCACCTACGGGGTCGACGAGCGCGGCGAGGTCGGCTTGCTGACGCGCAATATCCGCATCCAGGCGTCGGACGACGCGGAAAGCACCTACTTCGGCGGCCACATCATGGCTGGCACCTGATCGGCGAAGGCCAGGGGCAGTACATCAAGAACTCGGCCATCCACGACACCTACAGCCGTTGCGTCACCGTCCACGGCACCAACAACGTCCAGGTGGAGAACAACGTCACCTTCAACACCGTGGGGCACTGCTTCTTCCTCGAAGACGCGGTCGAGACCGGCAACCAGTTCGTCCACAACCTCGGGATCATGACCAAGTGTCATCCGACACTGCCGTGCGAGCCGACCAACCTTACCCTGGCTCATCAGTCGACGAAGGGTCAGGCTTCCGAGCATATCCTGATCCCCTCGGACAACACCGTCTCCACCTTCTGGATCACCAATCCCGACAACGTCTACCGCGACAACGTGGCCGCAGGCTCCGACCAGATCGGCTTCTGGATGGCCTTTCCGACGCATCCGACAGGCCAGTTCGCAGGCACGGAAATCAGCGCCAATACCTGGCCCGGACGGACCAAGCTGCGGGAGTTCAGCGGCAATGTCGCCCACTCCAACTTCGATGGTCTGATGCTTGACCGCGGCCCCGGGCCCGACGGCAAGTTCGGTATCGCCGGCCCCAATCTGACCAGCTACGCCAATCCCGCGGATACGAGCAGCGGCTTGGTGGCGTCGGTGTTCGACAATTTCACCGGCTACAAGAACCGCAACGGCGCCATCTGGGGCCGTGGTGAGATGCATCTCTACACCAATCTGAAATTGGCCGACAACGCCATCGGCTTCACCCATGCTTCCGGCATTCCCGGTATCGCGCCCTACACGTCACGGGTCGTCGATTCGCTGTTCGTGGGGGAGAGCGACAACATTGGTAACCCCACCACGCCCGAAGAAGTGGCTTACGGCCGCAGCCTGCCGAACGCATCCGCGGACTTCCCGATCCGCGGCTACGAGTATTACGATTTCCACCACGAAGTCGAAAACACCAAGTTCGTGAACTACGTGTCCAACGAGCTGCGCGATGCGGGCGCTCTCTCCTACCTGCTGTTCACCAGCTTCGGCATGAGCACCGACAACTCGGTCAAGGGCCTGACCTTCGTCAACGCCCAGCCGGTCAGCTTCCCGCCGATCCAACGCCGCTGGGCGTCGGATTACGGGCGCAGTGCAGCCTACAAGAGCGCGGCCTTCCGCGACCTCGACGGCTCGGTCAGCGGCATTCCCGGCGCCTACATCGTCATCGACAACGGCATCGCGGCCGATGAAGAAGCCTGCCAGATCAAGGCGACCTGGAATGCTGCCATCTGCAGGGGCGACATCGGCCGGTTCAGCATCGCAGGCAATTTCAGCGGGTTCGAAACAGGCCCGATCACCGATCCGATCATCCTCCAGCGCCATGGCAAGCGGTTCGAATATGTCGGGGAAACCACGATCGGCAGTGGCGCTGAGCTACGGGTCGAGACGTCCAGGGACAAGCTGTCCCTGTCCCTGACCGAAATGGACGACGGCTCCTCGGTTATTCTCGAGTTTCCCGGGTTCACTGTCGCCACCGGCGGCGTGGAGAAGTCCAGCCTGGCGGAACTTCGCGAGGCCCGTGAGACATCCTGGTTCAAGGATGGCAACAAGCTGTGGGCCAAGCTCGTGGTCGACAATGCTGCAGGCCTGACGGTTTCGCCCGGGAGCAATGCGCCTCCCGGTTTCGCCGCCAGGGCTTTGCCTGTGGGAGCCACCCTAAACGTCAGCAAGGAAGGCCTCGGCGGCTGACTGAGCGAGAGCCCCCGGCGCAAGCCGGGGGTGGCTGCCTCGCCCAGCTTTCCAGCCGAAAGCGCTTTCGGCAGGACTTTTACAGATTGCCTAGGGAAAGAGGTGGTGCCGCTTACGTGACTCGAACACGTGACCCCATCATTACGAAGGCCTTGGAAGCTCGGCGCAGACGTGAGGAATTCCGCCGTTTCTGGGGAGATTTTGGCTGAGCGGCTGGTGCGACCCAAAGACCACCCAAACTCGCCGAATTCCGCCTGTGGAGCGTTTTCCTAGCGAAAGTGCTTTCGTAGGAAGTGAGGCCGAATATCGACCCGGTGCCAACCCGAATTCACTGCTCGACGCCTAGTGTCCGAACGTATCTTGCTCTTCGGCTCGGGCCAAATGAAGGTCAGTCCAGGGCGGGACGAATTGCCAGACCAATTGCTTGGACATGCGCCAAAGCCACGTTGAGGCGGACTTCGATTTCGCGGATTTGAAGGCCCAGCTGGAGTTCGGCATGGCCTGTGACCTGAAGAACGACGTTCATGACAGGTGGGCAGCGTGCCGCCAGAGCTAGGAGGTGAACGCCGCTGGGAGCAGCTCGCCCGTGCAGCCACGCCCGTGCTGCCGTGTCGCTAACACCTGTCCAACGCATCACCGTCTTGCTCGCTCGACGACTCCCTCCGAGTTCGCTTTGGAGGGCCTCGCCAATTTGCGCCGCAAGGACGGATTTCGCGAGAACACAGGGTGAATCCCGAAGTGGGCTTTCGGTATTACGAGCCATTCTTGCGTCTCCGATCATGTACACGCGGGTTAAGCAGCGTGTCCGAGACGCAGGATGTTGGATCACTCGCCAGAGTTCGACAGGACTACACCGCCGAAATTACTGGCGGCAGAATACGTCCGTATGTCGACGGAGCATCAAAGGTACTCCACCGACAATCAGGCTATCGCAATTCGCCACTACGCTGCTCGAAGAGGGTATGAGATTGTTCGAACCTACGCCGATGAGGGGAAGAGCGGTCTTACGTTGGACGGCCGTCCAGCGCTGCAGCGGCTACTCGACGATGTTTCACGGGGCTTAGCGGAATTTACGGTTCTCCTCGTATATGACGTTAGCCGGTGGGGACGGTTTCAAGATCCCGACGAGGCGGCAACGTACGAACTGAGTTGCCGTCGTGCTGGCGTTCAGGTCCACTACTGCGCTGAGCAGTTTGAAAACGACGGCAGCATCAGCTCGTCCATAATTAAGACCGTCAAACGGGCCATGGCGGGCGAATACAGCCGCGAGCTGTCAGTCAAGGTGTTTTCGGGTCAGGCTAATCTAATTCGCCTCGGTTTTCGGCAGGGCGGAGCGGCCGGCTATGGCCTTAGGCGCATGCTCCTTGACCAGTCGGGTCGGAGGAAAGGCATTTTGGCTCCCGGAGAACATAAAAGCATCACGACTGACCGAGTGGTACTAGTACCTGGACCCGATCACGAGATCGAAGTTGTTCGGGAGATCTATCGACTATTTGCAAAGCGGGCATGGACGGAAGGGCAAATCGCCGAAGAGCTAAACCGACGAAATATCGAAAATGGTGCCGGAAGAGAGTGGACGCGTGGGACGGTCCATCAATTGCTTATTAACGAAAAGTATATCGGCAATAACGTCTGGGCGCGAACTTCCTTTAAGTTGAAAGGCAACTGCATCCGCAACAAGCCTGATGCCTGGATTAGGGCAGATGGAGTTTTTGAAAGTATTGTAGATCCGACGTTATTTAGCGCCGCAAAAGCGATCATTCATCAGAGAAGCGCAAAATTAGCTGACAGTGAGATGCTGGAACTTCTTGCGCAAATTCTTGAACGTAACGGCTACCTTTCAGGCTTGGTTATTGACGAAACTGAGGGTTGCCCGTCGAGCCATTCATACCGCACCCGTTTTGGGAGTCTACTCAGAGCCTACACGCTGATTGGCTTTGTGCCAGACCATGATTTTCGCTTTCTCGAAATCAATCGGAAATTACGAGCGATGCATCCCGACATCGTCAGAGCGGCAATCCAAGGCGTTGTATCAGCCGGTGGGGCTGTATCCCAGGATCCCGCCACCGATCTGTTGACGATCAACGGGGAGTTCACGGTCTCGCTCGTGATTGTCCGCTGCTCGACAACCACTGCTGGAAGTCTGCGCTGGAAGTTGCGGCTAGACGAAAGACTTCGGCCGAACCTGACCGTGGCAGTGCGGATGGACAGGTCCAACGAATACCCTAGAGATTATTATCTGTTACCGCGCCTGGACGTGCGCGAGGCGGTGCTGCGCATTGCTGAATATAACGGTCTTTCGCTTGATGCCTATCGCTTCGACAGTCTCGAGCCATTTTTTCAAATGGCTGCGCGAGACCATTATCGGAAGGCGGCCTGATGACCTCACATCCAGCCCAACATATTTCGATGATCGCAATCGACTGCATTGCGGTGATCAATCCGCGTGTGCGGAACCGGGGATCGTTCAGGGACATAGTCGATAACATCGCCGACATAGGACTGAAGCGGCCAATCACTGTGACACAACGTGCCGACGGTGATGGTTCCTCCTACGACCTTGTTTGCGGTCAAGGTCGATTAGAGGCGTATATAGCGCTCGGACAGACCGAAGTTCCGGCGCTCGTGATCGAAGCCGACCGCGACGAGTGCCTTGTCGCAAGTCTCGTAGAAAACTGCGCGAGGCGACAACACACGGCTGTCGAATTGTTACAAGATATCGGGGGAATGGCTGAGAGGGGCTACTCACCGTCGGACATAGCGCAAAAGACTGGGTTAAAGGCCGATTATGTGCGCTGCGTTATCCGGCTTCTTGCCAATGGCGAGCAGCGACTTCTGCGATCAGTGGAGCGCGGCACGATCCCTCTGAGCGTCGCGGTGGAAATCGCTGATGCAAAGGACTCCGACATGCAAACAGCGCTTACGCGAGCTTATGAAGGCGGGTTGCTGAAGGGGCGAAAGCTTCTGATTGCTCGAAAAGTAATTGAAGACCGTCGGCGGCACGGCAAAGGCCTTTCACGAAACAGTGGCCGGCGAAACGAAGGTGTCTCTGCGAAGGCGCTGGTGAAAGCCTACAAAGAAGATGCTGATCGGAAGCGCTCGCTGATCGAGCGCGCGCATTCCACTAAAGACAAGTTGCTCCTGATTGTCGAAGCTCTGCGACGGCTTAGTCAGGACTCCGGGTTTATCAGCTTGCTTGAAAAGGAACATCTACCGACACTGCCCAGCAACCTGGCTCTTCGATTACGGACTGAACCGGGTGCAGTGCAATGACTGGAAAGGTCAAGCGACCTGTCGCCCGCGCATTCGAAGAAGCGACGCTCCGGATACCGCTGGACCAAATACGGCCACTACGTCCATTCAACTCGACGGTTCGCAACACCGTGAAGTATCGACAGATCGCTGCCTCTATCAGAGAAGTAGGGCTTATCGAACCGCCCGTGGTGGTTCGCGATCCTTCGGTCGAAGGGCATTTTCGGCTCCTGGATGGTCACTTAAGACTAGATGTCCTGATTGCGCAGCAGGAGTCAGACGTCGTCTGCCTTGTCGCCACCGAAGACGAAGGGTTCTCCTACAACCGCCGGATCAGCCGCATTGCGACCATTCAAGAACACCGCATGATTCTGGAAGCGATAAACCGAGGAGTGTCGGAGGAACGGCTTGCTCGTGCGCTAGACGTAAACATCCAGAGTATCCGGACTAAGCGGAACCTTCTTTCCGGCATCTGCGATGAAGCCGTCGAACTCCTCAAGGACAAGCACGTAGCAATCAATGCTTTCAAGCAACTTCGTGTCCTGAAGCCGATGCGACAGATCGCGGCTGCAGAAATGATGGTCGCAATGAACCAGTATTCGTTGGGTTATGTGAAATCGATCGTCGCCGCTACGCCTCCCGACCAATTGATTGAAAGCACTAAAAAGCCTCGACTGGGTCTGACCCCAGATCAAGTCGACCTGATGACGGAAGAGGCCGCTCGGCTGGATAGGCAATTCAAGCAGATCGAACAGAACTATGGTGAGGACCACCTAGATCTAATGCTCGCGTCAGCCTATGTCTCAAGCCTGCTCGAAAATGCACGGATAGTACGTCATCTGGCCAAGCACCACGCCCAGCTGCTTAGCGAGTTCCAGCGTATTGCAGAGTTACAGAAAGTAGCGTGAAAGAGGGGTTCAACGTGGCGCAGCGTCGGTCGGACGCACTAAACACCCGTCGCCGAGGGTAACACCGTAGCATCAGTTATCGACCGCAGTGGGACGATTGCAGCCGGTTCGCTAAGGGAGCCAAGTGTGAGCGGTCGCTAGAGACCGCCAACTCCACTACCGTCCCTGGAGTTCTTCTCGTGCCAGACAGCATCGATCGAAACGAATGTTGGAAGAACCTTCGTGAAGCACTCATTGAGGCCAAACGAGCGGCAAGTGAGGAAGCTAGAGATGCTCATCTCCAAGAGATGGGGCGATGGGCGGATAAGCTTGCTGAGGCAACAAGTGCAAACACGCCCAGCCCGCCGAGCAGCAGCGACTACGTGGAAGCAGCTATGGACGACACCTACCTCATTGAGTGGGTCATCCCACTTTGAACGCAAAGGTTCGCAAAGCTGTATGAAGACAGCTAGTTGGTTTTGCGTGCGATCTGTCGGCGGGGCCTCGCCGGACTTTACATATCTGTCGTTATCAGTCTGGGTTGCGCGATTGGGCCGAACAACTTCGCCACGCACTTGCCTGCAGCTAAGGGACCAATTCAACCTTTGCGCATCGGGTGGAGAACTCCCGCAGTGCTGCTGCAAGCCGCTCGGTCATGCCCGCAGGCGCCAAGGTGAAGAACAGTAGATTGGGCGCAACCCGCCCACGCAGAATTGGCAGGTTCGCAGCTTCTCCGCAAAACGACGCCAGCTTTTCGCGAACCTCTATCGCTCGCTGAACGGGGTCGCATTGTCGGGCAAACTGAATGGCGACGACCGACTTTCCAGCCGCAAGGTAATCGATGGCCTCGCTGTACAGCGCATATTTTGGCCGCGTCCGTGACGTCATCGACTTAACCTCAAAGCCGTTGTCTGGGTCGAGGAAGACGAGATCGGCGCGGTTGAGGGCATCGACCCCTTCGCGATGCCAGCAGCCTCGATCCTGCGCCGCTACGGGGCGCTCAAAGTAGTCGGTTTCAGCCGGAAGGATGCCCCACGCGGCGACATTCGCGAGCGATCTGGCAGCTGGTACATCGAAGCCGTGAATGCGCTCAAACAGGTCCGGGTCGGCTTCACGCCAGACACCGCCTTTGAGGTGATGCCGTTTTTCGCCGTCGTTGTTTCCCGGTCGATCCACCTGCTCCGGTAAGGTCAGATACCAATTGATGCCGAGCCGCAAGTCGAGGTTGGCCTGAAGGTGGCGGAGCAATCCGTACTTCAAGAAGTCGTGGGAATCCCCAAGATAGCGTTCCTGCATTGCCCCCAATCCGTCTCGCGTCTGGCCCGACCAAGAGCAGGGGTCTAAAACATACTCAAAGGATGTCGAAGGGTAATGCTCTATCGAGCGACCACAAAATAGCGAAAGGGGTCTGCCTGGTAGCCTTTGCCTTCACGGCGGACCTTGCCATTTCGCATCAGTCGTCGACAGGTTGAATTGACCCTCTGCTGATAAGCGTCGGGTCCGAAGAGCGCGTGAGCGATTTGTGCCTCGGTCAATCCTGGTCTTCTCGCAACGAGCAATTCGATGTCATCGAGCAACACTACAATGCCTCCAGAATTGACCGATCCGGCCCACTTCTATCAAGCGAAGACGAACTTCTCTATGCTTCATAATCCAACAAGTTCGGTAGCGATATGAACGAGCAATCCAAGGTCGAAGCTGTTCAGCACATAATGGCAACCCTGTTTTCTGCGCAGAACGCGCTCAGAGCACTAGCGCCTGAATTTCGCTGGGCCGGAATGGGAAACCTTCTTGGCGATTACGGCGAGTTTGTCGCGATTGAGCGCTACGGACTGATTAAAGCACCGGCCGGCGCGTCGAGCTACGACGCTGTGACTGCAGAAGGTCTTACAGTTCAAATCAAGGCCAACCGAGCGGCTGGTCAAATTGGGTTTCGAGGGGAAGCGGATTTATTGCTAGTGCTAGGCGTGTCGCATGACGGCCAGTGTACGGAAATCTACTTTGGTCCCTTTGCAAAGGCCAAAGAACTCGCTCGTTACTCCGGTCGAGATAACAAGCACATGGTGCCGGTCCGGCAGCTGTTGGCACTAAGCTTGGCGCAGCAAGTCCAGGTGGACGTAGAAGGGTAAGCCGCCCTTGGGTCTCAAGTTTCCGACTAGCGTACCAAAGCACGAGGGTGCCCAGGTGCTTGACCATGCCTACTGATGAAACAGCGTCGGTCGTTATCAGCCCGGCTGGCGCGATCGGCATGCTAACACAGGTCAGGCCCGGTAAGACATTCTCGACGATACTGAGCTAAGCGGCACCGTATGAAAGCCGCACTTCTTTTCGCCCTGCTCGCCAGCGCAGCACCGGTCGCAGCTGAAGTCCTGTCGGGACCGGCACAAGTGATCGATGGGGACACGATCGAGATCCAGGATCGCCGGATCAGGCTTTTCGGCATCGACGCACCCGAGCTTAAGCAAACCTGCGACCTCAACGGTGAAGCTTGGGCTTGTGGTGAGGAAGCGGGGCGTCAACTTGCGGGTATCATCGGTGCCCAGCGAGTCGAATGCACGGGTGAGGAGCAAGACCAATACGGCCGCCTCGTTGCAGTGTGCTCGGCGGGTGGGACCCAGCTTAACAGGACCATGGTGGAAGCGGGCTGGGCGACCGCGTTCCGCAAATACAGCCAGGACTATGTGTCTTACGAAGTTCGGGCCCGAGGTAATCGCGCCGGACTATGGCGTTCAACTTTTGATTTGCCGGAATACTATCGGCTCGCCGCAGAGGAGCGGACGAGACCGCAGGAGCGAGCGACCAGCCGCTCGCCACGAACGTCGTCTGCGCCTGGCGGCGCGTGCCTCATCAAAGGCAACCGGAACAACCGTGGCGAGTGGATCTATCATCTCCCCGGCCGGCCCTACTATGATGCGACGCGGGCCGAGGAGATGTTTTGTACCGAAGAGCAGGCGTTGGCCGCCGGTTACCGTCGATCAAAGGCCTGATCGCCGCACGAACGATTGGAAAGCGGTGGTGAGTGCTTCGGCCCTCCACCGCTTCCCTTTTTGAGCGCCGCTTAGAACCGAGCTTGCAGGCCTGCCGCAAAATACTCCGGACCGGCATTCCCCTTGATGAGGAGTTTTGGAGCCAGGGGGATAGCTAGCGTTCCGTACGGCCGGAACTCATCGGCCATGTAACGAACGCCTCCGCCGAAGGTGAAGCCAGCGGGGATCGAGTACGTTGCCTCTGCTCGGGCATAGAACTCTGCAGCGGTATCATCGCAAAGCTTGGTGTCGGCGTATTGACCGTTAGTCGAATCCCGACAGCGGGGATTCCCACCGTTGTCGTCAAGATAATAACGGTCGTCATCGCCTTGGTAGAGGAAGGCACCCACCGAAGGAGTAACCCGGAAGCCGCCGGCAGAAACGATCGAGTAACCAACCCCCAGTTCGCCGCCCCAGAGATCCTCGGAGTTTGCCCCATTCGCTTCGAGAACGACCTGCGCGCTTGCCGGTGCTGCGTACATAAACATCGCAGCCATGATCGGCGCGATAATCCGTAACCTCATATATTCCCCCAAGTTTGATCGGAGGCGGCGCCTTATGCTCGCACTCCCCGACCCGCAATCCCGCGTGATACTGAAATGCCAGTTGCCGCGATCCATCCGACCGTCGGGCGCAAGTTGACGATGGAATGGTCGGCATCGTCTCGCCGCAAGCTCACAAAAAAATTGCCGGAAAATCCCCGGACCTGCCCACCACGAGGGGGACAAATCCGGGGATGCCCTCAGCTCAAAGCGCAGGCGGGTCGAGGTACGCTTAGACGAGATTGACGTAGCAACCCGCGGCATCCTTTCTCCAACGATGCCGTTCAGGTTGATTGCCGGTGCCGTCGGACAAGGTCTTGCCGACGTGTTGGGCGTTGAGGCCGAGAGCTTGCAGGGTACGCACGATATCCCGGCCCTGAGTGATGCCCTCCTCTACGCAGGCGGTAATCAGGACAATTGCCTGGTCGTGCTTGTTGGGGCCGCAATCACGCAAAAGTTTACGCAATCGGTCATAGAGGCCGTCGGGTCCGGTGGGCGGTGCAGGCGCGGTGAGGGCTCCGGGCCAGATTGATACTAAAGTCATGGTAGTTCCTTGAAGGGTGTGGTCCGCATAATGTGATGCTCACGGGGTCCGGAGAGGGGTTGGAGTTAGAGGCTGTGCGTACCTGCCCAGCTGACGGACATCTTCGTGGCACCTGCCTCGACAGCCTTCATCAGCGTGTCGTTAGCTAGATGGCTGTAACGCATCGTGCTTTGGTGGTCGGTATGCCCCAGGATCCGACCCACGGCGAAGAGGTCGATACCCGCGTTGATCATGAAGGATGCTGCCGAATGCCTTAAGTCGTGGATACGCAGACCCGGTAGGCCTGCCTGGTCCCGTGCCGTTGTCCAGGCTCTTTTGAGGTCCACGAAAGGCTCTCGCGTATCGAGTGACGGCAGGAGCCATGGGCACTTGTCGAACTTCGGCAACTGCTTGATGATGTCGATCGCTGCCTGTGAGAGCGGCACATGACGCGCCTTGCCGGTCTTGCTGTCCGGGATCAGCCACGCCTTCCTTTCAACGTCGACGTGCTGCCATTTTGCGTCCAACAACTCCCGCTTGCGAGCCCCGGTCAGGAGAAGCAGGCCGACGATGTTTTGCAGCTGCGGGTTCGATGACGCGGCCACCGCTTTGTGCAGCCGCTTCGCTTCCTCAGCCGTCAGGTAACGTTCCCGGGCATTGTTGAACTTCGGCCTGGCGATGCCCTTGACCGGGTTCGGCTGACTGCCTGGAATGCCCCACTTGCCACCGAGTTCGAAAGAGCGGTGCATTGTTACCCGGATCTTTTCGACCGTGGCAAGTGCAAGCCCACTCTCTCGCTTTTCGGCGAGATGCTTCGCGATGTCCTGCGACTTGATTTCATCTAACCGCAGCCGACCGAACCGTGGTTCGATATGCAGCTGAATGACCCGTTCCGTGGCGCTGCTGCTACTGCTGCGCTGGTATGTCTTGGCGTACGCGATGTGGCGTTCGGCCAGTTTGGTGTAGGTCGGGATGGCCTTCTTTTCGGCCTTCTGAGCGGCGGGGTCGCCGCCGAGCGTCACTTCCGAGCGGAGCCGCTTAGCAACCTTCCGGGCCTGGTCGAACGTCACATCTTCGTACCGGGCAATCTTGTGCTGGCGGAGCCTTCCGCCACTGTCTGTGTAGCGGAGGTAATAGGTCTTCCCTCCGTTCGGACGGACTTCAAGCAGGAAGCCCGTTGTGATTGTATCAGTGTAGACTTGCTTGGTTTCGCCCTCAGGGCAGGTAGCGATGAGACACGTGGTCGCATCGAGCTTAACTCTTGGCATTTTTCGGTTTCCTAATTTGAATGGGTTTGACGCGCCCGGCCTCACGGCCCCGTGGGGCGCGAAGTCCGAGCGGCTGGTGGGTAGGGCTCAGGGCAGCGCTTCGCGGCGCTCTCGCCTTGGCGAAAACGCGAAATTGCGAAGGGTGCTGTCCTGAGGCCCCGGGTTGCTGCTTTGGGGGCAGCTGGTGGAGGTTGGGGGTGGCGAGGCTTCCGAACTTGCCGGACGTCACGCTATCGAGGCTCGATCGCAAGAGTGCGGAATTCCACCGCCCCCTGCCCCCACCGGCTAGACGACGCTAGTAGATCACGTCGGCCTCGGCGGCCTGCCAAGTCGCCATATCGACTTCGAGCAGGGACACCCGCCACTTCATAATGCCCTGGATTCGCTTGGGCGGCCCGTAGATCGAGCGAAGCACGGCCCCGGCCTCCTTCGCTTGCGCGTTGGACGGGTTCCGGAAGCCGAGTTCCTCAAGTACCTTGCTGGCGGTCATCGAACGCGGCTTTTTATCGGCCTGGTCGATCCGTTCGAGGATGCGTTCTTCAATCACGCTCACCGATTGATGTGCGATGTTGAGAGAGGCCAACAAGTCCTCTTCGGGGCGGTTCAGCCACCATTGCTCGCCGTTTCGGTAATCGACTGCGAGCTGGGCAAAGACCTGCTGTGTGTCGATGTCATGCCCGAAATCGAGCTTAGTGACGGGGATCGTCCACCAGCGGCTGTTCCCGGTCGGATCAATCAGGAAATTCCACTCGTTTACGGTCCCTGCAAACACCGTCCGCCGATCCATTTCGATCGGTGATCGGGCATAGGGGAGCCGTAGCTTGTCGATGCTGTTCGTAAGGAAGCCCTTGATGCGGGCGACGTCCTTGCGGAACGAACTATCGAGTTCACCGACCTCCACGACCCAGTGCGTCACCGCTCCGAAGATCGAGTCCTTGTTGTGGGCGTCGAGGTGATGGTCGAGCTTGACCCACTCTGCGGTCATCGGAGCGGGTACCAGCCGGGCAATCCAGCTCGTCTTCCCCACACCTTGCTCGCCCTGGAACACTAGGACGCCGCGAGCCTTGAACCCCGAAGGCTCCAAGGCTGCCGCCACGCAGCTGAGCAGCCAGCGTCGGAGAAGGAAGTTCCGGGCGTAGATCGGGTAATCCTCTTGCACCTCTACGGTTGCGTAGAGGGCTTCGAGCCGGTCGGTACCGTCCCATGGCTGACTGTCGATCCAGTCGGCTACCGGGTTGCTCGGGTTGCGTCTTGCCAGCGTCCCGACGAAATCGAGAAACTGGTTTGAACCCAGGCCGTTCAGGTTAGCCAAGCTTTGCAGATCGCATTCTTCGAGGTCCGTGGACCCGCGCCGACTACTCAGCTGCTTCTTGATGACGTTGTAGCCCAGCTCGATGCCATTGGCGTCGAGTAGGTACCTGACATTCGCCAGCGTAACCGGCAAACGTTTCAACCCCGGGAAGGGTTGATCCGGAAACATCTCGCGTTCGAGCCTTTGCCAGACAGGCACAATTGCGCTCTTGCGAGTAGATTCACGAGCCGCCTCGGCGACAGGGATGGGGGTGATTGGAGGAGAGCCGTGGCTCTCCACCTGGTTAATGGTGCTATTTTCCATCATGCCTGATTTGGCGGAGCCTCTGGACGAAGCCCCGCCAGTCCAATCAGTTGCCTTCGGTGAGGCTGTAGTAGCCACCCTCGTTTGCGGTCCACAGGTGGCACCACGGATCGTTGCCCTCGAACTTATCGAGCAATTTCTCAGCGGCCTCGTACACGAAGGGCCTGCACAGGGGACTCAGGTGATCAAGGATATCTTCCCGATCCCGTATGTTACCGCCGATCAGAGCTTCGATAAGGCTTAGTAGTCCCGGGATGCCGGCGGCTTCTACATCCGCATTGATGGCTTCCATGCGTTCCAAAATGCTCTCGCCGAACCTCTCGTGGTAGTGGCCGATCTCCCGAACGTTTGCTTGGAGGTAATTATTTGTATTCATTGTATTCCTTATAGCTAATTTTGTCCGGACGGCGTTAGCCGCCCGGGTGTGTATTGATATTCACGCGCCCGGAGCTGATGCGGGCTTGTCCAAAGACCGACCGTCAGCGACGCGGGTCGGCGATCCATTCTCAGCTGGACCGTACTGGATCGCCGTTGCGTGATGCAGCGGCTGGCCCCTGTATCGACCTCAACGCATTGTATTTGTGGAAAAAGGCCAGAGCTGCATTTTCCTGCTGGAGATGCTTTTGAGTTGGGTTATGCAGTAACTGCAGGGCGGAAGGTGGCATTCGGCATCGAGCCGCGACTCAGAAAGGTAGTATGTCGGACAAGCGAATGGACACGTTGCGGCTAATTTGGCTGGAAGCGTTTGTGGAAGCAGTCGATCGCGGAAGTTACTCCAAAGCCGCGAAGGTGTTGGACTGCGACCCAGGGGGTGCAAGTCGGTATGTTCTCAGTTTGGGGGAATGGTTGGGGCCGCAGCTAACCCACTCCGGTACGACGTGCCTCACGCTTGCAGGTGAGAGGTTCATCCCTGTGGCGAGAGAAGTGGTGTCGCTCCTTCGAGAAGCGAGGAACGCGCACAGGTCACCGAAGCCTTCCCCTGCGCCTGTTTTGGCCAAGGACCTCAAGATTTAGAGTTTCGTCTCTTGATCAGGATGAGTGCGGTCAACACACCTAGGGCGACTATTCCCTGCAAAGGGTAGACCTTGAGAGTGCCGTAACCGATCAAGATTGCGAGCCATGCGGCGGTTTCGAAGGGGCGGGTGACGGCGAGCCAGATCAACACGATAAGTCCCGTCGCCAACACGACTTGAAGGCTCACTTTCAAAATGGCGAGCACTAAGCAGCCCGCAACGAAGTAGGCTGTCAGCCGCACACTTTGGCCTCTTCGGCATAGTGGCGACACAGGGCCTGGAGATCATTCGGCGATCGCTCCTGCTTCTCGATGAGCAGGATGTAGGCGAACCCTTCATTGCCCACTGTGAGGATCAGCTCGTACCAACCGCCGAGGTCTTGGAGCCACGACCAGAAGGGGACGAACTCGGCTGTGCCGAACCGTGCCTTGTCGATTGGGTTTGTCAGCGGGGACCAGCCGAGCTCCTGGTACACAGCAGCTTCCGTATCGGTCGGTTCGATCACCACGAGATGGGTCATCTGACCAAGGCCTAGTGACTCAGCATCGTGTAGCCGGTCGGTAATGAGAGCTACCAACTCCGGGTTGAGCGGCTGGTCGAGGACGGTCTTGGCGGAGGAGTCGTCATATATTGAGAGCATGGGTGTGTCCTTTCGAAATGAAAAAGGCGCCCGTGCCGATGCACAGACGCCGCGTGTTGCTGCCGATGAAAACCATCGGATTTACGATTTAAGAGGAAGCCGATCTCGCCTTCTCAGCGGGAGCGTGGTTCAATGGCGATCAATCAGCAGCGTTGCTGTCTGCGTGCTGCAATACGGGTTCAAAGATCGATTGAAGGTCGGGATCAAGGTCGATCCCTTTGGGCAGGAACAGCACTAAGCCGAAGCCATCGTCCGACAGGATGAAGACCAACTCGATCCAGTCGGAATGCTGTCGGACCAGTTCGGGCAGAGTTGCGAAGGCTGCCTTCCCACCCGCCCCCTGGACCAGCCGCACAGGGCTGGCGTTCTGTAAGTCGGTGAGTGTGTCGCTCGGCTGCAGGACGATGAACAGGGCAAGCTCTAAAAGCTCGTAGTCATCGTATTCCGACAGCCGATCGAGATGGCCATTCAGAAGCTGGTGTAGATGTGGATCGAGCGGGGAGTCCAAGGCGCGATCCATCTCCTCCGCCGTGCGGATAACAATCATGGTCGGATTCCTTCAGGCAAAGAAAAAGCCCCCAGAGGGTATCTCCGAGGGCTTGCGGTTTTGGTGGGGGGAGGGGGTGTCTATTTTCGCGGATCGGGGCCGTACTCGTTGTCCCCTTCGACACCCGGCACGAGCATGAAGCCGAGGACGATCAGCACCCCAAGGTACGGGATCAGGTTGATGAGGACGAACCAGCCGGACTTATCCTGATCGTGGAACCGCCTGACCTGGACGGCGATGAAAGGGATGAGCACGCCCAAGATCCCGAGACCCAGGACCAACGCCGCGAGCATCCCGATAGCTCCGATTTGCCCCCACATGTCCGTGTCGGCCACAAACACTGCCGACAGCACTAATGCCACGGCGTTGGTGAGTAGCATGAACATCCAGAACTCCTTGCGGGATGAGCGGCCCTCGAACTGAAAGTACCGCCGCAAGGGCAGGGTCATCCAGGCGAAGTGCTCATCGAAGGAAGCTGAGGCAGTTCTGGCTGGTGTAGCGCTAGCGACCTTTGCTGTCGGGCGCGGCTGGTTCCCTTGCAGAAGCCGTTGTTTGGCCTGTGCGAACTCTTCGTCGGAGATGATACCGCTGGCGTTCATCTGATGCAGTTTCTCGATGCTCTGAAGAGCTTCGTTATCGATCATGTATTCCTCCCGTTGCTGGTGGATGATTTCGCCAAAGGTGGTCCCAAGGCAAGCAAAAATGAGATTCATAGTCCGTGGTCTGATGAATCACATTTCGGTTCAGTCTGGTGGATGGATGTTCGCACTCGCCTGGCCACAAACATGAAAGCGTTGCGGAAGGCTCGCGGCTGGTCGCAGGAAGCCTTGGCCGATGAGGCTGGCCTCGATCGAACCTACGTCAGCGGCATCGAGCGGAAGGTAAAGAATCCCACCATCACCGTTATAGAACGGATCGCCGTAGCGCTGGGTTGCCCGCTAGGGGAATTGCTCGACTAGGTGGGAGGGCGGCAGATGTTGTGCGCTCCATATAAGATACCGAAGATTGCTCGAAATTGGCGAGACAGCTTGCGCCCATCTCGGACATAGGGCCCAACGCCCGGATTCCGGAAAGCGGACATCAGTTGCTGAAGCTGGAATGGCCGAAAATGTTGGTCGGTCAGGACAGGCCTCCGGCCAATGAACCCGTCAAACTGATGCCCATTCAACTGGGTGACTGCCAATTTCGGTGTTCGTACTGTTTGTCGTGGTAGTCAGGAATCGCTGAACTCTATCAGTATGCGGATTGTCGATTTCTAAGGACGCGCCACCACTTCATGCTAGGATGCATGTGAACAAAAAAGGAACATCTTGCGTTTAGCCGGTGCTTCTGGCATCGATCATTCAGGAGGCAGCATGGCAAATGAGGTAATAGAGGCACTGCCGTCGGGATTTCCGCATGACGAGGTTTTGGCCGCCCTCGAGCAATGGTGGAATGATGAGCTGGCCGATGCCGCTCTTCCCGGCGATAAGGCGCTTCCACCCGACATTATGACACCAGCGGTCGAAATTGACTCTCATCGCGCCGTTCGAGCACTTGTAACTCTCGAAGAGGTCGTCAAATTCGAAATCCCCGAATCCGCCATCAAGGAAGGTGGCTACGACAGTTTCGAGGAGATGAAGGCTCACCTCATTCCCGAGGTAGCGGCTTTGTATGAGAAAAAACGGAAGAAAGAGCATGCCTAACGACGCGACTGAGCAACACATCGGCGCTCGTGTTACGGAAGCTCGCGAGTATCTTGAGCTGTCAACGGCAGAGCTTGCCGACATGGTTGGTGTGGAAACGGCAGAGATCGAAGTGATCGAAGCCGGCCAAGCTCAGGTCAGCGCGGCGATGCTTGCCGAGATCGGCACGGCTTTAGGACGCGGCATCGAATTTTTCACGTGTGACGTGCCGGTTCAGAAGGCTGCCGAACGAACCGAGTTTCTGGCTCGAGCAGCTGAAACATTATCGGACCAAGACATGGGCGAACTGCAACGCTTCGCGACCTATCTCAGATTTCGGTCGGAAAGCGCTGCTGCTTGATTGAGCCGATTAGGCAAGCGCGCCTAAAAGGCGCAAGAGCTGCAGAACGTATCCAGCGAATTCTCGAAGTTCGGCAGCGTATTATGGCCACGCATGAGTGTGTCGACGTGTTCGATGCGCTCGCGTGGTTAGATGTCCGCGTGGTATTCAAGCCGTTGGACGGCCTGCTGGGCGCCTATATCCGGGGAGATCAACCCGGAGTGATGATTAGCACTAAGCGGCCTCTTTCGGTGCAGCGCTTCACTGCTGCGCATGAACTGGGGCACGCCGTCCTCGCTCATGAGCCGAGCCTGGACAGCCCAAACGTGCTCCGCAGAGCGGCATACAATTTGAAGACCCCAAAGATATCGGGTTTTGCATCCTATCTACAAGAGATCGAAGCCGATGCCTTCGCAGGCTCCTTCCTTCTGCCAAATTGGCTTATCAGCCATCACGCTCGAAAACACGGATGGTCTCGCGGCGATCTATCCAATGAAGATACCGTATATCAGTTGGCTCTTCGATGCGGCGCAAGCTACCAGGCAACCGTCTGGGCCCTCGAACGCAACGGCATCATCGATGAGCAAGCTCGAGGGTGGCTCCTAAATGTGCAGCCTAAACAGATCAAACACCGCATCGGTCATGTCGCCGGGGCGGCCGAAACCCGTAATGACGCTTGGGTCTTGAACGAAGGCGACGGTGGGGCCGATATAGCCATTAACGTCGGTGACACAGTCACCATAGCGCTCGCTCAGCAGGCGGGCGCCGGCTATTTATGGCTTCCCAAAGCCCCGCCGCCGAGCGTTCTGACTAAGCTCGACACCATGGTTCTCGTCGAGTCGGATTGTATTGGCGCCCCTTCAATGAAACGAAATTTCTATCGCGCTGAAGAACAAGGCGTCGGGAGCTTGGCGTTTGAGCACAAACGCCCGTGGGAAAGCGCTTCGCATGAGGAAGTTGCCTTTCATCTTTCTATTACGACGCCCGAGCAAGGATTGTCCCGAGCCAATCGAGCGCGACTGGTGCAGAGCCGTCGTGACTTGAATGCCAGCTGACGAGCAGGAGCTTCGAATTGATCTGGGGGAAGCGAGGAACCAGGGGCCGCGCCCCACTTGTCTTTCCTTTTCTCTCAGTGAAATTCATCGATCGGCGATTAGTCTCGGTGAGCTGCTTTCGCCTGAATCCCTTCACCGCCGAGCGACGCAGCGTGCACGGAAGCCTGCAGAAGTTGGATTAACAATTCTCGAAGCCACGGAGAGCTTAGCGCAAGACGGCCAGACGACCGAGACAGCTTGGCCCTATAATGTCGACGCCCCTGTTCAACATGCTTGTGTATACTATCAATCGAATGCGGTCGCTCTATCCTTTTCGGCCAAAACCGTATTCGATGCGCTAAAGGATGGAAGGCCGATCATCTTAGTCATTGACGTGGACATACCATTTTTTAGCTGCAACGGTGTCACACCCCTTGTCCCTTTGAACGGTTCCCAAATACAAGGAAGACACGCTGTAGTTATCTGTGGATTTCGAACATCGGCGGGGAAAGCCGAGTATTTGATCAAGAATTCTTGGGGTGGGGCTTGGGGTGAGCACGGCCATGCCTGGCTGACCACAGAATATGTCTTGGGACGAACACCCCAACTGATACGGATTTGATCACCTATGACGAACTATCTTGTGCTGGCGGAGGCTCCGTCAGCAGTTGCGGCATGGCTTCAAGCGACCCGTGCGCTTCAGGAAGTCCCCAAACCGGTTTACAATCTCGTCTATTCGGTCTTGTCGCCGGCCGAGATGCGCCCAGTCGACCATGCCGTTGTAAAGCTATTCAACAAATTTGCGCTGGAGCACCAATTTCATCCGACGGACACCGTCGCGAACACGATATTTCCTCTAGATACCTATCGCGCAAACGTCGCCGATCGGGCAGCGTTCTACAAAGCCTATCACGACACTGTGCTTCCCAAAGTGCGGAAGGCTTGGGGCACATATTTCGAGCGTCTAACCATCCGCCGCAACCACGATGGTACGCCGATGATAAGGGGGAACGCGTTGCTCAACCCTCTTGAGATTCTCATCGAGAAGCTGAAACGGCGGGTTGAAGATCCGCCGAAGACAACCACGCACTACGAGATTTCGCCGGGTGACATTGCTCTCGAAATTGCGACCTACAATCCGCTTCATGATTGTAGTTACCAGATCGGTGGCCCCTGCCTCAGCCACGTCTCATTCAAAATCGATCGCGACGACGTGCTTCGGCTGACGGCGCTCTACCGTTCCCACTGGTATATCGAGCGCGCTCTGGGAAACCTCATCGGACTGGCGCGTCTGCAATGGTTCGTGGCCAATGCTGCGGGTGCCAAGGTGGGCCCGCTCACGATTATCGCTGCTGAAGCCGTGCTTGATCTCAGCGGAAAGCACCGGAATGTTTCCGGAACCAAGGCGATGCTCGAAGAATGTTGGTCAGCGGGCAACACGGCAGCCTAAAGTAGCTTGGGTTCAGCAGCCTGTCGAACCGAAGGCCTGAGATCATGGATTCGCTCCATTGTCTCGATAAATTCTCGCTGGCCGCCATAGCTTGGATGACGCGCGGTCTCATGCTTGAAACCCAGATCAGCTAAAGCCTTCGAGGCGTCATTGCCGATGGCGATCAGCTTAGGGCTATCGAAGCGTTCGACCAAAGCCTCGATCGTCCAGGCAGTTTCACGCCGTTCTCGCGCCGTATGCGCGCGATTTGTGAAAGGCGCCTCCGGCTCGTGAGGATGGAACGGAAATGCGTTCCACAACATCGGCGGCCGAGGCAATCGATGGATGAGAGACCAAATGACCGCGGCCGTGCGCTCCGCAACAGGCGACCCGTGAGTTGCCTTTGCGATCCTCAAGACCCTGTTTGAAGCGCAGACCACGGAAAACATGGCCACTTCGTCCGTAAGCGCCAGCCCTGTCCGCCTTCCGCCGCGATATCCCAGATCACGTCCGAACCAGATGCTGTCGACCTTCATTGCATGTCGAGCGCTGAGGACGGTTTCAAGATTTCGCCGGCGGATCAGCGCCGCATCGTCCAGATCATGCACATCGCAGTGATGGCGATACGGGTTGAAGACGTTTGAAATCTCCACCTCGGCGAGACGATCGACGAATGTTCGTTCCCAGCTCATCTGTCATCGTCCAAGGGTTCGAAAGAGATATCTCGCTTCGAGAGATCGAGCGTAACGCGACCACGTCGCCTCTCTATTAATTCACGAAACACCTCATAACCGCGAAGAATTGCTTTCTCCCAAGCCCAGAAAGGCTGATCTTCAACCTCATAACCTTTGACGAATTCTTTTATCGTCGACAAAATACGGTAATCTACTCCTGTAGACGAGTTAAAAAAGTGTGGCTTTGCGTGATTGAAGATGAAAGTTGATATACCTTCTTCAATCAAGATGGCTCTTGCGCCATCCTGATTTTCATCAAGTATTGGATAACTCTTTCGTTTGACCTTCAGGAGGGCGCGAAGAACTGGCGACCATCCCAAAACCGCCCCGTAGGCGAGATGGAAGACGTCGTGAAAGCGGTAGTCATCGCTCTCCTCTATGTTGTCCGTCAGAGGGTCGCCGATCTTGATGGTGAAGGCAGATTGGACCACCACCGTCTTGCTTCCGACTTTGATTTCGCGAAACTCCACTGGAAGAAAGGCTGGAATTCGCTCGTCTCGACTGATCGATTTTCCATCTGGGCCCGGCCTCTCGTCGTAGAGCGGAAGATGCTTCCGACTGATCGGAAATCGCGAGAGGCTTTTGCCGATGTTGTGCTGGATCGGCGCTTCCAAGCCGATGTCCGCTGATCGAAACGCGACGAGAGCGGCACGCAATGCTGAGACGGCAAGCTCAAACAGTTGACTCTGATCACCGCCTCCATCGGCGTGCGCCGCAAGTGTTCCTGCACGTTCTCCAGCGAAGAGCCAGGGATCGTGACCGCTGGTCGGCAGCTTGCCCATCAACGCTTCGACCGCGGCGAAAGTATAATCTTCCGTAATCGGAGCATCGAAGACGAAAGACAGTAGCTTGCTGAATGGCCAGTCGAGGGTCAGCGAGAGAGCGGCGAAATACCAAAGCAAGTCTCCTGCTTCTTCCACCACTGTATTCCGGAATGACGTATAAGAAGGTCCTTCCCGGACGCCTTTCTTGATTTCGCTCATCAAAGAGCCGAGCTCTCCAAAGACGCCCAAAACAGCGATCCGCAACTTGTCGGACTCGGGCCGACGATCCGTTCGAACGACCTGCGCGGTGAAATCTTTTACGGTGGGGCGTTTGAGCATGAAAATTGATCTATCGACCGCCTTTGGTTCTGTGAAGACCGCCTTTGCATATGCTGCAGCCGACGAACGCACCCCCCTCCAGGACGCCCCTATTCCTCAAGGAGGGTTGCTGAACGGATGGCAGCTAGCCGGAAGCGAAAATTCACGATTAAACGTCCGAGATGTCGGCGGCCTCTGACCGGGTCATTGTTTTTGCCCAAATGTCCGCTTTTCCGATTCGTCTATCTGAAACCGGACTGACAAAAGACGGCCCTTTTTGGCCATAAAGTCCCGGGCGTTGGTTTAGCCTCGCAAACTCGTCAGGGTCAGCGCCTCAAGTACTCCAAACATGGTACAGCCATTTCCCTACCCAAAGCGCCCCAAGCAGGACCCAAGCCCCACACCCAGCCGAAAGCACGTTCAGCAGGAAGTTTCCAGATTGCCTAGGGAAAGAGGTGGTGCCGCTTACGTGACTCGAACACGTGACCCCATCATTACGAATGATGTGCTCTACCAACTGAGCTAAAGCGGCACTGCGGCGGGCCCTTATCGGCCTTGGGCCTGCCCTGCAATGCCTGAGATTGCAGAGCCCGCCGGAAATTGAGGTGGGGCCCTTCCTACTCCGCGGCTTCGGCCTGCCCGGCAGCGGCGACGGCGGCATCGTCGCTGAGGTGAGCGCCTTGCTGGCGCAGGATGGAGCGGACCTCGTTTACGTCGACCTGCCTTGGCTGCACGCCGCGATTGGCGGCAACGGCCGCGCCGACGCCGGCGGCGTGGCCGGTGAGCCAGCATTGCGGGATCTCGCGCATGAAGCCGTGGCTGTTGGCATCGCAACTGATGTGCCGGCCTGCCGCCAGGAGCCCGTCCAGGGCCCGCGGCACGAGGCTGCCGTACGGTACCGAGACCACCGGGAACTTCGGGCTGATCGAAGGGCTGATCCCCACCTCGTCTGCCGCTGCGGTGCCGTCGCTCCAGTTCTTGCGCTCGATGCGGCCGATGCCGGCGAGGCGACGCGTATGGCGCACGCCGAGCTGGCTCGCGCTTTGCAGGCTATAGACCGCCTCGAACCCCGGCGCGTGGCGGCGGAAGAACTGGCAGTGGCCTTCCATCAGGCGGTGGCTGCGGATCTCGACCTCGGTCATGTCATCGACGTCGAGCGCCGAGAGACCGGATTGCCGCGGGCCGAGGAACAGCGCGATGTCTTTGCGCCAGGAGACATAGGGCGTCTGGAAGAAGCCGAGTTCGTTGCGGCCCCGATCCATGAACTCGCGCAGCTGGTCCGGGTTGTGGACCTTCCAGTCGATCCAGCGGTCCATGTCGACGCCGCCGAGGACCCAGCCCG
This sequence comes from Altererythrobacter sp. Root672, assembly GCF_001427865.1. NCBI lineage: Bacteria > Pseudomonadati > Pseudomonadota > Alphaproteobacteria > Sphingomonadales > Erythrobacteraceae > Altererythrobacter > Altererythrobacter sp. Root672. The sequence goes on from NZ_LMHH01000001.1 coordinate 23,540, forward strand.
TGTTCATCGAATGGTGGACGTCGCCCTCCTCGATGTCGGTATCGAACTCGGCCCCAGCGCGGGCGAACATGTCGCCGTCACCGGTGGTGTCGACCACGACTTTGGCGAGGATCGCGTTGCGGCCGCCCTTCGATTCGAAGATCACGCCCTTGGCCGCGCCATTCTCCACCAGCGGCCGCGCGGCCCAGGCGTGGAACACCATGCGCACGCCGGCCTGGAGCAGCATCTCCTGGTTGTTGAGCTTCATCCGCTCCGGATCGAGCGTCGGGGCCCACTGGACGATCCCGTGGAACGCCGTGGTACGTTGGCCCCAATAGGCAAACTTGGCCGGATCCTGCGAACCCCAGTCCGATTGCGGCGGACCGGCGACCGCTTCGGGCGGCATGCGGTCGATAAACTCGCGCGCGAAGCCCTGGATCACGTGGTTGCCCTGCCAGTCGGTCATGCGGTCGATCCACATGACGAGGCCGCCGGTGGAAAGCCCGCCGAGGCAGTTGTAGCGTTCGACCAGGGTCACGTCGGCGCCTGCCTTGGCTGCCGCCCAGGCCGCGGCGCAGCCCGCCGGGCCGCCGCCGATCACAACCACGTCGCACTGGTGATAGATGTCGATCTCGCGCGCATCTTCGCGCACCGTCCCGCCCTTGCGCGGCGGAGGAAGACTGCGGCCCGAGCTTTCGAACACGTCGGAGCCCAGGAAGCGGTCCTCGCTGTGCCCGGCAATCCGCTGCATCTTCACTTCGTCGGCCATCGCATCCTCACCTATTTCGATAGCTCGCTAATCATTATCTGACCTCGCGGCAAGCCAAGGGTCGAATGTCCGTTGCGCCCCCGCCACCCTTTCGCTAGTGGCGCCCGTTCCGGCCCGATGGCGGAGTGGTTACGCAGAGGACTGCAAATCCTTGCACGCCGGTTCGATTCCGGCTCGGGCCTCCACTCTCACAATTCAACATTTGCGCCCGCCACCGGCGAGCGGTCTTGGCGCGCGCCTGCGATCAGCCTACTTTACTGTCAAACGGCAAAGTGAGTGGGAGAGGATCCTGAAACTTCTGCTGATCGAAGATGATCCGTCCACGGCCTCCTTCATCGTGCAGGGCCTGGCCGAGCTTGGTCATAGCTGTGACCATGTCGGAGGAGGGCTCGACGGTCTTACCGCCGCGATGACGCACGAGTACGATGCCATCATCCTCGATCGCAACCTGCCGCAGATGGATGGGCTGACGGTGCTGACCGCGTTTCGCGCCGAAGATCGCGACACGCCGGTGCTGTTCCTGTCGGCGCTCGGGCAAGTTGACGACAGGGTCGCCGGTCTCAACGCCGGTGCTGACGACTATCTGCCCAAACCCTTCTCCTTCCAGGAACTGCTCGCGCGGATCATCGCCTTGAGCCGGCGGCGAGGGGGCGGGAAGGAGGCGGAGACCGTTCTTACGACCGCAGATCTGTCGCTAGACCGGATGACCCGGGCCGCGACGCGCGGGGAGCGCCGGATCGAGTTGCTGCCCAAGGAATACCAACTGCTCGATTACCTGATGCGTCACGCGGGCCAGGTGGTCACGCGGACGATGTTGCTCGAGGCTATCTGGGACTACAGCTTCAATCCCGGAACCAATGTCATCGACGTGCACATCAGCCGGTTGCGCGGGAAGATCGACGCCGAGGGTGAGACGCCTTTGATCCACACAGTACGCGGTGCCGGATACAGACTCGGTGGTAACTGAGCCCCGCAAGCCCACCCACGCCGCCGCGTTTCGCGGCGCGCTGTGGATCACGCTCATCGCGTTGCTGACAACGAGCATCGCGTTGACGGTTCAGTACGTCCAGACCAGCCGCTACCTCGAAGACAAGACCCAGGGTTTGCTCGATGACGAGACGGCGAGCCTGGTCGAGCGCTTCGAAGCCGGCGGGCCGGTGGAGCTGGCCGCCTTTCTGCGGCGACAACAGGCGTTGTCGCGTCTGAACGAGTTCTTCTATCTCCTGGCAGCCTCCGATGGCACGCCACTGGTCGGGAATCTTGCGGCATGGCCGGCCGAGGTCGACCAGCCGGGTTTCAAACGTTTCTCGACCAACGTCGTCTCAGCAGACGGAACGGCTCACACCCGCACGGTGATGACGCGTGCGGTGGTCCTGGAGGGCGGCTACCGCCTGCTCGTGGGCCAGATCGCCGAGAGCGGCGTTGCCCTGCGCGACCGATACCTTGTGGCGCTGTTTTGGTCGCTGGTGATTACGGGGCTGCTCGGCCTGCTGCTCGGCTGGCTTCTGAGCAGGCGCGCCCTTGCGTTCGTGGAGAAGGTTTCGACCACCGGAGCGCGCTTCCTGGCCGGGAACCTGGAGGAACGCGTACCGCTATCGGGCCATGATGACGAGTACGAACGGCTGGCCGAGACGATCAACGCCTGCTTCGTCGAGATCGAGCACGTGGTACGGTCCCTACGCGCGGCCACGGACGGCATGGCCCATGATCTCAAGACCCCGCTGACCCGCATCAACGCGCGGCTGGAACTGGCCGAGATGCGCGGTGCGAGTGAGGTGGAGTTGCGCCAGATCATTGCCGACAGCCGCAACGACCTCGCCGGGTTGCTGCGCATCATTGAGGATATCCTGAACCTTGCCCGCGCCGAAGCGACCACTTCTGTCAGCTTCGATGCCGTAGACCTTGCCGCGATCGCAGCAGACGCTGTCGAACTCTATCAGCCGGTCGCCGAAGACAAGGGGGTGGCGCTGGAGCTCCGATCCGAGCCGGCAAGTGTCAGGGGGGCTCCCGCCTTGCTCGGCCAGCTGGTGGTCAATCTGATCGACAATGCGGTCAAGTATTCCCCCTCCGGTGCCGGCGTTGAGGTGGTGATCGAACGGGAAGCGGACTCGGCGGTGCTGACCGTGTCCGATCACGGGCCGGGCATCCCGCCCGATCGGCGCGTGGATGTCCTTTCGCGGTTCGTGCGGTTGGATGAAAGTCGGGGAATGCCGGGCGTGGGCATCGGGCTCAGCATCGTGGCCGCCGCCGCGCGGGTTCACCGCGCCACGCTCGATCTCCAGGACAATGGTCCCGGCTTGCGGGTGGTGGTGCGCTTCCCGGTGTCAGATTTGCAGGAAGTGGCGCCGGACTGACCGGTTTGTTGAGGGAGAGGGGTCGGGGGGAGGACCGCCATACATGCGATCGACGGGGGGATCGACCGCGGGCTAACCGACCCCTCTCCCGCCCTCTCCTGAGTGGGGAGAGGGGAGAAGGTATAGTGTCTTCTCGAACTAGCTGTCGGACATCTCCGCGATACGCAGGTTTACTCTGCTGTCGTGGCCGTCCCGAATAATGTTGGCGGACAGGGTCGAGCCGGGCTTCGCTGACGCCACGGCCCGGGCGAGCTCGCGGCTGTCGGGAATTGGGCGACCGTTGAAGGCCGTCACAACGTCACCGCGCTGAAGACCAGCTGCCTCGGCCGGACCGCCGGTCTCGACGTCGGCAATCAATGCGCCTCTGGCATCCGACAGACCGAGCTGTTGCGCGATCTCAGCGTTGAGCGGCTGGAGCGCGACACCGATCCGGCCGCGCGAAACGTGGCCGTCCTTGACGATCTGCGCGACCACCGATTGCGCCAGGCGAGAGGGGATCGCAAAGCCGATGCCCACGTTGCCGCCGGACGGCGAAAAGATCGCGGTGTTGACGCCGATCACATGGCCGGCGCCGTTGAACAGCGGGCCGCCGGAGTTGCCCGAGTTGATCGGCGCATCGACTTGCAGGAAGTCGTCATAGGGTCCGGCGCCGATCTCTCGACCTCGGGCCGATACGATGCCGGAGGTGACGGTATTGCCAAGCCCGAAGGGGCTGCCGACAGCGAAGATGTCGTCGCCGACGCGGGCGTGATCGCTGTCGCCCCAGGCGATCGCCTCGAACGGACCACCGCTTTCGATCTTCACGACCGCAAGGTCGGTCTTGGGGTCGCGGCCGAGGACGCGGCCGGGGAGTTCACGTCCGTCGCTGAGCTTGACGGTAATCGTCTGGGCGTTCTCGACGACGTGGTTGTTGGTCACGACGATGCCGCTGGCGTCGATCACGAAGCCTGAGCCGACTGCCATTTCCGGCTGTCCATTGCCACGGCCACCGAACGGGCTGCGCGGATCAGCGCCGAAGGGAAGCCCGTCGAACGCCATCTCGGAAGCCTGGCCGCCCATGCGCGCCTCGATCTGGACGACAGCGGGGCCGACTCGCTCGACCATATCGGCCAGCGAACCGCCGCTAGCCGGAGCTTCGGCAAACGACTCGCTCGCACCGGTCCCGCTTTGCGTGAAACCATCGCCAAGATCCTGCAGTGAGGTTGTGGCCGCAAACGCGCCCGCAGCCGTGCCCAACAGCACAGCGCCGAGAAGGGCCTTGCGATGCGATGAAGCGAACATTCCGTCGTATTCCTTTGCGTGTCTAAGGCGTCACCTTGTGCACGCGTCGGATGGTCCCAGTCTGTCACGGAGATTAAATCGATTTAATCTTCGGCGGCTCCTGCGACCGCCAAGGAAGAACCAAACCGCGGCCCTGTCAGGGAAAAGTCCCGGGGACTTGCGGGTTTATACCGATGATCGGCCCATGCCGCGTGGGATATTGTCCTGATAATCCAAACGCAAAAGATGCCTGCATAAACATAGGTTTAGTCGGGAAAGGGCCCCGCGGTGCGCAAGATTTCGCTTTGTAATTCCGGGTTGTTGCCGGCGGTGGCTCTGTCGCTTGCCGCATCGCTCTCCGCCTGCGCCACCAGCTCATCGTCGGAGGGTGGCGGACCGGCGCTTACCGGGACCGAATGGCACCTCGATCACTTCGAGTCATCGGATGATTCCATCGGGACCATCCGGCCCAAGCCGGACGAGGTCTACACGCTCACTCTCAATCCTGATGGCAACATCACCATGCAGCTCTCCTGCAATCGTGGGGGCGGCCAGTGGACCTCGGCAGACTATCGCAAGGACCGCGGCAGCATCGAGCTCAAGATGGGCTTCTCTTCGATGGCTGCTTGTCCGCCCGGCAACTTCGACAACCTGACGATGCGGCTGCCCAACGTGCGGACTTTCGTGATCCAGGACGGGAAGCTCCACCTCAACCTCATGATGGATGCAGGCAATTATGTCTGGCGGCCGAAATGATGGGAGCGCCCAGCCCGGCTGGCTCGGTGACGGTATGCTGAGTGCGCAGTCAGTGCGCACGGCCCAGCGAGGCAAGAGAGTTTCATTTCCCGTCACCACTCAGCGGATGGGCATCACCCGCGGCGTTCGTCTTTCGTGGCACGCGACCGCCGCATTCAGCGCCAAGTGGCCACTCTGTGTGAGGAGACTGAAATGAAAAGAGTGATCCTGATGATCGCGGTACCGCTGGCCGTTGTGGCACCGCTCTCCGCCTGCAAGACCTCTCCGACCAATGCCAGCGCGGCTACGGCGGGTCAGATACAGCCGGTGCAGTTCGGCACCATCACCGCGGTTCGCGGAGTCGACATCCGTCCCGGAAACACCCGCCTTGGTGCCATTACCGGCGCCGTGATCGGTGGTGCGGTCGGCAGCACGATCGGCGGCAGCACCGTGGCGAACATCGCCGGGGCGACCGCTGGTGCCGTGACCGGCGGCGCAGCCGGCAGCACGGTCCAGGGAGCGAGCCGCAATCAGGGCGTCGAGTTCGTGATTCAGCTCGACAACGGCGATACGGTCTCGCTGGTCCAGCCAGGCAATGCGCGCGATTATCGCGTCGGTGACCGCGTGCGCGTCACCGGTACCGCTGAGAACGCAAGAGTGGATCGCCGCTGATCGCGATTGTCGTTCTTGAGGGGGCGAAGGCCCGGTCCAGGGGGCGCTGAATGTCGGACCTGACGCAACTGAGAATGCCACTCTTCACCCTGTCCGCGCTCGTCATCGGATCGATGATGGGCGCGGGCATCGCCTCGCGACTGCGTTCGTGACGGAGACATCGACAACAGAGGAAACAATCGATGCCGGATGAAACAGTCCAGAAAGCGGCCGACAAGCTGACCCTGCCCGCGTTGACCGCGATGGTCGTCGGTTCGATGGTCGGAGCTGGCGTGTTCCAACTTCCGGCGCGATTTGCGACTGTCACGGGCGTCTACGGCGCCCTCATCGCCTGGGCCATCGCCGGCACGGGTATGTTGGCGCTGGCGTTCGTGTTCCAGACGCTCGCGATCCGGAAGCCCAATCTCGACAACGGCGTCTACGTCTACGCGCGAGCCGGGTTCGGCGTCTATCCAGGCTTCCTTTCAGCCATCGGTTTCTGGGCCTCAGCCTGCGCGGGGAATGCGTTCTACTGGGTGCTCATCATGACCACCGTCTCGCAGCTCTTTCCCGATCTCTCTGGCACGTTCGGCAATGGCGACACCTGGCCAGCGTTCTTCGTCTCGGTGGCGGCGGTGTGGGGGTACTATTTCCTGATCAGCCGAGGGGTCAAAGAGGCCGCATGGATCAACTTCGTGGTGACCATCGCAAAGCTGGTCCCGTTGGCACTGTTCCTCGTGCTGATCATCGCCTTCTTCGATGCCGAGGTCTTTCTCGGCAACCTCACGGGCGGTTACGACGTCCCCGGCGGGCATTCGCTGTTTGACCAGGTGAAGGGCACCATGCTCATCACGGTGTTCGTGTTCCTCGGCATCGAGGGCGCGAGCGTCTATTCGCGCTACGCCAAGCGCCGCGAGGACGTGGGCAAGGCAACGGTACTGGGGTTCCTCAGCGTGCTCGCGCTGTTCGCCTCCATCTCCATCCTCTCCTATGGCATCCTTCCCGCTTCCGAGATCGCGCAACTGGCGCAGCCTTCGGTGGGCGGCGTGCTCGAGACGGCGGTTGGCCCATGGGGCGGCACTTTCATCCGCCTTGGCCTGATCGTCTCGGTGCTCGGCGCCTATCTCGCCTGGCAGCTGCTGGCGGCCGACGTCATGTACGCGGCGGCCAAGGACCAGGACATGCCGAGCCACTTTGCCCGGCTCAACAGCGCCGAGGTTCCCGAACGCGCCGTCTTCTGGACCTCGGTCTTTGTCTCGGTGATCCTGTTTGCCGTGCAGTTCGCGGAGAACGCGCTCGACTTCACGCTCGACCTCACAGCGGCGCTGTCGCTGGCGCCGTTCGCTCTCGCAAGCGCCTTTGCGCTCAAGATAGCCTGGCAAGGGGACGGGTACGCCGGCGCTGAGGCGGGCAGCCGGAATAGGGAGCTGGTGATCGCGGCCGTCTCGACGGCCTATACGCTGTTCCTGATCTGGGCGGCGGGATACGTCTTCCTGTTCCTCGCCTGCATTCTCCTGGCCCCGGCAACCGCGCTCTACTTCATCGCCCGGCGTGAGCAGAACGCGCCGGTGTTCACGAAGCCGGGGCTCATCGTTTTCCTGATCATTCTGGCCTTTGCGCTGATCGGCATCGTGCTGCTCGCCAAAGGCGTGGTGCAAATCTGATGAGGGCCAACGCGGCTTAGGAGGTATCGATCGATGACCACGGAAATACCATTCGGCGTCCACTCCGAGGTTGGTCAGCTCCGCAAGGTCATGGTCTGCGCGCCGGGGCGGGCGCACCAGCGGCTCACCCCCAGCAACTGCGACGACCTGCTGTTCGATGACGTGCTGTGGGTCGACGTCGCCAAGCGCGACCACTTCGATTTCATCGCCAAGATGCGCGACCGCGGGATCGAGGTGGTCGAGATGCACAACTTGCTGACAGAGACCGTCGCCATACCCGAAGCCAAGGCGTGGATCCTCGACCATCAGATCGTGGCCAACGAAGTAGGCCTGGAACTGCTCGGAGAGATCCGTTCGTACCTCGACGGCCTGCCTGCGCGCGAACTCGCCGAAGTGCTGATCGGCGGTCTCTCCACCGAGGAATTTCCCGATGCCATCGGCGGCGAGACGCTGAGCCTCATCCGCCAGGCCGCGGGCGTCAACGAGTACCTGCTCCCGCCGCTGCCGAACACGATCTATACGCGGGACACGACCTGCTGGATCTACGGCGGGGTCACGCTCAACCCGCTCTACTGGCCCGCCCGCCACGAGGAGACGATCCTCGCCGCCGCGATCTATCGCTTCCATCCGGACTTCGCCGGGAAGGTGAATGTCTGGTGGGGCGACCCGCTCGAGAACCACGGGCTTGCCACGATCGAGGGTGGCGACGTCATGCCGATCGGCAAGGGCAATGTCCTCATCGGCATGAGCGAACGCTCCTCGCGCCAGGGGATCAGCCAGCTTGCCGCGAGCCTGTTCGAGAAAGGCGCGGCCGAGCGAGTGATCGTCGCCGCCATGCCCAAGCTGCGCGCGGCAATGCACCTCGATACGGTGTTCACCTTCGCCGATCGCGATTGCGTGCTGCTCTATCCCGACATCGTCAACAGCATCCAGGCGTTCTCCTATCGCCCGGGGGACAAGCCCGGCACCGTCTCGCTGCACAAGGACAAGGGCACCTTCGTCGAGACGGTCGGCGAGGCGCTTGGCGTCAAGAAGATGCGCGTCGTCGAGACCGGCGGCACCGCCTACATGCGCGAGCGGACCCAGTGGGACAGCGGCGCCAACCTCGTCTGCGCATCGCCCGGCGTGGTCTTCGCCTACGACCGCAACACTTACACCAACACGCTGCTGCGCAAGGCGGGGATCGAGGTGATCACCATCGCCGGCGGGGAACTCGGCCGCGGCCGCGGCGGCGGACATTGCATGACCTGCCCAATCATCCGTGACCCAGTGGAGGACTGACTATGAACGCAGCTACCGATGCGGCAGGCACCGCACCCAACGCCCCCAACAAGAGAATGGGCACCAGCATCCTGATGGGGATCGTCTTCATCATCGCCGGAACGCTCGCGATCCTGTCGCCGCTTGCAGCGACCTGGGCGTTGACGATCATCGTCGGCGCCTCGCTGATCGTTTCCGGCATCGCGCGGATCATCCACGCCTTCTCCAAGAGCTGGGGGAGCTTCTTCCTGCACCTGTTGCTGGGTCTGCTCTATGTCGGCGGCGGCCTGGGCTTCTGGTTCGCTCCGGTGAGCGCGGCGATCCTGCTCACAGTGTTGCTCGCCTGGCTGCTGATCCTTCAGGGTATCGGCGAGATCTGGCTGGCCTTCACCGCCAAGCCGGCGAAGGCCTGGGGCTGGGTGCTAATCGCAGGCGTCATCACGCTGGCGTGCGGTGTCTGGCTGGTCTTCCGCCTGCCGAGCCTTGGCGTGTTCATGCCCGGCATCTTCCTGGGCGTGTCGCTGATTATCGAAGGATGGGCCTCGCTGCTGATGCGGCGTCCGTAAGGCAGATCCTCCCCGAGCTTGTCTCGGGGAGGTGGCAGCCCGAAGGGCTGACGGAGGGGTAGGCGATCATGCGCAAGCCCCTCCACCATCCGCTCCGCGGACGGTCCCCCTCCCCGAGCGAGCTCGGGGAGGATCTCATGCCGATGTTAGAGACTTAGTCTTTCGCCGGCAGCAGCACTCCGCCCGTCGACATCGGCTGCACCGCCTCGCGGAAGTTGCTGAGGTAGCCAGTGGCGGCATTGACGTATCCGGGCCCCGGGCGGGCCGCCAACTCTGCCGCCGATACCTCGATATCGATCGAACGATTGGCCACGCTGATCGTGATCGCGTCGCCGTCACGCACTTTGCCGATCGGTCCGCCCGTCGCCGCTTCGGGCGCGACTTCGGCCACGGTCAGGCCCTTGAGGCACAGGCCAGAGAGCTGGCCATCGGTCACGAACGCGGTGGTCTTGGCGAGGCCCGCGGCATCGAGCGCGAACAGCACGAGGCTGGCGGAGCCGCCCATGGCTGGGCCGCCCTTGAGACCCTGGTTGCGCGACACGACCACGTCGCCGGGTTGGATTACGCCGTCTGCGATGGCGTCCATGCAAGCGAACACGTCTTCGAACACGCGGGCGGGGCCGCGGAATTCCTCGGGCCGCGATCCGTCGCGGATGCCGAGGCGCACCACGGCGGTCTCCGCGAAGCTGCCGTTGAGGATGGCGATGGCGGGGCCGGGGCCGACGGGGTCCGTCAGAGGCTGGATCACGTCGGGTCCGGGGATCTCGTAGCCCGCCAGGTTCTCGCCCAGCGTCTTGCCCGTGCAGGTCAGCACCGAGGTGTCGATCCGGCTTTCGAGGCGCTTGAGCGTAGCGCGGGCGCCGCCGGCATCCTCGAACCGTTCGATCCGGATATCGCCTGTCGGCCGCACTGCGGAAAGCACCGGCACATCGGCCATTTCCTCCCAAAGGGCGAAGATGTCGATGTCGGTTTCCGCCTCCACGGCAGTCGCCTGGAGGTGCTTGATAGCGTTGATCGAGCCCGAGACCGCCAGCACCGTCGCGATGGCATTGCGGAAGGCGCCTTCAGTCAGGATCTGGCGCGGCTTCAAGTCCTCATGGACCATCTGCACGATACGCCGCGCGGCCTCGCGCGCGTTGGCCTGCATCTTCGGGCTGTTGCCGCGCACGGGCGCATGACCGGGCAGGCACATGCCGAGCGCTTCGACCACGCAGTGCATGGTGTTGGCGGTCGCCATCCCGGCGCAGACGCCAGGGCCCATGATCGCATTCTCGGCCATGTCGCTGACGGGGAACTTGGGTTTGGCCCCAAAGCGTTCGCCGACCGAGCCGGACCACACATCCTCCACGTCGACAGGCTCGCCGTCGATTTGGCCCGAGGGCTGGTAGCCGCCAATGACCAGGATCGTCGGGATGTTGAGCCGGGCCGCGGCCATAAGGTGGCCGGGCGGGGTCTTGTCGCAGCTAGTCAGGCAGATCATCCCGTCGAGCAGGGCAGCTTCGACCTGGACCTCGATATCGTTGGCGATGATGTCGCGCCCGGCGAGGATGTAGCTGCCGCGCTTGGCCGCGCCGGTGATGAAGTCGGACGGGGCCGCGGTACGGACTTCGAACGGTACACCTCCGGCGGCGCGGATTTCCTCCTTCACCATCTTGGCGATGCCATCGAGGTGGGCATAGCAGATCGCCAGTTCGCTGGAGGAATTCACCACCGCGATCTTCGGCTTCTCCATGTCCTCATGGCTAAGACCGAGGGCCTTCCAGTTGGCGCGGCGACCGGGTGTGTTGGCGGCAAGACTGCGGAGGGTCATGTCAGGCTCCAGCCGTGGCAGGTTCGGCTTCGGCCGGCACCTCGTTGGTCTCTTCAGCACGCTCGGCCAACAGCCGCTTGGCAAAGACCGACAGGACCAGGAGCCCAATCACCACGCCAGCGAGGCACAGTGCGGTGAACAGGTAGCCGTCGAGCACCGCCTGCTTGTCGGCGAGGAACATGTAGCCGCCGAGGATCGGCGCCGCGACCGCCGCGAACTTCGCCATGAAGCTCGCCCAGCCACCGCCCGTCGCGCGCACGGCGCTGGGGTAGTAGATGCTCGTGATCGAGATCACCGCCGCGTGACCGGCACCGATCATCACGCTACCGACCAGGATGACAGGAATGAAGAGCGGGCCGCCGATAAGAATGCCCGATCCGATCCACAGAGCGAGCGGGATGCCGAGGAGTGGCGCGATGGCGATCCAGGCGGGGCCGCGCTTCTCAGTGAACCACAGCAGCGCGACGCCACCGATCGCGCCGATCATGCCGCCGATGGAGGCGAGGTTAGCGGCCGTGGCTCGCTCGATCCCCAGTTGCTCCATGAACAGCACGCCGAAGCTAGCCTTGAGATAGATCGCGAACGAGGAGAAGAAGTAGGTGAACCAGATCAGCGGCGTGATGTAGGCGAGCGTGCCGCGGAACAGCTCGGCCGACTTGGCCCAGGGCGAAACCTTGTTGCCGAGGTCACGCTCGTCCGACAGCACCACTTCGGTATAGCCGGCGTTGGCCAGGCTTGGATCGAAGCGGCTGAGGACCGGGATCACTTCGGACGCCGGCTTATTCTTGGCGGTCATCCAGCGGGCGGATTCGGGCATGGTGAAGAGCAGGGCGATCGCCAGCACGCCGGTCGCCGCGCCGCAGAAGAAGAACACGCCTTCCCAGCCGTATTGCGGGGCCAGCCAGTTGGTGACCTGGCCCGCCGCCGCGCCACCCGCGGAGAAGCCGAGCATGATGATGGTCACCGACAGCGCCTTCTTGCCCGGGGGCATGGATTCGATGTTGATCGACCAGGCCGGGGCCAGGAGCCCGCCGATCGCAAGCCCGCCGATCAGGCGCAGGACGATCAGCATCTCGGGCGTGTTGGCGAACCCGGTCACGAAAGTCAGGATCGCGCTCAGGATGGTGCACCAGATGATCACCTGCCGCCGACCGATGATGTCGGCAATGTAGGAGCCCGCGAGCGAGCCGATCATCTGCCCGAGAAACGCCGCCGAGCTGACGAAGCCGGTCATCTCGTCGCTGAGCCCCATCTGGTCGCGCAGATACGGCAGGGTGAAGGAGATCAGCGAGAAATCGAGCCCGTCGAAGAAGGTGACGAGCGAGCAGATGACGAGCAGCTGGATATGGAAACGCGTGAACGGCAGGTCTTTAAGAAACTCGGCCACATCGAGCGTTTTTCCGCCTCTCGGCGCAGCGCTCGTGGAAATCCCGTCCGCCATCACAACCCTTCCTCTCTCCGCCCGCCCGCGACTCTTCGGCCGATCGGTAGCGTGCTATCTAACTGACGGCGTAACAGCAAAATGCCTTGGCACAAGGCTGTTGGTGGCCCCTTTTGGGTGAACAAGGGGCAGCCGGGCCAGGCAGGATTTCCCTGCCGGCCCGGCCCGCCAAAGGCGCGGCTATGCTGCCGAGCTGTTGACGCCCATGCTTTGGAGGTAGCGCTTCACGTTGCGTGCGGCCTGGCGCAGGCGCTGTTCGTTTTCGACCATCGCGATGCGCACATAGCCTTCGCCATCCTCGCCGTAACCGACGCCCGGTGCGACAGCGACGTCGGCATGGGTGAGGAGCTGCTTGGAGAACTCGAGGCTGCCCATTTCCTTGAGGGCCGGCGGCAACGGCGCCCAGGCGAACATCGATGCGGGCGGGGCAGGGATGTCCCATCCGGCGCGGCCGAAGGCTTCGACCATAACGTCGCGGCGCTTGTGGTAGAGCTCGCGGTTCTTCTCGACGATGTCCTGCGGCCCGTTGAGCGCGGCGCAGGCCGCGGCCTGGATCGGGGTGAACGCGCCATAGTCGATATAGCTCTTCACCCGCGTCAGCGCGGCGATCAGCGTCTTGTTGCCGACCGCGAAGCCAATGCGCCAGCCGGCCATCGAGTAGGTCTTTGAGAGGCTGGTGAACTCGATCGCTACGTCCTTCGCGCCCTTGGCCTGGAGGATCGAAGGGGTCGGCTTGCCGTTGTAGTAGAGCTCCGAATAGGCGAGGTCGGACAGGATCCACACCTTGTTCGCCTTGGCCCAGTCGACCAGCCGCTGATAGAATTCGAGATCGACCACTTCGGCCGTCGGGTTCGACGGATAGTTGACGATCAGCACCGTCGGCCGCGGGACGGTGAAGCTCATCGCCTTTTCCAGCGCATCCCAATAGCGCTCGTCCGGCGTGGTCGGCACCGAGCGGATCGAAGCGCCGGCGATGATGAAGCCGAACGTGTGGATCGGGTAGCTCGGGTTGGGGGCCAGCACCGTATCGCCCGGCGCGGTGATCGCGGTGGCGAGGGAGGCGAGGCCTTCTTTGGAGCCGAGCGTGACCACGACTTCGCTTTCGGGATCGACGTCCACGCCCCAACGGCGCTCGTAGTAGTTGGCCTGGGCCTTGCGCAGGCCAGGGATGCCCTTCGACTGCGAGTAACCGTGCGCGTCAGGGTTCTGTGCGACCTCGCACAGCTTGTCGATCACGTGCTGCGGAGGCGGCAGGTCGGGGTTGCCCATGCCGAGGTCGATGATGTCCCTGCCGCTTGCGCGTGCTGCGGCCCGCATCGCATTGACTTCGGCGATGACGTAGGGCGGCAGGCGCTTGATGCGGTAGAAATCGGTTTCCATGACCTCGTTTATCCATTGGTTTTGACGAAACGCCGCGGCCATCTGGCGCGCGGCGCTGTAATATTGGCGGAATAGGACACTCAGCGCAATCGCGATGGCGATGTCGGAGCGCAATCTTGGCCCAGACCTCCCGTGGGCCTTCCCAATCGAAAGGTCTGCGTCCTATGACCGTCACCATGGCTCAAACCGACGATTCTACCCCATCGGCCGGCGACATGTTCACCGAAATGCTCCGTATCCAGGGGGAAACAGCCCGGCAGATGATTCAGGCTTTCCTTCCCGAAGCCGCCAGTGCGGTTCCGGCGGACAGCGAGATTCGCGACTGGGGCGAGTCCGCGCAGAAGCTGCAGGCGATGTGGCTGCAGTTCCACGAGCAACAGGCGAGCGCCGCTTTCGGACCGGACATGCCGGTTCCGCTGTTCATCGACCCCGCCGAATGGATGGGCCTCATGCAGGGGTGGTACCAGCAGATGCCGCTGCTCGACCCACGGCGGCAGGAGAAGCTGTTCCTCGACGGCATGGCGCTGTGGGAGGATGTGCTGGCGCAGTATGGGCTCGGACCCAAGGGGGAGGGGCATCCCTCTGCCGAGCCGCATCTACCGCGTACCGACAAGCGCTTCGCCGACGAGGCTTGGCGCGAACAGCCGGTCTTCGCGTTGATCCACCAGACCTACCTGCTGCTCGCCGAGCGAGTGCTCGAGGCAGTCGATGCGGTCGAAGGGCTTTCGGAGCAGGAGCGCGAACAGCTGCGCTTCGCCACCCGCAACGTGCTCGACGCGATGAGCCCGTCGAACTTCCCGCTGATGAATCCGGTCGTGCTCGAGCGCACGATCGAGACGCACGGCGAAAACCTCACCAAGGGCATGGAACGCCTGGCCCGCGACATCGAACGGGGCCAACTGACCCACACTGACGGGGCCCAGTTCCATCTCGGCGAGAACATCGCCTGCACGCCCGGCAAGGTCGTGCACGAGTCCGAGTTGTTCCAGCTGATCCAGTACTCGCCGACGACCGAAGAGGTACTGGCCGCGCCGCTGGTGATCTTCCCTCCGTGGATCAACCGGTTCTACATCCTCGATCTCAATCCCAAGAAGAGCTTCGTCAAATGGGCGGTCGAGCAGGGTCTGACCGTGTTCATGGTCAGCTGGCGCTCGGCCGATGAAAGCCTCGCCGACATCACCTGGGACGACTACGTTCGCGCGCAGATCGAAGCGATCGACGTTATTCGCGAGCGGCTCGGCGTGCCGGGGGTGCATGCGATCGGCTATTGCGTCGCGGGCACGACTCTGGCGGCGACCCTCTCGATCCTGGCCCAGCGCGGGCAGGAGGACAAAGTGGCGAGCGCGACCTTCCTGACCGCCCAGGTCGATTTCGAGCGCGCCGGCGACCTCAAGCTGTTCGTTGACGACACCCAGCTCGACTTGATCCGCCAGGCAAGCAAGGGCGGCTATCTCGACGGACGCTACATGGCCGCGACCTTCAACCTGCTGCGCGGCACCGACCTCATCTGGAACTACGTGGTCAACCACTACCTGCTGGGGGAGGACTATCCGGCCTTCGACCTGCTGTACTGGAACGGGGACGTCACCAACTTGCCCGCCAAGTGGCACGAAGCCTATCTGCGCGATTGCTACCGCGACAACCTGTTGGTCGAACCCGGCGCGCTGGAGGCCGACGGCACCCCGATCGACCTGAGGTTGATCAAGACGCCCGCTTACGTCCAGGCCGGACGCGAGGATCACATCGCTCCGCCGGAGAGCGTGTTTCGTTTGCACGACTACCTCTCGGGCCCGGTGCGCTTCGTGCTGGCAGGCAGCGGGCATATCGCAGGCGTCGTCAATCCTCCCTCGGCCGGGAAGTACCAGTACTGGACCGGCGACCTGGCGGACTCGCTCGAGGCTTTCGTCGAGGGCGCGACCGAGCATCCCGGTAGCTGGTGGACCGACTGGCTTGCTTGGCTGGAACAGCAGGGCGACGCCAAGGTCCCGGCCAAGGGCAAGCGCGCGCCGGGCGGCAAGGGCGACAAGGTGATCGAGGACGCGCCTGGTCGGTACGTGGCGCAGCGTTAGCCATGGATCCTCCCCGAGCTTGTCTCGGGGAGGGGGACCGTCCGCGAAGCGGATGGTGGAGGGGTGTTGCGTTCGACCGCCTACCCCTCCGTCACGCGCTTTCAGCGCGCGCCACCTCCCCGAGCAAGCTCGGGGAGGAGCTGGACTTTCCCGACGATCCCACCCCCAAACTGTCATTTTTGTGCAATGCACAAAAACCCATTGACACCATTCGCACTCGCACTTATTTGTGCAATGCAGCAATCAAATGCCGCACTTGCGTAGCGAGGAAGACGAATGGCCGACTCCCCCGACGAAGCCGCCAAGAGCGCCGAGAAAGCCTATGAGGCTGCGGCTGCCGAGGTGAAGCCCGTCGAAGTGGCGAAAGCCCCGGTTGAGGCGGCTCCCAAGCCAACTCCTGCGCCGGTTGAACTCAAGTCGGTGGAAGCGAAAGAGATCGCGGCCCCGAAGAAACCGACCCCAGCCAAACCGGCTGTGGCGCCGGTGAAGATCAAGAAGACCGCTCCAAAGCGGCTGACAGCAGATGCAAAAGCCAAGGCGGCAAAGCGCGCGGTGCGCGTCGCCAAGGCAGCGGCCGCTCCGGCGCCCGTGAAGGTACTCAAACCGAAACCAACAGTTACGGAATTGAAGGAAAAAATCATGGCGACTGCCAAGACCCCCGACTTTGCCAAGCCGTTCGCCGATGCGTTCGGTGAGATCCAGACCAAGGCCCAGGCTGCTTACGAAAAGAGCGGCGAAGCGGTGGCCGAACTGACCGAATTCACCAAGGGCAACGTCGAGGCGATCGTCGAGAGCTCGAAGATCCTCGCCACCGGTGCCCAGACCCTCGGCAAGACCTACGTGGAAGAAGCCAAGTCGGCTTACGAAACCGCGACCGCCGACGTTAAGGAACTGGCCGCGGTCAAGAGCCCGACCGAACTGTTCCAGCTGCAGAGCAAGATCCTGCGCCGCAACTTCGAAGCGTTCGTGGCCACCGGGTCGAAGAACACCGAAGCGGTGCTCAAGCTTTCCAAGGACTCTTTCGCTCCGCTTTCGGGCCGTGTGAACCTGGCTGCTGAAAAGCTCGCCAAGGTCGCCTGAGCGAACTCTAAGTCGCCGCGCTCTCCTCTCCCCGCGGCGAGACGACGGACCGGGTGACGCCAGTCATCCGGTCCGTTTTACATTCCGCCCCATTCCAGGTCGCCACTTTGGCGAATTTAACGGCGCATCTTGCAGGGTCGCCGCGCGATACGATATTGCAGCCTTATGCACCGGACTCGTCAGACCTTCTCCCTTCAAGGGCCGCCCTTGCGCGAAATCGTGCGCGCCGCCGGCCAGGACGACGATCCGTTCGGGGGCGATGGGGACGGCCAGATCGGCGTCGCCACCCGTACCCGCGCCAAATCGAAGAAGCCCAGCCAGTACAAAGTTCTGATGCTGAACGACGATTACACGCCGATGGAATTCGTCGTCATGGTGCTCAAGCGGTTCTTCCGCATGGACCTGGAACAGGCCACGCGCGTCATGCTCCACGTTCACCAGCGGGGTGTCGGCGTATGCGGCGTCTATCCCTACGAAGTGGCCGAAACCAAAGTCACGCAGGTCATGGATTTCGCCCGCCAGAACCAGCATCCGCTCCAGTGCACGCTGGAAAAGGCCTAGTTGCTTCCTGCGCCTCGGCCGCTGGTCGAAATAACGGGCATGACCTGAGGCGAACGCCGGGCTATAGGCCGCCCCAACTTCCGCCTCATAAGCGATTGCCCCCAGGTTGACTTTCTTCACCGCGATCGACCGATACGTATTCCGGCTGGTGCTCATGCCGATGATCGGCGTGTTCCTGCTCGCCGCGTCGCTGCTCATGCTCGAGAAGATGCTGCGGCTGATGGAATTCGTGTCCAGCGAAGGCGGCCCCGTGCGTGTGGTCTTCAAGATGCTGGTCAATCTGGTTCCCGAATACGCTGGCCTCGCGATTCCGCTGGGGCTCATGCTCGGCATCCTGTTCGCCTTCCGCAAGCTCGCCACGACGAGCGAACTCGACGTGCTTCGCGCCGTGGGCTGGAGCTATACCCGGCTGTTGCGGGTGCCTTACCTGATTACGCTGCTGCTGATGGCCGTCAATTTCGTCATCGTGGGCTATCTGCAGCCGCTGGCTCGCTACAGCTACGCGCAGATGGAATTCGAACTCCGTTCCGGCGCGCTCGGCGCGGCGATCAAGGTGGGAGAGTTCACTGCGATCGAGGATCGCGTGGCGCTGCGGATCGAGGAAAGTCAGGACGACGGACGCCGGCTCATGGGCATCTTCGCTCGCGTTGCCGACGACAAGGGCCAGGTCCTGTCGATCTCGGCACGCGAAGGGCGCTTCCTCGCCAATCGCGAGAACCGCAACACGATCATCTTCCGGCTCGAGGATGGTACGATCATCCAGGACATTCCAGGGAAGTCGCCCCGGGTCCTCAGCTTTACCCAGCACGACTTGCCGATCGACCTCCCGGCCATCGAGCGTTTCCGCGCGCGGGGTGACGAGAACCGGGAGTACCTGCTCCCCGAACTCATGCACATCGGGTGGAGCGATCAATCCACGTCGGTCCAACGGGCAGGCGGGCAAGCGAACTTCAACTACCGCCTGGTCGAAGTCATCATGATGCTGATGCTGCCGCTCATGGCCGTCGCGCTGGCGATTCCGCCCAAGCGCTCGACCTCGGCCCTGGGCGTGTTCGTGTCGATCGTGTTGGTGGTGGCCTATCACAAGGTCAACCAATACGGCGCGTCGGTCGCGGAGCTGGGCAGGGTCAATCCCTTGCTGGCCCTGTGGGGTCCGTTCGTTCTGTTCGGCGGGCTGATCGGGTGGATGTACTATCGTGTCGCCTTCGTGCCCGGTGGCCAAGCCATCGGTGCGCTGGAGGCAGCCTATGCCAAGCTGGCGCGGCGCATCAGGGATCTGCTGAAACGACGCGAACGCCTACGCGAGGCGCGCGAGCAAGCCGCGGCGCTTGGTGAGGAGCCTGCGCGTGCAGTTTGACTTCTTTCCGTCGAAGACCCTGACCTGGTATCTCGGCAAGACCTTCCTCGTTCGCATCCTGGCCGTGCTGATCATGCTCGTCCTGGTGCTGATGATGCTCGACCTGCTCAGCAACACGGCCAAGATCCTCGCCTACCAGGGCAACGGCCAGGCAGAGGTGCTGAAGTACGTCGGCCTGCGCGTCCCGCAGCTGATTGCGCGGTTCCTGCCCTATTCGGTCCTGCTGGCGACGATCCTCACGCTCGCGACCTTCAATCAGAACAGCGAGGTCATCGCCATGAAGGCGGCCGGCCTTTCGGCACACCAGATTCTGGCACCGCTGATCCTGGTGGCGCTGGGCATTGCCGTGATCTCGTTCGGGTTCAACGAGCGGGTGGTGACGCGAGCAAGCGCGACGCTCAAGGCCTGGGAAGCCAACGACTACGGGCCGGTACCGGACGATCCGACTCTGCGGGCCAACATCTACCTGAATGACGGCAACGACGTCCTGCTGGCCTCATCGATAAGCGGCACCGGCAAGGACACGGTCATGCAAGGCGTGTCGTTCTACGAGCGCGACGACTCTGGCATGATCGTGCGGCAACTCCGCGCGCCTGTCGGCAAGTTCGCCGATCCGGGCTGGCGGCTGGAAGGCGTGCGCCAGTTCGATGTTGATACCGCCGAAGCGCGCGATCTTGCCGAACCGGTAGTCGTGGCGCCGGGCATTACGCTCGCTCAGATAGCGCAGCGCAAGGTCGATCCCGATGCCGAGTCGGTCATGGAGCTCAGGCGTTCGATCCAGGCACTCGACAGCGCCGGCCGACGCACGGCAGAGCTAAAGGGCAAATGGTGGCACAAGTTTTCGGGCCCCTTGTCGTCGGTGCTCATGCCCCTGCTGGGCGCCGTGGCCGGATTCGGGCTCGCCCGTTCGGGTCACCTGCTGGCACGTGCCATAATTGGCATGGCGCTGGGGTTCGCGTTCTTCGTGGTCGATAACGCGGCACTGGCCATGGGCAGTTTTGGCGGCTATCCGCCCCTTCTAGCGGCCTGGGCTCCGTTCGTGCTGTTCTTCCTTCTGGGGGAGACGGTGCTGATACGAACGGAAGAATAGAGGGGGCTCTGCCTCACTCGCCGCTTGCGCTGCCACATTTTTGCCATTATTTGAGGCGCCGCTCGCGCGCTGCGAGTTTCTGTGGGGCCTGTCCCCCTCTAGGAGAAACTGAGATGAAGAAGATTGCTCTGGCTGCCTTCTCGGCCACCGCCCTGCTCGCCCTGTCGGCCTGCGGCGACAGCTCGGCCCCGGCTGAAGAAGCCACCACCGAAGCGACCGACGCTGCCGCTGTTGAGCCGGTTGCGACCGACACCGCCGCTGTTGACGCTGCTGCTGCTGAAGCCACCGACGCTGCTGCCGCTGCTACGGACGCTGCTGCTGCCGCGACCGACGCTGCTGCCGCTGCTACTGACGCGGCCGCTGCTGCTAAGTAATTAGCTTTCGCGGGGGCCGGTGGGAAACCCCGGCCTTACGTGAAAAGAGGGGCGCGCAAGCTTGGCTTGCGCGCCCTTTCTTTATGCCTGCAATTGGCGGCCCGTTTTAGCGGAGATCAGGCGGCTTCGGCTCGCTTGGGTGAGCCCCGGTCGCCGCCTCTGACCATGGTGCTGCGGGCGATACGAGCCACCAGCACGAACATGCCCGGATGATTGGCCCCGGCGTAAGTCGAATCCGTGCCGAACCGCTCCTTCAGCCGTCGATGAGCCTCGCCCAGCGAGTGGTACGGTAGGCTCGGCAGCAAGTGGTGCAGCGCGTGGTAGCGCAGTCCCACCGGCGCCCAGAGCACGGCCAGCGGCGAGGGCGGCGGGACGTTGACCGAGTCGAGGTACTGAGCGGTCACGCTCATCGCTTCGCCTTCGTTCTCCCACAAGTGGGCCACGAGCGTGCGCAGCTGGTTGAACACCGCCACGCCGGAAAGCACGATCAGCGCGATCGCCAGCGGCCTCCAGCCAAAGGCAAACACGGTGGCGATCAGCGCGATGGCCCACACAGAGGCGCCAAGTTCCTGCCAGAACACCTGCCGAGCGAACTCGCCTTCGGCAGGGCGACGGCGGAAGTCGGGATTGATCGAGAGTGCAGAGAACTTTTCCCACACGAGCTTGCGCACCGGCGGAATGATCGCACCCAGCGGCACGAGGATTGCCGAGCGGATCAGGAACGCCACCGGCGCCAGCAGGGCGACGAAGATGAACAGCGGCAGCGACCACGGCTTCATCAGCGCCAGCGGTAGATACTCGGGATCTTCCGCCGTGCCGTAGCGGGTGCGTGCGTGGTGCAGCGTGTGGACATTCTCGTACATCAGCGAGGGCGTGAGCAGCGGAATGCCCACGACCAGATTCCACGCCAGGCGGAAGCCCGGTAGCGCGTTGCGGTGAATGTGCGTCAGCTCGTGAATGAACAGCAGCGCGCGATAGAGTGCGAGGATCGAGACAATCCCGGACACGACTGCGAGCGCCGTATTGTCGATCAGGATCGCCCCGGCCAGCGCGGCATAGCCGAGCGCCGCCGAAATCAGCATGTCGGGCCAATAGATATCGGGCCGCGCCGTGCCGATGTCGCGCGTCACTTCTGCCGCGGTGCGCAGCAGTACCATGTCGTCGGCCTTGCCTGTGGTTTTCGCGCGCGCAGAGGGTTGCGCAGGAGCGTCACCGGGGCCGGTCATAGAGTCATGGGCATTCATGCAAGTTATCCAAAAACGGGCGTTCGCCTGGTCATCGCGTAAGCATAAGGCCGCGGTGCGGCTTTCTTCACGGGTCCGGCTTGACAAGCCATCGACACCATACGCAGGGCTAACCTTCCCTGAATGAAGGCCCGAAACCGTGTCATCAGCCGACGTAGTTATTGCGCCCGTTGCGGGCAAGAGCGACTTCAATGCGTTTATCGATCTCAGTTATCGCCTGAATAGCGAAGACCCCCATTGGGTGCCGCCGCTGCGGGCCGAAGTGATCGAATTGCTGACACCGGGCAAGAACCCGTTCCATGAACATGCCAAGGTCCAGCTGTTCCTCGCTCGTCGCGCGGGCAAGGTCGTCGGGCGCATATCTGCACACTACGACGAACTCGCGCTGACGCAGCCCGTGGAGCAGGGCATGGGGCCCGGCACTGGCAACTGGGGCATGTTCGAAGCTGAGGACGAAGCGGTCGCCCACGCCCTGATCGCGCGGGCGGAAGAATGGCTGCGCGAACAGGGCATGACCCGCATCCTCGCACCGATCAGCCTGTCGATCTGGGAAGAACCCGGCCTGCTGGTGCACGGCCACGATCATTCGCCCATGGTCATGATGGGCCACAACCTGCCGCAGTATGAAGGCTGGGTTGAAGGCGCCGGCTACCAGGTGGCCAAGCGCCTGTTGACTTATGATGTGCTGGTCCAGGACGGCTTCCCGCCCCTGATCAACCGCATCGTCGCGCTGGGTGAAAAGAACGCCAGCATCAAGGTGCGCCCGGTCGACAAGAAGCAGATGCAGCGCGAGACGGCGATCATCCTCGACATCCTCAACGACGCCTGGTCGAAGAACTGGGGCTTCGTGCCCTTTACTGAGACCGAGAAGGTCTACGGCGCCAAGAAGCTCGCGCCGATGATCATCGAAGGCACCAACATGATCGCCGAGATCGACGGCGAGCCGGTGGCCTTCATGCTCTCGCTTCCCGATGTGAACGCCAAGCTCAAGACGATGGGCGGCAAGCTGTTCCCGTTCAACTGGGCGAAGCTCCTGTGGTGGCTGCGCAATCCTCAGAGCGAGGGTTTTCGCGTGCCGCTGATGGGCGTGGTCACCAAGCTGCAGAACTCGCGCATGGCCAGCCAGCTGGCTTTCATGATGATCGAGTACATCCGCCGCTATGCCGTGGCCAATCACGGCGTGAAGCGGGCCGAGGTTGGTTGGGTCCTGGAGGATAACCAGGGCATGGTCGCGATCGCCGATGCCATCGGCAGCAAGATGAATCGCGAATACCGGATCTATTCGAAGGACCTGTAGCCCCGGCCCTGCGACGGGACGTGGAACCGTGGTATGGTGCTTGTCGTTAGAAGAGGCGGGCGAGAAAATGTCGGCCCGCCAGGGACAGACATGCGCCGCGGAAAGTCAAAAAAGGTTACCAAGCCCAGGCTGGGTCGAGTGCTGGTGGTCGAGGATGACTCGATCCTGGCTCTCTCGATCGAGACCGCGCTCCTCGATGCGGGGGCGGCGGAAGTCGTCATTTGCCCCAGCATCGCCCTCACCATGGATGCGCTCGAGCAGGGACCTGCCGAGGCCATCGTGCTGGATGTCCACCTGACCGACCGCGACGACGGTTGGGCGATTGCCGAGCTGGTCGATCTAATCGGACCCAAGCCTCCGCGGATCGTGTTCTCGACCGGGGCGCCGCAGGACATTCCCCCCGAGATCGCCGAAATGGGTCCGATCTTTGAGAAGCCTTACGATCCGGCGCGCCTGGTCGAGGTTCTGGTGAGCGACAAAGAAGGCCTGTTCGACCGCCTCCGCAACGTCATTTCGTAGGTCACCCGACACCAACGCAACGTTAGCCCTCTCCCCATGGGAGAGGGTTGGGTGAGGGTGACTGGCGCAATACCCACAGGCCCTCACCCTTCACGCCTGACGGCGCTCCTCCCTCTCCCCGGGGAAGAGGGCCAGTCGCAGAAGAAGGCTGAATTCGGCCCCGCGCGGACCCCATGAAAAAAGGCCTCCGCCGTTTCGGGCGGAGGCCTTTCGGGATCGTATCACCAGCCGCTTGGACGGGAGGGGGGGTCTCGGCGGTGACATCTCCTCAATGAGCAGGCAGGGCGGTAGTTCCCAGCGCCGAAAAATTTTTTCACGCCCGATGCCGCTTGCCTATGGTGCTCCGGAGGGTCATTCTCCGACAGGCGTTAGGCTGTTAATGTGACATCCATTCCCCGGCGGCCATCCCGGAACCAGTGCCGCCGCCGCACGTTTCTACGCACGATGCCTAACGGGAAGGGGTTTTATGTCGATTGGGGCTGAAGTAGCCGCTCATCTTCCATTTCTTCGTCGCTATGCGCGCGCGCTTACGGGCTCGCAGTCGACAGGCGATGCATTTGTCCGCGCCACGTTGGAGGCCGCCTTGGCCGACGACGATCTGGCCGAGTCGCTACGCGCGGGGCGGGTTCCGCTCTACCGTGCTTTCACCAAAGTCTGGTCGAGCGCCTATCTTGAGGTGGCTGACGACAATTCGAACCGTGGCCTTCACGAAAGTGCCGCCCAGGAACAGCTGCGCCGGATCACCCCGGTCAACCGCCAGGCCCTGCTGCTGACCACGGTCGAGGATTTCTCGCCCGGCGAAGCGGCCAGGATCATGGAAATCGGCGAAGACGATGTCGACACACTGGTCCAGGAAGCCGTCGAGGAAATCGAAAGCGAGACTACTACCAGCGTGCTCATCATCGAGGACGAGCCTCTGATCTCGATGCAACTCGAGGATCTCGTTCGCTCGCTCGGGCACGACATCTGCGGCACGGCCGCTACCCGCACGCAGGCCCAGAAGGTCGTTTCGGAAAACACGCCGGGATTGGTGCTGGCTGATATCCAGCTGGCCGATGGTTCATCGGGTCTCGATGCGGTGGACGACATTCTCGCCATCGACAGTGTGCCGGTGATTTTCATCACGGCCTACCCGGAAAGACTGCTTACCGGTGACCGGCCGGAGCCGACTTATCTGATCACTAAGCCGTTCCAGGAAGACACCGTGCGCGCGGCGATCAGTCAGGCGCTATTCTTCGGTTCCAGTCGCCCGCTTTCTTGATAGACAGGCGGGCGATGGCCCGCCTGAAACTCAAGATCCAGCTCTACTGTGGCGATGAGATCGCCATGGGTCCGGGCAAGGCTGACTTGCTCGATGCCATAACTCGCGAGGGTTCGATCTCGGGCGCCGGGCGTGCGCTTGGCATGAGCTATCGTCGTGCCTGGCTCCTGGTCGACACGATGAACCGCTGCTTCCGCTCGCCCCTGGTGGAAACCCACCCGGGAGGCGGACAGGCGGCGGGCGCGAAGCTGACGGAGGAGGGCGAACGCGCTCTTGCCGCCTATCGCTCGCTGTCTGAGCAGGTCGAGGGCGGGGTTCCCGGCACGAGTTTCGAAACGCTCGAAACCTCGATCCGCCGGGCCCCGCTCACGCGCGACTGATCAGGGCGCGATCAGCACCTTGCACTGACCGCTGCGCTGCTTGAGGCTTTCGAAAATCGCGGGCGTGTCGGCCAGCGAGATCGTGTCGGTCACCAAGAGACGCGGCTCGATCGCGCCGCTGGCCAAAGCCTCAAGCGAGGCCTCGTATTCCTGGCGGGTGAAGAAGGCGCTGGTGACGAGGCGCACTTCCTTCGACAGCATGGCGAAGCTGTTGAAGGTGTCGGGGCGGGTGCAAAGGCCG
The DNA here is from genome assembly GCF_001427865.1 of Altererythrobacter sp. Root672. Taxonomy (NCBI): domain Bacteria; kingdom Pseudomonadati; phylum Pseudomonadota; class Alphaproteobacteria; order Sphingomonadales; family Erythrobacteraceae; genus Altererythrobacter; species Altererythrobacter sp. Root672. Next base: position 48,882 of record NZ_LMHH01000001.1, read on the forward strand.
AGCAACAGGATCGTCCCGCGGTTGCGCACCTGGCTCACGGCCTGGTCGATCAGGCCGGGAATACCCACGCATTCGAACACTACGTCGGCCTTGCCGCCGAGCTCACGCTCAGCGCCGCCGATCGGGTCCTGCGGATCGACCACGAATACGTCCGCGCCCATGCCGAGCGCGCGGTCCTGCTGGAACTCGGCGATGTCTTGCACCGCGACCCGCGCGGCGCCCATGCGCTTGGCCCAGAACGCGACCGCCAGGCCGATGGGTCCCCCTCCGACGACGAGGACCTTGTCGCCCGCCTTCATGCCCGACAGGTTCACCCCGTGCAGTGCTACGGCTAGCGGCTCAATGATCGCGCCATCGGCCAGCGAGACGTCGGCCGGCAGCTTCACGCACTGGTTCGGACGAGTGACGGCGAACTCGGCATAGCCGCCGCCCTGGAGGCCGAAGTGCTCGCACCACTGGACCTCGCCCTTGCGGCAATGCGCGCACTGGCCACAGCTCACCAGCGGAATGACCGAGACGAGATCGCCGGTCTTCAATCCCTCGGTGTCGCGCCCGAGGGCTACGACCTCGCCGGCGAATTCGTGGCCCAGCACGTCGCCGTGCTTGCAGCCATAGGCAGCGTCCTCGGTCATATGCAGGTCGGAGCCGCAGATGCCGCAGCGGCCGACTTTGACTACGACTTGCCCGGTGCCGGGCGTTGGGTCGGGGAGGGTCTCAAACGCGAGTGGCGCGTGCAGCGCCTGGAAGGTTACGGCTTTCATCTTAGTCGTTCAGCGGCTTCACCGGTCCTAGTTGCATCCCGCCATCGATCATGACGTGGGCGCCGGTCATGTAGCTGCCCGCGTCGGAGGCGAGCAACAGGGCGAGCGGCTTGATCTGGTAGGTCTCGGCCATGCGGCCGACCGGGACCAGTTCATCCCACGCGGCCTTGGCCGCCGGGTTCTTCTTCACCCAGCCGTCGCCGATGTTGGTCACGAACGGGCCAGGAGCGATGGCGTTCACGCGGATGCCGTAGGCGGCAAGCTCGTAAGCGGCATGGCGCATGAAGTGCTTCACGCCGGCCTTGGCCGCCATGTAGGGCACCCCGACAATCGCCTCGTTGACCTCGGCCGCGTTGGAGCTGGTGATGACGATGCTGCCGCCGCGACGTTCCTTGTTGGCCTTCATCACCCGCGACGCTTCGCGCACGGTGTGGAACACGCCGTTGAGGTTGATGCCGATCGACTTGTACCAACGGTCGGGGTCGTAGACGTCGATCTGGCCATCCGGATTGCGGTTGCCCTCGGGCGTCCAGAAGCCGTTGCCGACGTCGAGCCCGGCGTTCGCGAAGGCGATGTCGCAGCCACCGTAGGCGTGGACATGTTCGTCGAACACCTTGGCGACCTGATCGAGCTTCGACACGTCGCAGACCCCGAACCGGGCCACATAGCCTTCGTTGACCAGCCGCTGCGCCTCGCGCGCGGCGCCTTCGGCGTCGATGTCGGCCAGCGTTACCTTGGCACCGGCTTCGGCCATGCACTCCGCATAAGCGAGGCCGATGCCGCTGGCCGCGCCGGTGACGAGCGCAGAGCGGCCCTTGATGTCGAACTGGTCGAGGGTCTTCATTCGATTTCCTTCGGCGGGATAACGGTCAGAGATACAGCTTCGGGTTGATCGGGATGCCGTTCTCTTTGCAGTAGCTCTCGTAGTGGTTGATCATCCACCACACGTCGGTGGTTTCGATCAGCACGGCGTTCTCGTCATAGAACTCGATCGGGCCTTCCATCCAGCCGAACAGCTTCACGCCATCGGGATGCTCGGTGACGAGCGTATGGCTTTCGCCCGGAACCTCCAGGATCAGACCGCCGGGTGTCGCCACCCAGTCGTACTCAAGGTAGCGCACCGAGCCTTCTAGGACGACCATGGTGATCGTGCCGCGGTGGAAGTGCGTGCCGATCGTGCCCGGCCCCTTCACCCAGAGGATGTTCGAGAACAGGTTGCGACGGACATCGAACGCCAGGTGCTTGATCGACGCGGTTTCGCCGAATGGAACCCAGGGGCTGTCGTCATCGGTCTGCGCGTCGACATAGCGGCCGCCGGGTGAGTACTTCTCCACCAGCGAGCGGTAATTGAACGGAACCTCGACAATCGCCTTCTTAGTCGACGGTGGGGCCTTCATCTCTGTGGCCATGACAGGGTTCCTTCTAGCGGATCAGGCTGTCGAGGTAGTCATCGGCAATGCCCACCTCTTTGTAATGGGCACGGGCATCACGCATGTAGTCGAACACGTCGTAGTGTCCGACGGTTTTGCCCTGCTCGTCCAGCCACATCAGCGGACCGGACACGACGAAGAACACCTTCATCGGATCGGGGTGCGCGTAAGAGACGAGCGTGTGGCTTTCGCCCGGCGTCTCGAAGATAAAGTCGCCCGCGGTCGCGGTCCACTCATGTTCGAGGTAAGCCCACTTGCCGCTGATCGTGTAGGCCCAGATCGGTTTCGGGTGGTAGTGGCGGTTTACGATGCACGGCTTCTTGGCCAGCAGCACGTCGGCCCACATGTTGAGCGTCGGGCTGATCCACACCGGCTTCGAATAGACGTCCTCCACCATCGGCCGCCCAATCGGCACCCACAGGCGCTCGTCACCCTCGGCGATCTTGGCGAAATAGGCCTCGGGCTGGGCGCCGGGGCGCAGGGCGTGCGGGACCGGCGGAGTTCCGGCCCAGGGTTCGGTGGTTGGCGTTTCAGGCATGCGGACCTCCTTACGCGACTGCGGGCGAAAGGCCGCGCCGCGCCACGACAGCCGGCGCGGTTTCCTTGAGCGCCATCGCGACGAAGCCGCTGATCACCGCGAGCACCAGCAACATCCACAGGAAGGTGGAGTTGCCGAACGAGTCGTTGAGCGCACCGGCGATCGGCGGACCGAACACGCCGCCGAGGATCTCGCACGAACCCATCGCCAGGCCGAGCACGGTAGCATGGTGGCGGGCGTCAAAGCTCTCGGACGGAATGGTCGCCATGAAGATCGGGAAGATCCCGTTGACCGCCCAGCCGACCACGAAGATCCCGGCCATGAGATAGGCTGGGCCGTCGAAGTACAAAGCGCCCAGGGGGCCAAGAACCGACAGGAACGGAAGCACCACCATCACCGGCTTGCGGCCGATCAGATCCGACAGTCCCGATACGGCGAAGCTGTAGACGAACGCGGCAATACCGAGCGAGCCCATCAGCCAACTCGCAGTGGTTTCGTCGAAGCCGCGCTCCTGCACCAGGAACAGCGGCATGAAGGCCCAGGTGGTCACGAAGTGCGCGACCATCAGCACGCCCACAACGACGCAGACCCACATGTTGCGGACCTTGATCGCCTCGGGAATGGTCATCGACTTCTCGGCCTCGACCGGCTTCGGCAGAGGCTTGGGCTCTTCGAGCATGAACCAGATTATGACGGCGCTGATGATGCCTGGGATACCGGCAAGGAAGAACGCCTCGCGCCAGCCGAAAGCATGGGCGAAAGCCACTAGCACCACCGGCGCCGCGAAGCTGCCGAGCAGGTTCGAGCCCATGTTTTGGGCCACACCCTGCGCCAGACCGCGGCGCTTGGGATCGACCTCGCTCGCGACCATCGCATGGCTGATCGGCATGACGCCGCCTTCAGCCGCGCCCATCAGCAGTCGTGCGCCGAGGAGCAGGGCGAAGCTCGAAGCCAGGCCGGTCAGGAACGAGCAGAACGAGAAGGCGAGGGTCGCCAGGACCAGCAGGATCTTGCGCTTGCCGATCGAGTCGGACAGCCGGCCGTAGAAGAACGCCGCGATCGCCCAGGAGAAGCTGAGGCCACCGGCGATGATGCCGATCTGCGTTTGCGTCAGGCCAAGCTCGGGCTGCACCGAGGGCATCAGCACGTTGAGCGCCTGCCGATCGAAGAACACGATCCCGAAGTTGAGGCTCAGCAGGAATACCAGCAGGACCTGGTACCCCGCCGAATTGTTCACCCAGTTCCCCGTCTGGGTGGTGGCGCTTGGCTGCATTGCATGTCTCCCGGCCGCCTCTTTGTGCGGCTTTTTGTCGTTCTAGCTTATTCGATCAGAGGAAGCTGCGGATCGGATCGGTCCCATCCCAGCCGAGGCTCGCTTCCCAGAAACGCGTGAAAGTCTGGTCCATCCCCGGGGTCACCGGCAGCAACTCGACAAAGCCGAGCTGCGCCCCGGTTCCGTTATCGAGGTAGATCACTTCGCCGCCCGTCGGCACCGAAGCGCGGAACGCCTCGTGGTAGCCGCGCGATTGGTATTCCAGGCTATCGGCGTCGACGTTGGCACAGGCGATGCCCACGTGATGGAAGCCGAAGCCGCGCAGCTCGATCGTCTCGCGATAGACCGAAGGTTCGTCATCGAGCGGCTGGATCAGCTCGATCAGCATGTGCCCGGCAAAACCCATGGCGATGGTGATGTCGGCGCGCGATTCCTCGCCGCGATAGGTCTGTCCGGGGACGAGGAAGTTCGGCAGCACGAAGAACGGGCCCGCGCGCATGTTGCTGACCCAGTGGTGGATCGCCTGCTTCAGATCGGGGACGATGAATGCCGTTTGCGCGACGCCGCCCATCGGTTGGCCGTAACCAAGCTTACCAGACATCATTCCTCCCGCGGGCTCTCGTACCATCGGAGCGCCAGTCGGCCTCATCGCTCGCCAATCGGCGCGACAAAGTCAATCACGCCGTGCTAGGTTCTGCGAGAAGAGGAGAGGTGCGATGACCACCGCGATGTTGATTGTCATTTTCCTGATGCTGGCCGCCACCTCGGTCTTCGCCGTATGGGCGGGCCTCAAGTTGATCAAAGGCAAGTAAGCCATGGCTACGCAGCTCAGGCGCAATTCGGATTGCAGCGAAGCGGAATGGACCGCGCGGCAGGAACTCGCCGCCTGCTATCGCATCTTCGACATGTTCGGCTGGTCCGAGTCGATCTACAACCACATCACCGTTCGGGTGCCGGGCGAAGAGACCTTCCTCATCAATCCCTATGGCCTGTTGTGGTCGGAAGTCACCGCCTCCAACCTGGTCAAGATCGACAGTGACGGGAACAAGCTCTGTTCCAGCCCCTATCCGGTCAACAAGGCTGGCTTCACCCAGCACGCCTGCTTCCACAAGAACATCGATTGGGCGCACGCCATCGTCCACACGCACACGCCAGACACGATGGCTGTCTGCTCCAGCGAAGAAGGACTGACGCCGACCAACTTCTATGCCTGCTTCTTCGAAGGCGCGGTCGGCTATCATGATTTCGAGGGCATCACCGTCCGCGCAGAGGAAGGCGTGCGCCTGCTCGAGAACCTGGGCGACAATCGCGTGCTGATGCTCCGCAACCACGGCCCTGTGGTGCTCGGGGCGACGCTCTACGAGATGTTCCTCAACTATTACATGCTGCAGCGGGCGTGCGAGATCCAGGTCAAGACTTGCGCGCTCGGCAAGCCGATCCGCGTGTCGCCCGAAGTCGTCGCGGTGCACCAGCGCGATCGCGACCAGGTCGCGCTCAAGGACTTCGGCAAGGCCGACTTCGAGGCCTGGACTAGGAAGCTCGACACCATCGACCGGAGCTGGCGCGAGTGAGCTTAGATTGCTTCGCTAGAGGGCAGGCATGACCGATCTTACCGTCAACGACCGCCCGGTCCGCTTCAGCATGGACCCGCAGACCCCGCTGCTCTGGGCCCTGCGTGATGCCGCGAACCTGACCGGAACCAAGTACGGTTGTGGCGTGGGTGATTGCGGCGCTTGCATGGTCCTGATCGACGGTGCGGCGCTGCGGAGCTGCCTTGTCACTCTCGCCGAGTGCGAGGGGCGTGTGGTCAAGACGATCGAAGGCTTGTCACGCGACCGTTCGCACCCGGTGCAGCAAGCGCTAGTGGCTGAACAGGCGATCCAGTGCGGGTTCTGCACGCCGGGTATCGTCATGGCCGCTGCGGCGCTGCTCTCCACCAATGCCGATCCATCGGAAGAGCAGATCAAGCAGGCGATCACCAACTTGTGCCGCTGCGGTGTCTATCCTCGTCTAGTGCGCGCAATCCAGAGGGCAGGGCGGGTCACCCGTCGGGCCGAACGCATCAGCGCCGCGCCGGCGCCGGGCATCGACGCCCAGGATGCGGCCGCTGCCGTGCCGGCCATGCGCGCGGATTAATCGAAGGAGCAAGTTTTGAAGGCGACGATCTGGCACAACCCGAACTGCGGTACCTCGCGCAAGGTCCTGGCGCGGCTGCAGGAGCACGGCGATCTCGAGCTGACGGTCGTGGAATACCTGAAGCATCCACCGAGCCGCGAAAAGCTCGCGCAACTCTATCGCGATGCGGGCATGGCGCCGAGCGAAGGCCTGCGCCGGCGCGGCACCGATGCCGACGAGCGCGGGCTCCCCTCAGCGAGTCCCGACACCGTGCTCGATGCGATGGTGGCAGAGCCTGCATTGATCGAGCGTCCGCTGGTGGAAACCGAGAAGGGCGTGAGGCTGTGCCGCCCCGCGGAACGGGTCGAAGAGATCCTCTAGGTAATGGTGCGGCTTGCATTGGGCCGGCTAATTTGCCAGTCCCCGGAACACATGAGCGTGCTCAATCAACGAATGACCGCGCTTGGCGCAATGAAAGGGGCGCGTTCCTACTCATGAATGGCAGCGAGTTAGCCGAGGAGCGTCGCTCCGGGCTCCGGCAGCGTGTTAAGCAGGCGCTGGGGCCGGCGGGCGTGTTCTTCCAGGGGTTCCTTGAACACCCGCGCATGGTGGGCTCGATCATTCCATCGTCGAGGTCGACCATCGACAAGATGCTCGAACCGGTGAAGTGGGACGAATGCAAGCTGTTCGTCGAGTACGGACCCGGCGTAGGCACGTTCTGCCAGCCGGTGCTCGACCGGCTCCCGCGCGACGGCGAGCTGCTGGTGATCGACACCAACCCGCTGTTCATCGACTATTTGAAGAAGACCATCCGCGACAGCCGCTTCCATGCGGTGCTCGGCTCGGCCGAAGATGTCGAGGACATCGTCCGCTCGCTTGGACACGAACACGCCGACTATGTGCTGTCGGGCCTGCCATTCTCGACACTGCCCGATGGAGTCGGCCCCTCGATTGCGGCCGCTACTTATCGCGTGGTTCGGACGGGCGGCGCGTTCCTGACCTATCAGTTCAGCACCGTGGCGCGCGACTTGACCGCCCGCCATTTCGAGCGGGTGGACACCGGCTTCACCTGGCTCAACATCCCGCCGTGCCTGCTAGCCTGGGGCTGGAAGGCCGCTTGAGGGACTTCCCCCTCCTCTGGTGAGGAGGGGGCTCCAGCCTATTCGAAGGTTTCGCTGACGGCCTCGGTGCTCGGACCGGCCAGCTGTTTGTGCGTGGCCGCCAGGACGGCGAGGAACAGTACCGCCACCACCATATTGAAGAAGCCGTCGATCACGCCGTTGGCGATCTGACCGGCGGTTTCGCCGCCAACGGCCGCGAACAGGGCGACGAAGAGGCCCACCACTATTGAGATCACTGCCGCGACGACGAACAGCAGGACATAGAAGAAGAACAGCCGCACGCTGTTGCCCTTGGTCAGGCGCCACGATCGTTGCAGGGCTGCAATCGGATTGAACACCCGCTCGATCGCGATCACTGGCGCAACCAGCGAGAATTTCGTCATCAGGTAGCAAAGGGCCACGAAGGCCACGAGGCCAAGCAGGACTCCGATGGCTACGTTGGTGCTCGCTCCCACCATGATCGGAATGAACATCAGGAGCATCAGCGCAAAGCCCATCAGGAGCTGCGCGAGAATATAGGGGATCAGGCACTTGGCGCCGATCACCAGCGCTTCGCCCACGGTGGGCCGGCGCTTGTCGGTCAGCAGCGTCAGCAGGCCAAGCATGCCGATGCCTTGGAGAATGGCCGATCCGAGGATCAACCATTTAACCTGGTCGAATGTCGCAGCCATCTGCTCGAGCGCCGCGTCGAATGCCTGAGAGGGGTCGGCCGGCTGGGCCATTCCGCCAGCGCCCATCGCAGCGGCGTAGTCCGGCATCAGCAGGACGAGTGTCAGGTAGGGCAGGAAGAAGAACACCGCGGCCACGATCAGCACCACGTCGCGATTGGCGCGCAACAGCGCCATTGCGTCGTTCCATGCCCGCCCCATGTCGAATTCCATGTATCTTCCCTCTCCGAAAACCGAACTAGCCCTTGATAAGCCGGATTCGAGGCGCCAGCAAACTACGTGAAATGCCTGATGAAATGAGAACGGTCCTGGAAGGCGGGGTGGAATGGCGACAGAGTCACTCCCTGGTCCCCTATCGCGAGGCGCTGGCCGCGCAGGAAGCGCGCAACTCGGCCATCGCCGCGGGCGAGGCGCCGGAGCTTGTCTGGCTGCTCGAACATCCTCCGGTCTACACCGCCGGGACCAGCGCCCCTGCCGGTGAATTGCTCGATGCGCGCTTCGAGGTGGTCGCGACTGGAAGGGGCGGGCGCTACACTTACCACGGCCCTGGACAGCGCGTGGGCTATGTCCTGCTCGACCTGAGCCGCCGCGGGCGCGACGTTCGGCATTTCGTGCACTCGCTGGAAGAGTGGGTGATTGCGACGCTGGGAGACTTCGGTGTGGAGGCCTGGGCCGTGCCCGACCGCATCGGCATCTGGACGCGCGACGTGGACGGCTCCGAAGCCAAGATCGGCGCGATCGGCGTGCGGGTGCGCAAGTGGGTGACGATGCACGGGTTCTCGGTGAACCTCGATCCTGACTTGTCGCACTTTTCGGGCATCGTGCCCTGCGGCATCGCTGAATTCGGCGTCACCAGCCTTGCCCGGCTCGGCCTTGCGGTTACGCCCGAGGAATGGGATGGGGCCTTGCGCGCCCGCGCTCACTTCATGACGGCACTCGAAACGGACTGAGAATGACAGACAAGCGCCTGATCTCTGCTCTCGCGGCTCTTACGCTGCTCTCTGGCTGTGGTGGAGCGAAGACCTCGACGGACGACGACAGCCGGTCGGCTTCGGGCGAGGTGCTCGAAGGCACGGCCAGCGATGCCATGCTGCCGGTCGATCAGGTTCGCTCGCAGGCTCCGTTTGCGCCGCCAGAGCGGACCGGTGGAGCGGCGGGCACCGACGCTGCCCAACCGGGCGAAGAGACGCCCGCGCTTGAAGGCGCCACCGAAGCCGCGCCGGTCGGCGCGGAGACCCCGGCTGCCGCTGCGCCTGCACCGGCTCCTGCCGCGACGAACTAACTCAGCCGTTCAAGCAGCCGCCGCGCCTGTTCGAGGTGCGGCTGGTCGATCATCCGTCCCTCTAGTTGCAGCGCTCCCGCGCCGGGATTGGCGCTGAAGGCGTGCACGATTGCGCGCGCTTCGGCGATCTCGGCATCGCCCGGAGTGAAAGCGGCGTTGATGACTTCCACCTGGCTCGGGTGGATCGCGAGCATTCCGGCGAAACCGTCGGCGTAGGACTCGGTCGCGATCCGGGTCAGTCCTTCCAGGTCGCGGAATTCGGCGTGAAGCGTGTCGATCGCCAGGATGCCGCGCGCATGGGCGGTGAGCAGGACTTGCGCGCGCACATGCCGAAAGGTGTCGGTCCAGTTGCCCAGCGCGTCCCGCTTGCGGCTGGCACCGAGCGCTGCGGAGAGGTCCTCGGCGCCCCAGGTCAGCCCGACCAGGCGGGGCAGCTGGGCGTTGGCGTAAGTGGGTATCGAGAGAGCAGCTGCCGGCGTTTCGCTGACCAGGGGCAGGATCCGCGTCGAGCCCGGCGTTACGCCGTTGCGCTGTTCCGCCTGCTGCAGCTCGGCGGCAAGCGCCTGGAGCTGCTCGGGGCCCGAAGCCTTGGGCACCATGATCCCCTGTGGCCGGCCCGGCATGATCGCGGCAAGGTCTTCGCGCCACAGCGGGGTGTCGAGCGGGTTGATCCGCACCCAGCGGGCCGAGCCACCCGGCGGTGCGCGCAGCCCATCGTCGAGCCAATTGCGCACCATCATCCGCGCCATCGGCTTGGCAGGCGGCGCAACGGCGTCCTCCAGGTCGGCGATGCAGATGTCTGCCCCATAGCTCGCCACTTTGCCGAGCTTGGTTTCGCTGTCCCCCGGTACGAACAGCCATGACCGCATTGCCATCGTAGCGTCCTTTGAATGCCCACTGTGCAGGTTATCTATAGCCAAGCCGGCAGGCCGCGCTAGACGGGCGCCGATGGAAGCTACCGCCGTCCCCCATCATCGCACGCCCTGGCTGCCGCTTGCCGCGCTGCTGCTGGGCAACGCGGCGCTGGCGATGGGTCCTTGGTTCGTGCGCCTGGCGGATAGTGGACCGGTCTCGGCGGGTTTCTGGCGCGTGTTCCTGGCGCTGCCGTTCCTGGCCCTGTTCGCGCGGCTCAACAGGCAGCCCCTTACCGGCATTCCGCGCAAGACCATGCTGCTGGTGCTTGCCGGCGGCGTGCTGTTCGGCCTCGACATAGCGAGCTGGCACATCGGCATCGGCTTCACCCGCCTCGCCAACGCGGCTCTGTTCGGTAATGCAGGCAGCCTGATCCTGATGGTCTGGGGCTTCATCGCCTGGCGACGCCTGCCGGCGGGCCGTGAATGGCTCGCGCTGGGCGCAGCGCTTGGAGGCGCGGCGATCCTGATGGGCCGCTCGTTCGAGATTTCACCGCAGACCTTGCTGGGGGACCTGTTCTGCCTGCTCGCCGGTATCCTCTACGCGGGGTACCTGCTGATCCTGCAGAGCGCGCGCAAAGGGCTCGGAAGTTGGAGCCTTCTGACCTGGTCATGCTGTGCCAGCGCGCCAGTGCTGCTGGCAATCGCACTGGCTTTGGGTGAGCCGGTCTGGCCGACTAACTGGTGGCCGCTGATCGGACTGTTCATCTCCAGCCAGCTGATCGGGCAAGGGCTGCTGGTCTATTCGCTGCGCCACTTCTCGCCGCTGGTGATCGGCATCGCCTTGCTGTGCCAGCCGGTGGTCGCGGCCTTCGCGGGATGGGTCAGCTTCGGTGAGGTGCTGACACCGCTCGATTTCCTGGGCGTGGCGCTGGTGGGATCGGCACTGGTGATGGCGAAAGTGGCTGGGGAATCGACGCAGCCCGAACCCACTGATAGAACTGCCGTCTAAGGGAGAAGTCGGGATCGAGGAATTCGAACCCTGGCATTGGCAATAGCCAAGTCGAAATCGGGGGGGGGGGGAACATGCACGACATCACAGCCAAGAGCTGGGACACCAGCTACGAGTGGAAGATCATCCTGGTCCTCAGCCTGACCTTTGGTCTGGTCGGTCTGGACCGCTTCATCCTGCCGGTCCTGTTTCCGGCCTTCATGGACGAACTCGGTCTCACTTATCAGGACCTTGGCAACCTGGTCGGAATCCTCGCCGTGTTCTGGGGCATATCGGCCTTTGCCATGGGCTTCCTGTCGGACCGAGTGGGGCGCCGCAAGGTGCTGATTCCGGCGGTGATCGTGTTCTCGTTGATGTCGACGTTCTCGGGCATGGTTGGTGGTCTCGTGAGCCTGCTGCTGATCCGCGCCGTGATGGGGCTGGCCGAAGGGCCGGTCGCCTCGATCGGTGTCGCCGTAGCGGTCGAAGCCTCTCACCCCAAGCGGCGCGGTATGAACAACGGCATCTTTCAATGCATGATTTCGCTGTTCGGCAACGCCATCGGCCCGATCATCGCCACCCAGATGCTGCTGGTGACCGACTGGCGCACCGTGTTCCTGCTGGTCGGCCTCCCGGGCCTGCTGATGGCCGCGGCGATGTTCTTCCTGGTTCGCGAACCGGCGCTGCCACCGGCAGGAAGTACGCCGGTGGCGCGCCCGGGCTTCGCCGACCTGTTCGGACATCGCAACGTGCCGCTGGCGATGCTCACCCTGGTCTGCGCCATGGGCGGGGTATTCGTGATGGGGGCGATGATGCCCAACTACCTGACCGACTATCTGCATCTCTCGCTGCAGGACATGGGCGTGGTCGTCTCGGCCATCGGCTTCGGGGGTTGCATCGGCCAATTTGCCATGCCCACCATTTCGGACTTCATCGGCCGCAAGCTGGCGACGCTGCTGTCGTACCTGCTGGCGGCGGTGTTCACCTATCTCTTCACCCAGGTCGGAGCGGACAGCTTGAGCACCCTGTTCTGGCTGCTGTTCTTCGCGGCGCTGTTCAACTTTTCCGCGCTGGCCATCCTGGCCGGGCCGGTCGCTGCGGAGGCAGCACCCATCGGTATGGTGGCCTCGGTGGCTGGTCTGGTCATTGGCGCGGGCGAGGTATTTGGCGGCGGGGTAGCGCCGATCATTGCCGGTCGGATCGCGGGTTCAAGCGGTATCGAACACGTGTTTACGTTCACGATCGCCAGTCTGATCGTGGGGTTCGTAGTGGCGCTGTTCCTGAAGGAAACCGCGCCGCGCAAGACCGGAGCGGTCTAAGGGACCGACGAGGGGGCTAGTCGATCCGCCCCAGATCGCCGAGCCCAATTGTTCCGCTCGCCATGCCCAACATCCGGTCGAGGCTCTTCTTCGCCGCCAGGCGCAGCCCTTCCTCGATCTCGATGCGCGGCTGCAGGTCGCGCAGGGCGATGTAGAGCTTCTCCATCGTGTTGAGCGCCATGTACGGGCAGATGTTGCAGTTGCAGTTGCCGTCCGCCCCCGGCGCGCCGACGAAGGTCTTGTCGGGTATCGCCTTCTCCATCTGGTGGATGATGTGCGGTTCGGTGGCAACGATCAGCGTGTCTGCCGTCATCGTCTTGGCATAGCCGAGGATGCCACTGGTCGAGCCGACGTAGTCGGCATGGTCGATGATGTGCGGCGGGCATTCGGGGTGCGCTGCGATCGGCGCATCCGGGTACTGTTCCTTCAGCTTGAGCAGTTCGCGCTCGCTGAATGCCTCGTGCACGATGCACACGCCGGGCCACAGCAGCATGTCGCGGCCGAACTTGCGGTTGAGATAACCGCCCAGGTGCCGGTCGGGGCCGAAGATGATCTTCTGCTCCTTGGGGATCTGGCTGATGATCGTTTCCGCGCTGGAGCTGGTGACGATCACGTCGCTCAGGGCTTTCACCTCGGTCGAGCAGTTGATGTAGGTCAGCGCGATATGATCGGGGTGCGCCTCGCGGAAGGCTTTGAACTTCTCCGGCGGGCACGAGTCTTCAAGGCTGCAGCCGGCTTCCATGTCGGGCAGGACCACGATCTTGTCGGGGCTGAGGATCTTGGCGGTGTCGGCCATGAACTTGACCCCGCAGAACGCGATCACGTCTGCATCGGTGTCGGCCGCCTTGCGGCTCAGCTCGAGCGAGTCGCCGACGAAATCGGCGAGGTCCTGCAACTCGGGCCGCTGGTAGTAATGCGCCAGGATTACGGCGTTGCGCTCCTTGCGGAGGCGTTCGATTTCGGCGCGCAAGTCGGCGCCGGTCGGGAGCTTGGTCTGGATGCTCATGATGCGGCCGAAATAGGCACCGAGGCCGGCCGCGGCAATAGCGTGTTCAAGGAGTTGCGAACGCCGCCATGGGCCGTTCGGCGCCTGGCGTTCCGGCCAGGTACCATTCGGTGATGGAGTAGCCCGCCGGACTGTAGGCGATGAGGTCGGCAATGACTTGCAGAACGACCGAAACGCCGATGCCCCAGAACCACGCTGGATGGACGCGTCCGTAGCGCAGGATGTCGGCGATGATGCCCGCTCCGACGAACAGGACGAGGGGGACGAAGATCGAGGTGTACCAGGCGAAGGGGATGAACAATGGCATCGGCAGCAGCCGGCCAATGCCTGGTCCGCACAGCAGCGCCATGCCGCAGAACATCAGCCGTCGGTGCCAGCTGGTATTGCGCCGCAGGGATATGGCCCAGGCGGTCAGGCCGGCAAATCCGAACAACTGCAGCGGATTGCTTATCAGGAACTGGTTCTGGTCGAAGAACGGCGGGCCTCCACGCGACTGCATCGAATGGCGCATCACCAGCAGGCCCATGGCGACAACGAGCGGAACCCAGGCCGCTGCGAGCCACCCGACGCGGCGGTGGAGAGCGATGTTGCCGCCGAAGATCAGCGTGTTCTGCAGCAGGTACAGGCCGAGCCAGGTCAGCATCACCACGCCGTGGGCGTGAACTACCAGAGGCGAGGACAGGCTCGAACGACCGAGCAGGAAATTGAGCGAGAAGCCGGCAAGGATGGTGGCCACCATGAGGCAGGCCATGATGAAGAAGAACCGCGCTTCGCCACGCTCCGCACCGCGTGCAAAGGGAACACTAGCCATCGACCGAACTCCCCGTCCGGCGACCCGGTGGGAGGAATATCAGCGCAATACCTTGCGGGCAACTATCAGCGGGCCGGTAGCGCCTCTCCGTCGAAGCGGACATTGACGGTCACCTCGCCATAGCCTGCCACTTCGAGCGGGATGGCGAGGTTCTGGCGGATTGCGTCCTTCGCGGCCGAGCGGGCGAGGCCCATTAGGACCGGGTTTGCCGCCTGCTCCATCGCTTGCTGTTCGGCGAGGCGGGTGTTCTGGCGGGTGAGGTTGTCCTGCGCGTCGCGGCTGATCCACAGCCCCTCGCGAAGGTATTGCGCGCGACCCTCGTCGAGGTTGGGGCGGCCGACCGTGAGCGCGGGGAGTTGGACATCCATCGTCTTGGTCTCGGCATTCCAGCGCATCCGGTCGCGGCCCATCTTGGACAGGTCGAGCGTGTAGTCGACACGGGCCGGGATGACCGCGACCTGACGGCTCTGGATCGTGCCGAACAGGCGGCTGTCCCGGCTTGCCACGACCGGGGATAGTTGGGCCGAGAACACCGTCAGCCGGTTCTGCCGTTCGAACGCTACCAGGCTGGTCGCGATCGGATCGCCGAGGTTCCTCGGTCCGTAGGCGAGCCAGGCGAACCACAGTGCACCCGCCAGCGCGAGGATGAACAGCAGCCAGGGCACAGCCTGAATCCGGGCGAGCGGCTTATCCCGATGCAGTCCGTGCTGCATCCGGTCGCTCGATGTCTCGCGCTTGATCAGGTGCTGACTGTCCATCTCTCTCCCGAACGCGCAACGCTGCCCCGCTGTTCCAGATCGAGCAGGTGCGCGCGGACCGATTGACCGGCGGCGGGCCACAATCTCGTGTCCACGCCTTTGTACATCACTGGCACCAGTTCGGCTATTTCCTTGGGCCCCTGTTGCAGCAGCCGCAGGATCTGCCGTTCGCGCTGGCGCCGATGGCCGAGCATCCCGCGCACAAGCTGGCGGGGCCGCGTCACGGCCGGGCCGTGCGCCGGGTAGTAGATCCGATCGTGTCGTCCGTAGAGGCGATCGAGGCTGGTCAAATAGTCGGCCATGTCGCCGTCGGGTGGAGCGACGACCGTGGTCGACCAGCCCATGACATGGTCTCCGGTAAACAGCGCCTTGGTTTCTTCGAGCGCGAAACACAGGTGGTTGGAAGTGTGACCGGGCGTGGCGACGGCGGTGAGGGTCCAGTCGGGTCCGGACAGGCTTTCGCAGTCTGCGAGAACCCGGTCCGGGCGATAGTCGGTGTCGAAAGGGACGTCGGCCCGCGGCTCGTCGCTTTCCAGGACGAGCGGCGCGCAGCCGATGATGGGAGCCCTCCGGCTGGCGGCGAGCGGCGCGGCGGCAGGCGAATGGTCACGGTGGGTATGGGTGCAGCAGATCGCGAGCACCTCGGCGTCGCCGATCGCGGCTTCGAGTGCTGCGAGGTGTTCGGGCACGTCCGGTCCCGGATCGATGACCGCGACACCACCGCTGTCGCCGACGAGATAGGTTTGGGTCCCGGTGTAAGTGAACGGAGAGCCATTGGGCGCAAGCACGCGGCGTACCAGCGGCTCGAGCTGTTCGCATTGCCCGGTGGGCCAGGGTCTGGGGGGCATCGCCATATTACCGCCTTGGCGCGCGCCTGCCGTGAAGTCGAGCGCCGCGGCGCTCAGAGTACGTTGACGGCCTTGCCCAGGCGATCGCGAAGATCGTGGACCGTCGTCGGATGCCCTTCGAACTGGCCCCGCGAGGCATCGTCGAGCCGTTGGATGCGAGCATAGAACCGGCGGCTGCGCTCTATCAGCTCGTTTACCGAAGGAGAGAGCAAGGCCAGCTGATCCGGGTCGGGCTCTGCCTGCGAGGGCGGAAGGTGGCCGTGACGTTGCAGCTGGATTGCCGAAAGCTCGCCCGCGAAATGCGCGCGCTGGTTCAGGAGCCAGGCGATAGCGTGCATCATCCGGGTGGTGGTCCGGAGAGCCTCACACGACAACGCAATGCGCGCGAGATCCTCGTCTTCGCTTACCGTGGTGATCCTGCCGGACAGGTCGAAAGTGTCGCGGGCCCTGTCGGCCAGCGCTAGCGCTTCGCCGTAGAGCGCGTCGACGATCGTCGGGTTGAGATCTGCAGTGTCTGCCATCGGCGTGCGAATGTTACTCTAACATCAGTTAGCTGCGCCAGTTCCCAGCTGCGCCTTTTCCGCGGTTTGGGCGTCATGTCCCGCGAAGGCACGATCGGCGGGCGACGGAATCAGGCGATGATGTCGGGCGTCAGGTAGTCTTCGATGATCGAGATCTGGTCCTTCAGCCGTAGCTTGCGCTTCTTCAGTCGTGCGATTTGCAGCTGATCCTGGGTGTTTGCCGCGGTCAGTGCGGCAATCGCCGCATCAAGATCGCGATGTTCGATTCGAAGCCCCGCCAGCCGCTTCCGCATTTCCTCTTCGGTCACGACCGGATCATCCCCTCAAAGCGTAATATCGATTTGTTTGACCGGCTCATCGCAGCCAGGGTTTGAAGACTTAAGGCTTCTGTGTTTTGATGACAATCGCGCGGCTCGCCGCCTAGAAGTGAGTCGCTGCTCCGGGTCTTGTCCCGTCGGGAGCTTTGCTCCCCAAAGGCAAAGGAGAACGCGAATGGAATCCTCGCACGTCACAGCCCTTCAAGCGAAACACGAAGGGCTGGACCGCCGGTTGCGCGAAGAGATGAGCCGGCCTTCACCCGACAGTTCGATGATCCAAACGCTCAAGAAGCAAAAGCTCAAGGTAAAGGAAGAGATGGCGTTTAGCTGACGACAGCTCTGCGCGGGTGACGGACTCGGGCAAAACAACTTTGTCCTGACCGTCGCCCGCATTTTCAAACTCGCGGCAATGCGTTAACCGATAGGCATGTCCGCCACCGCAGCCGCTCGCTCGATCCTCAATCAGCTTCACGATGTGATGGCCTCGCGCAGTCACGCGCAGGGGAAGCTCAACCAAGTTGTCGAGATCATCGGCGAGACGCTCGATAGCGAAGTGTGCTCGATCTACCTCCTGCGCGAAGGCATGCTCGAGCTTTTCGCCACGCGAGGCCTGAACCAGAGTGCGGTGCACGTCACGCGCCTCGGCATTGGCGAGGGGCTGACGGGGACCATCGCCCAGAACATCGAGACGTTGAACCTCGCGGAAGCAGCCACGCACCCTGAGTTCCAGTACGTGCCGGAAACGGGCGAAGAGAAGTTCCACTCTTTCGCCGGCGTGCCGATCGTGCGGCGCGAACGCTCGATCGGCGTTCTAACGGTCCAGCATGTCGAGCCTCGCCGATACGAGGAAGTTGAGGTCGAAGCCCTGCAGACCGTGGCCATGGTGCTGGCGGAGCTGATCCACAATGCCGGCCTTGCCGACGAGGAAGGCTCTACCGCCGCCGAGGCCGCCCATTCCGGGCAGGAGGTGCTGAGCGGCCTGCAACTGGTGAAGGGTCTAGCCTCGGGCCACGCCGTGTTTCACCAGCCGCGCATCAACATCGAACAGACCGTGGCCGAAGATACCGAGGCCGAGCGTCAGCGGGTCTATCTCGCGTTCGACAAGATGCGCGAACAGATCGAGCAGATGGCCGGCCAAGCCGAGTTCGGCGTCGACGGCGAGCACGAGCAAGTGCTCGAGACCTACAAGATGTTCGCCTACGACGAAGGCTGGAGCCGGCGCATCAACGAGGCGATCGATTCCGGACTGACGGCCGAGGCGGCGATCGAGCGCGTCCAGCAGCGCACTCGGATGCGCATGCGCGAAATCCAGGACCCGTTGCTGCAGGATCGGATGCACGACCTGGAAGACCTCGCAAACAGGTTGCTCAGGATCGTGTCCGGGCAACTCGGCACCGCGGCGACTGCGGGCTTGCACGGCGATTCGATTCTCATCGCCAAGAACCTGGGTCCGGCCGAGCTGCTCGAATACGACAAGCGCCGCCTGAAGGGCGTGGTGCTCGAGGAAGGCTCGCTCACAGCGCACGTGGTGATCGTGGCTCGGGCCATGGGTATTCCCGTGCTCGGCCGCGTGCGCAACGCGCGGGGCCTGATCCGCGACGGCGATCTTCTCCTGCTCGACGGGGATGCCGGGCAACTCGCTATCCGGCCGGCGCAGCAGGTACTCGACGCATTCGAGACTCGCTTTGCCCGCAACCGGGAGAAGCAGGCGACGTACGCCGCGATGCGCGATGTCGAGCCGTTCACTCGCGATGGCACCCGCATCGAGGTCATGATGAACGCGGGCCTGCGCGACGATATTCCGATGCTGAGCCTGACCGGCGCCGATGGCATCGGGCTGTTCCGCACCGAGTTCCAGTTCCTGGTTTCCGCCGCGCTGCCTCAGCGCGATCGACAGACGCGCCTCTATCGCGACGTTCTCGAAGCCGCGGGCGACAAGCCGGTGATCTTCCGCACCGTCGATATCGGTGGCGACAAGTCTCTGCCGTACCTGCGCAGCGAAAGCAGTCGCGAGGACGAGAACCCGGCCATGGGCTGGCGGGCTCTACGCCTGGCGTTGGAACGTGAAGGGCTGCTCAAGGTCCAGGCGCGGTCGCTGATCGAAGCCGCTGCCGGCCGCTGTCTCAACGTGATGTTCCCGATGGTCTCGGAACCGTGGGAGTTCGAGGCGGCGCGCGCGGTGTTCGAAAGCCAGGTCGCGTTCCTGCGGCAGTGCCGCAAGACGCTGCCCGAAGCGATCCGTTATGGCGTCATGCTCGAAGTACCCTCGCTCGCCGAGATGCTCGACGTGCTGGTGCCGCGCGTGTCGTTCATCTCGATCGGGACGAACGACCTTACGCAGTTCCTGTTCGCCGCCGATCGCGCCAACCCGAAGCTGGCGGAGCGTTATGACTGGGTAAGCCCGGCCATCCTGCGTTTCTTGCGGCGGGTCGTGTTGGGCACGATCGGCCATCCGGTTCAGCTGGGCGTGTGCGGCGAAATGGGTGGAAGGCGGCTGGAGGCGCTGGCCTTGCTTGGCGTCGGCCTGCGGCGCCTTTCGATCACCCCTGCGGCGGTGGGTCCGATCAAGGAACTCGTCCGCAAGGTCGACATGAACGAGATTGGGGAGGCCATGACCGGCTGGCTCGCCAATCCGCCCCCGGATATGCGCGTGGCGCTGCAAAAATGGGCCGAAGAGCGCGAAATCGAGGTCGAATAAGAGGACCAAGAGCGAACGCGCCTTGACTTGCGGCGCGCGGCCTTCTCTCTGTCGATTTCAGGTTCGCAAGGACCAGCGTAGAGCTGGAGTAGAATGGCAGACGAAATCCCAGACGAGGCAGCAGTGCAGCCGGCAACCGATGGCGTCGGTGCGCAATTGCGTGCCGCCCGCGAGAAGCTTGGGCTGACTCTTAAGGAAGTCGCCGCCGAGACGCGAATTCCGCTGCGACATCTCGAAAAGATCGAGGTGGGTGATTTCGCCGCTTTGCCTGCGCGGACTTACGCCGTGGGCTTCTCGCGCAACTACGCCAAGCTCGTCGGCCTCAACGAAGAAGACGTGGTCGAAATGGTGCGGGCCGAGCTCGACGCGCAGGAGCCGCGGCAGCGGCCTCGGCCGACGACCTTCGAACCGGGGGATCCCGCCAGGGTGCCTTCGCGCTCGCTCACCTGGGTTTCGATCCTGGCCGTCGTGCTGGTGCTGGCCGGTCTGTTCTTCGCCGCGCGTACGTTCTTTGCTCCGGCCGCCGAATTGCCGTCGCTGGTCGATCAGGAACAGGCCGAACGCGAAGCAGCTGCTGCAAGCCAGCGCGCGGCAGCGACGACGCCCGCACTGGTTGCGCCCGTGGCAGGCCCGGTGGTGTTCACGGCGCTTGAAGATGGCATCTGGGTGCGGTTCTCCGACGCGTCGGATACGCAGCTCATGCAGAAGCTGATGGCGAAGGGCGAGACTTACGCAGTTCCCCCAGACGCAGAGGGCCCGCAGCTGTGGACCGGGCGGCCGGATGCGCTGGCGATAACGGTCGGCGGCAGGGCAGTGCCCAAGCTGGCGGAGGACGATCAGGTCATGAAGAACGTGCCGGTCAGCGCAGAAGCGCTTCTGGCTCGCGCCCAGGCAGCGCCTGCTCCTGGTGCGACGCCGGCTCCTACCGTTGCTCCGACAGGTGGGCTTCCGGCTCCCGCGCCATCGCCGTCGCCCACAGCCTAGCCGGGCGTTCGCCTCGACAACCGAATCCCGCATTGGCACAATGACCGCGGAGGCAGTTCAGCCGCGGTTCGACTTCCATTCCGCATGACCGCGATGAAACGCGACGAGAGGGAACAAATGCAAGTTACGAGGAGCCGTTTCGGCGCCACCCGCAAGACGATCACCGCTCTGCTTTTGGCAGGCATGAGCACGGCGGCGTTGCTGCCGGTTCCTGCCGCGGCGCAGGACGATGCGCGGATGCGCAAAATCGAATCCGAATTGAAGGCTCTGCAGCGGGCCGTATTCCCGGGCGGTGACGGGCGCTATTTCGCGCCAGAAGTCGACACCACGACGCCTCAGCCAGCGCGGCCCGGCGCCAACACCACACCTTCGGGCAGCGCGTTGACCGATGT
This sequence comes from Altererythrobacter sp. Root672, assembly GCF_001427865.1. Taxonomy (NCBI): domain Bacteria; kingdom Pseudomonadati; phylum Pseudomonadota; class Alphaproteobacteria; order Sphingomonadales; family Erythrobacteraceae; genus Altererythrobacter; species Altererythrobacter sp. Root672. The sequence continues at coordinate 69,566 of NZ_LMHH01000001.1, forward strand.
GCTGCAGCGGCTCGACTCGCTCGAAGCCCAGTTGGCGCGGCTGACCGCCCGCAGCGAGGAAAACGCTAACCACCTGGCGAAGCTGGAGGCCGACCTCAAGGCAGTGCAGGCATCGTCGGCGGAGCTACCGGTGCAGACGGCGCTAAGTCCCTCCACCTCGGCCGCGCAAGGCGCTGGCCCACGCCCCGGAACTTCCGCTCCCGCAACAACACCTCCGCGCGCTGGAGCGCCGACCCCGACGCCGACGCCGGCAGCGACGACGACCGGGCGGACAGGGAACCTTCCGACCGGCAGCGCCACGCGCACGAACACACCCACTCCGACGCCTGCGCCCGCCACCAGCGCCAATCGCAACGGCCCGTCGGCAGGCCGCCTGGCAGCCGTCCGCGCGATCACCAAGCCTGCGACTGCCGACGCCGCAGAGGACGAATACAACTACGGCTATCGCCTGTGGGAAGCCGGGTTCTTCCCCGAAGCGCAGCAGCAGCTGGCGCTCTACGTGGAGAAGTATCCGCGTCACGCCCGCATCAGCTTCGGCCGCAACCTGCTCGGTCGTGCCTACCTCGACAATGGCCAGCCGCGCGAAGCGGCAACGCACTTTTTCGAGAACTACCAGTCCGACAAGCAGGGCGCGCGTGCGGGCGACAGCCTGTTGTTCCTCGCCGATTCAATGATCGCGATTAATGACAAGAACCGCGCCTGCATCGCGCTCGCTGAGTTCAGCGACAGCTACCCGGCGCTCGCGACGGGCCGGCTGAAGGAGCAGTATGACCGCACCAAGAGCAAGGTCTCCTGCAGCTGACGCCATCCCGGAAGCGCTGATCGAGCGCTTCTCGGTTACGCTGGGGCGATTGTGGCCCGGTGACGAACGGTTGGGCCTGGCGGTTTCCGGTGGGCCCGACAGCTTGGCGATGCTGTTACTCGCGCAGGCCGCCGTTCCAGGCCGGTTCGAAGTAGCCTCTGTAGATCACGGCCTGCGACCCGAAGCTGCCGACGAGTGCGCGATGGTGGCGCTGCTCTGCGCGGAGCGGGGCATCCCGTGCGAGGTGCTGCGGGTGACTGTCGACGGCGGAAACGTCCAGGCGGCAGCCCGTGAGGCACGCTACCGGGCGCTCGCCGACTGGGCCGATCGTCGCGGCCTCTCTGCGATCGCCACAGCCCACCATGCGGACGATCAGGCCGAGACGCTGCTTATGCGGCTCAACCGAGGCAGCGGCGTACCCGGCCTTGCAGGCGTGCGAGAGAGCGGGGCGATGCCGGGAAGTGCGATCCCGCTGATCCGGCCACTGCTGGAGTTCCGGCGCCAAGAGCTTGGGGAAGTCATCGAGTGTGCCGCTCCCGCCGCCGCTCAGGATCCCAGCAACCTCGACGACAAGTACGATCGCGTCCGCCTGCGCAAGGCTCTTGCGGGGGTCGACTGGCTCGACGTGCCGTCGCTTGCGCGCTCGGCCACTAACCTGGCTGACGCCGATGAGGCTTTGGCCTGGGCAACCGAGAGAGAATGGTCAGAGCGGGTTGCGGAGAGCCCGGATGAGCTTCGTTATCTCCGCACGGACGCGCCGCGCGCAATCGTCCTGCGAGTGGCGGGACGGGCAATCGGCGTTCTCGGCGGGCAGGCCAGAGGAAGCGATCTCGCTCGGCTCATCGAGCGGTTGGAAGCTGGCGGCAGCGGCAACCTCGCAGGTGTCCTAGTGACCGTCGAGCGCGGTCAGTGGGTCTTCCGACCCGAGCCCCCACGCGGCGCCAGGCGTTAGGCGAGCGGCGTCCCCACTTCGGCCTTCTTGCCGCGCGTGATGATCACCACGTCGCCCTTGCTGGCCACGTCGAACAGTCGCGAAACGAATGGGTCCGGGGCGCCGATGCAGCCGTGACTGGCCCATCCGAGTTCGACAGTGGACCCACCGTGGATCGCCACGCCATCGTTGGTCAGGCGCATGGTCCAGGGCATCGGCGCGTTGCCGTACTCTTCGGAAACGTTGTGCCGCTCCTTGCTCAGGATCGGAAACACCCCGACCGGAGTCGGATGCTCGTCCGTGCCGAGCAGGACCGCCGCCGCGCCGATCTCATAGCCGTCGCGGAACACCGAGATGACCCGCGCTTCGAGATCGACCGTCATCACGATCGGGCCTTCAGCGGGGGCGCCTTCTTCGTTCCAGTGCCACTCGCCGTACTTGATCGGACCTTCGATCGGCAGGACGCGCCGGATGGCGAAGGGGCGCGGGCTCGGCTTGGCAGCAGGCGTGGCGAGTGCGACTTGCGCGGGCTTCACTGCTTCGACGGTCGGCGCGCTGTTCCGCGCTTCGAGCGTATTGCCGGCGATAATGGCCGAGCCCAGCAGCACTACGGCCACCACGGTCGTTCCACCGATCCACTTAATCGCCTCGCTCATGCCGCTCATATTGGCGACAATTATGGTTAACGGCTAGCACCGAAAACGAGGCGTCCCGCAGCGAGACGCAAGGGTGCCAATGGTTAACGCGCGAAGCGGTTTTAGCCGTGCGCGCCGAAGTGGTTGGCGATGGCAGTGGTGATGCGCAGCGACAGGGCATAGGCGCGGTCGATCGGGTCGATGAAAGCCCTGCGCAGTCCCTCGTAACCTTCGTCCGCGCCTTCTGGATAATCGGTCGGTTCGGCCAGTTCGAAGTCGCCGATTTTGGGGAAGCTGGTCGGGAACGCCCGGCGCAACTGGGCCAGAGCCTCGTCGATGCGCAGGGTGAAGACCATCTCCAGCACGTCGTCGCGCGACACGTCGTTGGCGCGGCTGAACGCGGGGACCGAGACCGCGCGGATGAACATGTGCTGGAACAGCGCCAGGCGCAGGGCCTGGCACACGCCGATCGCGCGGCGGACCGACTCGTGCTGCGAGCGGCTTTCGCCTTCCGGCATCATCGCCAGCAGCCGGTGAAGCTTGAGCGCATCGACCCTGAGGCGAGAGGCTAGGCGACGAAACACTCCGGCGCGGTCGTCCTTGATCAGGTATTCCGCCAAGGCCTGGCAGGGTTCGGAGAGGTGGCTCTCGGTTCCACGATAGGGGCGGCTGGCCCAGTAAGCCGAGTTGAACAGTTCGCCGAACGCCGCGACCGTTTTCACGCTGGCGAGCGCGTTGGCGGCCCGGACCAGGCGGATTAGCTGCATGCCGCGCTCGCTTGAGGTGAGCAGGGCGGCGATCTCTTCGTAGTTGCCGTCCGCGGCGCTGCCGACCCCGGCGATCACGTTCACGGGATAGCCGAGCTGCTGCAGGATCGCGTTGTGCGGGATCGCGCGGATCTGCCGCAGGCTCATCTCGCGGTCGGCCGACAAGTCCGACTGGCGGCGCGAGACGCGGCTACCGGTCGGGTTGAGCAGGCCGAGGCCGAACGCCGTCACGGCGCGCGAATAGGTCCGGCTTTCGAGATGCGAATGCTGATGGTCGCGGATCGCGCGGTAGAAATCGAGGCTGATATCGATGCGGCGATAGAACGGATCGGGCGGGGCGTCGGCGTCGGTTTCTGCCGGACACAGCTCCGCGATCCGAGTGAGCGTTGCGAGAGCCAGCTCGGGCGTGGAGAACAGCAGGTAGCCGTCGCCGCCCTGGAAGCTCACCTCGGGCTCAAGCCGGATTCCCGCGCGCACAAACCGACGGCGCGCCCAGGGGCTGAGCGGCCAATCGAGCCGGTCGGCAAACGAATCCGGGTGGGCGCCGCGGCCCATGCTCTCGCCGTGGGTGTTGAACACAAGCGCGGCTATGTCGCCGAGACCGTTGGCCTCCATCGCCTGGGCCAGCCGGCCCTGGAGACGTTCGATGGCAAGGCTCGCCGGGATCTGGCCGACGAAGCGACCTGCATCCGAAAAGCCGGTCTGGATCGAGACCCGCCCGCGCGCCCGGGCGTAGGTGCGGAACTCCTCCTCTGCGAGCAGAGAGTCGAGAAAACGACCGCCATGTTCGAGCGCAGTTTCGGTTTCGAACAGGGGTGACAAGTCGACCTTGTCGGCGATGCCGAACAGGCGTGCAAAATAGAGCCCGGCGAGCAGCGTGGCCGGCTCTTCGCACTCCGCGATCAGCATGCGGATCGGCGCGTCGGCATCGATGTGCTGGAGGATTTGCGCCATCGCCAGGAACTGCCGGATCGCGGTCGAGCTCTCGATCGCGAGCGCGGCGAAGTTGGACCGCAGCGGCTTGGCCTCCGAGATCGCGCGTCGCAGGTGGACAACCGCGCCCTTGCTCGAAAGGTCCAGCGTGCCTTCCGGGTCGAGCCGGCGGCGGATCCCGTTGTGAAGCTGCTTGGCATTCACCCGGAAGTGGATCCAACCCATGCCGAGACCATCGGCGCGCATCGCGGCGGCGAGGGTCTTGAGAGCAATCGCCCTTTCCGCCTCGGCGCTCCGTGCTTCGGCTTCGAGCGCCTCGATGTAACGTACAAGGGACAGGAGCTTGCGCGGATCGTTGGCGGTCAGGCGGTTGGCGGCGACGGAAAGCGCCGCTGGGTCGGACAAGTCGGCGGCAAAGTCCTTCGCACGGTCAGCGGCATAGCCTGCTGCCGGACGCAGTTCGCCGAGGAGGACGTGCGCCGGATCGATCGCAGCGAGTGACACAACATAGCGGGCCAGTCGCTCAGCCTTCTCGGCCAGGCGGAAACCGATCGACTGCGCCCAGCCGATGTCGGTGCGGCCGTCCATGTCATAGCCGACCCAGCTGGCGAACCTGAAGGGCAGCGGAGCGAAGGCGGCCCAGTCGTCGGGCCAGTGCTGCTGAGCGTGGGTCAACAGTTGCGCGACGATCCGATCGCGGGCGTCCTGCGCGTGAGCGATCGCGCGCATCGCCTGTTCGTGTTCGTAGGCGAGGGTGATCTCCGGGCGCGCGGCCGGGACCGCGCAGACCGCGGAATCGACCGGTTCGTCGACGCTCGCCGCTTGAGCGACTGCGGCCGATTGCGCGGGGCTCAGCAGGAACGTCGGGTGCGCGGTGAATACGGCGTGGAGTTGCGGCCGCTCCCAGCGGTTGCGGAACGTGGCGAAGTCTTCGGACCGAAGCGCTGCTGCCAACTCCTCGGCATTGGCCTCAAAGCTCGCCGGCGCGACCAGGCGGTGCAGGCGCTCGGCCCGGCTCTTGAGAGCGTCGCATTCAAGCTCGGCAATCAGGCGGTCGCAGTCGTCGAGAGTCAGTTCGCCGCTTTCGAGCAGGCGCGACAGGTCGAGCGAGAGCTGGAAGACCGGATTGAAGAGAGGTGTCTCTTCGGTGCGCAGATGGAGCGTCTGGATCCGCTCGGTTAGCTCACCGACCGTCTTCATCGTGACAGCGCCGCCGCTTGCCGGGCCAGTGCCTCGATCTGTTCGAAGCTGGCCCCCGGTTTCACGATCCAGCTTCCGCCGACGCAGAGGACCGGTTTGATCGCCAACCAGTCCGGCGCGGTCTCGAGCGTGATCCCGCCCGTCGGGCAGAAGCTGCACTGGGAGAACGGAGCGGACAGCGCCTTCAGGGCAGGGGTTCCGCCGGCAGCCGTGGCGGGGAAGAACTTGAAATGGTCGAGCCCGTGATCGAGCCCGCGCATGATATCGCTGGCCGACGCGATGCCGGGCAGGAACGGCACTTGCCGCTCGATCGCGGCGCTGGCCAAGCGGTCGGTCAGGCCGGGCGAGACGATGAATTCCGAGCCGGCCTCTATCGCGTCGTCGAGCTCTTGCAGATTGGTGACCGTGCCGGCCCCGACGATGGCGCCGGGAACCTGTTTCATATCGCGGATCGCCTGGAGCCCGGCCGGAGTGCGCAGTGTCACTTCGAGCACCCGCAGCCCGCCTGCCACCAGTGCTTCGGCCAAACCACGCGCGTCAGTGCCCTCTTCGATCACCAGCACCGGGATAACCGGCGATGTCCGCATGATCTGGCCGATCGAACTCATCAGGGATGCTCCGTCAAAAACGCTGCGACCGCGCCGTAGAGGCCCGGCTGGGGGTGGATGATAAGCTTCACGGGAATGCCCGACATCATTTGCGTATATCGGCCCTTGAAGCGGAATCGTTCGCCGAAGCCCGATGTTGGCAGCAATTCGCGAAGCCGCAACCCGAGACCGCCCGCGAGGACGACGGCGCTCGCTCCCTGCGCCAGGGCGTAGTCCCCTGTGACGCTGCCGAGCGACGAGCAGAACCTGTCGACCGCGGCGGCGGCCAGGCTGTCTTCGCGGGCAATGCCCTTCTGCCAGACCGCCGTGTTGTCGGTCAGGTCGGGGGCGCGGCCTTCGAGGTCGGCGAGGCAGCGGTAGATTTCCATGATCCCCGGACCCGAATGGACCCGTTCGGTCGAGACCCGCTGGTGCTGGGCGCGCAGCTTGGCGAGAATGCGGTCGTCGATCGAGTCGAGCGAGGCGAACTCCATGTGGCCGCCTTCGGTCGACTGCACATGATAGCCGCCGGGATAACGGAAGAAGTGCGCCACGCCGAGGCCGGTGCCGGGGCCGATCACGCTGATGGTCCCGCTCGTCGGCAGGGGACCTTCGGGGCCGGTGATATGGACGAGTTGATCCTCGGGCACACTCGCCACGGCATGGGCGACGGCGCCGAAGTCGTTGATCAGGGTCACGGCGTCGATGCCGAGTTGATCGACCAGCCCGTGGGTGTGGAAGATCCAGCTGTTGTTGGTCATCCGGATCGTGTCACCGACGATCGGCGCGGCAATGGCGATCGCGGCGGCCCGAGGCAACGTTGTCCCGGATCGCCGTTCGAATTCCTCCCAGGCGGTCTGCAAGCTGGCGTAGTCGCCAGTCTTCAGCGTGACCGGCTCGCCAACCGAGATCGCCCCGTCGTCGGCGATGGTGGCCAAAGCAAACCGTGCGTGCGTGCCGCCCACATCGAGCGCGACAATTTCCCTCACAAACCCCCCAAAGCAAGCATGGCGCTGCCGCCCTTTTCAGCTTCATCGGCCCCCAGCCGGAACATGGCGTACAATTCGCGCGCCGTTCCCAATTCAACCTCGCGCATGACCGCCGGTTCGCGCCCGACGAGATCGGCCAAGGTCGAAATTTCTCCGCGATTGGCGCAGAGGCGAACCACGTCGCCGTCCTGCAGATAAGCCAGCGGCCCACCACCTAGCGCCTCCGGGCTGACGTGGATCGCCGCGGGGACTTTGCCGCTGGCGCCCGACATGCGCCCATCGGTGACCAGCGCCACGCGATAACCGCGATCCTGCAGGACACCGAGCACCGGGGTCAGCTTGTGCAGTTCGGGCATGCCGTTGGCGCGCGGACCCTGAAAGCGCATGACGACCACGACATCCCGGTCGAGCTCTCCGGCAGCGAAGGCGTGGGCGACATCTTCCTGCCGTTCGAAGATCCGGCAGGGCGCCTCGATCGTCCAGCGGTCCGGATCGACAGCGCTGGTCTTGAACGTGGCCCTGCCTAGATTGCCCTCGACCAAGCGCATGCCGCCATCGGGCATGAACGGGTTCGTGACGGGGCGGAGCATCTCTTCATCGCCCGACGGACCGGCATCGCGCCAGGCGAGCTGTTCGCCGTCAAGCCACGGTTCCTGGGCATAGGCGCCGAGATCATCGCCGCCGACCGTCATGATGTCGCGATGGGCGAGGCCCGCGTCGAGCAGTTCGCGGATCACGAAGCCGATGCCGCCCGCGGCGTGGAAGTGGTTCACGTCGCCAGCGCCATTCGGATAGACGCGTGCCAGCAGCGGCACCGCCTGGCTGAGCTCGTCGAGATCGTTCCAGTCGATGATCACGCCGGCCGCCCTGGCGAAGGCAGGGATGTGGATCGCGTGGTTGGTCGAGCCGCCGGTCGCCAGCAGGCCGACCGCGGCGTTGACCACGGCCTTTTCATCGACGCAGCGCGACAGCGGCCGGTAGTCGTTCCCGCTCCGAGCGATCTCCGCCAGCCGATGGACCGCGGCGCGGGTCAGGGCCTGGCGCAGGGGCGTGCCGGGATTGACGAAGGCGGCCCCAGGCAAGTGCAGGCCCATCAGCTCCATCATCATCTGGTTGGAGTTGGCCGTGCCGTAGAAGGTGCAAGTGCCGGGTGAGTGGTAGGACTTGGCCTCGCTATCGAGCAGTTCCGCGCGGCTCGCCTTGCCTTCGGCATAGAGCTGGCGGACGCGCTGCTTTTCCTTGTTTGCTATCCCGCTCGGCATTGGGCCGGAGGGGATGAACACCGTCGGCAGCCAGCCGAAGCGCAAGCCGCCGATCAGCAGGCCGGGCACGATCTTGTCGCAAATGCCCAGCATGGCGACGCTGTCGTACATCGCGTGGCTGAGGCCGACCGTGGCGGATAGCGCGATCACGTCGCGGCTGAACAGCGACAGCTCCATGCCGTCGGTGCCTTGCGTCACGCCATCGCACATCGCCGGAGTGGCGCCCGCGACCTGGCACGTCGCGCCGACTTCACGCGCCCAGACCTTCATCAGCGGCGGATAGGCGCCGTAGGGCTGATGGGCGGAGATCGTGTCGTTGTAGGCCGTGATGACGCCGATGTTTGGGCCGCGCCGCGTCGCTATCGAAGCCTTGTCCTGTTCCATCGCGGCAAAGCCGTGCGCGAGGTTTGAGCAGGGGAGGGCGACGTTGCGATCGGCATGCCGCTCGCCCTCGGCATCCATCAGTTCGAGGTAACGCCGGCGGCTGTTGCGCGAGCGCTCGATGATGCGGTCGGTGACGCGGGAGACCGTGGGGTGAAGGGTCATGAAATCCTCCCCGGCACGGGGAGGGGGACCACCCGCAGGGTGGTGGAGGGGCACGGGCGGTGAATCCCACAACGCGAGGTCAGGAGAAGCCGAGGGTGCCCCTCCACCATGCTCCGCATGGTCCCCCTCCCCCTTCGGGAGAGGATTTCGTTTGCCCTATTCATGCCAAGTTACCCCGTCGCGCTCCGCCAGGGCGATGGCCGCGCTCGGGCCCCAGCTCCCTGCGGCGTAAGGCTTGGGCGTGAGACGCTCTTCTCCCCACAGCTCGCGGATCTTGTCGACCCAGGACCACTGCGCTTCCACTTCGTCGCGGCGGACGAACAGCGTCTGGTCCATATCGATCAGGTCGAGCAGCAGCCGCTCGTAGGCAATCCGCCGTTCCTTGCCCGAGAACGCGTCGGGCATGGCGATGTCGAGCGGCACTTCACGTAGCGCGATCCCGTCGCGGTCAAGGCCCGGCACCTTGGCCATCAGCGAGAGCGTGATGTTCTCTTCCGGCTGGATTCCGATCAGCAGCTTGTTCGGCTTGGTCTGCACGCCCTTGAAGATCGAGTGCGGAACGTCGCGGAACTGCACCAGGATTTCGGTGACGCGCTTGGGCATGCGCTTGCCAGTGCGAAGGTAGAACGGCACGCCCTTCCAGCGCCAGTTGTCGACGTGGGCCTTGATCGCGACGAAGGTCTCGGTCTCGCTGTCGCGGCCGAGTTCCTCGTCATAGCCAGGCACGATCTGCGCGCTGACGGCGCCGTCGCGGTACTGGCCGGTTACGCTCTCGCCACGGCCGACAGGGCGCAGGGCGCGCAGGACTTTGACCTTCTCGTCACGCACGGCTTCGGATTCGAAGCTGCTAGGCGGTTCCATGGCCACCAGGGAAAGCAGCTGGAGCATGTGGTTCTGCACCATGTCGCGCAGGGCGCCGGTCTGGTCGTAGAAGTCGGCCCGCTTTTCGAGGCCGACGGTCTCGCCGACGGTGATCTGCACGTGTTCGATATGCTGGGCGTTCCACAGCGGCTCGAACAGGATATTGGCGAAGCGCAGGGCCAGCAGGTTCTGGACGGTTTCCTTGCCCAGATAGTGGTCGATGCGGAAAATGCGGCGCTCGGGAAAGGCGCTCGCCACCGCGTCGTTGATCTCGCGGCTCGAGGCGAGGTCGAGGCCGAGCGGCTTTTCGAGCCCGATGCGCGAGCCTTCACCCGCGAGGCCAGCGGTTTCCAGACCACGGATCGTCGCTTCGAACAGGCTGGGCGCGGTCGACAGGAAGATCGCCACGCGCTTTCCTTCGGGGCCGACTTTGACCGCGAGTTCCGCGAAGCTGTCCGGGTTGGTGACATCGAGCGGCTGGTAATGGAGCCGGTTGAGGAATTCCGCGATCGGGCCACGACGCTCTGCCGGAAGGAACTTTTCCAGCGCGGCGCGGGCGAAATTGCGGAACTCGGCGTCGTCCATCGCCGTCCTGGCGGTGCCGATGATCTTCAGGTTCGGATCGAGCAGGCCCCCCGCGTTGAGCGCGCAGAGCGATGGTAACAGCATCCGCTGGGCCAGGTCGCCAGTGGCACCGAAAAGCAATAATGTGTCGGCCCTGGACTTCATTGACTCACAACCTTCCCCCAACTTGTGCGAGACCTTCGCTGCACTGCGATAGCAGATGGTTTGGGCCAAAGGTCAAGGGACCTTTGATACCGCTACCATTTTATCGCCGAATTCGACCTCTCCGAACGTCGTCATGAAGCTGACATCGGCAGCGTCGCGACCGACCCCGATCTTCACCGTGTCGGCCGGATCGGCCATTCCCGTGGCGTCGACGATGTGCCAGGCGCCTCCTCCCGGCGTGGTCGGGTCGGCCAGAAAAACCTCTGCTACGGCGTGGAAATCTGGCGGATCGACACTGGGAGAATAGGCGCTGCAGTAACGCGCAGGGATGGCCGATGCGCGCGCCAGCGTAATCAGCACGTGGGCATAGTCCCGGCAGATCCCGCGCCGTTCGACAAAGCTGTCGAGCGCAGTGGTGTTGGTGGTGCTCGATCCTGGAGTGTACGTGAAATTCCCGGCAATCCAGTCGCGGATCGCCAGAATGCGCTTCCCGCCGCAGATGTCTCCGAATTCGGCTTCAACGAAGGGTTGGAACCGATCCGCCGGACAATAGCGGGAATCGAGCAGGTACTGGACCGTTTCTGCGGGAAGCTCATGCGGTTCCAGCCGGGCAAGCTCGCCAATGTCGAGCAGCAGGCGGTCAACCTCGACCCGCGCCTCGTAGGTCACTTCGATCCGCCCTTCGGCGCGAAGCCAGATGCGCTCGCCGATGTCATCTTGCGCCGCAATTCGGGCGAAGTGTTCGGTCTGGCTTACCTCGCTCGATCTGACGAACACGCGCTGTTCGGGGATTGCCGCAGCTTCGAACTGCAGCAGGACATCGGTCACGCGATCGACCGAGAAGGAGAAGTGGGCGCTGATGTCGATGGGCATGCGTCGCCCTAACGCATGCAGCGTCGGGATGTTTCGATCAACTGCCGGATACGTGCAGGACAATTTTCCTTCGGTGCGGCCGGCGCCGGTGCTCGGCGAGGAATATCCCCTGCCAGGTGCCTAGCAGCATCTGGCCTTGCCCGACCGGTACGCTCAGGCTGCTGCCGGTGAGCAGGGCCTTGAGATGCGCCGGCATGTCGTCCGGTCCCTCATCCGAATGCTCGTAAACATCGCCTTCTGGCGCGACCTTCGCCAGCCAGCGGACAATGTCGCGGTGGACCGCGGGCGAGGCGTTCTCGGTGATCAGCAGCCCGGCGCTGGTGTGCTGGCAGAACACAGTGAGCAGTCCTGTGCGGATGCCGGTTTCGCCAAGCCAGCCGGTGATCTCATCGGTGATCTCGTAGAGGCCGGTGCCGTGAGTGTCGAAGCTGAGGATCGTATGCTGGTGCATCATCGGTCCCATATAGAGAGCGATGGCGGGCCAGGGCGAACTCTTTCATGGGCTGGTCCTCGGCCTGTCAGGCTTTGAGAAGGCACGCATTTGGGACTGGCCTAGCCTTTCATCACGAGGCACAAACTGGCGGAACGCGACAAACGCGGTATCGGGAGGGGAATATGGCCAAGCACCTGCGCCGCGGATTGGTAGCGCTATCATTATTAGTGATGCCCGCCGCGCCCATGCTGGCTCAGGAGCGCGAATCCCCCCAGGTTGCGACTGCGAGCGAAGTCGATCTTGACGCGTTGCTCGCCCGGATGACGACGGCGGAGAAAGTCGGCCAACTCGTTCAGCGCATGGGTGGGCGGCAGCGAGCGCTCAATTCGCGGCTTGGGCCTGACGAGCTCGACCGGGTCAGGCGCGGGGAGGTGGGGTCCTATCTCCATGTTGCCGGCGCGGAACCGCTGCGCGAATTGCAGCGCGTGGCGGTAGAGGAGAGCCGGCTCGGTATCCCGCTGCTGTTCGCGATGGACGTGGTCCATGGCTACCGCACGATTTTCCCGGTGCCCTTGGCGATGGCGGCGACCTGGGATCCTGAGGCGGCCGAAAGCCACGCTCGGATCGCGGCGCGAGAGGCGAGCGCAGCTGGCTTGCACTGGACTTTCGCGCCGATGGTGGACGTCGCTCGCGACCCACGGTGGGGGCGGATCGTCGAAGGGGCCGGAGAGGACCCGTTCCTCGGCGCGGCGATGGCTGCGGCGCAAGTGCGCGGCTTCCAGGGATCGGACCTGTCCGCTGCTGACACGATCATGGCCGGGACCAAGCACTTCGGCGCCTACGGTGCTGCGGAGGGCGGTCGAGACTACGCCGGTGCCGACCTGTCCGAACGAACCTTGCGCGAGACTTACCTGCCACCGTTCGAGGCGGCGGCGAGGGCAGGCACTGCCAGCTTCATGACGGCGTTCAATGCCCTTGGCGGAGTGCCGACCACCGGAAACGCCGCCCTGCTTCGCGGCGTGTTGCGCGGGGAGTGGGGCTACGATGGTGTCCTGCTCTCCGACTGGCATGCGATCGAGGAACTCATGGCCCACGGCGTCGCGGGCGATCGTGTCGCGGCCGCGCGACTGGCGCTCGAGGCGGGCGTCGACATGGACATGGTCAGCGATGTCTACGGCCAGGACCTGCTTGCCTCGGTCGAGGCCGATCCCGCGCTCATGGCGCAGCTCGACGAAGCGGTGATGCGCATCCTCAAGGCCAAGCGCGACCTCGGCCTGTTTACCGATCCCTACAAATACCATGATGCCTCCCGCGAGGCCGCCGTCATGCTCAGCCCGGAACATCGCGCCGAAGCGCGCCGGATCGCCGAGCGTTCGATCGTGCTGCTCAAGAACGAGGGCGACGTCTTGCCGCTGGCAAAGTCGGCTGGCCGCATCGCGCTGATCGGTGCCCTGGCCGACGATGCGCGTTCGCAACTTGGCTCCTGGCGGGCGCGGGGTGTGGAGGAGGACGTGGTGACGTTGCGGGCTGCGCTCGAAGCGGCCCATCGCGGCGTCGCTTTTGTCCGCGGTGCCGACAGCCGGAGCAGCGAGACTGGCGGAATTGCCGAGGCGGTTGCTGCGGCTCAGGGCGCCGACCTGGTCGTCATGGCTTTGGGCGAGGATTTCGACTGGTCGGGGGAAGCGCGCAGTCGGTCCAGCCTGGAGCTGCCTGGTGCGCAGAGGGAGCTGTTCGAGGCCGTGGCCGCGACGGGCAAGCCGATCGTGGTCGTGCTTATGGGTGGCCGTCCCTTGGCGATCCCCGAAGTGGCGGAGAAGGCCGACGCGGTGCTCGCCACCTGGCTTCTCGGTGACGAGGCCGGACCGGCTGTGGTGCGCACGCTGTTCGGCGATGCAAACCCGGCGGGGCGCCTGCCTGCGAGCTTCCCGCGGACGACCGGGCAAGTGCCCTACACATACGACCACCTGCCGAGCGGTCGGCCTGCTGATCCGGACCTCGCCAAGGATACCGCGCGCTATATGGATCTGCCGATCATTCCGCTCTACGGGTTCGGTTACGGCCTCAGCTACACCACCTTCGCCTATGGTCCGCTTGCCGTGGACCAGGCGATCATTCCGGCCGATGGTGGAAGGGTGACGGTGTCCGTGCCGGTGACCAATACCGGCGCCCGACCAGGCGACGAGGTCGTGCAGCTCTACATGCGCGATCCGGTCGCATCGGTATCGCGGCCGGTCCAGCAGTTGCGCGGCTTTCGCCGTGTGGCGCTTGAGCCCGGCGAGACGCGGGTCGTGACCTTCACCCTCGACGCCGCGCACTTTGCGTTCTGGGGGCAGAATGGGGGATGGGTCGTCGAACCCGGCATCATCGAACTGTCGGTCGGCGGGGCCTCTGACGCCATCCATGGCCGGACCGACATCACGCTTGTAGGGCAGGGCCGCGGGCGGGCCTCGCCGGCGTCAACCCCCGTCGAGAGTTCAGACCGCCCTGCGGGTTAGGCGCCTTCCGACCTTGGTGTAACGTCCGGCGAAACGGTAATTAACCTGACCACGCACCGCGGCAGGTCCACATAGCGCCCGGAGATCCGAAGGGGATTCTCGCGTGGAGCAAGCAATATGAAGACAACGGGATTGTGGCTGCTGCCGGCCCTGGCGCTCGTGGCCGGATGTTCGTCGCAAGAGGAGGAGAAGCCGGCGCAGCCCGTGCAACTGACCTTCCATGAGGTGATGAAGGATCAGGTCGACAAGAATGCCGACGAACTGTGGGATGTCTCGAACGCGGCGATTGCCGACATGGCTGGCATCGATCCTGCGAAGATGACCGACGCGAGTTGGGAGCAACTGGCTGAGAAGGCCGAGGCCGTACAGCACGCCGCGCTCGAAATCGCGACGATGGATCCGGTGGTCGTGGCCAAGCCTGGGGTAAAGATCGGCGACGAAGGGCTCATCGGCGGCCACACGGCGGCGCAAGTCCAGGCGAAGATCAACGAAGATCCGGAAAAGCTGCGCGACCTTGCCCACACGCTCGCCCGGCACATGGGCGACATCGCCACCGGTGCACGGAAGCACGACGCCGCGGCTGTTGGCCCGCTGGTCGACCAGCTCGATGGTGTGTGCGAGAGCTGCCACCTCGAATTCTGGTATCCCGACCAGAAGCAAGAGGTGGAACGGATCCTCGGAAAGCAGGCCTGATCTAAATCCTCCCTGTGGCTGCAGAGCGGTCATGGGGAGGCGACAGGCGTCAGTGGTTCGACAGGCTCACCACGAACGGATCCATAACATAACCTCCGTTCGTCCTGAGCTTGTCGAAGGACGCCAGCCCCTCCACCATCCGCTTCGCGGACGGTCCCCCTCCCCATGAGGCTGCGCCTCACAGGGAGGATTGGCGGTGTAACGTCGCTGTAACCCGCGCTTTACCGTAAATAACTGACGTACCCTGAGGACGCTCCATAGGTCCGCCCCCAACAAGACGGACACAAATGGGGAAAGTCAGGGTCATGAGAGTTTTGGGAAGAGTTTCGTTTCTCGCCGGGGCAGCCACGCTGGCGATAGCCGTGGCAGCGCCGGTGATGGCGCAGGACAGCAGCGAGGCGCAGGCCTCCACTTCTGCCGATAACGACGAGAATGACGCCGAGGCGATCGTGGTCCTTGGGCAGAGGCTCGAGGAATCCACTCCGGAAACGCTCGAGAAGTACGGCTCGCGCCTCGAGATCGTCGAGGGCGAGGCCATCGACAAGGCCGGCTATGTCGACACTTCGAGCGCGCTGCGCAATCTCGTGCCCGGTCTTTATATTGGCCAGAAGAGCGGCGCCTTCGACTACGTCCAGGCCTCGCTGACCGGCTCGCGGACTAGCGAAGTGCTGTTCCTGGTCGACGGCGTGCGCATCAACAACCGGCTCTATGCCTCGACCACCCCGCTCGACACGATCCCGGCGGGCATGATCGAGCGGATCGAGGTGCTGAAGGGCGGCCAGAGCCTCTACTACGGCACCCAGGCGGTGGGCGGCATCGTCAACGTCGTCACCAAGTCCTTCACTCGGGAGGCCGATGGCCAGCTCGAAGTCGGCTACGACACAAACGACGGTTATCACGGCAACGGTTACATCCGCGGCGGCATCGGCGATCACTACTTCGTCGGCTTCGGATCTTACGACGAGGCCAAGGGCTTCCAGCCGTTCCGCGACGAGGACACCCAGCCGAGCGCGCTCGACCGCAAGCGCGGCTACAAGGTCGCCTCGATCGGCGGCAAGTACGCCTTCGAGCCGTCGGACAACTTCCGCCTCAGCACCTCGTACCAGCACATCGAGGGTCGGCTCGACTTCGCCAAGGCGGAGGACGTCTACCGCAACTGGAACAAGCGCAACGAGGACATCGCTTCGCTCAAGATCGACTGGTCGCCGAGCGAGCGGTTCGACGTCTACGTCAAAGGCTACTGGCACGATTGGGATTCGACCTACCTCGACCTGCGGCCCGAGCTGGTGGGTGGCGTGTTGACCGGCAACATCATCACCATCAACGACGGCGAGAAGTGGGGCTTCGACGACAAGGGCATCAACGTCCTCGGCGAATTCCACGCCACGGACCAGTTCACCCTCGTCGGCGGGTACGACTTCCAGACTTACAGCGGCTTCGACGACGTGTTCCTGATCGCACCTTCCAGCGAGAGCGTCCACGCGCCGTTCGCGCAGGTGAAGTTCGACTCCGGCGAACTCAGCCTTGCCGCAGGTGTGCGCCACAACATGCCGAGCGATGGGCAGGAAGCGACCGTGTGGAACGTCTCGGGCCGTTACGGCGGCGATGACGGCTTCTACGGTCGCGGCCAGGTCGGCACCTCGTTCCGCCTGCCGACCGCCTATGAACTCTACGTCATCGACCCGTGCTGCGAGCAGGGCAACCCGGACCTAGTCGGCGAGGAGAGCTTCAACGTCGAAGGCGGTGTTGGCTACACCAATGAGATCATAAATGCCGAACTGATGGGCTTCTATCGCAACGTCGATAACCTCATCGGCATCACTTACGACCTGCCGGCCTATCCCGACGGCTTCATCATCAACACACCCGACAAGGTGACGATGTGGGGCGGGGAAGCGGTGGTCACGGCCCAGATCAGCAAGAACTTCAGCGGCACGCTCGACTGGACCCACACCGAGGCCACACCGGCCGGGAGCGATCTCCAGCTGGTCAACATCCCCCGCGACCTGGTCAAGGCGATCTTCAATGCGCAGACCTCGGACGGCCGTTTCGGCGGCACCGCGTCGGTCAACTATGTCGGCGATATCTTTGCCAACGTCGCAGCGATCGGTCGGGTGAACTACGGCAACTACGCCGTGGTAGACGTGGCGGCCTATGCCTTCATCGACCGGGATCAGCGTCATCGCATCGGCCTGCGGTTGGAGAACCTGCTCGACGCCGACTACAACACGCAGATGACCCGTGTGCGTGACGACGTGACCAATGCCTCTTACGCCGCCGGCTTCCGTGGTACTCCGCGCACTCTGCATGTCACTTACGCCGTCTCCCTCTAACAGCTCCGGCGCGGGCCTCTCTCCCGCGCCGCGCGCCGCGCCCCGCATGTCCAGTTTCACGCGACTGGCACGCTGGGCGCGGCGCATGATGTTCCTGACGCACCGCTGGCTCGGTATCGTGCTGGCGCTGTTGATGGCCATCTGGGCGATTAGCGGCATCACGATGATGTATGTCGCGTTCCCCGACACGTCGGCCGAGGAGCAGGCGGCCGGGCTGCAGCCGCTCGACCTGTCGGGCTGTTGCGACCATGTCGTGCTGCCGGGTGGCGTGGCGATTGAGGCCGCTACGGTCGAGATGGTCGATGGGCAACCGGCGCTGCGCTGGCGGGGGCCGGAGAGTGCCGGCCTGGCCAGCCTGGGTGAGAACGCGTTGCCGACGATCGACGCGGCTGCGGCAGGCAGGATCGCTGCCGGGCACACGAGCCGCGCGTTCGTTCCGTCGGGTCCGCCGACCGTCGAGCAAATCGACCGCGACCAGTGGACCGTCTACGGCCGCTTCCGCCAGCATCAGCCGATCTACAAGGCGAGCTTTGCCGATGAGCGCGGAACCGTGCTCTATGTGTCCGGCCTGACCGGCCAGATCATCCAGGACACGACTTCGCATGAGCGGTTCTGGAACTGGCTGGGTGCGGTGCCGCACTGGCTCTATTTCACCGCGCTGAGAGAGATCCAGCCGCTGTGGTACAACCTTGTCGTCTACGCCTCGGCGCTGGGCGTCTTGCTGTCGATCTCCGGCATCTACGTCGGCCTGATCATGTGGCGGAAGGGCAAGCGCTGGTCGCCGTTCCGCGGGATCGCGTTGTGGCACCACTGGACGGGCCTGATCTTCGGCGTGGTGACGCTGACTTGGGTCGCCAGCGGGCTGTTCTCGATGAACCCGTGGGGCTGGTTCGAAAGCGACGGTCCAGGCGAGGTGATCCCGAACCTCGAGGGTCGTCCGCTGCAGGCGGCTGACGTCGAGACGCTCTACAAGGCGCTGGCCGCCAATCCGCAGCCGGGCGTGGTCTCTGCCGAGATCTCGGTGCAGGAGGGATCGCCGTGGGCCATCCTGGTGCGCCCGGACGGTTCGCGGGAGCGCTATTCGCTACCGGGCCTCACCCCGGCGCCACTGGACAATGCCAAGCTGGCGACATTGGCGCGCATCGCCAAACCCACCACCCGGATCGCCTCGGCCGAATTGATCACTGTCCCCGACAGCTACCACTACGCCCACAAGGACGAACATGTGGTCCTGCCGGCCTATCGCGTGATCTACGCCAATGCGGACGCGACCAGGCTCTACTTCGATCCGCGCACCGGGGAACTGGTGAACTTCCTCGATGGCCCAAGCCGGTCCTATCGCTGGCTGCACTACGGCTTGCACCGCCTCGACTTCCCCGGGCTCCGGGCCCGGCCGGTCTGGGACCTGGTCACCGTGCCGCTGCTGATCGGCGTGTCGCTGCTCTGCGTACTCGGCGTGTGGATGGGGATACGGCGGCTCAGGCGGCCGGCTGCAGGCGTAAAGCGCGGGGCATCCGGCTCGGCGCCATAAGCGCCGCGACTATCAGCACCGCGAGGCCGATCCAGAAGATCGCGGCGAATGGCGCCTGGTGGCCGATGGTGAAACGCGCGATCAGCGTCAGGGCCAGCATCAGCGGCGAGCCCCAGACCACGGCGCTCCACGCGGCGTGGAGGCGCGGCTCGACGATCCCGCGGCGACGGCGCTTGCCGAGCCAGATGTAGCTGCCCGTCGCCACGACCGCGGTCAGGGCGAGGCCGAGCAGCGCGTAGATGATCTTGACGGTCAGGCCGCCGTAATTGCCGAAGTGCAGGCTGTAGTTCGAGGCCGCCGCCTGGCTGCCGAGCTCGCCGTCGGAAAGGCCTGCGGTGCCGGTGAAATTGCCCTTGGCGTCGAACATGTAATACTCGCCGAAGATCAGCCGGCGAGGATGCTCGGCGACTATCTGGATTTGCTGGCCGGCGGTGCCGGGCTCGTGCACCGTCACGTAGGTAACCCGAACGTCGGGATAGTTCGCCGCCATGTAGCGTAGCGGGGTGACGACATCCGGCAGCGGCGCCTTGGCTTCGTTGGGCTCGCCTTCCTCGCCGAAGATCGTGGCGTAGAGCGCTTCGACGTCGCCCTTGTAGAACACGGCGGCGGCCGCATAGGCGCTGATCGAGCTCAGCCCGATGACGGCCCCGGTCAGCGACAGCGCGATGCCGAATGGCAGGGTCCAGACGCTCAAGCGGTTGTGCCAGTCGGCCATCGCCACGCCGCCTGTGTGGCGGGTGCGCAGGCGGAAGGCGTCGCGGAAAATCTTGGGGTGGGCGACCACGCCGGTGATTGCGAGCGCCAACATCAGCATACCTAGGATGCCAACCAGCGTGATGCCGAGCAGGCCGTTCGCGGCTGTGATGTTGAGCGTGTAGTGCAGGGCGTAGAGGAAGTTCGACCACTCGATGTCTTCCGTGCCGGTAAGGCGGCCCTCGGAATCGAGGTTGAAGGACTCGGTGTCGGTGATGACGCGCGTCGTGGGCAGTTCTTCGAGCGGCATATCGACGTAGAAGTGGGTCGTCGGGGTCTTGCCCGCCTCACGCGCCAGCATCGCTTCCATCCCGCGCTGCACGGCTTCCGGCGAGATGGCGGTCATCTGCGGCGCGGCGGGCGTTTCGACGCGCTGCCATTCCTCGTAGAACACCAGCAGGCTGCCGCTGAGGCACACTAGATAGAGCAGTGCCCCGGCCAACAGGCCGATCGCGGCATGGGCGGTTAGCGCGCGCTTCACGGTCGAAGTTTCAGGCGCCACGGTCATTGGACAACTCCGCTAACGAGCACGGGCAGCACGGGGATGCAGCAGGCCAGCAAGGTCAGGACCTGGCTACGGCGGCTTTGCTGCAACAACATCACGGTTACCAATACCGACCACGTCACTGGCACCGAGTAAAGGGCAAGGACATTGGCGTTGGACTCGCTCCAGCCGAGCAGACCGCCAAGGCCGCGCAAAGCGACCCCGAGGCCGACCGACACGGCAAAGCCGGCGACGATGAGCAGCAGAAACGTCACGACACGGCGGCCGATCCGCTTGGGCTCACCCTGTTCCGGCAGCATGCCCACTCGACGATTTGAGGCCTTGGCGCTCTTTTGCGGCGAGCGAATTCCCGCAGCCGCCAGGAAGACAAAGGCGATGAGCATCGCACCGAGGGCTGCGACCGATACGCCCCAAGCGCCGTCGGTCACGGCCGCGAGGATCCCTGAGAGCCCGAGCAAGGCCCACCCAGTCCCGTTCGCGATGGGAGAGCGTCGGGGCAGCGACCACGCGTAGCGGAGCGCTCCGACGCCAGCCACGCCGAGTGCGACTGACAGCCACAGCATCGGCGAAGCTCCCCCCATCAGAAGTGGTAACCCACGGTCGCGAACACGTTGCGTTCGGCGCCCATGAAACAGTCACCACGCGCCAGGCAGGCCGAGTAATAGTCCTTACCCGTCAGGTTGGTGGCGTTGAGCGAGAAGCTCCACTTGAGCCAGTCGATCGAAGCGTAGGCGTCGAACAGCAGGTTATCCGGAGTGCGGATGCCGTCGGGGAAGGCAAAGCCGTACGAGGTGTGGGCGCCCTGATAACGCGCGCCGCCGCCCAGCGTCAGGGTTGCGTCGTCGGTCAGGTTGAACGGACGCGACAGCCACAACGAGGCGTTGTGCTTCGGCACGTCGTCGAGCTGCTGATCGCTGCCGTCGAGGGTTGCGTCGTTGTAGCTGTAGTTGGCGATCACCTGGAACTTGCCCGGCAGGACCGTGGTGGCCTCGAACTCGAAACCCTTCGAGGTCATCTGGCCGGCCTGCATCTGGTCGAACGGATCGGCCGTGCTGGGATCGTCGATCGGACGGTTGGTTTCCTTGATGTGGTACGCCGTCAGCGTGACCATGCTGGCTTCGTTCGGCTGCAGCTTGATGCCGAGTTCGAATTGCTTGCCACGCTGGGGGATGAAGGCTTCGCCGTTGCTGGCAGTGCCGGCGATCGGCTCGAAGCTCTCGGTGTAGCTGAAGAACGGGGAAACGCCCTTGACCACGTCGCCGATGATGCCGGCGCGGAGCGTCAACGCGTCGTCCTTCACCCGCGGTCCGCTGAACGTGGTGGACCACACATCGTCATAGCGGGCGCCGAGTACGAGCGAGACGCGGTCCCACATGCGGACCTGATCCTGCAGGTAGAAGCCGATCTGCTGCTGTTCGACATCCTCAGCCGGACCCGAAGGCTGGGGCATACCGCCATCGTGATCGGAAATGGCGTCGTAATCGATGTCGTAGATGTCGATGTACTCGTATCCGTGGCCACCGACCTTGCGGACGTGGTTCCAGCTGAAGTCAACGCCGACAAGAAGGAGGTGCTCGACCTGGGCACCGGTGTTGAAGTTGAACTGGGCGTTGTTGTCGGTGGTGAAGATTTCCATCCGCGCGACGCTGCCGTCGGAATAGAGGCCAATGATGCGCTGATCCGGATCGACGAACGGGTTCGTCGGGTTCGAGTAGCTGTCCGGGTAGTGCGTGAAGTAGGTCAGGTCGCTGTCGATGTAGCGCGCACGCGAGTTGATCTTGAACGCATCGGAAAAGCGATGCTCCACCAGGATCGTGCCTTCGAGCAGGCGGCCGTCGTAGCGGTCCCAGCCGGGCTTGCCGATGAACAGGTTGCTGGGGAGCTGGCCGTTCGGGTTGGGCAGAATCGTGCCCACCAGCGGCAGGAACTGTGCGGTCGAGCCGCCGTCGTCCTCCTGGTACATGCCGAGGAAGGTGATCGAGGTGTCCATGTCCGGCGCCCAGGTAATCGAGGGGGCGAACAGCACGCGGTCATCGGGCACGTAGTCGGTCTGGGTGCCGGCATCGCGGGCGCGAGCGACCACGCGGAAGGCCACGTCATCGCTGATCGGGCCCGTGTAGTCGGCCAGCGCCTCGAAGCGATCGAACGAACCGTAGCGGAGCAGGACTTCGCCCGATTCCGTGAACTGCGGCAGCTTCGAGTTCATGTTGATGATGCCGCCGGTGGAGCCGGCGCCGAACAGCACCGACGACGGGCCGCGCAGGACCTGGACGCTGTCGAAGTTGTACGGGTCCGAACGGATGCTGGCGTAGTAGCTGAAGATGTCGCGCATGCCGTCGCGGAACTGCATCGCGTTGACGCCGCGGATAATGGCGCCATCGACGCGGCTGTCGGGTCCGTAGGGGTTGGCCTGGACGCCGGCGACGTAGTTCAGCGTATCGCTGATCGAGATCGCGCCCTGCGCGTTGAACAACTCATCCGAGATGATCGTGACCGGCTGCGGCACCTGGATCGCCGGGGTGTCGGTCTTGGTCGAAGAACCGCTGCGCAGATAGTCGGCAGTGACCAGGATGCGCTCCTCGTCATCGTTGGTCGCGGAGTTATCCTGGGCGAATGCCGGAACGGCGGACAGCATCGTGGCGGAAAGCAGCAGAACTCGGGCGATACGCATGGAGACCTCATTGACCC
Organism: Altererythrobacter sp. Root672; assembly: GCF_001427865.1. NCBI lineage: Bacteria > Pseudomonadati > Pseudomonadota > Alphaproteobacteria > Sphingomonadales > Erythrobacteraceae > Altererythrobacter > Altererythrobacter sp. Root672. The sequence continues at coordinate 92,112 of NZ_LMHH01000001.1, forward strand.
GGCCCCGCTTGATGCCGGGCCCCTTGAGGCGAGCCACTAATGAGAATCAAACTCATTATCAATCGCTGAATCGATGAATTATAACGGGCGTGAGAATCCTGTGACTTTCGCGCACCTTGCCCGGAATTCAGCCTTTGGCCGTCTCGCGATCGTGCCGTCGGCCGATGCCGTAGCCGAGCACACCCCACACTCCGGCGAGTGCGGCCCCCGCGATGGCCACAAGCGTGCTGGAGCCGATCAGGAGCAGCAGTGAATTGACCCAGGCCCCCAGCAGGTCGCCAGCGCGATAGACAACGGTGTCGATGGTGTTCTTGGCCTTGTACTTGGTGCCCTCGTCCACCGGGGCGAACAGCATCTCCCTGCCCGGCCTGACGAAGGCGTACTCACCAACCCGGCGCAGGATCACCACGGCGACGAACACCGGGAAGCTCATCGCGAAGGCGAGCAAGCCGAACCCGAACACCATCATCACCGGCACCGCGCAGAGCACTGCGCGAACGCCCATCCGCCGCGCGACTTGGCCAGTGAGGAAGAACTGCACCCCGATCGTCAGCGCCTGGACCACCGAGTCGATGGTCCCAAACACCTGAGTCTGCCGCACTGGGTCGGGAAAGGTCGCGTCCATGATCCGCGCCTGTTCCATGTAGAGGAAGGTCGAAACCACGGTCAGCAACAGCACGAACAGGCTGATGCCGATAAGGTAGGGCGAGCGCGCGATCAGCGTGAACCCTTCCCAGATTTCTCCCCCGACCGGGCGGCTCCAGCTGGCGGGCGTTCGATCGGTGGGTCGGCGGTCGCTCCAGCGCACAAGGTATTGCACACAGGCCAGCGTACCCAGCAGCAGCCCAGTCGAAATCATTAGCAGCCCGGCGTGGCCGACCGAGGCGACCAGCAGCGTGCTCAACATGGGTCCAACAAGGCCGCCTAGGCTGGCTCCGGCCGCTATCTGGCCGAACAGCCGGTGAGCCTGCCGGGCATTGAATACATCCGCCATCAGGCTCCAGGCGATCGAGATGGTGAACAGATTGAAGACCGAGAGCCAGACATAGAACGCTCGCCCGACCCACACATCTCCCGGCATCGCCAGCAGCGTGGCGGCGAACCCGGCCATGACCACGGCCGAGAATACGTAGGTCACCGGGATCAGCTTGCGCCGGGCCACGCGCCGGCTGATCGCGCCGAACAGCGGCACCACGGTCAGCGTGGCGACGAAGGTGGCGGTGAACAGCCACTGGAGGTTGTCGACCCCGCCGGCGATGGCGAACGTCTCGCGCACGGGGCGGAGCATGAAATAGCTTGCGAACAGCATGAAGAAGAGCAGGAACCCGCCGGCGACGGCCGGGACTTCCGCCGGCTCGGCTGCAATCAGACGGGCAAGCCCCTTGCGAGGGCTCGCGCCGTCAGAGTCCGTCAATGAATTGCTCCATCTTCGTCCTCAGCGCTGCGTCGGTCAGGGGACCGCGTGCCGCGCCGAGATTGTCGTCGACGTAGCGCACCTGGTCGGTCCCGGGGATCGCGATCGGCTTCGACGGATGGGAGATGATGTACTTGAGGAACACCTGCGCCCAAGTCGTCGCGCCGATCTCCGCCGCCCAATCGGGCAGCGGCTTGCCCTGCGTCGCCTGGAACAGGCTCCCGCGCCCGAACGGAAGGTTGATCATCGGCGGGATGCCTTTCTCCTGCGCCAGCGGCAGGATGCGCTGCGCTGCGTTGCGGTTGTCGAGCGCGTAGTCGATCTGGATGCAATCGAGCTGCTCGCGCTCCATGACCGCGGCGAACTGTTCGTACTGCCCGTCGAACGAAGAAGTGACCCCGACCGCACCGATCCGCCCCGCATCGCGCAGCTCGCGCAAGTAGGCGAGGTGGTTGGCGGTATCGCGCAAGTTGTGCACGGCGATCAGGTCGATGAAGTCGGTCTTCAGGTTCTTGAACGATTGCTCGATCTGCCCTTTGCCGGCGTCGAGAGAATCCGCCCCGACCTTGGTCGCAAGATAGAGCTTGTCGCGGATGCCCAGCTCGCTCGTAAGCTTGCCAAGCACTTCTTCCGCTCGCCCATAGGACGGCGCAGTGTCGATCACCTTGCCGCCGAGCTCGGCAAACCGAACGAGCGTCGCCTTCAGCGGGGCATAGTCGGCTTCGCTCTGCGGATCCTGGTAGAGCCGCGCCGTGCCGATACCGACCACCGGCACTTCGCCTGCCGGCTTGAGCGGCCGAGTGTTGAAAGCTGGTGCCTGCGCCCGGGCACAGCCGGGCAACAGGGACGCCACCACGGGCACTGCTGCCAGTGCGGCCACGAATTCGCGACGATCGAGACGGCTCATGGGCTCTCTCCTGCGCTTAAGGTTCGTGGGCCGAGGGTAACAGCAGGCACGCGGGAGAGAAGTCGCATTTTGTCGCAGGTGCGGTCGGGTGCAGGCAGCCCAACGCAGGCTTGGGGCAACGTCACGCAATCATCGTGACGGACACCTTCAAGAAGCGTACCGCTCACCAGTCATTGCGACCGAGTCGAGATCATTCGACAACGAAGTCCGGCTCGCACTTCGATCCTTTTCCAAGAACGGCGCCGGTCCTGACGGCCGGTATAGTTTGTCGTCCGTCGACAGGCTGCCTTTCGCCTGTGCTTCGGACCAGGAGGACGTTTATGTCTGACACTGGAACTACGGCTCGTCCGGAGACTGAACTCAAACCCGCAACGCCCCTTGCCCAGCCGGCCCAGGCACCGGGCTTCACCGAAGCGCTGATCGTTGATCCCCAAGGCGACGCGACAATCCGGCCGTTTCAGTACCACGCTTCTGACGAGGACCTCGCCGACCTCAAGCGCCGAGTTCAGTCGACACGCTGGCCTGACAAGGAAACCGTTCCGGACGACTCCCAAGGTGTCCAGTTGGCCACGATGCAGAAGCTGGCGGCTTATTGGGCGAACGACTATGACTGGCGCAAATGCGAAGCGCAGCTCAACGCGCTGCCCAACTTCATCACCGAGATCGACGGGCTCGACATCCACTTCATTCACGTGAAGTCGAAGCACCCCAACGCGCTGCCGGTCATCATCACTCATGGCTGGCCAGGCTCGATCGTCGAGCAGCTCAAGATCATCGGGCCCTTGACCGACCCGACCGCTCACGGCGGCACCGAGGCCGATGCGTTCGACGTCGTGGTCCCCTCGATCCCGGGTTATGGCTTCTCCGCCAGGCCGACCGAGGCCGGCTGGAATCCTCAACGGATCGCCAATGCCTGGATCACGCTGATGCAACGCCTCGGCTACACCCAGTTCGTGGCGCAAGGCGGCGACTGGGGCGCGCTCATCACCGAGATCCTGGGTGCGATCGCACCGCCAGGATTGATCGCGATCCATACCAACATGGCGTCCACCGCACCGCCGGAAATCTTCGAAGCGCTACGGGCCGGGGAGGGCCCGCCAGCCGGCCTGACGGATGACGAACGCTGGGCCTACGAGCGGCTCGATCTCTTCTTCACCCACGGCCTCGCCTATGCGCAGCAGATGGGGCAACGCCCGCAGACGCTGTACGGGATCGCGGATTCTCCGATCGGGCTCGCCGCCTGGTTCCTCGATCACGACATCTTGAGCTACCGGATGATCGCCCGCGCGTTCGACGGGGTGGCAGAAGGCGTGACGCGCGATGACGTGCTCGACAACATCACGATCGCCTGGCTGACCAACACGGCCATCTCCGGTGGCAGGCTCTACTGGGAGGCCCTGCCGCGCACCTCGCCGGGCTTCGGCGTCGAACTGAACACCGTGCGGTTCTTCGAACCGATCGGGGTCAAGGTGCCGATCGCGGTGAGCGCGTTCCCCGACGAGCTCAACCAGGTTCCGCGAACCTGGGCGGAGCGGACCTATCCCAAGCTGATCCACTACAACCGGCTTCCGAAGGGAGGGCACTTCGCGGCCTTCGAGCAGCCGGGGTATCTGGTTGACGAGATGCGCGCCGGCTTCCGTTCGGTGCGCTGAGGGTAGCCCACGGTGCGGGCGGTGCTGGCTGGCGCCGCCCGCACTTTCGATGAACAGCTGGGAGACCCACCGTGCGCCGCATCTACCTTTTCGCGATTGTCCTGGCCGCCGGAAGCGCCGCGATACTCCCAGCACAAGCCCCGCGTCCGCCCGGCAGCACGCGCACTGACCTCCAGCGCCACGACCTGAGCATTCCCGGATGGGAGACGATTCAGGCGCGCATCGATTTCATACCGGGTGCGAGCTTCCCGGCGCATCGCCACCCCGGTGAAGAGATCATCTACGTGCTCGAAGGCACGCTCGAATACCAACTCGAAGGTCAGCCGCCCAAGACGCTTGAGGCAGGCGATGTCCTGTATGTGCCCGCGCGGGTGTTTCATTCGGCGCGAAACATTGGCACCACACAGGGCAGCGAACTCGCCACCTACGTCGTAGAGAAGGGCAAGCCGCTGACCGAGTTCGCCGAATGAGCCCCTGACAAGGACCCGCGCATGACCGATTCCGCGACACTGCAATTCGACCTGACTCCGCCCACCGAGGAGGAGTTCGCCCGCCTCGCGTCCGACCTCGACGACGATGAACGCGAGGTCCTGCTCGAGCACGGCACCGAGGCGCCATTCTGCGGGGTGTTCCTCACCGAGAAGCGCCCGGGCGTCTACACCTGCCGCTTGTGCGGGCTGCCGCTGTTCCATGGCGGAACCAAGTTCGAAAGCGGCACCGGCTGGCCGAGTTTCACTCAGCCCTACGACCCGGACCATCTCGAATACATCCGCGACACCAGCTACGGCATGGTCCGCACCGAGATCGTCTGCGCTCGGTGCGGAGCGCACCAAGGCCACGTCTTCCCAGACGGCCCACCGCCGACGGGTGAGCGTTACTGCATCAATTCCGTATCGCTGGCTTTCACGCCCAACGATGAACCCCTCCCCGACAAGCTCGGAAGGGGCGCGCCAGAGGGTGAAGTGCTGGGCGGGTAGGTCCAGCTTGGCTCACACAGGAACGCCGTCGACAGTTTTGCCGTAACCGTCTTATTGCAAAGGTGCGTCCGCCCGGACATTATCGCCCGATTAATGGGGGCGGGAATGACTACCGGAAAATTGAGTTTTGCGTTCGCGGTCTGCTGCGTGGCCGCGACGCCGGCCATGGCGGGTGAGGAGCTTCAGATTGGCCCCGCGCCGGACTGGGTCGAGGCCGTAGCGCAATTGCCCGGGGCGACAGATGGCAACGAACTGCCCGCCCGCCTGGTGCTCATGGACAGCCAGGTCCGTTTCGAAGAAGGCGGCCAATCCAACTATACCGATCTGGCCATCAAGTTTCAGACGCCGGAAGGCCTGGCGGGTGGAAACCTTACGTTCGCCTGGCGGCCCGAAACGCAGGATCTAACGATCCACAAAGTGCTCATCCATCGCGGTGACGAGACGATTGACGTGCTCGCGTCCGGACAGACCTTCACCGTGCTGCGGCGCGAACAGAATCTCGAAATGGCGATGCTCGACGGCACCCTTACGGCGACGATGTTTCCCGAAGGCTTGCAAGTGGGCGACGTCCTGGAGTTCGCTTCGACGGTGACCGACCGCGATCCGGTGACGGCGGGCCATGCCGAAGTCGCCGTCGGGCCACTCAACTTCCCTGTGGATCGGTTAAACGTCAAAGTCGAATGGCCGTTGGGGCGCCAAGTGAATCTCGCGCAAACCAAAGACCTCCCGGCCTGGCGGCGTTCGCGCAAGGACGGCGTGGAAACGGTCGAGTTCTCGCTTGAGGATATTGAACCGGTAGCCACCCCCCGGCTCGCGCCGATCCGCTACAACATGATCCGTTTCGCCGAGGCCACCGAGTATCGGTCGTGGGCGGACGTCGCGGCCTTGCAGATTCCCCTTTACGCCAAGGCCGCCAAGGTGCCTGCGACGGGCCCGCTGCGGGTTGAAGTAGAGCGCATCCGGGAAGCATCTCCTGATCCGGTCGCGCGCGCGGAAGCCGCGCTCAAGCTGGTGCAAGGTCGCATTCGCTACGTCGCGCTGGCCATGGGAAGCGGTGGCCTGGTGCCGACCGACGCGGAACAGACCTGGGCACGGCGTTATGGGGACTGCAAGGCGAAGACTGCGCTTCTGTTGGCGATCCTTGGGGAGCTTGGGATCGAAGCCCAGGGAGTAGCTGTCAGTGTTGATGCTGGAGACATCGTCTCCAAGCGCATCCCATCGATCGGGGCGTTCAATCACATTCTCGTGCGGGCCAAGATCGGTGGACGGGACTATTGGCTGGACGGCACTCGGACTGGGGACACCGGCCTCGCGCGGCTGCAGGTGCCGGATTTTTCCTGGGGCCTGCCAATCGTCGAGCACGCCGAACTCGTGCGCATGGTCCCGGCCCCTCTCGCAGAGCCTGCCTCGGATCTGGCGATCCAGATGGACGCCAGCAAAGGCGTCCATTCGCCCGTTCCGACACACATCGAACTGACCTACCGTGGTGACACCGCGCTCGGCGTCAATCAGGATATGGCCAATTTCGTCGGCGACGCCCGGGACCGGACGCTACGCGAATTCTGGCGTCGCCGCTTCAACTTCATCACGCCAGAAAAGGTGGCCATGAAGTTCGACGAGTCGACTCAGCAGCTCTTGCTGACGCTCGAAGGGCAGGCCGCTCTCGACTGGAACGGTGCCTTTTATGAAACAGACGAGACCGGGCTCGGGTTCAAGGCGGACTTCAGCCGCGAAGCCGGACCGGCGAAGGATGCGCCTTTTGCGGTAGGGCACCCCTTCTACACGCGTACCCGGCAGACGATCATTCTTCCTCCGGGCTTTGCCGGCCCGACAAGCCAGGACGTCAACGTCAACGAGGTTGTGGCCGGCGTCGAATACAAGCGCGCCACCACGTTCTCGGGCGACAGGCTTGTCATCGAAGCGAGCCAAAGAAGCATCGAAACGGAGTTCGCTGCGGCAGATGCTCCAAGGTTCCAGAAGCGCCTGCGCGAACTGGCGGACAACGCGGTCTATCTGAGAATTCCCAACAACTATGTGCCGACCGCGGCCGATCTGCAGGCCAGTCTCGATGATACCTCGGGCGATTCCGACGACCTTGTGGCACGGGCAAGTCTGCTCATGAATGCGAACAAAGCTGACGAAGCCTTGGCTCTGCTCGATCGCGCGACCGACCTCGACGAAGGAGATGTCTGGGCCTGGGCGAATCGGGGCATCGCGTTGATCGACCTGAAGCGGCCCGACGAAGCGGCGGCTTCGTTGGACAAGGCCGAAGCGATAGATCCGCGCAACCGGGTACTTCTCAACGCCCGTGGGCGACTGGCGGAAAGTTCGCGCGATTGGCAGGGCGCCGTCGATGCTTACACTAAAGCGTTGGAGGCCGATTCCACGAACGAGTTCGCCCGAACCCATCGCGCAAACATGTATCTTGGCCTGCAAAAGCCAGAGCTGGCGCTGGACGATGCCGCCATTGCTCTCAAGGCCAATCCAAAACTGACCCTCATGTACAGGCTGCGCATATTTCTCCTGACGCGGTGGGGGCGAAAGGAAGAGGCTGCGGACCAAATCGAAACCATGCTGGCTGCGCTACCGGACGATCCGTATGTGCTGGGCCTCGCTATCGACAGCTACAATGAATTGGAAATGAGGGAGAAGGCGCAAGCCTTGGCCGCGAACGCGCTTGAAGGGGAGCCTTCTGCGCTTCTCTATTTCAATCTCAGCAGGGGACGCGATCCTGCCGATACCGAGGCGCGCCTGTCGGATCTGAACAATGCACTCCGCCTCGATCCGAAGTTCGGGCCGGCCCTGATGGCCCGCGCCAACCTGCAGTTCTCCGAACGCCGCTACGATGAAGCCTTGGCCGACACGGATGCGATGCAGAAACTCGAGGTGGTGCCGCCCGAAGTGAACGTGCTGCGGGCCAATATCTTCACCCGCATGGACCGCAAGGACGATGCTATCGCCGAAGCCACAGCCGTCGTCACCGCGCATCCGGACGAGCCTTGGGCCTATGCTGCGGCAGGCAAGATTTACAGCCACTTCAAGATGCGGGCGGAAGCAGTTGCAGCACTCGACCGAGCGATCGCGATGGAGCCCAACGGTGGGTACTACCTCGATCGCAGCCAGGTTCGTGAACCCACGGACTGGGAAGGGCGGTTGGCCGATATCGACGCGCAGTTGCAGCGCATGCCAAATGACATGAATGCCCTTTTCACCAAAGCCGAGGTGCTCAACGAGCGGGAGGACTACTCAGGCGCGGCGGAAGTCTATTCGCTGGTGTTGAAGACGCAGGCCCCCAGCCCGGAAGTGCTCAACAGTCGCGGAATGGCCCTGTGGCGCAGCGGCCGGCGGGAAGAGGCCGAGGTGGACTTGGCCAGAGCCCGCGAACTGGCGAAAGACGCAAATGTACTCAATGGCATCTGCTATGCCAAAGCCGTGGCCAATGTCGCACTCGACCGGGCACTCGAAGAGTGCGAGGCGTCGCTCCAATTGAAGCCAGACTTTGCCCCGATCCTCGATAGCCGCGGCACCGTCCTGCTGCGCCTTGGGCGACTGGACGAGGCAATTCGCGATTTCGACAGGGCGCTCGAGCAGGTGCCGAACATGGGGCAGTCCCGATACTTGCGTGCGGTCGCACGTTCGAAACAAGGCGATGCAGCAGGTGCCGCAAAGGACCTCGAGTTGGTTCGCAGGGATAGCCCGATGCTCATTGCCGAGATGGAGCGGCTTGGCTTCGCGGTGGTCGGAGACGAGTAAGGCGCGGCGCCCGTTGATGGCTCGATCGACTGGAGCTCATAAGCTCCAGTCGAATTGCCTCAGCCAATCACCCCGAACAGGTCGTGCGCGTCGGCGTCCTCTATCGTGACCTGGACGATGTCGCCTTGCGCCAAAGTGGCGGGCACGTTGCGCAAGTACACGGCACCGTCGATCTCCGGCGCGTCGGCCTGGCTGCGGCCGGTGGCGCCGATGTCGCCGTCCTCGTCGGGCTCGCCGACTTCGTCGATGATTACCGGCAGCGTGCGGCCGATTTTCGCCTGGAGCTTGGCGGCGCTGATCCGCTCGGTCACGGCCATGATCCGGGCGTAGCGTTCTTCCTTGATCGCTTCAGGCACCTGGTCCGGCAAGTCGTTGGCAGCTGCGCCGGCCACCGGTTCGAAGCGGAACGCTCCGACGCGGTCGAGCTGGGCGTGGTCGAGCCAGTCGAGCAGGTATTCGAAGTCTTCCTCAGTCTCTCCCGGGAAGCCGACGACGAAGCTGCTGCGGATGGTGAGGTCGGGCACGATCTGGCGCCAGGCCTTGATCCGTTCGAGCACCTTGGCCTCGTTGGCCGGGCGCTTCATCGCCTTGAGCACCTTGGGGCTCGCGTGCTGGAACGGGATGTCGAGGTACGGCGTCAGCAGCCCTTCCGCCATCAGCGGGATGACCGCGTCGACGTGGGGGTAGGGGTAGACGTAGTGCATGCGCACCCAGGGCGTTTCGCCCTGTGGGGTGCGCAGCTGGCCGAGCTCGCGAGCGAGGTCGGTCATGTGGGCGCGGACCAGTTGGCCCTTCCACATCTGCTCCTGGTGGCGGGTGTCGACGCCATAGGCGCTGGTGTCCTGGCTGATCACCAGCAGCTCCTTGGTGCCGGCCGCGACCAGCTTCTCCGCCTCGCGCAGCACGGCATCGATCCGGCGGCTGGCGAGCTTTCCGCGCAGCTGGGGGATGATGCAGAACGCGCAGGAGTGGTTACAGCCCTCGGAGATCTTGAGGTAGCTGTAGTGGCGCGGGGTGAGCTTGATGCCGCCTTCATCCGGCTGGGGGATCAGGTCGACGTATGGGCCCTGGGTCGGCGGCGCGGCTTCGTGGACGGCTTCGACGACCTGTTCGTACTGGTGGGCGCCGGTGACGGCGAGCACTTCGGGGAAGCGGGCGCGGATCACGTCGGCTTCGTCACCCATGCAGCCGGTCACGATCACGCGGCCGTTTTCGGCAATGGCTTCGCCGATCGCCTCGAGGCTTTCTTCCTTGGCGGAATCGAGGAAGCCGCAAGTGTTGACCACGACCACATCGGCACCCTGGTAATCGGGGCTCATGGCATAGCCATCGGCGCGCAGGCGCGTGAGGATGCGCTCGGAATCGACTAGGGCCTTGGGGCAGCCAAGGCTGACCATGCCGATCTTCTTCGCCTCCGGTATGGAGCGAACGTCTGAGGTTGCTGATGCCACGATGGGCGCGCCCCTACACCCAAACCGCGGTTTGCGCTAGGGTTGTCCGGGACGCGGCGCTCAAGCAGCCGAAAGGCGGTCGCGCGACCTTGAAGGGGAGGGACTTATGGGACCTGTGAATTGGCTGGCCGTCGTGCTCGGCGCCGTGGCGTTCTTCGCGGTTGGGGCGGTCTGGTACAGCTTCCTGTTCAGCAAGGCGTGGCAGCGCGAAGTCGGCATGGGCGCGCCCGAAATTGAAGCGGCTAGAGCCAAGGGCGCCAGTCACTTCGTCAAGATCATGGGCCTGACCCTGGTGCTGGAACTGATCGTGTCGTGGATGCTGGGGCACCTGGTCGCCCGGACCAGTCCCTCGCCGCACGTGATCATGATGTTCGCGTTCGGGTTCGGCGCCTTTCTCATGACGCCGGCGATCGGGATCAACTACCTCTACCAGAACCGTTCGCTGAAGCTGTTCCTGATCGACGCCGGCCACTTCATCGTCGGCACGGCGGCGATGGGCGCGGTTCACGTGCTGCTGAGCTAGACGGGGTCCGTTTCGCACTCGGTCGCTTCGGTCGGCTTGATCTCGACCACGAGGTCTCCGGCCTGGAGCGATCGCGCCTCGGCCTCCCAGAAGCCGTAGGGCTTGCCATCGCGATAGAGCCGCAGGCCCTGGCCGCCAGTGGCGAGGTCGTGGAGCGACTTGCCGATCTCCTCGGGCTGCACCGGCCGTTCGACCAACTGGACCTTGCCGCTGACCGAGGCGAGGTCGGCGAGATATTCGGCCACATGCGCGCCTTGCGAACTCCCCGCGAGCAGCAGCCCGGTGAAGCGCACGGGATTGATCACATTGTCGGCCCCGGCCTGGATCGCCAGGACCTCGTTGTCGGTGGCGCGGATGACGACGCTGATCGGCACGCCCGGCGCGAGGTGGCGGGCGGTCAGCACGATCAGGATCGAGGCGTCATCTCGCCCGGCTGACACCAGCACGGAGCGCGCCTTGGCGATCTGCACGGCGATGAGATGCTCGTCGCGCGTGGCATCGGCCTCGATCACGTTGCAGCCGAGTTCCTCTGCAGCCTCAAGCCGTTCGGGATCGGTGTCCATCACCACGATGCAATTCGCCTCGGTACCCCGCGCGATCAGTTCAGCCACCGCTTCGGCGCCGGAGATGCCGTAGCCCAGCACGACGATGTGGTCCGAAAGCTGTTCCTGGATGCGAGCCATGCGCCATTTCTCCCAACCATGCTTGATGACGAAATTATATGCCGCGCCGACGAAGATGAAGAGCACCGCCACGCGGATCGGCGTGACGATCACCGCCTCTACTAGTCGAGCACTGTTGCTGACCGGGGCGATGTCGCCAAACCCGGTCGTGGTGATCGAGATCATCGTGAAATAGAACACGTCGAGGAAGCTGACCTGGCCGTCGTGGCTGTCCTTCAGGCCGTCGCGGCCGATCCAGTGGATCAGCACCACGATGAACACCAGGGCGAGCGCAGCGCCGAGACGCAGGCCGGCATCGGCCCAGACCGGGACTTTGACCGCCCGGCGCAGCGGAGTGAACTTGCGGGCCCTGACCGACTGAGTGTGTTTCTGCTCCGTCGGGTTGGGCCGCTCGATCATGCCGCGTAGCTCTCCGCCAGCGAACCGAGGGAGGCGTGGTGGGTAAGGTCGACGTGAAGCGGGGTGACCGAGACATATCCCTCCGCCACCGCTTCGAGGTCCGTGCCGTGGTCCAAGGTATGTTCGATGTCCTCGAGTCCGAACCAGTAGTAAGGCCGCCCGCGCGGGTCCGTCCCTTCTAGCAGCAGGCCGCGAGCGTAGTCGTGGAAGCCTTGCCGCACCACGCGAATACCCTTCACGTCCGCAGCGGCCCGTGCCGGGAAGTTGACGTTGATCACGGTCCGCTTGGCCATCTGCAAGTCGAGCAGCGGGGCGAGGACTTTCTCCGCCCATGCTTCAGCCGCCGCAAAGCCGTGGCCCGCGTCGCGCATGGCCTGGCTCAGCGCCACCGCCGGAATGCCGGCGAGCGCCGCTTCCATCGCCGCGGAGATCGTGCCCGAATAGGTCACGTCGTCGGCCAGGTTCTCGCCATTGTTGACCCCGGAGATCACCAGGTCCGGTGGGCGATCGGGGAACAGCTTGCGCAGCGCCAGGTTCACCGAGTCCGTCGGCGTGCCCGTCACCGAATAACGCTGCTTGCCGTGCTCGCGCAGCCTGACCGGCAGGTGCAGCGTCAGCGAGTGTCCCGCGCCGGAGTTCTCCTCTGTCGGGGCGCAGACCCAGACATCGTCCGACAGCTTGCGGGCGATCGCCTCCAGCACCTCGAACCCCGGAGCATTGATGCCGTCGTCGTTGGTGAGGAGGATGCGCATCAGGCTGCCGGGACGAGCTTGTCGATCCCACCCATGTAGGCCGTGAGCGCGGCAGGAACGGAGACCGATCCGTCTTCCTGCTGGTAGTTCTCCAGCACCGCGACCAACGTCCGGCCGACGGCGAGGCCCGAGCCGTTGAGGGTGTGCACGAAGGCAGTGCCCTTCTGCCCCTCCGGCCGGTAGCGCGCGTTCATGCGCCGCGCCTGGTAATCGCCGCACCAGCTGATCGAGCTGATCTCGCGATAGGCGTTCTGGCCCGGCAGCCAGACTTCGAGGTCGAAAGTCTTCTTCGCCCCCGCGCCCATGTCGCCCGCGCAGAGCAGCATCTTGCGATAGGGCAGGCCAAGGGTTTCGAGAATCGCCTCGGCGGATTCGACCATGTGCCCGTGTTCAGCCTGCCAGTCTTCGGGACGGCAAATCGTGACCAGCTCGACCTTTTCGAACTGGTGCTGGCGGATGAACCCTCGCGTGTCCTTGCCCGCCGCGCCGGCTTCCGAACGGAAGCACGGGGTGAGGGCGGTGAGGCGGATCGGCTGCGACAGGTCGTCGAGGATCTGTTCGCGCACCGAGTTGGTCAGGCTGACCTCGGCGGTCGGGATCAGCCAGCGGCCATCGGTAGTGCGGAACAAGTCGTCAGCGAATTTGGGCAGCTGTCCGGTGCCGTAGACGGTTTCGTCACGCACCAAGAGCGGCGGGACGCACTCGACATAACCCCTTTGGGCAGTGTGAAAGTCGAGCATGAACTGGGCCAGCGCCCGGTGCAGCCGCGCCATCTGTCCGCGCAGGAAGGCGAAGCGTGCGCCGCTCATGGCGGTGGCGGTCTCGAAATCGAGCCCGAGGATCGGACCGAGGTCGGCGTGTTCCTTCGGTTCGAAGGCGAAGGTGCGCTGTTCGCCCCACCGCGCCACTTCGAGGTTGGCGGTCTCGTCATCGCCCTCGGGTACTTCTTCGGCCGGGATGTTGGGCAGGGCGGCGAGCACGGCATCGAGTTCGACACCGAGGGCGCGGTCTTCTTCCTCCAGCGCGGGCAGGGTGTCCTTGAGCTGTGCCACTTCGGCCTTGAGCGCTTCTGCCGTGGCGGTGTCGCCCTTGCCCATGGCGGCGCCGATCGCCTTCGAGGCTTCGTTACGCCGAGCCTGGGACTCCTGCACCCGCGTGGTTACCGAGCGGCGACGTTCATCGAGCTCGAGAATGCGGGCCGCAACGGGCTCCGTTCCACGCCGGGCAAGTCCGGCATCGAAAGCCTGCGGGTTTTCGCGAATGGCGCGTAGATCATGCATGGCCGCGGCCTATGCCCCTTGGCCCCGGATATTGTCCAGTGTCGAGCGAGTTTCGAACGCTGAACGCAAGGGCAATACCCCTCGGGCCTAATCCCTTCGCCCATTTGAATTAGCGAAAAGGCTATGTCAGTCTTTGACCTGGGGGTGACATTACAAGGGGCGACTGCTGTTCAAGTTGGGGCGTCAGTGAAAGGCCAGGCAGGGCTGTCGGGAGGTGTCGCGGGCGACCCTGCTCGGGCTGGTGCACGAGGCCATGTTGCGTTCGCCTTGCCAGGTCTGGGAGCGGGCGGGGCGGAGCGCGTCGTCAGCATCATCGCCAACGCCATGGTGAAGCGCGGATGGCGCGTAACGGTCCTGGCCTTCGACGAACCGGCGTCGCGTTCCTACTACGAGTATGACCCGGCGGTAGAGATCGTCAGCCTTGGCTATGCGCCTGCCCGGCGACCGGCGATCGAACGGACCCTGCGCACGGTTACGCGTATTCACGTTCTGCGGCGGGCGCTGGAGCGCCTGCATCCCGACGTGGTCCTGAGCTTCCTCACCCGCACCAACGTAGTCGCCTTGCTCGCTACCATCGGCATGGACATTCCGGTGGTCGTCTCTGAACGCAACAACCCGGAAGTCCAGAACTTCGGCCGGATCTGGTCGGTCCTGCGCTCCAAGCTCTATCCGTCGGCGTTCGGCCTCGTGACGATGACGGCCGACGCCATGGACTTCTTTCCCGAGAAGATGCGGCGCCGTGGATGGGTGATCCCCAATCCGGTCATGCCTCCCGCCGTACAAGTCCCGGCCCAACCTTCCGCCACCAAGACCGTGGTGGCCGTGGGCCGGTTGGTCCAGCAAAAGGGCTTCGACTTGCTGTTGCGGGCTTTTGCCAGGATTGCCGCCAGCCATCCTGACTGGAACCTCGTGATCTGGGGCGAAGGCGAAGAGCGCGCCGCGCTGGAGCAGGAAATCGTCCGGCTCGGCCTCGAAGATCGGGCCAGCTTGCCGGGCATCACCGCGCAGCCCGGAGGCTGGGCGAGCGGCGCAGACCTGTTCGTCATGTCATCGCGCTACGAAGGCTGGGGCAACGTCCTGCTCGAAGCGCTCGCCGCCGGCATTCCCTCGATCACGTTCGACTGTCCGTGGGGCCCGCGCGAGATGGTCAAGGACGGCGTCAACGGGCTGCTGGTCCGGGCAGAAGAGGTCCCTGCGCTGGCTGCCGCCCTCTCCAAGATGATGGATGACCCCGCCTTGCGGGAACGCCTGGCGACCGAGGCGCGACGTTCGGCTGAACGCTTCACGCCGGGTCCGATCGTGACCGCGTGGGAACAGACCGCGGAGGCCGCGATTGCGGGCAAGCGCTTACGCCAGAACGAGTCGCAGGACTTAGGCCTGGTGGGCGCGGCAGGGATTGAACCTGCGACCCCACCCGTGTGAAGGGTGTGCTCAGTTGAATCGCGAAATGCTGGAACGCGCTCAGTGAAGCTCAGCGACTTGCTCCACGAGCGCGAGACTTACGCCATGTCCCCCTTCGGACTGCTGACGATGGGCCTCGAATTGCGCAAACATCTCAAATGAGATTTTTCGAGATTCTCAGGTGCCGCGACGATTTGTCCAAAAGCTGGTAGGATCCGCGGGGCTGCTCCCAACTCCTTCACGCGTCTTCCACGCGTTCGTGATGGAAATAACCGCCAGAGCCAATGCGGCCAACAAGGCGGGAAACCCAAACAGTGACATGACAGTCTGCCCGGCTACTCCGGCGGACAAGGCCAGGCCGATCGCTATCGGAGCAACCACGGTTCCCAGCCTGCCCACGCTCTTAGCCCATCCGACCCCCGTCGCGCGCAGAGCATCGGGATAGAATCCGGCCAGGACCACGTTGACACCGCCATAGGCACCCAGACTGCAGAAGCCCGCAGCTCCAAGAAGCACGGTCAGTTCACCCCGCGAAGCGTGGTCCATGGCCTGGCCCGTCGCGAACAGCAGCGCCGCCGCCACGAGAAGAAAGACAAGCAGCACTGCCATCGCCCCGAACCTATCGATCAGCAGGCCGATACCGAGGGCGGCAATGGCACCGCCGAAACCGAAGATCGTAATCGACAAGGCGGCGAAGGACTGGTCGTGGCCGGCTTCGACCAACATGGTCGGCAGCCAGGAGGTCAGGCAGTAGCTGATCGTGAGCATCAGCATGAACAGCAGCCACAACATCAGAGTTCCGACAAGGTACCTGCGACCCATGAGTTGCAAGACAGTCGATGCTCCGGCCGCAGGTTCTGGTGCCGCTCCCTCCAAGTCCGCCCGATCACGCAACCAGAGCCAGACGCCGCCCGACAAAGCCAGCGAAAGCACTCCGACCGTCACCATCGCAATTCTCCATCCGCCCAGGTCGGCAAAGCCTGCCGCCACCGCGCCCGCAACCGCTGCACCGAGGCCGTATCCAGTAAAAAGGGTCAGGATCGATATGCCGCGCCGGTCCGCGGGCGCTTCCTCTGTGACCATCGCGAGACAACTCGGAAGACAGCCGCCGAGAAATACGCCGGTAATCAGCCTGAGGGCAAACAGCATGGCCCCACTGTCCGCGAGCGCACTCGCGCACTGGCCCAGCCCGAATCCAACAACGGCAATCGTCACCGTGAGCCGATGTCCAAGTCGGCCAGCGATGGCTGGAAAGACGACCAGGCCAATGCACTGGCCGATAAGGTTGGCGGAGAAGATCGGACCGAGCTCAGCGTTTCCGAGCAAGAGCGATCGAGCGATCTCGGGCGCTAGCGGACCGAGAATGGTGTGGATCAAGCCATCGAGGAAATAGATCGCGGTGCAGATCGCGATCGTTCGTCGTGGCTGTGAGATGATCATATCCCGAACCGGCAGCGAGCCTCTTCGACTGTGGCGGGCTGGAGGCCAAAGATCGCGGCGATATTAGCTGCAGCCCGGACCATCTCCGCGTTGTCCCCGGCGACGGTTCCATCGGGGAGGTGGATGCCATCTTCGAAGCCGACGCGCACGAGGTCGCAACCCATGGCGAGGCCGAGGGTGACGATGCGAAACATGTCATGGCCGGTCGCCGTGACACCCCAGATGGCTTGCGGAAACATCCGCAGGCCCTCGTCGATGTTGAAAATCACGTTGCGGGCGACCGGCGGCGTCGCGCCGAACCCTCCGCCGTGCAGGAGCCAGACGTTTTTGCGGTGGCGGTCGAACAAGCCCTCGTTGGCGTAGCGCATCAGGCGGTGCAGCGAACTCGCCTCGACAATCTCGTATTCGAGTGCCGACCCCTTGGCGTAAACTGCCTCGATGGTCCGTTTGAGAAGCTCGGGCGAGTTCACGTATGGCGTTTCTTCGGGATAGCCGCCTTCCGGATTGTGGAAGTCGGCCGATCCACCGGCGATGCCGAACAAGTCCTGCTGCGGTTCGATCTCAAGCAGGCCGAGCCGCTCCGTGTCGGTCGGCCAAACGAATTGCCCGGTGGCCGGATCACGTCGTACGCCGATGCCGTTGGTGGTCTGGATCAGAATCGGGGATCGAGCGCGGATCTGGCGGATGATCTCCGCATAGATTTCCGGGTCACCGCTATTCTTGCCGTCGGGGCCGCGCGCGTGAACGTGAACTACTGACGCTCCCGCTTCCCAGCACCTTGCCGCCGCCTCACCGATTTCGTCAGGTTGCTTCGGGACGACCGCGCCGTCTCGGTCCTGCTGCATGCCGCCGTTGAGAGCGACTGTGATCATCACCTTGTTACCGTCCAGCATCTTCTTCCCCGATCTGTCCTGCGAAGGGATGCTAGATGGAGCAGGGAAGGTCTGTCCTATCGCGACAGGACAAGGCACAAGCAGAAGGACAACAGCAGGAGGGTCCCGTGGCGGAAATCTGGCAGGTGACACAGCCGGCGCTGAGTCTGGCCATTGACCCGCTTTACGAGCGGGTTCTGACTTCGCTTGGTGGCGGGGGCTTCGGGGCGACCGTGCGCAGCTGCATCAACGCGCTGACTGGGGGCGTAACGCGCATCTATCTGTTCGAAGCGACTGGTCCCGACGAAGACGCGCTGCATTACGTGCACTGCGAGCCGGAGATCGCCGGGCTGCTGCCGGCGTATGCGCAACACTACAAGAGGCTTGATCCCGTGCGCGCCATCTACGGCAGCGCCGTGCGGCAGGGCGCTATGGCGCTGCAACGCATCCGGCCTGCGGATATTTCCTCCACTGCCTTCCGGCGCCGGTTTTTCGATGACGCCGGCATTGTTGAACGCGTTTCGATTGTCCAGCGCGGCAAGGACGGTTGGCGAGGCATGAACCTCGCGCGGCATGCGAGCGAAGGGGCATTTTCGGATCGCGAGCTGGACAACATTGCCGGATTTGCTCGCCTGACGCTTCCGATGCTGCCCCTCACCATCAAGTCTGCCGTTCCAACAGGGGTGTTATCGGTCGCGCAGGTCGAGGAGCGGTTCGAATTGCGCTACGCGGAACTAACATCCAGAGAGAGGCAGGTCTGCGCGCGTGCTGCCCTTGGAATGAGCGTCGAGGCGACCGCCATCGACCTGGGGATCGCGAAGACATCGGTGGTGACCTTCCGGCAGCGTGCCTATCGCCGGCTGGGCGTCACGAGCCCCTATGAGCTGTTTGGGCTGGTTGCGCATTGATTGAGGTCGAGAGCGGCGCGCCGATCTAGACCGCTTTGTAGATCCTAATGCGAACGGCGGGCCCGGTTGTGCCGGGAGCAAGGTCCAGCGTTCCTATGAACGCGCTCCGATTGAGCCAGTCGTACTTTCCTTTCGGCGCTTCGAACCTCGGTTGGGTTTTGGCCGGAGTCCTCGCTCCCGCTTCTGGCGGGCATAGCGCGCCGACGTTGATGACGTTGATCACCACGCCGTCATTGGTCCGGATCATGTAGTCGGCCTCGATCTCGGTGCACCCGTCCGAGCGCGTCAGTTGCCAGTCCCAGCCACCGGCGATGATCGTCCCTTCGATTCCAGGGCCGGAAAACGTGCCACCGGTGATCGGCACGATATTCCGCTTGCCGAGCGGCGTCTCACCGACCGGGATGGCCTGGCCGAGTGTTACGATTTCCTCGAACGCGAACTCGAGACGCGGTGGCTGCGGCACGTCCTGGGGTAGGGCCGCCGTGGATGCCAGGAGAGCGGACATACCGATCGCCCACGTTCCTGACCGTGCCACATTGATCATGTCGTATTCCCCCAATTCCTCTTGAATGGCCGTAGCTTAGAACTCGGCCGCGAGCTGCACATACCAGCTTCGTGGCCGTGCAAAGATGCGTTCGGCATAGCCGAGTGTCGCCAGCGAGGCGTTCCCCTGGATCAGGTAACGCTCGTCGAACAAGTTGATCACGCCCGCCGTAACGCTCCAGCGGTCGTTGATCCCGAGTTCGACCGAGGCGTTGCCGGTGAAATAGCCGTTCTCTTCGATCTCGGGCACGCTGCCGGTGATGAACGTGACGTGCGAGGTGTAGCTGCCGTCGAAACGGGGTGTCAGCGTGTAGCCTTGGGCCAAGGGAATCTCGTAGCCGATCCCGAAATTGCCCTGGAACGCGGGCGTGAGCGGAAGGTCGTCACCGGGTGCGACCGTCGCGCTGGCGCCGGGCACCGGTGTGATCGAGAGGATGTCGTCGTCGAGCAGGCTCATGCCAGCATCGAGCCGCAGTCCCCCGGTATGGTAGCTCGCCTCCGCTTCGAAGCCGCGGATGCGGGCTTTGCCAGCGTTGAACAGCAACGGCACCACGCCCTGACGGAAGATCAGTTGCATGTCGTCGTAGTTGGCCTGGAACGCCGCAAGATTGAGCCGTGCATCGCCGAAGTCCATCTTGGCGCCGACCTCGTAGCTTTCGACAGATTCCTCGTCGAACGGGACTGGCACGAAGCCCGGCGGCGGGGCGTTATAACGCGTGTTGAACCCGCCAGATTTGAAGCTCGTCGAATACGATGCGTAAGCGTTCAGCCAGTTGGTGAACTCGTAGCGCACGCTGGCCGAGCCCGTCAGGTGTGAGAAGGTGTTCTCAAACGGGCGGTTGTAGATGAACAGAGGTCCGCCCTCGGGAATGGCCAGCGTCGGCAGCGGGTCAGGATCCGGCCGTGTGGCTGGAAACAGGTTCATGACGGTACCCTGGTAGGTCTTTCGATCCTCGGTGTAACGGAGGCCTCCGGTCAGCTCGAGGCCGTCAGTCGGTTCGATTGAGATCTCGCCGAACGCCGCCAGCGAGCGGGTTTCCAAGTCGGACAACTGCAAGTCGCGCGAGCCCGGTCCGCCGGCGAGCAGCGAGGAGATAACCGGCGGCGAGGGCGGAAACGCGAGCGGGACGGTGGCGCGTTCGAAAGTGTCCTCGTCGTAATAGTATGCACCCAGGATGCCGCTGACGATGCCACGGTGATACTGCAACTGCAGTTCCTGGCTGAATTGCTTAGACTTCCCGCCCACATCGGTGGTGATCATCACGAACGGAGTGTTGTCGGCGTCGCGGATGCCGCGCGATTGGGTGGAGCGATAAGCCGTGATGCTCTTGAAGGTCAGGCTATCATCCACGTCATACCGTGCCGTACCCGAGACGCCCCAAATCTCCGACTGGCTGGTCACCGGGGCGGTGCCGCCGTTGACGAAATCTCCCCGTGCCTGGAAGTCATTGGCGCAGCGCGGATCGTCGATCAACGGTACCGAGGGGGCGCCGAAACGCGGATCGCCGGGCGCGATCGGAGCGAAGGGAATTTTGGCTCCGGGGCAGCCAGCTGCGACGCTGACGATTGCGGCAACCGGCGCGTTTTCATTGATCCCTGCGAAGGTGAAAGGAGCGCCGTTCTCGTCGCGGTCGGTGTAATCAGCCCTCAGTGAGAGTTCGAAATTCGACGTCGGCTCCCAGCGGAATGCACCGTTCAGGGTCACCAGGTCTTCGTTGCCGAGGTCGAGACCGTCGAAGGCGCGGATGACGTACCCGTCACGCTTGCGGAAGCCACCGGAAATGCGGGCGGCTGTGGT
Source organism: Altererythrobacter sp. Root672 (assembly GCF_001427865.1). NCBI lineage: Bacteria > Pseudomonadati > Pseudomonadota > Alphaproteobacteria > Sphingomonadales > Erythrobacteraceae > Altererythrobacter > Altererythrobacter sp. Root672. The sequence goes on from NZ_LMHH01000001.1 coordinate 112,865, forward strand.
GTCGGTGATCGGAAGGTTGAACGCAGCAAATCCTTCTAGCAGACCATCGTCGCCACCCCTGACGCGTCCCCGACCGGAGAACTCGCCGAACTTGGGCTCGCGGGTGCGGACCAGAATGGCGCCGCCGATCGTATTGCGCCCGAACAGCGTGCCCTGAGGTCCGCGCAGCACCTCGACGCTGGCAATGTCGCCGAACTCGATCGTGCTGCCCACTGCGCGGCCGACGTAGACCTCGTCGATATAGACGCCGACCCCGGGATCGACGGCAGCCGTGGGATCAAGCTGGCCGATGCCACGGATGAAGGCCACCGACGCGGAGCTGTTGCCCGAGAGTTGCCCGGCCGGCTTGAATTGCAGGCTAGGCGTGATGCGCTCGAGGTCCTGGGTCTGGTGGATTTGCCGTTCCTGGAGGGTTTCGGCGCTGAACGCCGAGATGGCGATCGGCGTTTCCTGGAGCGACTCCTCCCGCCTTCGGGCGGTGACCATGATGGTGTTGCCCTGATCGGTCGATGCCTCGGACGCGGCAGCCGGTTGCTCTTCAGCTCCCTCTTGCGCGACCGCGGGCGAACCGACCCCCACCCAAAGCGCGCTCGCCAGTATCGTGCCGCTCACCAGCAACCTGCGATGACGCGCGCCGTGAGTCCTGTCGAACCTCATCACCAATCTCCCCCGAGTTCAGCTTTAATGTTTATTGGCGGCATCTGTTATCGACGATAACCATCATAGGCAATAACAGTTTGACTTGTGCGTTTGATCGGCAACGGGCATGTTCAACTTGAATGAGCGGCCTCACTGACCTCCCTGACAGCCTGACAGGTGTGCGCCATCGCGCCCCGACACTCCTCGGTTCCGAGGTTGATTATGGATTGCTGCCCGAGCTGACTGGCTTTTCGGTCAAGCTGGTTTGGATCCTCGGCCATAGCCTTCTGGCCCGCGAATTCGGTGAGACCGGCATCACGCCGCACCGCTATTCCATCCTTGAGGTAATCGGTCGCAATCCCGGCTTGCAGCAGACTCAGTTGGCTGCCGCGCTGGCGCTTACCCGTCCGGCGACGACTCTGGCGGTTGACTTCTGGGAAGAGCGGGGTTGCGTTGAACGGCGCAAGATTGTCGGCGATCGCCGCTCTTTCGGCGTCTACCCGACTGCGCATGGGGAGCAGGAACTGGATCGCCTCAGGGGGCTGGTTCGCAAGGCGGACGCTGCGCTTACCGCTGGTTTGAACGATGCCGAGACCCGGGAACTGGATCGGTTACTGAAGAAGATTCATCGCTAGCAACTGCCGCGCGGCGGTCGGGTCGACAACCGCTTTAGAACGATAAGGGGGAGCGGAATGGGAGGAACACTGGCGACGCGCCGCATTCGGACTGGGCTGCTTGGCTTGATGGCGGTCGCTCTCGCGAGCGGAACCAATGCACAACAGCCGCAGCAGACGGACGGCGAAGCGTTCAGAAGGACGCAGGAGGAATTCAACAAGGTTCCGAACACACCCGGCGACGGGCCCTATCCTGCGATCATCGAAACCGACCCCGCCTTTCCGCGCCACGTAATCTATCGACCTGCAGACCTGTCCCCTTTCGAGGGAGGCAAGCTACCGATCTTGGTCTGGGGCAATGGCGCTTGCGTGGACGACGGAACGGCACACCGGATGCACCTCGCGGAGATCGCCTCATACGGGTATCTGGTGATTGCTGCCGGAGGATGGCGCAGCGGACCCGGAGCCACCGAGCCGCGCGCTCCGCAGCCGGCTGCGAGGACGAGCGGTTTGCCTCCGGCGGCGACGAGTGCCGAAGACGTACGGGTTGGTATCGACTGGGCCATCGCTGAAAATACCCGGGACGGCAGCAAGCTGCGCGGCAAGGTGGCAACAGGTGCCGTCGCCGCAGCGGGGCATTCCTGCGGCGGCTTGCAGGCGATCGAGATCGCCTCTGACCCGCGGATCAGAACCGTGCTTGTGCACAACAGCGGGGTCTTCAATGACGGGGCCAGCCCGATCCCAGGGATCAAGGCGAGCAAGGACATGCTCGACCGGATCCACTCACCGGTGATCTACATTCTCGGAGGCCCAACCGACATCGCCTATCCCAACGGGACCGACGACTTTGCTCGTCTCAAGTCCGTTCCGGCGGTCCTGGCCAATCTCCCGGTCGGTCATGGGGGTACCTTTTCTGAACCGATGGGCGGGGCCGTGGCACACGTCGCGGTCGATTGGCTCGAGTGGCAACTCAAGGGCGACAAGAGCGCCGCACGTACCTTCGTGGGCGAGAACTGCCGGCTGTGCACGGGCACGGACTGGTCGATCGAGCGGAAGGGCCTGTAAGTGGAGAAGGGGGAAGTAGACGTGCGGACGTCCAATTCAATCGGCAGGATCTTGCGAGGTACCATCGCGATCGCGGCGGCGACCGTACTTGCGTTCGGACTGCCCGCGGGGGGACAGGCGCCAGTCGCATCCCAAGCCGAAGGACCACCGCGGTTTCCCATGCGGATGGACCCTGATCCGCGCGTGCAGCAGCGGACGTACCATTTCGCCGATACCAACGAAGATCTCCCCTATACCGTATTCGTCTCTTCGAAGGTCAAACCCGGCGTACCCGCGCCGCTTATCGTTGCCCTGCACGGCTACGGCGGTGATTCCAATTTCATCGTGCGCGGCCGGCTGGTCGATCTGGCCGAGGAGAACGGATACATCGTCGTCGGACCGATGGGCTACAACACGATGGGCTGGTACGGTTCGCCGGTTATTGTCATCGGCAAGGGACCGGTCGAGCCGCCGAACCTCACCGAGCTATCGGAGAAGGACGTCATGAACGTCCTCGACTTGGCTCGCCGTGAATTCAACGTCGATGCGAACCGGACATACCTGATGGGCCATTCGATGGGTGGTGCGGGCACGCTCTTCCTCGGCCAGAAGCATGCGAGCGAATGGGCCGCGATAGCGGCGATCGCTCCTGCGGCATTCATGATGCAACCGAACCAGAAGGCCATCCTCGCGCCGATCAAGGCAGCCGGACTGCCGCTCATGATCACCCAAGGCGACAAGGATCCTGTCGTGCCGGCGACCAATACGCGGACCTGGGCCGCCGCCATGGACGAACTGGGCATGACCCACGAGTACATCGAAATGCCGGACCGCGATCACGGGACCATCATCGCCGATGGAATGCCCGACGTGTTTCGCTTCTTCGCGCAGCACAAACGAGGAAAATAGGCACCGCCAGGCAGTGGCCGCTGAGATTGGGCTAGTGCGCGGAGGCGAGCATTCCGTGCATGCCTATCCAGCGCACGAAGGCGTCGAACCAGCCGGTGCTGGTGGTCTCCTTCGGGTACATGCCGAAGCCGTGGCCGCCTTGTTCGTAGTAGTGGAACTCGACCGGCCGTTTGGCTGTTCGCCAACTCTCGATCAGCCCGAAGCCCGCGTTGGGGAACAGCGGATCGTCGACAGCCAGCGCGATGAACAGCGGCGGTGCGTCGGCTGGTACATTTACGGCTCCGAGCGGGCCGTAGATATTGCCGATGAAGGCAGGCCGCGCGTCTTCACCGGCGAGGGCCGTCGTCAGCGTCAGCATCGCCCCGGCAGAAAAGCCGACCATGCCGATGCGGTCGGGATCCACGTTCCACTCAGCGCCGCGTGCACGAACGAGCGCGAAAGCCGCGCGCGCGTCGGCGATCTGGGGAGCCAGGCTCGCGGCCATCGCGTCGGGCGACATTTGCGGCGGGCGGCCTGAGACCAACTCACGCATCGAGCGGTCGAACTCTCCGATGTCGCGCGGAGTCTGGATCAGCCGGTACTTGAGCACGAAGGCAGAGACGCCGCGCTCAGCGAGGGCACGTGCGACCTCCGAGCCTTCGTTCTCCATCGACAGTGTGCGGAAGCCTCCCCCAGGAGCGACTATCACCGCAGCGCCGGTCGCCTTGGCCGGGTCGGCGAGGTATGGCGTCAGGGTCGCCACGGTGACGTTGCGCGCGAACTCGCTGCCATACTGGCGATGCCAGACCTCGGGTGCCGTGGCGTCGGGCAGTGGGCCGGTGCCGAGCACGATGGCGTCCGCCTGCGCCGGGGTTGCGATCGGCGTCATCGTATCGTCTTGCGCCAGGGCCGGCCCCGAAATCATGCATGATGCGGCGATAACGACTGCGGCAAGGCGGGTGAGGGTCTTCCTGTTTGTCATGTCGGATCTCCGGCTGGGACGTGCGACTACGAGGAGGGTGGCAGGGAAACGCCTGCGTCGGTTTGAACGACCGGCTTCATTGTCCCGTCGGCGTTGTATTCGAGGTGCTCGACGGTAACTGCGCGTCGGCCGATCGACCCATTCTGGTCACCGATAGTCAGCTCGGCATTGTGCAGGAACAAGTACCAGTTGCCCTTGTACTCCACGATGCCGGGATGGATCGTGAAGCTGTACTTGCCGGACCCGGTCAGCTCGCCGCGGTAGGTCCATGGGCCCCGGATTGAAGGGGCGGTTGAATAGGACACCTTCTCGTCGCGATGCTGCGAACGGTCGAGCGAGGCGTAAGTCAGATAGTAGAGGCCGCCGCGCTTGTGCAGCCACGGCCCTTCCTCAAAATGGGGCGGGGTGATTTCGGTAATCGGTCCGTCGAGTTCGATCATGTTGGGCTTGAGTCGGGCGATGTAGGCTTGGCGATTGCCCCAGGCGATCCAGGTCGTGCCGTCGTCGTCGGTGAACACCGTCGGGTCGATATCCTCCCAGCTGTGCGTGCCTTTCGGGGTCATCTCGTTGGTGATCAGCGCGGAGCCCTTCGCGTCGACGAACGGACCCGTGGGACTGTCCGATACAGCGACGGCTATAGCCTTCCCCGGGTGGGTGTCGTCATGCTCAACCGCGGCGTAGAACCAGAACCGGCCGTCCTTCTCGATCGCCTGCGAAGCCCAGGCATCCTGCTTGGCCCACTTGAAGTCGGTCACCCGCATGATTGGACCGTGATCGGTCCATGTCTTCATGTCGGTGGTCGAATAGACGAGCCATTCGCGCATGTTGAACATCTCGTCGCGCTGCGCCTCGTCGTGCCCGACATAGAGATAGAGACGGTCGCCGACGACGAGCGGGGCGGGGTCCGCGGTGAACTTGTCGCGGATGATCGGGTTCGATCCTGGGGCCGCATTCGTCCCAGTCTGGCCAATGGCAGCCCCAGTGCTTGCTAGGACCGCGAGCGCAATTGCGATGCCCCAACCCCTTGCTCTCATTACCCGGGACCTCCTTTTGCTTCTTTAGTCGGACAATACGGCATGGGCGGGCATCGCGGGAAGCTGCTCTCCGGTCGGCTTGGAACCCCACAGCGCGTAGAACAGCACGTAGAGCTCGCACGCTGCGGTGAGCAGGAACGAGAGTTGGAGACCGTAGCGGTCGGCAAGCCAACCCTGGACCACCACCAGAGCGCCGCCCGCAATCGCCATGATCAGCAAGCCCGAGCCCTCCTCGGTCAGCGGGCCGAGTCCCTTGATCGCGAGGGTGAAGATGGTCGGGAACATGATCGAGTGGAAGAACCCGACCGAGATCAGGGCCCACATCGCCGTGGGGCCTTGCGCAAACGTGGCTACCAGCATCACTCCAAAGGCGCCCATCGCGAATGCGGCGAGCACTCCCGCAGCGTCGGCCTTCTGCATCAGCAAGCTGCCAAGGAAGCGGCCGACCATCATCCCGCCCCACAGCAGGAACAGATAGTTCGACGCCTGTTGGTGGGTAAGGTTGCCGATGTGCGGCTGGCTGATGAAGTTGATGAACAGGTTGGAGACGCCGATCTCGGCGATCAGGTAGATGAAGATCGCAGGCACTCCGAGCACCAGGTTGCGGTGGCTCCACAGCGACAGGCCCTTGCGCGCCTCGCGGCTGGCGCGGCGGGTCGCTTGACCCATCGAAGGTAGGGGGAAGCGCGCGATAACGATCGCCAGTATCACGAGCACTACCGCCACGATGATGTAGGGCAGGACGACCGATTGCGCGTCGGCAAGGCGTTCAGCGGCCGTGAGGGTTACTCCCGCTTCGGACGTGCCTCCTTTGGAACGGCCAAGGATCAGATAGCCGCCAAACAGCGGAGCCAGCGTGGTGCCGAGCGAGTTGAACGCCTGAACGAAGTTGAGCCGCGAGGACGCGGTTTCGGGCGGCCCCACTACCGCGACGTAGGGGTTGGCGGCAACCTGGAGCAGGGTGATGCCGCTGGCGATCACGAACAGGGCGGCCAGCACCACTCCGTAGGATGGAATTCGCGCCGCCGGGACCATCATCAGCGCACCTGCGGCCATGGCCAGCAAGCCGACCACGATCGACCGTTTGTACCCGATCCGCTCGATCAGCTTGGCCGAGGGGATCGAAGCGACGAAATAGGCGATGAACCATACGCTCTCGATCAGCGTGGTCTGGGTGTAGTTCAGGTCGAACACACTGCGCAGGTGCGGCAACAGCGTGTTGTTGATGACCGTGATGAAGCCCCACATGAAGAACAGGCTGGCAAGCAGCGTCAGCGCGGACCGATAAGTTTGAGACGCCGAAACGTCGCCGGCCGGCACGGCTCCCCCAATCGGTGAAAGCGCCATTCATCCCCTCCATGTCGGCAAATCGCTTGCCCTTTTTTTGTCGGACTATATTTCTAACCCAACAACGTCAATCTTGAAGCGCGATCGGGGGAGCTAGTCATGAGGGCCATGTTGCTGGTGGCGGCGTTCGGTGTGCTGGCCACACCCGCCCAGGCCGCCGAGGCGGTACGCGAGCAGGCCGGGAAATTGGCCGACGGCACTGCTGTCGAAGCGGTTAGGCTCAGGAACTCGCGCGGCATCGAGGCGCGGGTGATCACTTACGGCGCCACGCTGCAGTCGCTGATCGCGCCAGGCCGCGACGGCACGCGCGCGGAGGTGACTCTCGGTTACGACACGGTCGCCGAATACGAGGCCAGGCCGAACTACTTTGGCGTCACCGTCGGCCGCTACGCCAACAGGATCGCGGGAGGGCGCTTCAGCCTCGACGGCCGTGCCTATCAATTGACCCAGAACGACAAGGCCAATTCGCTCCACGGTGGGACGGCGGGCTTCGACAAGCGGAACTGGCGGATCGTGTCGGTGTCGAGCGGGCCCACCGCGAAAGTAGTTCTAGGCCTGACCAGTCCGGACGGGGACCAGGGCTATCCGGGCAAACTCGATGTAACCGTCACCTATTCGCTCGACGACGCGGGCGACCTGACGATCTCGTACGACGCCAAGGCAGACAGGCCGACGATCGTGAACATGACCAACCACGCGCTGTTCACGATGGCCGGAGACGGCGCGCCCGAGGGGACCTCCCGGCAAGTCCTGACCATTCCCGCCACTGTCTACACCCCGGTCGACGACAAGCTGATTCCCACCGGGGAGTTAAGGCCAGTAGCTGGCACGGTGTTCGATTTCCGATCCCCCCGGCTCGTCGCTGCGGGCCTGCGCGATGGGCGCGATCCCCAGATCGTGGTCGGCCGCGGCTACGATCACAATTTCGCGCTCGACAAGGGACAAACTGCGCGCCCCGAACTAGCCGCACGGCTGGAAGACCCAGTATCCGGACGCGTACTCGAAGTTCTGAGTACGGAGGCCGGCCTGCAGTTCTACTCCGGCAATTTTCTCGACGGTACCATCGTCGGTCGGAGCGGGCGTGTTTACCGGATGGGTGACGGGATTGCGCTCGAACCGCAGAAGTTTCCCGACGCGCCCAACCGTCCGAACTTTGCTTCCGCGCGCGTGGATCCCGGAAAGCCGTACCGGCATGTCATGATCTACCGTCTGTCGGTTGCGCGCTGATCAATGACCGACCGCAAAGAGCTGCGCTCCCGCGCCTGGTTCGACAATCTCGACAACGTCGACATGACGGCGCTCTACCTCGAGCGCTATCTCAACTTCGGGCTGAGCCTTGAGGAGTTGCGCTCGGGCCGTCCGATCATCGGCATCGCGCAGACCGGATCCGACCTGAGTCCCTGCAACCGGCACCACCTGGTTCTGGCGGAGCGCGTGCGCGAGGGCATCCGCGAAGCTGGGGGGATTGCAATCGAGTTCCCGGTGCATCCGATCCAGGAGACCGGCAAGCGCCCGACCGCCGGCCTTGATCGCAACCTCGCCTACCTGGCGCTTGTCGAGGTGCTCTACGGCTACCCTATCGACGGTGTGGTGCTGACCATTGGATGCGACAAGACCACGCCAGCGTGCCTGATGGCGGCTGCGACAGTCAACATTCCCGCCATAGCGCTGTCGGTGGGGCCGATGCTCAACGGCTGGCATCGCGGCCAGCGAACAGGGTCGGGTACGATCGTGTGGCAAGCGCGCGAGCAACTCGCGGCCGGGGAAATCGACGCCGAGGAGTTCATCCGCCTCGTTGCCTCGTCCGCCCCGTCGACTGGCTATTGCAACACGATGGGCACGGCGACGACGATGAACAGCCTGACCGAAGCCCTTGGGATGTCGCTGCCCGGCTCCGCGGCCATCCCCGCGCCCTATCGCGACCGGCAGGAGGTCGCCTATCGCACTGGCAAGCGCATTGTCGAAATGGTCGACGAAGACCTCAAGCCGTCGGATCTGCTGACGCGCGAGGCTTTCCACAACGCGATCCGGGTCAACTCGGCGATCGGAGGGTCGACCAACGCCCCGATCCACCTGGCCGCGATCGCCCGGCACATCGGGGTCGACCTGCCCATCAGCGATTGGCAGGAGGTCGGCCACGACGTGCCACTGCTCGTCAATCTCCAGCCTGCCGGCGAATTCCTCGGCGAAGACTACTACCGGGCCGGCGGGGTGCCTGCCGTGGTCAATCAGCTCATGCGGCGCGACTTGATCCACGAGGGGGCGTTGACCGCCAACGGACACAGCATCGGCGACAACTGCCGCAACGCTGCGATCGAAGACGATCAGGTGATCCGCCCCATCGACAATCCGCTGAAGGAGGCCGCCGGTTTCCTGGTGCTGCGGGGGAACCTGTTCGACTCGGCAATCATGAAGACGAGTGTGATCTCGCCTGAATTCCGCGCTCGCTATCTCTCGAACCCTGACGACCCCGACGCCTTCGAAGGCCCGGTGGCAGTGTTCGACGGGCCCGAGGATTATCACACCCGCATCGACGATCCGGCGCTGGGGATCACGACCGAGACGCTACTGATCATGCGCGGGGCCGGACCCATCGGCTACCCCGGTTCAGCCGAGGTCGTGAACATGCGGCCGCCGAGCTATCTGCTCGCGCAGGGCGTGCACAGCCTGCCGTGCCTCGGCGATGGACGCCAATCGGGCACAAGTGGCAGCCCTTCGATCCTCAACGCCTCGCCAGAGGCGGCGGCGATGGGTGGGCTTGCGCTACTTCAGGATGGCGATCGGGTGCGCATCGATTTGAAGGCGGGGACCGCGAACATGCTGGTCTCCGATGAAGAGCTCGCGCGACGTCGGGCGGAACTCGAAGATGACGGCGGGTACGGCTTCCCGGCGGCGCAGACCCCCTGGCAGGAAATCCAGCGTGCGCTGGTGGGCCAGATGGAGGGCGGGGCGATCCTCGAAGGCAGCGAACAATATCAGCGGATCGCCCAGACGCGCGGCCTTCCGCGCGACAGCCACTGACCGGTTTGAGAAAGGGGAGAGTACAGTGAAGAAGAGGTTCCTGGCCGGCGCAGTCATAGCCCTGTCGATCCTGGGCACGCCAGCTGCGGCGCAACGCTCGGACAATGCCACAACGATTACGATCGACGCCGCGAAGCAAGGCGCGAAGATCGACCGCAACATCTTCGGCCAGTTCGCCGAACATCTCGGTACCGGGATCTACGGCGGTGTCTGGGTCGGTCCGGATTCGACGATCCCCAACGTGCGCGGAATTCGCAGCGACGTTGTCGCTGCACTGCGCGCAATCCACGTACCGAACGTGAGGTGGCCCGGCGGCTGCTTCGCCGACGAATACCATTGGCGAGACGGCATCGGCGATCCGGCAAAGCGCGGGGTCTCGGTGAACTGGAACTGGGGCGGCGCGACCGAGAACAACGCGTTCGGTACGCACGAGTTCTTCGATTTCGCCAACCAAATTGGCGCGGATGCCTACGTCTCGGTCAACGTCGGCTCAGGTACAATCAAGGAAGCGTCGGATTGGATCGCCTACATAACGGCCGATGACCGCACCACCGCTGGGCAAGAGCGCGCGGCAAACGGCCAGCGCGAGCCGTGGACGGTCAAGTTCCTCGGCATCGGCAACGAGAGCTGGGGCTGCGGCGGCAATATGCGCCCGCAGTACTACACCGATCAGCTGAAACCCTACGCCCGTTTCGTGCGCAGCTTCCACCCGAACCAACAAGCCGCTCCCAATACCATGCAGCGCATCGCCGTCGGTCCAAGCGATGGCGATCCGGCCTACACCGAGGGGGTGATGAAGGCCTGGAGCGAGAAGGACTGGAGCTGGGACATCGAAGGCCTCTCGCTCCATTCCTACACCGTGGTTCGATGGCCGCCGGCCTACGACAGCGTGAATTTCGGCGAACAGGAGTACGCGGAGCTGACCCAAGCGACCCTGCGGATGGAAGACCACCTCAAGACGCATTCGGCGATCATGGACAAGTACGATCCCGAGAAGAAAGTTGGGCTAATTGTCGACGAGTGGGGCGTGTGGCTGGCGAAGCTGCCGGGCACGCAGGAAGGCTTCCTGCAGCAGCAGAACTCGCTGCGCGACGCGATGATCGCGGCGCTCAACTTCAATATCTTCGCGCGCCATGCCGACCGGGTCCGCGGGGCAAACATCGCGCAGATGGTCAACGTGTTGCAGGCGATGATCCTGACCGATGGTGAGAAAATGCTGCTCACCCCCACCTATTACATCCACCAGATGTACCTGCCGTTCCAGGACGCCACTCTCCTGCCAGTGTCGTTCAACGCAGGTGAGTATCGCCAAGGCACGGTAGTGCTGCCGCATGTCGATGTGGTCGCGGTTCGGGCGAATGATGGAAAGCTGTGGTTGTCGCTGGTGAATCTCGATCCGAACCGGCAAGCGAGCATTGAGGTCGAAGTCCCGGGCGTCGCAGCTCGCGGTGCTTCGGGCACGGTGTTGACCGCGCCGCAAGTCAACTCGGTGAACACCTTTGCAGCGCCGAACACGGTGGTGCCGAGACCGTTCTCCGCGCGGGCGAACGGCGGCACATTGACGATCGAGCTTCCCGCGAAGTCGGTGGCGATGCTCGCGATCGAACAGTAACTGCGGAGCCGGGTGGCGTGGCGTTGGCGCGCCGCCCGCGCTTCTCTTAATCGAAGAAGGGATCGGTGCGGATCGTTCGCCCGCGCAGGAACGCGTCGGCGACGAGGCGGAGAGGATCGGTGTCGAACTCACTCTCACCGTTTCGAACCAAGTCCGAAAAGCGGGCGTAGAGCGCCGGATATTCCCCGTTCTTGCCTTGGTGCAACTCGGACGGAAGGCTCAGCTTCGCGCCGCCTTCGGACAGCTTGAGCGGGCCAGCGTCCGTGTCGATCCGGATGTCCCAAGTCTGCGGGCCGGTCTGCCGCCAGTCCAGGTCAACCGCAATCCCGGCTCCCGCAGCGTCCTGCAGCGATAGCCGGGCCGCGATGGGAGCGTCGCGGTTAGCGGGGAATTCTAGCTCCGCATCGGTCAAATCGAGCGGCTGCGGGAGGATGTGAGTGGCGATCGACAGTGCGTTGATCCCCGGATCGAATACGCCAAACCCACCCGCCCGCCAGATCCAGTCTTGCCCAGGGTGCCAAGTACGCACGTCTTCGCGCCAGACGATGGTGGCGCCCAAGACCTGGCGGTTCGCGAGCCAGGCGCGAGCGGTGGCGACACCTGCCGCGAAACGCGAATGCCAGCCAGCGAATACGGTGGCGCCTTTGCTTCGTGCCAGATCAGCAAGCCATTCAGCCTCCGAAAGGTTGACGGCTGGCGGCTTCTCCAGAAGGACGTACACCCCGTGATGAAGTGCGGTCGCCGCTAGCTTGCCGCGGATTTGCGGGGGGGTGCAAATCGCCACGGCGTCGAGGCCCATCTCGGAGGCGAGCAGCGCTTCGAGGTTATCGAACGCCGGAACGCCTACAACCGAAGCGCCGTCGGCACTGGCCGTGGCCACGAGAGCGAAGTCCCCATTTTTCATGATCGCCGGGAGATGCTGGTCACGAGCAATCTTGCCGAGGCCGACGATGGCCAGTCGAATGGGTTCCATCGTCACAGGCTCCGTACCGAAACGTCGGTCGGCCCCGCGATCGCAAGCGGATTGCGCAACGGCAGCGCGAAGGGCGCTGCCTCGATTTCGAACACATCGCCTGGCTGGGTCTGGATGCCCTCGCTGAACGAGAGCGTTGCGGTGCCGAAGAAATGGACGTGGATGTCTCCGGGCCGGCGGAACATCGGATACTTGAAGTGATGATGCTCAAGGTTGGCGATCGTGTGCGACATGTTCGCCTCGCCCGATAGGAACGGCTTCTCCCAGATCACCGCATCACCGCGCCGGATCCGGCTGGTACCGCGCACATCTGCCGGAAGCTCTCCTACCAGCAGCTCCGGGCCGAGCGCAGCCGGCCGAAGCTTTGAGTGGGCCAGCCAGAGATAGTTGTGGCGCTCTGTCAGATGGTCGCTGAACTCGTTGGCGATGCAGAACCCGAGGCGGAACGGCGTGCCGTCGGAGCCGATGAGGTAGATTCCGGCGAGCTCGGGTTCCTCGCCGCCGTCTCTGGCGAAGCTGGGCATCCTCAGAGGCGCGCCCGGCCCGACGACATGCGTACCGTTGCCTTTGTAGAACCACTCCGGCTGTTGGCCGACCTGGCCCGGAGCCGGCTTGCCGCCCTCCAGTCCCTCGAGAAACATCCGCATGGAGTCGGTGAGAGTCTCGCCGGCTGCGGCCGCGCGGTGCATCTTGTCGCGGCCCTCGGCGGATCCAAGATGGGTTAGGCCGGTTCCGGTAAGCAGCAGATGTGCCTCGTCGGCATGATCGATCGGTGCCATCAGGCGACCGGCAGCAAGCTCATCAGCCGGATCGACCGAGCCCTCGGTCCCTGCAGCGTCGACCATTTCCGCAAGGCCGATACCGCGCGCGATAGCCTCGGCAGCTAAGCTGCGCACATCGGCGAACCCTGCGACGAAGTGTGCTTCACCCTCTCGTGCGGCGATAACCCGGCGAACACTATCAGGCGCTCGATGCTGAAGCAGCGTGAGCATTCGAAACCTCCCCTAACCTATCTACCGATCGTGGAATTAGTCTGACATAATGCAAGGGAAATCAGCGCGGCGCTCGCGAATTTGCAAGGAGTACGCCGCGCGCCTAATCAGTCGGGCTGCAACCGTTGGGGGCGGACGTCGTTGGATACCGGGGAATTGCCAATCGAGCCTCAGGATCAGGATGAGCGCCGCTCGGAGCGTAGCACCGGCCGCCGGCTCCGTGGAGCTATCGCGCATTACCTTGGGACGGCCATTGTAAGCGGTGCCATCCGCCCCGGCGAACGACTGACCCCCGAAGTGGCCAATGCCGAAGCCCTGGACGTATCCCGCAGCGCCTATCGCGAGGCGGTTCAGGTGCTGACGGCCAAGGGGCTCGTCGAAAGCCGCACCAAGGCTGGAACGCGAGTGCTGCCACGCAACAGGTGGAACTTGCTTGATCCCGACGTGCTCGCGTGGGCCTTTTCAGGCGAGCCGGACGCGGCCTTCATCCGCGATCTGTTCGAATTGCGCGCGATCGTCGAACCGGCTGCGGCGCGCCTTGCCGCCGCGCGTCGCGAGAAGGACGACATCAAAGCGCTGCGCGACGCGCTCGCCGGCATGCGCCGCCACACACTCGCCACGGAGGCCGGAAGAGCGGCCGACCGCGACTTCCACGATGCGCTCCTCCGCGCGACGCACAACGATGCCTTGATCACGCTCAGTGCCAGCGTTGGCGCGGCCGTAAACTGGACCACCCAATTCAAGCAGCGAACCCGCGCCCTGCCGCGCGATCCGGTTCCCGACCACGCGCGCGTCAGCGATGCGATTGCAGCGGGCGATCCCGATGCCGCCGAAGCAGCCATGCGGACGCTCGTCGATCTGGCGCTTGAGGACACGCGCAACGCGATGGAGAATTAACCCAAGGGGGGGATCCAACGAATGAGGCGATCAAGGGGGTTCTTGCTCGCAACGGGGTTGGCGCTTTCGGCAAATGCCGTCGCCGTACCTGGTGCAAGTCCGTCGCTCGCTCGGGTTGAACCAGGAGCGAAGGAGAGGTGCGCGTCACTGGCGCGGCTGGCTCGCGCTGACTTGGTTTTCCAGAGTGCGGAGTGGGTTGAAGCCGGTCCTGTGCCCAACGCCAGTGACAGGATCCTGCCGGCGCATTGCCTCGTAAAGGCGACGATCGGTCCGCGCACTGGCGTAGGAGGGCGCGAGTTCGGGATTGGCTTCGAGCTTCGCCTGCCCCTGGATTGGTCGGGACGCTTCATGTTCCAAGGTGGCGCCGGGCTCGATGGCATTGTCAGCCCCGCCATTGGCACGGTGCCCAATTCTGCTGGCCCGCCGGCCTTGATGCGCGGATTTGCCGTCGTTTCCACGGATGCGGGGCACAAGGGTTCGCCGGTCGACGCAAGCTTCGGTCTCGATCAGCAGGCACGCATTGATTACGCGTACAACGGCCTCGCCCAAGTGACGCGCGAAGCGAAGGCTCTGCTCGCGGCGTTTTACGGTACACCGGCCACGAAGTCCTACTTCATCGGTTGCTCGAACGGAGGGCGGCAAGCGCTCATGGCCTCGCAGCGTCTGCCGAGGGAGTTCGACGGTATTGTGGCCGGTGATCCTGCGATGAGCTTTTCGCGACTGGCACTCGGCGAAGTCTGGAACATGCAGGTGATCGCGCGCATCGCCCCGCGGGACGATGCGGGCCGACCGATCTACGCCAAGGCATTCTCGCAATCCGACCTCGCGCTGGTCCGCCAGACGGTGCTCGACCAGTGCGACGGACTGGATGGCCTCAAGGACGGCATGATCAACGACTGGCAGCGTTGCGGCTTCCGGCCAATGGAGCTGACGTGCGCGGGGGGCAAGACAGACCAATGCCTGACGAGCGGTCAGGTCGGTGTGTTGGAAGAACTGATGGCGGGTCCTCGCGATGCCGCGGGACAGCATCTCTATGGCCCGTTCACTTACGACACCGGGATAGCGTCGACCGCGTGGCGCGGGATGCGTCTCGGCACATCGGAAACCGGTCAGCCGAACTCTGCGGATTCGATACTAGGGCTGGGCCAGTTCCGGAATCTGCAGCTCACTCCGCCTGACGCCGCATGGGATCCACTGGCGCCCTACGACATCGAGGATCTGTTGCGGAGGATCCGCTACCAGGGCGGGATCGGTGACGCGGACAGCCCGTTCCTGTCGACCTTCGCCCAGTCGGGCAAGATGATCGTGTACAACGGGATGTCAGACCAGGGCATTGCAACACCGCACATCGTGCGCTGGTATGAGGACATGGTTGCCGCGACCGGAGAGCCTGGCCGGGAAGCCGTTCGCTTCTTCGGCATTCCTGGAATGCTTCACTGCGGCGGGGGCGAGGCGAACGACAAGTTCGAAATGCTCGACGCGATCGTCGACTGGGTGGAGCAAGGACGTGCGCCTGACCGCATTGTGGCAGTCGGGGAGGCCTTTCCGGGCGTTTCGAGGCCCCTGTGCCCGCATCCGCTCGTCGCGCGCTACGAAGGCGGAGATCCCAACAGTGCCAACAGCTTCACCTGCCGCAAATAGATCGCGCTACAAGCAGACGACCGCGTCGCTGACCTCGAAAAAAGGCCCGGGCCTGGCCTTGGCTTATTTAGCCGGAATCTTGTCAAACTCGGCCTGAATCTTTGCCAGATTGGCGTCGTTCAGTTCCTCCGGCTCGTATTGCTGGATAGCCGCCAGTGTGAGGTCGCGACCAAGGGTCTGGAACATCTCGTTGGCGAAGGACTTGGGGATAAGGCGCTTGAGAATTTCTGCTGCTGCCGGATCATCGAGCAGCTTGCCGACCTTTGTCTCGGTCACCGAATAATGCGCAGCCGTGGCATCTTGGGCCATGGCGGTGGGCGCGACAACGGATGTCGCGAGACCTGCAGCAGCGAGTGACAATCCGTAGAAAACGTCACGCATTTCGTCTCTCCCCAAGTTCAGATCGCGGACGACCTCCGCAGTTATTCCCTCTCCTAGGAATTAATCGTCGCACTCGCAAGTGATTCAGCTTGCGCTCGCACGGTCGAAACCCTTGCCGCGACGATGAAGGCTGTTCCAATGAGCGGCGCTACCGCCATGGCCGCGATCCCATAGCGCAGGCTTTCCTCGCCCAGGGTGGGGTTGAGGTAGTCGCTGAGAACCCCGACGATGAATGGTCCGAGGGTGCTGCCGATGAGCCCAGCAGCTGCGAGCATCACTGTAGCGGTTAGCCCGCGATCGCCAGGGGCTGCGGCGTCGACTGCGAAGTTGATGCTTGGGATGATTGCACAGGCGAGCAGGAAGTTCATCAGAGCTGCGCTGGCCATTGCGAGGGACAGGGAAGGCAGGAAGGCAAAGCCGAGCACGCAAGGCACCGAGAGCGGCAGTGTGACGATGGGGAGCCACAGCGTCGCAGCGGCCGAACCCGTACGCCGACGGACCGCGTCGGCGAGGAACCCGGCAAAGAGCGTTCCCGTGATTCCCCCGATCCCGACTGCGGGACCGATAGCCACACCGACTTGTGCCAGCGGAACATCGTGCGAGCGTTGCAGGAAGGCGGGGCCCCAGGCTGCGAGGACCGAGGTCAGCATTCCGGCGATGCCGTAACCGACCACAAGGCGTGCGAGCCCTGGCGAGTGCCAAAGACGTTGCAGGCCTTGCGACAAGTCGGCGAAGGTCCCGGACGGAGCGGCTGGCTGTGCATCCTTCCCCCGCGCCGGCTCCGTTGCTGTGGCGAGCATGATAAGAGCAAGCACGACGCCAACGGCGCCTGCCCAGAAGAACATCGCCCGCCAGCCGATCGCAGCCGCGAGCACGCCCGCAGCGATCGCGCCTCCGACGATGCCGATGAAGGCGCTCGACTGGAATACCGCCACCGCACGCCCCCGCGCCTGGGCGCGGAACAGATCGGGGATCAAAGACATCGCGGCCGGGAAGGCCGTCGCCTCGCCGATACCGACCCCGATCCGGGCGATGGCGAGGGTCGCGAAGTCGGTCGCCAACCCGGTCGCGGCGGTGGCGATCGACCACCCCGCGATGCCGAAAGCGAGAATTCGCGTACGGTTGCCCCTGTCGATCAACCGCGCCAGAAACAGGCCACCGACGAGGTTGAACACTGTGAAGAACAACCCGTTGGCAAGCGATATTTGAGTGTCCGACAACGAGAGTTCGCCGCGAACCTGCTCGGTCACCAGGCCGAGCAACCCACGGTCGCCTGCATTGAGGATGTTGGCGAGGAACAGCAGGAAGAGCACCCAGACGGCGGTGCGCCGGGATACCGAGGGGGCGTCCTCGTTCATGGGATGATCGCCGCTGTATCTACGATCTGCGCCAACGGCTCGGCAAACGCGGCGTCGATCAGCACGAAGACCACCCTCGCTACTTCGCCGGACCGGTTTTCCCACGCGTGATCGGTCCCCCGCTGAACAACCACGTCGCCCTTGCGCAGGGTCGTCTCGCTGTCGCTGAGGATCAGCACGACCTCTCCCTCGAGTACGATGCCGTAGTCGATAGTGCGGGTCCTGTGCATCGGGCTGCGCACGCCGCCGGCTCTGGCGGGCTGGAAATCGATCACGCGAATGATGCTGCCACCGCGTCCGGCGGGTCCAATCGAAGTGTAGCCGGAGACAGGCTCGCCATTGGGGATGAGGTCGAGCGGTTCGGACGCTGCGGTCGTTGACCATACCTCGTCGAAGCGGGCGCCGGGAAGGTCCCTGACGAGCGGCACCGGCGCATCTGACACAATGACCGAACGCCCGTCAGGTGCGTGACCGGTAACGATGCGCCGGGTGCGGTTCATCGCAGGATCCTCTGCTCGCTGACGTCTGATCCGCCGGACGTCTTGAGGCGCACGGCCGGTCCGAAGTCGTGCAGCGGCAGCGCGGCCAGGACGTTCACGATCGGATATTGTGTCGGCATGTCTTCCCACCTCGCGCTGGCAAAGGAAAAGCGGCCTGAGCCCAGTTGGCAGGACCGGATCTCCGGCACTGGTGGGCCGGGTTCAACGGCGGTCATCTGGTCGATCTCCGCGGTGCCCCATTCGCCGGTTCGCGGGATGTATTTGCGGAAGATCATCGGAGCCGCGGCCGACGCCGGCGGTGCGATCGGCTCTAAGTTCTCGGCTCCGAACTGTAGAAATTCGAAGCCGCCCCATCGTGCCGAACCTGTCAGGCCTGAACCAGTGTCATAAGGCTGCGGGATATCGGCAAAGATCTTCGGCCATCCGAGCTCCTCGCGCCCCGTGAGGATCGGATCGGCCATGTTCTCCCAGACAACCGGCACGAAGTGGCCCGTGAGCTGCTGCTCGCCATTCCAGCGCGCGGGAATGCGGACCATGACGATGTTGTAGCCTCGCCCGGCGAGCCAGCCGATATCACTCAACACGGTCACGACGATTTCCAGCCTCGGTTCGCCGACCAGCGTCATCCGGTCAGGAAGGAGTGCGGCCAAGGGCTCGGCATCGGTGACGGCCGAAAGGACGAGCGAGGTTGCCTTCTTGTCGAAACGGCGGTGACGCTGCGAGGCTGGTAGGTTGCGCGGCCCGGGGGCCGGGCCAAACCCGACCGGCATTCGAAACATCGGGCCGAGCGGATCGCTCAATCCACGCGTTCCAGACCAAGCAGCCCCGCTGCATTTAGGCCCAAGATGCCCGCCTTGTCCTCTTCCGATAACCGGTCGTGAAATCCGACCGGGTCAGGTTCGGACATGTCGAAGGGGTAGTCGGTACCGAGGCACAGCCGGTCGGCGCCATGTGTACGCACGAGACTGTCGAGCTGGTCCTTGTCAAACACCAGCGTGTCGAGCCACAGCTTGCGCAGATAGCTCGAAGGTTCGTGCCGGCAGTGTTCGGAACAATCAGCGCGTGCGCGCCAGCCGTGGTCCATGCGACCCCAGTAGCCAGGCATGTAACCTCCGCCGTGGGCGACACAGATCTTCAGCCCGGGGTAGGCGTCGAGCACGCCGCCGAAGATTAGGTGGCCGATCGCGAGCGTGGATTCGAGCGGATTGCCGATGAGGTTGTTGAAGTAATACTCGCTCATCCGCGCCGCGTGGGTGAATCCCAACGGATGGATGAAGATCAGCACGCCGAGTTCCTCTGCGGCGGCCCAGAAGGGGCGCAGATCCTCGGCGTGGAAGTCCTTGCCGTTGACGTTGGAACTGATCTCGATTCCGCGCAGGTCGAGATCCTTCACGCACCGGCGCATCTCGGCCACTGCCATTTCGGCATTTTGCAGGGGCACGGAGCCCATGCCGATCAGGCGGTCGGGGTGCTGGGCGACAGCGGCGGCCATGCCGTCGTTCACGACGCGCGCGGCATCGCGTCCGGTCTCGGGGTCGGTGAAGTAGAAATACTGACCCGGGCTGGGTGAGATTGCCTGAACGTCGATCCCTAGCCGGTCCATGTCGGCGAGGCGCGTGTCGAGCGTGTTGAGCGTGCGGCCCATCTGGGCGAACTGCGCGCGGTTCACTTCCGAGGTCTTGGCACTTGTGAAATCGTTGATCCCCGGCGGCGGGCCTGGATACTTGGCTTGCACGATGGCGTCGGCGGCCGGAATGCCGAGATGGCAGTGGATGTCGACCACGAGGTGCTTGCCGCGCGCCTTGACCGGGATTGGCTTGCGGTCGCCGCAGGTGAAGACCTCGACGCTCACGCCGCGGTCCTCGCGGGAGCGATCGTCCCGGCGCAGGGGCCGAACCCAATGGGCACATACCCTTCTGCAACCGCCTTGGCCCGCAGAGTCAGGGTATCGCCGTCCTCGAGCATGACGCGCTCCGTGCCGTCGGGCAGAATCAGGCATTCCTTACCCAGCTTGGTGATCTCGACCAGGCAGGCGCGCGCCTCGTCGGCCGCGCCGGAGACGGTTCCGGTGGCAATTAAGTCGCCAACATCGAGCGGGGCGCCGCCCGAAGCCTGATGGGTGACCATTTGCGCGAGCGTCCAGAACAATTCGGCCACGTTGGTTTGCACGATCGTGTGCGGACCGTTGCCAGTATCGAGCTCGGCAGTGAGTTCGACGTTCAGCCCACCTGCCTGACGGTCGAAAGGATCGTTCAGATAAGCGGGCACGTCCGGCTCGTCCCCAGTGCGGCCACGACCGGCCACCCGGAACGGAGCGAGTGCCTCCATCGTCACCACCCACGGCGAGATCGTCGTCAGGAAGCTCTTGCCTAGGTGCGGGCCGAGCAACATCTCGTAGAACTGGATGGCGCGGGCCGACCAGTCGTTGACCAGGCAGCAGCCGAACAGAATCTCTTCGGCACGGGCCATGCCGACCGTTTCGGCCAGCGCGTTTACCGGCCCGCCTAGCCAGGCGCCGAACTCGAGTTCGAAGTCGAGCATCGGCTCGGCCGCCACGACCATCTCGCTAGTGCCGGGTGGCACAACCTGTCCGACAGGCCGCACTACAGGCGTGCCCGAAACGGCAACCGAACTGGCGCGGCCGTTGTATGCGACCGGAAGGGTGGCCCAGGCAGGCATCGGCGGGCGGCCGCCATTAGCAGCCATACGCAGGATGTGATCCGCCGAGGTGCAGAAGTCGGTGAACGCCGTCGGCTTGGCCGGCATCAGGAGTTTGGCGCCGCTCATCGGTACGAGCGCGGCCTCGGCGGCCCTTTGGTCGCCCGCTCCGCCCATCCTATAGACGTCGGACAGTGCCGCCCGCAGCGCCGAGACATCCTGACGCGCACAGGCGAACAGCGGAAGCAGGCTCTCGCCGCAGGCAGCTTCGGCGGCCGGTCCCGAGATCGTGTTTGCTCTGAGCAGCGCCGTCAGGTCGACGATCTGGTCGCCCAACGCCACGCCACCGCGCGCGCCCTTGCCGTCGTCGAACACTCCGAACGGCAGGTTCTGGATCGGAAAGTCGGTGCCCTCGGCGTTGGCGCTATCGACCCAGCTCCGGCGCGCGGGATCGTGCGTGGCATTGAGCTCAGTGGGCATGACCGCATCCGTGCTTGGCGTGATGCTCTTTCCGGTAGCGGTTCATCTCCGCGAACAGGACCGGCGGTGGGGCATGCGGCAGGTCCGGATCCCAGCCCTTGTAGAGCGAGAAGACATTGGCCACGACGCGTTCGCTATCGGTCCAGTGGGCATATTCCTTTATCGGGATGTCGCGCGCCGCTTCGCGCCAATCCATCCCGGCTTCGAACCGACCGCGTGCCTCGCGGCGCAAGTGCTCGAAATAGCCCTTCATCGTGCGCACGTTCTCGACATCGCAGATGGGCCCATGCCCCGGAACGACGACTTTGGGATCGAGTGCGATGATGTGATCGCAGGCAGCGATCCAGTTATCGAACGGTCCGGCCCATACGATCGGATGCCCCTCGTTGAACATCAGATCACCGGTAAAGACCGTGCGATCTTCGAGGACGTGGGCGATCGTATCGGATTCGGTGTGGGCCGGACCCAGATCGGTCAGCTCGACAGTCTTGTCTCCGACCTTGAGCGTCATCGCATTCTCGAACGTGCGTGTCGGCAGGGCCAGTTCGTCCACTCCGCTGAAATCGAAATAGCGGCCCATGGTCTCAAACAGGAATTCGCCCGCTTCGCCCATGTTCTCCCAGTTGGCCGACAGATTGGCGAGTGCTTGCGGGTTGAACCCTTCCATCTCGTGACGGGTCTTGGCGGTTGCGATGATCTCGGCCCCTTCGACCACGCCGTTGCCGAAGAAGTGATCGGGATTGGCATGGGTGTTCATGACCATGTCGATCCGCTCGCCGCCCGGAACCCGGGCAAACGCAGCAAGCATGTCGCGCGTCAGGGGAACACTCATCAAGGTATCGATCAACAGGGTCTGGCCCGCCGAGGTTACCAGGCCCGCATTCGACCATCCCCAGGTACCGTCGGGCTGGATGTAACCGTAAGTCCCGTCGGCGATCTCGTGCACGCCCTGCCGGAAAGGCCAATTTGCCATCTTGCGTTCTCTCCCTGGCGGTAACACTACTCACTTATTTCCGGTCGACAAGAATATTCTATCTCTCCGAAATGGTTGTAGCCGCGCTGCGCAGCGAGTAGCACCGCGCCGATGGGAAAAGGCCAGGGCCAGCCAGTAAAATCAGCGGCGAAGCTCGCCTCGCGGGGCAAGGGCCGTCCGACGGCGTCAGCGGCGGGCGTGGGGCGTGAGGCCTTGATCGACGCGGCGCGCGCGCTGTTGCAGGAGCTTCCCCCCGCTCAGGTGACAAGCACCGCCATAGCTCGCAAGGCGAACGCGGATCCTGCCTTGGTGCGCTACTACTTCGGCAACCGCGAGAACCTGCTGTTCGAGGTCGCCAAGCAGATCGGCGAGGAGTCCAACCGACCGCTACCGCCTGGCGACCCTCTCGTTCTACTCGAAGACATGATCCGCGGCACGTTCCGCTTCACGCGCTCGGCCAAGCACATGCAGCGGCTGATGATCGAGGAACTGGATTCCGCGTCCTCGCCCGAAGTTCGCGAAAAGATGCGCGAATGGAACAGGAACCCAGTCGCCAATTATGCCCGCATCCTCGAGTTCGACGATAAGGGCGAGCTGTGCGAGTTCGATCCGTTCTTCATGTACCTTGCGGTGGTCGGCATCAGCGACTTTTTCGTATCCGGCGCCCCGCTTATCGAGCTGCTCGTACCGCCGGGCACCAGCAAGGACGACCTCGCCAAGCGTTACGAGGATTTCGTCGTCCGCCTGGTCACGGATGGCGTGCGCAAGCGTTAGGGCTTTTCGGCCACGCACACGTTGCGCTGTGTCCCCAGACCCGAAATCGTCGCTTCCATCACGTCGCCCGGCTTGAGAAAGACGCCGAAGGCCGAACCGTTGCCATAGGGCGAGCCGGTGCAGATCAGGTCGCCGGGCTCAAGCACCACACGGCTCGAAAGGTAGGCAATCTGCCGTTCGATCGAGGCCATCATGTCGGCGGTCGTCTCGTCTTGATAGACCTTGCCGTTGACCGACAATTTCATCGCCAGATCATAAGGATCGGCGACGCAGTTTCTCGGCACGATCATCGGCCCAAATGGCAGAAAGGTCGGGAAGCTCTTGCCCGAGAGCCAGTCGGCTCCAATTGCCGATCCGTCGCGGCGGAAGATCAGTTCGCGCGCGGTAACGTCATTGACCACTGCGAAACCGGCGACGAACTCCATAGCCTCTGCCTCGCTCACGCGGTGAGCGCGGCGACCGATCACGACGCCCAGCTCAAGTTCCCAGTCGGGCTTTTCGACGTCGTACGGCAGGATCACCTCGTCACGTGGACCGATCACGCAGGCGGGGAGTTTCAGGAAGGCAAACGGCAGGGCTTTGGCGCGAGCGTCCATCATCGCCTCAACCCGTACCTTGAGTTCGGCGGGATCGACATCGTCGTGCTCGCTGGTCCGCATCGACGGATCGCCCATGATCAGGCCCACGACGTGCTTCTTGTAGTTCGCCCCGGTGCAGAAGACCTGCCCCGGCCGGTAGGGCATGCGGACGTCCGCCGCGGCGAGATCGCCGCCGGCGGCAAAAGCGCCGTCATCCGCGGCCCACGCACCGAGTTGCGCCGAGACCGCCTGCCAATCGCTTAGCAATGCCGGTAGATCGCGCTCTTCGCCCCAGCGCGACAGCGGTGCGAAGCGCTCGCCAGAAACGAGCACCACCTGCTCCGTGTCGTTCAAGGAAATAGTGGCAAGTCCGTAGGTCATGCGCCCTCTCAGTAAGGCTCGTGAAGCTTTTGCATCGTGCTGCCCAGCATGGCGTTAGCGTCGCGCTGGTCGCCGCCGGACATCTCGATCTCCCCGACGCGAACCGAATTCTCCACGACCATCCGCGCACGCTCGAAACGCCGCGCGGTGAAAGCGGTGAGCGCCGTCTCGAGATCGTCGTGACGCGCGATTTCCTCTGCCAGGACCAACCCATCCTCTACCGCCATGCCCGCTCCCGAAGCCATGTGAGGCGTCGTTGCGTGAACTGCGTCGCCGATCAGGACGACGCGGCCCCGATGCCACGGGGCGGGCAGCAGCAACCACTCCAGAGGGCGGTAATTGACCAGGGAATCCGATCCAAGGGCGGCGCGGACCTGTGGCACGTAGCCGCCGAACGGGGCCAGTAGGCCGGCTACGTGGTCCAATTGCTCTTCGGGCGCGAACCACGGGTTGTCGGGTACATGCTCGAGGATGAAAGCGTACATCCGGTCGTCGGAAATCGGATTGAAGCCCAGCTTGACCGGGCCGCCGAGAAACATTTCCGGACGATCGACTTCCGGCGGTCTTTGCGCGACGATCCGCCAGCAGCCCTGTCCGGTAAACTGCGGTGCGGACGCATCTGGGAACGTCTGCCGGCGTAGCTGCGAGAAGATGCCGTCGGCGGCGACCACCAAGTCGTAGCTTTCGCGCCTACCGTCGGGGAAGCCGACGTGCGCACCGGCCGCGTATTGTTCAACGGAGGTGATCTCGGCGCCAAGGGTCACGCGAATCCCTGCGTCGCGCACCTTGCGCGACATGATCTCGTGCAGGGCAGGGCGCATGATCCCGCCACTGCGCGCAATGGGTGGCGCGGTGTCGGGGATTGGTGGCGATTCCATGATGACGCTGCCATCGGCCGTGCGCAGTCGGATGCCACCACCGACGAAGCCTCTTCCCCGCACCTCTTCGAGAATCCCGAGATCGTCGAAGGCGCGCAGCGAAAGACCAGTCACGCTGATCCCGGCGCCATAGGCGCGCCAGTGCGGGTCGGCATCTACAAGCTCGACCTCCACGCCCTGCCGCGCGAGCGCGAGAGCCGCGCTCATTCCGCCGACGCCGCCGCCGACCACAAGGGCCTTGTCGATCATTGGTTCAGTCCTCTCACGCGCCGGCCGTCAGGCCGGGACCTGCCACAAGCCCTTGTCCGGAGTCATCTCCGCATGCGGCACGTTCCCCGTGATGATGCGGCCGGTGCCCCACTGGTCGATCGTGCTCGGTCCCGGCTGGTAGGTCTGTGGCTGCCAGGTGTCCTCGTCGACTTCCTCTAGGTCCGAGGTGTACTCGACCGCGTTGCCGTTGGGCGTGATGAAGTAACTGAAGGTGTTGTTCCCGGCGGTGTGCCGACCCGGCCCCCAACTCAGCTTGATCCCGTTCTCGTGCATGCGGGCGAGCCCGCGCATCAGTTCGTCGACCGAGCTCACGTCGAAGGCGATGTGGTTGAGTGCCGGCGGCCCTGGAAGGATCGCGACGCGGTGGTGCGCCGAGTTGCAGCGCAGGAAGACCATGAAGTCGCCGATCCAGTCGGACAGCCGGAAGCCGAGCGCCTTCTCGTAGAATTCGGCAAGGCCTCTGTGGTTCGGCGAATGAAACACCACGTGGCTGATCCCGATCGGGATCGCCTCACCCTTGTCGAGCTTGCGGAACGCGCGTGGCGTGGTGTCGCAGATCACCTCCATGGCGCGGCCGTCGGGGTCAAAGAAGCGGAAGGCAAAGCCGCCCGCGGGGCCCGTGGCCGGAGCGGGCTCGGAAATGATCTTCGCCCCGGCCGCCTTTACCTGCGCGAAAAGAGCCAGCACGTCGTCGCGTGAAGCGGCCGAGAAGCCGATCAGATCGGTCTTGCGCTCGGCATCCTCGCGCAGCACCAGCACGTAAGGATGCGGCATGCCTTCGGCCGCGAAGTAGGCGCTGCCATCCCGCTCAGCGACTTCGACCAGGCCCCACTTCTCGCCGAAGAACTCTCGCTCGGCGGCGAGATCGGGTACCGCGAGGGCGACGTATTGCAGGTCGGTTACGCTGACGGTCATTTGGTACTCACTCCTCTCGAAGATCTCATCAGAACTGGCCTCCGATCCTGACCCCGTAGGTACGCGGCTGCTCCGCAGAGGCCGCGATGAGGCCGGCCGGATTGGTTGTTCCGCCGATCAGACGCCGGTTGTCTTCGATATTGTTGATGTAGAAGGTGACGAAAAGGCTGTCATCCTCGCGCCCAAACGTCATCGAGGCGTAGCTGACGAAAGTCGCCTCGGACTTGAGGTATGGAAGGTAGTCCGCCGAGGAATAGCTCGACGAACGATAGCGCGTTCCCGCGACCAGCACGGCCTTGTAGTCATTGCCGATGGGAATGGTCTGCTGGCCATTGAGGTTGAACGACCACTTCGGAGAGTTGAAGGCGACATTGCCCGAGCAATCGATCTCGAACACGTTGATCGACCCGCCAGGCGTCGACTGGGTCGTTGGCGTGTAAGGGCAGGTCGTGTTTGGCGGCAGTCCCTGGTTCGGTGTGAAGTAGACGAAGCTGTCGTACTTGGTGTCGAGATATTGGACATTCGCCGACAGCTGCGTGTTCTCGGCCGGCATGTACTCGAGGTCGAGGTCCACACCCTTGATCGTGCTGTCGCCGATATTTCGCGTGAGGAACACGGTCGAAGGCGGATTGCCAAGGTCGTAGCCGAACTGGCTGAACTGCTGATTCTTGTACTTCCACAGGAACGCCTCGACGTTCACCTGGAGGCGGTTGTCGAGGAAGCGGTTCTTGCTTCCGAGCGTGAAGGCCTTGATCGTTTCCGGTTCATAGGTGGAAATGCCGCGGGCGAACGAGAAGCCGCCGGCGTGATACCCTGTCTCGAAGCTCGCATAGATCATATTGCGGCGGCTCAGGTCGTATTGCGCCGCCAGCCGGTACGTGAACTTGTCGTTCTTGAGGCTGTCGTTGATGACGATCGGCGAGAAGAGCACGAATGGCGCAGTTTGCGATCCGCCTGCCACGGGCGGCAGGACAAACAACGGCACCGGAGTGATCGGTACGCCGAGCGAAGTGTAGAACGCGCGGAACTCGGCTTCCGTTGAGACGAGCGGGGCGAACGGCAGTGTCGGACAGAAATCCTGCGGCGGTGCAGGGTTGCCGCAGAACAGGATGTAGACATTCGACACGCCATCGAAAGTCTTCTTGTCTGAGGTATAGCGGCCAGCCATCGTGAAACTGAGCGGCTCGATTGGCCGCCAAGTAAGCTTGCCGAACCCCGCAACGCTCTCGGTCCCGGTGGTAAATTCCTGAAACGGGACCAGCGTCTGCTGGTTGTACCGCGCGGTCGCGTCGATATCCTCGTCGAAGTATATGGCGCCCAGCAGGTAGTCGACAGAGTCGCTGATGTCGCCGGCCCAACGGGCCTCGACACTGACCTGCTTGTCCTTCTCCTTGGTGAAACCCTGACGGAACACGCCGTTGAAGGCGTATTCGATCGAGGCTTCGCGATAGGCCGGCTGGATGGTCAGGGTGCCGGCGTCCGTCTCGTAGTTGACCTCCGCCGTGGCACCCCAGTAGTTGTTGTCGTTGTAGGGCCGGCCGTCGACAACGGCTCCCGCGCGTCCAACTTGCGAAATGAAGCGTGATGCCATCAGCGCATTCGATGCCGGATCCAACAGACCCTGCTGAGTGGAAAACCCGGTCGGTACGAACTGGTAGCCGGCGAAGCCCGTCGGACCGAACGTCGGGTTGACCGCGCCGAGGTAGTAACCGCTGCTGCTCGCACCGCCCTGATGCGAGAAGTCCAGCGCAAGGCGCAGGTCCAGTTGGTCGTTAGGCTCAGCGTAGACCTGCAGGCGGCCTGCGTATTCGCGCTGGTTGCCTGTATCGTCGCTCTGAAGAGCATCGCGATGAGAGATGGAACCCGCAGCCCGTAGCGCGACATCCTGGCCCAGGGGAACGTTGACCGCAGCTTGCCCGGTGAGCCAGTCGTAGTTGCCGTAGCCGAGCATGAAATTGCCCGAGGTCTCGCCGAGTTCCGGGCGATTGGGGATCACATTGATGGCGCCGCCCGTAGCATTACGGCCATAGAGCGTGCCCTGCGGGCCTTTGAGAACCTCGACGCGCTGGAGATCGTAGAAGACGCCTGATGTCGAGGTCGGCCGTCCGATATAGACGCCATCATAGTTGAACGAGATCGCGGGATCGGAATACCCGTTGACCGTCGCATTGCCGACACCGCGCACGAAAAACACCGTGGTCGGCCCGCCGCCGCCATTCGCGGCGAGCGAGGGCGTGATGCGTGACAGGTCTTCGGCGCGGATGACGTTCTGCTGCACGAGTTGGGCCGGTTCGATGATGTCGACCGGGATCGGGATGCTCTGGCCGCTTTCCTCGACGCGCTGCGCGGTCACGATGATGTCGGAAATTCCGCCCTGGCTCGTATCCTGCGCCGGGTCGGTGGGCACTGGCTGAGTTTCCTGCGCGACAGCGGCGGACGAGGCGAAGAAGACGCAGAGCGCGCCGACCGACGCGCTCACAAGAAGTTTCGCGGACATAATGGCTCTCCCAAACCTTATATTCCGGACTATAGGAATTAAAATTCATTCCGCAAAGAATTTTTCGCGAGAGGCTGTGGACAGCGCGCGAGGAAGGGGCTGGAAATTTGATCTGAGCAGGCGACTTCCATCGCGGGAGACTGTCAGGGAGGGTTGGAAAAGGCCCGGTTTGCTACGCTTCCGGCGCGGCGTGGTTCTCCGAGCCCTTGTCGTGTTGCTTACGGTATTTGCTCGGGGTCATGCCCAGTTCGGCGGTGAACGCACGAGGCGCCGCCGCTCGATTACCCGATCTTCGCTCCGATCTCGGAGATCGAGTCGTCGCTGGCCGTGAGCATGGCGGCCGCCTTACGCATGCGCACTTCGCGCAAGTAGTCGAATGGAGTCCGGCGGATGATGTCGACGAATTCCTGGGCGAAGGATGATCGCGAGCGCCGGCCGACCCGCGCCAGGCTGGTCAGATTCCAGTGCAGCCCCGGTTGCGAGTGAGGCATCCCGACATCATGAACAAGGAGAGGTCGCCGCTGGCGATGGCCTGGTTGGAGCGAATGCGGTCGCGGCCGGGGGTGGTGATGGCCCTCGCTCTCCCCACCCATACCTCTTGATTGGCAGGCGTAATCGCAAGTGGAACAATTGTTGCCTTCGCGCACGCTCACCGCGAACTGAACGGCATAATTCCTGGTTACTCTTCACTCGCTCTCATGAAACTGCGGCGCTTTCGCCCAGTAGGGACATGAGGTCCTGCGCCAAAGCCTCGTCGTCAGCGGAGCAGACGCCCAGCGTTATCGCTTCCTCGCAACCCTCGGCCACCAGGTAGGCATGCCCCATCGAGGAATCGATGTAGATCAACTCGCCCTCCTTGATGACCACCGGGTCGTAGAACTCGGTGTGTACTTCGATGCTGCCGGTGATGACGTAGACCACCTCTTCACCCTTGTGCCGAACGAGCTCGCCAAACTCCTCAAGCGACTTGGCGCGGATCTTCGTGATGATCGGAATCATCCGCTTCCGCCGCAACTCGGTGTTGAGATAGTAATAATCGTAGTTCGGCGTCGTGACCCGCACCGCGTCCGATGTTCGGCCGATGCTCCTTCGCCCGGTCACTTGGGCCTCTCGCCCCTCGCTGGGCATGGCAAAAAGCTCTGAC
Organism: Altererythrobacter sp. Root672; assembly: GCF_001427865.1. Lineage (NCBI taxonomy): Bacteria > Pseudomonadati > Pseudomonadota > Alphaproteobacteria > Sphingomonadales > Erythrobacteraceae > Altererythrobacter > Altererythrobacter sp. Root672. The sequence goes on from NZ_LMHH01000001.1 coordinate 142,336, forward strand.
ATCGGAATCTTCAGCCGTTGGCTAACCTGCTGAAGCTTGTCGTAGCTGAGCGTCAGGCGCCCGTTCTCGACCTTGGACAGCGTCGAGAAGGGAATTCCCGAGTGCTTGCTCATGTCCTTCAAGGTCCAACCGAACCGATCGCGCAAGGCACGCATGATTGTGCCGAGATTGGGAGGATTATCGTTCAAGTCGCTTCCTCAGCCCGCATTGACATTTTTCCAATCAGGATATCTAAATCCTGATGGGGAGATTCTTGGCCAGAATATCCGGCGTCGGCCTATGGCGCAATCGGCTTGGAGGGAAGCTTAGTGCGACAGTTGAAAAAATGGATCGTTCCGCTGCTGCTGCTGGTCGGTGCAGGCGGTGTTTTTGCCCAGGGGCTCGTGCCCGAAGCGATCGCGCCCGCGGTTGGCGATAAGGCGCCGGCGCAGGCTGCTCCAACGCAGGCGGGCGGCGCCGCGCTGACCAAGACCGACGTCGACGCGTGGCTCGATGGGTTCTTGCCCTATGCCCTTGAAAGCGGCGATATCGCCGGTGCCGTGGTGGTCGTAGTGAAGGACGGGCAAGTCCTCACGCAACGCGGGTTCGGCTACGCGGATATCGACAAGCGCATCCCGGTATCCCCCGAAACGACTCTGTTCCGAACTGGCTCAGTGTCGAAGCTGACCACTTGGACGGCGATCATGCAGCTCGTCGAGCAAGGCAAGCTCGACCTCGACACCGACGTCAACAAGTACCTCGATTTCACCATCCCCGCCTACGAAGGCAAGCCGATCACCCTGCGCAACATCATGACGCACACGGCCGGTTTCCAGGAAACCGTCCGTCGGCTGATCAGCGACAACCCGGAGGACATGGTTTCGCTTGGCGAATACGTGAAGAACGACATTCCGGCGCGCATCTTTCCGCCGGGTGAAGTGCCTGCCTATTCGAACTACGCCACCGCGCTTGCGGGCCGAATTATCGAGCGTGTGTCGGGTCAATCCTACGACGAATATGTCGAGCAGCACATCTTCAAGCCGCTGGGCATGACCTATGCGACGTTCCGGCAGCCGGTCCCGGCAAACCTCGCTCCTCACCTGAGCCAGGGCTATGGGCCGGGGCTCAACAAGCCCGAGAAGTTTGAATATGTCGTGCCAGCACCTGCGGGCAGCCAAGCCGCGAGCGGGGCCGACATGGCGAAGTTCATGATCGCCCATCTCAACGACGGCGCGGGCCTGATGAAGCCCGAAACCGCCAAAATGATGCACGAATTCGAGTTGAATTCGCTGCCCCCGCTGCACGCCATGGCGCTCGGTTTCTACCGCGATGACGTCAATGGCCACCGCGTCCTCGCGCACGGCGGCGACACTGTCTTCATGCACTCCAACCTCGACTTGTTCGTCGATGACAACGTCGGACTGTTCATTTCGATGAACAGCGATGGGCAGAACGGATCGCCCCGCTGGCTGCGCGAGGCGCTGCTCGCGCAATTCGCTGACCGGTACTTCCCGCAGGAACTGGCGGGCAAGCCGATCGACGAGAAGACGGCGCGTGAGCACGCCCAGATGCTGGCGGGCACTTACGCCAGCTCGCGCGGGTTCGAGACCAACTTCATGAGCATGCTTGACCTGGTCGGGCAGGAAAAAGTCGGGGTCGACGAAAAGGGCGGCATCCTCGTTGGCAGCGCTGCCAATGCAGCGGGCCAGCCGCGCAAATGGATCGAAGTCGAGCCGTTCGTCTGGCGCGACCGCGATAGCGGCATGAAGCTCGCGGCCAAGGTGGAGGACGGCAAAGTCACCGAGTGGCGCTTCGATACGATTAGCGCAATCATGAGCTTCCGACGCGTCCCGTGGTACAAGGACACGGCGTGGTTCTTCCCGGTGCTGCTGGGGGCGATCGGTGTGGTGTTCCTCTCGGCGGTTGCGTGGCCGGCGGGCGCCATCGCCCGGCGGCGTTACAAGGCCGCCAGCCGCTACGAAGGTCGCAGGTTGCGTTCTCAACGTATCCTGCACGGAGCGCAGTGGCTGGTTTTGGCCGTCCTGACCGGCTGGGTGACCTGGTTCTACCTGGGCCTGAGCAACCTCTCGATGCTTAGTGGTCCGCTCGATCCGCTTCTCTACGCCCTGCAGATCCTAAGCCCGATCGCCCTGTTCGGCTTGCTCATCGGTAGCGGCTGGAACCTGTGGACGGCCCGCAAGGAAAAGCGCGGGTGGTTCGCGCTGCTCTGGGCTGTGCTGCTTGTCCTTTCCGCGGTGGTCCTGCTGTGGATGGCCTTTGCCTTCCACATGTTCAGCTTCGGAACGAACTACTGAGACATGCGGCGCCGGCTGACGTTGCGTGAGGAACGGTTCGCCTTTCGCGAACCGTTCCACATCTCTGGTCACAAGTTCACTGAAACAAAGGTGCTGGTCGCAGAGATCGCGGCTGGAGACAGTGTCGGGCTCGGAGAGGGGGCGGGGGTATACTATCTCGGTGACGATCTCGCGCACATGCGCGATCAGGCCGAGAGCGCCCGCGTCGAGCTCGAAGCGGGCGCCGATCGGGCGGAGCTACAGTCCCTGCTTCCACCCGGCGGCGCCCGCAATGCGCTCGATTGCGCCCTATGGGATCTCGAGGCTCGGACGGTCGGAGTGCCGGTGTGGCAGTTGGCGGGCCTCGGCAAGTTCGATCCGCTGCCCACGACCATGACAATCAGCGCGGATGCCCCGGTGAAAATGGCGGAAGTTGCGGCCGGCCGCTTCGGCGACTGGCCAATGCTCAAGCTCAAGTTGACAGGCGATGTCGGGCTCGATGCCGATCGGGTACGCTCCGTGCGCCGGGCGCGCCCGGATGCGTGGCTCGGTGTGGATGCCAACCAAGGCTACACCGCCGACAACCTCGGACGACTGGTCGAGATCCTCCTCGAAGCGAAGGTCGAACTGCTGGAGCAACCGCTCGCCCGAGGTGCCGAACAGGACTTGGACGACCTATCCCGGCCCCTGCCTTTCGCGGCCGACGAAAGTGTCTGCACGTTGACCGAAGTCGAGCAGGCGACGGGACGGTTCGACGCAGTGAATATCAAGCTCGACAAGTGTGGAGGTCTCACCGAAGCGCTGGCCATTGCCCGCCGCTGTCGCGAACTCGGCCTTCAGGTGATGGTCGGGAACATGATGGGTAGCAGCCTGTCGATGGCGCCCTCGCTGGTTGTGGGTCAGCTCTGCGATATCGTCGACCTGGATGGTCCGACGTTCCTGGCCTCGGACCGTCCAGGGTCAATCCGCTACTTCGATGGGAAGGTCGATGCCGGAACGGCCGACTGGGGCCTCCTGGCAACACTCCCAAGATGATTTCCTAAACGGATTGACATACTCCAATCAGAAAATACGATCCTGTTTGGGATCAAAGTAGCTGTATCGGGAAGACTGTTCGATGGCGCGTTAGGGAGCGTGTCCGCCGAGCCTCAGGGAGGTCACAAATGAAGAAATCTGTTCTTCGCATCGGTAGCGCCGTGCTGGCGCTAGCAACCGGCCTCGCGGCCACTCACGCTTCTGCTCAGGATGCGCAAAGCGCGACGAACGAAGGCGAGACCATTCTGGTCACCGCGCAGAAGCGGTCGCAGGAACTGATCGAGGTGCCGCAATCGGTCACCGTCGTATCGGGCTCAACGCTTGAGGAGCAGCACGCGGACAGCTTCTCCGACTACCTGAAATTGGTCCCGGGCCTTCAGCTCGACCAGAGCCGCCCTGGGCAGGGCCGCCTGATCCTCCGCGGCGTCAACACCGAGGGCGTCGCCTCGACGATCGGCATCTACATGGACGAAACGCCGTTCGGTTCGAGCAGCGGTCTCGTCAACGGCGCCGTTCTCGCCGCCGACTTCGACACTTTCGATCTCGACCGTATCGAGGTGCTGCGTGGGCCGCAGGGCACCTTCTACGGCGCGAGTTCGCTAAGCGGCGTGCTGAAGTTCGTGACCACCGAGCCTTCGACCAGCGAAACCGTTGTTCGCGCACGGGCGGGCGTTGAACTGACCAAAGGTGGCGCGGCAAGCGGGTACGGTAATCTCGTCGTCAACGTGCCGATCTCCAGTATTGCGGCCTTCCGGGCCTCGGGCAGCTATCGCAGCATTGGAGGGTTCATCGATTCAGTCGGGGCCGGTGGCTCGGACGTTGAAAAGAACATCGACGACAGCAAGTCTTTTGGCGGACGAGCCTCGCTTCTGGTCATGCCGAGCGACGCTATCGACCTGCGCTTCACCGCAGTGCTCCAGAATATCGACGCCGATGCGCCCTCGCTTGCGGAGAGCGACCCTGAGACGCTCGAAATGCTGCATGGCGGCTATACGCAGTCGCAGTTTATTCCCGGGTTCAGCGACCTTCGCTACCGGGTCTACAATGCCACCGGCAACTTCGACCTCGGCTTCGGCACGCTCACCTCGTCAACCAGCTACGGCACACAAAAGCAGAGTCTGCGGACTGACTACAGCTTCGCTCTCTCCCCACTGATCGAGGCGATCACCACGGAGCCCAACGAGTTCTTCCAGGATCAATCGACGGACTCGGAGAAGTTCACCCAGGAGCTGCGTCTTGCGGGTGAATCGACGCTCGTCGACTGGCTGGCGGGCCTCTACTACACCGATGAAGACGGTCTGATCGAACAGGACTTCATCGCTTCAACTCCGGGCACAACGACGCCGATCGCCGGGTTGCCGACGCTGGGCTACGCCCTGGTCGAGTCGAGCTATCGCGAGGCTGCCGCCTTCGCCAACCTCACCTGGCATGTGTCCGACCGTTTCGACATCGACGTTGGCGGGCGGTACAGCGACAACAAGCAGACAGCGCACCAGGTCACCGATGGCCTCCTGGTCGGCGGCTTCCTGGATCTTCCGGTGTTTGAATCGAAGGAGAACGTGTTCACCTACTCGGTCGCGCCGCGTTTCGAGCTCAGCGACAACGCGTCCATCTATGCGCGTGTCGCCAGCGGCTTCCGTCCGGGCGGCCCCAACGTCCTGGCGCCGAACCAGCCCATCGATCAAGCGACATACGATTCAGACTCGCTGACCAACTACGAGTTGGGGCTGAAGGCGCAGACGCCGGATCGCAAGTATGGGATCGAAGTCGCCATCTTCCATATCGACTGGAATGATATCCAGCTTCTGGCGGAAAGGGACGGCTTCAACTTCAACGCGAATGGTGGCGGCGCCAAGATCGATGGCCTCGAGTTGACCGCCTCCGCAGCGCCGGCTGCCAACTTCAACCTCTCGCTCAACACCGCCTACACGAACGCCCGCCTTTCCACCGATACGCTGATCGGTGGTCTCGAAGGCGACCGGCTTCCATTCACGCCGAAATTCTCGGCGTCGCTCAACGGCGACTACACCGTCATGGTGGGCAACGACGTGGAGGCCTACTTCGGCGGCTCGTTGCGTTACCTCTCCGACCAATCGGCGAGCTTTGACGCCGACTATCGTGCGGCGCACGGCGAACAGCGGACGATCGACGCCTATGCCGTGATCGACCTCAACGCCGGGATCACGGTCGATCAGTTCGACATCCAGCTCTACGTCAAGAACCTGACCAGCAGTGCGGGCCGTACGTCTACGACCGGGACCGATGTGTTCGGCGGCTTCCCGCTCTTCCCGGATGGCGCGATCGGCACCGGCGTGATCCGTCCGAGAACTGTTGGCCTGTCAGTAAGGGCAGAGTTTTGACCCCTAACCCGAAGATAAACCAAGCACAGGGAAGCACGGAGCCAGTCGGCCTCGCGCTTCCCGCGCCATACTTGCTGTTCCTGGGCGACGTCACGACGGCCGCCTATGCAAAGACTGCCTTCGGGTTGCGCGACTGGGCAGGTGACAAGTGCATCGGCGAGTTCGCCTTGCCGGGGGCCACCGTAACTGCGGGGCTGCCGGCAATGACGCCCGCCGATGCACTTAAGGCCGGGGCAAAATCGCTCGTGATCGGCATCGCCAATGAAGGGGGCAAGATTCCGCCTTCGTGGATTCCGGCGCTTGTCGAAGCGATTGAAACCGGCCTCGACATCGTGAGCGGCATGCATGTGCGGCTGGCGAGCGTGCCGGCCGTGCGCGAAGCGGCGCAACGTTGCGGCCGCGCCCTGATCGACGTGCGCACGCCACCACCGGGAATTCAGATCGGCTCCGGGCGCAAACGCAGCGGCAAGCGACTGCTGACGGTCGGGACCGACTGCGCGCTAGGCAAGAAATACACTGCACTCGCTATTGCACGGGCTCTTCAGGATCGAGGGGTTCCGGCGGATTTTCGCGCTACGGGGCAGACCGGCATCATGATCGCCGGCAGCGGCATGCCGATGGACGCGGTGGTTTCCGACTTTCTGTCGGGCGCTGCGGAAATGATCAGTCCCGCTGCGCCGGCGGACCACTGGGACATAATCGAGGGACAGGGTTCGCTTTACCACCCGGGCTTTGCCGGAGTTTCGCTGGGCCTCCTCCATGGTAGCCAGCCCGACGTGTTCATCGTTTGTCATGATCCGACCCGTACGGAAATCGTTGGCCTTCCGGGCCTTCCCTTGCCCACGCTCGAGGAGCTCATCGAACTAACCCTGACTTTGGGGTACCGGGTCAATCCGGCGATCCGCTGCGGGGGAATTTCGCTGAACACGTCGGCGCTGACGGAAGCAGAGGCAGCGGACGCGATCGCAGAAACAAGCGCGGCTATCGGGCTGCCCGCCGCCGATCCGCTGCGCGGCGGGCCCGAGTTCGACCGCTTGGTCTATTCCTGCCTCGCCTGACATGACCGGCGAAGCCCGAATCGAGGGTCCGAGCTGGTTTCAGCGCTACCTGCTACCTGGGCTGGCGTTCAAGGCGCTGGTGATCGGCGGCGGGTACGCCACCGGGCGCGAAGTCGCCGAGTTCTTTCTTCCGAGCGGCCCCTGGGGCGGCCTCGCCGCGATCGGCCTTGCGACCCTGCTGTTCAGTGCCGGCTGCGCGCTCACGTTCCTGTTCGCGCTGGCGACGCGCAGCCTCGAGTACCAGAGCTTCTTCAAGGCGCTGCTGGGGCGCGGGTGGGTCGCGTGGGAGATCACCTACGTCCTGTTCGTGATCCTGATCCTCGCCGTGTACGGTGCGGCGGCAGGCGAGATCGGTGTGGCGCTGTTCGCCTTGCCGAACCTGGTGGGCACGTTCCTGCTGATGGCCGGCATCGTTCTGGCCGTGATGTACGGCAACAAATCCGTCGAGCGCCTGTTCGAGTGGGTCTCCTACCTCCTTTATGGCGTCTATGCCCTGTTCTTCATCCTGGCCTTTTCCTCGTTCGGCGGCCGCATCGTCGATGCCTTCAGCGCGCCTTTCCACTCAGGCGGGTGGGCGCTCAGCGGTGCGACCTATTTCAGCTACAACATCATCGGCGCGATCGTGGTGCTGCCGGTGGTGCGGCACCTTACCAGCCGGCGCGATGCGATCATCGCGGGCGCGATCTGCGGGCCGCTGGCGATGCTGCCAGCGCTGCTGTTCTTCACGGCTGCGGTCGCCTTCTATCCAGAGATAATGGATGCGACGCTGCCGTCAGACTTCCTGTTGCAGCGGCTCGGCTCGCCGCTATTCCACTACCTGTTCCAGCTGATGGTCTTTTCGGCGCTGCTGGAAAGCGGGGCGAGCGCCGTCCACGCTTTCAACGAGCGTGTCGATCAAACCTGGAAGCGCCGCCATGGCGCACCGCTTGGGCCAGCACGGCGCACGGTCCTCACGCTCGTCCTGCTGGTGCTGTGCATGTTCCTCGCCAGCGCTGTCGGCCTGGTGGACCTGATAGGCAGCGGTTATCGCGGCTTGGCTTTCATCCTGCTCGCGATCTACGTCGTGCCCCTCGCTACGATCGGGCTAGTTCGCATCCTCAAGAAACCCAGCCTCGGAGACGACGATGATCTGCAAGCGTCCTGACGTGCTGCGTCTGGCGATACCGCTCTTGCTGGCGCTGGTTCCCGGCTTTGCGCTGGCTGATCCGCCCAAGGGCTTTGCCGAGCATGTCGAACAGCTGCGGCAGGACTCGGGCGCGCCCGGCATCGCGATCGCCATCGTCGAGCACGGCCAGACCACACTGTCGCAGGGGTGGGGCGTACGCCAGCAAGCCGAGTCCGCGAGGGTCGACGAGCGCACGATCTTTCCGACGGGCTCGACCGGCAAGGCCTTCACCGTTGCCGCAATCGCCACACTGGTCGATCAGGGCAAGCTCGGCTGGGACGACAAGGTGATCGACCATATCCCGTGGTTCCAGATGTACGACCCCTGGGTCACGCGTGAGATCACGATCCGCGACCTGATGGTCCATCGCAGCGGCCTCGGGCTCGGCGCGGGCGACCTCATGTTCGTGCCGCGCACTTATCTGAGCCGCAAGGAAACGGTCGAGCGCCTGCGCTACATCAAGCCCGCAACGAGCTTCCGTTCGGCCTATGCCTACGACAACGTGCTTTACGTGGTGCTTGGCCAACTGATCGAGGAAGTCACGGGTAAGACCTGGGAAGAGTACATGGCGTCCGAGGTACTTGCGCGGGGCGGCATGACCGACTCCACCGCGACCTACGACGCGCGCTACGCCACCGCCAACCGCGCGCTGCCGCACGGACGAGTCGGCGACGTCATCCGCGGGCTTGGCCCCAATAGCGTGCTCGACGAGCGCAACGAACTTGGCCGCAATGCGATGCCGGCGGGCGGGCTGGCGATGAGCGCCAACGACCTTGCGCAATGGCTCAAGATTCAGCTCGGGCACGGCGCGTTGCCGAGCGGCGGGCGTCTGTTCAGTGAGGATGCGGCTCGCGAGATGTGGACGCCGGTGACGATCCAGCCGATCGACGCCTGGCCAGACGATCTCGCCCCGGCGACCCCCCAGTCCAGCGCCTACGCGCTCGGCTGGGACGTCGAGACCTATCGCGGTGCGCGGATGATCTGGCACAGCGGCGGCGTATTCGGCGCGATCGCGGTGGTCGTGCTCCTGCCCGATCAGGATGTCGGCTTCGCGATAGTCATCAACTCGGAGGAAGCGGCGCTGCGCCGTGGGCTGATGTACGAACTGATCGACCACTACCTCGGGCTGCCGGACAATGATTGGTACGCCAAGTGGGACAAGTTCGTCGATGCTCGGCTCGAAGGCGGAAAGGCGGCCCTGGCGCAGATGCAGGACAAGCCGGCGCAAGTCGGCCCGAGCCTTCCACTCGGGTCCTACGCCGGAACCTACCGCGATCCCTGGTACGGCGACGTCGTGGTCAGCGAGCGCGACGGTGGGCTCTGGATCAACTTCGCCAGCACGCCGCGGATGGAGGGTCGACTGGTTCACTATCAGTACGACACCTTCAAGACCGAGCTGACCGACAAGGCGGTCGAGAATGCGCTGGTGACGTTCCAGCTAGACGCCCACGGCAAAGTCGAGCGGGCCAAGATGGTCGCCGCCTCGCCGCTTGCCGATTTCAGTTACGACTACCAAGACCTCGACCTCACGCCCGTGAAAGACAAACCATGAGTGCCTACAAGTTTCTCGCCGTCGCTTCCCTGTTGGCGCTGGCGGCCTGCTCCCGCTCGGAAGAGGCCCCTGCCGATGATCCGGCGGCAGTGCACAAAGGCCTGCTGGTGCTCGATACTCACCTGGACACGCCGCTCAACTTCGACCGGCCGGGCTGGAGCTTTGCTGACCGGCACACGCTGGCGAATGACCTGGTCCAGCTGGACTTGCCACGTATGGCGGATGGCAACCTCGATGGCGGCTTCTTCTCGATCTACACGGCGCAGGGTCCATTGACGCCCAAAGGCTACGCCGACGCGCTCACCTTCGCGCGCAAGCGCTCGGATTCGATCGATCGCGTGATCTCAGAGAATTCTGGCGTGATCTCTCCGGCAACGACGGCCGACGATGGCGAGCGGCTGGCAGCGGATGGCAAGCTCATCGCCTTCAAGAGCATGGAAAACAGCTATCCTCTCGGCGAAGACCTGTCGCTCCTCAAGGAGTTCTACGACCGTGGTGTCCGACTGGCTGGCCCGGTGCATTCCCTGAACAACCAGTTCGCTGATTCCTCGGGAGACAAACCCCGTTGGAACGGCCTTAGCCCGCTCGGCAGGGAGTGGGTGGCAGAGATGAACCGGCTAGGCATCGTGATCGACGGCAGCCATTCCTCGGACGCGGCGTTCGACCAGATGCTGGAACTGTCGAAGACCCCGCTGATCCTGTCCCACACCTCGCCGCGCTGGGCGTTCGATCATCCCCGCAATCTCGATGATGAACGCATCAAGAAGCTCGCGGCGAAGGGCGGGGCGATCTGCATGTCGACCATCTACCTGTCACCGATGAACCTTACGCCGGCGCGCGCCAAGCTGTTCGACCAGTACGAGCACATCGCCGACCTCGACCCCAAGGCCCAGGCCGAACTCGTGCGGCAGTGGCGCGAGCTCGACAAGACCGAGGGTATGTGGTCGACGACCTTCGAGCAGTACATGACCGCCTTGCTGCACGTGATCGAAGTCGCCGGTGTCGATCATGTCTGCTTCGGTGCGGATTGGGATGGCGGCGGCGGCATCAAGGGCATGGAGGACATCACAGCCCTTCCAGTCGTGACCCATCGGCTGCTGAAGGCGGGCTACACGCGCGAGGACATCGACAAGATGACCGGCGGCAATGTCCTCCGGATTTTGCGCGCCGCGCAGGTGGCGGCCGAGAGATAGGATCGGACAGTTGACTTGGCAGAGCTGCTAGATCGTTACGAGAAGCGTATCCTGGCTCTGCTCCAGGAGGACGCTTCGCTGTCGACGGCCGCGATTGCCGAGAAGGTTGGGCTTTCCTCCTCGCCGTGCTGGCGCAGGATCGACAGGCTCGAGCGTGAAGGCTTCATCCGCCGTAAGGTCGCCTTGGTCGATCGGAAGAAGATAGGGCTCAATGCTCAGATCTTCGCGCAGATCAAACTCAACGCCCACGGCCGCGCCAACCTCGACGAGTTCACGGCCGCGATCCGGGCCTTTCCGGAAGTCCTTGAATGCTACGTGCTGATGGGGCCGGTCGACTTCCTGATCCGCGTCGTCGCTACCGACATTGAGGCCTATGAGAAGTTCTTCTTCGACCGGCTCTCGCAACTACCCGGAGTGCAGGAGGTCAACTCGACCGTTGCGCTCTCGGAGATCAAGGCGACGACCGAACTGCCCATTCCCTGATAGCTCGCATGGGTCTGGCGAATGATTTGACCCGAGATTGCTGTAATCGCGGCAGGATTTTGCGAAAATTGCAGTCTTGCGCGGCTAGATAGGTCAGCACTGCCGCTGAGAATTACGCAAAAGCTCTTCAGATCAGGGAGCGCTTGCGAATGTTTAAGTTTGTGTCCGCCGCACCGCCGGAGAGTGTGCACGTGCTGCGCGATCCGTCGAGCGGTCTCGATGGCGTGATTGTGCTTCATTCGACCCGAAGAGGCCCCGCCGCAGGCGGTTGCCGCCTATGGTCCTACTCCAGCAGCACCGAAGCCGCCAAGGATGCGGCGCGCCTTGCCGAGGGAATGGCCTATAAGAATGCGCTGGCAGACCTGCCACTCGGTGGCGGCAAGGCCGTGCTCCGCCTTCCACCCGGACCTTTCGATCGCCGTTCTCTGTTCCAGGCGTTCGGGCGGGAAGTCGCCAAGCTTCAGGGCAGCTACGTTACGGCCGAGGATGTCGGCACCACCGTGTCGGACATGCAGATAGCCAGCGGGACCTGTCGCCATGTTGCTGGCTTGACCGCAGTTCAAGGACGGCCGGGCGGCGATCCGTCGCCCTGGACGGCCCTTGGCGTGTTCATTTCGATGCAGGAGGCAGTCCGTCGCAAATTCGGAGCTGACCTCAAGGGCATGACGGTGGCTGTGCAGGGGCTTGGTAGCGTCGGTTCTCATCTATGCGGCTTGCTGCACGGAGCCGGCGTTAAGTTGGTCGTTGCCGAGCCGCGTTCGGACGTCGTTGCAAGAGTTGCCTGTCGATACGAAGCGACCATTGTGGGGCTGGACGCGATCCTGGACACCAAGTGCGAGATTTTCGCGCCCTGCGCCCTCGGCGCTGTAATCGACGAGCATGCCGTCAAGCGCTTGCGCGCCAGGATTGTGTGCGGAGGGGCCAACAATGTGCTTGCGACCGACGAAGACGGCTATCGGCTGGCAGATCGAGGCGTGCTCTATGCGCCCGACTACGTGGTGAATGCGGGCGGCATCATTAACGTCGCGGCCGAGTATTTGGGGTGGAACACCGAAGAAGCAGAAATGCGAGTGAGGCAGACCGGCCAGCGCCTCACCGACGTGCTGGACTTTGCCGACCGGAAGGGCCTGGCATCCCACCATGCGGCAAACGACTTGGCGCGCCAGAGGATCACAGCATCGCAGCCTGGTTGGAAGATGGAGGTCGTGTGATCGAGCTCGTCAATTTTCGCGTGACGGCGCATTCGAGTTCTGGCCTGCTTTGCAAGATTCTGGGCCTGTTCGCTCAGTTGGGTCTTCCGGCTCCGATCTTGCAGGTTAGCCTTGTCGGCGTGTCCATGCGCATCGAACTAAGTCTTGCCAATTTTGGTGATGCGCGCGCTCAGATCGTTGCTCGGAAGATTTCAGGCTTCGTCGGAGTGGAATCGGTGACGGTTATCTGATCCGCGCGAGCCGTCAGACGATATGCATGCTTAAGTGTCCGCAATGAGTGAAAAGCGGTACCGACTCTTTCATGGATTTTTCATGGGCGGCCGCGCGATGCGGCTTAAGCCTTTGAAGTCATGGTGGGCGCGGCAGGGATTGAACCTGCGACCCCACCCGTGTGAAGGGTGTGCTCTACCACTGAGCTACGCGCCCGCTCGACGGGATATGACCCGGCGGCAGGCGCGCGCCTTTGCCACGCGCGCCCGCCGCTGGCAAGACGTCAGTCGAGCAAATGCCGGGCGAGCCAGTTGTAGGCGGATTGCGTCCCGGCATCGAGCGTTACCCGCCTGAGCGGCGCCGCGGGAGCCGGGCATTCGAGGCACCGGGCCTGAGCGCCACGAACCTCAAGCAAGCCTTGCAGGTCGGAGATGATCCGCGCCCCTAGCTGGCGATCGTTGCGAGCGAAGAAGGCGAACATGTCGTTGCTCTGGGCTTCGCGGCCTTCGACTTGCAGGATCCGCTCCAGCACCGAAGCGAAGGGATCGACATCCCGGCCAAGATAGTCGGCGTGCCAGTTGCCCTTCTTGAGCTGAGCTTGCTTTGCCGCCCATTCGATCGCGGCATCAAGATCGCCGAACTGGTCGACCAGGCCAAGCTGTCGGGCTGAACCGCCGTCCCACACGCGGCCCTGACCAAGTTCGTCGGCCCGTTCGCGGGTGATGCCGCGGGACTCTGCCACCAGCGAGATGAAGCGCTCGTAACCCGATTCGACGGTCGCCTGGAGCACGGCCTCGGCCTCGGGCGTCAGGCCGGCGAACAAGTCCGGCTGGCCGGACAGCGGGGTGGTCTTTACGCCGTCGGTCGTCACGCCGAATTGGGCGAGCGCGTCCTCGAACGTTGGCAGCACGCCGAAGATGCCGATCGAGCCGGTGATTGTCTCGGGCTCGGCAAAGATACGGTCCGCCGGAGTGGAGACCCAGTAGCCACCGCTTGCGGCGACATTGCCCATCGACACCACGACCGGGATGTTCCGCGCCTTGTGGCGCAGGATCGCGCGCCGGATGGCTTCGGAGCCGGTGACCGTGCCGCCGGGCGAATCGACGCGCACGACCAGCGCCTTGAGATCGTCGTCGAGCGCTTCGTCGAGCAGTTCGACGATCCGCTGGGCGCCGGCCTCTCCCGGACCGGCCATCCCGTCGCTGATCTCTCCGGCGATGGTGATGACTCCGATCTTGGCGCCGGGCGTCTCACGGTCGATCGAGGCGTGCCACGCTTCGAAATCGGTGTTGGCAAAGGCGCCGGGCGTATCGTCCCAATCGTCTTCACCCACGATTTGCGCCACGCGCTCGCCCCACTCGGTACGAGTACCCGTGCGATCCACCAGGCCCGCCGCTACGGCCGCCGCGGCGAGATCGCCCTTGCTCGCCGTGAGCCAGGCGGGAATGTCGGTGGTGGCCATGGAGATGTTGGCCTGCGGCCGGGCCTGGCGGACGTTGGCCTGCCATTCCTGCCACAGCGAGCCGTAGAGCTGTTCGTAGTTCTCACGGGCCTCGGGCGACATGCCGCCGAGCAGATAGGGTTCGACCGCGCTCTTGTAGGTGCCGACCCGGAACACATGGGCGTTCACCTTCAGCCGTTCGAGCAGGCCGGCATAGTAAAGCCGCTCGCCACCCGGCCCGGTGATCGCCGCGCCGCCCATCGGATCGACCCAGACCTCGCTGGCATGGGCCGCGAGCATCATCGAATCGTCGCTATAGGCCACGGCGTAAGCGAGCACCGGCTTCTTGGTGGTCCGGAAGCGGTCGAGCGCTTCGCCGATTTCCTGCATGTGGACATGGCCACCGCCGAGGAAAGTCGAGAGATCGAGCGCGATGGCCTTGATCCGCTTGTCCTTGGCGGCCTCATCGATCGCACGCACGACATCGCGCGCGGCGAATTCCTGTGTCGGCACTGCGGAGGAGAGCAACCAGGTCAGCGGATCGACCGGCGACACTTCCTCGACCACCGCACCGTCGAGGTCGAGCAGCAGCGCCCCTTCGCGCACCACGCCGGGGCTCGGGCGCGAATTGAGGATCGCGAAGACCCCCGCGAAGAACAGCAGCAGGAACAGCAGGGCGAGCGCGTCCTTGATGCCGACGAGCAACCGCCAGACTTTGCCTGCAAAACTCATCCTATGCCCCTGTTTCCGCAAATCTTCCAACACATGACAATCTAGAGGGCCGGGGTCATCGGTGCCAGTCGAAACGGCATTGTCCCCAGGAGGCAGCTTGCCAGCCCCCGGGGCAGGCCCTATGGGCTCGGCTTTAATGACATCGGCGAACACCCCTCCTGTCGCAGGCCGCTATCCGGCCGGTGCGCTAGCCTTTCCGCATCGCAGCTTGCTGGGCATTGGCCAGCTCGAAACCCACCAGATACATTATCTGCTCGACGAGGCGGAACAGTGGGTCGAGCTCAACCGGCAGCCGAAGAAGCATACCGACAGGCTGGCCGGGCTCACCATCATCAACGCCTTCTTCGAAAACTCCACGCGCACGCTGCTCAGCTTCGAGATCGCCGGCAAGCGCCTGGGCGCCGACGTGGTCAACATGCATGCCGCGCAGTCGAGCGTGAAGAAGGGCGAGACGCTGATCGACACCGCGATGACGCTCAACGCCATGCGCGTCGATGCGATCGTGATCCGCCATGGCAGTTCGGGCGCGGTCCAGCTTATCGCCGAGCAAGTCGATTGCCCGGTGCTCAACGCCGGCGACGGACAGCACGAGCACCCGACCCAGGCCTTGCTTGACGCCTTGGCCTTGCGCCACGCCCTGCGCGCGCGGGGGCGGCACGAATTCAACGGCCTGGTGGTGACGATCTGCGGCGACATCCTCCACAGCCGCGTGGCCCGTTCCAACATCCTGTGCCTGCAGGCGCTCGGCGCGGTGGTGCGGGTTTGCGCGCCTCCAGCGCTGATGCCTGCCGGGATCGAGGCGATGGGCGTGACGCCGTTCTCCGATTTCAACGCCGCGCTCGATGGCGCCGAGGTAGTGATGATGCTGCGCCTGCAGAACGAGCGGATGGAGGGCCAGTTCATCCCCAGCCCGCGCGAGTATCGCCACCTCTACGGCCTCACCACCGAGCGGCTGGCCCGCGCGGCGCCCGATGCCATCGTGATGCATCCCGGGCCGATGAACCGCGGGGTGGAGATCGATAGCACCGTGGCCGATCTGGCCGGCCGCTCGATCATCACCGACCAGGTGGAGATGGGCGTCGCCATCCGCATGGCCTGCCTCGACGTGCTGACCCGACGAGCGCGCGGCGTGGAGGGCTGGGCATGAAGCAGCTGCGCCCGCTCACGATCACCGGCGGCTTGCTGGTCACGCCCTCAGGCGTGAAAGGCGGCTCGATCCGCTGCGTCCAGAGCATGATCGAAGCCGTCGGCGAGGTTCGGCCGCAGGACGGCGACGAAGTTGTCGATGCCGGCGGACGGCTAATCGCCCCCGGCCTGGTCGACTTCGGCGTATTCGCGATCGACAAGCCGGCGTTCCATTTCGGCGGCATTACCCGCGCCGCGCTGATGCCCGACCAGTCCCCGCCGCTCGACCATCCGGCTCGCGTGCGGTTCGCTGCTGCGAGCGGCAAGCCCGACTTCTGGGTCCATCCGCTCGCCGCCGCCACGGTGGGGCTCGAAGGTGCGCAATTGGCCGAACTGGCGCTGATGCGCGATGCCGGAGCCCGCGCCGTGGCCACGGGCCGCGCCTGGATCGGCGACAGCGGCGTCATGCTGCGCCTGCTGCAATATGCCGCCATGCTCGGCCTGGTCGTCGTTACCCATGCCGAGGACGGCGGCATCGCCGGCCAAGCGGCGGCGACGGCGGGTGAAATGGCCACTCGCCTCGGCCTGCCCAGCGCTCCGGCCGAAGCCGAGGCCCTGGCGGTTGCGCGCGACATCGCCCTGGCAGAAATGACCGGCGCACGCCTGCACTTGCGCCAGGTGACGACACGGGCCGCGCTCGGCCTTGTCCGGGCGGCAAAGGGCCGGGGTGTAGCGGTGACGGCGGGCGTCACGCCGGCGCATTTCATGCTCTCGGACCTGGCGCTGCAAGGCTTCCGCACCTTCGCCCGCCTGTCTCCGCCGCTGCGCGAAGAGGCGGACCGGCAAGCGGTGATCGACGCCATCGGCGATGGCACGATCGACGTCATCGCGTCGGGCCACGATCCACGCGGACCGGAGGACAAGCGCCTGCCGTTCGCCGATGCCACGCCGGGCATGGCCGGGGCCGAAACGCTGCTCGCCCTGGTGCTGACGCTGGTGCGCGATCGGGTGATCCCGATGGAACGCGCTTTCGATCTCGTCTCTCGCAACCCCGCTTTGCTGCTTGGGGTTCAGGCCGGCGAGTTGCGTGCCGGGGCCGAGGCGGACGTTGCCTTGATCGATCCGGCAAAGCCCTGGATCGTCGACTCTACCAAGATGGCGGCCACCGCCGGGAACACCCCGTTTGACCGTCAGCCGGTCCAGGGTCGTGTCACTGGTCTGTGGAAGGGTGGGGTGGAAGTCGGTTAGCCTAATCAGGCCCTTTTTGCTTGACTTTGTGAACCATATCGGTTAGATGACCCGCCGTCAGTTGACACCTGACAAGCGACGGGTGCGGGAGCGGTAGCGCTTCGTTCTCACTCTCCCGCAGCTAAGGCCGGCGCCCTTCGACATCGTCAGAGGGTGTAGCGAGTTTTGGTCGCAGCCCTCGCCGCCGTTCGCATTCCATGCTCGCGCAAGGCAATCCTGTGACGCCCAGGACGCGCCGGCCTTTGCCCGTCCGCGTTTTCTCCTGGCGTTAGGCCCGCATTCGCCAGCGGGTGTTCTTGCTTGTCTGAAGCTCACACGCACACCCGTCATCCTGAACTTGTTTCAGGATCCGTTCTTCCGCCCGCACGGAGCCGTCGGGTGAACACCCCACCTTGCGGCAAGCTGGCGCCCAGCCGCTACGCTTCAGGGAGTGACGAGAAATGGGTCCTGAAACAAGTTCAGGATGACGGAAGAGCATGAGTGAGTGGGTACGCACAGGCACCCCCTCCTCGCGCCTTCGCGTGACCCAAAAAGCAAAACCCCTCCCGGTTAGGGGAGGGGTCCTGGGTACTCGAACTAATCGAGTGAAAGTTCAACGGCGCGCCAATTGCACGCCGGTGTCGACCGCGCCCGGAAGCGGGCGGCTCTGGTCGTAAGCGAAGCAGGTGTTGCCCGAAGCCTTCACCCGGCCGCACATTGCGGTGGACGAGGACTTGGCAAAGCCGGCGGCCGAAACGCGCCAGTAGTGCTTGCCGCGAACCACGGCCTCCGAAATCACCATCTGGTGCCCGGACAACTCGGGATACTTGCGAGCGTAGATGTTCCAGGCGCGGCGAGCGCTCGCTTCGCTGAGGAAGCTGCCGAGCTGCACCCGGTGCGTCCCGTTAGCCTGCTGAGCCGAAGCAGCGACGGCGCGAGCCGGGGCGCGACGGGCAGAAGGTTGCGGAGCGGCGCGCGGGGCGACCTGCGCAACCTGGACAACCGGAGCGACCGCGGGAGCAGCGCTGACCGGCTGAAGGGTGGGACGCTCGATGCGCTCGATCCCTGCGCTGGGATCGATCGAAGCGAGGGCCGGAAGCTCTCCCGACGGCTCGGCGAACTCGGTGAAGGCCGGCTCGGCCGTCGGAACGGCGGCTTCGGCGAAAAGCTGTTCGATAGCCGGATTGTTGGCCAGGGCCAGCTGGGCCGGCTGGCCGGTGTCGCGCACGCCTGCCGGTACGTCCAGCAGAGTGGCAACGCGTTGCTGCCAGGCTTCGGGCTGGGCCATCATGGCCCACTCGGCCATGCGGTCGCCAACCTTGTCGGCCGGCACGTCCTGCTGCGCCATCAGGCGCGCTTCGCGCCACTGGCCGCCGAGGGCGTAGGAATAGGCCAGGTTCTGCCGCATCTTGGCGGTGTTCTCGCCGCGGCGGATGGCGTTCGACATCAGCATGATGCCGCGCTGCTGCTGCCCGGAGATGGCGAGGGCCAGGCCGAGGTCGGCCGTGGCGATATCGCCTTCGTGCTTGTTGAGCAGTTCGGCGGCTTCGGCATGCTTGCCGGCACCGGCGAGTGCCAGGGCGCGCCCAAGCACCACGCGGGGCGAGCCGTTGCCGAGCTCCATCGCGTCACTGAAAGTGGCGGCAGCGGAATCGAACCGGCCCGCGTCGAGATAGGCCGAAGCCAGAGTCGCGCGGAATTCGGCGTTGCGGGGCTCTGCCAGAACGGCCGCCTCGGCGTGCGTGATCGCCTTGTCCTGCTTGCCCTGGGCAAGCGCTTCCTGCGCCAGGCCGGCCGAAATGGCCGCGGACGGTGGCGTGCCCGTCGCACAACTTGCCAGGAGAGTCCCGGCCAGGGTCGTGGTCAG
The DNA here is from genome assembly GCF_001427865.1 of Altererythrobacter sp. Root672. Classification (NCBI taxonomy): domain Bacteria; kingdom Pseudomonadati; phylum Pseudomonadota; class Alphaproteobacteria; order Sphingomonadales; family Erythrobacteraceae; genus Altererythrobacter; species Altererythrobacter sp. Root672. The sequence continues at coordinate 161,268 of NZ_LMHH01000001.1, forward strand.
GGCGATGTGGATCCCACGCTTGTTGGCGATGGTGCGGTTCATGGTCATTGGCCTCTATATCCGTTGATGTAAGTCACGCTCCACCTGCACAGCGAGTACCTCGACCTCCGGAATCTCTGACAGGAACTTGTCTAACGCCGCTGTCACCAGCTGCTGCGCGCTACGGTTCATGACCGTGCTGGCAAGGCGCAGCTTCAGGTGACGCTTGCCATCGAGACGCAGCGTGAAAGCTGCACGACGGCCCGCCTCGGGGGCACTGCGGCGTTGTGGCTCGCGGCGCTGCGGCTGGACGGTAACTGCCGTTTCGACAGCCCGCCGTTGGCGCAGTACCTCGGGTTCGGGCGCGACGAAGCTGGGAATGCCAGCTTCTTCCGCGGGGGTGACGAGGCTGGGATAGTCTTCCTCGTCATCGAATTCTTCTTCTTCGCCGAGCTCTTCGTCGCTGAACGAACCGGACGATGCGGCCGGGGTCAGCGAGTAGATTTCGGCTTTGTGCACCGGCGCCGGGAGTTCATCCTCCTGACCCATGTCGTTCCACCCGAGATCCTCGAGATCCTGGGCAAGAGCCTGAGCCGTCTGCGCGCCGCCGAGCGACGCCATCTGTGGGCGCATCGCCGGTTTCGCGCCGCCCTTGCGGGCCAGAAGCGAGGGGCCGAGCGAAGCGAAATTCTTGGGTTCGCTCATGGTTACGTCTCCCTCTTACTGGGCGACGCGGCGGCCGAAGCCGCCTTGCGGGCGATAATTGCCGGGCGTTTGAACCGCGGTGCCGGGAGCGGCGAAGACCGTCCGGCGGAAGTTCTTTTCGAGGCGGTCGGCGATGTAGTGCCACAGCGCCACGACTTCCTGGGCGCTGCGTCCTTCGGGCTCGACTTCCATGACCGTCCGGCCGTCGATCATCGAGGCGGCGTAGTCGGTGCGATGGTGCAGGGTGATCGGGGCGACCGTGCCGTGCTGCGACAGCGCGACGGCGGCTTCCGAGGTGATCTTGGCCTTGGGGGTGGCAGCGTTGACCACGAAGATCAGCGGCTTGCCGGCGCGTTCGCACAGATCGACCGTAGCGCCGACGGCGCGCAAGTCATGCGGCGAAGGGCGCGTCGGCACCACGATCAGTTCAGCCACCGAGATGACCGACTGGATCGCCATGGTAATGGCCGGAGGCGTGTCGATTACCGCGAGCTTGAAACCTTGCTGGCGGAGGATGGCCAGATCGTTCGCGAGCCGCGCGACAGTGGTTTGGGCAAAGGCCGGGTAATCGGCTTCGCGTTCGTTCCACCAATCGGCGAGAGAGCCTTGAGGATCGATGTCGATCAGGACCACAGGGCCGGCGCCCGCGCGCTGCGCCTGGACCGCCAGGTGACCCGAGAGCGTGGTCTTGCCCGACCCGCCTTTCTGCGAAGCCAATGCCAATACGCGCAAGACCAATTCCCCCTGATTCGACGCCGGAGACAACGCATTTCCGGCCCATTCGACATTGGAGATCGCAGAACACCCTAAATTTTGGGTTAACTCGGCCACCCTTTCCGAAAATGCGGGCGGTAATCGGAGTTCTTGTCCGCTTTTGGGAAAAAACGAGCGGCATAAAGCATTTGCTAATGGCTCATTTACTATCCTGCGGTTTCGAACTGACTAACGGAGCCGGGGCAAGCCGCGCCATGCTATCTGATCTGAACAAGCCGGTCCGCGCCGCCATTCTCGCGCTCGCCGTGCTGGGCGCCGCGCCCGCGATGGCGGACGTCAAGGCGGGCGTCGACGCTTGGAGCCGGGGCGATTTCGCCGTGGCCGTGCGCGAATGGGAAGCGCCCGCCGCCAACGGCGATGCCGATGCCATGTTCAATCTCGCCCAGGCCTATCGGTTGGGACGGGGGGTGCCGATCGATGCGGGCCGCGCTGAGGATCTCTACGCCCGCGCCGCGGCGGCCGGTCACATCCGGGCCGCCGATACCTATGGACTGATGCTGTTCCAGGATGGCCGTCGCGAAGCCGCGCTACCTTATGTGCAAGCAGCCGCCCGGCGGGGTGATCCGCGCGCGCAGTATCTGCTCGGCGTGGCCCACTTCAACGGAGACCTGCTGGAGCGCGACTGGGCGCGTGCCTATGCCTTGCTGACCTTGGCGAACGGGCAGGGGCTGCCACAAGCGGCTGCCGCCCTTTCCGAGATGGACCAGGCCATCCCGCTCGAGCAACGCCAGCAAGGCGCCGGTCTGGCGACGCAGCTGCGTGAAGAGGCGCAGCTCGCTCGGGCAACCGAACTTACGGCGGCCGAACTTGAACCTTCGCTCGTCAGCGCCGACCCGCAGCCGGTCACTCCCGCAACGCCGCGAGTTGTCGCAGCGCGGTCGGCTCTCGACGATGCCGTCCGGGCGACGGGCATGGAAAATCCTGCCGATGCTGGAGTGAGCTTCGCGCTGGGTAGGGCCAGTGGGCCGGTGAGTGAACCCGTTGTCGCCGAGGTGCGGGAGGCGAAGCCGGTCGTCGTCTCGGTGATCGAGACTCCTGCACCAATGGCAAGGCCAGCACCGGCGCCAGAACGGACGACTGCCCCGACACCGGCACGCGCGCCCGCTCAAGTCGCCACGGGCCCCTGGCGGGTACAGCTCGGTGCGTTCTCGGTTGCGGGCAACGCCGAGAAATTGTGGAGCAAGCTTAGCGGCCGGGCTGAGCTCAAGGGCAGGGAGCGGCTGATGATCCCCTCTGGCCGGGTGACCAAGCTGCAAGCGGGTGGCTTCCCCACTCGCGCCGCCGCCGATGAGGCGTGCCGGTCGCTTCAGCATTCGGGTCAGGATTGCCTTGTGACCCGCAGCTGAAGCGCCCTATGGCCTTCCCCTTAGGCTGGGGAAGTGCATGAGCGAGGTCGAAGTCCAGAGTGCCGCACCCAGCCAGCCGGTCAGCGCGGCAGAGCGTATCGTGGCGCTCGACTTCATTCGCGGCATTGCGGTGCTCGGCATCCTGTTCCCCAACATCGTCGCCTACGGGCATCCGATGCTGGCCTACTACTGGCCCGAAGGCCTGCCGGGCGGATCGACCGCGTTCGACCGGTTCGTGTGGCTGTTCCAGTTCGTCCTGATCGATGGAAAGCTGCGCGGGATTTTCACATTGCTGTTCGGGGCCGGACTGATCCTGTTCCTCGATCGCGTCGACGCGCGCGGTGGCAGGCCCGACCTGCAAATCCGGCGGCTCGCGTGGCTGGGTGTCTTCGGGGCCGCCCACACATTCCTGATTTGGACGGGCGACATCCTCTTGCTCTACGCCGTCGCTGGGTTTGGCGCGCTGCTCATGACCGGCTGGGACGCGCGGGCACAGCTGCGGATTGGGGTGGCCTGGTTCCTCGCCGGAGCCCTGGTTTTCTCGGCCGCCTTTGGATCGTCGTTGGCCGCGGAGGGCTTCCCCCCGATCCCCGACCCGACGCCGCTCTCGCACGAGCAGGCTCAAGCAGGCGCCGCCGATTTGGTGAAGGAGGCGAACGAGGAAACCGAGGTGACGCAAGTCGGGGACTGGCCCAAGCTTGTGGCCTGGCGCGTGACCCAGGAAGGGCCTGAACTGCCGTTTGAGCTCCTGTTCTTCACCCTGGTAGAGACGATACCGCTGATGCTCATCGGCATGGCCCTCTATCGCCTGGGACTGTTCGAGGGCCGGCTGGATCGCGCGAAGATGCGGCGCTGGGGCTGGATCGGGTTCGCCGGCGGAGCCGCGCTGACCTTGCCGATCGGCTTGTGGGTCATGTCGGCGGGCTTTCCGGTGTTGCTGACCCAGTTTGCGTTCAACGGCCTGTCCGCGTTCCTTCACCTGCCGATGGTTCTCGGCCTCACCGCCCTGTTGTCGCTATGGGCTCCGAGAGCCGCGCAAGGCTGGCTCGGTAGCCGCGTGGTCGCGGCTGGACGAATGGCATTCAGCAACTACCTGGGCGGCTCGATCCTGATGATGTTCGTCTTCCAGGGATGGGCGGGCGGTCAGTTCGGCCAGTTGCACCGACTCGGGCTACTGCCGTTCGTGCTTCTGGCGTGGGTTTTGATGCTGGCCTGGTCGAAGCCCTGGCTCGCACACTTCCGCTACGGCCCGCTCGAATGGCTGTGGCGCTGCCTGACGTACTGGCAATTGATGCCCATTCGCAAATAAGGCTTGATACTGCGATCCATTCGCATTAGTTCGAAGGGGTCATGTACATCTGCGTCTGCAATGCCGTTCGGGAATGCGAACTCCGCCGCGCTGCTCAGCGTAGCTGCGGAAATGCTGAACGCGTCTACGAAACTCTCGGCAAACGGCCCCAATGCGGGCAGTGCCTGGAAGAGGCTGACGAGATCATTTTCGAAGAGCGCCTGTGCGGTTCGCAACTCGCACTCGCAGCTGCCTGACACGATCCTGACAATCATTCGCAAACCCCAGGATTTCTGGGGTTTTTTGCCAGTTTAGGGTTGCCTCCGAGGGTGCCGCTGGCCGATAATGCGCGCATGCAGGAGAATGCGCGATGAAGGGTGATCCGCAGGTAATCGAATACCTGAACAAGGCGCTCACGAACGAGCTGACGGCGATCAACCAGTACTGGCTGCATTACCGCGTGCTCAATCACTGGGGCGTGAAGAAGCTCGCCGAGTACGAGCGTCACGAATCGATCGACGAGATGAAGCACGCCGACACGCTGTCGGAGCGGATTCTGTTCCTCGATGGACTCCCCAACTTCCAGGCCTTGCACAAGCTCAAGGTGGGCGAGACGGTAGAGGAAATCCTCAAGGCCGATCTCGCGCTGGAATATGAGGCCGTCCCGCTGCTCAAAGACGCGATCGCTTACGCCGAAAGCGTGCGCGACTACGTCAGCCGCGAGATTTTCGAACGCATCCTCGAAAGCGAGGAAGAGCACATCGACTTCCTCGAAACCCAGTTCGACATGATCGAACGGATGGGGCTGCAGAACTACGTGCAGCTCAATTCAGAGGCGCCGGAAGCGGACTGAGGCCGCGACAGGAAACCTGTTGCCACAAGGGCACATTTGTCACCGTCATAGTCCTGCAATCGAACCGTCCGCAAAGCGTCACTAGCCGCCCCTAGAGGCCCCTTCGTCACATGGACGGAGGACAGTAATGAGACTTTGGGGGCACCTTTCGAATGGTGCAGCATTCACCGCGATCGCACTAGCGTTTACGCTGCCTGCACAGGCGCAAGTCGCTGATAGCGCTGACGAGGGCTCGAGCGAAGCCGCGCAGCCGCAAACCAGCAACCAGATCGTGGTCCAGGCCGACATCGGTTTCCGCAACCGTAGCGAGGGCGCCGAACCCGTTCTGGTCTATGACGAAGACTACTTCCAGCGCTTCGAGCCGCTGACTGCCGGCGACGCGCTCAAGCGCGTTCCTTCGGTCACGTTCCTCTCGGACGTCATCGAAAGCGATGGCCCGCGCCTGCGTGGCCTCGATCCGGGCTACACCCAGATCCTGATCAACGGCGAGCGAGTGCCGGGTCCCAACCCCGACCGCTCGTTCTTCCTCGACCGTATCCCTGCAGAGCTCATTGAGCAGGTCGAGATCGTTCGTTCCTCCTCGGCACGCCGCACGGGCGATGCGGTGGCTGGCACGATCAACATCAAGCTGCGCGACGCGCTCGCCCTCGACGGTGGATACATCAAGGGCGGTGGGATCCTGTTCGATGACGGCGAACTGAAGCCTACTCTCGGCCTCTATTACGGCGGGGCTCTCGGGCCGGGCCGGGTGCTTGTCGGCGCCAACCTGCAAGGCCGTTACAATCCGAAGGAGAAGCTGAGCCTCCGTTACAGCGACTCACCGGAGAACAATCCGAACTTCGCCACCGACGACTTCGAAAATCGCGAAGACCAGAGCGATATCCGCGACGGTACGGACTATGCGTTCAACGGTAGCTACATTCTCGAGTCCGACACGACCACGGTCGAGTTCAGCGGCAACTATGTCCGCACGGACCGCACCGAGACCGAGCGCAGCTTCGAATACAACGTCGTCTCGGGCACCCCTGGACCGGTCGAATTCGAAGATGACGACAATCTGGGCCTCCTGACCGACGCGCACCAGCTTGAAGATATCGACCAGGAAAATTGGACCTTCGGTGCCAAGCTCGCCCACGAATGGTCGTTCGGCAAGACCACGTTCAAGGCTAACCTCGCGCGCTTCAACGACAACGTCGATTCGACCGAGACCGAAGTCGCGTTCGATACCGACGAAGGCGACGATCCCGAGTGGGAAAGCAAGCTCACGGCTCAGCACAACGATGACCAGGAGCTGTCATTCGCTCTCGATCACCAAGTCCCGGTGTCGATGGACATCAACTTCGTGGTGGGCGGCTTCCTGCAGGACAAGGATCGCGACACAAACATCGGCGAGGCCGAGCAGGACGGCGGACTCGACGACCGCAACTGGGATCAGTTCACGAACTCTCCCGCCGATCTGATCGGTGCGTTCGACGATCCGGAAGCCGTGGACCTCAGCACCATCAGTGAAAGGCGCCGCGACCTCTATGCGTTGTTCGAAGGCGATCATGGCGTGGTTAGCTGGGAAGCCGGCGTCCGCTGGGAGAGCACCCGGACCCGCATCACCGACCTGATCGAGGAAGTAGCGGTCGACAACGACTATAACTATTTCCTGCCGTCCGCGTCGCTCAAGTACGACATCGGCATGGGTCGGTTCACGCTTTCGGGTGCGCGCACTGTGCGTAGGCCGCAGTTCGACTATCTGACGCCGGCAACGCTGGAAGAAGAGATCGGCGACAACGACTTCCAGGGCAATCCGCTGCTGATGCCGGAGAAGGCCTGGGGCGCCGATTTCGGCTACGAGCATCACCTTGGCCGTACCGGCGTGATCGGGGTCAACGTGTTCTATCGCAAGATCGACGATCTGGTTGAGCTGGCGACGGTGTTCGATGATAACGGCGATCCCATTCCCAGCGACAACGGCGACGGCATCGTCCTTCAGCCGCAGAACGTTGGCGACGGCGAGGTCTATGGTGTCGAATTCGACCTTTCGGCTGACCTGGGCTTCATCGGCCTCCCCAACACCGGTGTGTTCGGCAACCTTTCGGTGCTCGACAGCTCGGTCGAGGATGCGTTCGGGGAACGTCGCTTCAACGATCAGTCGGACCTGGTGTACAACTTCGGCGTGATCCAGAACCTGCCGAAATACGGCGTTGCGTTGGGCGCCACCTACCGCAAGCAGGGCTCGGCGTTCGGTCGCGTCCTCACTGAGGAAGTGACCACCACTTACGGCGCGGATCTCGAGATCTTCATCGAGAAGCGTGTCGGTGACAGCTTCACCATCCGTGCGGTCGGTTCGAACTTGCTCGACGGCAAGAAGAAGGAAGCGTTCAACAAGTTCGACTCGATCGAGGATCAGGTGGATCGCGACTTCGACGAATATGAACTCGAGAGCGAACGGGCTGGACCGGTGTTCCAACTGGTCGGACGGTACGCCTTCTGATGCGCACTCTGGCAATAACCCTGGCGACGGCGAGCTTTGCGCTCGCCGGATGCGCCTCCAACCCCGTGGGCCTGCCGGCCGTCGAGGTCACTGCGGTGGCCGAGACGGACCCGGTCGGCACCGCGAACGAGGATGCCGCCGACGACCCGGCGATCTGGCGCAACGCTGCTGACCCGGCCGCGAGCCTGATCGTCGCGACCGACAAGAAGTCTGGCCTGCTGGTCTACGACTTGTCGGGCAAGACGCGGTTCACCGACAACTCGGGCCTGCTCAACAACGTCGACCTGGCGACAATGCCCGACGGACGCGTGATCGTGGTGGCGAGCGACCGCAACGATCCGGCCAATGCCAAGCTGCGCCTGTGGCGGCTCGACACCGCCAAGGCTCGCCTCGAACCGCTCGGCGCGGTCTCGGGCGGGACGGGCGAGGCTTACGGCGTTTGCCTTTGGCGCAACGGCGACAGCCTGATCGCCTATTCAGTGCTCAAGGAAGGGGTGACCCACGAAGTGCGGATCAAACTCAACGGAACGCCCACGGGCGAGCCGTTGCGCACGATGAAGCTCTCCACCCAGACCGAAGGGTGCGTGGTCGATCCGTCTGACGGGACGCTCTATGTCGGCGAAGAAGACGTCGGCATCTGGAAGTTTGCTCCGGGCGCGACCGAGGGCAAGCTGGTGGCGCCGGTTGATAACCAGCACCTCGTAGCTGACGTCGAAGGCCTGGCGTTGTTGCGCACTGGTGACCGGGCGGTGCTCGTCGCCTCCAGCCAGGGCGACAACGCCTATGCCGTGTTCGCCTTGCCGGACATGACTCCGCTCGGCCGCTTCAGGATCGTGGCTGGCAAGTTTGGCTCGACTGAGGAAACCGACGGCATAGAGCTCGCCGGCGGCAGCTTCGGCGCTGACTACCCGGACGGGCTGTTCATCGCGCAGGACGGCCATAACCAGCCTGCGGCGCAGAACTTCAAGCTGGTGTCCTGGGCCGCGGTAAAGGCGGCGTTGGGGCTGAATTGAGAAAAGCCCTCTCCCCGTGGGAGAGGGAGGAGCGCCTTAAGGCGCGGAGGGTGAGGGTCATGGAACAGATTATGCCTACTCTCACCCAACCCTCTCTCAAGAGGAGAGGGATACATGATCGAGAATGGGGGGACGGGGGCAGCTTCCACAGCTGCCCCCGACTTTTTGCCCAGCCGCTCCCGTTGCCTCGCCCGCACATCCGCATCCTCGTCGGCAAGGCGGGCTAACCCCCACGCCCACTGGAGCCGCCGCCAATCCGTGCTAGTCTCGCCCCAAACATATCGGGAGGGACGGGATGATAGCGAAGCGCATGGCCGCAAGGGCGGCCGTGGGAGTGGCCTTGGCGTCATTGGCATTCGCCCAAGCCGTCGGTCAGTCCGGGGCTTCGTTCGAGCCGGTCACCGACGCCATGATCCAACAGCCCGACCCCAAGGACTGGCTGAGCTGGCGGCGCACACTCGATTCCTGGGGCTACAGCCCGTTGGCCGAGATCGACCGTGCAAACGTCAACCAGCTCCGCCTCGTTTGGGCACGCCCGCTCAACGCCGGATCGCAAGAGGGCACCCCACTGGTCCACAACGGCGTGCTCTACTTCCCCGAACCGGGTGACGTGATCGCCGCGATCGACGCCAAGTCAGGTGACGTGCTGTGGGAGCATCGCCGGGCGGTGCCCGAGGACGTCCGCCAGTTCCTCACTGTACCGGACACCAAGCGCAACATCGCCATTTACGGCAACCTGATCATCGCCAGCAGCTCCGACGATTTCATCTACGCGCTCGACGCCCGCACCGGCGAGCAGGTGTGGGAGACGAAGATCCTCGACTACAAGCTCGGAGCCAAGCAATCGTCCGGCCCGATCATTGCCGATGGCCTGGCGATCACCGGCCGAAGCTGCGAGCCAGAAGGCGGACCCGACGCCTGCGTCATCACCGCCCACGACGCGCTGACCGGACGCGAGGTCTGGCGGACCAGCACCATCGCGCGTGGCAGTGATCCGAACAGCGCCACCTGGGGCAGCGTACCCGAAGAGAAGCGCCAGCAGGTCGGCGCCTGGATGATCGCCAGCTACGATCCGCAGCTCAAGCTGGTCTACATGGGCACTTCGGTCAGCGCCCCGGCACCAAAGATCTCGCTCGCGGGCAACGACCTCGATTACCTCTACCATAACTCGACCCTGGCGCTCGATGTGAAGACCGGGAAGATCGTCTGGCACTACCAGCACATCGTCGACCACTGGGACCTCGACCACCCGTTCCCGCGCATGCTGATGGACGAGGAAGTGGCGCCAGATCCGGCCGAGGTTGCCTGGATCAATCCGAAGATCAAGCGCGGCAAGACCTACAAGGTCCTCACCGGCGTGCCGGGCAAGACCGGGGTGGTCTACACACTCGACCGAGAGACCGGCGAGTTCCTTTGGGCGCGGCCAACGGTCTACCAGAACGTGGTCCAATCGATCGATGGCAAGACCGGCCGCGTGACGGTCAATCCCGCCACCGTGTTCACCGAGTACGGCAAGGCGGCATTTGTCTGTCCCTCGGCCACTGGCGGGGCAAACTACCAGGCCCCCGCCTACAGCCCGCTGACCGAGACGATGTATTTCCCGGCGCAGAACACTTGCGCCATGGTCTCCGCTGTCGCCCCGAGCCCCGACGGGCCAGGCGTCTACGGCATGGCCACACGACAGCAGCTCGCGCCGGGGGCCGAAAGCAATGTCGGCGTGATCCACGCGGTCAACGCCGTCACCGGGCGAACTGAGTGGAAGTACGCCCAGCGCGCGGGAATGCAGTCGCTGATGACGACCGGCGGTGGGCTTGTCTTCGCGGGTGACGCCGGTGGGCGCTTGCGTGCCATGGACGATCGAACCGGCGCGATCCTGTGGGAGGTCAACCTCGGTTCTTCCGTCACGGGATATCCGGCGACGTTCGAAGTCGACGGGCACCAATACCTTGCGGTCTCCACTGGCCGCTGGCTCAGCGACGTGTTCACGCCCGAACTCATCCACGGTGGCCAGAACACGCTCTACGTCTTCGCTTTGCCCGAGGCGGGGATTGGTCATCTTGGCCCGGTCAAGGCGCCGATCGATCCGGCGGCAAGGGTAACCACCAACGACCCCGCGCTCGACGCCGCTCCCTCTCGCAAGGTGAGCGACGGCGTGTTCAGCCTCGCCCAGGCGACTGCAGGCAAGGCAGTTTACGACACCCGCTGCGCCGCCTGCCATGGCGCCACCTTCACGCCAGGACCCGGCGTGCCGCCGGTGCAGGGCGCAGCTTTCCTCGCCAACTGGCGCGGGCGAACCATGGCCGACTTCGTCACGCTCGTGCGGACGACAATGCCGCCAGGTGCGGGCGGATCGCTGCCTGAGGCGGACTACCTCGCGGTGGTGGCGTACTTGCTGCAGGCCAATGGTTTTCGGGACGGGCAGCCGCTTGTTGCCGACGAGGCAACGCTGCGAGGGATCGGGTTTGGCGGTTAGCTGGTTTGGCAGGGTGTAGCGCCCGCCCGACTAAGCAATATCCCTGAGATACAGGCGCTAACTTCCCCCGCATATTGGACGGAACCATCAAGTCGACGGACCGCCCAATGATCCACTCCATTGCTCTTCCGACCGATTTCTCCGACGCGGGTTCTACCGCGTTCGAACATGCGCTGCGGCTGGCGCTGCTCAATCGCAGCCGGCTCGACCTACTCCATGTCCGCCACCCGCAGGTCTCTCCCCAATGGCAGGCGTTTCCGCGCGTTCGAGAGGTGCTGCACCGGTGGAACTACCTCGACGAGGATGCGCAGGTTGAGGACATCCTCGCACGGACCGGCGTAGAGGTGCGCAAGGTCGATATCCGTGACGACGACGCGGGCGACGGCCTGTCCAACTATCTGCAGGAGCATCGGCCCGATCTGCTCGTGATGGCCAGCCGGGGGCATGCTGGCCTCGAGCGGCTGCTCAAGGGATCGGTCACCGCCGAAGTGGTGAGGGAAACGCTGGTGCCGACGCTGGTCCTGGGGCCGGAGGCACGGCCTTTTGTCGCCGCGGACACCGGTGCGATGCAGCTCGAAACCGTGTTGGTGCCGGTCGACCATAATCCTTCGCCCAACGGGGTGATCGCCCAATTGCAGTCGTTGACGGGTGCGCTCGAAGTGACGTTCGACTTCGTGCACGTGGGTGGCGATGCACCGCTGATCGAGGATGGTCGCGGCGGGGCACTGCCGGTTCGCACCGTCAACGGGCCGGTGGTCGAGACCCTGTTGCAGGAGGCAGAGGGGGTGAACATGGTCGCCATGCCCACTGCGGGGCGCGACGGCTTCCTCGACGCCATCCGGGGCAGCACGACCGAGCGTCTAGTCAGCGAGGTTAGTTGCCCGGTGTTGGTCCTGCCGGCCTTGTCCTAAGCTGAGCCTCCCCGGACACGCGAACCCAGTCGACGTCGACCCAGCCACCGGGAACACCGCGGGTGAAGCTGAACAGGGCGGGGCGTGAGCCTTTCCACCAGGAGAAGCGAGACAGGGGGATTGCCTCTCCGAAGGGGAGGAAAGAACCGCCACCGTCGAGACTGTAGGAGTAGGTCACGGTCTGGTCAGCAGCCACGACCGCCCGCAGTTCAATCGTCTGGCCCATGAGCTCTTGTCCTGCCGTCTCGTCGCCTTCGATCGACAGGGTTACTCGCGACCGGCCTTCTTCGCGAACGACGCCGATCCACGCCGGGCGGACGCCGAACAAGGTGAGCCCGGCCCGTTGGCCATCGTGCATGCCTGACACGTCGATGCGCGCGGTGATCTCGCTCGATGGCCCCTGAAGTATCTGGGTCAGGGTGTTGCGCGCGGTCACGAGTTGTTCGGCCGGTAGGGCGGTCAGGCGGAGGAACCCCGGCCGCGCCGCGAGGCTCCACGCGCTGTCCTGGGGGTTGTGGTTCCACGACCACTGCAAGCCAAGTTGCGGGGAAGAGAACTCGTCGGAAGCCTGCAGCCGATCGCTCGATGGCGGGCTGCCCGTGTCGGGCATGCGAAAACTGAGAACAGGTTGTCCTGCGTGACCGCTCGGAAGCGGTTCGCCGATGATTGGCCAACTGTCGCGCCACTCGACCGGCTCCAGGTAATCGATCCGGCCGAAGGCGCCGGTCGAATTGAAGTGGATGAACCATCCCTCTCCGGACGGCGTTTCGACATAGCCGCCCTGGTGCGGTCCCTGGACCTGGGTCGTGCCCGGCACCAGCACCGTACGCCACTCGTACGGGCCGCGAATGTCTCGGGACCGGCCGACCGCCTGCGGACCATTCTCCACGCCGCCGATCGGCGCGAAGATGTAGTACCAACCCTCGCGCTTGTAGAGCTTCGGTCCCTCGAGAACTGGCAGCTTGTCCTTGTCCTCGGCGACGACAACCCCGTCGTCGAGCACCCGCGACCCGTCGCCGGTCATCCGGTGCAGGATGAGGGGACCTGCGCCCACTTTGCCATGGATCAGCCAGGCCGTTCCATCCTCGTCCCAGAAGGGGGCCGGATCCTCCAGTCCAGCGGCCGCAATGACGTTGATCGGCGCGGTCCACGGCCCTTCGGGATCGCTCGCGGTGGACATGAACACGCCTTCGTCAGGCGTCGCCCAGTAGACGTAGAACAAACCATTGCGATGACGGATCGAAGGCGCCCAGACGCCGCTCGCATATTTGGTGCCGCCGATCGGCTTGGAGAGCTTGTCGGTGAGCGTGTGTGGCCCCGGCATGTCGTAGAGCGGCCCGAACGGCAGCTTTGGCAGGACGTGGCCGACAATCGTCCAATGGACCAGGTCGCTCGACCTGAGCACCGGAATGCCGGGCGAAAAATGGAAGCTGGAGGCGACCATGTAATAGTCGCGATCGACACGGATTACGTCCGGGTCGGAGTAGTCAGCGAAAAGGATCGGGTTACTGTAGAATTGGGCCGAGGTCGGTACGGCAGCGGCGAGCGCAGCAGCAAGAAATGCAAGCCGAACGGTCCGCATATAAGGTGAATTGCTACTGGTCATGAAGCCGTTATACTACTCGCACCAAAGGCGAAATCGTCGTCAACGGAGTTGGGGTAGGCGATGAAGAGCGTATTCACAACTGCGATCGCGCTTGCGATCATGAGCACCCCGGTAGTGGCGCAGGAGGCGGCCGAAGCCCCACCGGCCGACCGTGCAAAGCAGGAAAAGAAGATCTGCCGCACCGAAAAGGCGACAGGCTCGCTCACTCGCCGATCCAGAATTTGCATGACGGCCGCCGAGTGGCGGGACTTCGGCGCCAGAAACAAGCGGGGGCTCGACGAAATGAACCGGAACGCCTCAGGGGGGAAGATGTGTGTTCCCAACCCCGCCGACCCCTTCCAGGGCTGTACCTGAGGCAACCGAAACTCTCGGCATTTGGCCTCTCCGTGGCCATTGTCTGGCCACGGAGAGGCGCGGGGGGGCTCTAGAAACCGATCCTCAGCGTACCGAGCAGTGACAGGGCCGTGTTGCCGTTGCGATCTTCCACGCCGACTTCGCCGTCCATCTCGAAGCGGTCGGTGCCGCCCATGATCCTGGCGCGGGTGAACCAGCCGCTGTCATACTGTTCGGGCTCGAGCGTGAAGGCGGTACCGCCGTCGAAGTGCGCGGTGGTGGCGCCCAGGGTACCACCGGCGATTTCGCGCCAGCCGCCTTCAGCCTCGACGCGGAACCAGCGATTGTCACGGCTGGGCGCGCGCCACAGTCCGCCGCCGCCACGACCCACGAAGTCGAGGCCGACTGCCAGGCCACCGTTCACCGCGAGCTGATCACTGTCGCGATCGTTGACGATGAGATCGAGGCCCTTGCCGCCGCCGGTTTCGGTGTAGCCGTCTTCGGCGAGCTTGACGTAGTCGGCCGTGACCGACGGCCGGAAGAAGAACTTCCCGGCGTGGCCTTCGTAAGACGCGCCGCCGCTCAGCGTGAAGACTGTGCCGTCCCACTCACCCTTGGAGGTCTTGGTGACGGCTTCGCCATTGGCGGTGCCGCTGAAGGTGCGGGTGCTGTTGAAGTTGGCCAGGCCGATCGAAGCGCGGGAGAAAGCAGCGAAGCCGCCCCAGTTTCCACGCCAGTAGCCTGCCAGCTCCCAATTGCGCGACTCCACTTCCCGCAGGTCGCCATCGTCATGGACGTTCCAGAACCAGGCGGCCGAAGCACCGAAGCTGCCGACGCCTGTGTCGATCTCGCCTGCCGCGGAGAAGCCCATGCCGCCGACGTCGTAGGCAGCGGTCACGCCGATGTCCTTGCTGCTGCTCCAGCCGGCCGTGTTCAGGATGATGTCGAGCCCGCCCAGTGAATAGACCGGGCTGGTCGGCTGGGCCACCTGGCGACCCAGGGTGCGCGAGCCCAGGCTGATGCCCTCGAACGCGCCGCCGGCATGATCGGGCAGCATCTGGCCAAGGGTGGCGCGGAACTGCTCACCGGTCGTTATGCCGAGGAACACGTCCTCGATCTTGTCGTCGTTGTTGAGAGCGGCGAAGACCGCGTTGTACGCCGCGGACTGGGACTGATTGAGACCCAACTCCTGCGCCGACCGCTTGACGATATCGACGGCGATCGCGTTCGGACCGGAGTTGGTCGCCAACGTCGCCTTGAACAGGAAAGGGACGAGGTCGGTGTTGAACTTTACGTCGCTCAAACCGGTGATCGAACCCGACTGCAGCACCAGATAGTGGCCCTCGGCATTGTCGACGTCCGCGATCTTCACCGCCAAGGAGGCGCCTTTGGCGAAGCTGGTGGTACCCGCGACGGTGTAGAGCGCGCCGTTGCCGATACTCTTGTCCAGGGTGGCAACCAGTACGCCCTCGGCACCGACGGCCAGCGAGCCGATCGAAGAGGGCTTAGTGACGTTCAGCGTACCGCCTGTCACATTGACCGCCAAGTTGCCCGCATTGATCAGGCTACCGATAAAGGCGCCCTTGCCAGACAATGTCAGCGTGTCCGCCCCGCCGCCGAAATCGACCGTGCCATCGAACTGCGAGGTGCCACTGACGCTCATCGCGTCGACGCCCGCTCCGAAGATGACCTTGCCGGTCTGCACTGCGTCACCGGACAGTTTCAAGGCGTTGGTGCCGGCGCCGAAGTAGGTGGTTCCCTTCACCGTGCCGTCGGCCACGTCGAACGTGTCATTGCCGCTGCCGAAGCGGATGTCCCCGGCGATGGAAGGCGCCGCGATGCCGGTGGCCACTTGTGTCTGCTTGATCGTTGCACCGCTGGTATTCGCGGACAAGTCGATGGCGATGTTGCGGGTGGAATCGGTCGCCGCGCCGGTGGCCAGGATGGCCCCGCTGTTCTCGACCAGGGTCAGGCCGCCGCTTCGGTCGAGGATTGCGGTTGCCGAGCCGGTGGTTCCGCCGGCGGTAGCCTTGATGGATCCGCTATTGCGGATGACCGGTACAGAGGCTCCTTGGTCGATCTGGATGGCAGTGGCCTGGGCGCTCGCGGTATTGCCGCCCACGGCATCGACAGTGCCGGAGACCCGCACTTCGGGCACGGAGGCGCCATTGCCGAATTGCAGGGCCGTCGCGTTGGCTCCGTTCGATCGCGCCGAGACGGTGCCGGCAATGCTCATGCCGTTGGCGATGCTGACGGCCCCGCCGCGTCCACCGATCTGAAGGCCCGTGCCGTTCACGCCGGCGTAGACGCCATTGCCGATGATGGTGCCATCGACGATCAGGCCGAACTGCGTCGCGGTTCCGGCCACCGACCCAATGACGATGTCACGATTGGTCGCCCCGATTACCATGGCCGGAGCAGCGCCATAGGAGGCGACAATGGCCGAGCCTTCCTTGGCATCTTCGATCCCGTCATCGTCCTCGTCAGTGTCGTTCTTGTCGTTGTCCTTCGGCGCGACGGCCAGGACTATACCGCCCGAGACGTTACCCTCGATCCGCAGGGCGGGCCCACCCTGGAGCAAGTCGTCGGCGTCGAGATTGGCAGTGCTGGCTGGGGCCGTCGTGTAGCGATAGCCGCTCGCGCTGATGTTGCCCTGCACGACCATGGCACCGGTTACGTCGCCGGCAAAGTGGGCCCCGATCGCGCCCTCTCCCTGGACGCCGACCGTGCCGGCCAGCCTGACATTCCCGGTGATCGCTTCGGCATGAACCCCGACGCTGCGGTCGCCGATAACGACCGTGGAACCATTATGGGTAAAGGCGCCGGTCAGCGGTCCGCCGAGCCAGATCCCGGCGGAATCGTTGCCTTCGATCTTGATCGTGCCGTTGTTGGTGACCTTGCCGGAATGCGCCCCGGCAGTGCGGATACCGAACCGGTTGGAGCCGAGCGCGAAGGGCCCGTCGAGGTCGCCGTCGTTATTGGCATCGGTCGGTGTGTAGGGCTCGTCGATCGCGATCCCCCCCGAGTTCTCGATATCGCCGGTGGTTCCAGCGGTGGTCAGGATGCCGATTGCGCCGTTGGCATTGCTGATGGCGATGGTGCCTTGGTTGGTCACCGTGTGATTGCTGTCCATCGTCACCGCCGTGCCCGACGCTGGCTTGACCGAGCCGGCCGTGGCGATCGTGATCGAATCCGGCGAGCCGTTCTTCACCGTCGAGGTACGTACGGGCTGGGTGACGGCAGTAGAGATCGTTTCAGCAGCGGCGGGCGCGGCAAGCGCAAGAACAGCAGTGCTGGCTAGCAGGTAGCGATGCATGGGGTCCCCTCAGGTCGGTTGTCGAACTGAGAGACGGAGACGGTCGGGGCGAACCTTGTCGCGACCGCAAAAAAGTTCAGAAGTCGGCGTCGACCCCGACGCGGATCGTGCGCGGACGAAGCGGAGTGATCTGGTCACGGCCTACCGCAAAGGGCGTTCCTAGGGCGAACCGGTTGCCTTCCTCGTCGGTGAGGTTGGTCAGCCCGATCGAAACGCCGAGATCCTCGCGCCCCAGCCGCAGGGTGAGGCCGGTATCGAGGTAATCACCCTGCGTCTCGCCAAGCTCGGGGCCCACGCCAAGGCGCGATTGCCCGACATAGTTCGCCCATCCTTGCGCCGCGAGTTCGAGGTCTGACCCGATTGGCCGCCGGTAGTCGAACCCGATCCGTCCCGAAAACCGGGCCACGTTTGGAATTTCGGTAATGTTGTCCAGCACCGCGGTGGGCAAATCGTCGAGACGGCCCGAGAAGTTGGGGATGCTGAGAAGCGGCGCGACACGCGCAAACAGCGCCGCTGAGGGCTCGTCGATGCGGCCGTCGTTGTAGGTGAGGCCGGCGTCGATCCTGAGCTCGGGGGTTACGGCTACGCCGGCGACGACGGTCGCCGACCAAATCCTGCCGTCGCCGATGTTGGCGGTGCTCGGCAATCCAGCGCTGTCGATGAAATCCGCCTGAATGTCCTGCCAGCGAGTATAGGCGACGTTTGCGGCGAGATCGAATGGACCGCTGCCCGGGCGGCCGTGACGCGCGCCAAGTTCGAACGTGGCGATGCTGTCGTTGCGGAAGCGGCTGACGAAATCGCCGGCGATTGCCAGTCCGCCGGGCCGAAAGCCCTCCTGATAGCGCAAGTAGAGCGTGGTGTCGGGCATCACGCTGGCAACCAACGATGCAGAGGGCAAGAACACGTTCTCGGTGCGCGACGAGGTAACTGCGGCCATCGACGCGGCCAGCGCAGCTGCGACGTCTTCGCCTTCACCGTTCAGGCGCGAACTGGTGAAGCGCCCTCCGGCGGTCGCGGTCAGGCCATCCAGGAGGCGAGCGCTTCCTTCGCCGTAGCCGGTGAATTCATCGATGACGTTGGTTACGCCGGTGACGGCGCCCTGGGTATTCGGGGCGCCAAGGGTGCGGGTAAGCCGAGTGCGGTTGTGAGTGTAGCTGGCCCCTAGAAGCCATCCGAAGCGATCCTCGATCGGCTGCCACAGGCGCGTCTCGTTGGCGATCATCTCGGTGTCGTTGCGCTGGACGAACAGGCGCGGATCCTCGCCCGGCGCAGTCGCGTCGTAGCGCTCTTCGAGGTTCTGCCCGGTGATTCCGGTCGAAGACTTGAACTGGACGTCGCCCAGTCGCCCCGTCAGCACCAGCTGACCTTGGGCAAAATCGGTATCAAAACCCTCTGCCACAGCTGCTGAGCGGCTCAGCGGCGGGCCATCGCGGTCGGCATATTGGCTATCCCGACCGTTGGTCTGCTGCGCGACCCCGAGCAGGTCGACAGTCCAGTCACCGCCGAGCGCCAGGCGGACCATGGCTCGGCCGCTGTAGATATTCGTGCGGTTGACGTTCTCTTCGCCGAGGAGCGGCTTGTCGATGTAGCCGCCCTGCGTCTCCAGGTTGACGGTGAAGCGTAGTGCCGCACGATCACTGGCCAGCGGCAGGTTCGCTGTGGCGCTGGCATCGGCACCGATCGCCCCGTGCTGTGTCGCGCTGCCGCCGATCATCGCCGATCCGCTTGCCACGCCCATTTCCGGATCGTTCGGCACCAGGCGAATGATGCCGCCGAGCGAGCCCGCGCCGTAAAGCGTGCCCTGAGGTCCTTCGAGAACCTCGACCCGCTTGAGGTCCGACAGCCGCAAGTCCGGATCGGGCGCATTGTAGCTGAGGCGCAAGTCGCCGAGATACTGGCCCACGGTCGACTGGGTCGGCCCGGTGAAGCTCGAATCCGCGATGCCACGCACGAACAGCTTGTTTCGGCCACTGCCGAGGTAGGTCGAAGCGACTGTCGGTACGCGCTGAGTGATCTTCTCCGTTCCGCCGATGCCGCCGAACTCGAGGTCCTCGCCATCGAGCAACTCCACCTGGCCTGGGTAGTTAGCCAGCGTCACTTCGCGCTTGCTGCCAATGACCACAATCTCGGTGGCGTCAGGGGGTGACGGTGGGCTCGCGATCGGCGCCGGGCGTGGACTGGGGGCGGGAGCAGGCCGCGGCGCGACAGTCTGGACCGCAACCAACCGCCAGCCGCTCGATCCAGCCGGCACTGCACGGGCACCGGCTGCGCGCGCGAGCCGGGCGACCGCTTCCTGTGCTGAGAAGCGCCCGCGGATCGCCGAGACTGAGCGCTTAGCGATCGCGCTGTCGGTGATGATGATGCTGGTTCCGGTCTGCCGCGCGATGACGATCGCGGCCTGTCCGGCCTGTCCGGCAGGAGCGCTGACGGCGACATCTTCGGCATAAGCCGGTGCGCTGACCACGCAGGCCGCAAGGCAGATCCACCTCCCCGCACGCATGATTAGTTCGCTTCGATCTCCCAGACCTTGCCGTCACGGCGGACGGCCAGTCCGAGCAGCGGACCGAGCGTTTGCGGATCGGTGCGAATCGGCTCCACCAGGATGCTACCCGACACGCGGTGGGCTGCGGAACTCGGCGCGACCTCAAAGGTCAGCCCCGTAGCGCGGGAGAGGTCCGTGGCGACATCTGCCAGCACCGCGTCGTGATAGGTCAGTCGCCCCTCACGCCATTCGCCAACTTCTTCGGTGACGATCTCGCCAAGGCGATAACGACCGGAAGCGGTGTCGAGCGTCAGCATCTGTCCACGTGCGACGTGCGCGTTCTGACCTTCGGGATTGAGCACGACGGCGCCTTCCGACACGGCCACCGACAGCGCGCCCTTAGCGCGCTTCACGTCGAAGATCGTGCCAACATCCACTAGCGTATCGTCCCCAACGGTCACCCTGAACGGTGCCGAGACATCATGAATGACGGTGAACAGAGCCTGACCTTGCTCGAGCGAGGCCACGCGAGGATCGTTCCGGTCGAGCACAAGGCGCGAGCCGCCGGCCACGGCGATCTGGCTGCCATCGTCGAGTTTGACCAGTTGTACCTCACCGGGCGCAGTTTCCACCGTGTAGCTGCCGCCCCGGAACTGCCAGGCACCGAAAGCGGCCACCACGGCCAAAGTCAGAGCCGCTGCGCCTCCGATCCACCGGCGTCGCGTAGGCCCTTCAGCCGGCATGTCGTCATTTTCCGCCTTAGGCGTGGGCGGCACGGCTTCCACCGCTTCGCCAACGGCGGCCACGACCTTGTCGTACGCATTCGAGTGCGCCGGATCGGCCTCCAGCCAACGGGTGAACCCGTCCCAGTCGTCGAACGCCGGGTCGCCTGTCCTTACCGCCCAGGCGATTGCTTGGTCGCGCATCGGTTCGTTACCCGTCATTCGCCGTGTCTCCTGCAGGCAAGGACGGAGTCGTTGGGCTCAAGCCTCATCGATCCGCTCCTTCAGCTGCGCCAGCACCGCATAAGCTCGGCGGAGGTCACTCTCGACCGTGCTGAGGCTCACGCCGAATTCGTCCGCGATCTGGCGCTGGGGAATTTCGTCCACGCGGTGCCGGCGAAATATCGCCGAGGGCCGATCGCCGAGGGTCGCGAGCGCCTCTGTAACCAAGCGCGCCTGCTGATGACCGATCAGGTGCCGCTCCACCGAAGGAGCGTCGGACACACCGCGCACCGCTCCATCCTGGATTTCACTCCAAGCGTGGTCCCGGCGGCTTGCCTGGCTTGCCGCGCGATAGCGATCGATCATCAGCGTGTCTGCCATGCGGAACAGGTAGGAGAGCGGTGAAGCGACCGGACCCGAAGTCCCTTTCGCCACTTTCAGCCAAACCTCCTGCAGCAGATCCTCGGCAGCCTCTTCCGCCCCGCGTGCGACAAGAAAGCGCAGCAGGCGATCTCGATGCTCGAGGTAGGCAGCCTCGAGGCCGGCACTAGAACGATCGGCGGACAATCCCAAGAATCCTCGGCCCAACAACCTTCGGTTGGTGCGCCGAAGTAGTAGGGCTCAACGATATTGAAAAGGGCAAGCGATCGCGGCGAGCCCCGTCAAGCGAACGCGGCGGCCACCTGTTCTTTGCCGACGATCAGGCCAAATACCGCCACGCCCATCGCCGCCGACACCACGCTCGTCGCGCTCGTGGCGAGCTGCGTGATCACGATGCCGATCGGATCTGCCGGATCGAACAGCATTGCGCAGGCGATCAAGACGGCAAGCAGCGGAAGCAGCAGCGCCAACCAGGCGCCGATAATCGCGAACTCGGAACCCCTGGTCCGCTCCCAACTCTCGCCGAGCGCTTGCCGCACGCCGTAACCTCGGCCGATCAGCAAGGGCTGGGCGATCATCCAGCGAGCCATGATCACGAGCCCTGGGATGACAATGGCGATGAAGCCCGCCACGACGCCGAGAGTGATGAGGATCGATAGCCCGATGAAGGGCAGGAACATGTCCCCTTCGGTGCGCGAAACAAGATCGGTTTTGCGCAGCAAGGCGTCGAGGAACAAGTATCCCGCGACGACACCCACGACGAACTTGCCAAGCCCGATGACCAACTGATCCATCGGCGCGGTCATGCCCACCGTGAAGTATCCGATCGCGGCGTTGATCACCGTCAGGCCGACGATGTAGATCAACGTAGGCTTCAATGCGTGTTCGACGACGCCGAGCGTCTTGTCGATGATGGTACCGACTTTCAGGCTTCGCGATGCCAGCATTACCATGTTGTCTCTCCCCCCGGCGACTCCTCGATACCCTCGTACGATCGGCGCAGTAGTCAAGCGACAAGTGCGCTTGGGCTCATCCCCGCGGCGAGGCAGTCTAGGGCCGCCAATACGGTGAATGGCGTATTCAGGCGGAAAGGGCGCTCTCCTAGCTTTTCTCTCACAAAAGCAATGGAGAATGGGTCGTGCAAAGAATGACGGTGATTGATCGCTCGGTGGTGCAGCGGATGGAAACGATGGTCAATTGCCACAAGGCCGACGTGATCCAGCACCATTTCGGCATCAGCCTCAACACCTGGGCCAAGCTGCGCAAGGGCATGGCGATCCGCAATTCTGTCGCCGAGCGCCTGGTCAGTCGGCTCACGCAGGTGGCCCACTAAGCGGGCCACTGTGGCGGAATCCACACCCCGGCCAGTTTAGCGTTGTGCGGCGCAACAGATACTTGCCTAAGCTAAGTTTGCGTTGCAGCATGAGTGTCGGCGCTTCGGAATAGCTGCCCGCGCCGATGAGGGTCGCATAGTGAAAGATGAAAACTGCCCGGGGGGGTGGGCATTTGTCGATCGAGGTCTCCACCCTGGGGGAGGCCCGATCGCGCCGCATCTATCGGGGCTGTCTGCCGATTCGGTGTCGCAGCTCAAGCGCTGGGCACCGGCTTCGGTCTTGCGTCTGGCGGTTGCAGCGATGGCGGCGTTAATCGCCTTCGATCTGAGCGATGGTGAGGCTGAGCAACTGCCGGCGCTGGCTCTGGCCATCACTGGCTGGTGCACTGCAGCAGGGCTCGGACTCCTCGCCAGCCATCGGGGACGGGTGGCCGAGGCCGCTACGTCGGAGGCCGACGCTCTCTCGCACCGAAGTCTCGCGGCCGAGACGGCCAATGCCGCCAAGAGCCGCTACCTGGCAAACGTCAGCCACGAGATCCGCTCGCCGCTCAACGCCATCTACGGTTACGCGCAGCTTATTGAGCGCAGCGAGCATCAAAACGCCCGCGAAGCCGCGCGCGTCATCAGGCGCAGCGCCGAGCATCTGACAACCTTGGTGGAGGGTCTGCTCGACATCTCGCTCCTCGAAAACGGGATGATGCGTATCAGGAGCGATCAGGTCAGCCTACGCGAGTTCATCGACCAGACCTGCTGGATGATGCGCCCTGATGCCCAGGCAAAGGACCTCGATTTCCGCGTCGAGCTTTCGGGGCGGATTCCCGAACTGGTCCGAACCGATCAAAGCCGCCTCCGCCAGGTGCTGATCAACCTGCTGTCGAATGCGATCAAATTCACCGATCACGGCTCGGTCACGCTGAAGGTCCGGTACTTGAACCAGATCGCGGTGTTCGAAGTCATCGATACCGGGCCGGGTATTCCGACCGCCGATCGCGAGCGGATATTCGTTCCCTTCGAGCGCGGCGAGACGGAAGACCAGCAGCGGCGGCCAGGCGTGGGCCTCGGGCTGCCGATCACCAAGGCCATCGTCGAGATCCTCGGCGGGCAGATCGAAGTCGAAAGCGAACCCGGCGCCGGCACCTGCTTCCGGGTGACCCTGATGCTCGGTGAGGTGGCGGGTGCCTTCGCCAACTCGGCGTTGCGCAAGCCCGCTGTCACGGTGTCGACGCTGGCGCTCGACGGCAGGGGTCGCTCGATCCTGCTCGTGGATGACGACCCGCAGCAGTTGTCGTTCATGAAGACCTTGTTCACGTCACAGGGCTTTGCAGTGACGGCGGTGCCGGATGGAGAGACCGCCGTCACCCTGTGTCGCCGGACTTCGTTCGACCTTGCGGTTCTCGACATCAACCTGCCCGGCATCTCCGGCTGGGAGGCCGGGCACCGGGTTCGCGAATTGCTGGGCCGGGACGTTCGCATCCTGATGCTCTCGGGCAATTCGCAGGAGGCGCCGCAAGACGCGGTCGAAGACCCGATGCACGATAAGTTCCTGGCCAAGCCGGTCGAGTTCAACGCCTTGCTCGAAGCGGTAGGTGGACTGCTGGATCTCACCTGCCGGCCAACGCCGTCGTCAGGCAAGCCCGAGGCGGGAATCCCGCAAGCGCTTCCGCACATCGCCCGAATTCGCGAGTTCCTTGGCATCGGCCACTACCGCGGTGTCGAAAGCGCGCTGGGAGAGTTGGCAGAGGAAGTGCCGGAGGCCGCGGACCTGGTCGCCTACCTCCTCGAAAAGCTCGACCGGTTCGATCTTGCCGCGATGGCGCGGAAGCTGGAGGCTTACTGAAGTGGGCGCATTGCATGCCGATACCGTGCTCGTGGTCGACGACGATCCGGACTCGTTGCGAACAGTGGCCAGTATGCTGGAATCTGCCCAGATCACTGCGCTCGTGGCCAACTCGGGCCGCGCGGGCCTCGATATCCTGAGCCGGACGGTCCCGGACCTCGTCGTGGTCGACGCGATCATGCCGGGGCTCGACGGGTTCGAAACGACGCTCAAGATCAAACAGGATCCTGCGCTGGCGCATGTCCCCGTGATCTTCATGACCGGTCTGACTGAGAGCGAACATGTGATCGAAGCGTTCGAGGTCGGCGGCGTGGATTACGTCCGCAAGCCGGTCGACCTGGATGAGCTGCTGGCCCGCGTCCGGCTGCACATGGCCAACGGCAGGGCCGTGCACGCCAGCACGGCCAGTCTCGACGCGACGGGCCGAATGATGATGGCTACCGACACCTCGGGTGAGCTCTTGTGGTGCACGCCAAAGGCCGAGCGCTTGATTGCTCGCACTTTGCCAGGCTGGGACCGGAGCGAGACGAACCTGCCGGCGGAAATCCGCAGCGTGGTCGAGCGGCTGCTATCTCGCTCGGGCACCAAGGGCGGAAGCGCGCGGGTCGAGCGTCCGAACTGTTCGCTCGAGCTGGCGATAATCGAGCACTACCGTAGCAATGAAGTGCTCATCCGGCTTACCGAGCTCAACCCGCAACGCGATGCGCAGAAGCTACAGCTGCAACTGGGCCTGACCCAACGTGAAGCCGAAGTCATGCTCTGGATCAGCTACGGCAAGTCCAACTCCGACATCAGCGAAGTCCTCACCATCAGCCCGCGCACGGTGCAAAAGCACCTCGAGCGGATCTACGAAAAGCTTGGTGTAGAGACTCGCTCGGCGGCGGCTGCGATGGCGATCAAGGTGATCGGCCAGTAAGCTAGTTAGCCGGCGCCTTGGCCGCGATCGCCTCGATCTCGATCAGGAAATGCGGGCCAACGAGGGCCGCCACCTGGAAGGTAGACCGCGCCACGGTGTTGGGATTCTCGGCGGTCTTGAAGAACTCGCGGAAACCTTCGTTCACGCCGGCGAAGTCCATCTTGCCGAGGCGCGGGTCGGCCGCCACGAACAGCGAGAGCTTGATCAAGTCGCTCATCGCATAGCCACGCGCTTCGAGGATCGCCTTGATCTTGGACAGCGTGCTGATCGTCTGGGCTTTGGTGTCGCCCATCTCTTCGAGCGAGGTCACCGCGCTCATTGGCTTCGCGGCGTCGATCGGCGAAGGCAGCTGGCCCGAGAGGTAGATCATATCGGTTCCGGCACTGACCTCGGCGGCGTCGAGGATCAGCGCCTGCGGATTGCTCTGGATTCGCGTGACTTGCGCCGAAGCGGCAGCGGGAAGGGCAAGCGCGGCGGTCGCAGCTGCGGCGGCCACCAGGTAACGGTTCAGCATCATGTTCTCCTTGCCCCAGCGGCCCGAGCCGCCGGTCGATTCCGGAGACGCATGGTAAGGACATCGCCCCGGCTCGACGTACGCATATCGGCGTATGGGCAAGGTCCCGCTTTTCGTTTGTCATGGCGGTGACGGGTGGTTGGGGATCTCACTGACAAGCCAACCCAACTACCTGAAACAAAACATAAGACCTGAACGGGTCGCATGAACGATAAGGGCCAAACGGCTGGAAATCGCGAGTGTGCACCCGGTCAACCCCGGGGGAGGTCCGCAACTAGTTTGGGGGCTATCCAATGTCGCGCGTTTCACGGACTTTCATTTCCCTTCTCCTGGCCTCGAGCACGCTTTCCGCTGCCCATGCCCAGACCACCGATGCCGAGCCCACGCTCGACGAAACCGCCCCGGCCGACGAGAACGTCATCATGGTCACCGGCACCCGTGCCACAGGCCAGCAGGCAGCCGACAGCGCCTCGCCGATCCGGTTGCTGGGCGCAGAGGAGCTGAGCCGCGTAGGCCAGCCCAACCTCAACCAGGCGCTGACGCAGCTGGTGCCGTCGTTCTCGGCGCAGACGCAGGGCACCGACATGTCGAACTTCTCGCTCAGCGCGAGATTGCGCGGCCTTAACCCGAACCACACCCTGGTGCTGGTAAACGGCAAGCGCCGCCACGGCTCGGCGATCCTGCAAGTCATCGCCGGTCCGTTCCAGGGCTCGGCGGCCCCAAGCATCGACCTGATCCCACCGGACGCTGTCCAGCGCATCGAGGTGTTCCAGGAAGGCGCCGCGGCGGTCTACGGCTCGGACGCCATCGCCGGGGTGGTCAACATCATCCTCAAGAGCAACGACCAGGGCGGCACCGCCAAAGTCACCGGCGGTCAGTACTACGACAGCGAGGGTGAGACCCTTAGCGTCAGCGGCAACCTCGGCTTCGCGATCGGCGAGAGCGGGTTCCTCAACCTGACCCTGTTCCACCGCCGCAACGGCCACACCTTCCAGGGCGATGGCCAGACCTCAGTCCGCGACATCAACGGCAATCTCGCCACCAACATCCCCGCCGCCTTCGTGCCGATCTACGACGCGCTCGACCTCAAGGACATCAACGGCGGCCAGGCTAAGTCCGACCTCAATGTCGCGTTCTACAACGCCGGCTACGACTTCGGCGACTTCGAGTTCTACTCGTTCGGTAACGTCGCCCGGCGCGAAGGCGAGGCTTACCAGGGCTACCGCGTCCCGAACCGCATCTGCACCAGCTCGTCCAACCCGGCGACCTGCTTCGCCGACACTGGCACCACCGGCATGGTGCCGCTGCAGAAGGTGGTCCAGGACCAGTACTCGATCACAGGCGGCCTGCGCGGCGACATCGGCGGCTGGGAATGGGACCTGTCGAGCACTTACGGTTCGGACGGGAACGACATCTTCACCATCGAGTCCGCCAACCGCTCTTTGTTCATCGACACCGGGTTCACGCCGACCGACTTCTACAACGGCTCGTTCTCGCTAACCCAGTGGACCAATACCCTCGACATCCAGCATGACGTCGAGATCGGCCTCGCTGAACCGCTGACCATCGCCTTCGGCGCCGAATACCGCGAGGAAACCTACGGCATCAGCCCGGGCGATTACGGTTCGCGCTACAAGGAGGGCGGGCAGTCGTTCCCCGGCTACTCACTGACCGACGCCGGCGACTACAGCCGAGATTCGAAGTCGGCCTACCTCAACTTCATCACCAATCCGGTCGAAGGCTGGGTGGTCGATATCGCCGGCCGCTACGAGGACTACAGCGACTTCGGCGACACGGTGATCGGCAAGCTGACCACCCGCTACGACTTCACCGACGAGATCGCGCTACGCGGCACGGTCAGCACCGGCTTCCGCGCTCCAACCATGGGCGAGTCCTACTACTCGGCCACCAACGTCGCCCCGACCAGCGCCAGCGTGCAGTTGCCGCCGAACTCGGCTGCTGCGGCCTTGCTCGGCTTCTCGCCGCTCAAGCCGGAGAAGTCGAAGAACTACTCGGCCGGTGTCGTGCTGCGCCCCGCCGACAGGCTCGTCGTCTCGCTCGATGGCTACTACATCACGATCAAGGACCGCATCGCCGGCACCTCCGCCATCCGCGGCCTCGTCAACAACGTACCGCAGACCAACCTCATCAACGGCATTCCGGCCTACGATGCGGTCATGGCGGCGATCGCGGCCCGCGGCACGGTGATCGACAACGTGCCGACGGTGAGCGTGCAGACCTTCACCAACGGCATCGACACGCGGACCTGGGGCCTCGACTTCTCCGCCCGCTATCCGGTCGACCTGACCTTCGGTGAACTCGATCTCTCGCTGAATGCCAACTACAACGAGACCAAGGTTACCGAGAACCGCCTCGGCAGTGCCTTGTTCACGCCGCAGGCTGAAAGCTACCTCGAAACCGCGCAGCCCAAGTACAAGGCGACGCTCGGCATCCTGTTCACCAAGGACGCCTTCAGCATCAACTTGCGCCAGTCGTACCAGGGCAGCTCCACCGTCCTCGTGTTCCCCGCCATCAGCGGATACGGACCTTACGAGGGCGTGGTCAAGGCAACGCCGCTGACCGACCTCGAGCTCGGCTACGAGTTCACCGACTGGATGAAGTTCTCCCTCGGCGCGACCAACCTGTTCAACAAGAAGCCCGAGATCCCCGAACTGCTGCCGGTCGCAGTGGCCTCTGGAACCTCGCCCTACGTCAACGGCACGACCACGATCAACTCGCGGTACGGCCACGGCTCCTACGGCAGCAATGGCGGGTACTACTACGCCCGCCTCGACTTCAACTTCTGACCTTCCGGCCGGGCGCCGGAAGGCGCTCGGCCCCACTCCCGACGAAATACGGAGAGCCGATACAATGACCCTCAGAATGCTGCCCGCACTGTTCCTCGCGATCGGTGCAGCCGCGTTGCCGACAGTGCCCGCCCAGGCCCAGGTGACGCGGACCAAGAACAACCCGGAATCGCCCATCGCCAGCACTGCGACCGTGCCTCCGGGGACGACGCTCCACTTCATCTCCGGCACCACGCCTTCGCCGCTCGATCCCGCCAAGCCGGAAGACCTCGGCGACACCCGCGCGCAGACCCTCAGCGTGCTCACCAAGATCAAGGCTCAGCTCGAAACCCTGGGTCTCGGCATGGGCGACGTGGTCAAGATGACGGTGTTCCTCGTCGGTGTGCCCGAGAAGGATGGCAAGATGGACTCTGCGGCGATGAACGAGGTGTTCCGCACCTTCTTCGGCACCGCTGAGCAACCCAACTCGCCGACCCGCTCGACCATCCAGGTCGCCGCGCTTGGCCGGCCCACGATGTACGTCGAGATCGAGGCGATCGCTGCCAAGTGAGCCTCACCACCCCGAAAAGTCGCAATCGGGAGTCACCCCAATGAAATCCACAATATCGCTCGGAGCGATGGGCGTGGCCGGCCTAGCGCTAGTCACTGCCTTCGTAGCCCAGGCCCAGGACGCGCCTGGCGGCGCGACCTCGGTCGAAGTCTCCCAGGAAGGCCGGGAAGTCTACGAACAGATTTGTCAGGCCTGCCACATGGCCGACGGCAAGGGCGGGGGCGAGGCCGGTGCCGCGATCCCCGCGCTGGCCGGGAATCCGAACCTGGCCGATCCGGCCTTCGGCGTCGGAATCCTCGTCAAGGGGCGGGGCGCCATGCCCTGGTTCACCGACATCCTCACTCCCGGGCAGATGGCGGCCGTGCTGACTTACGTCCGCAGCGATCTCAACGACTACCCCGAACCGATCACCGAAGCCGACGTGAAGCGCGCCATCGCCGCCTCCGAAGCGCCCACTCCCGATTGCTCCAGCTGCCGCTGACTGCCCAGCCAGAAAGGACTGCCCATGAATTTCACTCCACAGAGCCGCCGCGATCTCCTGGCGATGATCGGCAGAGTCGGGGGCGGCCTGGCGATGTACCAGGCGATGACCGCGCTCGGACACGCTGCCGAAACCCAGTTCACCGGACCGCCCACGCTGTCGGGCGCGCGGCCGGGCTCCAAAGTGCTGGTGCTCGGCGCGGGCCTGGCGGGCTTGCTCGCGGCTTACGAGCTGACGCGGGTCGGCTACTCGGTGCAGGTCCTCGAATACCAGGACCGGCCCGGCGGGCGGAACTACTCGGTACGCGGCGGTGACAAGATCGTCGAGGTTGGCGGCGCCACGCAAACGGTCGGCTTCGCGCCGGGCAACTACCTCAACCCCGGCCCGTGGCGCATCCCGCACCACCACCGCACGCTGCTGCACTACTGCAAGCAGTTCGGGGTTGAAATGGAGCCCTTCATCCAGCTCAACCACAACGCTTTCGTGCACCGCTCCGACGCCTTCGGCGGCAAGCCGCAGCGCTACAAGGAAGTCGCGGTCGACTTCAAAGGCCACGTCTCCGAACTGCTCGGCAAGGCGCTCAACGCCGGTTCGCTCGACGATACGGTCACCGCGGAGGACAAGGAAAAGCTGCTCGTCGCCATGCGCGAGTGGGGCGCACTCGACGCCAACGGCAAGTACTCTTCATCGCTGCGCGTCTCTGGCCAGCGCGGCTTCGACAAGGCTCCGGGCGGCGGTGTCGATGGTGCGCCGACCATGTCTCAGGTCAACGGCCTCGGCGATGTCCTCTCGTCGCACGTGTGGTCGCAGATGGGCTTCTACTTCGGCAATGTGATGCAGACGACGATGTTCCAGCCCAAGGGCGGGATGGACATGATCGGCAAGGGCTTTGCCGCCCAGCTCGGCAATATCATCCGCTACGACACCAAGGTCACCAAGATCGCCCAGGGCGATGCCGGCGTGACCGTCAGCTGGGAAGACACCAAGTCCGGCCGCACCGGCGATGCCCAGGCCGACTACTGCGTCTGCACCCTGCCGGCCTCGATCCTGGCGCAGATGGACATCCAGGTCAGCGACGCGAAGAAGGCCGCGATCAAGGCCCTGCCGTACTCCGGGCAGGTCAAGATCGGCCTCGAAATGGCCAGCCGCTTCTGGGAGGACAAGTACTCGATCTACGGCGGACACAGCTTCACCGACCAGGCGATCGGACTGATCTCCTATCCGAACAACAACATGTTCAAGGACGGCCCGGCGGTGCTGCTCGGGGCCTTCGCCAGCGGGGCAGGCGGCTACCAGTTCGCCGGCATGACGCCCGAGGCGCGGATCGAGGCGGCGCTGGCGCAAGGCTCGGTGTTCCACCCCGACGAGTACCGCCGCGAATTCCGCAACGGCGCCTCGGTGGCCTGGAGCCGCATGCCGTGGATCCTCGGCTGCTGCGCCACCTGGACCGACCAGACGCGCGAGGCCCACTACCAGGATCTCGTCTCGCTCGACGGCCGTATCGTGCTCGCGGGCGAACATGCCTCCTACTACGGGTGCTGGATGGAAGGCGCCCTGTTGTCCTCGCTCGACGCGGTCACGCGTCTGCACCAGCGCGCACTGGCAGCTTGAGCCTGGGGTGAGCGAGGAGGTGGCCGGGTGTGGGTGCACCCGGCCACCGTCTCTCAATGATCGATCAGTTGTACGCGATCGCCTGGCGCGAGGCGTTGATCAGGGCCGGCTCTGCGCTGGCGGCCATTTCGCGGCGGCACTGAAAGTCCGGCGCAAGGTCTGCATCGAGGCGATCGCCAGGATTGCAGGCAGCAGCGATGGCACGAGTGACCCGCTTGCGGAGCTTCGCGGCGCCATCGACGGTAGCAAGATCGAGCCCGTCGGTAGACACTTGCAGCGAGACCTGCTCGCGGCCGCCTTCGGCCGGACGTGTCACTGAAACGGACATCTGGTCGTCACGTACATTGGCGATGGCTGCGGTAGAGACAAGCAGACCAGCAGCCGCAATCGCGGCTCCAACAATCTTCATAGCATCTTCTCCTGCGCGGGACGCTCTTGGCGCCCGTTCTTTTGTTTTTGCACCTCTTGCGCCGTGCGCGCCGGGTGCTTTGGTTCGCGCCACTTGGGCGCACTCCCTGAAATACGTGCCCGCAGCGGCCTAGACAAGGCGGGTTGGCGCGGTTTTCGCACCGATGTCGCGACTGCCTAGGTGGCTTGGCACATAGTCCGAGCCAGATTTGATGACTGGGCCGGTTCTGCTCAGAGCGCCCGGAACATCACAAGCGCGTCCACGAACCCCGCTTGCGGATGACGGAACGCCCCTGGCAGCCGGCCCACGATCTCAAATCCCAGCGACTTCCACAAACGCACCGCCCGCTCGTTGGTGCTCACCACAAAGTTGAACTGCATCGCCCGATAGCCGCTGGCTTTAGCCTGATTGAGCGAGTGTTCGCACATTCGCCGGGCGACGCCACGCCCCGTCGCCGCAGCGCTGGTCACATAGCCGCAATTGCACACGTGGGCTCCGCCGCCGGCCTGGTTGGGGCGCAGGTAGTAAGTGCCCACGACGGTGCCGTCATCGACGGCCACGAACGTCTCTTTCTCGGTCGACATCCAGTAATCCAGCGCCTGAGCGCCCGTCATTTCGGAGGCGAGCGCGTAAGTGGCGCCTTCCCTGATCGTTGGGAGAATGATCCCGAGGATGGCCTCGGCGTCGTCCGGGGTGGCTTTCCTGATATGCATGGCCGTTACCTAGCACCTCGTTCACTCGGTCTCACGCCGTGTCGGCAATCAGAGAGCAGTCGACGGAAATAGCCGCATCCTCTCGGGAGTTTCCCCGATCCCCGCCCTGTTCGAGACGTGATTGGTTAGCAGCAGCGGTGCCTCGAGCTTTGCCGCGCTGGAAACCCAATGACCCATAAATCCAGGATTTTCGACTTCCGCGACGAGAGCAAAGTTCTCCGAGCCTCGATCGCCGCCACCCTGACCGTCGCGGTAGTCGGCATCATCTTGGGCCTCGCCTCGGGCTCCTTCTCGATCATGTTCGAGGGCATCTATGCAATTGTCGACGCGGGGATGAGCTTGTTGTCCCTCGTCGTGGTCAACCTCATTACCGCCTACGCCCAGTCGACCGACCTTCCGCCGCGTTTGCGCGAGCGGTTCACGATGGGGTTCTGGCATCTCGAACCGATCGTGCTGGCGATGAATGGGCTGATGCTGATCGGGGTCGCCACATATGCCTTGTTCAACGCGATAAGCAGCTTGCTGGAAGGTGGGCGCGAACTGCAGTTCGGACTTGCCATACTCTACGCGGGGATCACGCTTGCGATTTGCGCGACGGTCGCGGCTATCGAGACGCGAGCCAACCGGCTCATCGGTTCCGATTTCATCCGGCTCGATGTCAGGTCCTGGGTCATGTCGGGTTGCATCGCAGCGGCCCTGCTGGTCGCTTTCGGGCTCGGTATCGCGGTGCAGGGAACGCAGTTCCAGTGGGTTTCGCCCTACATCGACCCGGCTGCACTGGCGCTGATCTGCCTCGTGGTCATTCCTTTGCCGATCACCAGCGTGCGTAGGGCGCTATCGGACATCCTGCTCGTCACCCCTGCGGATCTCAAGCAGCGGGTCGATGAGGTTTGTGCTCGCTTCGTGGCGGAACAGGATTTCCTCACTTACCGCGCCTACGTAGCGAAGGTCGGGCGTTCGCATAACATCGAGGTCTACTTCATCCTCAAACCGGGCGGGCCACCCCGCGCCATGGCCAAATGGGATGCGCTCAGAGACGAGATCGGTGAAGCGATCGGCGGCGACGGCCCCCACCAGTGGCTGACGATCGTGTTCACTGAAGATCTGGAATGGGCGTGAGCCTGCAAATCTCTTGATCTGGTCCTCAGGCCGAAGAAGCGCGGCCAAATCTACGGACGATTCAATGCGCACTGACATACCTGGTGATGGGACAGGCATTCCGGCATTGTACGTAGGCCGGACCATGCGGCGCCGCTGAAAATACGGATCATGACAAACGGGTTATTAACCTAAACTACGTAGAACCCCTTGCGTGATACCACGTAGAAGATCGGTTTAGGGGACCAAACGCATGATCATTCAGTTCCATAAGGCGCGCGCCGGTAAGCATCTCATGGTGCTGGGTGCATTTGCCTCGACTTTCCTGGGTTCGGGGGCCTCGGCCGCCACTCAGGGCACTCTCGGCGCCACCTCCACGGGCACCGTCGCAATCAATGCCAGCGTGGCGAACCGGGCTCGCATCACCGGGCTTGTCGACGTGAACTTCAATGCCGTGGATCCGTCGACCAATGCCTCGGCCGTCCAGAATGTCTGCGTGTGGAGCAACACCGCGACCGGGCGCTACACGATTACGGCGAGCGGCGGCGGCAGCCCAAGCGCGTTTACGCTCACGGGTGGCATTCCGTATGCGGTCGAATGGGCGGCTTCCGGCGGACAGTCCTCCGGCACCGCGCTCACTTCGGGCACGGCTTCGGCTTCGCTGACTTCCGCCGCGACCAATCAGTCCTGTTCGACCTTGTCGACCCTTAGTGCCAGCCTGATTGTGAGAATTGCGAGCACCGACTTGCTCACGATGACCGCGGGCACTGGTTACGCAGGCACGTTGACGCTTCTCGTCACGCCACTTTAATCGTTCAATACCAATTTCTTGGCCCGCTCCGAACACTCATGGTTCGGGGCGGGCTTTTCTTATCCGGTAACCGAAAATTTACCATGTTTCTCCATATCGTTAACCATGGTCTTGGGGAAATCCCTTAGTGCGGGAGCGTTTGCAGGCGCCCTGATCGCCTTACTGGCGGAAGCGCCGGCGCATGCGGATGCCCGGATCAGCATGCTTACCGATGTGAACTTCGGAAGCCTCAGTACCGCGACCGACCAGACTATCAGGCAGAACGTCTGCGCCTACAGCAGGCAGGGCTTTACCGCGCTAAGCTACGGGGTCCGCGCCACCGGCAACGGGACGGGAGGTGCGTTCACCCTCGCCAATGGCACAAGGCGGCTCGCTTACGAGGTGCAGTGGGCCGACGCGGTGAATCAGACCACCGGCACGCAACTCACGGCCAACGTGCTTTCGCCGGGCTACGATAACAGCGCGTTCTTCCAGAACTGCAATTTTCAAACCACCGGCACCGCCACACTTATCGTGATCATCCGCGCAACCCAGGCTGCCGCCGCTACCGCCGGCAATTACACGGGCACGCTGCAAATCACGATCGTGCCGGAGTGAGTTGGCGCTAACCGTGGCCAGCTTCCACCCGACCGGCGCCCGCGCTTCGCTTCGAAGCCTGGTCTTGGGTTGTACGATCCTTTCGGCGGGAGGGTGGGTTCAGCCCGTCCAAGCGAAGGACGCTGGCATTCCAGTGATCCTGGTCGGGGAGCCTGAGGGGTTCTCGGACCTGACCGAAAGCCAGGTCCTGCTGGTGGACGTCTACTTTGGCGGCGTGCGCAAGGGTGAGGCAAAGATCAGCGCCGTTCCGGGCGCGGTGAGCTTTCTTGAGCCGGCGGCGACACTGGCGCTGCTTCCCGAGCTGACGGACCGCGCCGCGGTCGAGGCGGCCCTTGCCGCTGGAGACTTGCCCGCCAACGCGGCCCTCGCCTGTTCGAACTCGACCGATCCGGCTATTTGCGGGGATCTCGATCCTGACGTTGTCGGTGTGATCTTCGACCGCAATCACTTCCGCCTCGATATCTTTCTGAACCCCCGCTTCATCGCCGTGAACGAGTTGGTCGCGGACGCCTATCTGCCGGAGCCTGAAGGTGGCGTGGCGATGATCAATTCGATCGGGGCAGTGCTGTCCGGGCGTTTGGGCGAAGGGTCGAGCTACTACAACTTCCAGGACAACATCATCGTCGGCAACGGGGAACGGCGCCTGCGCGCGGACCTTTCTTATGCCAGCGAACTCGGTTTCGGAGCCGAACGGATCGCGCTTGAATGGGATCGACCCGGCCTGCGCTACTCTGCCGGCGCCTTGTGGGCACCGGGCAATGACCTTTTCGGCCGGCGCAAGCTGGTCGGGGCGGGCATCGAAACGCAGATCGACACCCGGCTCGACAAGGACGTGCTGTCCGGTAGCCCAGTAGTGGTCTACCTGCAGCAGCGCGCTCGCGTCGACATCGTGCGCGACGGGCGGGTGCTCAGTTCTGCCATCTACGAGGCGGGCAACCAGCAGCTCGACACCTCCATGCTGCCCGATGGCGCTTACGACATCATCTTGCGGATCGAAGAACCGGGACAACCGGCGCGTGAAGAACGGCGCTTCTTCAACAAGAACCGCCGCGTGCCGTCAGAAGGGCGGACCGACTTCTTCGCATTTGGCGGTATGCTCGTCGATGCCTCCGAAAGCCATTCGCTGGACGTATCAAATCGTCCCTACCTTCAGGGCGGCGTGGCTCACAGGCTGAGCAAGAGCTGGGTCGTCGAGGGCGGCGTCGAGGCGACCGACGAGACGGCCACCGCCGAGGTTGCAGCGGTCTTTCTGAGCGACATCGTGCAGTTGCGGGCAGCCGCAGTTGCCAACCTTTCCGGGACTTATGGTGGCGTGCTGCAAATCATGTCCGGGGGCTATTCGCGCTTGAATTTCAACTTCGATCTCCGCCGGATCGAAGCAGACGAGTTTGATGGCGGGCCGATTGTCCCTCCGGGCTCGCCGGGTTCTCCTTCGGGCCTGCCGGGCTCGTTCTGGCAGGGTGGAAGCTATTCTCAGATCGGCGGTGTCGTCTCATTCAGCCTGGCCAGCATCCGCTTCCTGGGGACCTTTTTCTACCGCGACGACCCAACGCAGGAGGCCCGCTACAGCATCGGTCCGGCGCTTGAATGGGATGTGCTGCAAAAGGGGCCGTTCACACTGACCATGCGCGGTGACGCGACAGCCACCGACCGCGGAAGGTCTGGTTTTGCCGGTATTTCCCTGCGCTTCCTCGGCGCCAGATCATCGCTGACCGGGCTCGGCGGCACGAGGGCATCGACCATCACCGGCGATGACCTGGGTGAAGGCCCGGCGGGCGCCGTCTCCGCATCCTGGAGTCCGTCGCTCGGCGCTGGCGAGTTGGCCTTGGGGGCCGGACTCGAGCACCAGCCCAATCGCGACAATATCGTCGG
This sequence comes from Altererythrobacter sp. Root672, assembly GCF_001427865.1. Lineage (NCBI taxonomy): Bacteria > Pseudomonadati > Pseudomonadota > Alphaproteobacteria > Sphingomonadales > Erythrobacteraceae > Altererythrobacter > Altererythrobacter sp. Root672. The sequence goes on from NZ_LMHH01000001.1 coordinate 197,703, forward strand.
GTCGACCGAGTTCCGCCATCGCCTCGGCACGCTCGCCGGCGATCTGGTCCACAGTGAAGGTCAGGGCTCCTCGGCTACGCAGTACAGCCTCGGCCTACAGACCACGCTCATTGCCGGGGCAGGGTCATTGCAGGTCGCTGGCAGGACAACCACTGAAAGCATGATCGTCGCGCACGTGAAGGGTGCGAGCAAGGATGATCGCTTCGATGTCTATGTCGACGAGCAGGTGGCCGGCTCCATCACCGGTGCAGAGCCGTTCACGCTCTCCTTGCCTCCTTACCGGGCTTACGACGTGCGTATCCGTCCGACCGGAGAAGGGCTGCTCGCCTACGACAGCGCGTCGCGCAAGGTTAGTCTCTATCCCGGAACCGTCTCCAATCTCGATTGGGTCGTTTCGCGGATTACGATCAAGTTCGGCCGGCTTACGGCTCCCGATGGCTCCCCCCTTCGGGGTGCCTCGATCACCGGCAAGGGGGTGTGGAGCGAGACCGACGACAATGGATACTTCCAGATCGAAGCATCCGACAACGCCGATCTCGAAGTGACCCTCAACGATGGCCGGACTTACGCGATGACGCTTCCAACCGGTGAAGTCCGCTCCGGCATCGCTCGCCTCGGTGCGATCGTTTGCTGCACCGAAACCGAAATCCAGCTCGGCTCACTGGGTGAGCTGCCCAGCCCTGCTAACGGAGGATCAAAGTGAAATTCACAACGCTCATGTGGACGCTGGCTGCCGGTGCGGCCTTGTGTGCAGGTCCGGCCGCGCAGGCCGAGATGGTGCTGAGCCAGGTGATCGTCGACTTGTTGCCCGGCAAACCTCCACGCGAAGACATTGAGGTCTGGAACGACGGCGACGAGCGGATGTACGTCTTGGCCGAACCCTTCGAAATCCGTGGGGCGGGGACCGCTGCCGAGGAACGCGTTCCGGCCGGAGTTCCCGAAGAGTCGGGTATCCTCGTCTCGCCGCAACGCCTGGTCCTGGAGCCGGGCGAGAGGCGCACAATCCGGGTTGCTTCCATCGGCGATCGGGCCACGTCCGACCGCGTCTTTCGCGTGGCAATCAAGCCGGTAGGCGGTCCGATCACGGCCGATGTCAACGCGCTCAAGGTATTTGTCGGTTATGACACTCTGGTGATCTTCCGGCCGGAAGAGTTCACTGGCGATGTAGAGGGACAGCGCGCCGGGCGCGAGCTGCGGCTGGTGAACAGCGGCAACACCGCGCAGGAGTTATTCGACGGCAAGCAATGCGATGCCAGTGGGAGCAATTGCCAGGAGCTGCCGGCCAAGCGGCTTTATCCCGGCGTCGTTTGGGAACAGACACTGCCCTTCGAAACTGAGGTCACTTACAAAGCAGCGGTCGGCCCAACAATTCGCGACCGGCACTTCTGAGCAGCGTTACCGGTCAACCTTCCACGTAGCGGCGAACCAGCGTGGCCAGTTGAAGCGGATCGAACGGCTTGGCGATGACGCCCGCCGCGCCGAGCGCCATCAGGCGCACCGCGTCGTTATCGTCTGCGCGGGCGGTAATGAAAACGACCGGCGGGCCGCCTCCGGGCGACTCACGGATTTTTTCGAGTGTCGCCGGACCGTCCATCTCCGGCATCATCACGTCGAGCAGCACGAGATGCGGTTGCCATTCGGGCAAGGCCGCGATCGCGTCTGCACCCGACGGGCTGCACCGCACCTCAAGCTCCGGATCGAGCTCCAGGCTGATTTGCGCGACTTCGCGCAGGTCGGGCTCATCGTCGACGTAGAGTATCCGCCAACTCATTCGTGACCTTTCAAAGTTACGTCTGACCCGGCTTCTGCGAGCGGCAGCTCGACGTGAAACGTCGCTCCGACGGTCACCCGCGTGTCCAGACAGATATCGCCGCCCAGCTGCTCCACGATGCTCTTGCAGATCGAGAGGCCAAGCCCGGTGCCTTGCTGCACTCTGGTTGTAGAGGAATCGTACTGGGCAAACCGATTGAACAGGCGATCGCGGAATGAGGCCGGCACACCCGCACCCTGGTCGATCACGCTCAACCGGGCGCACTGTTTGTTGGTTCGGAGTTTTACCGTAACCGTTTCGCCCGCCGGCGAGAATTTGACGGCATTCGAGATCAGGTTTGCGAGGACCTGGAGCAGCCGATGCCGGTCCGCCAGGATGATGACGGGTTGCCCGGTCAGATCGGCCTTCAGCTCGATCCCGCCGCGCTCTGCGAATGGCGCGTTCTGTTCGACGCTCAATCCCACCAGCTCGGCAAAGTCGAACTTCTCGAGCTGGAACTCCATCCGTCCAGAGCGCAACTTGTCGACGTCGAGCAGATCGTTGACGAGCGCGATGAGCCGCTCGCTATTGCGCTGGGCAATAGCGATCAGCCGTTCGGCCTTCGCTGAAAGTTCACCCGCCGCACCCGCGCTGACGATGCCGAGCGCACCGGAGATCGCGGTGAGTGGGGTCCGCAACTCGTGGCTCACGGTCGTCACCAGCTCATCCTTGAGGCGAGCCACCGTTCGCGCTTCGGTGATGTCCTGCGACACGAGAAGATACCGTCCCCCGCTGACGGCGCGGCGGTACAGGCTCAGGACCGTGCCGTCCTGCCGCATAACTTCCAGGCGACCGCTCTCTGTATGTTGGATGGTCTGGATCAGCATGTCGACGATCGCTTCCGGATCGCCTTCCCCGAGGTCGCCTCTGCGAGCGGTGATGAGCATCAGGTCGCGCGCGTTCATGCCGGAGACGATGTCCTCGGGCAGGTAGCCGAAGTGAACGCCAAACTGCTGGTTCCACAACACCAGCGTGAAGTCGTGCTCGACCAACGCGACCCCCTCGGTGACGTTATCCATCGTCAGGGCAAGCACTTCTCTATCCTCTTTCGTCTCCTCGACCGAACTCAGGAATTCGGTAACGTCGTTGGAGATGCAAAGGACGCCGACGATGGTGTCCGAAGACTCGTCGATGTCCGGGATCGGAGTGTAGCTGAAATCGAAGTGGCGGGTCTTTTCGCCGTCCGCCCCACGAATGGGAAAGTTGGTCAGGATGAACGAGTGACCTTCGAAAACTCGCTCGACGTCGCCGCGCAGCTCCTCCCAGATCTTGCCGGCGACTTCATCGATCGGCCGACCGAGCGTATTGAGCGACGGTATCTGCCAGATGGCCTGGTACGGCGCGTTGTAGATGAAAGCGCGCTCGGGACCCCACAGCATGAACATCGGCTGCTCCGACCCCAGGATCAGGTTGCACATGTAGTGCAACTGCTTGGGCCAGACAGCGCAAGGTCCGACCGGTGTGTTTTCCCAGTCGTGACCGCCGAACTCGTTGCGATCGAGCGTCTTGAGTGGGGTCATCGGCATCGTGATCAGCGAGGCATCTCGGCCATCACGGCCTCAAGCCTGGACTCAACCTCGTCCTGAGAAGCCGGTTGGACCAAGGCGTCTTCGAGTTCGCGAGCGCGAGCGCTGAGGTCTGGCCAACCGAACAGGCCCGCGTTCCCGGCGAGGCTATGGGCGATCTTTCGCATGGCCGGCTCGTCATGTTGGCGATGGGCCTCGCGGAGCGCGGCGATCTCCGTGCGGGCGCGAGTGATGAAGCGGGTCCGAAGCGCGTCCATCCTCTCATCAAATGGCTTCATCGAGTGCTCGCACCTGGAAATCGCACCGGGAACATGTCGCTTGATCGTGGGTACCTAGGGGGACAACCGCGAAAGGAGGGATCGGGTCCGCGGTATGACGAAAGTTCTGGTTGCGGATGATGATCCCCTGACTGCCGCGGGCATCGAAGTGTTGCTCGCCGGGTCCAGGTTCGAGGTCGTCGCCAGCGTAAGATCGGGATCCGAAGTGCTGGAAAACCTCGCCGGCGCGCGCCCGGATATTCTCGTCCTCGACATCAGAATGCCCGAGCGCAGCGGGCTCGATGTCTTGCGGACGCTGCGGGGGCGGGGGGACACCCGGCCAATTATCCTCCTTACCGGCGGCATCAGGGACCAGGACGCGAAAGAGGCGATGACGTTGGGCGTCAACGGGCTGGTGATCAAGGCCACTGCGCCCCGCGACCTGCTGGCTTGTCTCGATGCCGTGGCCAGCGGGCGGCGGTGGTTCGACCAGGAAGTGATGCAGCGGGCGATGGACTTCGTATCTTCGCCCGAAGCCGAGCGCGATCCGCTGGGGCCGCTCTCCCCGCGTGAGCGCGGGATCGCGTCGCTGGTGCAGCGCGGGCTGCGAAACAAGGAAATCGCCGACGAACTCGGCCTCACCGAGGGCACGGTAAAGGTCCATCTTCACAAGATATTCGAGAAACTTCGGTTGCAGAGCCGGACCGAACTGATCCTTCTCGCCGCCGCCCGTGAAGAATGATCGCTATGGCGAAGGATATAGCCCGCCCCGCCAAGGGATAAGGCGTTTCTCGCCTGTCGATGAATATTCGCAAGCCCCGCAAATCGCCAGAAGCCACCGTTAATTGGCGGGCCTGTGCCCGTCGCAGGCACACGGTACATGGCATCCTTCAAGGTTCTTGTTGTTCCCGTTCTGGCGTTGCTGGCAGGTGCGATCTCCGCACCGGCTGCCGCGCATGGGAGCACCACGGCCTATGCCGCGGGCCAGGGCTCGGTGAACCGCATCGAAGTGGGCATCGACGTGCACGCCTCCGTCAGTGACCGCTGCGGCTTTGCGACCGACGGCGCTCCCTCGGGAACGGTCAGCCAGACCGAATTCGATCGCACCGGCTTCAGCAAGGACTTCGCGATCCGCCTCAACTGCACCAGCGCCTCGCGCATTGCGGTAAGCTCGCTCAACGGCGGGCTGGCCCAGGGCGAGACGGTGACCGGCTATGCCTCCAGCGCGCCCTACAATGTCGAGCTCAAGATGATCGCCGACAACGGGACCAACGCCAGCGCGACTTGCGCCGCCGCCCTCCTCAAGTCCGGAGCAGGCTGCACTTTCTCCGGCAGCGCCAGCACGAGCAATGGCCTAAAGCTCGGCGCGGCGTCGACCAAGGCGAACGGTTCTTATCTGCGGGTGTCGGCTCAGCCTTACACGGACAGCAAGCCGCTGCTCGCCGGAAGTTATTCCGATACGCTCACAATTACGATTAGTATCGCACCCTGATGGTGGGAACCTGTTTACCAGCGGAGCCGTAGACCATGTGGCATGAGAAACGGACTCCCTTGGCTTGTGCTTTACGGCGAAGCATGTTGCGCCTCCGCCCTGGTGGTATCTTTCGCGATACCCGCGGCTCAGGCGACGGCTCAGGCGAGCCAGCGAGTCACGGTCTCCGGGTTCGTTTCGCCTCGTTGCTGGGCGGTTTCCGCCGCGGTCCCGCCCGAGGCATCACCATCGACGGAGCGCAATCCCGTAAGGTGCTCCAACAGTTCGAGCTCGGTTCGGGTCGAGCAGCCGGACGAATCGGCCAATCGCCGGGATGGCGCTCAGCCGCGAGTCCGGGTCACGGTATCGCCCAAGTCCTGACCTGGCGCCTGGCCGCTGCCGGTGCAGCGGTGCTTGCCGTTATCGCCCTGCCGAACGCGGCCTCGGCCCAGGTCCAGTATTCGCCGGTCTGCGGTGTCACGGGCTATGCGACCGCGCCGACCACCATCACTTACGATCCGTTCTCACCGGGCGGCCTCTCGCAGGCCACGATCCCGCTGATCCTCCAGCGCAACCGCACCACGCAGGGCGGCCGGACCTCCGAAGTGAGCCTGGTGCTGGTCGCACCGGCGGGCACACCTTCGCTGCAGGTGACTTACCAGGGGCAAAACGTCCTCTACCAGGAAGGCAGCACGGCAGGCCGGCCGCGCGCGCTCAATTCAAAGGACGGCGGGGCAGGGGCTGCGGGCGAGATTCGCTATACCTTCGGCGGCAGCTCGGCCACCGACCTGTCGACGGCGCTCAACTTGCGCGTCACGGTCCCGGCGGGGACCGACCTTTCGGCGGGCGAGCCGATCTACTTCGACATCCTCTACATCTGCTCGGGCGCCGGAGGGATGCAGAGCGTGTCTTCCCCCACGCGCGAAAGCCGGGCCGTTCGCATCAACGTCAACACGGTGAGCGCGCTGCAGGCCTACTACGCGGGCTCGACCCTGGACTTCGGGGAGATCGGGGACGTCACCACTGCCCAGGTCCTCGCGAACCCCACGGCCTTTACGACCTCGGCCACGAACTCGCTGCGCGTGCGCAGTTCGGGACCGTTCGAGGTTCGCCTTCGGTCGGACAACGATTTTCGCCTGACCTTTCCCGGCGGCAACCTGACCAGTTCCTCCGACACGATCCGGTATAGCGTGCGTTTCCTGGGGGTGGACACCGCCTCCAACGCCACCTTCGGCACCAAGACTTGCACCCGGGCAGGCGTGGCCGGCACGTCAGGCGTGCTGCCTATCCGCGCAAAGCTGACCGAAGGCGGGGCGGGGAAGACGCCGTCCTCCAACTATGCCGACACGGTCACCATCACCTTCACGCCGATCATCATGGCGTCCGGCGCGCAGTCTTGCGCTGGGTTGTGAACGACCTCGCCAGACAGCCGCCATTCCTTGATTGAATCGTCATTGCGAGGGCCGAAGGCCCGCGGCAATCCAGGGCGGTTCGCACGTTCGCCCTGGATTGCTTCGCTACGCTCGCAATGACGAAGTGTTTTTGTCGGCAGTCAGGCGATTGCCCGCACAGGTTCGGCGCCGTGGCGACAGCAGCCTATATCGGCGGATATAGCGTTTGCCGCCGCCGGTTAGCGCTGAATTCGCTGGCGGCTAGATAGTGGGTCCCCGGCCCTCCGCGTAATACCGGATCACCAAGAGCAGACCCGCAGGGGGTCATTGGAGATCCGTAATGAAGAAGTCTGTTGCTACCCTTATTTTTGCTGCTGCCGCGATCGTCGGCACCCCGGCCATGGCCCAGTCGGCCAGCGGCACCGTGGTCGTCAACGGCACCGTTGCCGCCAAGTGCAGCGCGACCGATCCGATCAGCGGCACGATCAACCTGGGCGAACTCGCCAAGGCTGACGGCACCGTCGACAAGGCCCTTTCTGGTGCCACCAACGGCCTGAGCCGCAACTTCACCGTGCGCTGCAACGGCACCAACCCGAACCTTTCGGTTGAAGCGCGTTCGCTGGTGAACACCGCCGCGACCAACTCGCCGAACGGCTACACCAACACTGTCGACTATTCGGCCAAGCTGGCTGCCAAGGGCGCCAAGGGCACGACCACGTCGATCACCGACCTGTCGCTCAACAGCGGCGCCACCACCGGCCGCATCGGCGACCGCCTGGCTGCCGAAGCGAACAACGTCACGCTGACGATCCTCGACGGTATCACCTCGAACTCGACCGCGATCCTCGAAGCCGGCAGCTATACCGGTAGCGTCGACATCATCATCACGGCCGCCCCGTAAGGATTGCCGACCGATGACCCCGCACATGCTCTTGCAGCTCGCCGCGGAACTCCGCGAGCGTGCTGCGGGGGCAGACCTCCCGGAACGAGCGGACCTTCTGTACCTCGCAGAGGAATACGAAGCGTCTGCCCGTTCCGGGAACGCGGATAAAACGCGCGGCTTCTCCGTTAAGTTGCCAAAGTAAGGGCACAAGCCGCAGACTACGGCATTCTTAGGGTCAGGCCCCATAACCAGCGCCTTCGAGGTTTGAAGCAAAATGGCTCAGTGCCAGGAAGGAAGGCGCCGGAATATGTCGATATTTCAAGTCTTCCTGACGCAGCAATGGGCCATTTTGATCAAATCCCGAAGGGACGGCAGAATGGCTTCCATCTCGAACGGAAACGGCCTTGGAAAGGCAACAAGCCTTCCCGGCGACCGCTTCCGTCCGATATGTTCGCCATTCTGCCGCCTCGAAGGCGCTGGTTATGGGGCCTGACCCTAAGCCGTGGGCCGGCGGTGAACTGGAGGGAAGCCATGCGCGCACTCACTGGTAAAATGCGTTCCCTGGCGCTCGGGCTTGCCGCCACGGCGAGCTTCCTTGCTCCCATCACGGCTGAGGCGATGACCGTCCAACCCGTGGTGATCGACCTTGCGACAGCTGGTCGCGGCATGAGCGAAGTCATCATCGTCGAGAACACGTTCGACAGGCCGTTGGCCGTCGAACTGACCATGCAATCGCTCGAACTCACCGAAGACGGCGTCCACGCCACCGGGCAGGACACGCAGGAGCTGGCGGTATTCCCGCCGCAAGCGGTGATTCAGCCGGGCGAACGGCAGAACTTCCGCGTGCAGTACGTCGGCGATCCCGTGCTGGCAAAGAGCAAGCACTTCTACGTCACCGTCTCGCAACTGCCCGTGCAGACCGACGAAGGCGGCGCCAATATCCAGCTGCTCTACAACTTCCAGGTCCTGGTCAGCGTCGCCCCCGGCGATGCCAAGCCTTCCATCACCATCTCCTCCGCCGAGATCGGCCGCAACGCCGAAGGGCAGCCTGTGCCCGTGATCGTCGCGAGCAATTCCTCCGCCGCGCATGGCTACCTCTCCCGCGGCCGCCTCGAAATCGTGCAGCGCAGCTCGGGCGGGCAGGAACTGTTCCGCAAGGAACTGAGCGGCCCCCAGATCCAGCAGTCGCTCGGCTACGGGCTGATCGGCGGAATGCAGAGCCGGCGCGTCGTGCTGCCCGAGCCTCTTCCCTCTGCCGACGGGACAGTCACGGTCCGGTACACCCCAGACTCCTGACGCCGTGCGGGGGCTTCGGTTCTGGACGGGCGGGCTACTTGTCCTAGCCGGCACCTTTGCCGGCGACGCCGCGCGAGCGCAGGATAGCGCTCCAGCTTCCGGCGAAAGCGTGATCCTGATCGCGCCCGAACTCCCGGCCAACCTGGTCAATCCCGCCGGACGAGCCGTGGTGCTCACCGCGCCGATCATGGATGGCGAGGCCTACCTCGGCGACGCCACTCTCACCCTCGGCGCCGACGGCAGCGCCAGCTTTTCCGCCGCGCGCCTTCTCGCCTTGCTCGACCCGCGCCTGAACAGCCAGGCGAGCGACGTGCTGCACAGCCGGCTCGCCGCCAACGGCCGCCTGACCAACACCGACCTGACCGGGGCGGGGATCACCATCCGCTACAACCCGCAGACCCTGCAGGTGGAAATGGACATCGCCGCCTCGAGCCGCGCCGCCAGCGTGATCGCCCTCGGCAGCGCCCTTGGCCGGACGGTGAACTACATGGAACCGGCCAATTTCAGCGCCTACCTCAACGTCCGCGGCTCGCTCGACTGGGTCCAGCAGGGACAGGACGACGCGGACGAGGGCCTCTCCGCCCCGGTCATGTTCATCGACGGAGCGGCGCGCTGGAAAGGCGTCGTGCTCGAAGGCGAGCTCAACCTCCAGCCCGACGCACCCGGCGCCGACTACCAACGCCGCGGCACCCGCCTGGTCTACGACGACCGCGACCGCCTGGTCCGCTGGTCCGCCGGCGACCAACAGACCGTCGCCTACGGCTTCCAGTCCGCGCCCGAGATCGCCGGGCTCGGAGTCAGCCGCCGCTACTCGATCCTCGACCCGCAGACCGTCATCCGCCCCCGCGGTAGCCGCAGCTTCCAGCTCGACCGCCGCTCTATGGTCGAGGTGCGGATCAACGGCCAGCTGGTCCGCCGCATCGAACTCGATCCCGGCGTCTTCGACCTGCAGGACTTCCCCTTCGCCCAGGGCGCCAACGACGTCGAGCTAACCATCACCGACGACACCGGCCGCACCGAGCGGGCCAACTTCAACATCTTCCTCGACCAGGCCCAGCTGGCCGAAGGTCTCAGCGAATTCGCCTTCTACGCCGGCGCCCTCGCACCGCTCGGCTTCCATGGCCCAGTCTACAGCGACACCCCCGCGTTCAGCGGCTTCTACCGCCGAGGGATCAGCGATCGCCTGACGCTCGGCGCCAACCTCCAGGCCGACACCCACGGCTGGATGGGCGGCGGCGAGATCGTGCTGGCGACGCCGATCGGCTCGCTCGCCGGCCTCGCCTCGGCCTCGCACGTCGAGGACGTCGGCGGCGGCTGGGCCGGCCTGCTCAACTTCCAGCGCACTTTCGCGAGCGGCGGCATCTCGGCCGACACCCTGACGCTCTCGGTCGAGGCGCGCAGCAAGGACTTCGCCCCGATCGGCAACCGCCTGCCCGAAAATCCCTACTCGCTGATCGTCGGCGCAAGCTATGGCCGCTCGCTTACTTACGATCTCTACGCCGGCATCGACGCCCGCTACTCCCGCGGCCGCGGCGACGAGGTCGACGTGCAGAGCCTGCGCGGCATGGTCAGCTGGAACATCGCCCCCAACCTCAGCTTCACCGGCGACGTGACTTACGAGAAGGACATCCGCGGCACCAACCTCGGCACCTTGCTCTCGCTGACCTATCGCCTGGGCCGCCGCTCGAGCCTGCGCGGCGACTACGACAGCCGCTACGACCGCGCGCGGGTTTCCTATCAGACCTTCGGCGGCACGGGCCTGGGCTCCTACACCCTCAACGCCGACGTCGAACACAGCGACATCGGCACTGGAGCCAGCGTCAACGCCAACTACTACGGCAACCGCGCGGAACTGGGCTTCAGCCACTTCGGCATCTTCGAACGCGACCTCGGCGCCTCGACCGGCCAGCGCAGCTCGCTGCGCTTCGGCACCTCGCTGGCGATGGCCGACGGCGCGGCCACCGTGGGCCGCCCGATCTACGACGCCTTCGCCCTCGTCAAAGCCCACCGCGCGATCCGCGACAACGAGATCCTCGTCGACCCCACCGGCGACTCCGCCTCCGCCAGCACCGGAGCCCTCGGCACCGCGCTGCAACCCTCGCTCAGCAGCTACAGCGACCGCTCGCTGATCATCTCGGCGCCCGAGGCCGCGATCAACCTCGACCTCGGGCAGGGCGCCTTCCGCCTGTTCCCACCCTACCGCGCCGGCTACCTGCTGACGGTCGGCTCCGACTACAACGTCAGCGCCACGGGCCGCCTGCTCGATGCGGCGGGCCAGCCGGTCTCGCTCGTCTCCGGCACCGCCCACGAGCTCGCCCACCCCGACCGCGAGCCCCTCGCCCTGTTCACTAACCGCGACGGCCGCTTCGGCCTCATCGGCCTCGCGCCCGGCCGCTGGCGCATCGAGTTGGTCGGAGCAGAGGGCGCGGTTTACGAGATCGAGATTCCCGCCGATCAGGACATCATCCAGTTGGGCGAGGTGCGGCCAGGGAGCTAGCGCCGCAACCGCAGGATAGGTTGCATCTTGGCCACAGGTCTTGGTGAAACGTCAATTGAACCAGTCACTTGCTGTCTATGAATCCCCTCGATAGACCCGTCGACGCGTCCCAGCTCTGCGGACTCTACGTATTGTTTCGTAGGATACTAACGGCCTTTTGGACCTGTGATGGCGGACGGACTGCGCCGCCGAAAACAGGGACTGAGTACCATGAGGTCATTGCATTCTTTTCTCGCGAGCACGGCGGTTCTGGGCCTGGCCGCGCTGGTGTCGCAACCGGCGTTCGGGCAGGAAATTGATCTGAGCCAGGGCGAAGGCGAGAGTGAGGTTAGTGAGGTTATCCTTGTGACCGGTTCGCGTATTGCGCGCCCGAATATTGACGCGCCGGTGCCCGTTACATCGATAACCGGGGAGGAGCTTTTTCAACAAGGCCAAACCAATATTGGCGAAACTCTGAACCAACTTCCGCAATTACGTTCGACCGTTGCCCAGCAAAACCCTGGGTTGGGGATCGGCGTTGCCGGCCTTAACCTGCTTGATCTGCGGGGTCTTGGTACCGAGCGCACCCTCGTGCTTGTGAATGGCCGCCGCCACATTGGCGGTGACGTCAGCAGCAATGCTGTGTCGCCGGACGTCAACACGATTCCAAACGATCTGATTGAGCGCGTCGATATCGTGACGGGAGCCAATTCGGCCATTTACGGCTCCGACGCTATCGCCGGCGTCGTGAACTTCATCCTGAAGAAGGATTTTGAAGGCTTTCAGGTGCGGGGTAATGCCGGTATTTCTCAGGGTGGCTATGGAGAAAACCAGTACATCTCCGCGATGTATGGCAAGAACTTCGCTGGCGGCCGTGGCAACATCACCCTTCATGGCGAGTTCGCCAATCAGGAGCGCATCTTCGCGTCGGATATTTCGTTCCTCCGCCAGCAAGATGGCTTGTTTGTAACCGATGCGGACGCGCCGGCATGCACCAGTTTCAATCCTGCGAGGCCGACGGGGTGCTCACCCAACACCGTAAACGGGGGTGACGGAATTCCCGACCGCGTCTTTATTCGTGACGTTCGCAGTGCCACTATCAATCGCTTCGGCTTGGTTCCGATCGTCCAACCCGAAGGCGCAAACGCGTTGTGCGGCACCGGTATCAGTAACGGCATTACGCCCGGTGTGCCTTACAATTGCACCTACATTTTTACGCCTGAGGGACAACTTGTGCCTCAGACGGGCGCTCGTTTTGGCGCGGGGGCGTTTGGCGGCGTGACCGGAGGCAACGGTCAGACTGGTCGTGAGGGACATCTCCTTTCGGTGCTTCCCGAAATGCAACGCTACAACGCGAATTTGCTCGCGCGGTATGAATTTAGTGAGGCCGCCGAGGCCTTTCTGGAAGCCAAGTTTGTCCGGATCGATGCGATAGGTTCGAACTCTGGGCCAACTTTCATTCAGGGCACCATGAGCCAATTCGATAGTCGAGAGCGGGTCCGGTTGGACAACCCGTTCCTCAATCTCGAGGCTCGCTCGACCTTGGCTAATGCGATCTTAGCGTCGGGTTTCAACTCGAGCCTGAACACGCGAGTCGCGCTTTCGGCCACTGATCGCGCTGCGATTGCCGATGGCAGCTATCGCTTTGTTGTTGCGCGGAATTTGGCCGATTCCGGAATTCGAGATCAGGATTTTCAGCGCGACACGTACCGGATTGTCGGTGGACTTCGCGGAACCTTCAACGATGATTGGTCCTACGAAATCTCCGGAAACTACGGCAAGATGAAGGAGGCAACGACAAATTACGGCTTCGTGGACCGGCAGCGCTTCGTGCTCGCGATGGATGCGGGGCTGAATCCTGTTACCGGAGCAATTGAATGTCGCGCCAAGTTTGATCCTGCGTCGGCCGTTGCTTTCACCCAGGGTCTCAGTGCAGATTCGGCGAGGGCGAACCAAGAGCGTTTGGCGGCCGATGTCGCGGCGTGTGTTCCCTACAATCCATTTGGAGGAGCTGATAACAGCGCCTCCGCAAACTACTTCGTCTACACTGGGTCGGTGAACTCTTGGATGGATCAACTCGTTTTCAACGGGTTCGTATCCGGGGATTCGAGCGAATTCCTTATGTTGCCCGGAGGTCCCGTGAGTTTTGCGCTGGGCGCAGAGTATCGTCGAGAAAGGGTTTTTCAGGAACAGGACGCTTTCACACAGGCAGGCTTCACCAACAACGTTGCGATCCCGACATTCGAGCCGTCTCCGTTTGAGGTGAAGGAAGCTTTTGCCGAACTGCGGGTGCCAATCCTCTCCGATCTGCCTTTCGTCGAAGAATTGACTATCAATGGAGCCGGCCGTGTTTCCGACTACAAGGGCGGTGTCGGTACCGTGTGGGCATACAATGCCGGCCTCGAATGGGCTCCTGTCAGAGATATTCGCTTCCGTGCCAATTTCGGTCGTGCGGTCCGTGCTCCGAACTTGACCGAAATCTCAGATCCGCTTGTCGAGAATTTCGCCACTGGTTTTCAGGACCCCTGTCTTCCAACCAATATTGGTCGAGGAACCCAGTTCCGAGGGGCGAATTGCGAGGCGGCGCTCGGCTCGATCCTGGCCGATCCGAACTTTCAATCGATCGCGGGAAGCTATTCGTTGGCGGTTGTAAGTGGAAGCAATCCTGACCTTCACGAAGAAACGTCTGACTCGTGGACGATCGGCGCCGCGGTACAACCGCGTTTCGCTCCCGGTTTATCGCTTTCGGTGGACTACTACGATATTACAGTGAATGGAGTAATTGTTTCTCTGGCGGCGCAAACGATTGCGAATAGCTGTTATGATCAGCCGGATTTGAATAATCCGTTTTGCCCGCTGTTCAAACGCAATGGCGCCGGTGTCGGGCCAAATGGGGAGGCGCCGGGTGAGATTATCGACAATAGCCTCATTCAGAGCCCGCTCAATTTCGCGAAACGGCAAAGGCGCGGTATCGACTTTGATGTGAGATATAAGACTGCGCTAGGCACGGATGTGTCTCTGGATACGCGCCTTGTTTATACGCATCAGTTGAAGAGCAGTAACTATCAGGACCCTGCAAGGCCTGAATTCGAGAATCGTCTCCTCGGCGAATTGGGTGATCCACAGGATGAATTCCGATGGGACGTTGCGCTCAATAAGGGGCCGTTCACGTTGGGCTATCAAATGAGCTACATCGGTCCCATGTGGGTTAACGCCTACGAGGATTTTAATGCGCTGCAGGACCGTGCTCCGCAGGACATCGACTATGCGGATACTCGCAAGTATCCGGCGGTCTTCTATCATGACATCCGCTTTAACTGGCAGGTGGCAAGCGAGTCGAACGGTCGGGAACTCGACTTCTTCGTTGGCGTCGATAACGTCCTAAACACCCGACCACCGCTTGGTTCGACTGCAACGGGCGCGGGTAGTGCGATATACAATATTCGTGGCCGCAATTTCTATACAGGGTTCAAAGCAGGCTTCTAAGATGCAATGAAATTGGGGGCGAGTGGTATATCTCGCCCCTAAATTTCTAATATTATGGGAATAGCCACGTTGGCCGTTACGTCCGGCAGATGGAAGTCTGGTGCAGCGTTCGATATTTTCTGTGCCGTACGCACAGCGTCATTGCGCCTAAAACACATTCCGCGCACAGAGCACGTCCGCAACCACAGACTGCCCGCCGACGTTATCGAGCGCCTGACTGCGAGCCACGATCCATCCGACCGAACGGCAGAACTGGTTGGCTTGCGTTCGGGCGCAGCTCGCGTTCTGGCACGGAATCCGCTGGCCATTGCGCAAGGGGGCAGGGAAGAACTCCGCCGTCGCGCCGCGCAGCGAGTTGCCGACGCCAGTGCCGAAGCCGCCGGTTGGCCGGATAGACTGGATCGTCCGGAAATTGTTGGGCAGGGTCGGCAGGTCGCGGTCGATCGTCCGGCAGGTTCCGGTGTAGTTCCGGCCCGTGCAAATCTGCCATTCACCGCTGCGTATGCGGATCGAGCGGGGATCCCAGTTCAGCCGCAGGTCTGGCGTGGCCTGGCGCACCGAATGGAACTGGCCGCCGAAGAAGGTGTCACGGTGCAGGATGGCTTCGAGCCCGCCCTGCGATGGGTTTCGCATGGCTTCCGGCGTCTGCAGCGGTTCCGCCTGCTCCTGGGCGCTCGCGGCCGGTAGCAAGACCAACATCGCCAGCAGGGTTCCAACAACGACGCGCATAGCCCGCTCCTTCCCGTATCCGGTGCGGCGAAGTCCGCACAAACACTCGGCTTTCCCGAGTTATTCCACGCGGAAATAGGGCACCCGAAAGGCGACGCTGTCTATCGGGGTTTCCCCGGTCTTTGGCGTAAGTGAGAGGACCGGCGCGCTCGCAGCCAGCGCGCCATGCCTCAGCCGCCGGGGCTTAGCCCGAGCGCTTCCTTATGCTCCTCGTTGTCCTTGTCGCGGAAGGCAAAGGCGCCAAGGAACGCGCTGTCCGCGATCAGTTCCAGCCCCAGCACCACGCCCAGGAACCCATCCGAAACCGCGGCCCAGTTGAACAGCACGACCAAGCCCATCACGATCGAGAGCACGCCCGAGCCCAGGAAGGCCGGGAAGTAGCGCGACTTGCGCACCTCCGCGATGGAGGCCAGCTTGGCGATGCCGCCGCCGACCAACAGCAGCGAGAGAATGAACGACACGTCGACCGGCCCGATCGTGCGCGGATCGCCCAGCTTCATGCTGAGCCCCGCATATACCAGGAACGCGCCTACGAGCCCCGGCAGGATCATCGTGATCGGGCGCCGCCGCTTTCGAAAGATCACGCCCAGCAGGTAGATCGCGCCCGCTCCCAGCAGCAGCCAGGGAACGACACCGAACACCAGGCCGGTCACGGTCACAGGGTTGAACAGCACATAAAGCCCAAGTGCGGCCATGACGCCGGCCAGCACCGTTTGCACCTTCCAGTTCATGCGGCGCATCCTCTTGCTGTAGTTCGCAATGGTGCCGTGGATCGGCCCTTCATGCAAGCAATGAGCGACTCGGCGCGATGGGCTCGCAAGTGAGAACCGACTCAGGGCCACCCCAAAAAATTGCGAAGTCAAACTAAAGCGGGACCTAATCAACAGTTAAGTTTGCGCTCAAATCGTACTTCTTAAGTGTATCTACCTAATGATTTTTGCGGTTTCGAAATTATTAACCAACTTATGAACAGCGAAGACAGATACTCATTCAATCCGGAAATTCACAAGCTCCTCTATTCGAGGAAGCGCACGTTCGGTCAGAATTGGGTCATAGTAAAACGGGAACCGAGTTTCGTACGCAACGAGACAAATCGCGGTTCCAACTCGAAGAGCGCAAGCGCCAGTTTCTTCGTGGGCCGTCGCGTTGGCGCCCGCGCCAACTAATTACTTCCTCAGGCGATCAATAGTTAGGGGCCAGCCGGCAAGCGCCGGCCTTGGTAGTCCCGGCTGCGTCTGGCAGCACCTCCTGAGCGGATAAGCCCTCACGATTGCTTGTCGCCACGAAGCCGGCAAGTCTATGTCAGGTTCGATGGCTGAACGCTCGATCCTGATCGTGGGCGGCGGAACCGCGGGGTGGCTGACGGCAGCCTATCTCGCGCGGTTCTTCGACGTCGCCCGCAATCCGCGTATCCGGATCACGGTGCTGGAATCGCCCGAGATCGGCATCATCGGCGTGGGCGAGGGCACGTTCCCGACGATCCGCAATACCCTGCGCTACATCGGGATCGACGAATCCCGTTTCGTCCGCGCGACTTCGGCCACCTTCAAGCAGGGCATTCGCTTCGATAACTGGGTGCAGACCCCAGCCGAAGGGCGCGAGGAGCACTTCCTCCACCCGTTCGAAGCGCCGTTCCACGCCGAAGGCTACAGCCTGGTTTCCTATTGGCTGCTCCAGGACGAACGGACGCGCCCGCCGTTTGCCGAAGCGATGTCGATCCAGAACCGCGTCGCGGAAGCGGGGCGCGCGCCCAAGCGTGCGGACGAGGGCGATTTCGCCGGACCGCTCAACTATGCCTACCACTTCGATGCCGCGCGGGTGGCCGAAGTGCTGTCGGACCACGCCCGGGCTTTGGGCGTGCATCACCTTCAGGGGTTGATGACGGGTGTCGAACTCGATCCCGTGACCGGTGCGATCGACCATGTCGTGACTCGCGAGCATGGCGACCTGAAGGCCGATCTCTATGTCGATTGTTCCGGCTTCCGGGCCGAGCTTATCGACGGAGCGCTGGGCGTGCCGTTCAAGGAGGTCGGCGATGTCCTGTTCACCGACCGGGCGCTAGCCTGCAAGCTGCCTTACGACGAGGAAGGCTCGCCCTTACGCAGCTACACCGTGGCCTCCGCCCACCAAGCCGGATGGATCTGGGATATCGGCTTGTCGGGAGCGCACGGCGTGGGGTGCGTCTATTCCAGCGCCCACATGTCGGACGACGAGGCTGCGCAGGCGCTGGAGCGTTACACCGGTGGCCGCAGCCTCGACGTGACCCCGCGAAAGATCCCGTTCCGCGCCGGCTACCGCACTCGCCCATGGGAGAAGAACTGCGTGGCCGTCGGGTTGGCCGGGGGGTTTCTCGAACCGCTTGAATCGACCGGCGTGGTGATGATCGAGGCGGCGGCGGCGATGATCGCCGAACTGTTCCCGCACTACGGCCCCGCCGATGGCCCGGCCCGGCGCTTCAACGAACTGATGACCGCCCGCTACGAGAGCATCATCAAGTTCCTCAAGCTCCACTACTGCCTGAGCCGGCGGGTGGAACCGTTCTGGCGGGACAATGCCGCAGCGTCGTCGATCCCGGACCAGCTGCAGGACCTGCTCGAACAGTGGAGCTATCGCCCGCCGAGCCGGTTCGACTTCGTGCTCGACCACGAGAGCTTCGCGTTCTTCAACTACCAGTACATCCTCTACGGCATGGGCTTCCGTACCGACCTTTCGCCGGTGCGGGACGAATTCCCGCACACCGACGAAGCGCAGAAGATTTTCGAACGCATCCGCCACTTCGGCGATCAGGCGGCGCGGGATCTCCCAGCGCACCGCGCGCTGATCGAGCGGATGGCCGCGGCCGAAGGCTCTTAAGCCTTCCGTTCGTCCAGAGCTTGTCGAAGGACTTGAGTGCAGCGCAGCGGTGGTTCGACAGGCTCACCACGAACGGGGGTGGGTGTGGGGTGACTCCTCACCTCCTTGTGACGGGTTACACCGCCCATTCCAGCGTCAGCAGCAGCTTGTCCGTGTCGGTGGCAAAGGTCTCCGCCCGATAGCCGGCGTAGCGGATAGAGGCGCCCAGCGGCCCGTGGCGGGCGCTAAGCACCAGGTCGAGTTCGTCGCCGTATTTCCGCCCTAGGCGGTCGCTGTCGAACTGGTGCCAGGTGGCCGCGAGATTGATGTTCTGGAACGGCCCGACCTTCTTCAAGGTATAGCCGAACGTGCCGTAGAGATCGTGCAGTCCATCGGGCGGGATGGTGCCGAATTTGCCGGCCCAACCGTTCCACCTAAAGAACGAGGCCAGCGGGGTCTGCACGCTGGTGAGCGGAACGCCGCCGTCGGCGCCGAGAACTTCATAGCCGAGCGCGGCATTGAACCCGCTGAACGCGACCGTCGCCTCGCCAAACAGGTAGTCCGCCGAATAGTCGTTCGGATTGCGGTGGTAGTCGCTCTGCCTGGCCCAGCTGGCCGTGTAACCGAGCTTGGCGCCCGGCGTGATGTCGAGGCCGCCGTTGAAGCGCAGGCCGTACGTCTGGTTCGAGAGCCTGAAGTTCTGCACCGCCGCTTCGTCCTGATCGACGAGGTAGGCTAAGCCGGTCAGCGTGCCGATGTCGGTTCGGTAACCGAGCAGGGCAAAGACATTGTCGCCGTCGATGGCGCTCGGTCGCGCTCCGGTTCCCCGAGAGCCGTTCACCGTGCGGACGCTCGCGGCGTAAGTCAGGTCGGCGCTGAGGCGGCCTTTGGTCCATTGCACGCGCAGCGCGTCGAAAGTCTGCTCGTTCTGGCGGAACGCGGCGGGGCCGACGAAGCGTTGGTCGGCGAGTTCGATCCGCTGGCGCCCGGCTGTCGCTGTCAGCCCGTTCGAGCCGGTGTAGCGGATCTGCGCGCGGTTGATTTCGAGGTTGCTCGGGTCGGCGACGAGCGGGAACTGAGTCTTGCCATTGAGGCCATCGTTATATCCGGTCGAAAGCGCCACGGTCGCTTCGGCCTCGATCAAGGCCGACCATTCGCCGGTCTTCGCCGTTACGCCCGGGCGCACCCTCAGCGTGAAGGCGTCGGCGTCCCGCGGCAGTCCGTCCTGTTCGACGTTTTCGTACCGTAGCCGGGCATCGACCGACGGCGTCAATTTCACCTCTTCGGCGTGCGCGAGCGAGCTGCACAGCGCGGCCGCCGGCACCAAGGGCCAGAGTTTCATGGAGGGTCCCCCAAAAAGAGGCCCCGCTCCCAAGGGCGTGAGGGAGCGGGGCCTTCTCGGACTTAGGCGGCGCTTGGCGCTGCCTCGCCTTGAATGGCGTCGAGTTCGCCGCTTTCGCGGGCCTTCTTGCCGTAGACGGCCTCGAACAGGGGGCCGGCCATCATCGTGGTGACGATCGCCATCAGCACCATCATCGAGAACAGCGCCGGACCGATTACGCCCTGCTGCAAGCCGATGTTGATGATGATGAGCTCCATCAATCCGCGCGAGTTCATCAGCGCACCGATGCCGAGTGCGGTGCGGTTGTCCTCGCCCGAAAGCCGCGCCGCCGCCCAGCAGGCGCCGAACTTGGCGAGGATCGACACCACCAGGATGACGAGCGCAATCGCCAGCAGCTCGACCGAATTGACCATGTCCATGCGGGTGTTGAGGCCGGAGTAAGTGAAGAACATTGGCAGCAACACGACGACCGCGAACGGCTCGACCTTGCGCCGAAGCTCATCGACGAACTTGCCGCGCGGCATGCAAGCGCCGAGCAGGAAGCCGCCGAACACCGCGTGCAGGCCGGCCGCGTCCATCAGGAAGGCGGAGAGGCAGAACAGGCACAAGGTTATGCCGAGCACTGTGTTGCTCATCTCGCCGCTCTTCTCGACCGCGCGGCCGAGGGGGGCGAGCAGGCGTTTGCCGAAGAAGAACAGGAACGCGGCGTAAGCCAGGCCGCTGACGATCGCGAGCAACGCAACCCCGGCGCCGGCGCCAAAGGTGGCCAGCACAATCGCGAGGACGCACCAGGACATGGCGTCGTCGAATGCCCCTGCCGTAAGTGACAAGGTGCCGAGCGAGGTGTTTGCCAATCCCCGCTCGTTGATGATGCGGGCCAGCATCGGGAAGGCGGTCAGTGCGATGCAGGCGCCCATGAACAGGGTCGCGTTGAAGCGGCTGATGCCCTCGGCGAACAGGCCGGGAATATCGAGCAGGAATGGCGTGATCAGGAACGCCATCAGGAACGGCGTGGCGATCCCGGCAATCGAGACGCCAACGGCGCTCTTGGCTTTGGTCTGGAAGTGATCGAGCCGCAGCGTTGCGCCGACCAGGAACATGTACAATCCCACACCGAACTGGGCGCCGGCGTAGAGGACGCTCTTGGTCTCCTTGGGGAAGATGGCCGCTTGAAGGTCCGGAAACAGCAACCCGAGCAGCGACGGTCCCAAGACGACGCCGGCGATCATCTCGCCGACCACTTGCGGCTGCGCCAGCAGCTTCTGCCCCAGCCAGCCGACGACGCGGCACGTGGCGATGATGATCGCCAACTGCAGGAAGAAGCGGATCGAAAAGTCTGTCGGCGAAAGGCTCGCCTCGGCTTGAATGGCTGGTCCGTGTGCGTTGAACACATCGACCGCTGCCGCAAAAAACTGACTCACCAAGTCGGAAGCCATGATTTTCTCCCCCAGTCCCATTCCCCGTCTGTGCAGGGTGAAGCCAGAGCATCGAATCTGCGGGGCGGCTGCAACTGAAAATCGATCAGCCGATTGTCGATTTTCGGCCATCCGGCCCGACTTGTTGCCAAGGCGCTACATTGTAGTAATGTACCTACATGGGAGCGGTACCATTTTGACGTCGTAGGCTCAAAAATCGGGGGCCTTTATGAAGATTGTTACGGCACGCGAATTCAATCAGGACGTCGGCAAAGCGAAGCGACTCGCGGCAAGTGAACCCGTATTCGTGACCGACAGGGGACGCCCGACTCACGTGCTCTTGAGCATCGGCGCTTACCGGCAGCTGAGCGGCGACCGGCAGACGATCCTCGATCTGATAGGAGCCGGACCTGATAGCGCTCCCTTGAGGGGGCTAGATCCGCCAACAAATTTGGGCGCCAGGACAACGCGCTAGTGTACCTTCTCGACACCGGAATGCTTCTCGACCTGCGCGAGGCTCGGCGCGCCGGGAGCGAACAGGCGTTGGCGGCCTGGGCGGAACGCACTTCGGCCCAGCAGATGTTCTTGTCCGCGCTCACTCTACTGGAGCTGGAGAACGCCGCGGCGGTTGCCGCGAGGCGCGGTAAAGACGCTGGTCTTGCCTGGCGGGACTGGTTGGATCGGCAAGTCTCTCCTGCCTTCGACGGAAGGATCCTGCCTGTCGACGCGGCCGTCGTTCGCCGTCGCGCGCAGATACCCTATGCGGATGATCGCGAGGGCATTCTCGCCGCCACCGCGCTGGTCAACAACCTGACGCTGGTGACCAGCGAGCCACGCACTTATCGCGCCGGCCGGGTAAAGGTCCTCGACCCCGCCCGGTTCGAGCCGGACAGCGACTCCGACGCCGATTGGCGCGAGGCCACGCGGTCGGGCGCGGCGTGGCTGCGCAATCTGCTGATCCGCTAGCCACGCATTCCTGCCCAGTTCGCCGTGGCTGGTGCCACGCGGGGCAGGAGCCGCTCTACAACGGCCACCAGAGCCAGCGTGAGGCCGAACAGGGGCATCAGGAGGGCCAAGCCTACCGTGGCGCCTACAAGCGCCCAGCTGTGCTTTAAAGGGGCGCTGGCAGGCGGTGCGCCGAGCTTGCCTTCGGGACGACGGCGCCACCACAGCACGACACTTGAGGTCGCCAGCGTCACGAGCCCGAGCAGCACCGCGAGGTTGAGCAACTGGTTGGCGAGGCCAAGCCACGCTCCTTCGTGCACGGCGACCCCGTAGCCCACAGCGCGATCGATCCAGTGCCGTTGATCGAAAGACTGGCGACCGATCAGCACACCGTCATTGTCTAGCTCTGCCTCGCCACGCAGGGGCCGATTGGCGGCTTGCGATTGTGCCAGCCAGTAACCTTGCGGCGCCGTAGGCGGGCTGATCTCCACGGGAGCGGCAAGGCCGAGTTCCGCCGCCTGCGGTATCACGCGGTTGAGCGCCCGGTCGGTCGGCTTTTCGTGCACCATGGTCATGCCGTGATGTCCCGCGTGCTCATCCAGCATCGCGCGGGCGCCCTGGTCGAGCTTGGCGCGGGCGGCGGCATCGGCTTCCGAACCACCCGACCAGTCCTGCTTGACTGACGAGGTGCCGGTCACCGCTCGGACCTCGCGCAGATAGGCGCCCCAGTTGGTCGCCCAGGGCAGGCCCGACGCGATCAGGAACACCGCCCCGATCGAGACCCACAGCCCGGTCACCGCGTGGAGATCGCGCCAGAACACACGCTTGCCCCGGCGCAGCCGCGGCCAGAGCACGCCCGCAAGGCCTGCGCCTCCGCGCGGCCACCACAGGAACAGGCCGGTCAGCAGCATCACGATCGTCCAGCAAGCGGCGATCTCGACCAAGGCCGAGCCCCACTTGCCGGCGAGCAATTCGCCGTGCAGCCGGAACACGACGCGCATCAAGCGGTCCTCTTCCGGCACCTGGTAGAGCACCTCTCCGCTCTGCGGATGGACCCAGACGCGGGACTCTTGCGCTCCGGTCCCGACGAGCAGCTGCACAGCGTCGGCAGGGTCTTCGGGCAGGACATACTTGTGCAGCACCGATCCGGGGACCGCTGCCGTACCGGCCTCGACAATCCGGGCCGGCGTGAGCAGCGGACCGCTCTCCGCCACCACGCCGCGATAGGGCGCGTAGAGCAGGCCTTCGATCTGCGGCTTGAACAGGTAGATCCCGCCGGTGACCGAAAGCCACAGGACGAAGGGCACACAGAACAAGCCGGCGTAGAAATGCCAGCGCCAGACTGCGCGATACCAGCGTTCGTAGCGGGGGACGGTGCTCACAGCGTCCACCCCGCTTCGATCATGAAGCTCCGCTGCGGGTAGGGGTGATAGACCCAGGCCTTGTTGTTGGTGATGTTGTCGACCCCGGCGCTGAAGCGGAAGTTCTCGGTCGCCCGCCAGTTCACTCGTGCATCGAGCGCGAACAGCTCTGAAGTGTAGCCGAATGTGTCACCGCGCTGGAGCCCGAACAGGTCGGTGTTGGGGCGCGAGGCATAGCGCAGGCCTACTGACGCCAGGACGGCGGGCGTGATCGCATAGCGGGCGTTGGCGTTGACCCGCCAGCGTGGGATGCGCGGGAACTGCACGCCCTCTGCCGCAGGGGCGCTGTCGTTGCGCAGCGTTTCGGAATCGATCCACGCCGCGTTGGCGTCGATGTCGAGGCCCTCGAGCCCGACATCGCGAGCTTCGGCGATCAGTTCGGCGCCGTATTGCCGGGTGAGGTCGATGTTCTTGTAGGCAGCGGTAGTCACTCCGTTCTGGTTGAAGCCGACGAAGCTGAAGATCGTGTCCTCGACACGCTGCCAGAACAGCGAACCCGTGAACTTGATCGTGCCGAAGTCGTGAGCGAGCAGCAGGTTGGCATCGTGCGATCGCTCGGGCCTCAGGTTCGGGTCGAAGCTGTCGGGATTGAAGCTGCCGTCGCCATTGAGGCTGCCTTGGAATAGCTCGCCTACGGTCGGGAAGCGGGTGGCTTCCGCCAAGCTGAGCTGAGCGCTGGTGGCCCCGCTGCGCCATTCGACCGAGAGCTTGGGATCGAGGGCTTTCTCGCCGCGCGTTTCGTATGCGTTGAAGACGCGCTGCCCTGCCTGAGCTCCGGTGCCAAGCCTGCCGAGCCCGCCGTCGAATGCGCGCCAGTCTTCGTAGCGGGCGCCGAGGGTGAAGGTCCATTCGTTGGCGAAGTAACGACCCTCCGCCCAGCCGGACAGGAGCCGGGTCTTGCCAAAGGTCTGTGTGGAGAACGCGGCTCCTGCATCGCTGCGCCAGCTCGGCACGGCGTAATTGGTCAGGTCGGTGCGGTAGAGGTTACCGCTGGTCCCTGCGGCCAGCTCGAAATCGCCCCAGCGGCCTTCCAGGGCGAGCTCTCCGGTGTACCAGTTCGAGGGCCCTTGGCGTGCCAGGGTGCCGGGCCCGTCGTTCTCCCCAGCGGCGTAGCTGGCGGAGGTGAAGCCATCCGATCGGGCGATCTGGTAGGTCGAGACGTTGAGCGTGGCCGTCACCGCGTCGCTCAGGGGCGCTGCAAGCTTCAGGCCGGCGAGGTACTCGTCGCGCACTGTGCGAGACCAGCGCGCGCCGCTGGCGTTCCAGGTAGCGCCGAGGGTGGTCACCCGGCCGTCACACACCGGCTGGCCGGCATCGTCCTGCAAGTAGCAGTCGGGGGCGTATTGCCTGTCGAGGTTGTGCCAATAGGCGAACAGGGCCTCGCCGGTGACGACGCTACCGTCGTAGCCGATGCGCAGCTTGCCCTGGTCCTGAGTGATCGCCGCGGGTGACTGCGCCGCGAATATGGGATTGCTCGCCGTACCAGGAGCATTGGGGATGGCTTGTCCGGCGTCGATGACCGCGCCAGTCACCGGAATGCCCGGAGCAGTACCGGTCGCCGGAGAGAGGCCGTACCAGCTCATCGGCTGGCCCTCGTTCTGGAAGTGCCGCCCGGAAAGCCGCATTGACCAAGGCCCGTCCTGTTGGCGCCAACCGAGCCCGGCCTCTCCCGACCAACCTAGGTATGTCTCGCCGGTGCCGTATTGCTCGTAGGGCTGGGCGAAACCCTGGACCGTGGCGAACGCCTCAGTGCGCTCGGGCGAGCGCGTGGTGATGTTGACGATGCCGCCCATCGAGTTGCCCGAATAGCGCGACGAGTAAGGGCCATAGACGATGTCGAACTGCTCAACCTCGCCCGAGCCGACCACGCCCCACTTCGGCGCGAAGCCGAACGAGTTGCCGAGGAAGTTCGACACGACGAAGCCATCGACCATCACCAGAGCGCGGGAACTCTGGCTGGAGTGCGTGCCGCGGAAGCCGGGCACGCCGTTGGAGTCTCCGGCATAGCGCTTGCGCACGAAGAAATCGGGCGCGTACTTCATCAGGTCTTCGACGTTCTGGGCGTTTACGCCGGCGAACTGCTCGTCGCCGAGGCTGACCGAGAGGCCCCGCGGTTCGATGGAGATCGGCGCGTCGACCTGGCCGACGACGAGGATGACCTTGCCCTCGTCGTCTTCGGCATGGGCAGGGATTGCGGCAATGAGAAGCGCTGCAGCGAGCGCGATGCGGGATACGGACACGGGGATCTACCTGGACACCGCGCCAAGTTCTGGCGCGCGATGAAGGGATGCCGCGGCATGCGTGCCGTGGCGGCCATCGAAGGGTCAGGCTGTGCGGGGAGGGCCCCTGGAGGGCGGCCGCAGTCCGGCGGGTTGGCTCAGCAGAGCCGCGTGGCAGGGTGCGAACCCCAGTGCGATGAGAAAGGCAAGCGCGGTCGCGAGCAGGACCGGGTCCGCACCGCCGAGCATGCCCTGGCTGAGAGTGCCGAAGGAACAAGGCGCGGTATCGCCCGTCTTCTTGTCCTGCTTGCCGATCGGAATCTCGACCGTCTTGGCCGAGTGGCCAGTCGGCGAACAGATCGACACCGTCAGCGTCTCACTAGCATCGACCATGTAGCCCTGCGGGATCGCCCAGCGCGGCGCGAGCGCCGCTGCCAGGAGCAGCAGCACGAGGCACCAGCGTGAACGCAGGAGGAGACGCAGCGAATGCACGGGCGCGCCTTTATGCGTCCTGCGAAGCAAAGCCAGTGAAAAAAGGATGGCGCCACATCCGGCCGTCTTGGGGGAGGCAGACCGGACGTGGCGCCAGGTATGGAAGAACACACGCCGAGGAGTTGACGGCGTGACAGCTCAACCCGCGCTTGCTGTTGTAGGCATCCCCCGTCGAGAGGGGAGTTAATTACGGTAAATTCCTCGTTACACCCCGTTACATTGTAGACGTGAGCCTCGGATGGCCACCAAGATCCTCCCCGAAACGGGGAGGGGGACCGCCGACGTAGTCGGGGGTGGAGGGGCACGTGCGAGTATGAGTTACCTGGCGAGGTCGGTCTAACCGAGGGTGCCCCTCCACCATGCTTTGCATGGTTCCCCTCCCCGTGCCGGGGAGGATCTCAGTTTACTCGTGCCGCAGCGCCTCGATCGGATCGAGCTTCGATGCTCTTCGTGCCGGGAAATAGCCGAAGATGATTCCGATCAGCGCGGAGATCACGAAGCTGAGGATGTTGATGAACGGATCGAACACGTAAGCAATGCCCAGCGCGGTCGAGAGGCCGAACGAGAGGCCGAATCCGAGCAGGATTCCGATAATCCCGCCCAGGCAACAGAGCACCACGGCTTCGGTGAGGAATTGCAGCTGCACCTCGCGCGCCAGCGCGCCGATGGCGAGGCGGATGCCGATCTCGCGGGTTCGCTCCGTCACAGAGACGAGCATGATGTTCATGATGCCGACGCCGCCAACGATCAGGCTGATCGCGGCGATCGCGGCGACCATGACGGTCATCGTGCCGACCGTGGCGGCGACGGTTTCGTTGATCTGCGCCGTGTCGACGATGTCGAAGTCGTTCGGCTGCCCTTCGAGCAGGACCCGCCGCTCGCGCATCAGGTCAATAATGGCCCTGGTCATGGTCTTGCTGTCGTACGTGGCATCGTAGGCGACGACCATGTAGCCGATGTTGTCGTCGCCGGTGAAACGGCGCTGCACGTTGGTCAGCGGCATGAAGATCGAGTTGTCGTCATCCCCGCCGCCGCCGACGCTGCCGCGCGTGGCAAAGACGCCGATCACTTGGCAGGAGACGTCGTTAAGCCGCATGCGCTCGCCGACCGGGCTTTGGTTGGCGAGGAAGATCTCATCGCGCACGGTCGGGCCGATGATGCAGACGTTGGCGCCCGCGGTCTGTTCGGCAGCGGTGAACCGGCGGCCTTCCTCGATCTCGATTCCGCGTGCGTCGAGGAACTCGTTGCCGACACCTTCGACTTTGGTCTGCCAATCCTGGCCGTTGTGGATCGCAGAGACGTTGCGTTCGACCTGGCCGGCGACGAAGTTCACCCCTGCGACCTGTTCGCGCACGGCCTGGACGTCGCGCTCGTCGAAGGGGCGGATCTGGTCGCGGTCGCTCTGGATCGGGAACACGAAGAACACGTTCGAGCCGAGCGAGCTGATCTGCTCTTCGATGTCGGCGGTGACGCCCTTGCCGAGGGTCACCATGGTGATGACCGCACCGACGCCGATGATGATGCCGAGCGTCGTCAGGAAGCTGCGCAGGATGTGCCGGCGGATTTCGCGGAAGGCGAGCAGGAGCGTGGTGCCGAACATCAGTTAGCCTCCACCGGGGCACCCTGGCGGTGGCCGCTCTCGATCCGCTCGACCAAGCCGTCCTTGAAGTGGACGACGGTCTTTGCGTAGCGAGCCATCTCTGCCTCGTGGGTGACCATCAGGATGGTGATGCCCGTGGCGTTGAGTTCGGTGAGGAACTCCATGATTTCGATCGAGCGTTCGGAATCGAGGTTGCCGGTCGGTTCGTCTGCCAGCAGCACTTCGGGATCGGTCACCAAGGCGCGAGCGATGGCGACGCGCTGTTGCTGGCCGCCGGAAAGCTCGGCCGGAGTGTGGTCGGCCCACGGTGCCAGGCCCACACGGTCGAGCGCGCGCATGGCGATCTCGCGTCGCGCTTCCTTGCGCTCGCCCCGATAGATCAGCGGCAGTTCGACGTTCTCGACCGCGCTGGTGCGGGCGAGCAGGTTGAAGCCCTGGAACACGAAGCCGAGGTACTTGCGGCGCAAGAGCGAGCGCTGGTCGCGGGTCAGCGACTGCACCTCGGTGCCCAGGAACTTGAACACCCCGGCCGTGGGTACGTCCAGACAGCCGAGGATATTCATCGTGGTGGACTTGCCCGAGCCCGAGGGTCCCATGACCGCGACGAAATCGCCGCGCTCGATGGTCAGGTCGACCCCCTTCAGGGCCTGGAAGGCAGCGATCCCCTGGCCGAAGGTCTTGGTTATCCCGTTCAGCTCGATAATCGCTTCTCTGCTCACTTCTTGGCTGCCTTGAGCGAGGTGACGACACTCATGCCGGGCTTCAGGTCTTTCGAAGTGACGACCGTGAAGCGTCCGTCGCTTTGGCCAGTGACGACCTCGATCGGCTTGAGCGTGCCATCGGCCTCCAGGACATGGACGGTCTGGCGGCTTCCGCGGCCGATCGTGGCCCGTTCTTCCTCGCGCTCAAGGCCGAACTCTTCGCCGTTGTTGAGCTGGACGCCGCCGGTAGTCTCTTCCTTGGGAGGTTCGAAACGCAGCGCGCCGTTAGGCACCAGCATTCGGTTGCCGGTGCGTTGCGTGGCGATGTTGGCGGTGGCCGTCATGCCTGGGCGCAGGAGGCCGTTGGCATTGTCGACGGTCAGCCGGGCTTCATAGCTGATGACTGCGTTGCCCTGCTGGCCCTGCTGTTGCTGCTGGGTCGACTGGGCGGTGTTGTTCGAAGCGAGGTTCACCCGCTCCACCGCCGCCGGGAATTGGCGGCCGGGATAGGCGTCCACGGTGAAGGTCGCCCTCTGACCCTGCTTCACTTCGCCCACGTCGGCTTCGTCCACGGAGACGCGGAGTTGCATCTGTGACAGGTCTTCGGCGAGGACGAACAGGGTCGGGGTGTTGAAGCTGGCTGCAACGGTCTGGCCGGGTTCGACCTGGCGGGCCAGCACCACGCCCGAAACAGGGGAGCGGATCAAGGCACGGTCGCGGTTGGTCAGGCTCGACGACAGCTGGGCCTGGGACGCGGTGACGTTGGCCTGGGCCGAATTGAGCGCCGCCTTGCTGCGCGCGACATTGGCCTCGGCAGCTTCCATCTCGGTCTTGGAGGGAACCTTGCCATCCGACAGGCGATAGACGTCTTGCAGGCGTGCGAGTTGGGCACTTTCGACGTCGAGCGTCGCGCGGGCCTGGGCAACTTGGGCGCGAGAGGCCTGGAGGTTGGCCTGGCCCTGCTTGATCTGGTCTTCGATCACGTCGGTGTTGATCTGCGCCAGGACCTGGCCCTGCGAAACCCGGTCGTTCACGTCGACATAGACCCGGTCGATCCGGCCCGAGACTTCGGAGCCGACCTCGACCTGGTTGGTCGGGCGCAAGTTGCCGGTCGCTGTCACCTCGATGTCGAGCGAGCGCTCGACCACCTTCTCGGTGATGTACTCGGGCGTCTTCTCTTCGCGAGTGACGAAGTAGAGCCCGACCAGCAGGGCGATCACGCCCGGGATCCAGAACTTGGCCCAACGGCGCCAGCGCGGGCGTTCACTCGTGCCGAGGAATTCGTCCACGGACATGGCCGTTCCGGCGGTCGGATTTGCGGTCATTTCGGTCATCATTGGATCCTGTCACTGACGGGCAGCGGATATTCCCTGGGCGACCAGCCGCCGCCGAGCGCCTGGGTCAGGCGCACGAAGGCGCTCGCCCGCTCGGCTTGCGAAGCGACTTCCGCATTGCGGGCAGTACGCAACTGTAGCTCAGAAGTTAGCAAGTTTTGAAAGTCTGTCAGGCCAGCCTGATACTGGCTGCGGGCAAGAATGGCCGAGTTGTTCGCGGCATCCACCGCCTCGCCAAAGATCACCACCCGCTCGCGCGATTTTTCGAGGTCGACAGCGGAAGTCTCGACGTCCTCGAGCGCGCCGAGGATCGAGAGCCGCCAGGCCGCGAGCGAGCCTTGCGCGGCGGCCTTGGAACTATCGATCTGCGACTGGGTGCGACCACCGTCGAAGATCAGCTGGCTGACCGAGCCGAACAGCCCGCCCGACACCAGGTCGAACAGATTGCCGAACCCGATGGCCGAGGTGCCGATCGTACCGCCGAGCTGGATCATTGGGTAGAGCTGGGCCTTAGCGCCCTCGATGCGGGCCATGCTGGCGACGAGCGAGGCTTCCGCCTGCCTGACATCGGGGCGTCGACGCAGCACTTCGGCCGGCGCCTCAAAACTGCTGAGTTCGGGCGGCACTGGGACGAAGACGGATGGGCTGAGCAATTCCAGGACCCGGCCCGGCGGCTCGCCGATCAGGGTCGAGATGGCATTGGCCGTCGCGACGAGATTGCTTTCGAGCTGCGGGATGCTGGCCGCCGTTGCCGCGCGCTGGCTGCGGGCCTGCTCGACATCGAGGACCGAGACGAGCCCAGCTTGTGCGCGCCACCGGGCGATCTGCAGGTTGTCGTCCTGTGACTGAAGGCTGTCGCGCGCAATGGCGAGCTGCATGGCCGTCGCCCGCGCCGAGATCGTCGCCAGCGCAACTTGGCCGGTGATGATCCGCTCGAGGTCGGCAAGCGAGTATCCGGCCGCGGCAAGCTCGGCCTCGGACGCCGAGACATCCGCGCCAATGCGGCCGAACAAGTCGATCTCCCATGTGGCATCGACGCCAAGCGAGTAGGAACTGGTGTCGGGGATATCATCGTACACGGTTCGCCGTCCGGAACCGCCTGCCGAAATCTGCGGGAAATACCCCGAACGCGAGCCTGCCAGCTGCGCCCGGGCCTGTTCAAGCCGGGCTGCGCTCTGGGCGAGGTCGAGGTTGTTCGCGGCGGCGGCTTCGACGAACTGCGTCAACAGCGGGTCGTTGAGCAGCTGCCAGTACTGCGACAGGTCCAGCGAAGCCTGGCCTTGTTGGGTTTCGACCCAGTCTTGCGGCACGGGAATGCCGGCCTCGGGCGAAGCGATGTCCGGCCGGGCGCAGCCGGCGAGGGCGAGCGAGCCCATCGCGACGGTCAACAGGGCTGCGGTCCTGCGCCGATGGAGAGGGGAAGAACATCGAGACAAGCGGGTCATGATCCTCTGGTTTCCGGTTCTGATGGCCGCTGGGCGATGCCGTTGAGTGCAAGGTCCACGATGGCCGCCGGATCGCCAATCGGGCGGTCGGTGAGCATCGGGTGTGTCATCGCGAGGACCAGGCCATGGAGATGCCGGGCGGCGTCTTCAGGGGCGATCCGCAACCGGGCCGCGTGGGGCCGGAGCAGCGCAGCTACGGAGTCGTAGCCAAGCTGGCGTTGTTCCTGGAACTTTTCCTTGTCGGTGCCTGACGGCTGGTGGAACCCGACTGCAGTAATGAGCGCCAGAACGCGCTGAATCCGTCGTTGCAGTGAAGTGACCAGCTGGATCAGGCACGTCTCGAGGTCGGAGCCGCAATCGATCTCCGCCAGTTCCGCCCGAGCAGCCTCCTGGTCGAAGGCGTCGGCGAAGATCGCATCGATGATCGCGTCCTTGGTCGGGAAGACGCGGAAGATCGTGCCCTCCGCAATCCCTGCGGCCTCGGCGATCTCGCGCGTGCTGACCGTCCCACCCTTGGCGATCAGCAATCGCTCCGTCACCGCCATGATCGCGGCGCGGCGCTCTGCAGCCGGTAGGGGAGAGGCTCGATTCATGCACCTAGGAGTAATGAGTGAGCGCTCACTCATCAAGCGATTTGTGCGGGGTCGAGGATAAGGCGAGCGATACGGATGAGAGCGAGCCAAACGCTCGCGCTCACCGGATCTGCTCATCGCGCCGAACTTCAAAGCCAATGCCCCCATCAACCTGTGTTACCGTGTTAATACAGATCAGCAGATGCGAGGGCCAGTCGCATTTTGTCGCAATCGACCAGTGTTCAACTGTGGTCGACAAGCGGCGCGATCTCTATCCGGCTCAGGGTTAGTACTCGGGCAGCAGGAAATCTTACGGCGGGTTTTCGGAAATTGCGCGGTTTGTGGCTTTTCAGCGTCGATGCGCCCCCTATGATGCGCGCAAACATTGGGGTTATCGGGAGGATTGGATGCGCGCGGCAAGGCTGAGGGGCCTGTGGCTCATACCTGTGTCGGCAGCGCTCCTCGTCATGGGGCCCGCGCAAGCGGCTGATCCCGACGCGGAGATCGCAGCGCTGACCCAGCGGGTCGAAAAGCTCGAAGGCACTCGCGCCATCAAGAAGCTGCAGCGCGCGTTCGGCTATTACGTCGATCGCGGCCTGTGGGGCGAAGCGGCGGACCTGTTCGCGGACGACGGCACGATCGAGATCGGCGTGGACGGGGTCTACGTCGGTAAGGCGCGCATAAGCGAATACCTGGAGCGGCTGCATGGCGGGCAGCAGGGGCTGATCTACGGCCAGCTCAACGAATGGGTTACCTTGCAGCCGGCGGTCGACATGGGCGCTGATGGCCTCAGTGCCACCGCGCGCTGGCGCGATCTTGGCATGACTGGGCAGTACAAGAAGCACGCCGAATGGCGCGACGGCATCTACGAGAACACTTACGTCAAGGAAGACGGCGTCTGGAAGATCAAGTCGCTGCACCTCTACGTCAACTTCGTCGCGCCTTACGAAAAGGGCTGGGCCCGGCTGCGGCAGGGTGAGGGCGTGGTGCAGAGCGAGGCGTCGAAGGCCTTCCCGCCCGATCGTGGGCCCACCGCGACTTATGCCTCGTTCCCAGCCGTTCACGTCCCACCGTTCCAAGCGCCGAACCCGGTGACGGGACGCGCCGTGAGGGAGGCAAAGTGATGCGCGTGATTTCACCTTTGCCCCTCCACTTCGGTGGCCCAGCTCACTTCGATCAACCCAGCCCCACCTCCGTTCGTCCTGAGCTTGTCGAAGGACGTGAGCGCGGCGCCAGTGTGGTTCGACAAGCTCACCACGAACGGAAGGGGGGGCGTGGCAAGAGATTAGCTCTGGTCGCCACCGCTCTCTCGCTTTGTGCCGCTGTCGTGCCGGTCTGTGCTCAGGCCCAGTCGACCGAATCCCGCCTCGCGTCCTACCGCGAGCGCGTCGAACGGTTGGAGGATCAGGACGCGATCGAAAACCTCCAGGCTTCCTACGGCTACTACTTCGACAAGGGCCTGTGGAACGAGGTTGCCGACCTCTTCACCGCCAATGGCAGCTTCGAATACGGTCAGCGCGGGGTCTACATCGGCCAGGACCGCGTAAGGCGGGCGCTGCTGCTGTTCGGGCCGGAAGGGCTCGGCCAGGGGCGTCTCAACAATCACATGCAGCTGCAGTCGATCATCTCGGTCGCGCCTGATGGAAAGACCGCGACAGCGCGCTGGCAGGGCATGGTGCAACTCGCCGAGCCCGGCGCCAACGGCGTGTGGGGCGTCGGTATCTACGAGAACGAGTACGTGAAGGACCGCGGCACCTGGAAAATCTCCAAGCTGCACTTCTACCCGGTGGCCCTGACCGACTACGACCTCGGCTTCATGCGCTCGGCCATGCGGATGGAGGGCCCGAGCGCGCTGTTCCCGCCGGACAAGCCGCCGACCGAAGTCTATCGGACCTTTCCTTCGAACTACATTCCGCCGTTCAGCTACGTCCATCCGGTGACCGGCCAGTCGCTGAAGGACATCAAGCAACCGGCCGACACCGTGGTGGGGCGCCCATGATGAGAATCCCATTCATCCCTCACCCCCAATCCGTTCGTGCTGAGCTTGTCGAAGCACCGTCGCCGTGCAAACGCCCTTCGAAAAGCTCAGGGCGGGCGGGGGTGGTGTTGGCCGCCCTGCTTTGCGCGGTCGCCACGCCCGCCATCGCCCAGAGCACCGAAGCCAAGCTCGACCAGCTCGAGTCCCGCATCACCCGGCTTGAGGACATGAACGCCATCGAGCGGCTGCAGAAGGCCTATGGCTACTTCGTGGACAAGGGCCAGTGGACCCAGCTTAGCGAGCTGTTCACCGACGACGCCACGCTGGAGATCGGCGGCAAGGGCCTGTTCCTCGGCAAGCACCGCGTGCTCGAATACATGCAGACCGCGTTCGGGCCCGACGGCGCGAAGGATGGCGTGCTTGCCAACCACATGCAGTTCCAGCCGATCCCGGACATCTCCGCCGATGGCAAGACCGGCTGGGTCCGCTCGCGCGCTTTTGTGATGAGCAACGCGGGCTGGGGCCTGCCGCTCTACGAGAACGAGTACGAGAAGGGCGAAGACGGCGTGTGGCGGATCAGCCGTCTCAGCGGGCCCTTCACCATGTACACCAATTGGGAAGGCTGGGGGAAAAACGCCCTCAACAACACCTGGCCCGACAAGTTCGAACCGGCGCCGGACCTGCCGCCTTCGACGGTCTACCTGACCTATCCGGCCTACTACATCGTGCCGTTCCACTATCCGAACCCGGTTAGCGGCCATGCCTTGGTCCCCGACACGGGCCAGGTCGGCGCCTATCACCGGCCGCCCGGAACCCCGGAGCAGCAGCAATCCCTCACGGTTGGCCGTCTCGCCGATGGCACGCAACCGATCGCCGAACCGCCGAAAGACTGACATGACCATCCTGAGAACCCGCCCCGCCGCCTGGCTCGGCGCCCTGGCCGCGCTTGCTTCCCTGGCCACGCTGTCGATCGCCAGCACGGCGGCGGCGAGCGATCCGCTTGCGACGCCCGAGGCCGGAGCATGGCCGAGCGACGGGCGCGACTATTCGGCGCAGCGCTACAGCCCGCTGACGCAGATCGACGCTTCGAACGTCAGCAAGCTCGGGCTCGCCTGGTACGACGATCTCGACACTTATCGCGGGGTCGAGGCGACGCCGATCTATTCGGACGGGGTGCTCTACAACATCCTGCCGTTCAACGTGACCATCGCCTACAACGCCAAGACCGGCGAACGGCTGTGGACTTACGATCCGCAAGTGCCGCGCGAGATGGCTCGCTATGCCTGCTGCGAGCCGGTTTCGCGCGGGCTCGCCATGTCGGGCAACAAGGTCATCATCGCCACGCTCGACGGGCGCCTGATCGCGCTCGACAAGACTAGCGGCAAGCCAATCTGGTCCACTGAAACGTTCGACAAGACGTTCCCTTATTCGATCACTGGCGCGCCGCGCGTGTTCGGGGACAAGGTCGTGGTCGGCCAGTCCGGCGGTGACTTCGGCGTGCGCGGGTTCGTCGCGGCCTTCGACATCGAGACCGGAGCCAAGAAGTGGAAGTTCTTTCTGACTCCGGGCAACCCGGCTGATGGGCCCGACGGCGAAGCGTCCGACAGCGTGATGAGCTGGGTGCGCGAGACCTGGTTCGGCAACAAGTACTGGGAGCTCGGCGGCGGGGCCAATCCGTGGGACTCGATCGCTTACGATCCCGAGCTCAACCTGGTCTATGTCGGCACCGGCAACGCCTCTCCGCACTCGCGGTTCTATCGGTCGGAGAACAAGGGCGACAACCTGTTCGTCTGCTCGATCGTGGCGCTCAAGGCCGATACCGGCGAGTATGCCTGGCATTACCAGATGAACCCTGGCGAGGAGTGGGACTGGACCTGCACCGCCTCGATCATCAGCGCCGATCTCCAGATCGACGGCAAGCCGCGCAAGGTGCTGATGCAGGCACCGAAGAACGGGTTCTTCTACGTGCTCGACCGCAAGACCGGCGCGTTCATCAGCGCCGCGGCGCATGTGATCCAGAACTGGAACAACGGCTTCGACGACAAGGGCCGCCCGATCGTGAACGAAGCCGTGCGCTATGGCTTCGACCCCAAGCTTGTCATGCCGGGTCCCGGCGGGGCGCATAACTGGTTCCCGATGGCTTACAGCCCGCGCACCGGGCTGGCCTATTTCCCGGCCTATCAGTCGGGCTTTGTCTATGCGCTCCAGCCGGACTGGAAGCCGCAGCCGATGCGCTCGAACAGCGGCTGGGGCGGGTTCTCCGGGCCGGTGCTGCAGCAGCGGATGAAGCTGATGGAGGAGGCCAACAAGGTCGAGAAGGCCTGGCTCACCGCCTGGGATCCGGTCAAGCAGCAGGCCGCCTGGCAGGTCGAACTGCCGCGTCATGGCAACGGCGGTGTGTTCGTCACCGCGAGCGACCTGGTGTTCGAGGGCACGACCAAGCAGACCTTCGCTGCCTTCGATGCGCGGACCGGCAAGACGCTATGGGAGTTCCCGACGCAGAGCGCCCCCGTCGCGGGCGGCATCACCTACATGCTCGATGGCGAGCAGTATGTTGCGGTCAACGCCGGTTGGGGCGGGGGCGCCGCTCAGATCGAGCAGTCATCGGGCACCGAACTGCCGCGCGCCAAGGCTCGGTTGCTGGTGTTCAAGCTCGGTGGGACCAAGCAGCTTCCGCCGCTGGCGGCCACCGCCGCCGTGCCTCCTCCGCCGCCACTGCGGGCGTCCGAGGCGCAGATCCAGGCGGGCGCGCAGCTGTTCGCCCAGACTTGCGCGGTGTGCCACGGCCAGAACGCCATGGGCGGGGTCAAGGACTTGCGCCATATGACTGCCGATACTCACAGCAAGTTCAACCAGATCGTGCTGGAGGGGCTCTACCTCGACAAGGGCATGGCGAGCTTTGCCGACCTGTTGAAGAAGGAGGATGTGGACGCGATCCACAACTACCTGATCGCACGGGCGAATGAGGATTGGGGGCGGAGCGAGTAGGTGACTTAAATCCTCCCCGAGCTTGTCTCGGGGAGGTGGCGCGCTCCGCAGGAGCGTGACGGAGGGGTAGGCGAAATGGTGCAACACCCCTCCACCATCCGCTTCGCGGACGGTCCCCCTCCCCGAGCAAGCTCAGGGAGGATCTTGGTCAGCCCGCCTGCGAGGGCAGCCCGGCGTCCAAGCGCCCGATCAAGACCTCGAGGAACCCATCGAGTTCATCGACCTTGTCGGCGGGCAATCCCTCAAGCAGCCGCGTGCGCATGGTGTCGGCGATCTCGAAGATCTCCTCCAGCGCTGTCTCTCCTGCTCGCGTCAGCCGCAGTAGCTTGCTGCGCCGGTCGCTCGGGTCGGGCAGGCGTTCGACCAGCCCGTCCTTCTCCAGCGTGTCGAGCATGCGCGTCATCGTCGGACCTTCGATCCGCAGGCGCTTGGCAATGTCGACCTGGGCGCTGAGCGAGGGCGAATTGATGATCGCGGCGAGCGCTTCCATCCGCGCAGCGCTTTGCCCGATCAGGCGCAATTGCTCGTCCAGCAGCGAGCGCCAGCGCCGCGCCGCGAGTACGAGATGCACCGTCAGCCGGATATCCCGCGTGGTACCGCCATCGCGATAGATCTCGAAACTCGAGGAATCCGAGTTCGAGGCGAGGTCTGTAGCCGGGGTGACCGTCGTCATCAGTAGGGCTTCCGGCATTGTCCGTGTGTTTGTCAAGCAAAGCACCTTCGTAGAGAGCAAGCTTTCCCGAACAAATCTCCTGCGCTACAAGCGATTGACTTTGTCCGGTGCACTAGTGGAGCCCGGCGATTAGGGGAGATTTTTCGATGACCTATAAGGTCAACATCAACGGCGAGGTGCGCGAGCTGGACGTACCAGAGGACATGCCGCTGCTTTGGGCGCTGCGGAACGAACTCAACATGGTCGGAACCAAGTTCGGCTGCGGCAAGGCGCTGTGCGGCGCTTGCACCGTGCATGTCGACGGCGTGGCGCAACGCTCGTGCTCGCTGCCGGTCGGTTCGATCGGTGCGGACAGCAAGGTCACCACGATCGAAGCGCTGGAGAAGACCGAGATCGGTCGCGCGCTGCAGCAGGCCTGGCTCGAAGAAGACGTCATGCAGTGCGGTTACTGCCAGGCAGGCCAGCTGATGAACGCCAGCGCCTTGCTCGCTCGCAATCCGAAGCCGAGCGCCAGCCAGATCGACTCGGCGATGGCCGGCAATATTTGCCGCTGCGCCTGCTACACCCGCATTCGCGACGCGATTGCTGTGGTCGCGGAAAAGGGGACGGCGAATGTCTGATCAAGCGACCCTCTCGCGCCGCACCCTGCTCAAGGCGAGCGCGCTCGCTGGCGGAGGCCTGGTGCTGACCGCCTCGATCCCGATGGTCGCCCGTGCGGCTACCGCGGCCGCAGGCGGACCCGCCGAAGCGACGCTCAACGCGTTCGTTTCGATCGCGCCCGACAACACCATCACTATCGTCGGCAAGAACCCGGAGATCGGCCAGGGCATCAAGACCATGCTGCCGATGCTCATCGCCGATGAGCTCGACGCCGACTGGAACCAGGTGCGCGTCACGCAGGCGGAAAGCAACGCGGCCAAGTTCGGCCCGCAGCTCGCCGGCGGCAGCTTTGCCACGCCGATGAACTGGATGCCGATGCGCCAGGTCGGCGCTGCTACGCGCCAGATGATGCTGGCAGCGGCCGCGCAGCGCTGGGGCGTCGATGCCAAGGGTCTCAAGACCGAACTCGGCAAGGTGATCGAGGTGTCCTCGGGCCGCTCGGCCACTTATGGCGAACTCGCCAGCGACGCCGCCAAGCTCACGCCGCCGGACCCGGCGACAGTCACGCTCAAGGACCCGAAGAACTTCCACATCATTGGCCGCGCCATCGGCGGCGTCGATTCGCCGCGCGTGGTGAAGGGCGAGCCGATCTTCGGCGTCGATACCCAGCTTCCGGGCATGGTCTATGCAGCGTTCGAGCGTTCGCCGGTGTTCGGGGCCAAGCTCAAGTCTGCCAACCTCGATGCGGTCAAGGCTGCACCGGGCGTGATCGATGCCTTCGTGATCGAGGGCAACGGCAATGCCGAGCAGCTCGTCGACGGTGTCGCGATCCTGTCGAACAACTGGTGGCTCGCCAACAAGGCGCGCGAGAAGCTGACCATCGAATGGGACAACGGCCCTTGGGGCGACCATTCGAGCCAGCGCTACGACGAAACAGCCCGCGCGGCGATGGCCTCGGGCAAACCGCAGTCGCCGATCGTCTCGCATGGCGACGTCGATGCGGCCTTCGCTTCGGCGGCCAAAGTGCTCGACCAGGAGTATTTCTACCCGTTCCTCGCCCACGTGCCGATGGAACCGCAGAACTGCACCGCGCAGATGCACGACGATGGCTCGATCGAATTCTGGGCTCCGACGCAAAATCCGCAGGCCGGGCAGGGCTCGGTTGCGCAGATGCTCGGGATCACCCCGGACAAGGTCAAGCTGCACATCACCCGCATGGGTGGCGGCTTCGGCCGGCGGTTGACCAACGACTTCATGCACCAGGCCGCGGCTATCGCGCAGAAGGTACCGGGCACGCCGGTCCAGCTGATCTGGACCCGCGAGGATGACGTTCGCAGCGACTTCTACCGTCCGGCTGGATGGCACCGCCTGCGCGCGGCGGTCGACAAGGACGGCAAGCTGACCGGGTTCGACGATCACTTCGTCACGTTCTCGCTCCCCGGCGCCGGGGCCTACAACCCCGCGGCGATGGCGCCCGACATCTTCCCGGCCAAGTTCGTGCCCAACCTCCGCTATGCGCAGACGCAAATGGAGACGCGGGTGCCGATGGGCGCGCTGCGTGCGCCGTCATCGAACGCGTTGGCCTATGTGATGCAGAGCTTCCTCGACGAAGTCGCGGTCGAGACCGGGAAGGACTTGCCGACCCTGCTGCTCGAGATGATCGAAGGGCACGAGAAAGAACCCGACGAGCGCGGCTTCATGGGCGTATCGCCAGGCTTCAACCCCGAGCGCATGCGCGGGGTGATCAACAAGGCGACGGCAATGGCGAACTGGGGCAAGCCGGTGCCGGAAGGCCACGCGCTCGGCTTCGGGTTCTACTTCAGCCACATGGGCTACTTCGCCGAAGTGGTTGAGGCGAGCCTGTCGTCGCGCAAGCAGGTCCAGGTGCACAACGTCTGGGCAGCGGGTGACGTGGGCAGCCACATCATCAACCCGTTCGGGGCGCTGAACCAGGTCGAAGGCTCGATCATCGACGGTATCGGCCAGGCACTCGGCCTCGCGATCGAGATCGAGAACGGCGCGACGAAGCAGTCGAACTTCCACGACTACCAGCTACCTCGCATGCCGATTACGCCGAAGATCCACACCGAGTTCGTCATTTCGGATAACGCGCCGACCGGCATGGGCGAGCCTGCTCTGCCGCCGGTGATCCCGGCGTTGACGAACGCGCTGTTCAAGCTGACCGGCAAGCGGGTGCGCAGCCTGCCGATCGATACCAAGCTGTTTGCCTGAGGCTTAGGGCGGGCGGTTCGGGGAGCTCCAGATGGACCTTCCCGAACCGGCGCTCGAAAAGGCAGTCTACGCTCCGTCGCTCGAAGAGGAGCGGTCCTACTCCCGCGAGGATGGGACGCTGGTGATCAACATCCTGGTAGATCCGCCGTGCGGCGAAAGCAGCGCGAGCGAGATCGTGGTGTGCGCTCCTGATCAATCGGCCAATCGGCTCGAAAGGACTGAGGCGCCGGCTGAACCGGACAACAAGGTCGAGGTCTCGCTGGGCAAGAACGCCAAGGCTAACTTGCGGGCCGAGAGCGACCCGAGCAACGGCGGCGACAGCGTGATCGTCGGGGTAACAATCAAGTTCTGATGATAGATCCTCCCCGAGCTTGTCTCGGGGAGGATTTTGGTCTCACGCAAAGGCGCAAAGCAGCGAAGAGCAAACGCCCGACCTTTCGTCATCCCCGCGAACGCGGGGACCCAGTCGGCTCTTGTGCGCTTCCGCCCTAGGTTCCCGCTTTCGCGGGAATGACGAAGGATGGGCTACGCAAGCGGGAGGGGAGAGCCCTCACTTCTCCCAACCGCTCGGCGACATGTAGGGCGTGACGATCCCGATCGCCTCGATCTCATGCATCTGCCCGCCCCAGACCTTGTAGATGTGGATCGCCGGCATATCGAAGCCCGCCCCGGTCGAAGCGCGGATCACCCGGTATTCGGTCCCCGGCACGCCGAGCAGGCGATAGCGCTCTTCCTTCATGTCGTGGTGGAAGTGGCTCATGCCCCAGACCAACCCCGTCTCGGTATCGGCGATATCGACCCGGCGGTTTTCGATGGTGTCGATGTACTCCCACATGTTGGTGTCCATCTGCGCCTCGCAGCCGAGGCCACCGAGGTAGGCGAAGGCCGGATCGGTCTGGCCATTGCCGCCGGGGGTGTTGCGGACCATCGGGTTGCGCGCCGTCTGGAAGCCGTTCTCGCGCCGTTCGCAGTCGTCGGAGAAGGGCGTCAGGCTGCCGTTGTTGTTGTCGAGCGCGTCGTAATAGCTCTTGCCGATGTGGATCAGGCGGCCGCGCGAATCCGCATATTCCTCGGACACCGGGCGCATCAAAGCCGGGCGCGGAGCGCGTAGGTTATTGAGCTGCC
Organism: Altererythrobacter sp. Root672; assembly: GCF_001427865.1. Classification (NCBI taxonomy): domain Bacteria; kingdom Pseudomonadati; phylum Pseudomonadota; class Alphaproteobacteria; order Sphingomonadales; family Erythrobacteraceae; genus Altererythrobacter; species Altererythrobacter sp. Root672. The sequence goes on from NZ_LMHH01000001.1 coordinate 238,942, forward strand.
CTTCGCTGAGATTGCCCGCGACCATGTGCTCGGCCTCGACGATCTTGCCGCCTTCGCGTTTGAGGCGAATGCCGACCAGCGCCGGCTTGCCCTCGACCTCCATCATCGCCAGCAGGCCAACCTGCTGCGAGACCGGGTCGGCGACGTGGATCTGGTACTCGGTCGGTCCCTTGGTCGCGGTGCGCCACAGGCCTTCGCCGCTGCCGATCTTCTTGATGTTCTCGACCGTCACCACGTTGCTGGCGAGCGGGGCCTTCGAGGGATCGTGCGCAACAAGGGCGGCGGCGTAAGTGTCCGCCATGGCGATCAGGCACGCCCGGTCGCAGTCTTGCGCCTGGGCGGTGGCAGGCAGGGCCAGCGCCATCGCGGCGGCGCCTGCAAGCAGCTTGAGCTTCATCATCTCGGAAATCCCCTCTCTCCCTGTCTCCGGTCGTCGCCGGCTTCGTGGCGGACTTTGCGGCGAGATGGCGAGCGGAGCAAGCCCACAGACATTTTGCGACAATCCCGCTTCTGGCCTTCGCGGCAAACCCGACTATGACGATCCCAAGAACCGAATAAGGGGGAGGATCGGCTATGCGGAGAGTACTGTTGGGCAAGGGCATGTTGCGGGGCTTGTTGAGCGGAGGTGCCATGCTGGCACTGGTGGCGGCGGCGCCGGCTTCGGCGGCGGACTGCGGCGACCTGGTAAAGATGGCGCTCGATGGCGGCAAGGTCACTTCGGCCGAGCTGGTCGCGCCGGGCGCGTTCCAGCAGCCGGGCCTGCCGGGCAACCTGCCCCCGGGCGTGGCCAATGCGGCCTACCGCGACTTGCCGCAGTTCTGCCGGGTCCAGGCGACGCTGACACCGACGAGCGATTCCGACATCAAGGTCGAAGTCTGGCTCCCGGCGAGTGGTTGGAACGGCAAGTTCGTCGGCATCGGCAACGGCATCTGGGCCGGGCAGCTCAGCTATTCGCAGCTCGCCGACCCGCTCAAGCGTGGCTACGCCGTGGCGACGACCGACACCGGGCACACCGGTAGCGGGCTGACCGCCGATTGGGCTATCGGTCATCCCGAAAAGCTGGTCGATTTCGGCCACCGAGCGGTGCATCAGATGGTGGTCACGGCCAAGAAGTCGATCTCCGCCTTTTACGGCAGCGGGCCCAAACTTTCGTACTGGAACTCGTGCTCCACCGGCGGGCGCCAGGGCCTGATGGCCGCGCACCGCTACCCCGATGATTTCGACGCGATCAGCGCGATGGCTCCGGCCAATCCGATGACCGACCTGATGACCCAGTCGATGTGGGCCGGCTGGCAGCCCAACCGGGCGCCGGGTGCGATGGTGTCGGTGCCCAAGATGGCCGCGGTACACCGCGCGGCGGTGGCGCAGTGCGACAAGCTCGACGGGCTCGAGGATGGCGTGATCGGACGCCCCGACGCCTGCAAGTTCGACCCGGCCACCATCCAGTGCACCGGTGCCGACAGCGACCAGTGCCTGACCGCGCCGCAAGTCGAAACGATCCGCGCGATCTACAGCGGCCCGCCGGGACTGCCGGGCTGGCCTGCCGGTAGCGAGATGCAGCTCGGCGCCCTGACGCAAGGGCCGCAACCGTTCCCGGTGGCGCTGACCTACTTCTCGATGCTGGTGTTCGGTGACCAGCAGGGCTGGGATTGGAAGACCTTCGACTACCAGCGGGACATGCAGCGTTCGCGCGAATACGGCGCGGATATCCTCAATGTCCCGGCCGACGGGCTGAAGGCCTTCTTCGCCCGTGGCGGCAAGCTGCTGATGAGCCATGGCTGGAGCGACGGGCTGATCCCGGCGACTAACTCGCTCGGGTTCTATGACAGGCTCCTGCCCACGCTCACCTCCGAACAGGCGCGCGACCAGTTCCGCCTGTTCATGGCTCCCGGCATGGATCACTGCTCGGGCGGTGAGGGGCCGAGCGACTTCGATACCCTGGGCGCGATCGACGCCTGGGCGACCTCGGGCAAGGCCCCGAACCAGATCATCGCCACACGTCCGACCGCGGCAGGTGGCCCTCCGGGCGCTCCCGCCGGTCCGCCGCGCGAACCGATGACCCGGCCGCTGTGCGCCTGGCCGGCCTTTGCGCAGTACAAGGGGCAGGGCGACCCGAATGACCCGGCCAACTTCCAATGTACGACCACGATAACGACCGCACCGTCGCGGACCTGATGCCGGCACGGACTACCGCCTGGGCTGACGACCGCGCCGCCTTGCGCGCGGCCTGTGAGCCAGGCGTGGGTCTGTGCACGATAGTCGGTATCGAAGGCAGCTTCTCCCGCCGGTTAGGGGCGCAGCTGGCGGTACATGCCGACGGCACGATCACCGGCAGCCTTGCCGACGGCTGCCTCGAACGCCAACTCGCGACGGAAGTGACGGTGGCGAGCGGGCCGGTGGTCAAGCGCTTCGGCAGCGGATCGGAGTTGATCGACTTCCGCTTGCCCTGTGGCAGCGGGCTCGATGTCTTGATTGATCCGGAGCCTGATCGGGAGGTTTGCCGGGCGGCGGTCGAGCGGCTCGACTGCCGGCAATCGGCTGAGCTTCCGCTACCGGGCACGCCACATCAATTGCACACCCGTTGCTATATCCCGGCCCTGCGCTTGCAATTGTTCGGCGAAGGGCCGGAACTGGACGCGCTCGTGGCCCTCGCCGCAACCGCCGGAGTCGAAGTCTCGGCATACGGCAAGGACGCGCTCTCCCTTGGACGGCGCCCCGCTGGCCTCTCCGCCGACCCCTGGACTGCGGTGGTGCTGCTGTTCCACGATCACGAGTGGGAGCAGGCCATCCTCGAATGGGCGCTGGCGACGCCGGCCTTCTACATCGGCGCGCAAGGCGGCTTCGAGGCGCGCCGCACGCGGTTGGAGCGGCTGGAGGCAACCGGCGTTTCAACCGAGCAACTCGGCCGCATCCGCAGCCCGGTGGGCGTGATTACGCACAGCCGGGAACCGGGCGTCCTCGCACTCTCGGTGCTCGCGGGGATCGTCGGCGAATACGAGAAACTCCACCCGCATGGCTGAGCCGCTGGTCGCGGTGCTCGCGGCGGGGCGGGGCCGTCGGTTCGGGGGCGGCAAGCTCGAGGCCGAGTGCGCGGGCAAGCCGCTCGGGCGCTGGGCACTCGAAGCAGCGGAAAAGGCGGGCCTAAGGCCGGGTGTCATCGTCACTGGGCCCGAGGGCGCTAGTTTTGCCGAGGGATGGGGGATCCTGGTCAATCGCGAGCCGGACGCGGGGCTTGGTTCGTCCTTGGCGCTGGCCGCGCGGGCCGCGTTTGAAGCTGGGGAGGGGTCGTTGCTTGTGCTGCTCGCCGATATGCCGCTGGTCGACGCCGCCTATCTTCGCGAACTCGCTTCGACTGCCGCGCCTGCTGCTACGAGGCACCCCGATGGGAAGCCCGGAGTGCCGGCGTTGCTCGACCGGACTTTGATCGCCGAGGCCATGGCGCTGACCGGAGACCGCGGCGCGGGGCCGCTGCTTGCTGGTGCTAGCTTGCTCGACGCGCCGGTGGGAACGCTGCGTGATGTGGATACACCAGAGGACTTGGCCGAGCTGGTCCGACTGTTGAACCGCTAACCACACCCTCTTCGTCATCCCCGCGCACGCGGGGACCCAGTCGGCTCTTTGCGCTGTTCCGCCCTAGGTTCCCGCGTTCGCGGGAATGACGAAAGTTGGATTGGAAGTTGATCTAGGCCCGCACCATGACCGGCTCGCCCGCGCGCTGCACGGCGATCCGCTCGATCAGGCCATCACGCAGGGTGTAGGTCACGATCACCCGCACCTCGATGTAGTCACCCTCGTTAAGCGCTCCGACCACGAAGTCCGGCGCGTCGGCGATGGCGGTGAAACGGCTGGTGGTGTCGCTGACGATCTCCTGCTCACTGGCGGTGATCGAGTGCACGGTCAGGCTCTCGCGCACCCGCTTGAACATCGCGGTGTAGAAATCGGCGATCGCCTGCCTGCCCTGCATCGGCGGTACCGAGCCCAGCAGTAGCTCGACATCGTCGGTGTAGAACCGGGTGTAACGCTCGGGATCGCCGTTGGAGAACGCGGCGGTGTAGGCGCCGTACGCGGCCAGCTGGCTCGGGTGCGGCCCCAGCGGCGGCAGCGTCGTCACCCCCTTGCCAGGCGCCCAGGTCATCGACTTGAGCGCGGCCACTTTGTCATCGCGCAGAGTGTAGTGGACCAGGAACTTCACCGTCACCGTGTCGCCCGGATGGAGGTGGCCGAAGGGAAAGTCCGCGCGTTCCTTGCTGGCGTGGAAGTCCATGTCGACTTCGGCGAACAGGTGATCGCCCTGCAGCACCCAGGACTGTGGCCGCATCACCTCGCGCACGCCGTCATGCGCCCAGCGCAGGAACGCGAGCAGTTCGTCCTTGCCCGAACGGTCGCCCGAGCCGGCGGAGAACTTCACGTCGTCGCAGAAGAACCGCTCGACCAGCAGGTCGTCGTCGCCGGAATTGAAGACGCGTTCGTACTCGGCGTAGTCCATCGTCACTCCAGTTCGAGGATCACGGCATCGGTGGCGAGGCTCATGCCGACATCGGCCGTGATCGCCTTGACCGTGCCGTTCTTCTGCGCGCGCAGGATGTTTTCCATCTTCATTGCCTCGATCGTGGCGAGCGGTTGGCCGGTTACGACCTTGTCCCCCTCCGCCACATGGAGCTTCACCAGCAGTCCCGGCATCGGGCTCAGCAGAAGGCGCGAGAGATCGGGCGGCACCTTCTCCTTCATCAGCGCGGCGAGCGGGGCGAGGCGAGCGGGCAGGGCGCGGGCGCGATGCCGTTTGCCGTGGGTGGTGATGATCCACTCAAGCCCCTCGCGCGCGACCTTCAGGCCCAGGCGGACGCCTTCGCCCGTCGCGGTCGCGGTGCGCATTCCGGGCATCCAGTCGCAGGTGCCCTCGATCCGGTGCTGGTCGACTATCGCGTGGCCATCGCCGAGGGTGACCTCGTAGTCGTGTCCCTCGATCCGGACGGTCCACTCACAGGGGACGGGGGGAGGTCCGTTGAGTTGGTCTGAGGTTTTGCGGGCCAGCCCCATGCGGCTGAAGCTGCTACCGGCGGCAATCGCGGCGATCACGCGCAGGCGTCCCTCGTCGGCAGGAGCGCCGTGGAAGCCGTCGGGATATTCCTCGGCAATGAAGCCGGTGGTGAGATTGCCCGAGCGGAAACGCGGGTGCTGCATCAGCGCGCTGAGGAAATCGATGTTGTGGCCTGGGCCTTCGATCTCGAAGTCGTCGAGCGCCTGGACCTGCAGGTCCGCCGCCGCCTCGCGCGTCTTGGCCCAGGTGACCAGCTTGGCGATCATCGGGTCGTAGAAGATCGACACCTCGCCGCCCTCGGCGACGCCGTCATCGACGCGCACGTATTCCTTCCCGGCACGGGGAGGGGGACCACCCGCAGGGTGGTGGAGGGGCACTGGCGGCTTACGGGACGACGCGAGGTCAGGAGCGGTCGAGGGTGCCCCTCCACCATGCTTCGCATGGTCCCCCTCCCCACTCTGGGGAGGATTGTAGCGGATCAAGCGCCCGGTACTCGGCAGGAAGCCGCGATAGGGATCCTCGGCATAGACCCGCGTTTCGATGGCCCATCCGTTCAGGCCGACGTCTGCTTGCGTGAACGGCAGCGCTTCGCCTGCTGCCACGCGGATCATCTGCTCGACCAGGTCGATCCCGGTGATTGCTTCGGTCACCGGGTGCTCGACCTGCAGCCGGGTGTTCATTTCGAGGAAGTAAAAGCTCTCGCCCGTGGGATCCGCGCCGCTGACGATCAGTTCGACCGTACCGGCCGAATGGTACCCGACCGCCCGCGCCAGCGCGATCGCCTGCTCGCCCATCCGCGAGCGCATCTCCGGCGTGACGAACGGGCTGGGCGCTTCCTCGACGACTTTCTGGTGCCGCCGCTGAATCGAGCATTCGCGCTCGTTGAGGTGGACCAGGTTGCCGTGCTTGTCGCCCAGCAGCTGGATCTCGATGTGGCGCGGGTCCTCGATGAACTTCTCGATGAACACCCGGTCGTCGCCGAACGAGTTGAGCCCTTCGCGGCGCACGCTTTCGAAGCCTTCGCGCACGTCCAGCTCGGTCCAGGCGAGGCGCATCCCCTTGCCACCGCCGCCGGCGCTGGCCTTCATCATCACCGGGTAGCCGATCTCGGCTGAGATACCGACCGCGTGCTCGGTATCCGTGATCTCGCCGACAAAGCCGGGAACCACGTTGACCCCGGCGGCGAGCGCTAGCTTCTTGCTCTCGATCTTGTCGCCCATCGCCGCGATGGCGGTGGCGGGCGGGCCGATGAAGGCAATGCCCTCCGCTTCGAGCGCTTCGACGAAGCTCGCCCGTTCGGAGAGGAAGCCATAGCCGGGGTGCACCGCTTGGGCGCCAGTCGCCTTGCACGCCTCGATGATCTTGTCAGCGCGCAGGTAGCTTTCGGCGGCAGGCGAAGGCCCGATATGCACCGCCTCGTCCGCCATCTTCACATGCGGGCTACGAGAGTCGGCGTCGGAATAGACCGCCACTGTCGCAATCCCCATGCGCCGAGCGGTGCGGATCACCCGGCAGGCGATCTCTCCACGGTTGGCGATGAGGATCTTGGTGAACATCAGCGTTCGGGCCCCGCCGTCATAAGCCGCAGCTGCTGGATGCGCAGTTCGGTCAGGTAGGTCATGCAAAAGTTCTCAAGCATCGGCTGCATCGAACCGCCGCGCGCCTCGAAGCTCTCCATCAGGCACTGCGCGTCGCGGTATTTGAGCCAGGCTCGCTGGCCTTCGAGCAGAGTTTCGTAGTGGCCGGGTTGCTGATCGTACTCACGGTCGATCTCCGCGTCAGCAGCCTTCATCGCGGCAACGGTGGTGGCCCACTCTTCGTTGAGCGCGGCGTCGGCGCTTTGGAAGTCGAGGTAGGCGCAGCGGTTCATTTCCTGCTGGGCTTGCGGGTCGGCGCAGTCATCGAGCGCTTCGGTAGCAGCCGCGGCGTTCGCGTCTGGTTGGGCCAGAAGCAGGAGCAACACAGCTATCACTGCCAACTACCTCTATTCGTCATCCCCGCGAAAGCGGGGACCCAGTGGGCTCTAACTGCGACTGGGTCCCCGCTTTCGCGGGGATGACGAAGGTTTGTTGGTTGTGAGATCACTCCGCCGCCTCGACCCTCGCGCAGGCCCGCATCGGCTCTTCGCCAGTCAGCGGCACCAAGCCCAGCTTGGCGAACAGCGCTCCGTCCGCATCGTCGCCCGCGTTGGGTGCGGTCAGCAGCTTGTCTCCGGTGAAGATCGAATTCGCGCCCGCCAGGAAGCACAGCGCTTGCGTCGCCTCGCTCATCGCCTCGCGCCCGGCGGAGAGACGGACCATCGAGAGCGGCATGGTGATCCGCGCCGCCGCTACCGTGCGGACGAATTCGATGTCGTCGATCTTGGCGAGCGGGGTGTCGGCCAGCATGTCGCCGAGCACCGTGCCCTTGACCGGTACCAGCGCGTTGACCGGCACGCTCTCAGGATGCTGCGGCAGGGTGGCGAGGGTGTGGATAAAGCCGACGCGGTCCTCGCGCGTCTCGCCCATGCCGACGATCCCGCCCGAGCACACATTGATCCCCGCCGCGCGGACGTTGCTGAGCGTCTCCAGTCGGTCGCCCATCGTGCGGGTGGTGATGACGCGCTCGTAGTACTCGGGGCTGCTGTCGATGTTGTGGTTGTAGTAGTCGAGCCCCGCCTCGGCGAGCTGCCCCGCCTGTTTGGGCGTCAGCATGCCGAGCGTCATGCAGGTCTCCAGCCCCATCGCCCGCACGCCTTTCACGATCTCGACGATCGCCGGCATGTCGCGGTCCTTGGGGTTACGCCAGGCGGCGCCCATGCAGAACCGCTGGCTCCCCGCGTCCTTCGCCTGGGCGGCGCGTTGCAGCACCTCCTGCGCGTCGAGCAGCTTGGTCGCCTTGACCCCGCTATCGGCAGAGGTCGACTGCGAGCAGTATCCGCAATCCTCCGGGCAGCCGCCGGTCTTGATGCTGAGCAGCGTGCACAGTTGCACCTCACCCGCGCGGTGGTGGGTGCGGTGGACCTCGGCGGCGCGGAACACGAGCTCGGTAAAGGGGAGGGCGAAGAGGGTGGCGATCTCCTCGCGGGTCCAGTCGGTGCGAACTTCGCTCACTCGGCAGCCTCTTCCAATCCTTCGCCCGCAGGCGGCATGTTGTGGCCGAGCAAGCGCAGCAGGTCCGCCGCGCATTCGACCACGTTCGAGCCGGGGCCGTAGATTCCCTGCACGCCCGCGTCACGCAGGAACTGGTAGTCTTGCGGCGGGATCACTCCGCCGGCGACGACCTTGATGTCGGCCTTGTCGGCGGCCTTGAGCGCCTGGACCAGTTCGGGGATCAGCGTCTTGTGTCCGCCCGCGAGGCTGGAGGCGCCGACGGCGTCGACATCTTCGGCGATGGCGAGCTTGGCGGCCTCGCTCGGTGTCTGGAACAGCGGGCCGGGGATGACCGAGAAGCCCATGTCGGCAAAGGCGCTGGCGATGACGTTGGCGCCGCGGTCGTGCCCGTCCTGGCCCATCTTGGCGACGAGCAGCCGCGGGGGGCGGCCGAGGCGGCGGGCAACAGCCTCGACGCCAGCCACGACCTGGGCGTAGCGGGCGTCGCCAGCGTAGGACTGAGAGTACACTCCGGCGACCGGTTCGGGCGTGGTTCCGTAGCGTCCGAAGGTAACCTCAAGGGCGCTTGAGATTTCGCCTAAAGTGGCGTCGGCTCGGGCTGCTTCGACGGCGAGGGCGAGGAGATTAGATCCTCCCCGAGCTTGCTCGGGGAGGATCTTGCGCCGCCAGTGTCAGCGCTTCCAACGCGGATTTTAAGCGCGCCTCGTTGCGCCCAGACCGCACCCTGCCAATCCGCGCTATCTGTCCGTCGCGGACTTTGTGGTTGTCGACCTCGAGCGTGTCGATCCGCGCGTGTTCATCCAGCGGGTAGCGGTTGACCCCGATCACCGCGTCCTCGCCGCGATCGACGCGCGCTTGCCGGGCCGCCGCCGCTTCCTCGATGAGCCGCTTGGGCATGCCACTCGCGACCGCAGCCGTCATGCCGCCAAGGCCATCGACCTCGGCCATCAGCGCCTCGGCCTCCTCGACCAGCTTCGCGGTCAGGGCTTCGACGTAATACGAGCCGCCGAGCGGATCGATCACCCGCGTCACGCCGGTTTCCTCGGCCAGCACCAGCTGGGTGTTGCGGGCGATCCGCGCGGAGAAGTCTGTCGGCAGCGCCAGCGCTTCATCGAGCGCGTTGGTGTGCAGGCTCTGCGTCCCGCCGAGCACGGCCGCCAGCGCCTCCACCGTGGTGCGGATGACGTTGTTGTAGGGATCCTGCTCCTGCAAGCTCACGCCGCTGGTCTGGCAATGGGTGCGCAGGACCTTGGAGCGCTCGTCGGCGGCGCCGAGGCCGTCCATCACCCGGTACCACAGCGTGCGCGCGGCGCGAAGCTTGGCAACTTCCATGAAGAAGTTCATCCCGATGCCGAAGAAGAACGACAGGCGCGGGGCGAAGGCGTCGATGTCGAGGCCTGCCGCGACCGCGCGCTGCACGTATTCCTTGCCGTCGGCGATGGTGAAGGCGAGCTCCTGCACCGCCGTCGCCCCGGCTTCGTGCATGTGATAGCCGGAAATCGAGATGCTGTTGAACTTCGGCAGGTTGGCCGAGCAATAGGCGATGATGTCGGAGACGATCCGCATGCTCGGTTCGGGCGGGTAGATGTAGGTGTTGCGGACCATGAACTCCTTGAGGATGTCGTTCTGGATGGTCCCCGAAAGCTGGTTCTGCGCCACGCCCTGACGCTCTGCCGCGACGATGTAGAACGCCAGCACCGGCAGCACCGCGCCGTTCATGGTCATGCTGACCGACATCTCGTTGAGCGGGATACCGTCGAACAGGATCTCCATATCGCGGACGGTGTCGATCGCCACGCCCGCCTTGCCGACATCGCCGACCACGCGCGGGTGGTCGCTGTCGTAGCCACGGTGGGTGGCGAGGTCGAAAGCGACCGAGAGCCCCTTCTGCCCGGCGGCGAGATTGCGGCGGTAGAAGGCGTTCGATTCCTCGGCAGTCGAGAACCCAGCGTATTGGCGCAGGGTCCACGGGCGGCCGGTGTACATCGAGGCATAGGGGCCGCGGGTGAACGGCGCGAACCCGGGGAGACCCGGGTCCGGCGGCAGGTCTTCGGCGGTGTAGAGCGGCTGGATGGCGAACCCTTCGGGCACATGCCAGGTGGCATCGCGGCCCTTGAGTTCCTTGGCCGCCTTGTCCTGCCAGTCCCGCTTGTCAGTCATTCCCCACCTTATCCGTTCGGGCTGAGCTTGTCGAAGCCCGCTCGTGTTGCGCCAACGCCCTTCGACAAGCTCAGGGCGAACGGGAAGGGGGGTGGTCGGGGGTTTCCATGATCTCGGTCAGCATGCCGTTCATGTCCTTCGGGTGGACAAAGAACACCGGCGTGCCGTGCGCGCCGATCCGGGTCGGGCCGAGGATGCGTTTGCCCGCGGCTTCAAACTCGGCACGGGCGGTTTCGATGCTGGGCACTTCGAAGGCGACGTGATGCTGGCCACCCAGCGGGTTGCGTTCGAGGAACCCGGTAAGCGGCGAGCTTTCGTCCAGCGGGGCGATCAGTTCGATCTGGGTGCCGCCGCTGGGCGTATCGACGAAGCACACCCGCACGCCCTGCGCCGGCATGTCGAACGGTTCGGTGATGGCGGTGGCGCCCATCGTGTCGCGCCAGAAGGCGATGGCGGCCTCGATATCGGGCGTCGCCACGCCCACGTGATTGAGACGGCCGAGCTTCATGCCCGGCTTCTAGCCGATAAGTCCGTCCGCCAGCAAATCCCCGACGGTGTCGATCACCGCATGCGGCGCGCGCTCTGGCGGTTGCGCGGCCCATTGCGCGCGGTCGGTCGAGCCGCTGGTGACCGCAATGCCGATGGCGCCGCCCGCGCGGGCCATCTGCATTTCGGCAACGGCATCGTCTCCGACTACGCCGACGTCCTGTTCCGCTATGCCCAACTCATCGGCGATCAGTTCCAGCGCCAGCGCGCTCGGCTTGCCGCACGGCTCGGGCTCGTGGCCGGTCACGCGCGAGATCGCGCCGTTGATCGCGCAGGAGTAACCGAACGAGCGGCCGTCCTTGGTGGCGAAGTACGGCACGTCGGAGGCGGTGAGGAACGCAGCCCCGTCGAGCACGCGCGAGCAGGCGGCGTGGATGTGGTCCATGGTGCAGTCGGGGTGCCAGGCGACGTAGACCGCGTCGGCGATCTCCGCCTCTGGCGAGCCGGGCAAGCAGCAGGCCACGCCCATTTCCTCGAGCGCATCGACGACACCTTGCGTGCCCAGAACCAGCACTCGCGAGTAACCGCGCTGGAGCATGACCTTGCCGGCCACGCTGTTCGGAGTGAACAGGCGCTCGTCGGCCACGGGTAAGCCAACGGCACGCAAGCGAGGGGCCTGGACCGAGGCCGGATAGGCGCTGCCGTTGGTCATCGCGATCCACGGAATGCCGCGCTCGTCGAGAGCGGCCAGCGCCTCGGCCGCGCCGGGGATGGCGGTGTAGCCGCCGAGCTTGCGGTCGGAGAGGATCAGCGTCCCGTCGAGGTCGAACATGAAGCCCTTGGGGCGGCGGTCCAGGGTCATGCTTCGACTTCCAGTTTGAATCCGGCCTTCTCGACCGTGAGTTGAGTTACGTCGGTGCGCTTCAGGACCTCGCGCAGGAGGTTCATCACCGGCACCTTGGAGGGATCATACTCGCGCTCCGCGGGCCCGGCGGCCTGCATCGCGTCCACCAGGTTCGTCGGCATCGTCGCGCGAAGGAGGAACTCCTCGTCCGACAGGTTTGCACCGATGCGCTTCCGCAAGTCGGACAGCTCGGCCATGCCCGGCTCGGCATCGAGTTCCTTGGTGCGCGGGTTGGCCATGATGCGATCCAGCGTCTCGCCTTCGATCGGCACGTTGGGGCGCCCGAAACGGCCGATGGCGTAGCGGATGATCTCGTCAGGGATCACGCCGTAGCGTTCCTTGCCGGTGACGTTGAGCACGGCCTGGGTCTGCAGCATCTGCGCGAACGGGGTCATCACGATCGGCCAGCCCAGCTCCTCGCGCACTCGGCCCATTTCCTCGATCACCGCGCCTTCGAGGTGCGGCACGCCGTGGTCGGCGAGGTGGCGGCGCATCGTGCCGACCATACCGCCGGGCAGCTGGTGCTGGAGGTAGGCAGCGTCGAACGCCATCGGATGGCCGGTCGGCAGGCCCTCGGCTTCGGCCAGTGCGGTGAAGTACTGCGCCACTTCGGCCACGGCCTCATCGTCGATATCGACGGTGTGGCCGAGTGAGCGCAAGTTGGAGATCATGCGCTGGATCGGCGGGTTGGAGGTCCCGTCCGCCGCCCCGCCGCTGGCGCATTGTACGGCCGACAGCCCGAGTTCGGCGCCTTCGAGGCAGGCAGGCTCGGCGAGGCCGATGGTGCAGTGGTTGTGGAGTTCGAGCGGCTTGTCGCCGATCTCGGCCAGGATCGCCGGGATCAGCGTGCGGGCACGGCGGGCGGTCAGCAGGCCGCCGGGGTCCTTGATGTAGAGCGACTCGATGTCCGGGCTCGCCGCCATGATCCGCGCGGCTTCGGCGTAGTGCGCATCATCGTGGATCGGGCTGATGGTATAGACCAGCGCGCCGATGACCTGCTCGCCGCCGTTGCGCTTGACCAGCTTGGCGACTTCCACGTTCGAAACCGCGTCGTTCATCGGGTCCGCCAGCGCGAAGCGGCGGATGCCGTTGCGGGCGAGGGTGCGGAAGGCGAGCTCCATGAACTCGGGGCTGGCGGTCTCCCAGGCGATGAAGCGGAAGCCCGTGGAGAGGAACTGCAGCGGGGTGTTGCGGCAGATGTCCGCCATCGCCCGGATCCGCTCCCACGGGTCCTCCTGCTTGTAGCGCACCGCCACGCCCATGTGGGTCGAGGTGGTGAAGTCGATCGCGCGGTAACCGGCGCGCTCCATCGCGGGGGCGATGGTCAGCGTGTTGGCGGTGGTGACGCCGAGCGCCCCCCACAGGCATTGGTTGCCGTCGCGCAGCGAAGTTTCGACGATCTGGATGTTGGCCATTTCAGTGAACCCTCAAACCAGAAACACCCCTTACCTTCGTCATTCCCGCGAAAGCGGGAACCCAGGTTGCGCAGCGTTTGCCGCACTGGGTCCCCGCTTTCGCGGGGATGACGAAATGAGGGGGAGAGGGCATCGCTCTCATCCCTTCAGCCGCACACGGATCAGCGGCTGGTCTTCCTCTACCGCGGTGCCGTCTGCGGCAAGGATCGCCACGACCGTGCCGGACACACCCGCGCGGATCGGGTTCATCAGCTTCATCACCTCGATGATGCCGACCACGGTTTCCTCGTCGACCGAGTCGCCCACGTTGACGAACGGCGGGTCGCCCGGTCGCGGCGCGGCGTAGAAATTGCCGAGCAGCGGGGCGGGGACATCGACTTCGCCGACCAGAGCAGCCCCGGCCTCTTGCGTGAGCGGCGGCGGTGGTGGCTCAGAAGTCGATGACTTGTGTTGCGCGGGTGGATGAACAGGCTCGTCATCGACCTCGCGCCCCGACCAACCGCCATCACGGCGGATGCGCAGCTTGAACTCGCCGACCGTGAGGTCGAGCGAGGAGAAGTGCGAGGTGTCGAGCAGCTTCGCAATTTCGGCAATGTCACGCGCCGTCAGGCTCACTTTCGGCCCCCGAAGATGCTCATCACGTGCTTGAGCGGATTGTCCTCAGGCGGCTTGACCGGCGCGGTGGCGTCCTTGGTCGACCACACGGTTTCGGGCCGGCTCTGCAGCAGCAACACGTTGCCCTGCTCGTCGAGCGCCCATTCGATGTCCTGCGGCTTGCCGTAGTGCCGCTCGATCTTTCGCCCGACTTCGCGCAGCGCCATGAGCTGGTCATCAGTCAGGCAAGGCTGCTTCGCGATGACCGCCTCGTTGGCGATCTCCTGAATCCCGCCGCCCGGGGCAGGAACCTGCCGGGCGTGCTTGTCGGAGATGTCGCGCACCGAGATCTCGCCGGTGATCTTGCCCAGCACCCAGCGGTCGGGCGTGACTTCGCCCGAGACGACCGAGCTGCCGAGGCCCCAGGCGCCTTCGATGGTGATGACTGACTTGTCGCCGGTGGTCGGGCTGCGGGTGAACATGACCCCGGCGCACATCGCGTCGACCATCTGCTGGACGACCACGGCCATCGCCACGCCCGCTTCGGGGAAGGTGTGCTTGAGGCGGTAGGTCATCGACTCGACCGAGTAGAGGCTACCCCAGCACTCGCGCACTTTGGCGACCATCTGGTCGGCATCGAGGACCCAGAGGAAGGTGTCCTGCAAACCGGCGAAGCTGGCGTCTTCAGCGTCCTCGGTGGTGGCGGAGGAGCGGACCGCGACAGGCTCGGCGTTCGGGCACAGCTCGGCATGGGCGGCGCGGATCGCTTGCTCGACTTCGGCCGGCATCGGTTCCTCGATCACCCGGCGGCGAAGCTCCTCGGACAGCTTGGTGGCCGCGCCGAGATCATTCGGATCGAGCGCCTCCACCCGCGAACGCACGGGTTCGCGGGCTTCGAGCGCTTCGAGGAACAGTTCAAACCCATGCGTGGTGACCACGAACCCCGGCGGTACGGCGATGCCGGCGCTGGTCAACTCGCCGAGCGAGCCGCCCTTGCCGCCAACCGTGGGGCGGTCGGCAATGCCGACCTCGCGGAACCAGGAAACAGCAGCCATCAAATCCTCCCCGGCACGGGGAGGGGGACCATCCGCAGGATGGTGGAGGGGCACAGGCCGCTTGTCCCAGCGCGAGAGGTCAGGAGCACTTGCGGGTGCCCCTCCACCCCGCGCTGCGCGCGCGGTCCCCCTCCCCGTAACGGGGAGGATCTTGTCACGAACAATTCCATCACGCTTCTTCCAGCACCGGCTCGTCCTCGAGGATCGTCACCACGCCGCGTCCGCCATCGACACGGATGCGCTGACCGTCCTTGATCCGCTGCGTCGCCTTGCCCGTGCCGACCACTGCCGGCAGGCCGTACTCGCGCGCGACGATGGCCATGTGGCTCATCGACCCGCCGATGTCGCTGACCGCGGCCGCGATCTTCTGGAAGATCGGCGACCAGGTGGGGTTGGTCACCTGGCAGACCAGGATGTCGCCCTGCTGAAGTCGACCGATTTCCTCGACCGACTTGACGATGCGCGCTGTCCCTTCAACGACGCCCGAGCAGGCGGCAAATCCTTTCAACTCGTTCGAGTCCTCGTCACCGTCGGACAGCCAGGAATCGAGGTTGTCGCGGGTAATGCCCCACAGCATCACGATCGCCGGATCGTCGATCACGTCGGGCACCGCGCCGAGGGCGGGCGAGGTCGGGTGTTTGGCCCATTCCTCGATCGCCGCCTTGCGCTGGGCCACGATCGCCGGCCAGTGCTGCGGCCCGCGCGGCGGAGCGCCGATGCCCCAGCTGAGCATGAGGTCGATGATCGCGCTTTCGACTTCGTACTGGGTGAGGTGGAAGATGTCCTCCTCCCGCTCCCAGAAGCCGTGATCGCGCAGCAAGGCACCGAACTCGCGGATCTTGTTGAAGAACAGGTTGGTGTACCAGTGCTCGCAGTAGAACTTGTGCCCCTCGACGTAGGGGAACACCCGGTGCGCCAGGCCGATCAGCTGATCGTAGGTCGCGCGGTCCTCGTCGGTGTCGAGCAGTTCGCGGTAGTCCGCTACCAACTGCTCGCGCTCGGCAATCAGCTGCGCAGTCGGCCGTTCGATATTGGTGCCTGACTTGATCTTGTCGATGTAGCCCGGAAGCGCGGCGAACGGCAGCGAGAGGTCGTCGTTCCAGCTGCGGTGGTAGTGGTAGAACCCGTCGCCGCTGCTGACGTTGAACCACGGGTTGCGGCTAGTCTCCAGCTCACCGAGCCATTCCTTGCCCGAGTTGCCGACCGCATCGAGTTCGGCCAGCACCTGGTCGATATTCATGCCGTCGGTGAAATGCCGGTCGACGCCCAGCTCCACCGCGCGGCGGGCGAGGCGTTTCACTTCCTCGTCCGGGCGGAAGATCTCGGCTTCCATGCCGGCCACCATGCGGCTGATCGCCTGGTCGCTGATCTCGGGGAAGGCCTTCTTGCAGAAATCGAAGAAGGTCATGTAGGCGCCGTAGCCGAGCAGCAGGAACTCGAAGTGGTGGTGCCACATGCGGTGGTACCCTTCGATCTGCTTCTGGTAGATGTCGAGCAGCGCGTGGTTGCTGGCGACGCCCTTGCCGGTGTGGGTCGTCTCGATCGGCTCGTAGTCGGGCAGCGAAGGCTTGGGCAGCGCCTGGGCGTCCGCGATCAGCACCTTCATCTTGACCTTCCACTGGTCGTAGAGCTTCTCCCAGTGCTCGTAGTAGTAGAACGCGCGCTGCTGGAACTGCTCGACGCGCTCGCCGATCTCGGCCGGGTCGGTCACCGCGACGCCGCCGATATAGACCCGCCCGTTGATCACCCGGTGCTCGATGCCCTTGGCGGTGGGCAGCACGTGGACGCGGGTGTTGAACGCCCCCAGCGCGACATAGGCCGCTTCCGCCGTGATCATGTCGAAGTGATGCATCGGCTCGGGGAAGTGCATCGAGTTGTAGAACCAGAACTTCTGGTCATCCTCGGGCACGAACTGGGTGTAGTAGGGGTAGGAGGCCTGAGCCGCCTCGGTTCCGGGAACGACCTTGAGGTCGCTGGGCAGGGGAAAGGACTTGGCTTCGGGCATCGTGGGCAAACCTCTCTCGCGGAAGTGCCCACCGGACCGTTGGGGTCTCTAGAGTGGCGGGCCTCTTCGAAGGGTTGCAGGTCTAGCCCTTGCCCGCAACTGAATGTGAGGATTCCCGCGCATGAGGGGTGGGATTATCGCGCAGTGAGTGCGTCCTACTGCCCCCGCGCGCACTCAATGCACAGCGCCGCCTCGGGCCGCGCCTCAAGCCGACCTTCGGCGATATCCGCTCCGCACTGCACGCAGACGCCGTAGCTGCCGTCCTCAATCCGCTCCAACGCGCGCTCGGTCGAGGCGATCTGGCGGGCGACGAGTTCGGCCTGGCCGCCGAGGGAATCGTCGTCCTGCATCTCGGTCGCCTGCTCGGGCAGGTCGGGGTTGAGCGGTTCGGCGAGGTCGGTTTCGATGCGCTCGAGCCGGCCTTGCAGCTCGGCGAGCTGGGCTTCGAGGCGGGACTTGGCGGCGGCGGTATCGGGCATGGGGGGCTCCTTCTCCGGCTGGCTTTGCTTAGCAGGGGTGGGGCCGGGGATACAACCGAGTGAAAATCCTCCCCGTTTCGGGGAGGATTTCTGGATCAAACCCTCGTCGCCAATCGCCACTCGCTCGGCGTGACACCGAGCCGCTTGCGGAACGCCCGCGCGAAGTATCCCGGGTCGAGGAACCCACAGCGAAACGCGATCTCGCCTACGCTCAGCCCGCCGGCACGCGGATCTGTCAGCATGTCGCTGGCGCGGTCGAGGCGAGTGGCGGTGAGTTCCTGCACGAAGCTCGTGCCGCTCCCCGCCAGCAAGGTCTGCAGGTAGCGCTTGGAAATGCCCAGCTCCGCCGCCAGCCCCTCGGGCGAGAGGTCGGGGTCGGCGAAGTCGGTTTCGATCCTGCGCAGGATCTGCCGGGCCAGCTGG
This sequence comes from Altererythrobacter sp. Root672, assembly GCF_001427865.1. Taxonomy (NCBI): domain Bacteria; kingdom Pseudomonadati; phylum Pseudomonadota; class Alphaproteobacteria; order Sphingomonadales; family Erythrobacteraceae; genus Altererythrobacter; species Altererythrobacter sp. Root672. The sequence goes on from NZ_LMHH01000001.1 coordinate 256,593, forward strand.
CCGCGATGGCGGCTTTCGGCGGCGGGCTCGTGGAAGCCGGTGGCCAGAGTCAGCAGGGCGCCGACTTGCTCGGCAATCATCGGGCGGGGGAGGGGCGTCTGGTCGATCCCCTCGGCCATCGTTTCGAGCAGGCTGCCCAGCGGCGCGCCCCAACCCTCGCGGGCGCTTACCGGCCGTCCGAGCAAAGCGCCCGGATCGGGCAGGTACCGGTCGAGCCAGCCGAGTGGCATCATCAAGTCCACCGCCTCGTGCGCGGTGTCCATTTCCATCTGGTAGAAACGGGTGTTGTCGAGCAGCACGAACTCGCCCGGCTGCACGGTGAAGCGCTTGCCGCCCATGCGCGTCTTGAGCGCGCCGCTACGGGCGTAGACGAGCTGGATCGAGGGCGTGGCTTTCCCGGCGTTACCCTCGTTGCCGCAGTGAACCACGCGTTGAGCCGGCGCCTCCAGCCGCAGCAGGCGCAATTGGCCGACGCCGTGGCTGGACCAGCGGGCGGCGAAGCTGTCGGTGTCGAATACGCATACGTCGATCGGGGCGATCGTGCGGGCGGCCCACTCCTGCCACTCGCGCACCGCCTCGCGCCGGGCGAGACCGGCGGAGGTCCAACTGGCGTCGTCGGAGGAGGCGGTTGGGGTCATGGGGCGGAGGCTAGGCCGCGTCGGACCAAGGGGCAAGGATTCCTCAGATCCTCCCCGAGCTTGCTCGGGGAGGTGGCGCGCGCCGAAGGCGCGTGACGGAGGGGTAGGCGGCCATGCGCAGGTGGTTCGACAAGCTCACCACGAACGGGCCTTTCCTCAAGCTCCGTTCGTCCTGAGCCTGTCGAAGGACGCCCCTCCACCACCGCCTTCGTCGGCGGTCCCCCTCCCCGAGCAAGCTCGGGGAGGATCTTGGAATTGAACCCATTTGGCAAAATGACTTGACATCAACGCACTGATATGGCACAAATCACGAACATCGCGATAGTGCGGCCCCGCAGATCGCGTCCCCCCTAAATCGACGGAGAAATCCATGAACGAGCCGCTTCGCGCGCCCGGCAATGCCGCGCGCCCTTCACACCGCATGGCCATTGCCCCCAACGAACGAGCCGTTACACCTCCCGTTCGTCCTGCGACCAACTCAGGACGAACGGGAGGGGTGGGGATGAGACAGATCTTGGCGCTATTGGCCGGGCTCATTTTGGCCCTTGCGGCGCCCGCCTTGGCCCAAAGCTCCCCTGGCCCCATCGCCATCCACGGCAACAAGCAGACCTTCGAGATCGCCCCCGTCCTCTACGCCGCGGATGCGTTCTATCCCGACGTCGCGACCGTGAAGATGGGCGGCATCCCCAACCTCGTCGGCGAACCGATCGTGCCCGGCTTTGGCGAGGAAGGCGTGGCCGATGTCGCCACTCACGCCGAGACCCAGGCGCTGCGCTACTCGGTGCGCCACCCCGACTTGCGCATCATCCTCAACGTCAGCGAAGGGCTTTATCGCATCGTCGCGCGGCGTTCGGCGGGGATCGAAAGCGTCGCTGACCTCAAGGGCAAGCGCGTCGCCACGATCGCGCAGACCAGTTCGGGCTATTTCCTCCACCGCATGCTGGCGAAAGAGGGGCTCACGTTCGACGATATCGTAGCGGTGCCGATCTCGCCGCTGTCGGCCATGACCGAGGCCTTGCGCAAGGGCGAAGTCGATGCGGTGGTGATCTGGGAGCCGGAGAGCGAAAATTCCGCTCAGGCGCTGGGTGCTGACCTGGTCGAGTTCCACGGCGACGGTGTCTATCGCGAGCTGTTCAACCTCAACTCCACGGCGACCAATCTCGCTGATCCGGCCAAGCGCGCGAAGATCGTCCGTTTCGTGCGCGCGGTCATCGATGCCACGGCGGAGATGAACGCCGATCCGGCCAAGGCCAAGCGGCTGGTGGTCGAGGCCGGCGGGTTTTCGGAGGACGATGTCGAGGACAGCTGGAAGCACCACCGCTTCAACGCGAACTTCCCGCCCGACTTGCTCGATGTGCTGGTGCTGGAAGAGCAATGGCTCGCCCAGCGCGATAATCGACCGGCGCGGGGGCGGGAGGAATTGGCGAAGTTGATCGACACCAGCGTCTACCAAGAGGCCCTGACCCTGGAGCGCGGCCAATGATCCGCCGCCTGCTTCTTGCCTTCGCCGCGTTGCTTCTGGCCCCCACGGTCCACGCGCAGGACACCCTCGCTCGGGAGACCGCCAAGGTCGAAGACTTACGCTCGATTCGCGAGATCAAGCGGCTCCAGGCGGAGTTTGGCTACCGGGCCATGGCCGGCGACTGGAAGGGGATGGCCGAGCTCGGCACCGACTACGTCGAGATGGTCGTGCCCGGCGGAAACGCCGAGGGCCGCGCGGCAGTCGAGCAGTGGTTGCGCGACCGGATGGGCCACGGTGCCGACGGCATGCCCGCCGGGCAACTCAACCTGCGGGTGTGGATCAACCCGGTAATCACGCTTTCCGCCATGGGCGACCGCGCGACGGGTCGCTGGCACCAGATCGCGATGACGGGCGAGGCCGGCAAGTCGGCCGAATGGCGCGGCACCACCGACGTCATCGAATATCACAAGACGCCCGACGGCTGGCGGATCGCGTTCATCCGGCCTTACCTCAACTTCGCCGGCCCCTACGACACCGGCTGGCGCCATGACGCCGCCACGCTTGAGCGCGCGCCCTATCACTACACCCCGGACGAAGCGGGCGTGGTGCTGCCCGACCGCGAGGCCGCGCAGCCGCGCGCAGGCGATGAGCTGGCGCGCGAGTCTTCGCTGTTGCTGCGCCACGGCACAGCGCAGAACCTCGCCAACGCCTTTGGCTATTATCTCGACCGCGGGATGTACGACGACGTGGTCGACCTGTTCGCGGCCGACAGCCAGATCGATGTGGCGGGGCAGGGCGTCTACAACGGCACGGCAGGCGTGCGGAAGTTCCTCTCCCGCTTCGGTGAGTCCGGCCTCGATCCTGGAGAACTCAACGACCGCCCGCTGCTCATGCCGCTGGTCACTATCTCCGATGATGGCTCGATCGCGCTCGTCCGAGTGACGGAGTTGGGCATGACCGGCCAGCACGGCGGCGAGGGGTTCTGGTCGGCGGCGATCGACACCTTCCTCCTCCGCGCCGACGAACGCGGCCATTGGAAGATCGCCCAGCTGCACATCCGTCCGCTGATGCGGGCGAACTACAAGGACGGCTGGGCGCATCCCTTGCCGGCGGCCCTGCCGATCGGGGAGAGCCAGTGGCCCGATGGTCCGCCGCAGCCGGTCGACCTGTCCTATCCAGGGCATGCCTTCGTGATGCAGCAGTTGCCACCCGGCGTGATCTTCCCGGCGCGGGAGCCAGGCGGGCAGGTCTCGATTACCGCCAATGCCCTCGACATGGCCGAGGCCTTCGATGGCGCCGAGAACGTGTCCAACGCTTACGGCTACTACATCGACCAATTCGCCTGGCGGAACACCGCGGACCTGTTCGCCCGCGATGGGTGGAAGGAGCTGAGCTACATCGGCACCTTCATCGGCAAGGACCATGTCCTGAAAAGCCTGATCCAGCGCTATGGCGAAGGCGGGCCGAACAATGCCTTCCAGGCGATCCACCAAAAGACCCAGCCCTTCGTCAGCGTCTACGGCGACGGCAGCCGGGCCTTCATTCGCACGCGGCTGATGCAGTTCAACAGCTCCTCCACCGCGCCGGGATCGTGGATCGGCGGGATCTATGAGAACCAGGTGGTCAAGGAAGACGGCGTGTGGCGGATCCACGGGATGGATCTCGACTACGTGTGGCTGGCCGATTACGCGACCGGCTGGACCGGCATCGACCCCGAGGCGAGCAAGCGCTTTGCGCCGACGGCTGAACAACTTGCAGCTTTCGGACCGGATGCTCCGCTGCGCGGCGAGACATTCGCGCCCTATCCCCGCATCGCTCCGATGGGCTTCCACTTCGCCAACCCGGTCAGCGGTCGCGAGCCTGAAACGCGGCTCACGTGGTCGGACGGGCGGCGAGCGGAGAAATGACTCGCACGGGGCGGGCGCCCCTGTAGGTTCAGGCTGCTGTAGACGGGGGTAAGATGTCCGATCTCTACATCGTCCTGGCCCTGCTCTTCGCGGCCATTGTCATGTTTGCGATCGGGCGGCCGCGGATGGACGCGGTCGCGCTGCTGATGATCGTGGCGCTGCCGCTTACAGGGATCATCACGGTCGACCAGGCGCTGGCCGGTTTTGCCGATCCCAACATCATCCTCATCGCCGCGTTGTTCGTGGTCGGGGAGGCGCTGGTCCGGACCGGGGTGGCGAAGGCGCTGGGCGACTGGCTGGTCATGCGCTCCGGCAGCAGCGAATCTAAGCTGATCGCGCTGCTGATGGTCGTGGTCGCCGGGGCCGGCGCGTTCATGAGCTCCACCGGCGTGGTCGCGATCTTCGTCCCGATCGTCCTGCGGATCGCGCGCAATGCCCGCATCCCGGCGGGCCGGTTGATGATGCCGCTGTCGATCGCCGCCTTGCTGAGCGGCATGATGACCCTGGTCGCGACCGCGCCCAACCTGGTGATCCACGCGGAGCTGCAGCGGCATGGCTTGCCCGGCTTCGGGTTCTTCGACTTCACTCCGTTCGGGATTCCGCTGCTCGTGCTGGCGGTCATCTACATGCTCGGGGCGCGGCGCTTTCTGGGTGGTGAAACCGAACTGGCCGAGTCTGCCGGGCGGCCCACGCTCAGCGACTTTGTCGAACGCTATGGGCTGGAAGACCGCGAGTACCGTTTCCACGTCGAAACGGGCTCGCCGCTGATCGGCCGCGCACTCAATGAATTCAATTTGCGCGGCAGCACCGGGATCAATGTCATCGCGATCGAGCGGACCAAGGTCTTCACTCGCGAACTGCTGCGGCCTTACCCGCAGTTCCAGCTGGAGGAGGGGGATGTCGTGATGATCGACATGGTCCGCCCCGATCTCGACCTCGATGAGCTGGAGAGTCTCTACAAGTTCCACCGGCTTCCCCTGGCGGCGCCCTATTTCGGCGATCGCAGCCAGGAGATCGGCATGGCCGAAGTGCTCCTTTCCCCCGATTCCGAGCTGGTCGGAAAGACCGTCGTCGCAAGCGGCTTCCGCACTGAGCACGATCTCTCGGTGGTCGGAATTCGCCGGGCGCGGGAAGTGCTCGATGGACTTGTCGCGGATGTGGTCCTCCGCGCAGGCGACACTCTGCTCGTCATCGGGCCATGGCGCGCGATCGACCACCTGCCGTTTCATTCGGACGATCTGATCGTCCTCAACACCCCGGTGGAGGTCGAGGACGTGGTGCCCCAGGCCTCGCGCGCGCCTTACGCCGTGGCGATCCTGGCGCTGACCGTGTTCCTGCTCGCGACCAACATCGTACCCAACGTCCTGGCCGCCCTGATCGGCTGCCTGATGTTCGGGCTGACCCGCTGCATCGACATGAATTCCGCTTATGAGTCGATCCACTGGAAGACCTTGATCCTGATCGTCGGCATGCTGCCGTTCTCCATCGCACTGGAGGAAGTCGGTGCGACCGGGCTGGTCTCCCAATGGATGCTGTCGATTGTCGGTTCGGGCTCGCTCAGCCTGGTGCTCATCCTGCTGTTCGTGGTGACCTCAACGCTGGGACTGTTCATCTCGAACACAGCGACCGCGGTGCTGATGGCACCTGTGGCCATTGCTATGGCGAAGGCGCTCGACGTGTCGCCTTATCCGCTGGCGATGACCGTAGCGCTCGCCGCATCGGCCGCCTTCATCACCCCGGTGTCCTCGCCGGTGAACATGTTGGTGGTCGGACCCGGGGGCTATCGCTTCGGGGACTTCGTGCGGATCGGCATCCCGCTGACCCTGATAGTGCTGGTGGTGACGGTCCTGCTGGTCCCCATCATCCTGCCCTTCTGAGGCGCAACCGGCCCCTTTGCCCCGGCCCGGCTTTGCGCCATACCTTCCGCCAAACACGAAAAGAGGAGAGCCGAATTGCGCCTGATTGCCACCGAGGAAGCCTGGTCGATTCCCGAAGTCGCCGAGGAACTGCGCAAGACCGCCAACAGCCCGACCCAGAGCCTCGACAAGCTGCTGGTAAAGGGCATCTACGACGCGCCGACCGACACCTCCGGCTACGGCAAGCTCGACTTCCTCACCGGCCTCAAGGACATCGAAGAGCACCGCCTGTCGCAGATGGACGAGTTCGGGGTCGACATGCACCTGCTCGCGCTGACGGCGCCGGGCGTGCAGATGTTCGACGCCGATACGGCGATGGAACTGGCCTCGCTCGCCAACGACCGCCTGGCCGAAATCTGCCGCAAGTACCCGACCCGCTTCGCCGGCCTCGCCAGCTTCGCGCCGCATAGCCCGAAGCGCGCGGCCAAGGAGATGGAGCGGGCGATCAATGAGCTCGGCCTCAACGGCTTCATGATCAACAGCCACACCAACGGCGAATACCTCGACGATCCGAAGTTCTGGCCGATCCTCGAGGCGGCCGAGGCGCTCGACCGGTGCATCTACATCCACCCCCGCGCGGCCAGCGACACGCTCAAGGGTCCGCTGCAGGACTACGGCATGGACAGCGCCATGTGGGGCTACGGCGTGGAAGTCGGCACTCATGCGGTGCGGATGATGGCGGGCGGGGTGTTCGACCACTTCCCCAAGCTCAAGATCTGCATCGGTCACATGGGCGAAGCGGTGCCGTTCTGGCTCTGGCGCATCAACTTCATGAACAGCCGCGCGCAAGTCGTGGGCCGGGCGAAGAAAACCGGCCGCTCGATGGCCGAGTACTTCCAGGACAACTTCGTCATCACCACCAGCGGCGTCGAGGACCCGCTGGCGCTGCGCTATGCGATCGACAAGCTCGGGGTGCAGAACGTGATGTGGGCAATCGACTATCCGTACCAGCCGATGAAGCCGGCGGTCGACTTCATCGAGGCGTTCGAATGCACCGAAGAAGAACGCCACGCCTTGTGCCACGGCAACGCCGAACGCATCTTCCACATCGACCCGGCGTAAGGAACTCTGGCGATGGTTTATGGGCTCTATGGCCTGTGCGTGGCGCTGATGCTGGTGATGCGCTTCGCACCCGATTCATGGGTTGGGTCTGTGCTGAACAAGCACCTGGTCAACAAGCCGCTCGAACACCTGGCAGACTTCGAACGGCATAAGCTGTTCTACCTGGTCATCATGTCGGCTCTGATGATCGGAGGAGGCGAGGTGATCATCCTTCTCGGACCCGAGGTGGTGGCCGCCTACGCGATGCAACTGGCGATCTACTACGATGCGGTCCTGGTGGCCTATGCGCTTGCCGCCGCTGCCGTTGCGCGCAACGTGGTTCGCTACGTTCGGTTGCGCCTGGGCAATGGGAAAGCGGCGAGGCGCCTGGTGGCCGCTCGCCGTCGGCGCAGCCGCCCGGTGAAACGTATGCTGCCGTCCGCCAATGACGACGATGGCCCCGCTGTCTTCGCGCTCGCAGCCTGATCTGAGATGACCGCGCCACTCGCCGGGATCAAAGTCGTCGAGCTGGCGCGCATCCTCGCCGGTCCCTGGGCGGGGCAGGTGCTGGCCGATCTCGGCGCCGAGGTGGTGAAAGTCGAAAGCCCCGAAGGTGACGACACTCGCCGCTGGGGTCCGCCCTTCGTCGAGCACGCGGACGGCACCAAGGACGCGGCCTACTTCCACGCCACCAACCGAGGAAAACGGTCGGTGGTGGCGGACTTCGGCACCGAGGAGGGGCGCGCCAAGGTCCTCGACCTCGTGCGCGACGCGGACGTGTTGATCGAGAACTTCAAGCTTGGCGGGCTGGCCAAGTACGGGCTCGACTACGAAAGCCTGCGGGAAGTGAACCCGCGCCTCGTGTACTGTTCGATCACTGGTTTCGGGCAGGACGGACCCTACGCCTCCCGCGCCGGGTACGACTTCATCGTCCAGGGCATGAGCGGTATCATGGACCTCACCGGCGATCCGCAAGGCGCACCGCAGAAGATCGGCGTGGCCTATGCCGACATCCTCACCGGGCTCTATGCCGTGATCGCGATCCAGGCCGCGCTTCATCAGCGGGAGAGCACCGGGCGCGGGCAGCAGATCGACATGGCGTTGATGGATGTGATGACCGGGACGCTCGCCAATCAGGCGATGAACTACCTTGTCTCAGGTGCGGTGCCGAAGCGGCTGGGCAACGCGCATCCCAATATCTCGCCTTACGAAGCCTTCCCGGTAGCCGACGGGTGGATCATCATCGCGGTCGGCAACGACGGGCAGTTCCGGCGCTTGTCGGACTTGCTCGACCTGCCCGAGCGCGAACAGTGGGCGACCAACGCGGGGCGGGTGCGTGACCGGCATGCGCTCTCGCAGGCGATCTCCGCCCAGACCCGCGACTGGGAGCGTGACGCCTTGCTCGCCGATCTCGAGGAACAGGGCATCCCGGCGGGCCCGATCAACACCGTGGCCGAGGCTTTGGCCGATCCGCAGATCGCGGCGCGGGGCATGGTGCTCGACCTTGGCGAGGGCCTCAAAGGTTTACGCACGCCCATCCGTTTCTCGGATGCGGAACTGACTTTGGGCAAAGCATCCCCCAGGCTTGGCGAGAGTGAGCCATGAAAAGCGTCTCCGCAATTCTTCGTCATTCCCGCGAACGCGGGAACCTAGTCGCATCTGGGAAAGAGCCGACTGGGTCCCCGCGTTCGCGGGGATGACGAGGGTGATTTGATTGGAAGAATGGGAATGAGCATATCGCGCCACCTGGTGGACCCCGAGATTGGGCCGCTTCTCGAACTGCCGTCGCTCGACCTAACGGCAGAGGCACTGCCGGAAATCCGCGCCAACCCGATGTTCACCGGCGCGGAAGTGCCCCCGCCTCCGTTCCCGGTCAGCGAGGCCTACGCGCCCGTCTCCGGCGGCCCGGACGTGCGCCTGGTGGTGATGAACCCACCGTCGCAAGCACAGGGCCGCGCGACGATCCTGCACATCCACGGGGGCGGCATGGTCGTCGGCACGGCCGACCGCGCCGTTGCCGACAAGCCCGCGCTGGCGCTGGAGCACGACTGCGTAGTGGTCTCGGTCGACTACCGCCTCGCACCGGAGACGCCGTTCCCCGGTCCGCAGGAAGACAACTACGCCGCGCTGCTGTGGCTGGCCGATAACGCCGCCTCCCTCGGTGTGGACCCGAAGCGCATCGTGGTCATGGGCGAAAGCGCGGGCGGCGGACTTGCCGCAAGCCTCGCGCTGATGACCCGCGACAGGGGCGGTCCGAAACTGGCGGGACAAGTGCTCATCTACCCGATGCTCGACTGGCGCACGGGCGGACCGGACGACCGCTACAGCAATCGCCACACCGGCGAGTTCATCTGGACGCGCGAGAAGAACCGCTTCGGCTGGGAAGCCCTGCGCGGCGACTACCAGCCTGCCGACACCCACAAGGGTTGGTTCTCGCCCGCGCTGGCCGAAGACCTGTCCGGCCTCGCGCCCGCCTACATCGGTACCGGCGCGCTGGACCTGTTCCTCGACGAGGACCTCGACTATGCACGCCGCTTGATCGATTGCGGGGTGCAGACGGAATTGCACGTCTATCCGGGCGCCATTCATGCGTTTGAAATGGTCCCGGGAACAGGACTGGCCGGACAGGCGGCGATGGATTTGCGGCGCGGGCTCGAACGACTGTTTAGGTAATCGTTGTTGGATCAGACTTCCCCAGAACGGCCGGCGCTCGCGCTGGCCGATTTCCTTCCTGAGCGGTTTCGCCGAGACCTAGGTCCGCGCGCCACCGGGATGGCGGTGGCGTTGGCGCTCGAGGCGGTGCTTCTGCTCCTGCTGCTGTCGCTTGGCTGGTCGATCAACCAGCCGAAGAAACCCAAGGTCGTCGAAGTCCAGTTCAAGGCCAGCGACTACTCGGAGTCGCAGGACGAGACGCCCGAGTCCGACAAAAGCAAGCCGCAGGAAGAGCCCGACTCCCGCCCGACCGAAGCCGTCGTGGAACGGCCCGTAATCGCGCCACCGGCGCCGGTGGTCCCAACCGTCATGCCGCTTCCGCGCCCGCAGCCGACGGTTCCACCTCCGCCCATGGGGCCGCGGCCGATACAAAAGCCCGATCCCAGCAAGCCCTCTTACGGACCTCCCAACAGCGGCTCGTCCGGTGCGATGGGCGATTCCGAACTGGTGGGCACCGCACCGGATGGCCAGCCACTCTATGCGGCAAGTTGGTATCGCCGGCCCCGTGACGGCGAGTTGAGTGGTTATCTGTCCACGGCGACCGGGCCGGGCTGGGGTCTGATCGCCTGCCGCACGGCGCCGGACTTTCGCGTCGAGGATTGCGTCCCTCTGCAGGAGTATCCGCAGGGCTCGATGATCAACCGGGCGATCCTGGCAGCGGCCTGGCAATTCAAGGTTCGTCCTCCGCGACGAGGCGGGCAGGTGCTCGTCGGCTCGTGGGTGCGCATCCGGATCGATTACGATCTGCGACGGGAATAGGCGCCCCGTCAGCCACAAACTGTAACGACCCTGCGAACATGTCGCAGGATTGCGCGCGCGTTTTGGCGCCTTTTCGGTCGGCACACCGCGGGATTGAGCCGAATTCGCCTGAATCCGAGGGACGGACACTTTCCGACAATTTGGTTCACGCGCGGCATACCGGTGCGACAAGGCGGTCCTATCCAGTCATCACGCCGATCGAGGCGCCCCCCCAGTGAAGGACGTACTCAGATGAACACGATTGCCCTCAAGGCCCTTGCCGCCGCCTCGCTTTCCCTCCTCGCTGTCGCCCCTGCCGCGGCGCAGGAAGTCCACGTCACCGTGCACCACGGCGATCTCGACATTGCTACCCCCACCGGAGCCGCGGTCCTCGCCGAACGTCTGGAAATCGGCGCCAAGGCCGCCTGTGGCCGCGTCGACCCGCGCGACATGAAGGCCGGTGCTGCCCTCAGCGAATGCCGTGAAGCCGCGATGCAGAACGCCGTCGAACAGGCCGCCGCCAAGGGCGCGGCTGTCGAAGGCACCGCCCTCGCATCACTCGGCTAATTTCGAATTGTAGATTGCCCCCCAGACGGCCGTCGGGAAACCGGCGGCCGTTTTGCGTCAGGCGGCGCCGAGGCGCTGTAGCCTGGCCTGGAGGGTCTCGCTGTCGAACGGCTTGGTGACGAAACCGTCAGCGCCGGCGGCAATCCCGCGGCCGACGATCGTCGGGTCGTTCTCGGTGGTGCAGAACACTACCTTGGGCCCGCCGCCATCGGGCTGAGCGCGCAGGGCGGTGATGAATTCGATGCCGGACATGATCGGCATGTTCCAGTCGAGCAGGATCAGGTCGGGCATCCCGCCGGCTTCGCAACGAGCGAGCGCTTCCTGGCCGTTCTCGGCCTCCGCCACGGCATAGCCGAGGCTCTCGACCACCCGGCGCGAGACGGCGCGCATGACGCGGGAATCGTCGACGATCAGGCAGCGCCGCACTTGCGCGGCAGCTGGCGCCTCTATCGGGGCGGCCTGCACCGCTTCGGCAGGAGCCGGCTGTGCGCCCTCGTGGGGCGTGGTGCGTTTGATCAACCCGTGAATGAGTAGACCTCCTTGATCCCGTAGACCTGCGCCTTGGCCGGTGCCTGACCCTGAGCCGGGACCTCGACGGGCTCCGGTTCCGCGGCCGCCGGGGCGGGGGTCAGCCGAACATGGAGGTAAGGGATCCAGACATCGCCGAACTCGGCCTTCTGGTACCACAAGTCGACCACATCATAGGACGCCCAGAAGCCATCGGGCTCGCGCAGGCGGATTCCTTCGCCAATGCGCGGGACCGCTGCAAAGCGCAGGCGTTCCTGGCTCTGATGGGTTTCGTTCTGGACTTCGATTTCGATCACTGAACAGGCACCCCAAGACTCCGGGACTCACTCTTAAAGTGCAATCCTTGCCGAATCCCCAACGCGCCGTTCAGTTTATCCCGGGGGGTCCTCCCACGATCCCGCCGTTGTCGTCGGCCTGCGGCGAGGGCGCCGTGCCGAGGTTCACGCTCAGGGTATGCGCGCCACGGATCTTGCCGTCGATGAAGCGGAAGGTGTGGCTGTCGGGCATGCCGCTGGTCGAGTTGCCGAAGCGGCAGTAGATATTGATGACGCCCTTTTCCTCGTCGATCAGGTAGTCCCGGTTGACGATGTAGAGCACGCCCGGCGGCAGCCCGACTTCGCATGAGGCATGCGGGTCGCCGTCGCGGTTGGTGTAGGCCCCGCCTTCAAGGCGAGCGCAGGGCGTCCCCCAGGGGATGTCGGTGAACTTGTCGGCAAAGCCATCGAGGTAAGCGTTGGCGCCGCGGATCATCTCGGCCGGCGCCGTCTTCTGGTACTTGAACAGGTCCGACCAGTCTTCGAGCTTGGTGTACTTCAGGAAGGCATTGGCGTTGAACAGCCAGTCGCCCTTGTCAGTCACCAGGCTGTCGACCCGAAGCACCTTGCCGTCGTGCAGGTAGAGGCGGGTGCCGATCACGTACTGGTGGGCACCCTCGGTGACGATGATCTCGGTAAAGGTCTTGCAGCGCTTGTCGTCATGGAAGCTCATCGCATGGCCGATGGGAAGGGCGGTGTTCCACAGCCCGGCGCCGCGTTCGACGTCGCTCATGTTCTCGAGGAAGCGGACCTTCTCGTGCAGCGGCAGGCCGGCGATATTGCCCGTGCGTTGGGCCTCCACATAGGCGGCGGTGGCGGCCTTGAGCTGGTCACGCGTGCAAGTCGGGCGGTCCTGTAGCGGAGCCCAGGGGCTCGGCGGCGGTCCGCCCTGGGCCAGCGCCGGAGTGGACGCGCCGAACAGGAGCGCGGCGAGTGCGAGTTTCTTTAGCATCTGTGGTCTCCCCCAATCCCTAAATCAGCGCACGTCCTGGATCTGTTCGGACCGGCCTTGTTCGTAAGTGCTCCAGCCTGCGTCGATGCCGTAGGGCCCGCGGATGAAGATCGCTTCGACCCGGCTGATGTTCTCGCCGTCGATCTTGAACAGTTCGCCCAGCTGCCAGGTCCAGTTGATCGGCCGGTGATCGAAGAAGGCGAAGGCGAACACGATCCCGCGCTCGCGATCGACCGCGACGAAGCGGCGGTCGCGGATGCCGGTGACGGCGCCGATCAGCGACTTCTGCAACTGTTCCTTGCAACCCTGCGGCTGGCGCCCGCCCACACCTACGGTTCCCGGAGGACCGGCGGTGATGATGCCGTTCTCGTGGCGCAGGCAGTCGTCGGTGAAGGGGTAGTAGCCCTGGCCGGTGTTCCGCTGGATCGCGTCGAAGTAATAGTTCGAGACGCGGATCAGGTCGGCCCGGCTCTGGCGCTTGTTCTCAGGGACGGCCTGCAGGAAGCTTGGGTGCGGCGCGCCCATCGCCTCGACCGCTTCGCCGGTGGCCGGGAAGGGGTTGCTGCTCGCGGCGGCGGCTGTCGGGCCGAGCGGGCGTTCAGGGCGGGCGGCGATCTGTTCGACTTCGGTGATCTTGCCGTCGACGATCCTCAGCCGGAGCGCGATGCCGACAAGCTCGGGCGCACGCTGCGGGCCGGTTGCTGAGCTCTGGGCCTGTTCCAGTACCGTGCCGAGGAAGGCGACCTGCTGGGTTTCGATGTCAGGGACGTAGAACTGGTATTTCCCCAGACCGCTCGTCGTCGCCCACAGACCCTCGTTGCCGAAGGGCATCTGGATGCCGTTCTCGGTGAAGCGGACGTTCGGGGCGAACAGGGCAGGGTCAACGTTTCCGTCGGCCATCGCCTTGAGGTAGCGGTTGACGAAGCCTTCGAGGCAAGCGCGCTGGCAGGCCTGTGGTTGCTGCGGCGCCTGGGCCGAAGCAGTGGCGGCAAACGTCATGGCCAGCGCGGCAAGCCCCGCGCGAATCGAATTCCTCATTACCCCACTCCCTGTTTATTTTGTCGTATCTAATCAGGTCTTCGGCCGGTTCGCCAGCAAGTCGTCCACCACGCCCGGATCGGCGAGTGTCGAGGTATCTCCGAGGTTGCCGGTGTCGTTCTCGGCGATCTTGCGGAGGATGCGGCGCATGATCTTGCCGCTGCGGGTCTTGGGTAGCGACGGGGCGAACTGGAGCACGTCAGGCGTGGCGATCGGGCCGATCTCGCGGCGGACCCACTGGATCAGCTCCTTGCGCAAGTCCTCGCTGTCCTCGGTGCCCGAGGTCGTGGTGACATAGGCGTAGATGCCCTGGCCCTTGATGTCGTGCGGCATGCCGACGACGGCGGCCTCTGCGACCCTCTCGTGCAGGACCAGGGCGCTCTCGATCTCGGCAGTGCCCATACGGTGGCCGGAGACGTTGATCACGTCATCGATGCGGCCGGTGATCCAGTAGTAGCCGTCCTCGTCCCTCCGGCAGCCGTCGCCGGTGAAGTAGTGGCCGGGGAAGGTGCTGAAGTAGGTCTGGAAGAAGCGCGCATGGTCGCCGTAGACGGTGCGCATCTGGCCGGGCCAGCTGTCGCTGATGACCAGCGCGCCCTCGCAGGCGCCGTGCAGTTCCTTGCCCTCGCCGTCGACTATCGCGGGCTGGACGCCGAACATCGGTTTGCTCGCGCTGCCCGGCTTGAGATCGGTCGCGCCGGGGAGGGGGGTGATCATGTGGCCGCCGGTCTCGGTTTGCCACCAGGTGTCGACGATGGGGCAGCGCGCGCCGCCGACGACGTTGTAGTACCACTCCCAGGCCTCGGGATTGATCGGCTCACCGACTGAGCCGAGCAGGCGCAGGGTGCTGCGGTTGGTCTTCTTCACCCAGTCGTCGCCCTCGCGCATCAAGGCGCGCAGGGCGGTGGGGGCGGCGTAAAAGATCTCGACCTTGTGCTTGTCGACCACTTGCCAGAAGCGGGAAAAGTCCGGGTAGTTCGGCACGCCTTCGAACATGACCGAGATCGCGCCGTTGAGCAGCGGGCCGTAGACCACGTAGCTGTGGCCGGTGACCCAACCGATGTCGGCGGCGCACCAGTAGACTTGTGGGCTACCGTCAAGGTGGGGGCGATAGTCGAAGGTGTACTCGTGGGTCATGCCGACCCACACCGCGTAGCCGCCGGTGGTGTGCAGCACGCCCTTGGGCTTTCCGGTGGAGCCGCTGGTGTAGAGGATAAACAGCGGGTCCTCGGCGCCCATCTCCTCGGCGGGGCATTCAGTGGACTGGCCCGCAACGGCGGTGGCCCAGTCGAGATCACGCCCTTCGACCATCGGCACATCGGCACCTGTGTGGCGCAGCATGATGACCCGACGGACCTTGCCGTGGTGCTCGAGCGCCGCATCGACATTGGCCTTGAGCGGAACGCGCTTGCCGCCGCGCAGACCCTCGTCGGCGGTAATGACCACGTCGCTGTCGCAGTCCTCGATCCGGCTACCGAGCGCTTCAGGTGAGAAGCCGGCGAAGACGATTGAATGGATCGCCCCGATCCGCGCACAGGCCAGCATCGCAACCGCTGCTTCGGGGACCATGGGGAGGTAGATCGTCACCCGGTCGCCCTTGCGGACACCTTCGGCCCGCAGAAGGTTGGCAAAGCGGCAGGTGGCTTCGTGCAGTTCGCGGTAGGTAAGGGTGCGGACGGGAGTAGCCGGATCGTCGGGCTCCCAGATGATCGCGGTCTGGTCGCCCCGCGTGGCGAGGTGCCGGTCGAGGCAATTCGCGGTGAGGTTGAGCGTGCCGTCCTCGAACCAGCGAATGCCGAAAGTGGCTTCGTCGAAGCTGGTATTCTTGACTGTGGTGAAGGGCTTGAGCCAGTCGATCCGCCGCGCTTCCTCGCGCCAGAAGCCTTCAGGATCCTCGACGGACTGGCGGTACTTGTCCGCATAAGCGCCAGCGTCGATCAGGGCGTTCTTCGCCCATTCTTCCGGCACCGGATGGACGACCGCTTCACTCATCACCTGCTCCCATTCTATCTGGAAACAGGGTTAGAGAACCCCGCGCGCTAACGCCAGAGGGCTTCCAGCGCAGGGAGCAGGTGCGCGCGATGCTCAGGAGGTACGCGTTCGAGCAGTTCGGCCTCGAACGCCTCCACGATCCGCCTTCCCGCCGCCAGGCGTTCGCGGCCAGTCTCGGTCAGGTCGAGCCCCCGCGACTTCCCGTCGATCGGCTCCCGCGCGATCAGCCCGGCGTCCTCGATTCGCTTGAGCAGCGGCACCATGTTCGCGCGCTGGATATCGAGCGCGCGGCCGATGGCGCTGGCGGTGATGGCTGGGTTCTCGGCGACCAGAATCAGTACCGATACGTCCGATTGGCGCAGGCCCACTTCGCTCAGCCGGCTTGCCAGTTCCGCAGCCGTCGCGTTTGCGGCGCGGCGCAGCGCATAGCCGGGGTAGGAAGGAAGCGGATCGCGCATAAGCACGACCGTAATGATTGCTGTTGTCCATAGCAACCACGATTGCTATAACTGATAACGAAGTCAGGCGGGATTCCCGCCACGTTCAATCTGAGAGGAACTTTCAAATGGCCATGCCGTCGCAGCCGGATCCGCGTCCGGAATCGGAAACCGTTCGCTTCGATATCGTCGACGGTGTCGCCTGGGTCTATTTCAACCGCCCCGACAAGCGGAACTGCATGAGCCCCAAGCTCAACCGCCGCATGCTGCAGGTTCTCGAAGAGCTCGAGTTCCGTCACGACGTGCAGGTGCTGGTACTGTCGGGCGAAGGTTCGGCCTGGTCGGCCGGCATGGATCTGCTCGAATACTTCCGCATGAGCGAGGCCGAAGGCATCAACGCCACTCGCCGCTCGCAGCGCGAAGCCTACAGCTGGTGGGAACGCCTGCGTTGGTACGAGAAGCCGACCGTCGCCATGATCAACGGCTGGTGCTTCGGCGGTGCGTACGGCCCGCTGTTCGCTTGCGACCTGGCTTTCTGCTCGGACGACGCGCAGTTCGGCCTGTCGGAAATCAACTGGGCGATCCTGCCCGGCGGCGGTGCCTCGAAGGTCGCGGCCGAGCTGATGGGCTTCCGCGACGCCATGTACCACGCGATGATGGGCGAGAACCTGACCGGCAAGCAGGCCGCCGAGAAGGGCATGGTCAATGAGTCGCTCCCGGCCGACAAGCTGCGCGAGCGCGTCCAGCAAGTCGCCGATGTCCTCAAGAAGAAGGACAGCCACGCGCTGCGCGCCACCAAGTGGGCTGTGCGCCGCGTGCGCGAGATGACTTACGACAACGCCGAGGACTACCTGATCCGCGCGCAGGAAGCGCTCAACGACTTCGGTGGTTGGGAAACCCGCAAGGAAGCCACCAAGCAGTTCCTTGACGACAAGACCTTCAAGCCGGGCCTCGGCGCGTTCGACAAGAACAAGGTCCAGGCTGACTAAAACTACTAGAAGTTACTTCGTCATTCCCGCGAAAGCGGGAACCCAGTTGCAGTTCTCCAGAGCTTACTGGGTCCCCGCGTTCGCGGGGATGACGAAAGAGGGTGTGGGCGCTAGGGCAGCCCCGAACGGAGAGGGATTCGATGACCGAGCGGCGTTTCACCAACCAGCAGATCGACCGGCTGCTGCGGCCCAAGTCCGTGGCCGTGATCGGCGCGTCGGACCGCAAGGGGGCGCTCGGCGCCACGCTGCTCAACAACCTCGTCCAGTACGAGTTCGCGGGTGACATCTACCCGGTGAACCCCAAGCGCGACGAACTGCTCGGCCTCAAGGTCTATCACGACGTCAGCGAACTGCCCGAGGGCATCGACTGCGCCGTCCTCGCCATTCCGCGTCCCTTCGTGCTCGACACCGTTCGTCAGCTCGCCGCCCGCAACTGCGGCGCGGTGGTGATCTACTCGGCCGGCTTTTCCGAAGCGGGCGAGGAAGGCATGCGGGACCAGCTCGAACTGGGTCGGATCGCTGCCGAGCACGGCATGGTGATCGAAGGCCCGAACTGCCTCGGCTGCACCAACTACGTCGAGCGGGTCCCGCTGACTTTCGTCGAAACCAACATGATGACGCCGCCCAAGGGCGCACGCGCCGTCGGTGTGGCCAGCCAGTCGGGCGCGCTCGCCGCGGTCCTGGCGACCGCGCTGCATCCGCGCGGCTGCTATGTCTCGACCTCGGTTTCGACCGGCAACGAGGCCGCCTCCGGCGTCGAGGACTACGTCGAGTGGCTGATCGATGACGAGGACACCCACGTCATCGCCATGTACGTCGAGAGCCTGCGCCGCCCGAAGGCGTTCGTCGCCGCGGCTCGCCGCGCTCGCGCTGCCGGCAAGCCTATCGTCATGCTGCACCCGGGCAAGTCGAACAAGGCGCAGGAAAGCGCCGCCACGCACACCGGTGCGATGGCAGGCGACTATGCCTTGATGAAGACCAAGCTCGCCCGCGAAGGCGTGATCTTCGCCGACACGCTGGAAGAGCTTGCCGACATCACCGAGATCGCCCTGCGCTGCCCGGCGCTTCCGGGTGCCAACATGGCGGTGCTCGGCGAAAGCGGCGCCCTGCGTGGCCTGGCGTTCGACATTGCCGAAGACATCGGCCTCGACCTGATCGACCTCAACGACGACAACAGCCCGGTGCTGCGCGCGGTGCTGCCGGACTTCGTGCCGGTTTCGAACCCGACCGACATTACGGCGCTCGGCCTGTCGGAGCCGGAGATCTACACCAAGGTCCTGACCGCGCTGCTCGAGGATGAGCGCGTCGGTTCGGTGGTGGCCTCGATCATCCAGTCGGACCCGATCACCAGCGGCATCAAGTTCCCGCACATCATCAAGGTGCTCGAATCTGGCTCGTTCCCCAAGCCGCTGGTCTTTGCCGGTGTCGACGAGGGCGCGACGGTTCCCGAGGACTACATCGCGGGTCTGCGTAAGGTCGGCATCCCCTGGTTCCCGAGCACCGAGCGCGCCTATCGCGCGATCGCTCGCCTGGCGGACCTCGCCAAGCGCGACCTGACCGACCGTTCGGGCGAGCCGATCGCGGTTCCGGGCATCGACACGGTCGCGGGCGTGGTTCCGGAGTACAAGTCCAAGGAACTGCTCCGGCCGCTCGGCCTCGCGTTCCCTGAGAGCAAGTTCGCAGCCAGCGCTGATGAAGCCGTCGCCGCTGCCGAAGCTATCGGTTATCCGGTGGTGATGAAGGCCCAGGCCGCTGCGCTCGGACACAAGAGCGACGCGGGCGGGGTGATCCTCAACCTCAAGTCGGGTGACGACGTGCGTGCTGCGTTCGACCGCATGTACGCCAACGTCGGGGCTTACGACGCCTCGATCGTGCTCGACGGCGTGCTGGTCGAGAAGATGGGCCGCATGGGCACCGAGATGATCGTCGGCGCCAAGAACGATCCCGAATGGGGTCCGGTCGTCCTGGCCGGCTTCGGCGGCGTAACGGCCGAGATCCTCAAGGACGTGAAGTTGTTCACGCCCGACCTGGATCAGGCGGCGGTGCATGCCGGACTGCTCGAATTGAAGCAGGCCGCATTGCTCAAGGGCTATCGCGGTTCTCCGGCGCTGGACGTTGCGGCGCTGGCCGGGCTGATCGTGCAGATCGGCCGGGTCATGGCCGGCAGCCCCTCAATCCGCGAGGTCGACCTCAACCCAGTCATCATCCATCCCGAGGGCGAAGGTGTCGTCGCGCTGGATGCGTTGATGCTGGTCGACTGACAGCGCGCCTTGACCAACCCACAGGGCTCGCTGATATAGTCGAGTAATACACCTGTGGGTTGAGGGGTAATGACGGAAGAAGCGAACAAGAGCAGCGGTACGCGCCGGGTCTGGGCCTGGGGCGTGCTGATGGCGGTCTTCGGGTTCGGCGCGGCTCAACTCTACCACGTCACTCGGCCTTCGGACTCGCCCGTGGTCTACGAGGAGGGGAGCGTAATTCTCACCCCGGAGGTCGCGTCGGTTCTGGTCGATCCCTCGCGCGGAAGCGACGGCCAACGCGGTGTGAGCGCCGGGCAGATGTTCACGACCGCGAGTGGTGACCGCTGTCGCCAATTCACCCAGGACTACCTGACCGGGGTCGCTTGCCTGCGAGACGGCGATTGGCGCCTGGTCGAGCTACGCCAGGCGGACTTGCCCAAGGTCAAGTGAGCTAGGTGAAGACGTCGGCCAAGCGAGAGGCGGGGCCGAGCACATCCCCAGGAGAAACCATCAAGTTGCTCCCCAGCGCGATCGACAGGCCGAGGGCGGGGTAGATCACCAGGCCGAAGCGCCCACCGGCAGTGGCGCCCGCGTGATGCCAGCGGAGGCGCCCGGCCTTGTCCGTGTCGATCCGCCAGCCCAGCCCGAGCGGTGGCGAGTTGTTCGTCGCCTTGGTCAGCGGGGTGAACAGCAGTGTCCTCTCGGCCTCACTGATCCTGGCGTTCGGCGAAGCGAGGAGGGCGGCACCAAAGCGCGCGGCGTCGGACGGCGTCATCAGCAAACCGGCCCCGGCCCAGCAGAAGGCCGGGTTGTTCGACGGAATGTTGATGTAACCGTCGCTCAACTTGGGCCGGGCTTCGACGGCCAACTGATCGAAGAACATGTTCCGCTCGAACTCGACCATGTAGCCGTTCGCTCGCAAGGGCAGGATCGTCAGCGGGGCGTCCTCGGTCAGGCTGGGCAAGGCGAAAGGCTGGGCGATCTCGCGCTGGATAAGCTCCAGGAAGGGAAGCCCCGCCGCGGCTTCCATGACGATCGAGGCCAGCGTGTAGCCGTACGAGGAATAGCTGACACTCGTGCCGGGTGGGGCAACCAGGGGATCCTCGATGAACAGCGCCATGACCTCCTCGTTCGTGGCATAGCTTCGCGAATAGATCGCACCGCCCGGCGCCGTGATGTCGAAGTCCTTGGCCAGGTAGTGCCGCACGCCGCTCTGATGGGTCAGCAGCTGCTTCATCGTGGTCGTCTTGTGATGATCGGGTAGTTCAGGCAGCCAGGTCGAAATCGGGGCCTCGAGATCAAGCAAGCCAGAGGTGACAAGCTTCGCCGCGGCCACGGTGGTGACGGGCTTGCTGACCGAGCCGAGGCGAAACAGGTGGTCGGTCGTGGCTGGCACATCGAACTCCAGGTTCGACTTGCCATAGGCCTCTGCCCATACGACACCGTCGCTGCGCGCCACCGCCAGCGACAAGGCAGGCGCTCTTGCGGGACCGGCTTCGAAGATCTCGCGGGCGACCACATCGGCCGCACCTGCCTGTTCCGATGACTTCAGCATATCCAAGCGGATGGTCGCGGAATTCGACGTCATTTGGTCAGTCCCCAGGTGCCCTGTGTGCATAATACACCAGCACTACTCAAGTGCACTTGAGGATCGGCAAACGAGCGTTCGAAGCCGATAAACGACAAGCCGGTTCTGCACTTTTCCGGGGGCTCGTCGCCTTATGGCCACCTCCGGTCGTGGTTAACGGCGGTAGGTGGGACCGTTAACACTGCAGACAGGAAAGGGTGCTGATCTCGTCCCAATCCCCAAGGGGGGAAGGGTCGGGATAAACAAAAACATGTCGATTTTTAGCGTCATGCCATTCGCTTCGGCGGACTTGGCCATTGACCTCGGGACTGCGAATACCGTCGTCTATCTCCGCGATCACGGTGTTGTTCTGGCAGAGCCGTCGGTCGTCACCATCGAGACTATCAACGGGATCGATACCGTCCGCGCGGTGGGTGCCGATGCCAAGCTCATGCTGGGCAAGACGCCGGAGAATGTCCGCACGATCCGCCCGCTGCGCAACGGGGTCATCGCCGACCTCGAGATCGCCGAGCACATGATCAAGCATTTCGTACGCAAGGCCCGCGAGCGGCTTGGGCCGCGCCGGTTCAAGAGCCCCGAGATCGTCATCTGCGTTCCCTCCGGCTCGACTGCAGTCGAACGGCGCGCCATTCGCGATGCGGCTTCGAACGCTGGGGCGCGACAGGTGTGGCTGATCGAAGAGCCAATGGCCGCGGCGATCGGCGCCGACTTGCCGGTGGTCCACCCGATCGGCTCGATGGTGGTCGATATCGGCGGTGGCTCGACCGAAGTCGGCGTGATGTCGATCGGCGGGATGAGCACTTCGCTGTCCGAGCGGGTCGGCGGCGATCAGATGGATGAGGCGATCGTCTCCTACGTCCGCCGCCACCACAACCTGCACATCGGCGAGGCCACGGCCGAACGGGTCAAGAAGGAAGCCGGCTCCGCCATTTGCGATGGCAGCGAGGAAGAGATCACCATCCGTGGTCGCGATGCGGTCCGCGGCATTCCGCGCGAAGTCTCGATCAAGCGCTCGGACGTAGCAGACGCTTTGGCGAGCACAGTCTCGCAGATCGTCGATGCGGTGCGCCGCGCGTTGGAAACGACCGCGCCGGAAATCGCCGCCGACATCCTCGAAAACGGCATCGTGATGACGGGAGGCGGTTCGCTGCTCCACGGCATCGACCAGCGCCTGTCGGAGGTAACCGGCCTGCCGGTGCGCGTGGCCGAGGATCCGCTCAATTGCGTCGCATTGGGAGCTGGTCGGGCGCTGGAGGACCACGGCTTCCGGGGGGTCCTGCTGGCGGCGTAGCGCCGCCCAGACGTCAGCGCGCCGCTGCTCGCGGCGCCGGCTTCTTCGTGGCCTGCTTTTCGGTGTAGCGCTTGAGCACGTAGCCTCCCACAGCCGCTGCGACGAGCGTGACCGGGCTCATCCGACGGATGGCCGCGACGATACCTACCCCGATCAGAGCGCCGACCGGGCCACTGACCCCGCGCGCATGTTCTGCCACCTTCGCGCCGGCGATAGCGCCGATCATCTTGCCGATCATGTCAAACTCCTAGGTTGCAACCGTTTAAAGCGGACAACCGGGGGCAGGGTTCCCGCTTACCTTAGAACGCCGCGATCCCGGTGATCGCCCGGCCCAGGATCAGCGCATGGACGTCATGCGTCCCTTCGTAGGTGTTGACGCTTTCCAGGTTCAGCATGTGGCGGATCACCTGGTATTCCTCGGAGATGCCATTACCGCCGTGCATGTCGCGCGCCCAGCGAGCGATCTCCAGCGCCTTGCCGGCGTTGTTGCGCTTGACCAGGCTGATCATCTCGGGCGCGAACCGCCCTTCGTCCATCAGCCGTCCGACCTGGAGCGAACCCTGGAGCCCCAGCGCAATCTCGGTCTCCATGTCGGCGAGTTTCTTCTGGAACAGCTGGTTGGCGGCGAGCGGCCTGCCGAACTGCTTGCGGTCGAGCCCGTATTCGCGTGCCGCGGAAAGGCAGAACTCGGCCGCACCCATCGTGCCCCACGAAATGCCGTAGCGTGCGCGGTTGAGGCAGCCGAACGGGCCCTTCATGCCCTCGACGCCGGGCAGCAGCGCCTCGGCGGGTAGCTTGATCTCGTCCATCATGATCATGCCCGTGGTCGAGGCGCGCAGCGAGAACTTGCCCTCGATCTTGGGTGCGGAAAGTCCGGGCATGCCCTTTTCAAGCAGGAACCCACGGATGCGTCCGTCGTGCGCTTCGCTCTTGGCCCAGACCACGAACAAGTCGGCGAACGGGGAATTGCTGATCCAGGTCTTGCTGCCAGAAAGGACGAACCCGTCGCCATCCTTCCTAGCGTAAGTCCGCATCGAAGCGGGGTCGGAGCCGGCATCGGGCTCGGTCAGGCCGAAGCATCCGATCAACTCTCCGCTCGCGAGGTGCGGCAGGTAGTTGGCCTTCTGCTCCGCCGAACCGTAGGCGTGGATCGGGTACATCACGAGGCTCGATTGGACCGAAGCCATCGAGCGGTAACCCGAGTCCACCCGCTCGATCTCCCGCGCCACCAGGCCATAGGAAACATAGTTGGCGCCGGCCCCACCGAACTCGTCGGGAATGGTCACGCCAAGCAATCCAGCTTCACCCATCAGCGGAAACAGCTCCGGCGCGTCGATCTCGTCGCGGAAGCCTTCGATCACGCGCGGCTGGAGCACGTCTTGAGCGAAACCGCGCGCAGCGTCGCGGATCATGCGCTCCTCTTCGCTCAGCTGGCCTTCGAGGTCGAGCGGGTCCGCCCAGCTGAATGGCACCATGTCTGCAAGTCTCCTTTGCAACCGGTTTAGCGGCTGCGGAGGGTCTCGCCAATCGTTGCAGTGATTACTCGGCGTGTGCCCTTGCGACGGCTTCCTGCAGCACTTCGATCAACTGATCGGGAGGGCAGGGTTTGCTGCAGGCCACAGCGTCGGGATAGCGGCTGCGGACCTCTTCCGGAGGCACGTGGCCGGAGTGGAAGATGATCGGGACACCGGCTTCGACCAATTCATCAGCCAGCGGATAAACCTCTCCGTCGCTGGTCTGGATGTCCAGGATCGCGCAGTCGGGCATGCCGCCCCTGATGGAGGCCAGCGCCCGCTTCTTGTCGGGGAAGGGACCCTCCAGCGCGTACCCGAGGTCTTTCACCGTTTCCGACAAGTCGAGCGCAATGATGAACTCGTCTTCAACGACAAGCACCGTCGGCCTGTCATACGCAGTGGAGCGCGCCATCTCTCAGGTCTCCCGGGCCGACATCTAGGCCCAAGTAACATAAGTCGAGCGTTACCCGATTGTTCCCGTGGCGCGCTTAGAGCTTTCCGAACTTTGCCTCGTATCCGGAGGTATCGCCCGCGGCCAGGAGGCGCGCCTGGGTGGGCCAGTCGTCGCGGCGGATGCGGCCTTGGAAGCGGCCGAGCTGGGCGTCGATGCGGTCGATCTCGGCATCGTCCCAGGCCGCAATCTGGGCGAAAGTGCTTACGCCGAGGTCCTTCAATTGCAGCGCGATCTTGGGGCCGAGGCCCTTGATCCGGGTAAGGTCGTCGGCGGGTCCAGACGAAGCTGGCGCCACGGTAGGCGCAGGCGCTGGAGTCGGCTCTGGGGTCGGTTCAGGGATCGGCTCAGGTGCTGGTTCAGGCGCCACTTCGACTGGAGCGGCCGCTGCGGCAACCGCCTCACCCACGCCGGCAAGGCCGACCGGGGTCTGTGGCGGAATCTCGACTTGAGGCGCAGCCGCTGGCCGAGCGTCGATCAGGGCCTGATTTCGCTTGGCCGGCGCTCCGTCCTCGCTGCGGCTGATGTCCACTTTGGTCCGGCGCGAGGCGACCAGCACCCACCACGCGGTGAGCAGCCCGATGACCAATGCGATGACCAGGAAGATCCAGTTCTCATGCACCAGCTCAACCATCAGCCATCTCCTTGCTCAATTCTCGGCCCCAGAGGATCCAACCGATCGCGATCCCCACCACGTAGGCGACCAGCATCAGCACCAGCAGTTCCATCCAGATTGGCATGTATCGGTCTTTAGGGGGCGAAGCCGTCGCTTTGCAATCTCTCCGCCGAAATGACCGGTCTAGCGTGGGCCAGGGGTGTCGACGGGTGTCGGCTTGATCGGCTGAAGCGCAAGCACGCTGAACTCGATCCGCCGGTTCGCGGGATCGGAAGAGTCGAGACCCTCAACGGGCGAGCGCGAGCCTAGCCCGCGCGTGCGCAGCCCATCAGCCGGAATGCCCCGCGCGATCAGCGCATCGCGAACCGCGCGAGCTCGGGCGAGCGATAGTTGGACATTGCCTGCTTCCGAACCAGAAGAATCAGTATGCCCGGTAATGGCGATGATGCTGCCGAGGCATGGTCGCAGAGCTGCGGCCACTTCGTCGACCAGTTCTCCGCTCGCCACCTGGATCCGCGACGACCCTTCCTCGAACCGGAGGGTGCGGGCGTTCAGCAGAGCTTCGACATCGTCCTGGCAGTGCTGAGGCTTGATCGATGTCTGAGTAGTCACTGCCAGAGCGGTGCCATCCACCCACGTAACGCCTCCGACGCCGTGAATGGCCGCGACGGCCTTGGCCACGCGGTCACGGGTGCCTTCGTCGAGCTTCTCTCCGCCGCTGAGCAGCGGATGGCGCGATGGCGCTCCGTTTGCCGTGGCGAACCGGGCCCGCACCGGCGCACCGTTTGCCTTCGCGATTGCCACCTTGGCCTGGGCGTCGAGACTGGCCGCCATGTCCCTCCCATTCAGCGCGCTCGCCAGGAAAGCGAGCGCGGCAACGGGTAGGAAGCCGAGCGATACGACGATTGGGCTACGCAACATGGGCATCGCGCAGACCCTAGCTTGATCGGTTGCCGCGCGTCGAGAGGAAGCTAGTGCCCCTCTTCAACCTCTTCCTGCTTGACCTTGCGGGCGAACAGGACGCGGTCTTCGGGTCCGAAGCCTCGGGTCCAGATGATCCAGCCATAGACGGCCATCAGAGTGGGAATGCCGATCACCAGCTGCGCCCATTCCGGCATCCGGATCACAAGCTGCCCGACTACCACCGCCGCGGCCGATGCCACGACCAGCGCCCAGCGCCAGTTGTTGATCGCGCGGCCGACTATCCGGCTGAGCATGATGGCCTTGATCACCGACGAAACCCCAAGCGCGAGCATCAGCGATGCGGCCACGGCGGCGGCGCGCCAGCCGTCGTTGAACTCCAGTTTATCGGCCAGCAGCATGGCGCCCACTGTCAGCCCGGCCTGCAGCGCGATCGTGCCGAACGAGACCCACAGGTTCCGCAGCCTGGCGACGTAAATGAGGGCGGCTTCCGATACGACAGCCGTCGCGGCGACGACCTCGGCCGCGAGGAGGAAGCCGAGTGCGCCGGTGGCGCCGACGAAGTGCGGGCCGACCAGTCCCATGATCGCCTCGCCCGGAATGCCGAGCGCCAGGCCAACGCCCGCCTGGGCGGCGGTGATCCAGAAGCCGACCTGGCAGACCTGTTTGGCAATTGCGGCGTAGTCCTTTTCCTTGAGCTTGCGCGTCAGGACGGGGCCGAGGATCGGTTCGAAGCTGGTCTTGAGCTTCTGCGGAAGGCTCGCGACTTGCTGGGCCACGTAGTAGATGCCGACCGCGGCCGGGGCGGCGAACAGGCCGAGGATGAAGATGTCGAGCCGGCGGGTGCCCCATTCGATCGTATCTGCGGCGGCGACCGGCAGGCCGCGTGTGGCCATGCGCGCGATCCGCTTCGGATTGAAACGCCACCCGCGCGGTAGCCCGTAGCTCTTGAAGAACGGCCAGGCGGCGGTCAGCAGGGCGGCGTAGATCGAGATGATGTAGGCGAGCGACAGCCCGCTCTGCGGCGCCACGAACGCCAGCACCCCGGCCATGATCGAAATGGTCCACGGCTCCACCACCGCTCGGGCACGGACGGTTGCTGCCACGTCGTAGCGGTAGGCCTGCGCCGCCAGCAGGATCTCGGTGGCGGCCAGGGCCGGGATCGCCAGCACCAGCAGGCGGTCAACTTCGGTATAGATTCCGCTCGGGAACATGGGTGCCGGCACGAACCAGAGCGCCACGCTCGCCACGACGCCGGCGAGCAGGGCTGCCGCCAGGCCGTCAAACACCAAATGGGTCGGGTCCTCGTCGCCTTCGGAGAGGCGCTGCGCCAGGCCGCGCTTTTCGCCGAAAGTGCAGACCATCGCCGCCAGCTCGACGATGACCAGCGCCGAAGCGAAGCGGCCCAGGGCATCCGGGCCGTAGAAACGTCCGGCGATGAACAGGAACGGCAGCCTCGCGGCTAACCGCAGGAGGAAGCCGAGCAGGTTGGTCCGCCCGCCTTTCGCCAGCACGGCAAGATCGCCGCCGGGAGCCTCGCCCGCAGCGGGCGTCAAATCGCTGGCCTTTCAGGCAGCGGCGAAGGCTGATCTTCGGCCGTTAGCGGGCGCGCGAGAATACGGGAGACCACCTCGAGCGCAGGCGCGCCTTCGAGGAGGTGCCCTACCGACTCTACGATCGGCATGCTTACCCCGTGCTTTTGTGCAAGCTCGACAAGGATGGGCGCGGTGTGGGCGCCTTCGGCGACGGTATGGCGTTCGCGCATCAGGGCCTTGGGATCCTGTCCCTGCCCAAGCGCCACTCCGAGCGAGAAGTTACGGCTGGAGGTCGACGAACAGGTCAGGACCAGGTCGCCCAGGCCACAAAGGCCGGCGAGTGTCGCCCGTTGCGCGCCAAGGGCTTCGCCGAAGCGCTGCATTTCGGCGTAGCCGCGAGCGATGAGCGCGGCGCGGGCGTTCTGGCCGAGGCCCAGCCCTTCGACGACCCCGCAGGCGATGGCGAGCACGTTCTTTACTGCTCCGCCAACCTCGGCGCCGGTCAAGTCGTCGCTGTAATAGGGACGGAAGGCCGGGCGGGCGATCGCCGTGGCAAGACGCTGCCACTGGGCCTCGCCTCCGCCACAGGCAAGGGTGACCGCGGTGGGCAGGCCCGCTGCGACTTCGTGGGCGAACGTCGGGCCGGAGAGGACCGCGATCTCGCTGCCGGGCGCAGCCTCTGCCGCCACCTGGTGCATCATGCGACCGCTGCTGGCCTCGATACCTTTGGCGCAGAGCACGAGGTCGCGTGGGTAAGTCGTCATCCGTCCCATCGTCGTGGCGAGGTGCTGGGCCGGGGTGACCAGCAGCAGCAGTTCGCATCCGGCGGTGTCGGCGAGGTCGCTGGTGGCGCGGATCGTCGGTGCCAGCGCGGCTGAGGGCAGGAACAGGGAGTTGGTGTGGCGGGTGTTGATTTCATCCGCCAACTCGGGCTCGAGCACCCACAGCATGACCTCGCGACCATCGGAAGCGAGCATCTGGGCGAGCGCGGTGCCCCAGGCACCAGCGCCGACCACACCGATCGACGGCGCGCTCACGCCTTGACCCCCGCGCCCCGCACCGGCGCTGCGTCCGGATCGAGAGGCCAGCGCGGCCGGGCGGCAACGTCGAGCGGATCGCCAGCGCGGCCCTTCTCAAGCCACTCCTGACCAGCCCAGGCGATCATCGCGGCGTTATCCGTGCACAGAGCCAGCGGCGGGGCGACGAAGCGGAGGCCGCGGTTGGCGGCGAGTTGCTCGAGCGCCGCGCGTACGCTGCGGTTGGCGGCGACACCGCCAGCGACGACCAGCGCGGTCACGTCGCCCATCGCGGCAAGGGCGCGGGTTGTGCGGTCGAGGATGCAGTCGATCGCGGCCTGCTGGAAGCTCGCGGCGATATCGGCCGCTTGGTACTTCCCGCTGTCATGCGCGCGCAGGACGGCGCTCTTGAGGCCGGCAAAGGAGAAGTGCGGTTCTTCGCTTCCGAACAGCGGGCGGGGCAGGGGGACGGCCTTGGCGTTGCCTTCGGCCGCGAGCCGTTCGACAGCCGGGCCGCCGGGGAAGCCGAGGCGCAGGATCTTGGCGGTCTTGTCGAACGCTTCGCCCAGCGCGTCGTCAATCGTGGTTGCCAGGCGCCGGTAGTGGCCGACGCCGTCGACCCGCAGCACCTGGCAATGGCCGCCCGAAACCAGCAGCAGCGCATAGGGGAACTGAAGGTCGGGGTCCGCAAGCCGCGGGCTCAGAGCGTGGCCTTCGAGGTGGTTGATCGCCAGCAGCGGACGGTCGCTCGCCATGGCGAGGGCCTTGGCGGTAACGAGGCCAACCATGACCCCGCCGATCAGCCCTGGTCCAGCCGTCGCGGCGATCGCCGAACAATCGTTGAGCGAGAGATTCGCGTCCTTGAGTACGCGCTCGATCAGGGGCGTCAGGCGTTCAGCATGGGCTCGGGCGGCGATCTCTGGAACCACGCCACCGTAGGGTGCGTGGCTGTCGTCTTGCGAAGCGATGGCCTGGGCGAGAATGCGACGGTCTTCCGTCACCAGCGCCGCGGCTGTCTCGTCGCAACTGCTCTCGATGCCCAGTACGATCCTCATCCGGTGCTTCCACTGGACGCAAATGACAATTAGGGCAAGCCGACCTGATGCCCACTACACCACTCCTTAAGCTCGGCACACGCCGCTCGCCGCTCGCCATGGCCCAGGCCTATGAAGCTCGCTCCCGCTTGTGTGCGGCCCATGGCTGGGAGGAGTGCGCAGTCGAGCTGGTCCCCGTTGTCGCGAGCGGGGACAAGATCCAGGACCGGCCGCTCGCAGAGATCGGCGGCAAGGCGTTGTGGACGCGAGAGCTCGACGCATGGCTGGCCGAAGGCGAGATCGACGCCGCGGTCCATTCGCTCAAAGACGTGGAGACCTGGCGGCCCGACAGCTTCACGCTCGCCGCGATCCTGCCGCGCGCCGACAAGCGCGATGTGCTGATCGGCGCCGCTACGGTGCACGCCTTGCCGCAAGGTGCGACCATCGGCACGAGCGCGCCGCGCCGCGCCGCACAGCTGCTGCACATGCGCCCCGATTGCCGAGTGGTAACCCTGCGCGGCAATGTCGCCACGCGCCTGGCCAAGCTCGCTGCCGGGGAGTTCGACGCGACTTTCCTCGCTGCTGCCGGCCTTGTTCGTCTTGGCGAGACGGGCACGGGCCACCCGCTCGAGACCAAGGACTGGCTTCCCGCCCCTGCCCAGGGAGCGATCGGAATCGAGTGCCGCACCGACGACCAGCGCGTGCGCGACCTGCTGCAAGCCATCGACCACGCGCCGAGCCGGGCCGAAGCGATGGCCGAGCGGGCGCTGCTCGCCGCGCTTGGTGGCAGCTGTCACAGCTCGATTGCGGTGGTGTGCGACCATTCGGAGTCGATGCTGTCGATGCGCGCCGTCCTCTTCAGCCCCGATGGCGCAGAATGTGTCGAAGGAGCGGCCAGCTTCGCCGCAGGCGATAACGCGGGGCCAGAGCGCCTCGCCGAAGATCTCCTCGCGCGGGCGACGGCGGGAATATCCGCCCACTTCACTGGGCCCAAGTGACGGCGCTTATTCTCACCATCAGGCCCGAGCCGGGATGCACGGCTACGGTTGAGGCGGGACGCGAACTTGGCCTGACAATCGAAGGCTGCCCGTTGTTCGCGCTCCGAGCGGTCGAATGGGACCCGCCGGCTCCTGAAAACATCGACGCGCTTCTGCTCGGCAGTGCCAACGCAGTACGGCACGCCGGCCCGGCGCTCGACCAGTTCCGAGGCAAGCCGGTCTATTCTGTCGGAGCTGCGACGGGGAAAGAGGCCGAGGCGGCAGGCTTTCCCGTAGCGGTTTGCGGGCAAGGGGTCCTGCAACCCGTTCTCGACGGCCTCGTTGGCCAGCAGTTGCGCCTGCTGCGAGTGACCGGAGCCGAACACGTTCCACTTTATCCACCGCCCGGCATCTCCGTTGAAACGCGTATTGCTTACGAGAGCATGGGTCTGCAACTTCCCGATGCGCTCGCCGGACGTTTGGCGAGCGGGGCGCTTGTGTTGCTCCACTCTGCCGCTGCAGCCCGGCATTTTGCCGGCGAATGTGACCGCTGCGGAGTGTCGAGGAGCTGCGTGGCCTTGGCCGTTCTCGGGCCGCGCATAGCCGAGGCGGCCGGAGAAGGCTGGGCCACGGTGCGATCTGCCAGTGTACCGGCGGAAGCTGCGCTCTTGGCTTTGGCGTCCGATATGTGCCATGACCTCACCTGAGAAGTGAGGTCGACGTCAAACAGGCGCGGTCTTGGGGCGCGAAGGATGTTATGGACGAGGAACTCCTCACTCACGGGCGTTCTGCCGATCGCAAATCTGGCAATGCCCGTGTCTTTATAGGCGCCGCTCTCGGCGCCTTCCTGTTGGGTGGCTTTGCCACCTGGTACTTCGGCGGTTCGCCGGGGCTGTCGACGTCTGACTTGTTCGTGTTCAGGAAAGAGCAGCCGGTCGCTGCCATACAAGGCGCGCCCACCCGCGACCAGGCAGCGTCGCAGGCGATCTCCAGCGACTACGCGGCGGATGGCCGGATGGACCAGCGCGTCGCGGCCATGGAGCAGCGGCTGACCGAAATCGACCTGCAGTCGCAAGAGGCAGCCGGCAATGCTGCCCGCGCCGAAGGGCTGCTTATCGCCTTCGCCACTCGCAGGGCGATCGAGCGCGGGACGCCGCTCGGCTATCTGTCCGACCAGCTCCAGGTGCGCTTTGGCGAGGCTCAGCCCCAGGCCGTGCAGACCATCATCGCCGCCTCGCGCAATCCGATAACGCTCGACCAGTTGCTCGCGCGGCTGGACGGACTGGCACCGCAACTGACCCAGGCTCCGCAGTCCGAGGGCGCGTTCAGCTGGCTTTCGCGAGAGCTGTCCGAACTGTTCGTCGTTCGGCGAGAGGATTCGCCGTCTCCGGCGCCTGTGCAGCGGTTGGAGCGGGCCAGGCTATTCCTGCAAAGCGGGCGTACCGAAGCGGCGATCTCCGAGGTCCGCAACCTGCCGAGCGCTGGCGAGGCGTCAGGCTGGATTGCCGATGCCCAGCGCTTTGCCGCAACCCAACAGGCGCTTGAGGCGCTTGAAGCGGCGGCCATCCTCGAACCGCGTGAACTTCGTGACGGGACCGGCAAGCCGGTCGACCAACCGAGCCCTGTCGTAGTGCGTTGAGGTATTAGGGCGCGATCAGCCCTAGCCGCGCATCAGCTCCGGAAGCGTGCCGGACATCCCGCGCGCTTCATCCATGAACCAATGTTTCAGCGCCGGAGTGCGCTGGACCACGCCCATGCCGAAGCGGCGAATGGCGCTGGGCAGCCGGCCTGGGACGCCGAACAGGCGGGTGAGGCCGTCCGTGGCAAAGGCAACCATGAAGCTGTCGAGCCCGCGCCAGCGCTCGTAGCGGCTGAGCAATTGCGCATCCGCAGGGTCGAGGCCGAGGCGCAAGCCTTCCACCAGAACTTCCACCAGCGCGCCGACGTCGCGCAGGCCGAGGTTGAGGCCCTGCCCGGCGATGGGGTGGATGCCGTGCGCCGCATCGCCGACGAGGGCCAGGCGGTGCTCCGTGATCTTCGCGGTATGGTGGAAGCCGAGCGGGTAGGAAGAGCGCCGACCGTCAAGAGCGATGGCTCCGAACACGCCGTGCATCCGCTTGTCGACTTCGTGGAGGAACGCGCGGTCGGACAGGGCCAGCACTCCGGCGGCGTCCTTCTCGTTCACGGTCCAGACCAGCGCGCTGCGGTGCTTGCCGTCGGGTGCGTCGAGCAAAGGCAGGAGCGCGAAGGGACCGGCGGGGTAGAAGATCTCCCACGCAACGTTCCCGTGCGGCTTTTCATGCGTCAGGCCGACGATGATCGCGCGGTGGCGGTAGTCCCACTTGGCGACGGAAATGCCCGCAGCCTCGCGCGTCGGGGAATTGCGTCCCTCAGCGGCGACCATCAGGCTGGCCTCCAGCCGTTCGCCACTGGCGAGAGTGGCGGAGACGCCGAACTCGCCGCGTTCGCGATCGACCACTTCGGCGCGGGCGTGCCAGCTGATCAGCGACTCGGCCTTTGCCGCCTCAAACAGCGCCAACCGCAGCGAGCGGTTGGTGAACATCAGGCCGAGCGAGCCTTCGTGGGCTTCCGGCTGGAAGTCGATCCGGCCAGGCTTCATCCCGTCGGTGACCGCGATCGAATCGATCGGGCAGCCGAAAGGTTGGAGAGCGGCGTCGAGACCGATGTTGCTGAACAGGTTCCAGCTCGCGGTGGAGATGGCCGAAGCGCGTCCGTCGAAGCCTTCGGCGGTCAGTTCCGCCGGATCGGCCCGGTCGACCACGTGGCTCGAAATACCTTTCCTCGCTGCCGCCAGGGCGAGCGTCATGCCCACCAAACCGCCGCCAAGGATCAAGAGGTCCTGCTTGTCCGCCATGGCTCAGTCCCCTAGAGCGGACACGACAATGCGCGCAAGCTTCATACCCTTCCTGAAAGCCCTGATTCTGCTGATCGTGGCGGCGTTCGCGCTGCCAGCAGCGGCGCAGCTGGCCGTTCCAGCCAAAGGCAACCACATCGCTGCGGAGCTCGTTGCCGCGGGGCCTGTGGTGCCGGGTGAAGAGCTGGACCTCGCGTTGCTATTCCGGCCCGAGCCCGGCTGGCACGGATACTGGAAGAACCCAGGAGACGCCGGCCTCGGCATGCAGCTGGAATGGCAGCTGCCGGAAGGCTGGAAGGCGGGCGAACCGCTTTACCCCGTGCCGCACAAGCTGCTTGTCGCCGGGTTGATGAACCATGTTTACGAGGGCGAGTACGCGGTGCTCGTGCCGCTGGCGGTGCCCGCGAACGCTGCGGTGGCGAACATCACACCGATCCAGGTCGAGGCCAACTGGCTCGCCTGCACCGAGCAGATCTGCGTGCCCGAACGGGCCACGCTGACCTTGCGGCTCGCATCCGGGCAAGGGCCGGGCGATCCGAGGTTCGACCAATGGCGCGCCGCCTTGCCGCCGTTGCTCGACCAAAAAGCCAGCTTCGAGCTGACGGCTGATACGTTGCGGATCGCGGTGCCGATTCCGGCTTCGCTCGCGCTGTCCGATCCCCATGTGTTTTTGGCCAACGAACAACTGGTCGACTACGCGGCAGCGCAAGTCTTCCGGCGCGATGGCGATGTCCTCGTCGCCGAAATTCCCCGCAAGGGATTGGCGCAAGACGCGCAAGGCCTTTCCGGAATCCTCAAGCTCGATGACCAAGGCAACGGGATCACTTTCGAGGCCGTGCCGGGCGAGGTACCGACCGGCGGGACGCTGATCGCCGGTTCGGGCGGGGCTGGACTTGCCCCGCTCTGGGTCCTGGTTGGCGGAGCGTTTCTCGGCGGGCTGATCCTCAACCTGATGCCCTGCGTGTTCCCGATCCTCAGCCTCAAGGCGATGACGCTGGCGCGAGCCGGTGAGAGCCAGGCCAGCGCGCGGCGCGAGGGCGTGGCTTACACGGCCGGCGTGATGCTCGCCTGCCTGGCGCTTGGCGGGCTTCTGCTGGCGCTGCGGGCGGGTGGTAGTGAAGTGGGCTGGGCGTTCCAGTTGCAGGAGCCGGGCGTGGTCGTGGCGCTTCTTGCGCTGGCAGTGGCGATCACAGCGAACTTTGCCGGGGTCTATGAGCTGCCTTCGGTCTCCTTCACGCGTACCGGTGGCCGGTCGAGCGCGTTCGCGACTGGCCTGCTTGCAGCTTTCGTCGCCACGCCGTGCACCGGTCCGTTCATGGCCGCCGCGATGGGCGCCGCGCTACTGCTGCCGTGGTGGCAAGGACTGTTCTTGTTTGGCGCGCTTGGGTTCGGGTTGGCACTGCCGTTTCTCTTGCTCGGATTTGTGCCGGCGCTGAGGCGGTTGCTGCCCAAGCCGGGCAAATGGATGGACACGTTCCGCCGGATCCTCGCGGTTCCGATGGGGCTCGTCGCGCTGGCCTTGCTTTGGCTGACGTGGCGGCTTGGCGGGCCGCTGTTCGCGGTCTTCGCGGTAGTGGTAGCGCTGGCGTTCCTGGGCATACTGGTAATGGTCCAGCGCAGAGAGAGTCGACCCTGGCTGTTCGCAGCGCCGGCGGTAGCGGTCCTGGCGGCGGTTACGGCGCTAGTCCTGCCTCACGCCTATCGCCCCACGACATCAGCTGAGGAGAGCCTCCTTGCGGCCGTGCCCTTCAGCGAGGCCAAGCTCGCCGAAGCGCGGGCCTCGGGCAAGCCGGTGTTCCTCTGGTTCACCGCCGACTGGTGCCTGACTTGCAAGGTCAACGAAGGCGTCGCTATCGAGCGCGAGGGGACTCGCGACGCCTTCGCCAAAGCAGGCGTGGTAGCGATGCGGGGTGACTGGACGCGGCGAGATCCGGCAATCACGCGCTTCCTCACCGAGCACGGCGTTGCGGGCGTGCCGCTCTACGTGTGGTACGCGCCGGGCAAGGACGGCGAAATTCTGCCGCAGGTCCTGACGCCGGATAGCCTTATCGAGCTGGCGGGGAAGGTTTAGCACCCGCAGGTGGGGTCTTGAGGGCGTCCACCGCCTTCTCCACCGCTTCGACCCGCTGCAAGCGACCGCCCGCGCGGCACCAGTTGACGAACTCGCTCGGGATGCGGCTGCCCTCCATCTTCAGAGTGCCGCCGCCGGGCATGGTGGCTTCCAGTTCGTGGGTGCCGGTGAACACGTCGAGCAGAGGATCGCTCGCCTCAAGCGGCGCTTCCCAGCGCCATTCGCCCTGGTGCAGGGTGGCGTCGACCTTGAACCGGGAAATGGTGCCGTTGCCGATGACCGGGAACAGCGCCTTCTGTCCGGGCCGGGTGCCGACATGCCGGATGACGGTGAGCCGCGCCGGAGTCGCCTTCAAGTTGCACACCAGGCTCAACATCGGCGCGCCGGTGCCGCCGAAGTTTATGGCCTGGCCATTTTCGCTCACCGACCAGCTCGCGTCCTTCAGATTCGGCGAGGGCAGCGGCTCGCTCGGCCCTTGGCTCACGGTGTCGAGCGAGATTCGCTGCGCCTTTTCGGGCGTATCCGCCTCTCCGCCGCAGGCCGAGAGAATCACACAAAGAACGAAGATCGAAGCAGTCTGAAAGCGAGCCATGGCGCCTGATGGCGGGCGGGCCTTCGGGATTCAAGAATTAGCAGCCGGACTATCCGCAGAGCGGTTTCTGCTTGCGGCGTGAAGCAATGCGCCTCCTCGCCGCTCAGGCCGCGCGCTTCTGCACAGCCAACTGCAGTCCCATCGCACCAAGCACTGCGGTGAGCGTTTCCAGGGTCGGGTTCCCATTCCCTGACAGCGCATTGTAGAGCGCCTGCCGTCCGAGCCCGGTCTTACGTGCGATTTCGCTCATCCCCTGCGAGCGGGCGATGTCGCCGAGCGCGCTGGCGATTTCCTGCGGCGAACCATCTTCGAGCCACGCGTTGAGGTATTCGACGATCTCTTCTTCGCTGCGAAGGTACTCGGCAGGATCGAACGGCTTAGTCTTCAATCCCATCTATCGCGCTCCTGGAAAGTTGCTTTGCCCGCTCAATATCGCGCGGTTGACTGTCTTTATCTCCGCCTGCCAGAAGCAGGATCACGACATCGCCCTTGAGCATGAAGTAAACCCGATAGCCCGGACCGAAGACCATGCGCAGTTCGTGAACCCCGTCGCCCAATGATCTCACATCGCCAAACTGTCCGTTCGAAAGCCGAACCAGCCGCTTTATGATCCGGGATTTTCCCACGGTATCCCGAAGTCCCTCTAGCCAGCCTCCAAACTCGTCGGTTTGCTCAAGCGAGAAGCGCTGTCCTATATATGAGACAAAAGGTGGGCGGTCAAGGCCGTCGGGCATGGCTTTGTCTATGCCATATCATTGAAACTAAAGGGAAGATACGCGCGAGGGTGCGCTAAGTGATAGCCGCGCTACCGCCCCCACTTCCGCTGCGTCTTGCCGTACCGCATCTTCCGCGTGCCCGGCTTGCCCTCGTTGCTGCGTCCGACCATCGGCGCTTTCTTCTGGTCGTCCGGCAACCCGAGTTCCTCGTTCTCGAGCCGCCTGATCTCGTCGCGCAGCCGGCCGGCTTCCTCGAACTCGAGGTCTGCCGCGGCGGCGCGCATGCGCTTCTCGAGGTCCTCGATGTAGGCGCGCAAGTTGTGGCCGACGAGGTTGTTGCGTTCTTCGTCGCCGGTATCGATCAGCACTCCGTCGCGGCTGGCGGTGTGGGCGACGATGTCGGCGATGCCGCGCTTGATCGTCGTCGGAGTGATGCCGTGTTCGACATTGAACTCGTGCTGCTTTTCGCGCCGGCGGTCCGTCTCCGCCATCGCCCGTTCCATGCTGCCGGTGATCCGGTCGGCGTAGAGGATGACGTTGCTGTCGACGTTGCGCGCGGCACGGCCGATGGTCTGGATCAGGCTGGTCTCGGAGCGCAGGAACCCTTCCTTGTCGGCATCGAGGATGCAGACGAGCCCGCACTCGGGAATGTCGAGCCCCTCGCGCAGCAGGTTGATGCCCACGAGCACGTCGTAGACCCCGAGGCGCAAGTCGCGGATCAGCTCGATGCGCTCCAGCGTCTCGACGTCGGAGTGCATGTAGCGGACGCGCAGCCCAGCCTCGTGCATGAACTCGGTCAGGTCCTCTGCCATGCGCTTTGTCAGCGTGGTGACCAGTGTGCGGTAGCCCTTCTGCGCGGTCAGGCGGCACTCGTTGATGCAGTCCTGCACCTGGTCCTCGACCGGGCGAATCTCGACCGGCGGATCGATCAGACCGGTCGGACGGATGATCTGTTCGGCGAACACACCGCCGGTCTGCTCCATCTCCCATCCGCCCGGGGTGGCGGAGACCGCGAAAGTCTGCGGGCGCATAGCGTCCCATTCGTTGAAGCGCAGCGGGCGGTTGTCGATGCAACTCGGCAGGCGGAAGCCGTACTCGGCGAGGGTAAGCTTGCGGCGGTGGTCGCCGCGCGCCATCGCGCCGATCTGCGGGATCGTCTGGTGGCTCTCGTCGACGAACAGCAGGGCGTTCTCCGGCAGGTACTCGAACAAGGTCGGCGGCGGTTCGCCCGGCAAGCGTCCGGTTAGAAAGCGACTGTAGTTCTCGATGCCGGCGCAACTGCCGGTGGCCGCAATCATCTCAAGGTCGAACATGGTCCGCTGCTCCAGCCTCTGGGCTTCGAGCAGCCGGCCTTCGGCCTGGAGTTCCTTCAAACGCTCGGCAAGCTCGAAGCGGATTGCTTCCATCGCCTGCTTCATCGTCGGGCCAGGGGTCACGTGGTGCGAGTTGGCGAACACCGCGATTGCGTCGAGGCTGGCGCCCTTTTGTCCCGTCAGCGGGTCGAATTCGCTGATCTCCTCGATGTCGTCGCCGAAGAACGAGATTCTCCAGGCCATGTCCTCGTAGTGACTGGGGTAGATCTCCAGGCTGTCGCCGCGCACGCGGAAGTTGCCGCGGGCAAAGGCAGTATCGTTGCGTTTGTATTGCAGAGCGACGAGTTTTCTTATGATCTCGCGCTGGTCGACCGACTGGCCCTTCTTGAGGTCGAAGGTCATCGCCGAGTAGGTCTCGAGGCTGCCGATGCCGTAGAGGCAGGAGACCGAGGCAACGATGATGACGTCGTCCCGCTCCAGCAGCGCGCGGGTGGCCGAGTGGCGCATCCGGTCGATGGCCTCGTTCACCGAGCTTTCCTTCTCGATGTAGGTGTCCGACCGGGCGACGTAGGCTTCGGGCTGGTAGTAGTCGTAGTAGCTGACGAAGTACTCGACCGCGTTCTCCGGGAAGAAGCTCTTGAACTCCCCATAGAGCTGGGCGGCGAGGATCTTGTTGGGGGCGAGGACGAGCGCGGGGCGCTGCAGCTCCTCGATGACCTTGGCCATGGTGAAAGTCTTGCCGCTGCCGGTGACGCCAAGCAGGACCTGGGTCGCCTCGCCATCCTGCGCGGAGTCCACCAACTCGCGGATCGCGGTCGGCTGGTCGCCTGCGGGCTCGTAGTCGGAGACCAGTTTGAACTTGCGCCCGCCGAGAGCTTTCTCGGGACGCTGCGGCTTGTGCGGGATGAAGGCGGCGGACGTATCCGGCTCCTCCAGCCCGCGACGGATTACGAGCTCGGCCATGGTACGAATATGGAACACCGGAGGCTCCATCGCAATCGTTGGCAGCGCGGGCCGAGGCTGTTAGCGTGCCGCACGAGGGCCGGACGTTCCGGTGACATGGGGAGTTCTTGATGCGTGCAATCCACACACTGCCGCTTGCCGCGGCCATCCTGCTGGCTGCGTGCGGCGGCAACGAGGATACCACGGGCGAGGGCCTGTCACCCGAACAGGTGGCTGATGAGGCCGGGGATTTGGTCACGCCACGTCCGGGCCAGTACAAGACGACGGTCGAGCTGCTGGAATTCGACGCTCCGGGCATGCCGGATTCGGCCAAGCAACAGATGCAGCAGGTCTTCGCTGGCGGCTTGGCTGAAGGCAACACGTTCTGCATGACCGAGGAAGACGCGGCAAAGAACGGGCCCGAGCAGATGGTCAAGAACCTCGCCGAGAGCGATTGCGAGGTGAAGAAGTTCAACGTCTCGGGCAACGATGTCGTCGCCGAGATGCAGTGCGCTGGCCAAGGCGGCGGCACCAACAGCGTCAAGATGCAAGGCGAGATGACCGCCGAAAGCTCCACCATGACGATGGACATGAATCAGGAGCTGCCCAACGTTGGAACGGTGAACATGAAGATGCGGGTGAACTCGAACCGCATCGGAGAGTGCGCTTAATTCTAACAACAGCCGACGGCTGATTGACTCCCGCGCCCCGCCTTTGCGGGGACGCGGGAGTTTCTACATTACGGGTTCGAGACGGTCGCTGCGGGAACCTTGCCTGACTGTGACGTTCATGCTGCAATCAGTCAGTTTGATTACAGCGGCACCCATGGCAACCAACGCAGCAAATCTTCGCCGACCGATTCCTGAAGCAGCGGTCATTCGCGAGGCCGTGGCGCGCCGCGTCGCGCTCGCGCGGGAACAGGCTCCGGCGGATGCCCATGGGCCGGCCTTGCAGTTCCTCCTCGGTGAAATGCTCACTCCGCTGGAGCCGATCCGCCGTCAATTCCGCGAACCATTCGAATTGCCGCGCAGCGCGCACCCGCGCGTGGTGATGCTGCTTCCGGGTTTCGGCACTCACCCATTCCGCATGCGCTACATGGCGGAACAACTCGAACGTGCCGGGCATAAGGTCAAACGCTGGGGCCTGGGCTTCAACTTTGGTCCCACGGAAGCGAACTTCGCGCTGCTCGAAAAGCGGCTGAAGCAGATTCACCAGCGCTATGGGCAAGAAGTCGTGCTCGTCGGCTGGAGCCTGGGCGGTGTGTTCGCGCGCGAGATCGCCAAGCGCAATCCGGAACTGGTCGCCAAGGTCATCACCATGGGCTCGCCGTTCTCAGGCACGCCCTACGCGAACAATGCCTGGCGCATCTATCACCTCGTCACCGGCCATTCGGTCGAACAGCCGCCAGTCGTAGAGGACAGGGCGGCAAAGCCGCCGGTAGAGACCGTGGCTATCTGGAGCCCGCGTGACGGGATCGTCTCGCCGCGCAGTTCCTGCGGTCGTGCGGGCGAGCGCGACCGGGCGATAGCCCTGCGCTGTACGCACCTGGGTTTCGCCAACTCGGCCGAGGCGATCGAGGCGGTCGCGCAGGAGCTCGAACGGCTCTGATTTCATAGCCGAAAACTACTCTTGGCGAGGACGCCGAAGCGTGTCATGTTGCACTGCAAAACAAGGCAAGCATGAACGCGACGAGTTCAGATCAGTTCGACGAAATGCAGGCGCCCGACGGGGCGGTGCGCCACGCCTACCGTGATTACCAGCAATGGTTGTCAGAGCAGGACCCGGCATGGATGCGCCGCAAGGGCTTCGAGGCCGAGAGCTTCTTTCGCCGCACCGGCATTACCTTCAACGTCTATGGCGAGGATGACGCCGAAGAGCGGTTGATCCCGTTCGACATCGTGCCCCGCATCATCACCGGCACCGAGTGGCGCCGGTTGTCACGCGGGATCGAGCAGAGAGTGCG
This sequence comes from Altererythrobacter sp. Root672, assembly GCF_001427865.1. NCBI lineage: Bacteria > Pseudomonadati > Pseudomonadota > Alphaproteobacteria > Sphingomonadales > Erythrobacteraceae > Altererythrobacter > Altererythrobacter sp. Root672. The sequence goes on from NZ_LMHH01000001.1 coordinate 297,479, forward strand.
GGCGCTGAACGCGTTCATGCACGACCTCTATCACCGGCAGGAAATCATCCGCTCGGGCCGCCTGCCAGAGCGCTTGTTCCGCCACAACAGTGCCTGGCTGCCGCAGATGGTCGGCTTCACCCCGCCGGGCGGCGTCTACACGCATATCGTTGGTATCGACCTGGTCCGCACCGGACCGGATGACTTCCTGGTGCTAGAGGACAATGCCCGCACGCCCTCGGGCGTCAGCTACATGCTCGAAAACCGGGAAACCATGATGGCCATGTTCCCCGAGCTGTTTGCACGGGTAAAGGTGCAGCCGGTCTCGAACTATCCGAGGCGGCTGGGCAAGAGCCTCGCCTCCTGCGCCCCGGCGGGTTCGTCCGACAATCCCACCATCGCCGTCCTCACTCCCGGCATCTACAACTCGGCCTACTTCGAGCATGCCTTCCTCGCCGACCAGATGGGGGCCGAGCTCGTCGAAGGGTCCGACCTCAGGGTGTTCGATGGCCGGGTGCAGATGCGCACGACCCAGGGTTACCAGCCGATCGACGTGCTTTACCGCAGGGTCGACGACGACTTCCTCGACCCGCTGACTTTCAACCCGACGAGCGTGCTGGGCGTTCCCGGGATCATGGACGTCTATCGCGCCGGCCGGGTGACGATCGCCAACGCGCCCGGAACAGGGATCGGCGACGACAAGGCGATCTATTCGTTCATGCCCGAGATCGTCGAATTCTACACCGGCGAGAAGCCGGTGCTGCCTAACGTCCAGACTTGGCGTTGCGCCGATGCCGACAGTCTCAAGTATGTCCTCGACCACCTGGCCGAACTGGTGGTCAAGGAAGTCCACGGTTCGGGTGGCTATGGCATGCTGATCGGCCCGGCGGCGAGCAAGCGCGAGTTGGTTGAATTCCGCCACAAGCTGGAGGCCAATCCGGCCAACTACATCGCCCAGCCTACGCTGGCGCTCTCGACTTGCCCGATCCTGACCCAGCGCGGTCTCGCCCCGCGCCATGTCGACTTGCGGCCGTTCGTGCTCGTCTCGCCCGATGGCATAGAGATAACACCTGGCGGCTTGACGCGAGTGGCGCTGAAGAAGGGCTCGCTAGTGGTCAATTCGAGCCAGGGCGGCGGGACCAAAGACAGCTGGGTATTGGACGACTGATGGCCCGGCGACCCACTCACGAGGACTCACCGTGCTAGGGCGCGTCGCCAATGGCATCTTCTGGATGTACCGCTATCTGGAGCGGGCGGAGAACACCGCTCGCCTGCTCGCAGCGGGTCATCGGATGGCGCTCACTCGCGGGCCCGATGCAGAGACCGAGGAGTGGCGTTCGGTCCTTCACACGCTCGGACTGCTGCAGAGCTACGAAGCGGCCTACAGCGACTTTTCGGGCGCCCACGTCAGCGATTTCGTGCTGCGGTCAAAGGCCAATCCCGAAAACGTCCTGTCGATGTTCGAACGCGCGCGGGTCAACGCCCGGACTTGCCGCTCAGCCATCACGCTGGAGGTGTGGGAAGCGGTCAACGAAGGCTGGATGACGCTGCGCGACATGCTCGCGCGCCCGGTGCGCGAAGCCGGGCTCGGGCACGCCTTGGCGGCAGTCCGCCGGGAGTCCACGTTGGCGAGAGGCGCTACGCACGGCTCGATGATGCGTAACGAGACGTACTACTTCGCCCGCGCCGGTACCTTCCTCGAACGCGCCGACAACACCGCCCGTATCCTCGACGTGAAGTACTATCTGCTGCTGCCGTCGCTCTCCTACGTCGGCACGGTCCTCGATACGGCGCAGTGGGACAACGTCCTTCGCTCCCTGTCCGGGGAGCGCGCTTATCGCTGGCTCAACGCAGGACGCATGGACGCCCGTTCGATCGCCCAATTCGTGGTCCTGGACGATCGCTTCCCGCGCAGCTTGGCGTTTTCCTATGCCACGATGCGCGAGAACCTCGGCGCGCTGGCCCGGCTGCATGGCCACGAAGGGCCGGCCGACGCGCTGATGCGGCAGGTCGACCAGCAACTGACGGGCAAGACCATCGAGGAGATATTCGACCAGGGGCTGCATGAGTTCCTGCTGCAGTTCATCCTCCGCAACCGCTCGGTCGCCACCGCGATCGCCGAGCAATATCGCTTCACCGCCTGAGGTCGGGACTGACAGCCATGCGCCTCGCCATCCGCCACACCACCCGGTACCGCTTCGCAGAGCCGGCCTCCTACGGTCTTCAGCGGCTGCGGTTGATCCCCAAGGGGACGCAGGGCCAGACGGTTCTCGACTGGACCATGGAATACGAAGGCGCGCGCGAAGAGCTCAGCTACGACGATCAGAACTTCAATCATGTGACCCTGGTCTCTGTGATCGAGGGGGCCAAGGAAGTCGTCATCTCGTGCCGTGGTACGGTAGTTACCGAAGACCGGGCCGGGGTCCTGGGCCAGCACGCCGGCCACCTGCCCTTGTGGGCCTTCCTCGGCCATACCGATCTCACTCGACCTGGACCCCGGATCAAGCATCTCCTCGCCTCCGTCGGGCGCAGCGAGGAGGGGATCGTGGCCACGTTGCACAACCTCTCCGCCGCGATCCGCGAGCGCGTGGTGTACGATACCGGCCACACCATGGTGGATACCACGGCCGAAGACGCGGTGGCGGCCGGCCATGGCGTATGCCAGGATCACGCGCAGATATTCATCGCGGCGGCTCGCTGCCTCGAGGTGCCGGCGCGCTATGTCAGCGGCTATTTGATGATGGACGACCGCGTAGAGCAGGAGGCGACCCACGCCTGGGCGGAGGCCTGGCTCGATGGTCTCGGCTGGGTTGGCTTTGACGTTTCGAACGGGATCAGTCCCGATCCGCGTTATGTCCGGCTTGCCACCGGACGCGACTATTCGGACGCCGCGCCGATTGCCGGGATCAGTTACGGCGGCGTGACCGAAGATCTGTTTGTCGCACTCAGTGTGGAACAACAGACCGTACAGCAGTAAGGGGGCTTGCGGCCCCAGCCGGCTGCGCGACACCGCCTGCATCACAGGGCAACGAACAGGGGCAGGACATGACGTATTGCGTAGGCATGAAGCTCGACGACGGTCTCGTCCTGATGAGTGATACCCGGACCAATTCGGGGGTCGATAACATCTCGGTCTTTCGCAAGATGTTCCACTGGTCGAAACCGGGCGAGCGGCTGATCGCAATCATGACGGCGGGCAATCTGGCCACGACGCAGGCGGTGATCAGCAAGCTCGAGGAGCGGTCGAAGGCACCCGACGATCGGCAGAACTCGCTGCTTGAACTGCCGACCATGTTCCAGGTCGCGGCTGAAATCGGCAAACTGCTGCGCGAGACGGTGCGAGAGATCCAGGACGATAATGGCATGCAGGGGATGGGGCGCTTCACGGCATCGATCATCGTCGCCGGCCAGATCAAGGGCATGGAGCCGCGTCTGTTCATGATCTACCCGGAAGGCAACTTCATCGAAGCGAGCTTCGATACGCCGTTCTTCCAGATCGGGGAGACCAAGTACGGCCGGCCGATCCTGGTCCGCGGCTATGACAAGGACATGAGCTTCGAAGACGCGGTGAAGCTGCTGTTCCTCAGCTTCGATTCCACGCTCAAGGCCAATCTTTCGGTCGGTCTTCCGTTCGACTTGCTGGTGGTGAAGCGTGACGAGTTCGAGCCGTTGCACGAGCGGCGGATCGAGTACGGTGATCCGTATTTTGACTCGATATCGTCGGGTTGGAGTGAAGCGCTACGGAGCGCTTTCCACGTGCTTCCGGACTACACGTTCTACCAGAACGCGCCGAAAAGTGCGCAAACTAAGTAGTTTTACGTATGTTGTTGATAATATTGGGGATAACTCGGGGAACTGCATCCAGAATGGAGGTATATTTACCTAGGGGATAAGCCGTATATCCTTTGGTAACCATAGGGATTCACACCGAAACCGATGGGCCTCATGATGCGCGGAGTCGTTGTCGGCGGCATCGTAATGTCCATGAAAAGGACGACCCTTCACATCGTCGGCGGCGACAGCCGCTCCCGCGCCGAACAAGCCCGCATCGCCTTTGCGTTGGGCCATCACGCGGAGGTCTATTCAGAGTTCGAAGAACTGCTCGACCGGCCGCCCAGCGAAGGGATCATCATCGCCGCGGACAACGACGAAGTGGCCATGATTGGCTCGCTCATCAGGAAGTTCGGCGAACACGGTATCTGGCTGCCGGTAGTGGTGGCCTCGGACGAACCGAGGATCGATCGGGCCGTGGCCGCGATCAAAGCCGGCGCTATCGACTACCTGACGCTGCCGCTGGAAATGGGCAGCTTCGTTCGCCGCCTGGCCGGGATCATCGCGGAGTCTCGCGAATATGCCGAACGCCGCCGCCGTGAAGTCAACGCACGCCATTCGATCGGCATGCTCAGCCGCCGCGAACGCGAGGTGCTCGAGCTGCTGAGCGCGGGCCGCTCCAACCGCGAGATCGGCAGCTGGCTCGACATCAGCCCGCGGACGGTCGAAATCCATCGCGGCAACATGATGACCAAGCTCGCGGCCGGCCACATCGCCGACGCGATCCGCCTGTGGCTCGATGCCCAGTTCGAGCTTCCGACCGTGCTGCCCGCCAATGCGAACGACGACGTCAAGCTCGACCAAGCCGTCGTTGCCGGACGCATTCGGTCAAAGCGGACCACCGCGCGCACGCTGCGCGAGGCTCGCCGTCAGCGGCAGTAACTTTTCGTGCCGATGACTCCCTCCACGTGGAGGTGGTCGTTGTGGGCGGAATTGTAGTCGGGTCCCAGCACGGTCTCGAACCGCTTGCAGGCGCTTTGCTGCACCGTGCGGAGGAACTGCTGTTCCTTGGCCGAGCCGCCGAACCAGCCGCCCTTGACGGTGATCCGCCGTCCATCCTCCAGCACGAAGCCCGAGACGTCGATCGCCGCGCCGGTCGCGTGGCCCGAGCGCCGTCCGGTCCCGGCGACGTTGCGGCAGGAATAGCTGCCCATCGTCTCGATCGTCCGCACCGGAGAGCCGAGGATCTGCCGTGCCGCCCGGTCGACGCCATAGCGCGCCCAGCCGCTGAACACCTGGCTGACCTCACACGTCACCGGGCCGAGGTTCGACACCGACAGGTTGGCGCCGTCCGAAGCCAGGCCGCTCAACTGAACCGACGTCAGCAGGCTGCAACCCTGGCCCAGGTACTTATCGTCGAGCGCGGTGTATTGCGCGCCCATCTGCACGAGGCGCGACAGGCACTGCCCAGCCTCTGCGCTTCGCGGTGCGGGAAGGGCGAGCGGCTTGCTAGAGGCTGCGGTCGTCTGCTGCTGTTCCCGACCTTCCGGCACAGCAGAGCAACCCGCGACCAAGGCCGCGCAAATCAAGGCAAATCCCGTCCTGACCATCTAAGGCCATGATATCACGGCCTTCGATCCCAAGGAATCCCTCACAGCCGAATAGTCGGCTCAGGACTTCCCTTCATGCACAGCCTGGCTTTCCAGGGCCGCGCTGTTCGACGCTATCGAGTGCAGGTAGTGATGCCGCTCGTCGGAACCCGAGCGGAGCATTCCCAGGTGCTCGCGCTGGTCTTCGGTGAGCCTGAACTTCACGTAGCCGCGCTCGGTCAGGCACCGATCGACGATCGATTGCATCGCCTCGCGCAATTCCTCGATCCGTTCGGGTGCGCGAACGCTGTTGTTGATCTGCGCATAGGCATTGGCCTGGGCGATGAAGTCCGACGAGGTCCTGTCGGCTGCTTCGAGGCGCCGAGTACCTATGACCAGGGCCTTGGCCTGCTCGGTGTCCGAAACATCGGCATAGTAGGCGAGCTCGGCGCATTCCACCGAGTCGGCGCGATAGGTTTCGAAGTCGACGCCCGCACGGCCCCAGCTTTCTTCAGGCTTGGGCGCGGATAGGGCTGGGCTCGCAAGTCCGAGTGCGATTGTTGCGGCCAATGCCAGGTGAACGAAGCGCATAGCGTCCTCCTTACCTAGGATGCCGCAAAGATATTCCAATTCGTCCTTGCCGCCAAGATCGCTCGTCTCTAAGGGCCGCCGCGGGCCACGCGGTCCCAACGCCGCGCGTGCTCTCTGTAAGGAGAGACTACATGTCTGTGATTACGTTGCCGGCGCGCAAACCCGCGCGTCCGTTCTTTTCTTCCGGTCCCTGCGCGAAGCCGCCGGGATACTCCCCCAACAAGCTCGCCACCGAATCGCTGGGCCGCTCGCACCGCGCCAAGATCGGCAAGACGCGCCTTCAGTACTGCATCGACCTGATGCGCGAAGTGTTGCAGCTGCCCGATACGCATCGCATCGGTATCGTACCCGGTTCCGACACCGGCGCCTTCGAGATGGCCATGTGGACCATGCTCGGCGCTCGCGGCGTGACGGCGCTTGCTTGGGAAAGCTTCGGTGAAGGTTGGGTCACCGATGTCGTCAAGCAGCTCAAGATCGAAGCGACCGTGATGCGCGCCGATTACGGCCAGCTTCCGGACCTTGACAAGGTCGATTGGTCGGACGACGTCCTGTTCACCTGGAACGGCACCACCTCGGGCGTTCGCGTTCCCGACGCCGAATGGATCCCGGCCGATCGCCAGGGCCTCAGCTTCGCCGACGCGACCAGCGCGGTGTTCGCCTACGACATTCCGTGGGACAAGATCGATGTCGCCACCTTCTCCTGGCAGAAGGTCCTGGGCGGCGAGGGCGGCCATGGTGTGCTGATCCTCGGCCCACGCGCGGTCGAGCGGCTGGAGGAATACACCCCCTCCTGGCCGCTGCCGAAGGTGTTCCGCCTGATGTCGAAGGGCAAGCTCGCCGAAGGCGTGTTCAAGGGCGAAACCATCAACACCCCCTCGATGCTGGCGGTGGAAGATGCGATCTGGGCTCTCGAATGGGCCAAGGATCTCGGCGGCCTCAAGGGTCTGCAGGCTCGCTCCAACGCCAACGCTGCTGCGCTCGACAAGATCGTGGCGGAGCGTGACTGGCTTGGCCATCTCGCGGTCGATCATGGCACCCGTTCCAAGACCTCGGTCTGCCTGACCGTCGAAGGTGCTGACGCCGACTTCATCAAGGCCTTCGCCGGCCTGCTCGAGAAGGCTGACGCGGCTTACGACATCGCCGGATACCGCGACGCCCCTCCGGGCCTGCGCATCTGGTGCGGCGCGACTGTCGACACGGCGGACATCGAAGCGCTCGGTCCCTGGCTCGACTGGGCCTGGGCTTCGCTCAAGGCGGCCTGAACCCGTTTCCGGCGGACCTGCGGGTCCGCCGAACCACCCCATTGCTATTTGCAGGAGGCTTTCATGACGAAGCCCAAAGTTCTCATTTCCGACAAGATGGATCCCAACGCCGCGCGCATTTTCGAAGAGCGTGGCTGTGAAGTGGACGTGATCACTGGCCAGACCCCGGAAGAGCTCAAGGCGATCATCGGCCAGTACGATGGCCTGGCGATCCGCAGCTCGACCAAGGTGACCAAGGAAATCATCGACGCCGCGACCAACCTCAAGGTCATCGGCCGCGCCGGCATTGGCGTGGACAACGTCGACATCCCCTATGCCAGCTCCAAGGGCATCGTGGTGATGAACACCCCGTTCGGCAACTCGATCACCACGGCCGAGCACGCCATCGCCCTGATGTTCGCGCTGGCTCGCCAGCTGCCTGAAGCCAACGCGCAGACCCAATCGGGGCTGTGGCCGAAGAACGGCTTCATGGGTGTCGAAGTTACCGGCAAGACCCTCGGCCTGATCGGCGCTGGCAACATCGGTTCGATCGTTGCCGACCGTGCCCACGGCCTGCGCATGAAGGTCGTCGCCTACGATCCGTTCCTCTCGCCTGAGCGTGCGGTGGAAATGGGCGTGGAGAAGGTCGAACTCGACGATCTCTTGGCGCGTGCCGACTTCATCACGCTGCACACCCCGCTGACCGACCAGACCCGCAACATCCTCAGCCGCGAAAACCTCGCCAAGACCAAGAAGGGCGTGCGCATCGTCAACTGCGCGCGCGGTGGCCTGATCGACGAGGACGCGCTCAAGGAACTGCTCGACGCCGGCCACATCGCCGGTGCCGCACTCGACGTGTTCGTGACCGAGCCGGCCAAGGAGCACGCGCTGTTCGGCACGCCGAACTTCGTCGCCACGCCGCACCTCGGCGCTTCGACCAACGAAGCGCAGGTCAACGTCGCTCTCCAGGTCGCTGAACAGCTGAGCGATTACCTCGTCAGCGGCGGCGTCACCAACGCGCTCAACGTGCCTTCGTTGAGCGCCGAGGAAGCCCCGAAGCTCAAGCCGTACATGGCGCTCGCCGAAAAGCTCGGCAGCCTCGTGGGTCAGCTGACGACCGGCTCGGTACCGCGGGTTTCGATCCACACCGAAGGCCACGCCAACGAGCTCAACATCAAGCCGATGGTCGCCGCGGTGCTGGCCGGGTTCCTGCGCGAGCAGTCGGACACGGTGAACATGGTCAACGCTCCGTTCCTGGCCAAGGAGCGCGGGATCGAGGTGCGTGAAGTGCGCACCGAGAAGGAAGGCGACTACCACACGCTGCTGCGCGTTTCGGTCAAGACCGATGCGGGCGAGCGTTCGGTTGCCGGCACGCTGTTCAGCAACGCCGAGCCGCGCCTGGTCGAACTGTTCGGCATCAAGGTCGAAGCCGAACTGGCCGGCCACATGATGTACATCGTCAACGAGGACGCGCCGGGCTTCATCGGCCGCATCGGCACGCTGCTCGGCGAGAACGGCATCAACATCGGCACCTTCAACCTTGGCCGTCGCGAAGCCGGTGGCGAAGCGGTGCTGTTGCTGTCGGTCGACGGCGAAGTGCCGGCCGACGTTGTGGAGAAGGCCCGCAGCCTGCCTGGCGTCAAGCGCGCCAAGGCGTTGTCGTTCTAAACAACCTTGAACCGCTCACCCTTCGCATGAGAAGGGTGAGCGGCTAGGGGGCTCCAATGACTGATCCTGCTGCCGACCTTCTCCCTGAAGGGCTTGAAGACCGTCTGCCGCAAAGCACTGCGGCAGTAGCGCGCATTGAGCGCGACGTGCTCGGCGTGCTCGATGCGCACGGGTATGACCGCGTGCGCCCGCCGCTGATCGAATTCATGCAGTCGATGGCGCGGCGGATGGACGGGGTGAAGACCCGTCATCTGTTCCGCTTCGTCGATCCCAAGAGCCTGCGCACGTTGGCGTTGCGGTCGGACATGACGGTGCAAGTCGGGCGCATTGCCGCGACCGGCCTCGCCAACGCTCCGCGCCCCCTGCGGCTGTGTTACGCCGGGCAGGTCGTGAAGATTGCCGGTAGCCAGCTCGATCCCCGGCGGGAAAATCTCCAGCTCGGTGCCGAACTGATCGGCAGCGATTCCGTAGCGGCGGCTGCAGAGATCGTCGAACTGGCGATTGCCTCGCTTGAGGCCGCTGGGGCGACGGGCATCTCGGTCGATTTTACCCTTCCGGACCTGGTCGATACGCTGGCCGAGCAGGAATTCCCGCTCACGCCCGAGCAAGTCGTGGCCGTGCGGCGGGAACTCGACGCGAAGGACGCAGGCGGACTGAAAGAGGCGGGCGGGGAAGCCTACTTGCCGCTACTCTACGCCAGCGGTCCGTTCGACGAAGCGATCGAGAAGTTGGCTGGAATCGACACCGTCGGCGTACTCGCGAGCCGGATCGAGGGGCTTCGGCAGATCGCTCGGCGTGTCAGCGGCCGTGCGCGGCTGACGCTCGATCCCGCGGAACGCCATGGGTTCGAATACCAGTCCTGGTTCGGCTTCACGCTCTACGCCGACGGCGTTCGCGGCACGCTCGGCCGGGGCGGCACTTACAGCATCGGCGGCTCGGACGAAGTGGCGACCGGCTTCTCGCTCTATCCCGAAGAACTGGTCGAATCCGTCAAGGCCGAAGAGCCGCGGCGGAACACCGTATTTCTGCCCCTTGGCCATGATCCGGTTGCAGGCGCGAAGCTGCGCACCGAAGGCTGGCGCACGGTCGCAGCACTTTCCGAAGCAGACGATCCGCTCGCGCTTCGCTGTTCGCACCGGCTTGAAGGAACGGTTCCGGTCGCCATCTAACCGCTGTTGAGCCTGCGCCCTCACGGACCTAGTAGTCTTGTGGATGGTGCGGGAAGAAGCTGGCGTTAGAGGTCGCTCTCAGATGAAAGATCGGATCCTAGCAGAGCCTGCCTTTGGCTTGGGCGTCCTGGTGTGGATCCTGGCTGCCACGCTGTTTCCGTATCAACTGGGGATGAGCCAGGCGCCGTTCCTGTCGTTCGTCGGATATCTGATGATTGCCGGCATGCTGTTGGCGGTGGCTGACGCGCTGTTCAATTCGGCGACTTACCGCTCCTTGGGCGACGTCGCGTTCCAGGGACTGTTCTGGGCTATCGGTCTGTCTGTCCCCGCCTTCGCGGCGTTCCTCATCGGCACCTCGACCGCGCCAGTGACAGACGCGTTCGAAGACGATCTTTGCCGGATGGCCGGCTTCGCGCACGTGGAGGGACATCCCGAAGCGGCGCTAGAGGAAGCGCTCGAACCGACTGAGGATTGCGAGACCGGAAACTGAGTTAGCCGAAGACTCGGGCCAGGAAAGCATCAAGGACAGCAGTTGCCGGGTAGCTCTCGTCGCCCATGCGTCGGTTGATCTCGGCATGGCCGCGCAGTCCGGTACCGGCAAAGCCGCGGACTTCCGCTACGGTTCCTGCCTTGCCCAAGGCCTCGCCCAGAGCCTTGCTTTGACGAATGCCGTCCTCCCGCTGGACGTGGAGGATCAGGAACTGCGCAGCGTTAGGGGCCGCAGCTTGCGTGGTCGGCGACAGTTTCGCCTGTCGGGCAGGGTCGTTCCCAAAAGCGTCGCGGTAAGTGTCCTGCATGATGCGCGGCCCGTCGGTCATCTGCGCCACGACGTTGTAGGCAGCCCCGTCGAGGGGAACGACGCCCGCGATGTCAGCGAACGACAGGCCGGCGGTGCGCAAGTACTCCGGGTCGGTTCCCACCAAGGCCACCAGGTGGGCCCCGGCGCTATGCCCAACGAGGGCGATGCGTTTGCCGTCGAAGCCCAAGTCGTTCGCGCGGGATTTCAGGACGGCCAGAGCGCTCGCCACGTCCTCGGCCTGCTGCTCTACCGTGGCGGCAGGGACCAGCCGGTAGTTGAGCGAGGCCACGGCATAGCCTTTCGCCCGCCAGTGCCGGAGCTTGTCCGATCTCTGCATCATCTGCTTGTCGCCGCGCGACCAGCCGCCGCCATGAACGAACAACACCAGTGGCGCGTCGGCCGACGCGCCCGGCCAGTAGTCGAGGGTCTGCAGCTTGTCGGGGCCGTAGGAGATCGCTTGCCGTCCATCGGCTGTCGCTGCTGCTTCGACCGGTGTTTCCCGTACCAACGCGGCGCCGGCCAGCGTCATGACGACGCAGGCGGCGGCCATCAGAACGGATCGACGCATCGCGATTCCTCCGGTTCGTTCTCAATCCTATCCGCGACAGGTTAAGGTTCCTGTCTCCGATTGTCGCGTTTGTCCCGGCGTGCGCCTTGCTCTCCGGCGCCAAGCGGCCTAGGGCCGCGCGGGTTTTTTGCACGCAGGAAGGCACGTCTCCTTTGGCCAATGTTACCGTAATCGGCGCCCAATGGGGCGATGAGGGCAAGGGCAAGATCGTCGACTGGCTGGCAAGCCGGGCCGACGTTGTCGTGCGCTTCCAGGGTGGGCACAACGCCGGGCACACGCTGGTGGTCGGCAACACCACCTACAAGCTCAGCCTGCTTCCCTCGGGCATCGTCACCGGCACGCTGTCGATCATCGGCAATGGCGTGGTGCTCGATCCCTGGGCGCTCAAGGCGGAAATCGAACGGCTCGAAGGGCAGGGCGTGAAGATCACCCCGGCCAACCTGGCGATCGCCGACAACTGCCCGCTGATCCTGCCCGTCCACAGCGAGCTCGACGTGATGCGCGAAGCGGCTGCCGGCAAGGGCAAGATCGGCACCACCGGCCGTGGCATCGGCCCGGCTTACGAAGACAAGGTCGGCCGCCGCGCGATTCGCGTGTGCGACCTTGCTCACCTGCATGAGCTCGAGCCGCAGCTCGACCGTCTCTGCGCCCACCACGACGCCTTGCGCGCCGGCTTCGGCGAACCGCCGATCGACCGCGCGGCGCTGAAGGAAAAGCTCAGCGAGATCGCGCCGTTCGTGCAGCAGTACTCGCAGCCGGTGTGGATGCGTCTGCGTGAAGAGCGCAAGAAGGGCTCACGCATCCTGTTCGAGGGCGCGCAGGGCGTGCTGCTCGACGTCGACCACGGGACCTATCCCTTCGTCACCAGCTCCAACACCGTCAGCGGCTCGGTCGCCTCCGGTAGCGGCCTCGGCCCGAACTCGGCCGGCTTCGTGCTCGGCATCGTCAAGGCCTACACCACGCGCGTCGGATCGGGCCCGTTCCCGACCGAGCTGTTCGACGCCGACGGCCAGCGCCTGGGCGAGCGCGGTCACGAATTCGGCACCGTCACCGGCCGTCAGCGCCGCTGCGGCTGGTTCGATGCGGTGCTGGTGCGGCAAAGCTGCGCCATCAGCGGCGTGACCGGCATCGCTCTGACCAAGCTCGACGTGCTCGATGGCTTCGAGAAGATTCGCATCTGCACCGGCTATCGCCTACACGGCGAACTCATCGATTACCTTCCGGCCAATGCCGCCGACCAGGAAGCGCTGGAGCCGGTCTACGAAGAAATGGACGGCTGGAGCGAGACAACTGCAGGCGCCCGGCGCTGGGCCGATCTTCCGGCCCAGGCGATCAAGTACATCCGCCGGATCGAGGAACTGATCGAGTGCCCTGTCGCTTCTGTCTCGACCAGCCCGGAGCGAGACGATACCATCCTGGTGCGAGACCCATTCGAGGGTTGAGCCTGAAATCCACTGCGCGGAGTATGCTGCCCCAATGACATCCCGCGAGAAAACAGGCTTTCTTCCGCTGGAGACGACCGGTCCGGATCGTCCCCTGTCGGAAAAAGCGCTCACCATAGCCTGGGGTGCGATCCAGTGGCCGTGGCTGCTGCGGAGCCTGTGGGGCGGCAAACTGGCTGACAAGCACGCGCTGCTCGACAAGCTGGGCCTGCCGCACGACGCACTGCCTCACCTTGGTAGCTGGAAGGCCGACACCTGGTTCCTTTGGCGCATGGTCGAGGCGATCGAGAAGCTGCGCCCGCGCGAGGTCGTGGAACTCGGCTGCGGTGCCTCTACGTTGGTGCTCGGCAAGGCGCTTGAGCTCAATGGCGGCGGGCGGCTGACCAGTTTCGACCAGCACGCCGACTTCGTCGTGTCGACCGGCCAATGGCTCGAAAGCCACGGTGTCCAGGCGAACATGCGCCACGCCCCGCTGGTGGAAGATCGGTCCGAATGGTCGCACACCTGGTACGAACTCGGCTCGGTCCCGCGCGAGATCGACCTGCTGGTGATCGACGGTCCGCCCTGGTCGCTCAACCCCTTCATCCGCGGGCGCGCCGAACTCTTGTTCGACCGAATCGTGCCGGGCGGGATGATCCTGCTCGACGACGCTGCCCGGCCGGGAGAGCGCGTGGTCGCTCAACGCTGGCGGCGTGACTGGCCTGACTTCCGCTTCACGCTGCTGCCTGGCGCCAAGGGCACGCTGGTAGGCGAACGGCTTCGCTGATTGCGCGGCAGCAGCGGCATCGGGCATAGCCTGCCTCATGCGCTGGTTCCGCCCCCTCTTGCTTGCCCTGGTCCTCGCCGGATGTGGATCCGCTCGGGCCGAAGTCGATGATCTGCCGCTCGCCGACTACGTGCGGGTGGACAAGTCGGACCGGGTCCTGACGCTCTATTCCGGTGGCAAGCCTTACCGCACCTATCAGGGTCTGCAGCTTGGCGACGCGCCAGAGGGTCATAAGCGGTTCGAAGGTGACGAACGGACGCCCGAAGGCGTCTATGCCATCGACTACCGCAATCCGAAGAGCGCCTATCACTTGAGCCTGCACATCTCCTATCCCAACACGACGGACACCGAGTTTGCCCGTTCGCGTGGCCGCTCTCCCGGCGGCGCGATCTTCATTCACGGGCAGCCGATCTGGCTCCCCGATGGGCGGCTGCCCGGTGACTGGACCGACGGCTGCATCGCGCTCGAAAATGCCGAGATTGCCGAGCTTTGGCAGCTCATTCCCGACGGTACGTCGATTGATATAACGAGCTGAAATTACTTGACTTGTTGGATTATGTTCCTATGATGTTCTCATCAGGAGGAGCTGATGCCGCAAGCCGATTTTCCTTATGTAGCGCTCGAAGAGCAGGCGACCGGACCGGCTGGGATGCCGCTTGCCGTCTCGATCTTTGCTGATCGAGAGCACGTCCGGGACCAGATCCGCGATGACGCCATGGCGGCGGGGATGGCAGTGCGCGAATGTGGGCCGGTGGCGGCGCTGCTCGATGGGGAAGCGCGGCCGATCGGGGAAGTGGTGCTGGTCGATTGTCCGCAAACCGATGCCGCGGTGCTCGCGGCCTTGTCGCGGCTGGACATGCGCGTGCAACACTCTGCGGCCCACCTGATTGTTTCGACCTCGATCGAAGCGCTCGATGACGTGTTCGCCTGTTGCGACCAGTCCGACGCGCAGATCCTGGTGGACCCGAGTCGGGCCGATCGGATCATTGCGCTGGGCCGGGCGCTCACCCGGTTTTCCAATCTCCGCCTGCGGGAATTGTCGGAAGAAGATCGTCTCACCCTGCTGCGCCTGATCGAGCAAGTTGGAGAAGTGGCGCAACGCCTCGACCAGTTCGGCGTGGGGCATGCGGCGATCTTCGGGGAAGGTAAGGGGCTTCGCCTCGAAAGCCCCGGTTCCGAATTCGCCGGGCAGGGACCTAAGGGAAGCGGACGTCTGGGTTCGGGTGCGAAGCCGTCACTGCCTGACGCGCGGATGATCCGCCGGATAATCCGCAACCGCCACATACGCTCGCGGTTCTTCGATGGGGCGCTGTTTGCTGATCCTGCGTGGGACATTCTGCTCGATCTCACTGCCGCACGGATCGAGAGCATCCGCGTTTCGGTGACTTCGCTGTGCATTGCCAGCGGCGTGCCGCCGACCACTGCGCTGCGTTGGATCGGCCAGATGATCGAGGCAGGGCTGCTTCAGCGGAACGAAGACGATGCCGATCGACGGCGCGCCTTCATCGCCCTGACCGACCGCGCCGCCGAAATGATGGCCCGCTACTTCGCTGAAGTGGGCAAAGGCGGGACGAGAGTGGTGTGACAGAGGACCTCTCTCCCTCCGGGAGAGGGCTTATGCTTTGGTCCCCTAAATTCCGCGAGATTTCATGCGGTCCACGCTGGACCTTCGCTGACGGTGGGAGGATAAGCGCCCGCCATTGAGTATCTGACGAACGAATGCAGACAGGAGCGGCGCGGGGCATGAGATGGGGGAGGCTTCGGACCGGCGCCTTTGCGGCCTGCCTCACCGCGCTGGCCTGCATGACCGCTGCCGCTTCGAGCGAGACGGACAGGCACCTCCCCGTCGGCAAGCCGCAGCGCATCATGTCGACCAACATGTGCAGCGATATCCTCCTGCTCATGCTCGTGCCGAAGGAACGGATCGCTTCGATCACTTACCTCGCGCACGACCCGGTCCAGGTCCTGATGCCCGGAGCCGATGCCGGAGTCGCGACCAATCACGGCTCGGCCGAGGAGGTCGTAACCCAGCAGCCCGACCTGATCCTCGCGAGCCCGTGGTCGGCCTCGGTGATGCGGCGATTGGCGGGCCAAGTGGGGGCCCCGCTGATAGAGATCGACGCCGCCAACAGCTTCGCAGACATTCGCCGCATCACCCGGCAGATCGGCGCGGCGGTCGGCGAACCGCAACGGGCTGAAGCCCTGATCGCCGACATGGACGCCAAGCTTGCCCAGCTCGACCGGGACCGGCCGGCGAATGCGCTCGAAGTGGCCGCCTGGAGCAGTGGCGACGCCGTGCCCGGGGCCGGTACCCTGACCGATGAGATCATCCGCCGCGCCGGTGCAATCAACCTCGCCCGCCGGATGCCCGATGCGAGCTATTCGACCTTCGGGGTCGAGGAACTGCTGGCGGCGCGCCCCGACGCGATCATGCGCGGCGAAGACCGCTACGACGGACCGGCCCTGCGCGATGCGGTGTCGGAACATCCGGCAATCCGCAGGGCTTACGCCGGACGGCGGATTTCCTATCCAGCCTCGCTCTACGCCTGCGGCCTGCCGCAATCGGCCGACGCCGTGCTCCAATTGCGCCAGGCCCTGGCCAAAGTCCCGCAAGGCGGTGTGGAGTGGTAGGTCGTCGGGCCTGGCCTTTCCTGGCAGCTGTGCTCCTCGTCGTCGGCGTGTTGCTGTCGCTCGGCACTGGAAGGGTCTGGCTCGATCCGGCTGTGCTGGCAGGCAGTGTGTTCGAACCGAAGCCGAACTTGCCCTGGCTGATCCTGTCCGAGCTGCGCCTGCCCCGCACGGTCCTCGCCATACTCGCTGGCACTACGCTCGGCCTGGCGGGCGCCACTCTGCAGGGCCTGTTGCGCAATCCGCTCGCCGAGCCAGGCCTGCTCGGCGTCTCGCCGGGCGCGGCGCTCGGCGCGGTGATCGCGATCTATTTCGGGCTATCGAGCACGTTCGCCTTGGCCAGGCCGACCCTCGGGATCGTTGGCGCCTTGGCCGCTGCCTCACTGACTCTGGGGGCCGGGCGGGGCGGTACCTTGACCATGATCCTCGCGGGCGTGGCCGTTTCGGGCTTGATGGGTGCAGGTCTCAGCCTCGCCCTCAATTTCGCGCCCAATCCCTATGCCGCCTACGAGATGACGATCTGGATGCTCGGTTCGCTGGCGGATCGGGATTGGAACCAGGTCATGCTGGCAGCGCCATTCATCCTCGTCGGCTGGCTATGCCTGTCCTTGACCGCCCGCGACCTGGATGCGCTCACACTAGGGGAGGCTCAAGCGCAAAGCCTGGGAGTCGACCTCTCGCGCACTCGCTTCCTGGCGCTCGCAGGCACTGCTCTTTCCGTGGGCGCGGCAACGGCCGTGACTGGGGCGATCGGCTTCATCGGCCTGCTTGCGCCGCATCTCGTGCGGCCATTCGTGGGCCACCAGCCGAGCCGGGTCCTGCTTCCCTCGGCGCTGTTCGGCGCGATCTTGCTGTTGTTCGCCGATGTCGCCACGCGGGTCATACCCACCGATCAGGAAGTGAAGCTCGGCGTCTTGACGAGCCTGGTGGGCACCCCGTTCTTCTTCTGGCTGGTCGCCAGATTGCGGCGGATGTCGCCATGAGCCGGATCGAGGCCGAAGGGCTCACCGTGGTGCGGGGCGGGCGGACGATCGTCAACGGCGTGACTCTCCATGCGCAAGGCGGCCAGTTGGTCGCCCTCATCGGCCCGAATGGCGCCGGCAAGTCGACCTTGCTGTCGATCCTGGCGGGGTTGCTGCGGCCCGATCGCGGCACGGCAAAGCTCGACGGGGCAGCGATCTCCGCCTTCGACCGGCGCGAACTGGCGCGCGTCCGCGCTTACTTGCCGCAGAACCCGCGCGCCGAATGGCCGGTATCGGTCGAACGGCTGGTTGCGCTCGGGTTGTTGCCGCAATTGCCGGCGTTTGGCGGGCTCCCGGACGAGATGCGCGCGCGCGTGGCCGCAGCCATTGAGGCCGTGGACCTGGCCAGTCATCGCGACCAACCGGCGACGACGCTGTCCGGCGGCGAACTGGTCCGCGCCATGCTTGCACGCGCCGTTGTCGGCGATCCTGAAGTGCTGCTGGTCGATGAGCCGCTCGCGGGCCTGGACCCGCGGCACGCGCTCGACGGGATGATCAGGCTCCGCGCGCTCGCCGACCAGGGTAAGCTCGTCATAGCCTCGCTCCACGACCTCACGCTCGCCGCGCGTTACGCCACGCACGTGGCGGTGATGAGCAATGGGCAACTTGCAGCCTTCGGCCCGACCGAGCAGACGCTGACCTCCGCCTTGCTGCGTGAGGTGTTCGAGGTAGACGCGTGCGTCACCGGCGCCGGCACGCCCACGGCGACGGTCGATTTCGTTCCACGGGCCGCGGTTTAAAGCACGCACTGGATCGACGGCATTCCCAGAAGGGTTTGATAAGGTCGCTGAGTACGTTAGCTACGGCTCACGTTGCTCAAACCGTCGCGGGGGGATGACTTGCTACGCAAGACGCAGATCGTGGTGGTGGGGGGCGGCGCAGGCGGCCTCGAACTGGTCCGTCGTCTCGGCGCGAAATTTGGTCGCAAGCGGCACGACATCATCCTCGTCGAAAAGAATCGCACGCATGTATGGAAGCCGCTGCTGCACGAGGTTGCGGCAGGCTCGCTCGACGCCAATCTCGACGAGGTAGGCTACCGCAGCCACTGCCACCGCTGGGGCTACCGCTACTTCTTCGGCAAGCTCGAAAGCGTCGACCGCGTCAATCGCCAAGTGATCATAGCGCCGCTGCTCGACGATGACGGTAGCGAGATCATCGGCCGGCATACCATACGCTACGACTATCTCGTCCTCGCCGTCGGATCGGAGTCGAACGACTTCGGCACGCCAGGCGTGGCCGAAAACTGCATGCGCCTGGATGATCGCGTCGGGGCGGACCGATTCCGCAACCGCCTACTCGACCACTGCCTGCGCGTGTCTCGGGAGATGAGCGTCGACCCGGCCGCCGACGCGCATGTGCAAGTGGTCATCGTTGGCGGCGGGGCGACGGGCGTGGAACTCGCTGCCGAACTCTACAACGCGGCTGGCGCACTAAGATACTATGGGCTCGAGGTGTTTGACGAAAGCCGGCTGGAGATCACCTTGATCGAAGCTGGACCGCGCATCCTTCCGGCGCTTCCGGAGCGCCTGGCTGAAGCGGCGCAGGCCGAACTCGAAGCGCTTGGCGTGCGCGTCCTCACTGGCGTGCGCGTGATTGAGGCCGTGCCCCATGCAATCGTCACCGAGGGCGGTGAGCGCATCACGGGCGACTTGCTGGTGTGGGCGGCGGGGGTGAAGGCACCGCCGATGCTGGCGAATCTCGACCTCGAAACCAATCGCATCAATCAGCTGGTGGTGCGGGACACTCTGCAGACTACGCGTGACCCGCTGATTTTCGCCATGGGCGACTGCTGTTCCTGCACGCCGGCTGGGCGCACCACTCCCGTTCCTCCGCGGGCGCAGGCAGCCCATCAGATGGCGCGGACGGTGTTCGTCAATCTCGTCCGCATCATGGATGGAAGGCCTCTCAAGGCCTTCGTCTACCACGATCACGGGTCGCTCGTTTCCTTGAGTCGTTTTTCGACGGTCGGCAGCCTGATGGGCAATCTGGTTGGAGGGAGGATGGCCATCGAAGGACGTCTGGCCCGGTTGGTCTATGCTTCGCTCTACCGGATGCACCTGATCGCGATCCACGGCTGGCTGAAGGGGATGACGCTCCTCCTCGTCGATCGGGTCAACCGCATCGTGCGGCCCCGACTCAAGCTGCATTGACGGTTACGAGCGTCCTTCTGTTCCGGCACCCGTTGACCACCCCCGAAAAGTCGCTAAATCGCGCCGTTCCCACGCAGTGGGGCGGTTAGCTCAGTTGGTAGAGCATCTCGTTTACACCGAGAGGGTCGGCGGTTCGAGCCCGTCACCGCCCACCATTCCCGATCGATAGCGAAGAGCCGCGCTAGGCCAAGCCGACCACAGCGGTACCTTGATAGCCGCGCGTCAGATCGCCGGTGAGCTTCAGCGTCTGCCGTTGCTGACCCGCTGGATCGGAATCGCCGAACACGAAATCCCGTCCAATCGGCAGGCGTTCGAGGTTGCGCAGCGAGTCCCCATAGCGCCCATCGCCGCCGTAGATTGCTCGGCATTCGGCGTCAGGGAAGGCCAGCTGGGAAACCAGCAGTGGCCGCGCGCCGCCAATAGCGGCCTGTGCGCTTTCGAACACTTCGAAATGGCAGTGCGGATAGCGGCCACCGTAACAGCCGGGGATGATGCTGGTGAAGCGGACGCGGCCCCCGGCATCAGACGGCTGCAGCCCGCGCAGGTAGTTGGTCTCCGCGAGATTATAGAGCGAATAGGCGCCCTCCGCGTCGTTCTGCCACAAGTAGACCGCGTGACCGGGAAGGGCGCCGCAGCCGGAGCCGACAAGCTCGATTTCCAGCTCGAGCGGCACGCCTTCCGCCGTTCCGCCCATCCCGGCAAAGCCCGAGCGGATATCGCGTCGCGCCACACCGTCGAGGTCGAGCACGTTGATCGGCCGTGCCCCGCCGTTGCTGCCGTCGGCGGGAAACGGCCCCCGGGTCTCGGTCGGTGAAGCCGCGCAGGCTGCATCTTCTCCCTGCGCTCCAGCCCGCGAGCCACAGGCGGTGAGTATCATCCCGCCAAGGCCGAGGGCCATGCCGCCGAGCAAGCGCCTGCGGTCCATTCCGGCAGCAAGGTCGCGGCTCAGCTGGGACATGGTGTCATCCCTTTCCTGGCGTCGCCTCGGCCACGAGTTCGCGCGCCTCGGCGCTCGACCAGTTGAAGCCGCCTACCATTCGCCAGATCTCCTTGCCGTCTGCGCCGTAAAGCACCGTAAGCGGCAATGCCGCGCCGCCGCCGTAGGCGAACGGCAAATCGTTCTTCGCGTCGATCCACTTCGGCAAGTTGGCGAGCTTGCGCTGGGCGAAGAACGGCTCGACCACTTCGGCGCCCTTCATGTCCTGGCTCACGGTCACGACGCGCACGCTGTCACCGAGTTCGGCGGCGAGGTCGTTGAGCTTGGGCATCTCTGCCACACAGGGCACGCACCAGGTGGCCCAGAGGTTGACCAGCGTCGGCTTGCCCTTGAGGTCGGCCATCGCCAGCGTCGCGCCCGAGGGGTCGACAAGTTGCGCCGCGGGCAGGGACTGGCCGACAAAGCTGCGGTCGATGGTGCCGGTAAGCTCGGCGCCGTTTTCAGGCGAAGCTTGTTCCTGCGGTTGCGCGGGTTCGGCGCTTTGCCTATCGCAGCCCCCGACGACGAGGGCGATAACACACGTGAGCAAGAACGACGGCGAACGGGGCATTGCAGGCTCCAACCAGATGTGGGGCGGGCGCTTCGCGGAAGGGCCCAGCTCGATTATGCGCGAAATTAACGCCTCGATCCCTTTCGACAAGGCATTGTGGCGTCAGGACATCGCCGCGAGCAAGGCCCACGCCGCAATGCTCGGCGCTTGCGGGATCGTTTCGGCCGAGGACGCCAAGGCGATTGAAGCGGGTCTCGACCAGGTTGCCGCTGAGTATGAGGCCGACGGCGTTCCGGAAGACTGGTCGCTCGAAGACATCCACATGACCACCGAAAGCCGGTTGGCCGAACTGATCGGCGCAGCCGCGGGTCGACTCCACACGGCGCGCAGCCGCAACGACCAGGTGGCGACCGATTTCCGCCTGTGGGTGCGCGATGCGATCGATCAGGTCGATGCGGGTCTGGAGGCACTCCAACGGGCGCTGGTGACGCGGGCGGGCGAGCATGCCGACAGCATCATGCCGGGATTCACACACCTGCAGACCGCGCAGCCAGTCACGCTCGGGCATCATCTGATGGCCTATTACGAGATGATCCGCCGCGACCGTTCGCGGTTTGCCGATGCTCGCAAGCGTTCGAATGAGTCGCCGCTCGGCAGTGCGGCGCTGGCCGGAACCGGTTTCCCGATCGACCGCGAGATGACCGCGCAAGCGCTTGGTTTCGACAAGCCGACCGCGAACAGCCTCGACTCGGTGTCCGATCGCGACTTCGCGCTCGATTATCTGATGTCTGCGGCTCAATGCTCGCTGCACCTGTCGCGGCTGGCGGAAGAGTTCATCATCTGGGCGAGCCAGCCGTTCGGCTTCGTGCGCCTGCCGGATTCGCTCTCGACCGGCAGTTCGATCATGCCGCAGAAGAAGAACCCCGACGCGGCAGAGCTGGTGCGCGGCCATGCCGGGCGTATTGTCGGCAGCGCGGTGTCGCTGATGGTGACGATGAAGGGCCTGCCGCTCGCTTATTCGAAGGACATGCAGGACGATAAGCCGCCGGTGTTCGAGGCGGCCAATCTGCTCGGCCTGTCGGTCGCGGCGATGACCGGGATGGTGGCGGAAGCGCAATTCCGCACCGACCGGATGCGCCAAGCGGCAGAGCTTGGCTATGCCACCGCGACGGACCTCGCCGACTGGCTGGTGCGCCAGGCGGGAATTCCCTTCCGCGAGGCGCATCACATCACCGGGGCGGCGGTCAAGCTGGCGGAGAGCCGCGGGATCGCGCTCGAAGCGCTGTCGCTGGCGGACCTGCAGGGGATCGACGGCCGGATTGGGGAGGGCGTTTACGCGGCCCTTTCGGTCGAAGCCTCGGTCGCCGCTCGCGCCAGCCACGGTGGCACTGCTCCGGCCGAAGTACGCAAACGTATCGCCGAGGCGCGTGAGGCGCTAGGTATGGGTGGATGACTCGTCTTCGCGCTCTCGTGCTCCTTGCGGGCCTGGGCCTTGCGGCCTGCGGTAGCCAGCAGGATCTCAAGCAGGCGGCCGGGCAGCCCTTGCCGCCCACTCCGTTCGCCAGGAACGAGCCCGAGACTTCAGCCGAATTGCTGGAGCCCAACACGCAGGCCGTCCCCACTCGCAATGTAGAATTACGGCAGCGCTCCGAAGAGCGCGAGGACGACCCGTTCGACCTGCCGCCCGAAGGGTAAAGACAGTCTAATCATGGATCATTTTCACATTCGCGACGGCGAGCTTTACGCCGAGGACGTTCCTTTGGCCCGCATCGCCGCGGAAGTCGGCACGCCGGTCTACGTCTATTCGCGCGCCACGCTCGAACGGCATGCGCGCGTGTTTCGGGAAGCATTGGCGCCGCTGGGCGATCCGCACGTGGCGTTCGCGGTCAAAGCCAATCCCAACCTGGCGGTGCTGCGCGTGATGCAGCGCGAAGGGTTCGGGGCGGACGTGGTGTCCGGCGGCGAACTGGCGCGAGCGCTGGCCGCTGGCATGCCGGCGAGCGAAGTCGTGTTCTCCGGGGTCGGCAAGCAGGACTACGAACTGATCCGCGGGCTCGATGCCGGAATCGGACAGTTCAATCTCGAATCCGAAGAGGAGGGCGCGGAGCTCTCGGCGCTCGCCGCGGCGCGGGGCCTTCGCGCTCCCTGCGCG
Source organism: Altererythrobacter sp. Root672 (assembly GCF_001427865.1). Lineage (NCBI taxonomy): Bacteria > Pseudomonadati > Pseudomonadota > Alphaproteobacteria > Sphingomonadales > Erythrobacteraceae > Altererythrobacter > Altererythrobacter sp. Root672. The sequence continues at coordinate 320,501 of NZ_LMHH01000001.1, forward strand.
CTGCGCGTCAATCCGGACGTCGACGCCGGCACGCATGACAAGATCTCGACCGGTAAGGCGGACAACAAGTTCGGCGTGCCGATCGGAGAAGCACCAGCGATCTACGCGCGCCTCGCGGCCATGCCCGGTCTCGATATGCGCGGGGTTGCGGTGCACATCGGTAGCCAACTGTCCGACCTCGCTCCGCTGGAGCGGGCGTTCGAAAAGCTTGGCGGGCTGATTAGCAGCTTGCGTGCCAACGGCCTCAAGGTCAGCCATGCCGATCTCGGCGGCGGTCTTGGCGTGCCGTACAAAGCGGGCGACGTAATGCCGAGCCCGGCCGCGTATGGCGAAATGGTCGCGCGCGTGACCAGCGGCTGGGACGTGCGGCTGATGTTCGAGCCTGGCCGTGTCATCGCCGGCAACGCCGGAGTGTTGCTGACCAAGGTCGTGCGCGTGAAGCGTGGGATCAGGGATCCGTTCGTGATCGTCGATGCGGCCATGAACGACCTAGCGCGACCGGCGCTCTACGGGTCGTGGCATGACTTCGAAGCGGTCCGGCCGTCGAACAAGCGCATGACCGCCAACATCGTCGGACCGATCTGCGAAACCGGCGACACCTTCGCCATGGGCCGTGATATCGAAGGCGTCGAAGCCGGCGACCTAGCGGTGTTCCGCACTGCCGGCGCTTACGGCGCGACGATGGCTTCGAGCTACAACAGCCGCGGTTTCGTGGCCGAGGTCATGGTCGATGGCGACAAGTTCGCCGTCGTCGCCGACCGCATCCTCCCGGAAGAGATCACCGCCGCCGAGCGGGTCCCGGACTGGCTCTGATGCGCTCGCTCCCGCTCTTCCATCGCATCGCCGGTCAGCCGGTGATCGTGCTGGGGGACGGGGCGGCTGCCGAGGCGAAAAGGCGCCTCGTGGAACGGGCTGGAGGGCAAACCTCAAGGGAACTTGAGGATGGCCTCTCGCGCGGGGCTCGACTGGCTTTTGTCGCGCATGAAGAGGCTGCCGCTTGCGAGGCGGACGCGGTCAAGCTGCGCGCTGCTGGCGTGCTGGTGAACGTGGTCGACCGGCCCGATTTGTGTGACTTCACGGTGCCGAGTTTGCTCGATCGCGACCCTGTGTTGATCGCGGTCGGCACGTCTGGGGCTTCGGCCGGATTGGCCAAGCAGTTGCGCTTGCGGCTGGAGGCCTTGTTCCCGGCTGATCTTGGCCGCTTGGCCGATGCTTTGAATGGCGCACGAGCGAAACTGCGGGCCCGATGGCCGGCTGCTGCGGATCGGCGCATGGCACTCGATGCTGCGTTCGCGGAGGGTGGGACGCTCGATCCTTTGACGGATGGCGCGGCGGACAGGGTGGATGTCTGGCTGGCTGATGCTGTGGCACCGGCGGCGGGACAGACGATCGAGCTAACGATCAGCAGCGACGATCCGGACGACCTGACGCTGAGGCAGGCGCGGTTGCTGGGAAGTGCCGACGTTATCTTGTTCGAGCCGGAGGTGGCTCATGCGATCCTCGACCGCTCTCGGGCCGACGCCGTGAGGCGGGAACTGCCGCACGACGGTTCACTGCTGCCCGGCCTCGTGCTGCTCTTACGCCGAAGGCCTGAAGCCTAGAGAATCCCGCCCGCGAGCCGGTCTATCGCCGCCTGCAGGATCACCGCAGCGGCGTGGCTGTCGATTCGCTCGGCCCGCTTGGCGCGGCTGAAGTCTTGCGAAATCATCGCGCGTTCGGCGCTGGTGGTGGACCAGCGTTCGTCCCAAAGCAGCACTGGCAATTCCAAGGGCGCGAGGTTGCGCGCGAACGCGCGGCTGGCCTGGGCGCGCGGTCCGCCGGTACCGTCCATATTGAGCGGCAGGCCGATCACAACACCCTTCACCCGCCGCTCGGCGACGAGGGCCTTCAGCGCGGCAAAGTCGTTGGAGAACTTGCCGCGCGGCAGCGTCTTGCCCGCGCTGGCAAAGCTCCAGCCGGCATCGCAGAACGCCGTGCCTATGGTCTTGGTGCCGAGGTCGAGCCCAAGCAGGACCCCGCCTTCAGGCAGGGCCGAACGGAAGTCACCAGCCTGCTCGGTAATCATCGCGCGGCCGACCAGGCGCCGATCCGCCGCGTCACGTCTTCCTGCAGGTTCCGCCAGAACAGCGGGATGTCGTAGACGTGATAGTTGTTGCCCGGCAGCACGTACTGGCCAAGCTCCGGTGGATCGCCGATCAGCAGGATCCCTCGCGGATCGCAGCGAGCGGGCACGGAGCCGGGCACGAGTTCGCCGCTGGTCATGGTCTCGTTCGGCACCAGCGTGCCGAGGTTCGCGGATGCTGGGGCCGAGCCGTTGAGTGTGCCGTTGAGCGGATTGACGCACAGGATCGGGCTCTCGCCACGTGGCTGTCCGTCGAAGCCCTTCGAAGCGCGGAAAATCTGGAACCAGGCGTCAGTCTCGGCGGGTTCGGCGAAGCTCGACCAGGTCATGATGCAGCCGGCCTGGTCCGGTGTGGCGCAAGCCGGAAGACCAAGGGCAGGGAGGTCGTGCGCGACCGAGATCGGCCAGCCCACTGGGTAGACCATGGCGATTCGCTGTTGCAGCGGAGTTCCGGCGACCTTTTCCCGCAGCAACCGCAGGATGTGATGCGAGCCCTGGCTATGTCCGGCGAGCACGATCGGCGTGTCGGGGCCGACACTGTCGACGAAATAGTCGAAAGCCTGCGCAACATCCTGATAAGCCGCGTCGATCGCCTCGTCGGCTCCCTCCGCATCGGTGAGGAACGCACCGAAAGTTGCCTGGCGATAACGCGGGGCCCAGATCTCGCTGGCGCGGTTGAACGGGCTCGCCATCCCGCGGAGGTAGACCTTGGCGCGGGTCTGCGACTGGGCATCGTCGAGCGGGGCGTTCCAGTGGACGCTCTCGAGGTAGCTGGTCGGGTGGACGAAGAAGACCGCGAAGTTCACCGGCGGCTTGGCCGCAGCGGGAACGCCGGCGGGCTGCCAGCGCGACGGGTCCGTCGGCGCTCCGATGCCGGGCCTTGAGAACCACATCGCCGGATCCTGGTAGGCGTTGCTGGCGAGCGGGTCCTGCGCGACGAACTCGGTCGAAGGCACGAAGGCGATTTCCGCAAGCTTGCTCGACCACAGCCGCAGCGCGAACGCGCCTGCGATGAGGATCACCAGAAATACGGCAACAATGTAGAGAAACTTACGGACCATCGGCCTCCGCCTTGAGTTGCGACCCATCTTGTTGGTTCTGTTCCGCCCGGCGCTCCAGCGCGACTTTGATCATCGCCAGGAGCGGATCGGCCAGGAACAGGCCGAGCACGCCGAACAGCACGCCCATGACAAGCTGCGCGGCCAGCACCAGGGCTGGGGCGAGATCGACCGTCTTCCGCGCGATCAGTGGGACTACGATGTAGCCGTCGATGTTCTGGACCAGGAAATAGACGAAGATCGTGTAGAGCCCCATCTCGAGCCCGCCGGAAAATCCGACGAGCACCATCAGCACGCCCGAAACGATCGCGCCGACATTGGGGATGAAGGCGAGCATGCCGGTCAGAATGGCCAGCAGCGCCGCCATCGGGACGCCGTAGACCGCGAGCATGACCCAGGTGAACACGCCTTCGAAGACCATGCCCAGCAGGCGTCCGCCCATCAGCCGGCGCATGGTGAAGGCCATGCGGTTCACGGTGATGTAGAAGTTTCCGCGCCGTTCGGGTGGCAGCATCCAGGCGATGCCCCGCTCATAGAGTCGTGGTTCGAGCGCGATGTAGATGCCGATGATCGCGACCAGAAACAGCGTCGTCAGCGCCCCGAAAATTCCGCCGATCGCCTTGGTCAGCGTGCCGACGCCACTCATCAACTGGCCGGCCACGCCTTGCACATCGTTAATGTCGATGTCGAAGCCCTTCTGGTCGAGCCACTGGAAGAAGCGGTTCGCCTGCTGCGTCACGATTTGCGGCAGTTCGGCCGCTTCATAGGCTATCTGCGAACCCGCAAACCGGGTGAGCCAGATTACGAACCCGATCGACGCGAGCAGTACGATCGCCAGCCGCCAGCCGCGTCCGATTGGGAGGATTCGCCCAAGCAGCCGGGCTCCGCCGTCGAGCATCGAAGCGAAGACCATCGCGCCGAAGATCACCAGCAACGCTTGCGAAATGTAGATCGCCAGGATCGCGAGACCGACGATGGTGACCCACAGCAGCGCTCGCTTGGCCTCGTAGCGCAGGGCCGGGCTGGTAATGTGGGTGGGGCTCGCCCGGTTGTCGCCCGCAGGACCGTCGGTGGCGTCAGTCTCGGCCATCACCCTCTCCCGCTCCGCGCAGTTCGGGGCGGAGAGTGGTCCAAGCACGGTCCGGGCGCAATGCCCTGAACCAGCTCAGCGGATTCCAGCCGGCGCTGCCGTCGAGAGAGAAGGTGATGATTTCCGCGCGGCCGCCGACGCTCGAGATCGGGACCGGACCGCCTAGCCCGTTGCTGATTGGCGCTGCGGGGGCGCGGCTGTCAGCCGAGTGATCGCGATTGTCGCCCATGAGGAACACGTAGCCTTCGGGCACTTCGATCTCGTCGAAATTGTCGAGCTGCTGCGTCATGTGGTCGATGATCAGATAGCTCGCGCCGTTCGGCAGCGTTTCGCGGTACGTCGGCGGTTCGTAGAATTCGCGGCCATCGGGATCGCGGACGCGGAATTGGTCGAAATCGGCGAGGCAGGGGCGTCCTTCGCAGAATTGCTCGTCCGCGACGGGAATCCGCACTGGGGGCTCGACTTCCTGCGGCACTTCCTTGCCGTTGAGAATGATCTGGCCGTCGACCATGGCGATGCGGTCGCCCGGACGGCCGATCACGCGCTTGATGTAGTCCTCTGCCTTATCCGGCGGGACCGCGATGACGATGTCGCCATATTCGGGAGTGGCGGGTGCGATGCGCCAGTCGCTGCGGGGGAGGAGGTGGAACGAGGCTGAGACCCAGCTCCAGCCGTAAGGGTACTTGCTGACGATCAACCTGTCACCGACCAGCAGGTTGGGAACCATGGATGCGCTGGGAATATAGAACGGCTTGGCTACGAACGTGTGGAACGCCAGCACGCCGAGCAGCATCAGCATCAGGCCGCGGATTTCCGCCACCCAGTTGACCTTGGCCTTCTTCTTCTTGCCGTGGGATTCGTCGGCGCCGATCGGTTCGGAAGGTTGGTCGTTCACGTTAGGGGGCGTGCCTCGATTACGACGAAAGCCTGAGCCCAGGGATGGTCGTCGGTAAGGGTAAGGTGGATGCGCGCCTCATGGCCATCCGGCGTCAGTTCCGCAAGCCGCTTCGCCGCGCCGTTTTCGAGATGCAGGGTCGGAGCGCCGGAGGGCAGGTTCACCACCCCGATATCCTTCATGTAGACACCCTTGAAGAAGCCCGTGCCCACGGCCTTGGAAAAGGCCTCCTTGGCGGCAAAGCGCTTTGCGTAAGTGCCAGCGCGGGTGAACGGCCGCTTGGCCGCCTTGGCACGCTCGATGACGGTGAAGCAGCGCAACTCGAAGCGATCACCATGCCGGTCGAGAGCGGCCTGGATGCGCTCGATATTGCAGAGGTCGGAGCCCATGCCGATGATCATGACCTGATCCTCGATAGTGGTATTCCGAGCGCCGCCATCGTCACCTCGCCGCGTCCATCATTTCGCGCATGCGCCTCACCGCGTTCTCGAGGCCGACGAACACGGCCTCTCCGATAAGATAGTGCCCGATATTCAACTCTGCGAGTTGCGGGATGGCCGCAATCGGCTGGACGTTTTCATATGTCAGGCCGTGGCCGGCGTGGGGCTCGATACCGTTCTTCGCCGCGAGCGCGGCCATGTCGGCAATCTTCTTGAGCTCCACCGCCACCTGGTCGCCCGTTGCGTGAGCATATTCGCCGGTGTGGAACTCGACGACGGGAGCGCCGAGCCGAAGTGCGGCGTCGAGTTGGCGTTCGTCGGGAGCGATGAACAAGCTCACCCTGATGCCTGCATCGACCAGTCGTGAAACGACCGGCTGCAGGTGATTGTGCTGCCCCGCCGCGTCGAGCCCGCCTTCAGTGGTGCGCTCCTCGCGCTTTTCGGGAACGATGCACGCCGCATGCGGCATGTGGCGCAGGGCGATCTCGACCATCTCGTCGGTGGCCGCCATCTCCAGGTTGAGCGGAAGGTCGGTCGCATCCTGGATGCGGCGAAGGTCCTCGTCACGGATGTGCCGACGGTCTTCGCGCAAGTGCGCAGTAATTCCGTCGCCGCCGACACTGGCGACAATCTCAGCCGCGCGGACCGGATCGGGATGTTCACCACCACGCGCGTTGCGGATGGTGGCCACGTGATCGATGTTGACCCCCAGTCGCAGCCGCCCGCCACTCACTACTTGCGGCTCCCCGGCTTGATCGCCGGAATGGCGGCCAGTTCAGGCGGAACTTCGTCTTCCTCGTAAGTCGGGAAGTTGATCGTCACGAGCGCATGGAACGGCACGCCAAGGTCGACTTCGCCGCCGGTGCGATCGACCAGTGCGGCGGCCGCGATCACATCTCCGCCCAGGGCCACGATCTCCTTCATCGCTTCGCGGCTGGAGAGCCCGGTGGTGATGACATCCTCGACCAGCAGGATCTTCTCGCCTTCCGCGATGTCGAAACCACGGCGCAGCTCGAACACGCCGGTCGGGCGTTCGAGGAAGATCGCATCGACGTCGAGCGCACGGCCGACTTCGTGACCGATAATGACCCCGCCCATGGCCGGAGACACGACCTTGCGAACCTGGCTGCGCAGTTCGCGCGGGAGCTTTTGCACGAGCGCGCGGGCGAGCTTTCCGCCACGCTCTGGGTTCATCAGCACGCGGGCGCATTGCAGGTAATAGCCGCTGTGCCGGCCGGAGGAGAGCAGGAAGTGACCCTCCAGCAAGGCATGGCTGGCCCGGAACTCGGCAAGAACCTCGTCTTCTGTCATTAGGGGAGCGGCCTTTCGGTGTACCAGTTGCAGTCGCCAAGGGGCGGGAGCATACCCCCCTGACGATCCTTGCGAAAAATCTCCCTAGAAGCGCTTGAGGCATGGGGCAAGCGGGCGTATAGGCCCGCCAAAACCGGCCCTGCCCGGGGTCGGGCGAGCCTTAGCGCGCGTCAATCGAGAACGGAAAGCGTCAGTAAAATGAACTTCGGCGATATCGCCCGCAAGCGGTTGCACACCCTGTTCCTGGCATCACTCATGGCCGTCGTTGCGACGCCCCAGGTGAGTCTCGCACAGGAGGCCGTGGCACCTGCGGCGACCACCGAATCGACAGCTGCTGCCCCGGTGGCCGCGGTTGCCGCCCCGATCAGCGCTGAAGCGCCTGCCGCGACGCCGGCCGATGCTGGCGCGGTAGCTGCGGACAGCTCCTACACCCCGCTCAAGGCTCCCGAATGGATCCGTGGTGCACCGACTCCCGGTGCCATCGACTTCCAGACGCAGCACACCGACGATGGTCGCTTTGCCTATGGCATGCACACTTTCGTGCTGATGCCGATCATCACCGCGATCAGCCTGTTCGTGCTCGCGCTGCTGCTGTGGGTCGTGGTCCGCTACAACCGCAAGCGCAACGCGGTGCCTTCGAAGACCAGCCACAACACGCTGATCGAAGTCATCTGGACTGTCGTTCCGGTGCTGATCCTGGTCGTGATCGCGGTCCCCTCGATCACCCTGCTTGCCCGCCAGTATGACAGCGCGCCCAAGGATGCGCTGACGATCAAGGCGACCGGCTACCAGTGGTACTGGGGCTACAGCTATCCCGATAACGGCGGGTTCGAAGTTATCTCGAACATGCTGAGCGAAGAAGACGCGATCAAGAACGGCGAGCCGCCGCACCTGGCCGCGGACAACCGCATGGTGGTGCCGGTCGGTGAAACGATTCGCATCCAGGTCGTCGGTGCCGACGTGATCCACTCGTTCGGCGTGCCGTCGCTGTGGTTCAAGATTGACGCCGTTCCCGGCCGAATCAACGAACGTACGCTCAAGATCAACGAGCCGGGCATCTACTACGGGCAGTGCATGGAACTGTGCGGCGCCCGCCATGGCTACATGCCGATCGCCATCGAGGCTCTGCCGCGGCCGCAGTTCGAAGCCTGGGTCCGCTCGCAAGGCGGCACGGTTCCCGGTGACGCACCTGCCGCAGCGCCGGCGACCGCCCCGGCTGCTGCGCCCGCTCCCGCGGCTGCGGCGCCGGCTGCCGACGCCTCGCCCGCCGCGACGGCTCCCGCCGCCTGAATTTCGCTGAACGATAGATTTTAAGGTAACGCTGACGATGGCTACCACCGCCGACCATTTCCAGGCCCATGCGGACGAGCATCACCATGATGCCGATCACAAGCCGGGCTTCTTCGCCCGCTGGTTCATGTCCACCAACCACAAGGACATTGGCACGCTCTACCTGATCTTTGCGATCTTCGCGGGGATCATCGGCGGCGCGGTGTCGGGCCTGATGCGCTGGGAGCTCGCGGAGCCGGGCGTGCAGATCATGGGTCACATCGTCGAATTCCTCAACGGCACGCCTTCGGACATCAACCACGACGGCCACATGTGGAACGTGCTGATCACCGCCCACGGCCTGATCATGGTGTTCTTCATGGTCATGCCGGCGATGATCGGCGGCTTCGGCAACTGGTTCGTGCCGCTGATGATCGGTGCGCCGGACATGGCGTTCCCGCGCATGAACAACATCTCGTTCTGGCTGACCGTGGCGGGCTTCATCTCGCTGATGCTCTCGGCGTTCTTCCCAGGTGGTACGGGCAACGGTGCGGGCACGGGCTGGACCGTCTACGCGCCGCTTTCGACATCCGGATCGGTCGGCCCCGCGGTCGACTTCGGCATCTTCGCGCTGCACCTTGCCGGCGCGGCCTCGATCATGGGTGCGATCAACTTCATCACCACGATCTTCAACATGCGCGCGCCGGGCATGACGCTGCACAAGATGCCGCTGTTTGCCTGGTCGGTGCTGGTGACCGCGTTCCTGCTGCTGCTGGCGCTGCCGGTGCTCGCCGCGGCGATCACCATGCTGATTACCGACCGTAACTTCGGCACGACCTTCTTCGATCCGGCCGGTGGTGGCGATCCGATCCTGTACCAGCACTTGTTCTGGTTCTTCGGTCACCCGGAAGTCTACATCATGATCCTGCCGGGCTTCGGCATGATCAGCCAGATCGTGGCGACCTTCAGCCGCAAGCCGGTGTTCGGCTACCTCGGCATGGCCTACGCCATGGTCGCGATCGGCGTCGTCGGCTTCGTCGTGTGGGCGCACCACATGTTCACCGTCGGCATGGACGTGAACACCAAGATGTACTTCACCGCCGCAACCATGGTGATCGCGGTGCCGACCGGCATCAAGATCTTTAGCTGGGTCGCGACGATGTGGGGCGGCAGCGTTGAGTTCAAGAGCCCGATGGTTTGGGCGATGGGCTTCATCTTCCTGTTCACCGTCGGCGGCGTGACCGGCGTCGTGCTCGCCAACGGCGGCCTCGATGACAACCTGCACGACACCTACTACGTCGTGGCGCACTTCCACTACGTGCTGTCGATGGGTGCGGTGTTCTCGCTCTTCGCCGGGTTCTACTACTGGTTCCCGAAGATGAGCGGGAAGATGCACAGCGAGTTCCTCGCCCACCTGCACTTCTGGATCTTCTTCATCGGCGTGAACATCATCTTCTTCCCGCAGCACTTCCTGGGTCTGCAGGGGATGGCTCGCCGCTATCCGGACTACACTCCGGCCTACGAGTACTGGAACCACATCTCCTCGATCGGCTACGTGATCATGGCTGGTTCGATGGTGATCTTCTTCGCCAACCTGGTTTACGCGTTCGTCGCGGGCAAGAAGGCGCCGGCGAACTATTGGGGCGAAGGCGCGACCACGCTCGAATGGTCGCTGTCGAGCCCGCCGCCGTACCACCAGTTCGAAACGCTGCCGGTGATCGAGGACCACCACTCGCATCACGACGCGATCGGCTCCAAGCCGGACACGGCTTCGGCTCACTGACGCGGTGGCCCAATCGGGCCGCACGGAATAAGGAGGGGGGCGTGCCGGTGACGGTGCGCCCCCTTTTCAGGTAGAAACATGACTGCAACCGCCCAGACCCAGGCACTCCCGGCCGAATGGCGCGACTTCTTCGCGCTGACCAAGCCGCGCGTGATGAGCCTCGTGGTGTTCACCGGGCTCTGCGGGCTGCTCGCCGCGCCCGGCCACATCCATCCCGTGATCGCCTTCACCGCCGTGCTGTGCATCGCCGTTGGCGCGGGCGGCGCGGCGGCGCTCAACATGTGGTGGGAAGCGGACATCGACGCCAAGATGAAGCGCACCGCCCAGCGCCCGCTGCCGCAAGGCCGCATGCGGCCGAACGACGCGCGCGACTTCGGTATCGCGATTTCGGTCGCCTCGGTGCTGGTGATGGGCCTGGCGGTGAACTGGCTGTCGGGGCTGATCCTGGCCGCTTCGATCCTCTACTACGCCGTGATCTACACCATCTGGCTCAAGCCGCGGACGCCGCAGAACATCGTCATCGGCGGTGGGGCAGGGGCCTTTCCGCCGCTGATCGGCTGGGTCGCGGTGACGGGCCACATCACGCTGATGCCGGTGCTGCTGTTCGTGATCATCTTCATGTGGACCCCGCCGCACTTCTGGGCCCTCGCCCTGTTCGTGAAGTCGGACTACGCCAAGGCTGGCATTCCAATGCTACCGGTGGTGGCAGGCGAAGGCGCCACGCGGCGGCAAATCTTGATCTATTCGGTCATCCTCCTGGTCGTGAGCCTAGCGCCCTGGTGGATTGGCGGCACTGGCGTGATCTATGGCGCGGCTGCCCTTGTGCTTTCCGGCCTGTTCGTAATTCTGGCGCTTCCAGTCGCCTTCCGGCGCAGCGTTGAGAACGACAAGATGAAGCCGGAAAAGCGCCTGTTCGGGTTTTCGGTGCTTTATCTTTTCGCCCTGTTCGCCGCGCTGGTTGCGGACCGGCTGATACTGGGGCAGGGGATCGTGTCATGACTCCGGAAGAAGAAGCGCAGTTCAAGAAGGCCCGCCGCGGCCGCAACATCGCCTTGGCGCTGGTGCTGCTGGCGTTCGTGGCGCTGTTCTATGCCATCACGATCGTGAGGGTCGGAGGCGGCGGATGACCACGGCCTCGATCGAACGGAAGAATCGCCGCGTCGGTCTGATTGCCCTGATCGTGGCGCTTGCCATGCTTGGCCTCGGCTATGCCGCGGTCCCGCTCTACGACCTGTTCTGCCGCGTCACCGGGTTTGGCGGTACAACGCAGCGCGCGACGATGGCCCAGGCCGTCGAGGCGCAGAAGCAGGCCAAGAGCGCTGGCGTGCGGACGATCTCCATTCGGTTCGACGCCAACACCGCGGTCGATATGCCCTGGACTTTTCGCCCCCGCCACGTGACCGACACGGTTCAGTTCGGCGAACGCGACATGGCGATCTTCGAGGCGAAGAATCTCAGCGCGGTCCCGATCACCGGCACGGCCAGCTTCAACGTCGAGCCGGAGCAGGCGGGCAAGTACTTCAACAAGATCCAGTGCTTCTGCTTCACCGAGCAGACGCTCAAGCCCGGCGAGGAAGTCGCGATGCCGGTGCTGTTCTACGTCGATCCCAAGGCGCTCGACGATCCCAATATGAAGCACGTGGAGCAGATAACACTCAGCTACACGTTCCATCGCACCAGATAGCGAGAGCAACCCTCTAGACCGGCCCGCGCCACCGCATTAAGGGCCACCGCATTCAAGGATCAGGAAAGTTCACATGGCCGGCGCCAAGAACCACGATTATCACATTCTGCCACCCGACATCTGGCCAATTGCCGGTGCCGCTTCGGCAGTCACGTTCACCACCGGCATGGTGCTGTTCATGCATGACCTGCCCGGCCATTGGCTGGTCCTGGGTCTCGGCATCGCCGGCCTGATCGCGACCTTCTTCAGCTGGTTCTCGAACATCGTGAAGGAAGCCCAGGCGGGCGACCACACGCCGGTCGTCCAGCTTCACCTGCGCTATGGCATGATCCTGTTCATCGCTTCGGAAGTGATGTTCTTCGTCGGCTGGTTCTGGGCCTGGTTCAACTTCGCGCTGTTCCCGAGCGAGATCGCCGAAGTAATCGGCGGGCAGTTCCCGCCCAAGGCGATCGAAGCGGTCATGGACCCCTTCGCGCTGCCGCTGCTCAACACGCTGATCCTGCTGTGTTCGGGTACGACGGTGACCTGGGCTCACCACTCCCTCATCCACGGTGACCGTGACGGCCTCAAGAAGGGCCTGTGGCTGACGATCCTGCTGGGCCTGCTGTTCACCAGCATCCAGGCTTACGAGTACATCCACGCCCCGTTCCCGTTCGGCGAGAACACCTACGGTTCGGCGTTCTACATGGCGACCGGGTTCCACGGTTTCCACGTGATTGTCGGCACGATCATGCTGATCGTCTGCCTGCGTCGCGCCTACCTCGGCCACTTCACCCCGAAGCAGCACTTTGGCTTCGAAGCCGCCGCCTGGTACTGGCATTTCGTCGACGTGGTGTGGCTGTTCCTGTTCGTCGTCGTCTACGTCTGGGGCGGCTGGGGCGCGCAGTACCACTGAGGTCACGTGACCCGCGAAACTGAGATATCGAAGGGGCAGCCCGGCTTGGCCGTGGCTGCCCTTTCATTTTGAACGCCATGACCCGCAAACTACCGATCCTGCCGACGATCATCGTCGCCGCCGCCATCGCGGCCATGCTCGCGCTTGGCGTCTGGCAACTGCGCCGTTCCGAATGGAAGAACGGCCTGATCGTTCAGTACAGCCAGGCCCAGGCGATGTCCTCCGCGGTCCCTTGGCCGCGGACCGAAGCCGAGCTCGAACGCTCGCTGTTCCGCTGGAGCCAGTTCGACTGTCAGAAGGTGCTCAGCCTACGGACCACGGCTGCCACCGCAGTCGATGGTTCGAAGGGTGTCGCCCAGATCGCCCGTTGCGAGATCGACGGGGGAGGGGAGGCGGAAGTCTCTCTCGGTTGGTCGCTGCCGACACAGCCGTTCAGCTGGGCAGGTGGTGAGGTCAGCGGAGTGATTGCACCCCACGGCATTCTCCACGTTGCCAAGCCTGTTGCGGGTCTCAAGCCGCTGGCCGCGCCGGATCCCAAGGACCTTCCCAACAACCATCTGATGTACGCGGGCCAGTGGTTCTTTTTCGCGCTGACGGCCTTGATCATCTACGTATTGGCGCTGCGGCGACGGCAGTCATAGTCCGCCTTTACGCGGCCCAAGCCAAACGGGCTGGTATTAGTTTCGCCTGATCCTAAGTCCCTTCAGGTCGCAACAAGGAGCACACGGTGATCGTCCTCAAGGAAGGCGAAGCCCTCGGGTGGATTCTCAAGGCGGGTTGGAAAGGCCTCTGCCCGCGCTGCGGTAAGGGCCACATGTTCAAGTCCTGGCTCAAGCTTGCCGACAAGTGTGAGGTCTGTGGGCTCGACTATCGCTTTGCCTCTCCCGATGACGGCCCGGCGTTCTTCTCGCTTTGCATCGTTGCCTTGCCGCTGATCTTCATCGTGGTCTGGCTCGAGGTCGCCTTCACTCCGCCAATCTGGGTCCACCTGCTGACCTCGGTGCCGCTGATGGTCGCCGGATGTGTCCTGCCCCTTCGTCCGATCAAGGGTTGGCTCGTCGCGTCGCAATATGTGAACAAGAGCCGCGAAGCGGGCACCGACGCGCTGTGGGCCCAGCTCCACGGCGACGAGCCGAAGCCCGACTAACCCAAGCCTACTTGTACATGCCCAGCCGGATGTTGATGCCGTGCTCGAGCCAGGCCTTGAGCGCGCAGAGCATCTGCGACCAACCTTGGCAGTTGCCGTAGGACGCGCCCAGCGCGCCTTGGTTGAAGCGCCAGCCTTCCTCGGCGATCTCGACCAGCGTGCGGCCGTCGGCGAGCGGCTTGAAGTTCATCGTGACCGTTGTCTCATAGTCGGCTTCGGTCATCTCGCCGCCTTCGACATTGGGTGCTTCGCCTTCGTTCGCCTGCCAGCGCAGCACGATCCGTTCGTTCGGCACCACTTCGATCACGTGGACCGGGAAGGCGCCGGGGAAGTCGTGAAAGTCCCAGGTCACCGTCGCACCGGTCTCCAGCCGGCCCTTGGCGCCGCCGGTGGTGAAGTATTCCGACAACTGCTTGGGGTCTGCGACCGCTTCGAAGACCTCATCCAGTGGCTTGGATATACGGGCCGCGACCCTGAATTTGAGTTCCATGATCGGGTTCCTTGCTTGAGTCGCTGCAAATTATGTTATAGAAACATAACATGTCAACCGATGACGATCTCGATGCTGTCTTCAAGGCCCTGGCCAATCCGGTCCGCCGAGGGATCTGCGACCAGCTCAAGCTGCGCCCGCTGACCACCAAACAACTGTGCGCCTGCTTTCCCGAACTCGATCGCTGCACCGTGATGCTGCATCTCGGCGCTCTTGAGCGCGCGGGTCTGGTGGTGCCGGTGAGGAAGGGGCGGGAGCGGTTCAACTATCTCGATGCGATGCCGATCCAGGCGATCCACGAACGCTGGATCGGGCCGCTGGCGGCGCAGGCCGCGGGGCAGCTTCACCGGCTCAAGCAAGAGCTGGAGCAGGAAACTCTTTCCACGCCAGCGACCCGCCGCTAACCGCTGCGCACGATGGAATACGTCTCTACTCGCGGCAAAGCGCCTGCGCTCGATTTCGAAGGTGTCACCCTGGCCGGACTGGCGTCCGACGGCGGCCTCTATGTGCCTCGCGAATGGCCGCGCTTTACGACCGAGCAGATCGCCGAGATGGCCGGGCTGCCATATGCGGAACTGGCCGTGCGGGTCATGCTGCCGTTCGTCGGCACGAGCCTGACCGAAGAGCGCCTGCGCGAGCTGTGCGCCGAGGCTTACGGCCGCTTCGCTCACGCCGCCGTGACGCCGCTCAAGCAGCTTGATGAGCAACAGTGGCTGCTCGAACTGTTCCACGGCCCGACCCTCGCGTTCAAGGACGTGGCGCTGCAGCTGCTCGGCCGCCTGTTCGAGGAATTCCTCTCCCGCAGTGACGACCGCCTGACCATCGTCGGCGCCACTAGCGGCGACACCGGTTCGGCCGCGATCGACGCGGTTGCCGGGCGCGATCGGATCGACATCTTCATGCTCCACCCGAAGGGCCGGGTGAGCGACGTCCAGCGCCGGCAGATGACCACGGTCAAGGCGCCCAATGTCCACAACATCGCCATCGAAGGCAGCTTCGATGATGCCCAGGCGATGGTGAAGCGCATGTTCGGCGACACCGCCATGACCGAGCGTTTCCACATCAGCGCAGTCAACTCGATCAACTGGGCGCGGTTGATGGCGCAGGTGGTCTACTACTTCGCCGCCGCGCTCCAGCTCGGCGCACCCGGACGCAAGGTCGCCTTCAGCGTGCCGACCGGCAACTTCGGCGACGTCTTCGCCGGCTATGTCGCGGCGCAGATGGGGCTGCCGATCGAGCGGTTGATCGTGGCCACCAACGTCAACGACATCCTCCACCGCGCATTGTCGGCGGGCGACTATTCGGCCGGAACGGTGACCCCGACAGCGGCGCCGTCGATGGACATCCAGGTCAGCTCCAACTTCGAGCGGCTGCTGTTCGATTGCGGCGGGCGTGACGGTCTCGCCTTGGCCGAGCAGATGCACGGCTTCGAAGCGACCAAGGCGATGCGCCTGACCAACGCCCAGCGCGAAGGCGCCGCGGCGTTGATCACCAGCACCCGTGCTGACGCCACGGAGATGACGCAGGCGATGGCCTGGGCCGCGCGCGAGTGTGGCGAGGTAATCGACCCGCACACCGCCATCGGCCTCCATGCCGCTCGCACCGCGGGTCTGCCGCGCGAGATCCCGGTCGTCACCCTGGCGACCGCGCACCCGGCCAAGTTCCCCGACGCCGTCGAACGCGCCACCGGCCAGCGTCCGCCGCTCCCCACCCGGGTCGGCGACCTGTTCGACCGCGAAGAGCGCTACACCGAGCTTCCGGGCACCTACGAAGCCGTTGCCGCCTACGTCGCGGAGCACGCGACCCCGTCGGCCTGATGGCAGAGCTTGTCCAACAGCCGCTGGTGATCGAAGGCAGCGGTTGGGCCGACTACGGCCTCGTCGACAGCGGCTACGGGCGCAAGTTCGAACGCTATGGTCCTCATCGCTTCATCCGGCCCGATCCGCAGGCGCTGTGGTCAGCTCGGCTCGACGACTGGGACGCTGACGGTGAGTTCGTGCCCGGCTCTGACGAGGACGGAGGCGGTCGCTGGGGGTTCGCGCGTACGGTTCCGCAGGAGGGCTGGCCGCTGACGTGGAACGAGGTCCGCTTCACCGCCCATTGCACCCCCTTCCGGCATCTCGGCTTCTTCCCCGACATGGCGCCGGTGTGGGACTGGATGCGCGGCAAACTGGGGGGCAAGGCCGATGCGCAAACGCTCAACCTGTTCGGCTACACCGGTGTCGGCACTCTGGCGCTGAGCGAGTGCGGGCCGGTCACCCATGTTGACGCGAGCAAGAAGTCCGTCGCCCAGGCGCGCGAAAACGCGGCGCTTTCCGGCATGGCCGAGCGCCCGGTCCGCTGGCTCATCGATGACGCGGCCAAGTTCACCGCTCGCGAAGTGCGCCGCGGCAAGCGTTACGACGGGATCATCCTCGACCCGCCGAAGTTCGGGCGTGGCCCCGAGGGTGAGGTCTGGCGGATCGAGGAAGGCCTGCCGCCGCTGATCGCCGATTGCCGCCGCCTGCTCGACGAGGATAGCCGCTTCCTGTTCCTCACCGTCTATGCCGTACGCATGAGCAGCCTCGCGCTGGCCGGACTACTGGCCGAGCATTTCGCCGATCTTCCGGGCCAGATCGAACACGGCGATCTTGCTGTGCGAGAAGACGGGGAGGATGGCCGCCTGCTGCCGACCGCGATCTTCGCCCGCTGGAGCAACGGCTAGAAGCCTCGCTGCGGCTCTCATATAGTTAATTTTCCGCTGCACTTACGGGTCGGCGTTAAGCATGCTCCGAAGCCCTGCCCGGTAAGGCGCTGGAACCCATTCGTCTCCAGAATAACGCCATGTCGCGCGAAGATTTACGGAGACGAGAAATGCCTGGTCAGGCCCTACCCCAGCAGCAAGGCTTCGAGCTGAGACGTCGCCCACAACAGCGGCGTCGCTTTTACCCCGAGTATTGGCTGACGGCGTTGATCCTCGTCACCAGCCTCAGCATAGCCCTGTCGACGCTCGTCGCCTAATCATCCCCGAGCACGTTTGGGGATGGCGGAGGGGTGAGCGTTCGACCTGCTCACCCCTCCGTCACTTACTTCAGTGGCCGCCACCCTCGGCGGCAAGCTCGTCGGCTGAAGCCGCTTCCAACCGCCCGGCGCGCGAGGCGGTGATGTAGTTGCGGACCTGCACGTTCCCTTCATGGCAGGCGTATTCGAAGAACGCGTAGGAATCGTCGCGCGTCCAGTCGAAGCGGACGGTCCACGGCGCGGTGAACACCTGCGCGTCGGAGTAGGTCATCTCGTAAGTGATCGTGTTCTCGCCGGTCATGGTCAGGCGCTCGACCACTTTGGCCTGATCGCTGGTCGGGATCGTGTTCCACGGCGGCACCCCGCGGGTTGCCATGTTCAGCGGCGAGCCGTTACGGGCAAACATATCGCGCGTGGCGCTGTCACCGGACTTGAGGTTGGTGGTCTCGATGACCAGCGTGTTGCCTTCCCAGTGGCCAACGCTGTTGCCCAGGTAAGCCTCGACGTTTTCGGGCCAGTGATCGGCGCTGCGCATCGGAATGATGCGGGTTCCGAGCATCTCCAGCGCGATCGTAACGTAGCCCGGCGCCTGGTAGATGCGGATGCCGTTGTTGTAGCGGAACGGCAGCATCGAGGCGGGGAAGCCACGGCTGATGCAGCGATCCCACGAATCGAAGTCCGTGACCCAGTCGAAGCTGGTGTTGGGTGTCCAGCTTGAGCGACCCGCGCGATGCAGCGCTTCGGCTTGGGGGGTCATGGCCGGAAGCTTGCCGTCGACCGGATCGATCACCATCGAAGTGCGGCGGGCGCCGGCGAGGTATTCGATCCAGTGCCCGGTACCGATGGTCTCTTCTTTCTCTTCCTTGGCGTAGCGGGTTTCGAGCTCGGTCGCGCGAGCCTGCTCGGCGGCGAGTTCCTCGTCGGTCTTGAAGAAGCGGTTGCCGTACTGATCCGGGCGGTTGACTGGCAGCTCGGCCACGTCGTTGATCGGCCAGGTGCCGCGGAAGTCGGGGTCGCCCCACGAGGTCTTCTTTGGCTGGAAGTCGGTCGATACCGGCGGCATCACGGTCAGGTCCGCGCCAGCTTGCTGGGCGAACGTCGTGGCCGGCACGACGAGGCTGGCGGCAAGCGCAGCAGCAGCGCCGGCAAGGCGGAAGTTGAGAGCGAGCTTGTTCATGGCGATCCCCTGGTGTTCTCAAAGGCGCTCCGGCGCGGGGCCGGGCGAAAGACGCGGGGCTATAACCGCCGTGCCCAAGGGTGATAAGTCGCGAATTGTCGCACGGGCGCAAGCTCGACTGGGACCGATGGACTTTCGCCATCCTTGGTGCCATCGGCGGCGCCAAGCCAAGGAAGACTCTCCCCGAATGCAAGACAGCCTGATCCTCGAGATCGCCGACTTCGAGCACATGGTCCACACCGGGATCTACTCCGAAGAGACCGGCAAGCCGCAACCGCTGCGCCTTGCCGTGCAAGTGCGCATGAAGCCGATCGCGCACTACGATCCCGACACCTCGCTCGACGCGAGCAAGAACTACATGGACCTGAAGTTCGCTTGTTCCGAAGCGCTCGACGGCGGGACACACTTCAAGCTGATCGAAGCGGTCGCCGACCATGTGTGCGAGACGCTGTTCCTGCAGGACAAGCGGGTCGAGGCGGTGACGGTGAAGATCGTCAAGCTGGCGCTGAGCGAGGCTGACGAGAAGATCGGCATCACGCTGCATCGCGAGCGGCGTTGATGACCACACGGTTCGTTAGCGCGGCCGATCTTCCAGAAGATCCGCTCAACGCTGCAGCGGACTTCCACACGAGAATCCTGCCCGAGCTCCGCGAAAACTGGGACCGGATCGAGGAGATCATTGTGTCTTTCGATGCTGCCGGTCACGAGCACCACGCATGGCGGTTGGCGGCTATTCAGCAATTGGCGCGGGAAGCAGCGCCCTGCCGGGTCAATGGTGTCGTTGTGTCACCTGACCACCTGGCTGCCGCAGCCGAGGCGATCAACTATCTCAGCACGGCTCCCGGTATCACAGGCCAAATCCTCACCGTGGATGGCAAATCCGGCGAAAACGACTAGATACGATCTAGATGAGTTGCTCTGCCCCTCTCGTTGACGCGTTCAATCGGCGCATCACCTATCTCCGCCTGTCGGTGACCGACCGGTGCGATTTGCGCTGCACCTATTGCATGCCGGAGCAGATGCAGTTCCTGCCGCGCAAGGAAGTGCTCAGCCTCGAAGAGCTGCACAAGCTCGCGCTGGCCTTCATTGACCGCGGTATCTCCAAGATCCGCCTGACCGGGGGCGAGCCGCTCGTCCGGCGCGACATGATCGAGCTGGTCCAGGCGCTTGGCCGCAAGCTCGGCGATGGACTGGAGGAGCTGACGCTCACCACCAACGGTACGCAGCTTGCTCAGCATGCCGATGACCTGGTGGCTGCCGGCATCCGTCGGATCAACGTCTCGCTCGACACGATGGACAATGGCCTGTTCCAGACACTGAGCCGCCGCGACCGGCTCGGCCAGGTGCTGCAGGGCATTGCCGCGGCCAAGGAGGCGGGGCTCAAGGTCAAGATTAACACCGTCGCGCTCAAGAACCTCAACGAGGCGGAGATTCCGTTCCTCGTCGAATGGGCCCACGCGCACGGGCATGACATGACCCTGATCGAGGTCATGCCTCTCGGCGAGGTCGAGGGCGAGCGTGTCGATCACTACCTGCCGTTGACCGTGGTTCAGGACGCGCTCGAAGCGCGCTGGACGCTGGTGCCGAGCGAATACCGTTCGGGCGGTCCGGCGCGTTATTTCGACGTGCCGGAGACGGGCGGCCGCCTCGGCCTGATCACGCCGCTGACCAACAACTTCTGCGCCGGCTGCAACCGCATCCGCGTGACGGCGACCGGGCAGCTCTACGCTTGCCTCGGCGGGGCGGAGCAGGTCGATTTGCGCGCCGCGCTGCGTTCCGAGGCGCCGGATGAGAACCTGGCCGCTGCGCTCGACGAGGCCATGCGGATCAAGCCCGAACGCCACCACTTCCGCATCGAACGCGGCCAGGAACCGGCACAGCCGCGTCATATGTCGCTCACCGGCGGCTGACGGTGTCCGTAAAGCTCGTCTTCCTGGGCAAGCTGGCCGATCTCGCGGGCGCGCCCGAGAAGCTCGTGCCGGGACCGCTCGACTGGGCGGGATTGCTCGCGGCGCTTCCCGGACCGTTGGGGGAGAACGCCCGGGGTGACAGGGTCAAGCTGGCCCTGAACGGCAAGATCCTGTCCGACAAGACGTTGCTCTCGGCCGCAGCTGGCGACGAGGTTGCGCTGCTCCCTCCCGTCAGCGGAGGTTGACATGGCGCGGGACGTTCGCCTGCTAGGTCACCCACTGGTGCCCGAGGCCGAACTCGCGGCCTTCTCGGCGGCTCATCCGGCGGCGGGCGGGATCACCAGCTTCGTCGGCAAAGTCCGCCCCGACAAGGGCGTGGAGGCGCTTGAACTCAGTCACTACGAACCGCTGACCCTGCCGGGCATGGAGTCGTTGGCAGATGAGGCTCTTGCCCGTTGGCCGCTCGACGGCTTGCTGCTGCTTCACCGCACTGGCGTGATGCAGGCGGGTGAGCCGATCGTTCTGGTCGCCGCTGCCGCTCGCCACCGCCGCGACGCTTTCGAAGCCGCGGACTTCGCCATGGACCACCTCAAGAGCAACGCTTGGTTCTGGAAGCGCGAAAAGCGCGCCGACGGTTGGCACTGGATCGAACCGCGACAACAGGACCATTCCGACCTGAAGCGCTGGGGTTAATCCCAGATCCTCCCCGAGCTTGCTCGGGGAGGGGGACCGCCGACGAAGTCGGTGGTGGAGGGGTGTTGTGTTCTCCCGCCTACCCCTCCGTCACGCGCCTGCGGCGCGCGCCACCTCCCCGAGCAAGCTCGGGGAGAATTAAGCGATTTGATCGCCATCAAAGCGCCTCTTGGCGATTCGGCGCATCCCTGTCCTCACAGACAGGAGTAAACCGATGGCCGAAAGACTGACCCGCGAAGTTGTCGCCGAGAAGGCGATCGTGCTCGACGAACCCGCACTGCGCCTGCCGACTTCGGTCGACCGCACGTTCGAGTTGCCGGCCGGTCTCTACGTCGCGACTGCAGGCGCCTATTTCGGCTTCCTGGGCGTGATGGCTCTCGGCTTTGGCAATCCTGGGCTGATCGTGCCGATGGCGATCTTCATCGTGTTCGTCGCGATGTTCTTCGCTGTGCCGGCGATGTGGATGAAGATGGGGCCGCTCAACCCGCAACAGCTGACCAGCTGGAGTCGCTTCCAACAGCGCGGGGTGATGACCCCGTATGGCCGCAGCACTGCAGGAGCAGCCACTGTGCAGGTCCTGATCCTGCCGGTTCTGATCCTGCTGTGGGGGCTTGCTGCGGTGATTATCGCCGCGGTGGTCCGTTAGAGCCTGCCCTGCTACCCCGCAGGGCAGGCTCTAGCCTTCCGCGCCTTCCGCAACCCAGCCCAGCCGCGCGGGGTCGAGCAATTCGATCCCGCGCGCACCCTTTCGCCGGATCACGCCGTCGCGCTCGAACTTGGTGAGCGCGCGGCTGACCGTTTCAATCGTCAGGCCGAGCATCCCGGCGATCTCGCCGCGAGTCAGCGGCAGTTCGAACTCGCGCGCCGCATGGCACGACGAATCGCTCGCCCCTTCGGCGATGCCCATCATCAGCCCTGCGACCTTGGAGGGCGCGCCGCGTCGGCCGCTGAGGGCGAGCAGTTCGCGACTCTGCAGCAGATCTTCCTGCGAGCGGCGCAGCAGCGCCTGGCTCAACTTGGGGTTGAGGTCGATCGCCCGGCCCATCTCGCTGCGCGGGAAAACGCACAGCTCGCTGTCGGTGAGGGCGACCACGTCGTGGTGAGCGAACGGGGCGAACAGTTCGCCGATGAAGCCCGAAGGGTGGACGATAGCGAGGATTCGCTCGGTGCCCTGCTCATCGACGCTCGTCACCTTGAGCGCGCCCCTGAGCAAGGTGGCGCAGGCGGAGTTCTCGTCGCCGGCCGCGAACAGCACCTCGCCGCGCTTGAGTTTACGCGAACGGCCCGAGCGGGCCAGCGTCTCGCGCTCGTGCTCGGTCAGGACTGAGCAGGCCGCCCGGTCC
This sequence comes from Altererythrobacter sp. Root672, assembly GCF_001427865.1. Lineage (NCBI taxonomy): Bacteria > Pseudomonadati > Pseudomonadota > Alphaproteobacteria > Sphingomonadales > Erythrobacteraceae > Altererythrobacter > Altererythrobacter sp. Root672. The sequence goes on from NZ_LMHH01000001.1 coordinate 342,808, forward strand.
CTCACCGGGCAGGTGGAGCAACTGAGCCCCATCAGCGCAAGCTCCCCGACAATTCCTCGAGCACGGCGTTCTGCCGTTCGACCAGGGCCGTAACCCCTTCTCGCGCCGCGGCGATTCGGTCGATCTCGGTGCCTTCGACACCGGCATCGACGTAGAGGCGGTCGAGATCGGCGAGGGCGGTCACGGCTTTGGCCCGCTCTGCCTCGAGCCCGGCGACGGCGACTTGCGCGACTGACCAGTTTTCGCTGCCAACGTCCTGGCCGCTTGCCGCGCCGACGACCCGGCGCGCAGCCGGAGTCGCCGCGGTGAAGGCCTTGTCGGCGATGGCGGCTTCAGCTTCGAGTTGGTCCACGCGGCCGAGCACACCGGCAGGCGCTGCGGGCCGGATAACCGCGGGGGTGACCGGCGTCATCGTTCCTGTCGCCCGCTCTGCATCGCGGATTGCCAGGCTTGGATAGGCGCTGGACGCGCTGGCGCAGGCGGTCAGCAACAAGGCCAGGGCTGGCAGGGTCAGGGCAGTGGGGTTGAAACGCATCGGAACGGCCTTAGCTGTGCACTGAAGCGGATGCCAGCGTTGCGGAACCGAAAATGCTCTGGCGAAGCGTTGACAGGCACCGGCTGTTGGCCTAACGGCGGCGCACTTTCCGGTGCCCCACTGGGCGCCTTTTTTGTCGTTTACACGGGTTAATCCCGGGAAAACGGCAGTCGTAACGAACGGATTTGAAGACCATGTTCGCAGTAGTGCGCACGGGCGGCAAGCAGTATCGCGTCGCCCCCGGAGACAAGATCGCGGTCGAGAAGCTGGCTGGTGAAGCCGGTGACACGATCACGCTGGGTGACGTTCTGCTCGCCGGCGAAGGCAGCGACATCAAGGATGCCGCCAAGGTCAAGGTTTCGGCCGAGATCATCGCCCAGGCGAAGAGCGAGAAGGTCGTCGTCTTCAAGAAGCGTCGGCGGCACAACTACCGCCGTAAGGCCGGTCACCGCCAGCAGATGACCCTGCTGCGCATCGTGGCCGTGGGTGATTCGAAGGCGGAAGCGCCGAAGAAGGCCGCCGCTGTGAAGGTCGAGGCGCCGAAGGCTGAAGCCGCTCCGGTCGCTGTGAAGGAAACCAAGGCTGCGAAGCCGGCTCCGAAGAAGGAAGCCGCTGCCGAGAAGCCCGTCGCCGCCAAGAAGGCACCGGCCAAGAAGCCGGCTGCCAAGAAGGCCGACTAAGAGAAGTCCGAGGAGTAGTTCGAGATGGCACATAAAAAAGCAGGCGGCAGCTCGCGCAACGGTCGCGATTCGGCTGGTCGTCGCCTCGGCGTGAAGAAGTTCGGCGGCCAGGAAGTTGTCGGCGGCAACATCATCATCCGTCAGCGCGGCACCCGCGTCTATCCGGGCGTCAATGTCGGCCTTGGCAAGGATCACACCCTGTTTGCGCTTACCGCGGGCAAAGTGCGATTCCACGATGGCAAGCAGAGCCGCAAGTACGTGTCCGTGGACGCGATGGCAGAAGCAGCCGAATAATCGGATGACTCGCTAAAGGGGTCATCCTCAGGGATGGCCCGGCCGGATCACTCCGGCTCAAGAGGGAGACGGGCCAACCCGTCTCCCTTTTTGTTTTTCTCCCTCGCAATCACACTGTCACGCGCCCTTCCTAAGGCGCGCGGCAGAGTATGGGAGTACGTTGGATGTTCATTCGCACCGAGAGGCTGTTCCTGCGGCCTGGCTGGATAGAGGACGCGCCGGAACTGGCCCGCGCCATCGGCGACGAATCGATCGTGCGTAACCTTGCCCGCGTGCCGTGGCCCTATTGCATGGACCACGCCCGCCAGTGGCTGACCACGCCCAAGCCCGAAAAGCTGCCGAGCTTTCTCATCACAGTGCCCGAAGAAAACGGGCGGATCATCGGCGTCTGCGGCTTCCACGAAGAGCAGGGCGAGCCGGCCATCGGCTACTGGATCGCCCGCTCGCACCAGGGGCGTGGCTATGCCACCGAGGCGAACCAGGCGATTCTCAAGCTAGCCCAGGCGATCGGATACCGCCGCGTGCGGGCGGACCACTTTGCCGATAATCCGGCCTCGGGCCGGGTGCTGCGCAAGGTCGGCTTCGTTCCAACGGGGCGGACCAGCAAGCGCCCAAGCCTGGCGCGGGGAACGACCTCGCTTTCGGTCGAATACTCGGCCGAACTGGACGACGGTTGCTCTGCTCGAATGCCGGTAGCTGCATGATTCCTCCCCGAGCTTGCTCGGGGAGGGGGACCGCCGACGAAGTCGGTGGTGGAGGGGTGTTGCGTTGTGGCGCCTACCCCTCCGTCACGCACCTAAGGTGTGCGCCACCTCCCCGAGCAAGCTCGGGGAGGATCGGTTCATTCACCTGCCCCGCAAAATCTTCGACCACGGGTTGAGATCGGGCTCCCCGATCTTGCTCAGGTGATTGCGGTCGCGGTGCTGGAACAGCGTATCCTGGCCGCGCACCATCAGCATCGTATCCTGGACGTAGCTCCACGAGCCGTCGTCGTGAAAGTCGACCTCGATGCGATAGGAATCGGTTCGGAACGCCAGCTCAAGGAAGGTCGTCGAGCAGATCCCGTACTCGGTCTGCCCACGCTCAGCCGATAGCACCAGCTTGGTCGCGTTGGGCTCGGCATGGCCCGCGGCGATCGCGACCTGCCCGCGCGGTATAGCGATCGTCTGCAGGACCAGCCCCGTTGCAGGCTCCCACAACCAGTAGCCGACCTGGTCGTGAAAGGTGATGTCCTCTTCAGGCGTATTGATATGGACGTGGTAGCGCAGGCCGTAGAACAGCTGCGGCCCGTTGGCCTGGGGGTCGATCGGGATCATCTCGATCCGTTCGCGGAAATCGCGTTGCTCGGGGCCGTCGGCTTTCGGATTGACGTCGACACCGCGCAGGCCTTCCCAGGTGCCGGCCAGGCGGCGCAGGGGGCCGAGGTTGCTCAGAGTCTCGGGATCGACGTCCTCCGGCTCGGTGAAGATGTCCTCGGGTAATTCCACGCGATCTCGCCCCTTGTTGCCGGATGCCCTCATAAAGCCTGCCGGAAAAGTGGCTAGCCGTGCAACCTGCGTGGTTCGCAACTCGCGCTTTCTGCGCGGAAGTACCAGTTCTGCGACATGCCGGTCACGTATCCGATGGCGCATTCGGTCTTGTTGCCATCGCGATAGACCAAGCGGATATGGCCGCTTCCTTCGCAATTGATCGGAACCCCGGCGAAGAAGTACTTGCCGTGCTGGAGCATCGGAGTCTCGGAACCGCAGACCTGCACATGGGCCGCACGGACACGGCCTTGCGGATCATAGACCTGGAACGTGTCGACACTGTCCGAGCAACTGCCAAGTGCGGCCAACAGCAAAAGTGGGTTCCATCGCATCGGCGGATTATGAGCCGGGGCGCAAACCTCCGCAATGGCTACTCGGCGGGCATCACCGCCGCGGCGTACTCGCTGTCATAACGCTGGATCAGCGCCCGGTCGTCCTGGTTCCACGGATGGAAGCCGGGCAAGAAATAGGCGCACCATTCGGGAAACACGCGGCGCAGGATGCCGGGCTGGCCGACGAGGTACCAAACCAGCCGCGCCTTCGCCCGCCAGCCGGTGATCCGGTCCTGCGCCAATAAGTCGAGCGCATCGCGAGAACGATTGGTGACGAAGCGCTTGGTGATGACCAGCATCAGCAGGCTCTTGACCTTCCACCGCTTCCACCGGGTCCAGTCCTTCGTGGCATGGAGCCAGGTGTCGTAGGCAACGCCCTTGTGCTCGATCTCCTCGACCGCGTGCCACCGCCACAGCTCGGCCTGTTCAAGCCTGGCCCCGGCAAAGTGTTGCGGGTGGCGGAGGAATTGGTGCGCGAACATCGCGGTGAAGTGCTCGAGCGCAATGGTGACCGCGAGCCAACCGTGCTTCGGCCGCGCGTAAACGAGCTCGATCAGCCCGGCGACCCGCTGGTTGATCCGGCTCATGTCGTAGCCGGCTTCTTCCGCCGCCCGATTGAAGGCCAGATGTTCGCGAGTGTGGTTGATCTCCTGCTTGATGAAGGCGCGGATCTCGGCCTCGAGCTGGGGCGAGGCGCCTTCGCGGAAGGCCCGGACCGAGTCGATGAACAGCGCTTCGCCGCGCGGGAAGGTCGCGGACATGGCGTTGAACCAGGCCGTGGCGACGGGATCGTCACCCAGCCACCAGCGTTCTTGCTTGGAGTCCCGACCGAAGCGGCGGTCGCGTACCGTCAAGGTGTGGGGCACGATCGCGGCGGCGCTTGCCGCATCCTCGCCGAAGTGGGAAGGTGCGTTCATGGAAGCAGGGTGGGATTAACTGACAAACATGTCAATAAGAAAGCGCCTAACCCCGGATGAGAGCCGCCGCGTTGCTCTGGAAGCTGCGCGGGCTTTGCTGATGGAGGCCGGACCGCAGGCTGTGACCTTGAAGGCCGTGGGCGCGCGGATCGAGCGGACTCACGCCAACCTGCTGCACCATTTCGGTTCCGCTTCGGGTCTCCAGCAGGCCCTGGCCGAGCATCTCGCAGCGACGGTTTGCGCTTCGATCGCCGAGGCGGCAGTCGCCACACGCGCGGGCCTCGGCACGCCGGGAGAGATCGTCGAGCTGACGTTCGACATCATGGACCGCGAAGGCGGCGGCGCGCTCGCCACCTGGATGATCCTGACCGGCAATGAGAATGCCCTCGATCCGATCATCGACATGATTCACAGCCTGGTAGACGAACTCCACCCGCAAGAACTTGCGCCCGGCGCGGAGCGGACCATGCACGAGGCGACGCTGGCGCTGGTGCTGATGGCGCTGGGCGACGCGATGATGGGCGAGCGTCTCGCCCATTCGCTGCAGGTCCCGCGCGATACCACGCGCGATCATGCGGAGACGATGCTGACCGCGGCCTATGTGAAGAGCGGGTACATCGCGGGGTAGGGCTGCGATTGCGGAAGGTCGGCTCTTGCCGGACGGGATGACCGCCTTGGGTGGTTAGCGGACACTGGTGAGGTGACTTCTACGCGCTGGGAAATCGCCCAGTGGGCGGGTCGAACGTTTTGAAATCTGCATCACCGTCAGAGAACGATTTGCACCGCTCGACGAGATCATACAGCATCGCCATTAGATCGCTGGGTGCCCCGAGTAGCGAGAGGTTTTCTTCCGCGAGAAGGAGGTCCCGGAATACTTGTTCCATTACACTGCGATGGTCCGCGCTCGACGAAATCATGTCCATCCCCCGGCTAGTTGAACCAAGAGTTCGCATCGAAAATCAACGTCCGCAATGGGTCGTTAGCGGACAGTCCGCTAGTCCGCGCCTTCCGAAGGCTCCGCCAACTCCAGCCACTGCGGCAACAGCGCCGGCGGGATATCCTCCACCCGCAAGTGATCGACCGCGAAGCCAAGCTCCGGATAAGCCGCTTTGCGTCGCTTCTCTTCGGAGCGGTTGAGCGGCACGACCAGCAACCGCCGGTTGATCTTCTGCCGCCAGTTCATCCGCGCGGTGTTCTCCTGGCCGATGTAGCAGCCCTTGGAGAACGACACCCCGCCGAGCTCCATGGCGTTGGTTTCGAGCCACAAGACGTCGCCAAGTTCGGCGCGGCCCTCGGGCACGCCTAGCGCGAGGCGATGTCGTTGCCACTCGGCATCGACCGAATGGTCCTCGTCGGAAACCGCGGCAATCCAGCGCTGGCCTAGCCCGGGCAAGCGCGGATCGGCGGCGCCGCCGTCGCCCACTTCCGCCTGCCAGTATACGCCAAGCGACGGGTCGACCGCGATCCCGATTTTGCGCCGCAAGCGATAGAGCGAAAGCCGCCGAACCAGGTCTTCGGCAGCCTCGGCCTCGCAATCGAGCAGCAGGGCGCCATGGCCGGTTGGCCAGACGATGAAATCGAACAGGGCCTTGCCTTGCGGGGTCAGCAGCCCGGCATAAGCTGGTAGCTCGCCGGTCACGTCGTTGGTGACGAGGCCCTGGAGGAAGCCGGCGGCATCCTCTGCCGGATCCTCGGGGGTGACGCGTACTACCGCGCGGGAGAATAAGCGTTCGTTGGCCATGGACCGCAAGTTGGGCGGGGCGGTGCGATAGTCAAGCAAGGAGGTCTGTCCTACGCTGCGCGGCTGTGCCATGGGCTTGGCAATGAGCCGTGACCACCCCGTCACCCCCTGTCACTTTCGCTAGCCACGAGAGACCCCGGCATGACCGATTCGCTGACCATCCGCCGTCCTGACGACTGGCACGTTCATTTGCGCGACGGCGAGATCCTGCGCGGGCTCGCACCCTGGACAGCGCGGCAGTTCGCCCGGGCGATCGTGATGCCCAACCTCGTGCCGCCGGTGACGAAAGCGGCTGGAGCGGCCGCCTATCGCCAGCGGATCCTCTCGGCCTTGCCGCCCGGCACGGACTTCGAGCCGCTGATGACCTGCTACCTGACCGACGCAACCGATCCCGACGATCTGGCCGAAGGTTTCGAGGAAGGCGCCTTCACCGCGGCAAAGCTCTATCCGGCCGGCGCGACCACCAATTCCGACAACGGCGTGACCGACGTGGCCAAGATCCGCCCGGTGCTGGAGCGGATGCAGAAACTCGGCATGGTGCTATGCGTCCACGGCGAAGTGACCGATCCGGAGATCGACGTGTTCGACCGGGAAGCGGTGTTTATCGAACGCATCCTTGCCCCGCTGCTCTACGATCTGCCCGAGCTGAAAGTGGTGTTCGAGCACGCGACGACAGAGGACGCGGTCGATTTCGTCGAGGCGGCCGGGCCCAAGGTTGCGGCGACCATCACGCCGCAGCACCTCCACATCAACCGCAACGCCATGCTCGTCGGCGGCATTCGCCCGCATGCCTACTGCCTACCGGTCGCCAAGCGCGAGAAGCACAGGCTGGCGCTGCGTCGCGCGGCGACTTCCGGCTCGCCCAAGTTCTTCCTCGGCACCGACAGCGCCCCCCATTCGCGCGAGGCCAAGGAATCGGCTTGCGGCTGTGCCGGTATCTTCAACGCGCCCTTTGCGCTCGAAAGCTACCTGACGGTGTTCGAGGACGAGGGCGCGATCGACAAGTTCGAAGCTTTCGCCAGCGAGAACGGCCCGCGCTTCTATGGCTTGCCGCTCAACGAGGGGACGGTGACGCTAAGGCGCACCGAGGTGCAAGTGCCCGAGGTGATCGACGCGTACGGTACCGATGTCGTGCCGTTCCACTCAGGACAGACCTTGCGCTGGCAGCTAGCGTAGCGGCGGTTCGTCGAAGCTGCGCAGCTTGCGGCTGTGCAGCGCCTCGACGTCCTGCTTCAGGATGCCGAGCGCCTCGATCCCGACGCGCAAGTGCTGGTGGGTGGCGAACTGGTAGAAGGCATTGGCCTGTCCGGGCAGCTTTAGCTCTCCATGCAACGGCTTGTCGGAGACGCAGAGCAAGGTGCCATAAGGCACGCGGTGACGGTAACCCTGCGCGGCGACAGTCGCCGATTCCATGTCGATCGCGACCGCGCGGCTCTGATTGAAGCGCAGTGCCGAGCGGGTGTAGCGCAGCTCCCAATTGCGATCGTCGGTGGTGACCACGGTCCCGGTACGCAGCCGGTTCTTGACCGCGTCCTCGTCCTCGCCGGTCACGGTCAGCGTCGCCTGGAACAGCGCCTGCTGGACCTCGGCAATGGCGGGAAGCGGGATTTCGGGCGGCAGCACGTCGTCGAGCAGGTGGTCGTCACGCAAGTAGGCGTGGGCGAGGACGTAGTCGCCGATCTTCTGGCTCTCGCGCAGTCCGCCGCAGTGACCGATCATCAGCCACACATGGGGGCGCAGCACGGCGAGGTGATCGCAGATCGTCTTGGCATTCGAGGGTCCGACCCCGATGTTGACCAGTGTGATGCCGCGCTTCCCCTCGGCGACGAGGTGGTAGGCAGGCATCTGGTATTTGCGCCACGATCCGGCGGCGACTTGCGCTTCCGGGTCTACGAGGCCGTCGCGGGTGTAGCTTCCGCCGGGCACCGAGAGCCGGCTGTAGCCTCCGTCAGGATCGCGCAGCGCCGCGGTTCCAAATTCAATGAACTCATCGACATAGCGAGCGTAGTTGGTGAACAGCACGAAGTGCTGGAAGTCCTCGGGCGGTGTGCCGGTGTAGTGCTTCAGGCGGGCGAGACTGAAGTCGGTCCGAGGCGCGTCGAAGAGTGAGAGAGGGCGCGGCTTTCCGGGTTGGTGCTGGAACAGGCCGTCGGCGATCTCGTCTCCGATATGGACCAGTTCGGTCGAGGGAAAATGCCTCGCCAGTTCGGCAGCGCTGATCGTGCCGAGTTCGATCCCGGAACCATCGAGCACGTAAGGGAATGGGATTTCGCTCGCCGAGTAGCCGACAGATACCCTGGCCCGAAAATCGCCGACGAGCTGGTCCAGCTGTTCGGTTAGGTTGTCTGCGAAAAGCTGGGGCCGAGTAATGCTCGTCGTGTAGAGCCCCGCCTGATTGAGCCGCGCGTAGGACCGCGATAGCGGGGGCGGGGCGGCCCCTGGTTCGTATTCGACGCGAAGCTCGGGGTAGGCGAAAGCTCCTCCTGCGCGAGCGCCAGGCTCCGGAGGAATTCCGCGCTCGGCGTAGAGCTGGAGCGCGGTCCGGAGGTTCCCCACCGATGCGTCGTAGAGGGCGCGGAGTTCGTCCAGCGCGGCGCGGACTTCCGGGAATCGTGTCGGCATCAGACGATCCTACCCTGCCCTGGCCAGCAGGTCACCGGACGATCCCGCTCGCCCCACCGGTGACGAAGGCGGCCTTGCCTTCGACTGCCTTCACTTACCGCTCAGCGGAAAGCTGCGGATGTAGAAGGGATCAGGGTTCTTGTCGCGCAAGGCGGGGTCGAACAGGTAACCGATCTTGCCCTCGGTGGCGTAGCCGGTGTTGCCGATGTGAGTGACGCCGGGCGAGGAGTCGAGGCCGGTCTTGATCGGGGTGATCTTTGCGCTGTCACCCTCGATGTCGACGTAAGTCACGCGGTTGCCCGGACCTTCCGCCTGGAGGAACCGGTTGCCGCTGACGGGCCGGAGCGCGTCCGGGCCGTTCACGGGCTCGGAGAGCGTGAGGGTGGTCAGGCCTTCATAGGCGCCACCGGCCTTGCGGTTGACCCGCTGGACCGTGTTCTTGCGGACGTTGTTGATGTACATCGTGCCGTCTGCGGCAAACGCGATGCCGTCGATCCCGACGAGTTCCGGATCGGCCGCGAGCACCGTGAGTTCGTTGCCACCAGGTGCCAGCGCGAAGATGCGTCCGCCGGACGTGTCAGTGGCGAAAGTGGTGCCGCCGCGATCCACGGCGATATCGTTGCAGATGACGGCGCCGCCGGTCGGGAAGTCATGGCTCGACTTAAGTTCGCCGGTCTTGAGGTCGAACGCCTTGAGGCTCGACTTCGCGCCGGGTTGCAGCGGACCACCGAAGGGCGGATTGTTGCAGACCAGGAGCACTCCGCGCGCGTCGTCCACGAGGACGCCCAGCTGCGAGGTCAGTCCGTTCGCCGCGCTCGGCACGATCCACGGTTCGGCCGTGTCGCTGCCGGGCTTGGCGCGGAAGATCGTTCCCGGCACGCTGCCGGTGTAGATGTTACCGGCGGCGTCGGCGGTAATGCTCTCCGGGTGAATGCGGCTGCCGTTCACGCGGATGTCGGCGCTGGCCGACGACAGTGGGACAACGGCGCATCCAGCCGCCAACAGGGCCCCAAGTACCGCGCCGTTCTTCATGATCTCTCCCTCTCGCTTTTCTTGCCTTGAGGGCATCATAGAGCGCGACGGACGCGTTGGAAGGGAGATTGCCGCAGAAAGTTCGCTTGAGGCTTCACAGGAGCCTTCACAGGAGGCTTCGGGCCCGGCAAAGAACACCAAAACAAGGGTATCGGGATTTGGGGATGGGACGGGTGATGCATTTCACCGCTTCGAAGTTTGTTGCGCGGGCGGTTGCGGCCGTGGCGTCGCTGGGGCTGCTCGCCAATGGCATGGCGTTGAGCGCCGGGCCGGCCGAAGTTACCGGCGAGACCATGCGCAACGCCGATGCGGCGGCGAGCGTGGGTGATTGGCAATCGTACAGTCGCACCTGGGACGAACAGCGCTTCAGCCCGCTCGACCAGATCAACGCCGAAAACGTCGGGCGCCTCGGCCTTGCGTGGTACGACGACCTCGAGACCTTCCGCGGCGTCCAGGCCAGCCCGCTGGTGATCGACGGGGTGCTCTACAACGTCAGCATCTACAACATCGTCACCGCCTATGACGGCAAGACCGGCCGCAAGCTGTGGGCTTACGATCCCAAGGTCGGTGCCGAGTGGGCGCGGCTCGCCTGCTGCGGCCCTTCGGCGCGAGGCATCGCGGCGTGGAACGGCAAGATCTACATCGGCGCGCTCGATGGGCGGCTGATCGCGGTCGATGCCAAGACCGGCAAGGAAGTCTGGTCCAAGCAGACCTTCGACGACAAGGACGCCTATTCGATCACCGGCGCGCCGCGGGTCTATGACGGCAAGGTCGTGATCGGCAACGGCGGCGCGGACTATGGCGTGCGCGGCTTCGTGGTCGCCTACGACGCGGAGACCGGCAAGCAGCTGTGGAAGTTCTACACTGTCCCCGGAAACCCGGCGGACGGACCCGACGGCGAGGCCTCGGACTCGGCCATGAAGATCGCGCTGCCGACCTGGCACGGCGAGTGGTGGAAGTACGGTGGCGGCGGCACCGCGTGGGACAGCTTCGCGTACGATCCCAAGCTCAACCTGGTCTACATCGGCACCGGCAACGGCTCGCCGCACATGTGGCACTTCCGCAGCGAGGGGAAGGGCGACAACCTGTTCCTCTGTTCGATCGTCGCGGTCGATGCGACGACGGGTGCCTACAAGTGGCACTACCAGATGGTCCCCGAAGAGGAGTGGGATTACACCTGCACCCAGCCGATGGTGCTGGCCGACATGCAGATCGCCGGAAAGCCGCGGCAGGTCATCATGCAGGCGCCGAAGAACGGGTTCTTCTACGTCCTCGACCGCGCGACGGGTAAGCTGATCTCGGCCGAGACTTATGTCTCAGAGAACACCTGGGCGAGCCGCATCGACCTTGAGACCGGACGCCCGGTGCTCCAGCCCGGCGCGCACAACACCACGACGCCGCACCTGATGAGCCCGAGCTGGCTCGCCGCGCATACTTGGCACCCGATGGCCTACAGCCCGCTGACTGGCCTGATGTACTTGAGCGCGCAGGAGCAGCCCTCGGTCTACGCGCGGGCGGAGGACGGCGCGTTCAACTTCGTCCATCACCGCTCGAACAGCGGGCAGGGCTACGGCAACATGCCGGAACTGCGGGCGCAGTTGCAGCAGGAGGCGAACGCCAAGGAGAAGGGCTATCTACTCGCCTGGAACCCGGTGACGCAGAGCGAGGCCTGGCGCGTGCCTTATGCGCATCCGGGCTCGGGCGGCGTGCTGGCGACGGCGGGCAACCTGCTGATCCAGGGCACGATCGACAAGACGCTGGCGATCTATCGCGCCGATACCGGGGCCAAGCTGTGGGAGATGAACATCGACCAGGCGCCGGTCGCGGGCGCGATCACCTACATGATCGACGGCGAGCAATATATCGCGATCAACGCCGGGTGGGGCGGGTCACCGGTCTACAATCTCGGGCCGTTCCAGACTTCGACTGCCAAGCTGCTGGTGTTCAAGCTCGACGCCAAGGGCGTGACCTTGCCGCCACCGCCGCCACCCTCCGAGCTGCCCCGTCCGCCGATGCTGCGCGCCTCGGAAGCGCAAGTGGGCGAGGGCCGGGCGCTGTTCGGGCAGACCTGCAACCGCTGCCATGGCGACAACGCAGTCGGCGGGGTCAAGGACTTGCGCTTCATGACTGCCGAGACCCACGCGAAGTTCAACGATATCGTCCTCAAGGGTCTCTACGCCGACAAGGGCATGGCGAGCTTTGCCGACGTGCTCTCGGCTTCGGACGTGGAGGCGATCCATTCGTTCCTGATCGCCAGGGGCAACGAGGATTACGCGGACGCGTCCGCCAAGGCACAATAGGGGGAACTTTGAGGATGCGTGCGATTACTCGATTGCTGGCGGGTTGCCTCGTGCTCGCCGCCACGCCGCTGGCGGCCCAGGCCCCGGGCGAAGACAGCGCGGTGCGCGTTCCCGCCTGTGACCGGGCTTGCCTGATCGGCTTGCTCCAGGCGCACATGAAGGCGCTCGAAGCGCGCGATCCCTCCAAGCTGCCGCTCGCCGCCAATGTGCGCGTCGCCGAGAACAACGTGTTCATCCCGGTAGGCGAGGGCCTGTGGGACACTGTGACGGGCGTTGACGCAGTGGGCCTCGAAACCGCCGACCCCTCGACGGGCAACGCTGCCTGGTTCGGCTCGGTCAAGGAGAACGGCGTGCCGGCGATCCTGGCCGTGCGCATCCATGTGACGGACGGCAAGATCGACGAGATCGAAAGCGTGGTCCACCGCAAGACCTCGCTCCCCGCGCCGTTCGGCGACGTGAGCAAGATGGTCCACGACCCTGAGTTCAATCAGGTCCTGCCGCCCGAACAGCGCCGCAGCCGCGAGCGGATGCACGCGATTGCAGATTCCTACTTCGACACGGTCGAGGTCAACGACGGCCAGGTCTTTGCGCCGTTCTCCGATGATTGCGGGCGGCTGGAGAACGGTATCTCCACCACCGCACCGCCTCCGGGCGGCGGGGGCGGCAATGCGGCGGCGATCGCTTCGGGTTGCCGGGCGCAGTTCGAGCTTGGGCTCTACCGCATCAACAAGCGCATCCGTCGCGACTTCTTCATCATCGACGAAGAGCGCGGGGTCGCCGTGGGCCGGGGCTTCTTCGACCACGCCAACGAGTGGGACCGTTATCTGCTGACCAACGGGCGTGAGATGAAGACCGCGCTCAAGTGGCCGAACTCGATCACGCTGCTCGAAGCTTTCCGGATCAAGGATGCGGAAATCCAGCGGATCGAGGCAGTGTTCACCTACGTTCCCTACTTCATGCAGAACCCGTTCTGGGGCCCGGCCGTGGCGCCGTCGCACCAGCCCGATCCCGCCGCTTGCGACACGGCTTGCGTGGCCGCCAATACCAATGCGGTGATGCAGGCCTATCCCGTTCGCGGGCAGTGGCAGCAGCTGCCCTGGGCGGACAAGGTCGCCTATGCCGAGAACAGCGTCGGCATCCGCGTGAACGAAGGCATCTGGCAAGGCATCACCGCCATCGACGCCAAGCCGCTGGTCGTGGCTGATGCCCAGACCGGAAAGGGCGTATGGATCGGCCGGATCGAAGAGCACGGCCAACCCTCCTGGGCGGCGATCACCGTCACCAGCGCGGGTCGCCAGATCGGCGGGATCGACGCGCTGATCCGGCGCAAGGAATACGGCACTCCCTACGTGGAGCCGGTCACTGCGCCGACCTTCGCCGTCGTCCCGCAAGGCAAGCGCACCTCACGCGCGGCGATGATCTCCGGCGCCGAGGCGTTCCAGACGGCCATGACCGCCAAGGACGGCAAGGCCCCAGCCGGGTTGGCCGACAGCTGCCGGTGGGTGGTCAACGGCCAGGATGTCGCGGCCTGCGGTTCGGCGTTCGGCAGCGCGCCGCTCGCGGCGATCAGCCAGATCCGCGACAAGGAACTGCTGGCTGCCGACGAGAGCCGCGGCCTGATCGCTTACCGCATGTTCGAAGACCTCCCGGCCAGCGCGGGCAGCGGCTATCCGCTGACCTACCAGGTCGTGGTCCTCCTGCGCTTCGTCGACGGCAAGATCGAACGCGTCGAGGCGTTCACTTCGGAACTGCCTTACGGAATGAAGCCGCACGACTGAGCGGATGACCGTTCCGTGACGGTCAGACAGAAAAAGGGCCCAGGTGATGGTTCACCCGGGCCTTTTTTTCATTGCGACCTTGAGCTCTTCACCCAGGAGTTCGCGTCTCAGCGCATCGCGAGCGACGTTGTCCCAAGGCTCCGCAATCCGCGACGGGCGGCCGAGCGCGAATCGGTCCAACGGCCGTCGGAAAGTTCGAGTTCATATCCAACCCTGCTCGCCATCGCCGCCTTATAGGCCGCTTCAGCCTTGGCCCATTGCCCGGTCTTCGCATAAGCGGTGCCGAGGTTGATCAGCACGGCCGGATCGCTGGGCTCTTTGACGCGCTGGGCTTCGAGCGTGCGAATGGCCTCTTCGGCCCGGCCTTCAATCAAAGATTCGAAGGCGACTTCCTTGACTTCGGTGACCACGGGTTCCGGGCCCGGCACTGAAGTAACTGAGTGCACGGCGATCACCGCCGATAGCACGAGCATTGCAGCCATGGCATTTCTCCCCGCTTGCTATCTGGCGATAGTGCGCCCGCCCAACACCATCTGCAATTAAAATGTAATAGTGTCATAAAACTGAAATCATCGAAAAACGGGTTAACAGCAAGAGTCGTAATAAATGTAATATTTCGGACATATATCTATTTGGAGGGATTTGAAAAAAAACTGTCACCTCCCGGTCCTAACTGGCGAGTCGCGAACTTCGAATCGCGCCATCCGCATTCCCGGATTTTGAGGGGGACCGCTTCGTGACTAATTTTTCTCGCTCGCTCGTACTTGGCTGCAGTGTTCTTGCGCTTGCCGCCTGCGGTCCTGAGGACATTGCTTCCCCGGGCACCGGCGGAAACATCACCATCAACAACCCGCCGGCTCCGACGCCGAGCCCGACTCCGACGCCGACTGCCCCGGCGCTGGTGACTCCGGCAGCGGGTTGCCCGACCATCTCTGACCCGCAAGGACTCACCAACAGCGGCACGATCACCGGCCCGACCGGCGAATGGCGCATTTGTGACCTGCCGCGGGTCGTTCGCGCGTCGAGCACCCTGCCGCGCCTTCCGGGCGTACTTTACCGCCTGAACGGGCGCGTGGACGTCGGTTGTGACGGTGGCTTCACTGCTCCGACCGCCGGCGCACCTTTTGCCACTTCGACAGTCGGCTGCCCGACCGCCACGCTGACGTCGGACACGGCCGTCCGACTGACGATTGAACCGGGCGTGGTCATCTATGGCGGCACCGGCCAGTCCTGGCTCGCAGTGAACCGCGGCAACTCGATCAGCGCGGTCGGCACCGCGACCCAGCCGATCGTGTTTACCAGCCGCGACAACGTCCAGGGCCTCGAAACCGAGACCTCGCAAGGTAAGTGGGGCGGCGTCGTGCTGATGGGCCGCGCCGTTACCACGGACTGCACCACCGGCTCCGTCGCGGCGGGAACTTGCGAACGCCAGACCGAAGGCGCGCCCGACCCGGCCCGCTTCGGCGGGGCGGACGACACGTACAACGCCGGCCGCTTGAGCTTCGTGCAGATCCGTTACTCGGGCTTCGTGCTAGGCTCGAACGTCGAACTCCAGTCTCTGACGACTGAGGCCGTCGGCAGCGGCACGATCATCGATCACATCCAAAGCCACAACAGCTCGGACGATGGCGCGGAGTTCTTCGGCGGCAAGTTCAACATGAAGTACTACATCGCCACCGGCGCTGACGACGACAGCCTCGACGTCGACACCGGCGCTCGCGTCGATGTCCAGTACGCCCT
Organism: Altererythrobacter sp. Root672; assembly: GCF_001427865.1. Taxonomy (NCBI): domain Bacteria; kingdom Pseudomonadati; phylum Pseudomonadota; class Alphaproteobacteria; order Sphingomonadales; family Erythrobacteraceae; genus Altererythrobacter; species Altererythrobacter sp. Root672. Next base: position 358,308 of record NZ_LMHH01000001.1, read on the forward strand.
GTTGCTGCAGCGTGATGCCAATGGTGACGCGCTGTTCGAAATCGACAGCAACGGCAACGAAGCCGACACCCCGCGCACCAACCTCAAGGTGGCCAACTTCACCGCCATCCAGCGGCAGGCCAGCGTCAACAATGACAACAACGACCAGGCCTCGGCCCTCTTCCGCGGCAACTCGGACATCACTCTCGTCAACGGCCTGATCATCTCGCCGAACAACGAGTGCGTCCGCATGCACGGAACCGGGGCGGCTGGTCAGCGCACGACGTTGACGGCGCGTTCGGTGGCTCTGCAGTGCAACGCAACCAAGTTCATCGGCAGCGGCACGGCGGGCGTCGCCTTCACTGCTGGCGATGTGGCGGCGGTGTTCGCGGGCAACAACAACAGCGATGCCTTCACCAACACGCTCACCGGCCTGTTCATCAACGGCGCCAACGAGACCGCCCTGGTGGCGACCGATCCGAAGACGATCTCCTCGTTCTTCGACTCGACTACCTGGGCCGGCGCAGTGCGGAACTCGACCGATACCTGGTACGCTGGCTGGACCTGTAACAGTGCGATCGCGGACTTCGGCACCGGCAATTCGGGCGCCTGCACCACCCTGCCTAAGATCGTGTGATGAATTGGAGGGGCGTGCCTCGGAGACATTCCGAGGCCGCCCCTTCGTCATATCCGGGCTCCGCCCGGTTTTGTTTTTTGTTTTACCCATGGGGGTCTGAGTTATGACCACTGGCAAGAAGCTGGCTGGGCTGCTTCTTCTCACCACCGCGCTTACCTGTCCGATTTCGGCATGGGCGCAGGATGCCGCTTCGCCGGCGGAGCCTGAGGAAGTTGCGGCTCCCGATGCGGGCGCTGAACCGGCTTCCGAGGACCAAGCGGTCGAGGATACCGACATCTCGATCCCTGGCGGGGCGATCATCGTCACCGGCCGCATCAACCGCGATCCGACACAGGGTGCGTCGCAAGTCCTCTCGGTCCTCACGACCGAGCAGATCGCGCGTACCGGCGAAGGCAACATCGCCGGCGCGCTTGGCCGAGTAACCGGCCTGAGCGTGGTCGGATCGGGCTTCGTCTATGTGCGCGGCCTGGGCGATCGCTATTCGCTGGCCCTGCTCAACGGCTCCCCCCTGCCGAGCCCCGAACCGCTGCGGCGTGTGGTCCCGCTCGACCTGTTCCCGACCGGCGTCATCGCCTCGTCGCTGGTGCAGAAGAGCTATTCGGCCAACTACCCGGGTGAATTCGGCGGCGGCGTTATCAACCTGACCACCAAGGCGATTCCGAACGAGGCGTTCCTCACTGTCGGCATCGGCGGGCAGTGGGATACCGAAACCACCAACCAGCTCGGTTATGACTACTTCGGCAGTTCGACCGACTGGACCGGCTTCGACAACGGCCAGCGCGACACCCCGCCGGCCTTGCAGGCCTTCTTCGACAGCGGCGCAAGGATCAGCGATGGCACGGTCGATACGCAGGCGATCGCCAGCCAGCTGGTCACCGGCCGCAACGCCATCGTGCAGCGCTGGAGTCACCTGCCGCTCAACTACTCGATCTCGCTTTCGGGCGGTGACTCATGGGAAGTGGGCGACGGCGAACTCGGCTTGATCGTCGGCGGCGGCTTCAGCAGCAAGTGGCTCAACCGCGACGCGATCCAGCAGACCTCGCTCAGCGCTGACCTCTCGACGCTCGACACCGATTTCCGCCGTGTGACGACCGACCAGCGCATGGTCACCAACGCTCTCGTCGGCTTTGGCTACGAGTTCGGCGATCACACGATCCGCTGGACCAACCTGTTCATCCGCGACACCATCAAGCAGGCCCGTCTTGCCCAGGGCGAGAAGGACCAGGGCATCGCCGACTTCCTGCAACAGGACACGGCTTGGTACGAGCGCCAGTTGATCGACACCCAGATCGTCGGCGAATTCCAGATCGCCGACCGGTTCGGGCTCGACGTTCGTGCCGGCTATGCCAACTCGCAGCGTGAAGCTCCGTTCGAACTCTCGTTCGAATATGTGCGCTCGAACTCGGCGACCGACCCGCTCGGTGACCAGTTCGTCAACCGCCTGAACCGCAATAGCGGCTCGGCAGATGTCGCCTTCTCGGACCTCAATGAGGACCTGTGGTCGGGCGGATTGGACTTGAGCTACGAGGTTGTCCCCGAGGTCACCGTCACTGTTGGTGGTGCTTATCAGGACACCAAGCGCACCCAGTCACGTCGCGGCTTCCTGTTCGACGCTCCGTCGACCTTCGAACCGGCCGTGGGCCTGTTCCGTCCGGATCTGCTGCTGCAGCCTTCGGTCATCGATTTCTACAACATCGGCCTGATCGAAGAAGACGAGAGCACTCCGTCGTTCCTGGCCGAGCTCGAAACCTATGCCTCCTATGGCAAAGCCACCATCGAGTTCGCCGAAGGCGTCAGCCTCGACGCCGGTGTGCGCTTTGAAGCGGCCGACCAGACGGTCACGCCGATCCAGGTGTTCACCAACCCGACGGGATCGACTGCCAGCACGGCGCTGAGCGACAGCTATTGGCTGCCCGGCGCAACCCTCACTTGGGAAGTGCAGCCCGACTTGCAGCTGCGTGCGAGCGCTTCGAAAACGATTGCCCGGCCGCAGTTCCGCGAGCTGATCTACCAACCGTACACCGACCCGGAGAGCAACCGCTCCTACATCGGCAACCCGCTGCTGGTGGATAGCGTGCTGTGGAACGGCGAACTTCGCGGCGAATGGTATTTCGATGCCAACCAGCGCGTCTCGGTCGCCGGCTTCTACAAGAAGATCGACCGGCCGATCGAAGCCTTCGTGACCCAGCTGAGCGGCTTGCTGACGACCAGCTACGCCAACGCGCCGGAAGCGCAGCTCTATGGCGGCGAGCTCGAAGTCCAAAAGTACTTCGAATTCGCTCCGGGTACCCTGCCGGGCGATCGCCGGGTCGTTTTCATCGGGAACTACACCTTCACCCAGTCGAAGCTGAAAGTCGGTGCCGACGACACGACCGCGGCCTTTGCCGCCTCGTCGAGCCTGGCGACCGACTATTTCCGCGACGGTTCTCCGCTGACCGGGCAATCGGACCACATCGTCAACGTCCAGATCGGCCTCGAGCATCCCGACCGGCTCTCGCAGCAAACCATCCTGCTGACTTATGCGAGCAATCGCGTGGTAAGCCGCGGCCTCAACGGCACGCCGCCGCAGCCGGACGTGATCGAGAAGCCGGGTCTGCGCCTGGACTTCGTCGCCCGCGAAGGCGTGCAGCTGGCCGGCAAGGAAGTGGAGCTCAAATTCGAGGTCCGCAACATCCTCGGCACCGGGCACGAGGAGTTCCAGCAGTCGGAAACCAACCGCATCGACGTGAACACCTACGACATGGGCCGCCTGATCTCGGTTTCGGCGCAGGTAACATTCTGAGTTCAATCCTCCCCGAGCTCGCTCGGGGAGGGGGACCGTCCGCGCAGCGGATGGTGGAGGGGTGTCGCGTTCTTACGCCTACCCCTCCGTCACGCGCCTAGCGGCGCGCGCCACCTCCCCGAGACAAGCTCGGAGAGGATTTGCTTCGCAAGCTTAGGCGATGCTCAAATCCCTGCTGAAAGCTACGTTTCCTCAGGATACGTCGAGGCAGTAACCGACCATCCTGATCGTGCGGATCGCATCGCCCATTCCGGCTTCCTGCAGGGCGGGGCGCAAGCGCTTCATCCATACGTCGACTGTACGTTCGCCGATATGGGCATAGCCTTTGCCCAGGCCCTTGATGATGTCCTGCCGCGAATGGGCCTTGTTCGGGTTCTCAGCCAGGAAGCGCAGCAACCTGAACTCGTTGGGCGCCAGCCTTATGGGGTTCCCGCGCCAGCGAGCCTGGAAGGCCACGAGGTCGATCACCAGGCCGCCGGCAACGACGGTACGGGCCGCGTGATGGTCCTGCCGCTCCGAGAACAGCGCCAGCACCCTGTCCAGCACTCGCGTGCGGTCGAGCGGTCCGACCATGTAATCGTCCGCCCCGGCCTTGAGCGCGCGGCGGTTGTCTTCGGGATCGTCCTCTTCGAGCACGAGAGTGAGGTGGGCATAGGCGGTGCGCGGATTGGCGCGCAAGCGGCGGCACATCTCCAGCCCGGATATGCCGGGCAAGGCCCAGTCGACGAAGGCGTACATCGGACCTTCGACTAACCGCCTGGGAGTGTCCTCGACCAATAGGTCGAATGTGAACGTGACGCCTCCGTGCTGGAAGTCGCCCTGTGGTCCCCCAAGCGGGCTGGTAGTGAAAATGTTGACCATGATCATACGCCGCTCATTCCCGGTTTTCAGGACCGGAATGCCGCAGGGATATGACGGGCATGTTACGGAAGTGCGAGCGTTCTCAAACTAGCGTTGGAACCAGGCTCTCAAGCGTTCTTCAGCGTCCTGCCGATCTCGACGAAATCTGCCCGGACACGTCCAAGCATCTCGCTGTCGAAGGAAATCACGCTGTCGAGGATGGACCTCTTCGCGGCGCCGTAAAGCTGCATCAGGGCCGGGGCGAGCGGCGCCGACTGGTCGACGCCCATCTCCAGCGCAATGAGCGCCGACAAGGCGCGTGAAAGCGCCTTGCTCCGCGCGGCCGGGTCGGGGCGCTTGTTGGTGATAAGCGCGAGCCCAAGGCCGCCGACGACCTGCTCGATGCAGATGCGGACGAGCTCGCCGGGATCGCCGATGCCCTGGATGCGGGCTTCGATTTCGCTGCGACGATAGGCTTCGCGCGGGTCGGTGAAGGCCAGCATCAGTCCTTCCCGGCGTTCCAGGCGTCAATCTGACCCTGCAGGAACGTCAAGGTCGACTTGGACGCGCTGATGCGCGTGTCGGCCTTGGAGAAGCGGGCGACCATGTTGGCGCGCAGGGTTTCCTGCTGTTCGGCCAGCTTGGCGGTGTCCTTGGTGATCTGGCTCGACAGCTTCTGGTACCGCGTGATCGACCCGCCGAGCGATCCGGGATCGCTCGCGCTGGTGGCAGCGCGGGCAACTTTGTCGATCGTCGAATAGACGCCGTAGAGGCCGGTGGTGAACATGGCGGCCGCGCCCACGGGATCGCGTGTCAGGGTCGCCTGCAGGCGCGTGGTATCGAGCTTGAATGTGCCGTCGCGCTGAATGGCCAGGCCGAGGTCTGACAGGGTCCTCGTACCTTCCGCTCCATTCGGCATCACGACTTCGCCTGCCAGCTTCGAAAGCTGCTGCTTGAGCCGGCGCGCGCCCGGATCGCCGGCGAGATCGCCGGAGGCGGGATCGGTGGCCGTCTTCAGGTCGCTCGCAATGGCGTTGAGCGCATCGACGAGGTCCTGCATCGCACCGGTGATGCTGCTGGACGGATTGGAAAAGGTGATCTTGGTCGGCGATCCGGCGTTCGTGCCGGTCAGTGCCAGCGACAATCCCGGGGCGATGCCCGTGACCGTGTTGCTGGAGCTGGTCATGCTGAGGCCGTCGAGCTTGAACGAGGCATCGCCTGCCGTGGCGAGCAGCCTGGAGGAAGCGCCACCGGCCGAAGGGTTCCAGGCGAGCGCGGCCAGACCTTCCTCGCCCGGGGTCTCGGTCGCTTCGACGACGAAGCCGTTCTGGGCCCCATCGGGTCCCTTGAGCACGAGCTGCGCGCCAGAGCTGGTCTGCGCGACATAGGCGCTGACGCCCGCGCCCTTGGCGTTGATGGCCGCGGCGATGGTGGTCAGTGTCGCGCCGCTGGGGATGTCGATTTCGACCGCCGCCTTGGTGCCTTCGGTGAAACCCGACGCGGTCGTGGCGCCGAAGCGCAAGGTGAGCTTGCCGGCGCCGACCACGGTCGTGCTCGATGCGAGGGCGGGGCTGGCGAGAGTCTGCGAGCTGGCGAGCGAGAGAACCTCGAGCGAATAGGTCCCCGAACCCTGAGTCCCGCTTGGGCTGGATGCGGTGGCTACGCTGCCGTTGGCGACGCTCGGCTGCGGCGAAAGGTCGCCTACGCGAACGCGTTCGCCCATGGCAGACGCGAGCTGGCTGAGCATGTTCTTGATCGTGGAGGCGGACGAGATCTGCTGGGAAAGCAGCTCAGTCTTGGCCTTCATCCGGTCGGTGCGCAGGGCAAACTGAGCCTGCGCCAGATTGTTGGCCAGGGCCACCATGTCGACGCCGCTGCCGGCGCCGAGCGTGCTTACGATGGAACTCATTTCGCTCATGGATTGGAGAACGTCCGTTGGAGGCGAGGATTAAGAGGCCTCAGGCCCCCAACCGCCCGTCCGCATCAAAGCGCAGGTCGATTGGCACGTCGATCGTCGGCAAGCCCGGCTGTTCGCCGCGTTTGAGCGAGTAGACGAATGCCAGGACCGAGGCGAGGGCACCGTAGAGCTCTTCGCGGATGGTCTGGTTTTCGCGCGTGGTGAAATAGATCGAACGGGCGAGCTGCGGCAGCTCGATCATCGGTACGCCGAGTTCGAGCGCCAGTTCGCGCATCGCCATGGCCTTTTCGCCGCGGCCCTTGGCCAGCACGATCGGGGCCGAGGCTTTCGTTGGATCGTAAGTCATCGCCACGCTAAAGTGGGTCGGGTTGGTGAGGACGAACTGCGCATCGCGCATCGCCGGAGCGACGCCGCCCATGGCGATCTCGCGCTGGCGCTGGCGGCGCATCGCCTTCGCCTCGGGCGAGCCTTCGGCCTCCTTGTTTTCGTCGCGCATGTCCTGGTGGCTCATCTTGAGGCGCTGCATGCGGCGGATCCACTGGATCGGCACGTCGATCAGCGCGATCGCGACCAGGCCGGCGGCCAGCGCGAACAGCAGGCTGATGAGCGCCCCCCAGCCAGCCTGAAGCTGTTGAGACAGGTTGCCTTTGCCCATTCCGGCGATGGTTTCGAGCCAGCTGCTGCCCCAATAGAACGCGATAGCGCCGAGCAGGGCGATCTTGAGCAGGCCCTTGCCCATCTCGATCACCCCAGTGATGCCGAACATGCGCTTGAGGCCCGACAGCGGATTGATGCGCGAGCCCTTGAAGGCGATGTTGGAACCGACCCAGCGACCGTCGGAAAAGCCCAACTGCGAGACCACCGTGAGCAGTATGATCGGCACCGCCAGCGAGGCGAGCGGTGGGAACATCGACAGCAGCAGCGAGATGAGCGTCGACCCGACACTGAAGTTGTCGATCGCGTCTCGGTCGAACGTCAGCCCGCCACGTAGGGCTTCGGCCATGTCGCCGAGCAGCCACGGCCCGGCAAAGGCCAGCCACGCCGCACCGAACAGCATTACGGCCGCGGTCGAGAGTTCGCGCGAGCGGAGGACGTCGCCCTTGGTGGCGGCGTCGCGGCGGCGCTTCTCGGTTGGGGCAAAGGTCTTTTCGCCGGCGCTCTCGCTCATCGGATCAGGACTTCCTCGACTTGTTCGAGCGAGACCGCGGTGACACCGGCAAGTTGGTCATAGATCATCGGCGCGGCGAGGATCACCGCGGTGATCCCGGCAAGCACGCCCGCAGGCAGGCCAAGCGCGAAGAGATTAAGCGACGGTGCCGAGCGGCTGAGCACGCCGGTAAGGATCTGCACCAGCAGCAGCACCAGCGTCACCGGCAGGGCGATCCGGACAGCGGTCTCGAGCATGGTGCCGGTGAACGAGGCGATCAGCGCGAAGCGGTCTGCGCCGAGCCAGGTTTCTCCCGGTGGGAAGGCGTTGTAGCTTTCGACCACCAGGTGGATCCAGTGCAGGTGCGCGCCAGTCGCGAGGAAGATCAGCGTCAGCACGATGGTGAAGAACTGCCCGAAGGCAGTGGTCTGGCCGCCGCCACTGGGGTCGGCTGCCATGGCCATGCTCATGCCCATGCCACCGCCGATCAGCTCGGCAGCAACGACCGGCGCGGCAAAGGCGATCTGCAGCACGAAGCCGAGCGAGACGCCAACTAGCACTTCACCCATGACGGTGAGCAATCCCTGCACCGAGAACAGCGCTTCGGGGACCGGGATGCCGGGCATCCACACGGCGACGAACACCGCCACCGCCCCAGTCGCGCAAGTACGCACGGTCACCGGGATGATCGCCGCGCCGAAGATCGGCGCCGCCATCATTGCGGCTCCAATGCGAGTCATCAGGAAGACTACGCGCCAGAAGTCAGCTTCCAGGGCGCCGAAGCCGAAGTCGAGTGCGATCATTGGCCGATGCGGCTTATCTCAGCGAAGATTTCCTGCATGAAATCACCCAGCAGGGTCATCATCGACGCGCCGAAGATGACCAGCACGATAGCGATCGCGGCAAGCTTCGGGACAAAGGTGAGGGTCTGCTCGTTGACCGAGGTGGCGGCCTGGATCAGGCCGATCACGAGGCCGACCGCGAGACTGGCGAGGAGCACCGGCGCCGCGAGCAGCGCCGTCACCCACAGCATCCTGTCGGCGAGCGACAGCAGGTTCGAAAGGTCGTCCATGGCTAGACGAAGCTCGCCGCTAGCGAGCCCATCAGCAGGGCCCAGCCGTCGACCAGCACGAACAGCAAGAGCTTGAACGGCAGGGAGACGAGCATTGGCGACATCATCATCATGCCGAGCGACATCAAGACGCTGGAGACGACGAGGTCGATGACGAGGAACGGCAGGAACAGCATGAAGCCGATCTGAAACGCCGTCTTCAGCTCGCTGGTGACGAACGCCGGCAGCAGGATCGAGAACGGGACGTCGGCGGTCGACTGGAACTTCGGCGCCTTGGCCATGTCGGCGAACATCGCCAGGTCGGTCTTGCGGGTCTGGCGGATCATGAAGCCGTGAAATTCGGTACCGGCGGCGGCGATCGCCTGCTCGGCGTTGATCTGGCCGGCGGAGTAGGGCGCGAGCGCGTTGGCGTTCACCTTCTCCAGCGTCGGCGCCATGACGAATAGCGAGAGGAACAGCGACAGGCCGATCAGCACCTGGTTCGGCGGCGACTGCTGCAGGCCAAGCGCCTGGCGCAGGATCGCCAGCACGACGATGATGCGGGTGAAGCTGGTCATCATCAGGATCAGCGCCGGCAGGATCGTCAGCAGGCCCATGATCAGCAGCAGCTGGAGCGACATGCTCAGCGGCTCGCCGCCGGCTCCGGCCATGTTGCTGAAGGCGCGGTCAAGCGCGCCCGGCATCGCGGCCGATGCGGGCACTGCCTGCGCGACAGCGGCCTGGGCGTAGGCCAATTTCGGAAGGATCAGCGCGGCGAGCGCCGCGACAGAGGAGAGACGCTTCACGCTGCGGTCTCCACGACTTCGCGAGCCGGCGCTTCGGCCAGGCGGGTGAGGCCGTTGCGAGAGGTCGAGACGAGGATCTCGCGTCCATGGAATTCGATCACCGCCAGGCGCATCGTGGGGGAGAGCATGGTCGTCTCCACGATCCGCACAGCGCGGGTGCCACCACCTTGCGGGCCACCGAACTTGCCCTGCAGGCGCTGGGTCAGCTTGAGGCTGCCCCAGATCATCCCGCCGATCAGCGGCAGGAGCAGGAACAGCTTGAGGATATACCAACCCACTGGGATTACCCTTCGAGGCCGGGCTGGGTCGATCCGACCAGCTCGAGGATGCGCAGGCCAAAGCGGTTGCCTTCGGCCACAACTTCGCCGCGGGCGATGAGCTTGCCGTTGACCTTAACGTCGAGCGGCTCGTCGACCAGGCGGTCGAGCATGACCACGCTTTCCTCGCCAAGGGCCAGGACGTCGCGCAAGTGCAGGTCGGTCCGGCCGAGCTCTACAGTCAGGCGGACATCGATGTCCTGGATCAGGCCAAAGCCCGGAGCTTGGAATGTCACTGTGGGTCCTTTCGGGTAAACATCGTCGTGGTCAGTTGCAGGGCAGCCCGGTCTTCGAACTCACCCACAGTACCCCTTGCAATGATCGTGCCACCCACGCGCAGCGGGACGGCGCGAGCGACCGGGATCGGAATTGTCAGGCCCGGAGCGAAGGCCGCGAGGCGGCTCAGCGGGATGCGCATTTCGGCGAGAACGGCCTCGAGCGACAATGGAACGCTGGCGAAAGGATCGTCGAGCGGGCCAGCCTTGCGGCGTTCGCGGCGCTTGGGCGAGGACGGCGCAGCGACGATCGAGGGCAGGGTTTCCTCCTTCGTCGCCACCGTTATCGTCCACGGCTTCGAGCTGCCGTCGTCGATTTCAAGGGCCAGCACTACGAGCGCTTCCGCCTTACGGTAGGGGGAAATCGTCGAGTACGAGCTATCGCGCTGGGCAATCGTCAGCGGCCCGAGGTCGGTAACCAATTGGCCGAGCGCCTCGGTAACCATTTTCTCCAGGCGCTGGGCGAGGAGGTCGGCCGAGAGGGGCAGGACCTTGGGCAAAGCTTCGGTGATTTCTCCCGTGCCGCCGAACGTCCGGTCGAGCTGGGCGAGGATCGCCGCGCCGTCGATCGAAAGGAGCAGGCGGTGCGAGCCTTCTTCCGGTCCGAGGAGAGAATTTGCCGCTAGCGGCAAAATCTTGCCGGCCAGTTCGCCGCCATTCATCCGGACGGCGCTCTCCACGCGCACTTCAGGAGCCTTGCCGCCCGAGAAGGCCGCGAGGGACGGAGCGATCGCCCGAGCGAGGCGTTCGCCCAGCCGCCCGAACTCGGGCAGCAGGTCGACTTCCTCGCCACGCTGACGGAACAGCGCCTCGCAATGACTTACGGCAAGGCCTGCCGCTTTGAGGGTGCGTTCGGGCTTCATTGGACGATGAAGGTAAGGAAGTGGACGTTGTCGACGCCGCCGAAGCCTTCGGCCTTTAGCAGCACGTCGTTGATCGCGGCGGTGAGGCGCTTCTGCAGCGCGGCCTTGCCTTGCGGGGTCTCGACTTCCTCAGCGCTGGCGTTGGCAATCTCCACCAGCAGGCGCGACCTGATCGCGAGCTGGTGTTCACCCAGCCACATCAGCACCCGCCCGTCATAGCGCGTCGAAGCGGCGAGGCTCAGCTGCACCAGGCCGTCGGAGTTGCGCAGGTTGGAAGTGAACTCTTCCGGGAACCGGTAATAGGCCGTGCGGTACTTGCTGCCGCCGTCGCCATAGACCAGCTCGGCCCCGCCTTCCTCTCCCTTGGCGGGAGCGGGGGCGTAGGGATCTTCGTCGCCCTTGCGCACGAGCTTGGGCTTGTTGTCCTCTTCACCATGGGCCCCACCGATCACGCCGGTCTGGACCAAGGCGAAGGCACCGCCGCCGCCAGCCGCAATGAGGACGATTCCCAGGCCGATCATTAGGATCATGCCCTTGCCCTTCTTCGGCTTCTCTTCACTGGTCTTCTTGCTGCTCATCGTATTCCTCGAATTTCCGGAGGTTGGGGCGTTCAGGCGAAAGTGCCGGAGCGGGATTCGGATTGGGCGTGGTCGTCACGCTGGCGGGTGCCTTCCCGGCGGCCCTGGGTGTTGCGTTCGCTCTGGGAGCGGGCCTCGCTGCCCGAGCCGGCATTGGCGCCGCGATCCATTGGGTTATCGCGATGCTGGGTGCCGGAACGTGAGGCGGCGTTGTCCTGGTTGCCGGCGGTCGCGCTATCGGCCTGGACCGCTGCGGCGACTGCGCGCTTCAGGTCGGGGTCCGATCCGGCCAGCTCGACCGACAGGTGGCCATGCACGGTCTGCTCGATGCGGATCGAGACTTCGCCGAAGTCGGCGTGGTCGATGTCGAGCGTTGCTTGTGCCGGCATCAGCGCTTCGCGCGCGGCGACCAACCGATCGAGCGTGGCACCGATGTCGACGGCATTCGCATTGTGCAGCGACGTAACGTGGCCGGCGGCGTGGTGGGTCGAGGTAGAGGGCGCGTCGGGCGAAGCCGTCGAGAACTGCGGCGCCAGCTGCTGCACGACCGGCGCTTCGGCACGGCCCGTCAGGGCTGCGGTCGCTGATTTGGTCGGGGCGGTGGCCACGGGTTCAGCGGTCTCCGCCACAGGAGCCTCGGCAGTGGCCTGGCTATCGGCGCGAACCGTGATCGAGATTTCAGCGGGCGCCGCGCGGCGGTCCTGCTTTGTGGCGGGTTGCTGCAGAGCGGCGAGGGCGTCGGTACCAGCAGGCACCGGCATCGGCGGGCTGGCAGGCGAGGCTGACTTGGCTGGAGCTGCCGACGCTTCTCCGGCTTCGGCTGCCGCCGGCAATGCCGGGACGGGGAGGCCCGCGAGGAGAAGCTGCATCATCTCGGGCGTCAGGGCGATAGGCGCGTCCTTTGCGTCGGTATCGGCCGCAGCGAGGTCACCCTCAGCCTCGCCTTCCGGCAAAGTCGGCAACATGCCCGGCAAAAACTTGCCGCCGGCAATTGCCGGACCGGCAACGGGAAGGGCGAGGGCCTGTTCTTCCGTTGCGGCCGGATCGGCGGCCTTGTCACCGGAAATGGCAAGCCCGGAGAGCGTGGAGAGGAGGTCGCCGAAGCTGGGGCCATCCTCGGATACGCCTTGCGTTAACCCGCTTTTCTTACCGCCGGCTATCGCCTGCAGCGCGGAGAGAAGGGTCGACGATGAAGAAGCAGTAGAGAGCATAGTCTTGGCCGTTCACCATTGTTTGCTCTTTACGTTTCAAGTTCCGTGCCAGTTTGCCTCGTGGTCGATAGGACAGGCCGATTGTTGCGCTCGTCGAGCAGCCGGGCGAGGCCACGACGCTGTTCTTCGGCGCGCTTCTGGCGGCGGTCGGCGGAGGCGAGATCGGCCAGGCGCGCGTCGGCTTCCTTCTGCGCGTGGTCCGCTTGCTTGGCGGCGGTAATGCCGAGCGCGTGCAACTGCGCCGAGAGCATCACAACGCCGCGCAATTCGTCCCCATCCGCCACGGTCGAGCGCGCGGAATAGGCCTGCCCGAGGCGCATCGTTCGTTCGGAGATGCCGGCGAGACGCGCGCGCCGGGCTTCGGCCTCGTAGGCGTCGGCCGCGACCTTGCGCTTTTCGGCGGTGCGGACGCGTTCGATCAGCTTGGCGCGCTTGAGGCGCCCGCGATCAGCCATCATGGCCGATCAGCCGCGACAGGTCTGTGAGGGAGGTGTCGAGCGGAACCAGATCTCCGGTCGGCTGGGTGAGGAACTTGGTCAGGTCGCCGTGCATGGCGATGGCCTGGTCGACCAGCGGATCAGCGCCAGGGCGATAGGCGCCCATCAACACGAGATCGCGGTTGGTTTCATAAGCGGAGCTCAACGCGCGGAAGCGGCGCGCGAGTTCGGCGTGCTCCGGCGGCACGATGTCGTTCATCACGCGGCTTAGTGAAGCGGCGACGTCGATCGCCGGATACTGGCCGCGCTGGGCCAGGTCGCGCGAAAGCACGATGTGGCCATCGAGGATTGAACGGGCGGTGTCGACCACTGGATCGTTGTGATCGTCGCCATCGGCAAGGACCGAATAGAGCCCGGTAATCGAGCCGCCACTCTCCGCCGAGTTGCCCGCGCGCTCGACCAACTTGGTGATCGTGGCGAGGGCCGAAGGGGGATAGCCGCGCGCGGCACCTGGCTCTCCCAAGAGGAGGCCGATTTCGCGGGCCGCGTGGGCGATGCGGGTCAGGCTGTCGATGATCAGCAGGACGCGCTTTCCCGAGTTACGGAAGTGCTCGGCCAGCGAGGTGGCGAGCAGGGCTCCGCGCAGGCGCAAGTTAGGCGCATGGTCGGCGGGTACGGCGACAACCGCGGTGCGGCCGGCCTTCTCGCCATGCATGTGGCGTTCGACGAAATCGGACACTTCGCGGGCGCGTTCGCCGATCAGGCCAACCACGACCACGTCGGCTTCGGCTCCGCGTGCGATCATGTCGATCAGGACGGACTTGCCGACTCCCGATCCGGCCATGATGCCGACACGTTGTCCGACGCCGAGCGTCATCAGGCCGTTGATGGCGCGGATGCCGATATCGAAAGGCTCTTTCACGCTGGCGCGATCGAGCGCGCCGGTCCGGACGCCTCCCGCGGGCCAGTCCAACCTGCTGCGCAGCGCCGGTCCACCGTCGATCGGCTTTCCTTCACCGTCGACCGCACGGCCGAGATAGGCGGGGCCGACGGGCAACATGCCTGGCGAGCCTTCAGGACGGACGCGAGCGCCAGGACGCAGCAGGACGACGTCGCCAAGCAAGGTCATCATGGTGCGGCCGTTGCGAAAACCGATCGTTTCGGCGGTGAGGGCCGAACCCTTGCCGTCGTCGATGCGGCATAGCGCGCCCACCGGCACCGAAAGTCCGCTCACCTCGATCAGGCCGCCATCGCAGGCGGTGACAAGACCATAGCGGTGCGGCCGGAGGTCGACCGAAGTGTCAGCGAAATCGCCGAGAACGGCGTCGACCTGGCTCAACATTCGCGGAACGCCTCAAGCAGCATCCGGCGCCAATGCGCGGGGCCGTCCTCGATTCCGCCGTCGGCGGTTTCGATCCGCAGTCCGCCACGCTCGACGCTGGGATCGCCCTGGACCTTGAGGTCCTTGGGCAGGCGCTGGCGCACGAGTTCAAGGTCGTCGGGATTGAGCAGCACGAGCTTCTCATCCTGGGCTCGCTGCAACATCGAGACCGCTTTCTCGGTTCTTTTGGCCAAACCCTCGGGATCGATGGCCAGCGGGATCACCGCTGCCTCGCACAGGGCATGGACCGTCTGGCGCAGACGCTCGGTCAGATCAGCGGAGGAGCGCTGATCGAACAGGGCGAAGGCCAGCTCGATCTTCTGTCGTGCCGCTTCGCGCTCAGCATCGAGCCGCTCCGCCTCGATTGCCGCAGCCGCTGCGCCTTCGCGCAAGCCGCGTTCGTAAGCCTCAACGACCGGATCCGGCGGGGCTTCGCCCTGGACCACCGGGGCTTCGCCGAACAGGACGGAAAAGCGGGGGTCACGAGCGAAAACGGCGGGACGGGCAAATTCCTCGAACGACATGCTAGACATATTCGTCTCCGCCCTCGCCGAGCGAGATCGTGCCTTCGGCGGCGAGACGCTTGGCCGTCGCGATGACGGACTGCTGCGCTGTGAGCGCATCGGCCTTCTTCACCCGGCCGCGCGCCTCGATTTCGTCGCGCACACCGTCGGCCGCACGGGCAGACATCGCCGCGAAGAACGGCTCGCGCTCTTCGTCCGCGATACCCTTGAGCGCGTCGATCAGCACTTCGTTCTCGATCTCGCGCAGCAGCTGACCCATCGTCTTGGCGTCGAGCTTGAACAGGTGTTCGAACTTGAACATCTCGTTCTCGAGCTCCTTGGCGAGCTTTTTGTCGATCTTGTTGATCTCCGGCATCACGCGCTTTTCGACGGCCTTGGCCGCGGCGTTGATGATCTCCGCCGCCTCGCGCACGCCGCCCATCGAGAGCGGGACACGGCCGTGGTTGGTGGAAATGCGGGTCGAGAGCATCTCTTCGAGCATGACCAGGGCTTCAGGCGCGATCGGGTCGAGCCTGGCGACGCGCTGGATCACCGGCGCCTGCACGGCCTCCGGCAAACCGGCGAGCACCTGGGCCGCGACCTGTGGATCGAGCTGGAGCAACAGGACCGCAATGGCCTGGGGATGCTCTTCCTCGATCAGCGAGATGATCACGTCGGCATTGAGCCAGCGGGCGAGTTCGAGAGTCGGGCTCTGCTGCTGACCGGCGTCCGGGGCGATGCGGCGCATCAGGCTGTTGGCCTTGAGCTCGCCGACCGCTCCGGTCATGATCCGGCGCACGTCTTCCGAGCGGTCCTGAGCCGGGAGGCCCCCTTGCGAGGCGCTTTCGGCAAAGCCCGCCAGGGCGTCGGTGATGGCTGCGGGACCGAGCTCGCCGAGGCCGAACATCTTCGACCCCAACTGCTGCAGTTCTTCCGGCGAAAGCCGTGAGAGCAGGCCGGCCGCGTCTTCTTCTTCGAGCAACATGACCAGGATCGCCGCGCGCTCAGCGTCGGGCAGTCTGTCCAGAACGTCCTCGCTCATCGGGCTGCCTCCGCGTCAGGCCGATTTCCGGCCAGCATTCTCTTCAGTGCCAGCACGGCGTCATCGGGCTTTTCCCGTACGATGCGCCGGGCGAGATCGATCTGCGCGGCGAGCTTCTCGCGCTCGGACTCTTCTTCGGCTGGAGCGGCGAGGGCCGCCACTTTGCCCGCCGGAGCCAACGCTGTGGTTTCTCCTTCGGCACCTTCCTCGTCGCGAGCCTTGGCCTTGCCGGTCAGCGCTTTCATCAGCGGGCGAACCGCCAGCAGCAGGACCAGTAGCACGACGACCAACGCCACGCCGTTGCGCAGGATCATGGCGAACCACGAGGTCTCCCAGAACGGCAGGGCGTCGGCATCCATCACTTCGAACGGACGGACCATGACCGCGACCTGATCGCCACGGGTGGGGTCGATACCGACGGCGGCGCCGATCAGCTGCTCGAGCTTCTTCATCTCGGCGGCGTTGGTGCCCTTCATCGCTTCCTTGCTCAGGGCGACTGCCACCGTCAGGCGGCGAATGTTGCCCGGCGCGTTGTTCGACACGGCGACTTCGCGGCCCAGCTCATAGGTACGGGTCGCACTGCTTTCGCCAGTCGTCGGATTGGCCGGCTGCGGGACAGTGCCCAAGGGCGCGCCCGGCTGCACTTGCGTCGGCGGCGGCGGGGAGTTCGACAGCACGCCCGGAACGCCAACGGCGCCCGAGCCGACGGTTTGGCTCTGCTGTTCGGTTTCCCGGCGGACCGAGCCGTCCTTGTCATAGCTTTCGCGGGCCGAGGTGACCTCGTTCATGTCGAGATCGACCTGAATCTCGCTCGAGAAGTTGCCTTCGCCGAGCATCGGCGTCAGCAGCTGCGCGACTTGGGCGCGCAGCTTGTCTTCCATGCGCGACTGCAGGTTGAGGCGGTCGGACTTCTCGCTGGTCGGGTCTGACAGCAAGCGCCCATGTTGGTCGGCGATCCGTACAGCATCGACCGCGAGGCCTGGTACCGAAGCGGCCACGAGATTGGCGATGGCGGTAACCTGGCTGTCGGCCAATTGCCGGCCCGGCGCCATCCGCAACATGACCGAGGCGGTCGGCGGCGCATCGTCGCGCACGAATACCGAGCGCTCCGGCCGGGCGAGGTGGACCCGCACGGCTTCGACGCCATCGATTTCCGCAATCGTAAGTGTCAGTTCGCGCTCCTGCGCAGCACGCAGGCGATCGCCTTCGAGCGTGCGGCTGGCGCCCATCGGCAGGGAGTCGAGCATTTCGGCCCCGCTCTGCGGCATCGCCAGCGCGTTCTCCGACGCGACGAGCATGCGTGCCTTGTAGAGATCGCCCTCGGCGACAGTGAGGGCACCGGTGGCGTTGTCGATGGTGTAGCCGATCGAAGCCTTGTCGAGCGCTTCGACGACCCCAGCCCGTTCGCTATCGCCGAGCGAGGCATAGAGTACCCGCTGCGGCGGCGTTGAAAACGCGGCCCAGGCAACGGCGACGAGACCAATGGCGGCCACCCCGGCGAACCAGGGTAGGGCCTTCCTTACGGGCGGCTGGGCGACGAACGCGCTGACGCGGTCCATCGTCCCGAGCGAGGGATTGCGCAGCGGATCGAGCAGCGACTGCGGTCGCGCCGCTCCGCCTCCCGCGCCTGCTGGAATAAGGTCGCTCATCTAATCAAACCCCCATCCGCATGATGTCCTGGTACGCGGACAGCAGCTTGTTTCTGACCTGCAAGGTCGCTTCGAATGCGACGCCGGCTTCCTGGCGGGCGAGCATGACCTTCGCGATGTCGGTCACTTCGCCGCGTTCGTAGCCTTCGCTCAGTTCCGAGGCGTTCTTCTGCGTGGCGTTCACACCGTCGAGCGCGGTCTTCAGAGTATCCGCGAACCCGCCACCAGCGGGGGTGGATTCCTGCGGAGCCTCTGCCTGCCGGGTCCGATGCAGTTCCTGCAGCAGGCTCGATCGGTCGATGATCTGTTGGCGCATGGCAATAATCTGGGCGACCGAGCCGCCACTGCCGATGCTATTGATAACGCTCATCGACTGGCTCCCATGGCAAGGCCGGCATCACGGAAAGAGGCAAGGCGATAGCGCAGCGTGCGCTCGCTGATGCCGAGTTGGCGAGCTGCTTCGGCCCTGCGGCCGCCGCAAGCATTAAGGGTGTCCATGATCGCGCGAGCTTCGGAGATCTGGACGATCTTCGACAGCTTCTCGCCCGAGCCTGCTTCATCCTCTTCCATCGCGGCGGGCTGGGTGACCAGGCGCACCGGACGGTCGAACACGATGTGCTCGGGCTGGATCATCGGCTGGCCGGCAGCCAGGATCTGGGCGCGGCGCATGACGTTCTCGAGTTCGCGCACGTTGCCCGGCCAGCCATGACCGCGCAGCGCGGCGAGGGCGGCGTCGCTGATCCACGGAGCCGGAGCACCGTCGGGCGAGTGACGCAGGAGCAGGGCGAAGGCGAGCGGGGCGATATCCGCCGGACGCTCGCGCAGCGGCGAAAGGCTCATCGGGAAGACGTTGAGGCGGTAGTAAAGGTCGGCGCGGAACCGGCCTTCCTCGACTTCGAGCGGCAAGTCGCGGTTGGCGGCGGCGACGATGCGTACATCGACCTTCACCGGCCTGGTCGCGCCGACCGGGATCACTTCGCTTTCCTGCAAGGCGCGCAGGAGCTTGGCCTGCAGCTGCAGCGGCATTTCGGCGATTTCGTCGAGGAACAGCGTGCCACCGTCGGCGGCGCGGAAGAAACCTTCGCTCGACGAGTTGGCGCCGGTGAAGGCGCCCTTCTGGTGGCCGAACAGCAGCGCTTCGATCATCGTTTCCGGGATCGCGGCGCAGTTAACCGCAATGAACGGCTTGTCGCGACGATTGCTGCGGTTGTGGATGAAGCGCGAAAGGACTTCCTTGCCGGTTCCGGTCGGACCGTTGATCAGCACCGGGATGTCGGTGTTTGCCAGCCGGTCGGCCATGGCCAGCACCGAAAGCGTGGTCGGATCCGCGGCCACCGGTTCGTTACGGCCTGCGAGCAGGGCGACGAGCGCGGCGAAAGACGCTTCCGTGTTGGGATCGTCGTAAGCCAGGCGCGCCCGGGTTGCCGTGCGGCTGAGGCCGCAACGATCGCTGCGCGATACACTTACAGTAGAGGCGCGATCCGCCAGCAGCCGCTCGCTGTCATCCCCGACAGTGAGTGAACGGCCCGGAAACAGCGATGCCGCCATTCCCGCAATCCGTGCCGCAAGGGCCGGATGATTTTTTTTGAACGCCTCGGATGTTTCCAACGTTCCCACTTCGAATACCCCCTGAACCGGTAACTCTTGAGACGCTTTTGGGGCGGGGACGTGAAAAGTATGGCTAATTATAGGTGACGTATAAATGCGTAAGTATGTTTACGTATTTTTGCCGGAATACGGATAGCGGGGATCTGCCGCGCGACCCCGCCAGAACAGGCGAATTAACTTTCTTGAAGAAATTTTTGAGGGCGCGGAAAAATTTTGCCGAAATCCGCCGCCGGTTTGCGGGAGCAGTTAAGGGTTCGTGAGAGCGGGCGCTGCGAGCGGCATAAGGGGCGAACTCTCAACCCTTCCCGCAGGCGCGAGGGAGACCCCGGCACCACCCTTGCAATGACCTTTCTGAAAAGCCGGGCTTAAATTCCGCACCCCTCCTGCCGGTCTTGTCCATGGCTGCCGCTGCCAACGAACTTTCCACGGCAGCGCACTGAAGACTTGGGACCGTATCGAAGGAGTTTTACAATGTCCGTCATCAACACCAACACCAGCGCGCTGCGCGCTGCCACCGCTTCGAACAAGGCCGACAAGGCCCTGGGCACCGCCATGGAGCGTCTGTCGACCGGCAAGCGCATCAACAGCGCCAAGGACGACGCCGCCGGCCTCGCCATCAGCAACTCGATGACCTCGCAGGTCCGCGGCATGAACCAGGCCGTTCGCAACGCGAACGACGGTATCTCGCTCGCTCAGACCGCTGAAGGCGCTCTGCAAGAAGTTACCAACATGCTGCAGCGCGTTCGCGAGCTGTCGGTTCAGTCGGCTTCGGGCATCTACAACGACGCCACCGACCGCGCTTACATGAACAAGGAAGTCACCGAGCTGAGCTCGCAGATCACCAGCATTCTGGCTGACACCGAGTTCAACGGCGTTAAGGTCCTTGCGGCCGGCGCTGGCGACACGTTCGACATTCAGACCGGTTCGAACAACGGCGACACCGTCACCCTCACGGTTGACGCGATCACGGTCGGCACGCTCGACGTTTCGACGGCCGCTCTCTCGAACACCACAATCGACAACGTCGACGACGCGCTTGACGATGTTAACGGTGCCCGCGCCACGCTCGGTGCCGGTCAGAGCCGCCTTGAATCGGTGGTCAACAACCTGACCAACAACGTCAACAACCTGTCGGACGCCCGTTCGCGGATCGAAGACACCGACTACTCGGCTGAAACCACCGCGCTCGCCAAGGCCCAGATCCTGAGCCAGGCTTCGACCGCGATGCTGTCGCAGGCGAACCAGAGCCAGCAGAACGTTCTCTCGCTGCTGCGCTAATAATACCGGACTTCACAGTCCCTAAGCCGGGCCCGGCGCTCCTCGTGAGCGCCGGGCTTTTCTTGTTGGTGTGTCAGTAGGTTGAGATAGCCGCGCGGGATGGCTTGGGTAGTTGCCGCCCTGAGAATCCGGGTTTGTGCCAATGTCCCGGATGGCTCGACGGCCTAGCCTCTTCGGTCTTCGAGGAGGCATGCCGTGACCGATACCGCGCTTTCCAGCCCGACTGCGCTGAAGCTCAGCGACCAGCAGATCAGCGACGCCTACATTTACCTTCTGGGGCGGCTGCTCATCACTCGCCAGCAGCAGGTGGACTTCGATAGCGAAGGGTTCGTCTGGAACGAGCTGATCCACCGCAAGCCGGGGCAGGTGGACTGGCCCAACCCCAATCTCGACGTTGCCTACTCCGAAGCCTGGGTGGCGATCGACGAGGCCAGCTACCTTCTGGTGACGGTCCCCAAGATCGAGGGCCGCTATTATGTCGTCGAGTTCCTCGACGGCTGGGGCGAGACCGTCGCCAATATCAACGAGCGGGTCTATCCCGATCACCCCAACGGACAGTTTGCCGTTTGCCTGGCGGGCGCCAACGTTAACGTTCCCGCCGGCGTCCAGCGCGTCGACGTGCCGGTGAAGACCATGCGCGTGCTGCTGCGGGTCGAGCTCGGGCCGAACTGGGACGAGGCGATCGCGCTCCAGCACCAGTTCAAGTTCGAGATCCAGGGTAGCCCGAAACTCCCCGAAATTCCGCGCACGGTCATGTTCGACATGGCCGGGTTGCCTGGGGTGGAGGTGTTCGACTCCGCAGAGTTGGCGTTGCAGGAGAAGGACTCCGGCACGAATATGGAGCCGCTCCAGGCCAACGTCCGTGCGATAGCAGAAGCGATCAAGGATCCCGCCGAGCGTGCGCGTATCGACCAGGTGGTGCGGCAAAAAGGGCAGGGCGATTTCGCGGCTGCGGCGCCGATCATCGGGCGCGGCGCGATCAAGAACGGCTGGGCTAGGCCCGCATGCTGCGGACATTGGGGCAACGATTGGCTGACGCGCACGACCGTCAATTACGGTGGCATCTGGGCCAATGTGTTCGAGGAAGTGATCTATTATCGCGGCGCTCTGGACAGCACCGGGGCCGACCTTGAAGCGGACGGTTCCTACACGTTAACTTTTCCAGCGGACGATTTGCCCTCCAAGTACGCGAAGTACTTCTGGTCGGTGATCGCAGTCGACCGGTCGCACCGCCGAGTGCTCCCCAATCCGCTCAATCGGTTCCTGCTGAACAAGGAATCCCACCTCACTTATGGCGAGGATGGCTCGCTCACGCTCTACTTCGCGCCGGACCAACCGGCCGACGCCCCCGAGGGCAACTGGTTGCCGACCAAGGGCAAACCGTGGAGCCTCACGTTCCGCTTCTACGGCCCTCGCGGCGGGGTGGCGGACGGCAGTTATTATCCGCCGCCGCTCATCAAACGTTGAAGACGATCAAAGACCCGACCCTGCATCGCGATCATCCTGGAGACTGACATGCCCGGCACCGATACCCTGGAGCGCCCCGCCACGACGACTGCCAATGGCGAACTGCCCTATCCCGTCCGCCAGTTCACTCCGGCCCATCCCGATCTCAAGAACGGCGCCGGTGTACCCGCGAGCCTGGCGAGCGAGCATTACGTCGAGGCGCTTGCGCGGGTCGTCTATGTCTGGGGTCACCCGCTCGTTAACACCTTCGGGCGGACCAGCACCTGGGAGCTGATGAAAGGCCACGGTCCCGGCATGGCGATGGGGCTGTTCCCCGGATGCCCGAAGAACTGGATGGGCTATGTCGACGATTACCTGCCCGCGCAGCAGCGCAAGGTGGTCACACCCAACAACGACACCATCTATGGCGCCTG
The DNA here is from genome assembly GCF_001427865.1 of Altererythrobacter sp. Root672. Taxonomy (NCBI): domain Bacteria; kingdom Pseudomonadati; phylum Pseudomonadota; class Alphaproteobacteria; order Sphingomonadales; family Erythrobacteraceae; genus Altererythrobacter; species Altererythrobacter sp. Root672. The sequence continues at coordinate 380,490 of NZ_LMHH01000001.1, forward strand.
TTTTGCCGACCTGGGCGAGGAACCCGTCGTCATCCAGACGCCGCAGGACGTGCCGGACGGGCATTACTGGACGATCCAGATCGTCGACGCCTTCACCACCGTGACGCATCAGCTCGGCTCCGCCTCGGGCACGCCGGCGGGCAAGTACCTGTGGGTCGGACCTGAATGGCAAGGGGAGGCGCCCGACGGGTTCGTGGAAGTGTTGCGCTCCCCGACCAACATCGGCGTGGCGATGGCCCGAAGCTTCGCCGCGCGTACGCCGGAAGGAAAAGCTCGGGCGCGGGCAGTGCTCAATCAGATGGGCGCACTCCCGCTGAGTGAAGACAAACCCGGCCGGCACCAGTTCGATTGCGAAGCCAGCGCGCGCAACAAGGTCTATCCCGCGGGCCTGACTGCAGAGATCCTGGCGGCCGACCCCGATTTGCTGCGCATCCGACCGGTGCACGGAGAGACGTTCTGGGACGATCTGGAAAAGGCGCTCGACGCCAATCCGCAGGTCGGACCCAATGACGCACCGATGGCTGCGCAAGCGCGGACGCTGCTCGACCTGCGCAAGAGCGACCCGCGTTGGAAAGCCCTGCTCGATCGCGCGGCCCTCACCGCTGATGCCGAGCTATACGAGGGCGCGCGCTACGACCAGGTCGGGGTCGATGCCGGCAATGGCTGGCAGCGGCAGGACAATGGTGGCGCCTGGAGCACCGACTGGTACGGCCGTGCGCTGGCCGCGGTGATCTACATCTACGTCAACGATTACCACGAGGCGATCTACTTCATCCGTGGCACCGACGCGAAGGGCGAGCTGCTGCAGGGCCGTTATCGCTACACGATGCGCTTCGAAAAGGATCAACTGCCGCCGGTAGACCGCACCACAGGCGGGTTCTGGTCGCTCACCATGTACGACCGCGACTACTTCATGACGCCGACGAGCCCCAACGAGCGGCACAACATCGGCACGGTCAACCTCGACGCTAACGAATTGAAGTTCGGTGCGGACGGGTCGCTGACGCTGGTGCTCTCGCGTGACGAGCCCGAGGACGAGGAAGGCAAGGCCAACTGGCTGCCCGCGCCTGACGATCAGTTCGCGCTGATCGTGCGCACTTACGTCCCCACCGAACCGCTCCTCAACGGCAGCTACAAGCTGCCCGATGTGAAGCGGTCCGGCTAAAGGGTCTTAGTTCGTTAGCAGGATCGACATGCGCCGGTTGCGCGGATCCTGGGGTTTGTCCTTCACCAGCAGCTCGCGGTCGGCGACGCCTTCGATGCGGAAGAAGCGGCCTTCGGCGATGCCTTCGCGAAGCAGAGCCTGGCGCGTAGCTTCAGCGCGGCCGGCTGAAAGCGACCAGTTGTTCGCTTTCACTCCGCTCCGCCACGGAAGCGCGTCGGTATGGCCGCGGATCGTGACCTTGCCTGTCTCGGGCGACACCGTGTCGGCGATCGCTGCGAGTAGGGCACGGGCGTCCGTGGTCAGCACCGTGGTGCCGAGCGTGAACATCGAGAAGTCGGCATCGTCGACCAGGTCGATCCGCACGCCTTCGGTCGTGTCCACCATGCGCACTTGCTGCATCAGCTTGCGCAGGCGCTCGTTCTCGGCAACCCGCTGCATCAGGCGCTGCTGCATGCGCGAGATCTGGCTCGCCCCCTCGCGCTGGCCGCCAGTGGCGTCGCGCGGGATGGTGATCGCGCTCTTGCCGGTTTGCGAGGCGCGGTGCGGATAGCTGTCCGGATCGGTCAGCGAAGAGCCGCCGAGTAGGCCGTAAGAGCCCGCGCTCTGTTCCTTCAGCTTGACCAGCGTCGGCGCGAAATAGTCGGCCAGACCCTTGCGCTGGTCCTCGGTGGTTGAACCCAGCAGCCAGAGCAGCAAGAAGAACGCCATCATCGCGGTCACGAAGTCGGCGTAAGCGACCTTCCATGCGCCGCCGTGGTGGCCGGCGGCCGCGACGATGATCTTCTTGACGATGATCGGGCGTGGCGGTTCGTTGCTGCCCTTGGCCTGGGCCATGTCAGCGGCCCCGCAGGCTGTCGAGCAGCTCGGTCAGGCGCGGACGCACCGATTCGCCGAGGCTCGAGCGGGCACTCTCCACCACCAGCGGCTGCGGGTGGCCGTGGAGGCTGGCGATGATCACCTGCTTGACCACGTGGAAGATCTGTTCGTCGTGGTCGAGCACCTGCTTCAACCGCGAGGCCATCGGGCCGACGATACCGTAAGCGAGCAACACGCCGAGGAAGGTGCCGACCAGCGCCGAGCCGATCATGCCGCCGAGAACCGACGGCGGCTCGTCGATCGAACCCATGGTCTTCACCACGCCGAGCACCGCGGCGACAATGCCGAGCGCGGGCAGGGCGTCAGCCAGGCCCTGCAGCGCATGCTGCGGTTCCTGCAGTTCGTGGAAGTGGGTCTTCATGGCGTTGTCCATGACTTCCTCGACCGCGTACGCATCGAGCGAGCCAGAGGAAACGACCAGCAGCGTCAACGGATCGCAGATCAGGTCGATCAGGGGCTTGTTGGCGAGCAGCCGCGGAAACTCGGCGAAGATCGGCGAATTGTCCGGCTCCTGCACGTGGGCCTCCAGCGCCAACGGACCATCGGCGCGCAGCAGACGCATCAGCTTGGTGGTCAGCGCGATCGCGTCGATGTGATCCTGCTTGTTATGGCGTGGACCCTTGAACACCTTCTTGAACGATGCGCCGATGGCCTTGAGCTCATGCAGCGAGTTGCCCGTCACCAGTGCGGCGATACCCGCGCCGCCGATGATCAGCATTTCGTGGGGAATCGCATGCATGACCGGGCCCAATGCGCCGCCCGTGATGGCGAAGCCCCCGAAAACCATGACGATCAGGAGGACGATCCCGATAACCGCGTACATCTCTAAAAGTCCCCTTGATCCCGCTCAGCGGATTATGTCGAAAAGTGAAAGGCCGGCGAGTTTGACGAAGCTCGCCTGGCTGGCCTCGAGCACGGTGAGAGTTTCCTGCAAGCGGATCATCGTGGTTGGCAGGTCGGCGCCACCGACGTCGGTCTTTTCCTGCGTGATTTGGTCGCCCACGGCCTGGCGGCGGGTGTCCATCATTTCGATCCAGCCCATGCGCGCGCCAGTGATGGTCTGCGCGGTGGTGACCTTGTCGAACGAGCTGTCGAGACCGTCGAGCGAGGACTGCGCAACCGACACTGCGTCCGCCAGCGGATCCTGCAAGGCCGCAGAGAGGTTGCCGAGCAGGGCAAACAAGTCACTCGGGGTGCCGCCCTGGTCGAAGGTCAGCACTTCTGGCCCGGTGAAGGAGGGGGTGACTGCCTGACCTTCGCCGATGTCGATCTGACCGGTCGCGGCGGTGCCGGCATAAGTAACGGTCGTTCCGCTGAGCGTGTAGGCCGCACCAGCGGCCTGCCCGCCGAACAGGGCATGCCCCGACACATTGCGGCTATTGGCCACCGACAGCAGGCTTTCGCGCAGCGTGTCGAGTTCGGCGCTGAGCAGGGCGCGCTGTTCGGTACCCTGCGCTTCGTTAGCCGCCGAAAGGGCGAGCTCCTTGGCGCGGGTGATGATGTTCACCATCGTGCTGAGCGCGGTGTCGGCCAGCTTGAGGTCGCTGAGGGCCGCGTCGGAGTTGCGCTGGTCGACTTCCGACAAGCGCTCGCGGCGGTCGAGCGTGCGCAGCCGTGCGGCGGCGACGGGATCGTCGGACGAGCGCGACAGGCGGTCGCCAGTGCTGATCTGGTTCTGCAGCTTGTTGGCCTGCTCGCGCAGACTTCCGAGCTGCTGGGTCGAGCGCTCGTAATAGGCCCCGGTGCTAAGGTTGATCATGGTTTCAGCCAATTCCGATCAGGGTGTCGAAGATATCGGTCGCGACCTGCATCGCCCGCCCGGAAGCCTGGAAGGCTTGCTGGAAGCGGATCAGATTGGCCGCCTCCTGGTCGAGATCGACCCCGGACTGCTGTTGCAGGGTGCTGCGAGCCGCGTCGGCGATTGAGTTGAGCGCTTCGCTGGTGACCTGGCGTCCCGACACTCGGCTCGAGATGTCGAACAGCAGGCTGTTCATGCGGTTCGCGGCGCCACCGGTATCCAGGGCACTGCTGAGCGTGGTCAGGTTCGAGGCGTCGCGGCTGCCAGCGGCGGCTCCGGCCGGGGCCGTTGCGATCGCCCGGCCATCGGTTGTCGCCAAGGTCATCGTGGCCGCGGTCGTGCCAGTAAAGAGCGGAGCTCCGGTCGCACCATCGAGGTCGACACCTGCTGCCTGCGCGGTGTTCACCGCATCGGCGATGTTGACGGCCAACGTGTCGAGCTTGCCGCGGAAAGTTGCCACCTCCTGCAGCGTCAGCGCGTGGCCGGCCAGCGAGCCGCCCGAAACTGCCGCGGCGGTTCCGCCGACGTCGAAGGACAGCGTTCCGTCCGCCGCAGTCGTCATCGCGAGCGATGTGGCGTTTCCGCCGTTCACCAATGCCGGACCGGTGCTGCTGCCGACCTTGACCGTCACGGTCCCATCGGTCGCGAACGTCGTGCTGATGTTGGTGATGCCGCTGAGTTTCTCGAGCATCAGGTCGCGCTGGTCGAGCAGGCTTGCCTGGTCGGTGCTGCCGGCGCCGGCACGGGCGAGGCGCTGGTTGATGCGCGCCAGTTCGCCGGCGAGGACGTTTGCCTGGTCGACTTCGGCCGAGGCGTCGAATTGCTCGCCCTGGCCGACCGCATCGAGGCTGTTGGCGGCGATATTGAATTTGCTGGCCAGCGTGTCCGCAGCCGCAAGCGTCGCAGCGCGAAGCGAGGGGTCGACCGGGTCCTGGCCGAGCTGCTTGAGAGCGCCTTCGAAATCCACGATCGCCGAATAGACGTCGGCCTGCTCGACAGCGCTTTCGATGTCCGAGAGGCCGTTGAGTTCGGTCGAGCCCCGTGCAGCGTCGCTGTTTGTGCGGCGCACTTCGGCCTGGCGGAACATGTCGGCGTTACGGTTGACGCCCGCAACGCGGACGCCCGAAAGGGCGATGTCGTTCTTACGGAACCCGCTCGCCCCGGCCACTTCCTCCATCACGGCGGTGCGGCGGATGTAGCCATCGGTTGAGGCGTTGGCGATGTTCTGCGCGGTGACGTCGAGCGCGCTGCGCGCTGCCCGAGTGCCGCTTGCGCCAATGGAAAGAAGATCGGATGCCATGAGTTAGCCCTCTGCGCCGAGGTGTTGTGCAAGTTGCTTTTCGATGCTGGCCGCGAAACCGATCGTGCCGGTCTGGCTGGCGACGTCCGCGAACTGGGAGTCGCGCATCTCCTGGAAGGTCTCTTCGCCGGCGCTGCCGAACAGCTCGTCACCGCCGAAGTCGGTGCTGCGAGCCGCGGACAGCATCTGCCGCACGAAGATCGCTTCGAACTGCTGCGCCACTTCCTTCAAGCGCGCACGCTCTGGGTTGGCGGCCGACAGGGCGGTCGTGCCGAGTTGAACGGGCAGGGTCATATCACCACCATTTCGGCTTTGAGCGATCCGGACTGCTTGAGGGCTTCGAGGATCGCGACCAGATCGGCCGGACTGACGCCGAGCATGTTGAGGGCGTCGACCACCTGGGCCAGCGAGGCGCCGGGCTGCATCAGGGTGACGCGATTGCCCTGCTGCTCGATGTCGATCGCGCTGCTTTCCTCGACCGCGGTCTCGCCGCGGCTGAAGGGTTCGGGCTGGATGACCCGCTGGTCCTCGTCGATCCGCACGAGCAGGCTGCCGTGGCTGATCGCCGCGGGTGAGAGCCGGACGGCGTTGGAGATGACGACCGTACCGGAACGGCTGTTGACGATGACGCGAGCGGCGACCTCGGCCGGGTTGACCTCGAGCATCTCGATCGCAGCCATCATGCTGGCGCGCTCGTCCGGGTTGAGCGGCAGGCGCAGGGCGAGGGTTACCCCGTCCTCGACCACGGCCGTTCCCGGATAGCGGGCGTTGATGGCATCGCGGACTCGCGATGCCGTCAGGAAGTCGGCGTTCGCGAGATTCCAGCGCAGGGCCTCGGCGGTGTCGAACCCCGTAGCCACAGCGCGTTCAACGCTGGCGCCGTCTGCGATGCGGCCCACGGTGGGGATGTTGACCGTCAGCTTCGAACCGTCGCGGCCCGAGACACCGAGGCCACCCACGGCCAGGTTGCCCTGGGCCATGGCGTAGATCTCTCCGTCCGCGCCGTAGAGCGGGGTCATGATGAGAGCTCCGCCACGCAGGCTCTTGGCCTTGCCGATGGCCGAGACGGTGATGTCGATCCGCTGGCCCGGCTTGGAGAAGGCCGGAAGATCGGCGGTGATCATGACCGCGGCGGCATTCTTCAGCGCCGGGTTCACGCCCGGCGGCAGCTGCAGGCCGAAGCGGCCCGAAACGCCGCGCATGGCCTGCGTCAGGTAGGCGAAGTTGTCGTCGCCCGAGCCGTCGAGGCCGACGACGATGCCGTAGCCGGTCAGCTGGTTCGAACGAACCGACTGGAACGTGCCGAGGTCGCGGACGCGCTCTGCTGCAGCCGGGGCCGCGCTAAGCGCGAGGGCGGCAGAGAGAGCGAGGATGAGCTTGCGGATCATGGCCACACCTCAGAACGGGGTTACGGTGTTGAAGAAGCGCGACAACCAGCCTTCGCGGCTCGCGCGCTGGACAGCGCCCTTGCCTGCATAAGTGATCTGCGCGTCGGCAACCCGTTGCGAGGCGACGCGGTTGTCCTGGTCGATGTCGGCGAGGCGGATGATGCCGGCCAGCTGGACCCATTCTTCGCCCTGGCTGAACTGCATGACCTTTTCGCCTTTCACCAGAGCGGTACCGTTCGGGCGGACTTCGGCGATCGTGACGGTCAGGTCGCCTCTTAGCGAACTGGTCTGCGAAGCGTCCCCGCCTCCATTGAACGACGAAGAACCGCCAGAATTAAGGACATTAGGGTTGAAAGCGAACGGACCGACAGTCGGCGGACGCAAGGCGATGCTGCCGTCGCGGGCCTGGGTAGAGTCGGCCGACTTGGACGTCGTCGTCTTCTCCATCAGCACCACGGTGACGAGGTCGCCGACCCGATGCGCGCGCTGTCCGAAGTGGAGCGGCGCGTAGCCAGTCGAAGCGTTGAAGATGGCGCCGTTCGCCTGGACCGGAGCCGCAGCGGGCGGGGGCGGGAGCGAGGCGGCGAAACCCGCCGGACGCTGGTCCGCCGCACAGCCGGCCAGCATGACCAGGCAGAGCGCAGATATGGGAAGCTTGCGGTTCATCATGAGCCTCACAGTGTCTGGTTGGCGTTGCGCAGCATCTCGTCGACCGAGGAGATCATCTTGGAGTTGATCTCGTAGGCGCGCTGGCATTCGATCATGCCGACGAGCTCTTCGACGATGTTGACGTTCGAAGCCTCGAGCATGCCCTGGCGGATGTTGCCGCGGCCGAGTTCACCACCCGGTGCGAGCTGGGCCGCGCCGCTGCCGGCGGTTTCGACCACGAAGTTGTCGCCGATGGCCTGGAGGCCTGCTGCGTTGGTGAAGCTGGCGACCTGGATCTGCCCGAGTTCGGCCGGTTCGGCCTCTCCGGGAAGAACCGCAGAAACGATGCCGTCGGGCGAGACCGTGATCGAGCCCGCGCCTTCCGGCACGGTGATCGCGGGCTGCAGGACATAGCCCTGCTGGGTCACGACCTGGCCTTCGGCGGAAAGCGCGAAGTTGCCGGCGCGGGTATAGCCCATCTGGCCGCCAGGCATCTCGACCTGGAAGTACCCGTCACCGTCGAGCGCGAGGTCGAGGGCGTTGTTGGTGGTCTGCATCGCACCCTGGGTGACGATCTGACTGGTCGACTGGACCGAGACGCCGGTGCCGAGGTTGAGCCCGGTCGCGTAAGCCGTCTCGCCCGAGGAACGCTGACCCGCGGTGCGGGAGTCCTGGTAGGCGAGGGTCGCGAAGTTGGCGCGGTCCTTCTTGAACCCGGTGGTGCCGACGTTGGCGAGGTTGTTGGCGATGACGCGCATCCGCACGTCCTGTGCTTCGAGTCCGGTACGAGCGACCTGGAGAGCTGAAATGGGCATGGTCTAGTTCCTTTCCTCAGCTCATCCGCAGCAGTTGCGAACCGCCTTCGTCGACCTCGCGGGCCGTGGCGATGAGCTTGCTGCGCATGGCGTAGAGACGCTGGGCGTCGATCATGTCGACCAGCACTTCGGTGGGTTTGACGTTCGATTGTTCGAGGCTGCCGGTCTTGACCCGGGCCTCTGCATCCTGTGGCAGCACACCACCCCCTTCGACGCGGAACAGGCCGTCGAGGCCCTTCGCGATGGGGCTGCCCTGCCAGGAGGCGAACTTGATGCGGCCGACTTCCTGCGGCGGCGCGTCGGGCGCGGCCGGGTCGGCGACCATGATCGTGCCGTCGGGCGCGATCGAGGGATTGGTGCCGAGAGGCAAAGTAATGGGACCGGCTTCACCGAGCACCGGATTGCCTTCCCCGTTGACGAGGAGGCCGCCGGCCGTGATCGAAAGATCGCCGCGCCGGGTATAGGCCTCCGAGCCATCGGTTGCCTGCACCGCCATCAGCGCTTCGCCGTCGATCGAGAGATCGAGCCCGCGGCCCGTCTCGACGACTTCGCCGCCCGACATGTCTGCCGAACGAACCAGGGCTTCCTGCAGGGAGCGGGCTTCGAGCCCGTCTCCCTTCAAGGTCATCGGCCGCTGGTCCATGATTTCGGCCCGGAAGCCGATCGTCTGCGCGTTCGCCATGTTGCTGGCGATGACGCGCTGGCGATTCATCGAGGACTGCATGCCGGAGAGGGCGGTGTAGATCAGCCGGTCCATGATTTTACGTCCGCAGGTTCATGATCGCCTGCGAAATCTGGGTCGCAGTATCGATCGCTTTGGCGTTCGCCTGGAAGTTACGCTGGGCGGTGATCAGGCCGACGAGTTCTTCGGCGATGTCGACGTTCGACCGCTCGAGCGCGCCCGACATCAGGCCGCCGTACGCGCCCTGGTTGGGCAGGCCGAAAGTGGCGGCGCCGGAGATGCCGGTCGATTCCCAGTTCGACGAGCCGATCTGCTTGAGGCCGGTCGGCGAAACGAAACGGGCGAGGGCGACAGTGCCGATGTTGGTCTGGCTGCCGTCGGCATAAGTCGCGACGACCAGGCCATTGTCGGTCACCGAAACGCCGGCGTATTCGGCGCCCGCACCGTTGAACGGCGGGATCTGCGCGTCGATCGGGGTCATGCTGGTGACGGTGCCGGTGGCGTCGGTCGGGTAGACCTGCAGCCGGTTGTCCGAACCGTCATTGATGAAGCCTGCGCCGTCGGTGTCGAAGGCGCCATTGCGGGTGTAGAGCGTCGAGCCGTCGGGCGCGCGCATGGCGAAGAAGCCGTCACCCGAGATGGCGATATCAAGCGCCGAACCGGTCTGCTCGATCGGGCCGAGCGAGAAGTTCTGCACGATCGCTTCGACGCGGGCACCAAGGCCCTGGGTCAAGCGCGGGTTCGACGATGCCGAGTTCACCACGATGTCGGCGAACTGGGTGTTGCCCTTCTTGAAGCCGTTGGTCTCGGCGTTGGCGATGTTGTGGGCGATCACACCCAGGTCGGTCTGGGCGTTCTTGAGGCCGTTGAGCGAGGTATAGAAGGACATCGGATTAGGCTCCCGTTGATTGGGCAGATTGAGCAGCGGCGAGAGCGTCGAGCTTCGCCGTGATCTTCTCGAGGTTGGAGTTCACGTCGTTGATGCCGGCGAGCGAGGAGAACTGGGCCATCTGCGCCAGCATCTCCTTGTTATCGACGGGATCGAACGGGTCCTGCTGCTGGACCTGGACGGTCAGCAGGCGCAGGAAATCGGTCTGGTCGAGCGACGAGTAACCCCGCCCGGTCGTGCTGGTGGCGGCGTTCGCCCCAGTCGAGTTGACTTGCGATACGGTCATTTCATCCTCATCGTTTCGAGCATCAATTGCTTGGCGGTGGAAAGCGCGTCGACGACGTTCCGGTACTGGCGGGACGCCTCCATCATCTCGACCATCTCCGAGTTCTCATCGACCGGAGCGGTCCAGACATCGCCGTTCTCGTCGGCGAGCGGGTGATCGGGATCGTGCATCTTGGTCGGCGTGACATCGGCGCGGTAAACGCCCTGGACGCGTACCGTGCTGAGGCCGGTGGCCTGGTCCAGCTGTTCGGCGAACACCGGACGGAGCGGGCGGTAGGCTTCCTGCTCGCTGCCGGCGACACTGCCGGCGTTGGCGAGGTTCGAAGCGGCGGTGTTCATCCGCACGAGCTGCGCCGACATGGCGCGCTGGGCGACGTCGAACATGGTCATGGGGCCGGGCATCGTTATTCGCCCTTGATCGCGCGAGTGACGGTTTCGATCCGTCCGCGCAGGAAGCCGAGCGTTGCCGAATAGGCGACCGCGTTTTCGGCAAAGGCCGATTGCTCGACCGACATCTCGACCGTGTTGCCATCAAGGCTGGGCATCACCGGCACACGATACTGCACCGCCGATTCAGCGGCCGCGTCGGCTTCGGTTCCGCCCATGCGCGCTTCGAGCGCCTTGGCGAAATCGATGTCGCGTGCCTTGTACCCGGGGGTCGCGGCATTCGCGATATTGGAGCCGAGCATCCCCAGGCGTTGAGCGCGTACTTCCAGCGCTGCGCCATGAACCCCGAACAGTCCCTCGCTCATCATAGTCTCCACGTTCGTTCGTCCTGGGCATTCGTCGCCACGGACGTTCGTTCGCAGTGTATTGAGCAAGGGCCGTGCCAATTGGCTTGCGCGGGCAGTCCGACCGGGGGCGGGGAGGGGGAACCGGCAAGCCTTTGCCGCTAACCGGCAATGTTTGGCCACGCCCTGAAAGCTTCGAATTCCTGCCCGTTCTTTCGGGTGAGGAGATCTCGTGATGGAAGGCAGTCATTTTTTCGATCCCGTAGCGGCGGTGCTCGTTTTCGGCGGGACGATTGTCGCCACGGTCATGCGTTGCGGCTGGGGCGATGCCCGTGCTGCGCTGCGCGAGTTCGCACTGCTGTTCGGCCGCGGCTTCGACGCGACGCGGGCGAAGTCCGAGCTGGCCAAGCAAGTGCAGGACATCGAGGCCCAGGGCTTCCTCGGAGCGGAGCCGCGTCACTTTGGTGATGGCGAGTTCGACGAGGTGACCGACGAATTGATCCGCACGCGCTCGATCAAAACCATCCACAGCAGCCACGAAGCCCATCGCGCCAAGCGCATGGAAACGGCCCAGCGTGCCACGACCTTCTTCGCGGCGGCGGCGGACCTTGGTCCGGTACTGGGGCTCGCGGGTACGCTGATTTCGCTCGGAGGTCTGTCCTCATTTGCCGCCGCGACCGGCAACTTTGCGGAGTCGATCGGGATGGCCGTAGCGACGACCCTCTACGGTCTGGTCGCCGCGAACTTCATCTTCGCGCCGCTTGCAGCGGTCGTCGACCGGAAGGCGCAGGCCGAGGACACGGCGCGTGAGCAGATGATCGACTGGCTCGGTTCGGCGATCGAGGCGTCGCTGCGCCGCCATCCCGAGGCCGCGGCGAAGGTGGCGGCATGATTCCGAAAATGTCGGTCGGGTGGCAGACCACGATGGCCGACCTGGCCCTGATTCTGTTCATCGTCACCGCCGCCGGGATCAGCTCGGAAATCCAGAAGAAGGATGCGCTGCCGGTATCGGGCGAGCCGCTGGCGATCTACAGCGATGCCGAGGGCGCTCCGCCGCTATCGCAGTGGCTGGCTGAGCAGGCGCCCGACCAGCGGCAGCAACTCTCGCTCATCGTCCGCTACGAAGCGGGTCATGCGCCCGAGGCCGCAGAGAAGGCGATCGAAATGGCCCGCGCGGCGGGACCGGCGGGGCAATCCGCGCGCATTATTCTGGAGCAGGGCGTGAAGGCAGAAGCCCTTGCCGTGCTCGCTTTCGACCAGGGCGAAGAGAAGATGGCACAAACCTTGCAGCAGGATCGGCAGAACTGATCCGCTACAAGGGACTTACCAGTATGCGTGCGAAACCGGGCTCTATCGCCAAGCAGCGTCTTTTTGGCTCGCCCTGCGGCACACCGCCAGCCCCCCGACCGTTCGCTTCGCGCACGGTTCGCCTTCCGATGAGGCCGCGCCTCACAGGGATGCTGGCCGCCGCAACGATCGCGGCGATGTCCCCTCCTGCCCTTGCGGCGGGACTGACCGACCTTTCCACTATCGACCGCGCCGTGGCCGAGTTTACGGGCGCGGCCATTGGCTCGCCTGGCGGCGCCCGGCTCCCGGTAGACCGCCGCCTGCGCCTGGCCGACTGTGCGCCAGGGATGGCGCTCGAATGGTATGGCAGAACTCGCAACACCGTAATCGTGCAATGCCCAGAGGCGGGCGGCTGGCGTATCTACGTTCCGCTGGTCGATGGTGGTGGAGCTTCCTCTGTCGCGGCCTCTCAGGGCCCCGATGTGGTCAGCCGCGGCTCGCGCGTGACCATCAGCGTCAAGGGTTCGGGCTTCACGCTCTCGCGTCAGGGTGAGGCCCTGGAAGCGGGCGCTATTGGCGAATGGATCCGCGTGCAGCCGCTCGACCGCAAGGGCGATCCGTTGCGCGCGCAAGTGCTGCGTCCGGGCGTGGTCGGCATGGAATTGCCGTAACCCGGCAAAAAATGCCCGGCCTCGTGACCAAGGGGGCTTAAAGTAAGTTGGTTGCCGCCGTCTTAGTCTTTGTCCAGACGACGGAGCGGCAAAATGAGACCGATCGAAACATCAGGGCTGGGCGGGGCCACTCCCCGCGTAACGGCAGCGGCGGCAACGCCGGTGAACGCGGTTGCGCCAGTGCGCCCCGTTCAATCCCGCGAACAAGAAGGGCTTGGCGAAGTGGCCCTGACCACGGCCTCGGCCGGCGCATCTGCCCCCGTCGATATCGACCGGGTCAAGCAGATCCGCCAGGCGATCGAGGAAGGGCGCTACCCCATCGTACCGATGCGCGTTGCCGATGCGATGATCGCGGCCGGCATTCTTCTCAGGACCAAGCCATGAGCCATTCGGCAAACCTCGGTGAAAGCTTGCGGCAAATGTTTGCCTTGCTCGAGGCAGAGCGGCAGGCGCTTGCCGCCATCGACCTCGAACGCATCATCACTTGCGCCGACGGCAAGATGAATCTCTGCGATGCCATCGAAGGACGCGGTGCCGAGCTCGACGAGGAGAGCCGTGGTGTTCTCGACGCCGTGCTGCGCCTTAACGACGTCAACCGTAAGCTGCGCAATCTCATCGCGTCCAACGTGCAGACACGCCTGACCGCCCTTAGCGGAGGGAGCCCTCTGTACGACGCGCGCCGCGGCGCGAAATCGCGGGAAATTACCGCCCGAGCTTAATTGGCACGGATCATGCTGAACCCGGATCGAGTTTTCCGATCCGGGGGTACCAGTGCCTGAAGTCAGTTCTGTCCAGCGAAGCGATGTTCGTGCGGCTATTGCCCGCGCGTCCGCCGCTACAGGAGTCAATTTCGACTACCTGCTCGCTCAGGCCAAGATCGAGTCCGCCTTCGATCCCAGCGCCCGCGCCTCGACTTCGAGTGCAGCGGGCCTTTTCCAGTTCACCGCCGGCACCTGGCTCGAGACGCTAGACCGCCACGGTGCGCGTCACGGCCTTTCCTGGGCCGACGCCGCGATCTCTCGCTCCGGTGGCCGCGCGGGCATCAATGATCCGACGATGCGGGCGCAAGTGATGAACTTGCGCTTCGATCCGGACGCCTCGGCCCTGATGGCGGCCGAACTGGCCCGCGACAACGCAGGCGAGCTGCGTGGCGTGTTGGGCCGCGAGCCCGATTCCGCAGAACTTTACCTGGCGCACTTCATGGGAGCCGGCGGCGCTCGCTCGTTCCTCACGGCGCTGCAGAACAACCCCGGACAGTCGGCGGCGGATCTCTTTCCTGAGTCAGCGTCCGCCAACCGCCCGATCTTCTATGACAACGGCCGCCCCCGTTCGGTGGGCGAGGTCATGGACCTCATGCGGACCAAGGTTTCCTCGGCCATGGAGGGGGGCTTCGACAGCTTCCAGGGTGGCAGCTACTACTCCTCGCCCCAGGCATCCTTCCAGACCGCGTCCTACAGCCGCTCAGCCGCACCCGAGCAGGTGCAGCGCATCCCCTCGATGGCGGACACGCTGCAGGCCACCTTCGGGGCCACGGCAAACCTGCCGGGCAAGGCCGGTGAGCGGGTCGAGAAGGCCTACTCCGCGTTCAGGACCTTCGGGCTGTGAACGCGCTTCGTTCCATCTTCACCCCGTCGCTAGCCCTGCCGGTAGGCATCCTCACGATTATCGTGCTGATGGTCGTGCCGATCCCGGCGATGATGCTCGACGTCTTCTTCGTCCTCAACATCGCCTTGTCGGTCGCCATCCTGATGGCGGCGATCAACTCTGAAAAGCCGCTCGACTTCTCGTCCTTCCCTTCGGTCCTGCTGTTCGCGACCCTGCTGCGCCTGGCGCTCAACGTCGCCTCGACCCGCGTGGTGCTGATGAATGGCCACGAGGGCGAGGCCGCTGCGGGTAAGGTGATCGAGGCGTTCGGCGCCTTCCTTATCGGCGGCAACTTCGCCGTCGGCCTGTTCGTGTTCATGATCCTGATGATCATCAACCTGGTGGTCGTCACCAAGGGTGCGGGCCGCGTGTCCGAAGTGTCCGCGCGCTTCACCCTCGACGCCTTGCCGGGCAAGCAGATGGCCATCGACGCCGATCTCGCGGCCGGCCTGATGACCGCCGCCGAAGCCAAGGCTCGCCGCCGCGAAGTGGCGACCGAGGCCGATTTCTACGGCTCGATGGATGGCGCCAGCAAGTTCGTGAAGGGCGACGCGATCGCGGCCCTGCTGATCCTGTTCGTCAACCTCGTCGGGGGCCTGATCCTTGGCGTTGTAAGCCACGGATTGTCGCTTTCCGAAGCCGGTGCGCTCTATGTCACGCTGGCCGTAGGCGACGCGCTGGTCGCTTCCATTCCCGCCCTGCTGCTGTCGATTGCCGCGGCGGTTATCGTCACCCGCGTTTCGGATAGCCGCGACCTTACCGGTCAGATCAGCGGCCAGTTGTCCGATCCGCGCATCTGGCTTCCGGTTGCGTGCATTCTCGGCGCGATGGGGATGATCCCGGCGATGCCGCAGACCATCTTCATGCCGCTTTCCATCGCCTGCTTCTGGCTGTGGAAGACGCTTGGCCGCCGTGCCCGGACCGCTGCCGTGGTCGAAGAGCCGAAGCCGGTCACCGATCCTTCGCGCATCTCGATCGAGGAAATCTCGGAACAGACGCTCGTTACGATCGAGCTGGGTTATGGCCTGGTCCACCTGGCCGACGACCGGAAGGGCGCCCCGCTCGTGGCGCGCCTCACCGGCCTGCGGCGTCAGCTGTGCCAGACATTCGGCTTCGTCGTTCCGCGTTTCCGCGTCCGCGATTCCTTCGACCTCGCGCCGGACCATTATCGCGTCCTGCTCGGTGGTGCCCCACTGGGCTCGGCACAGATCCGCACCAACAAGATACTCGCCATCGATACGGGCGACGTGAAGTCGAGCGAGCATATCGCCGGCGAGGCCACGTTTGATCCAAGCTTTGGCTGCCCGGCACTGTGGATTGCGCCAAACGATCGCGACCTTGCCGTGGCCGAAGGCTATCTGGTGGTCGACATCGAGAGCGTCATCGCGACGCACGTCAACCAGTTGCTCGCCGCGCGGCCGCAGGAATTGCTCGGCCCCGACCAGGTGCGCGAGCTGCTCGATTCGGTGCGCGAGAACAACGCCCAGCTGGTCGATACGATTACCCCGCAGCCGATGTCGCTGGCCGCGATCACTCGCGTGATGCGCTCGCTGTTGGCGGACGGTATTCCGCTCGCTCACCCGCTGCCGGTCCTATCGAGCCTGTCGCAAGCTGCCCAGCAGACCACCGACCACGATCGCCTGATCGACATGATCCGCGCCGACCTCGGAGGCATGATCGTCGGGCAGATCTGCGCGCCCGACCAGCGCTTGCCGGTTGTGACCCTTGCCGCCGAGCTCGAAGAGATGGTCGTTGGCGGGATGCAGGACCCGGGGACGGGCCAGGTCATCATCGAACCCGACCTCGCGCGTTCGCTCGGTGAGCGCGTAGCTGCGATCATCGCGTCGCGTCAGCCGGGCGAGGGCGCTCCCGCGCTCGTCGTCCAGCAGCGCGCCCGCCGGCCGATCTCCGCCTTGCTCAAGCTTCGCGCGCCGGGCTGCCTGGTGATCTCGATCCATGAGCTTCCCGTCACGCAGCCGATCGAGGTGATCGCAGTGATCGGGGACGACAACGCCCTCGCGGCGCACCAGGCGCCGGACTCGCATCAAACACAGAACAACGAACCCGACAGGGAGACTTTGGCCGCATGATCCAGGATCACACCCGCTTTTCGGCTGCGAAGGCTTACTCAGTACAAGTTGGGGACCGGGTATCCCGGTTCCTGCCCATGGTGCGCAAGCTGGCTTGGCACCTCTCGGGCAGCGCCGGTCCTTCGCTCGACGTCGAGGACCTGATGCAGGCCGGTGTCGTCGCGCTCACCGAGTGTGCCCAGCGCCACGAAGGGCCGAGCGAGGATGGCTTTGCCGCCTATGCCAAGCTGCGCGTCAGGGGCGCGATGGTCGACTTGCTCCGCGCCTCGTCACCTGAGGCGAGGGGCGCACGCGCCAACCGGCGAAGGGTTGAGCAGACCCAGCAGGAGCTCCGGCTCAAGCTGAAACGCGTCCCGACCTCGGCTGAGACTGCTGCCGCTCTGGGCCTGACACTGGCCGAGTTCGAGAAGCTTCGCACCGATGCGGCGGTGATCCAGCTCGATTCAATCGACGAATGCTATTCGGACAGCTCCTCGGTGTTCGCGTCGGACGACGAAGGGGCGGAGGCCATCCTCCTGGAGGCCGAAGACCGCGCGCGCCTGATCGAAGAGATCGGGGCTCTGCCCGAACGGCTGCAGTTGGTGATCCAGCTCTACTTCGTGGAGGAATTGAACCTCTCGGAGATCGCCGAGGTCCTCAGCGTCAGCATCCCGCGCGTGCACCAGCTGAAAGCCGCAGCGCTCGACAAACTAAAGCTGTCGATGGCGGCTTGAGCCTCTCGGCTATGCGGCTGCCGTCCGGCGCCGCAACAAGTCCCACACGAACAGAGCCGCAGCAGCCCAGATCGCCACGAAGCAGGCGAGCTGGGCGGGCCGCAGTTTCTCGCCGAACACCAGCAGGCCGATCAGGAAGACGATGGTTGGCGAGCTGAACTGGAGAAATCCCAGGACGGTGTATGGCATCCGCCTGGCCGCGATGGCGAACCAGATCAGCGGTATGGCGGTCATCGGGCCGGCCCAGGCAATCGCGGCAGTCTCGAGCGTGTTGCGCCCGATCACGGTTCCGGCCGGACTAGCCGCGTACCAGCTGACGATGGCGACAGCGGGCAGTAACAACAACAGCGATTCGATCGTGAGTCCCACTAGCGCACCGGCGGCAACGGTTTTGCGCAGCAAGCCGTAGATGCCGAAGCTGAGCGCCATCGACAGGCTGAGCCACAAGGTCGTCAGCGCCCCAATCGCGAGGACCGTCACCCCGACCCCGGCTAGCAGCAGCGCGCACCACTGGAGGCGATTGAGCCGCTCACCCAGCACGACGAGGCCCATGAGCATCATCGCCAATGGCAAGATGTAGTAACCCAGGCTCGCGGCATAGACATGCCCGGTCTGGATCGCCCAAACGTAGAGCGACCAGTTGACCCCGATCAGCGCAGCGCTGGCCAACAAGGTAAGCAAGGCGCGGCGATCTGCCAGCACGGCCTTAAGCTCTCCCCAGCCATCCATGCCGCGCCGATGCGACCAGGTCATGAACGCGAGGCACAGGGGCAGGGTGAAAATGATCCGCCAAGCCACGAACTCGATCGGTGGCACCTCGTGCACCAGCAACAGGTACAGCGGCATCGAGCCCCAGAACGCATGAGCGCCAAGCGCGTAGGGTAGGCCGCTGCGGTGCTGTTCGGGATGCCCGTTCACTCGGCTCCGGTTAGGCAGGAAGTGTCTTTGCGACAAGCCGTGTGAAAAAAATGTGATCCTTTCAGACAGGTTGTCGTCCGTTCAGGATTCTAGGCTTAGGCATGAACCGTCACAAGAAGTTCAACGGAGCCGAGACAATGAATACGCTGTCCAAAAACATCACCCTCGCCATCGCTGCCCTCGGCATGACCGCTTCTGCGGTTCCGGCCATGGCGACCGACTTCGGCCACGTCCGCACTGGGGTCAGTGCCGCGCCGAAGGAAGATAGCTGGAACCGGCATCGCCGGGATGATCGCCGCTATCGCCAGGCTTACTACGGTGGTGAGTCGGTCAATCGGAACACGCGCGTTTGGCGTGGCAACGATGGCCGCACCTATTGTCGCAAGAAGGACGGCACGACGGGCCTGATCATCGGCGGCGCAGCCGGCGCCTTGCTCGGCCGCGAGGTCGACAGCAGCGGCGATCGTGCGCTCGGCACTATCCTTGGCGCTGCGGCCGGTGCCCTGATCGGCAAGGAACTGGATGATGGCATGAAGTGCCGTTGAACCTGACAGCCTGAACGGCCGGAGCCTTCTTCCCTTGGAAGGCACCGGCTGGAGCGCGGCCCCTTCGGGTCGTGTTCATGAGGGGTCGCGCCGAGGCGCCCGCGTGATGGATCCACGCGGGCGCCTTGTTCGTTTTCCGGTAGATTCGTTTTTGCTCAGGCCTGCCTAAACACTTTGGTTGCGAGTTTGCGCTAGGGCGCGGTCATGCGTCTGCGGTTTCAAATCATCCTGGCGAGTTGCGCTTCGATCCTGCTGTCGGCCTGTGGCAGTTCGGGCGAGGACACGCGCGCCGAGAGCGAACAGGACCCTGCCATCACAGCGGCCCTCAATCAGCCGATCAGCTACGACCCCGACCTCTCCACCATGAACCGCGCCAACAGCGCGGCCTTGCTGCCGACCCAAGACGGATCCCTGCCTATCGTGGACCGCGGACCCGACGCGGTCGAGATCGCACGCGCGGAAGCGCTGCGGCTGGTGGGCGGGGCGGGCAACATGCGCAAGGCCCCCGAACCGCAGGAACTTCCAGAGGAGCTCCCTGTCGAAGCTGCGCTGACCGCCGGTGCACGCGCGGCAGCGGCTCCCGGGATCGACGGGAACTGCGCCGAGCAAATGAGCTACACCTTGCAGTGGGCCGCCAAGATGCCCCCGGCGTTCCCGATCTACCCGCGCGGCGCCGTACAGGAAGCGGCGGGGACGGACACCGACGGTTGTGCTCTCCGCGTGGTCAATTTCGTCACGCCCGTGCCCTTGGGCGAAGTGGTGGATTTCTATTTCACCCGAGCCCGCAACGCTGGTCTTCCGGCCGCGCACGGGCTGCAAAACGGCGATAACGTACTGGCCGGAAGCAAGGGCGGGCGCTCGTTCGTAGTCTACGCCCGCGAGCTGCAGTCGGGCCTGGTCGAAGTGGACCTGGTGACGGGAGGCTAGTCCTCGCTCTTGGCCTTGCTGTCTTCGCGGAAGCCGACCCCGACGCTGGCGCGGGGCTGCTCCATCTCGGTGCTCGCGACCGGATAGGCGCAATAATCCGCGGCATAATACGCCGCCGGCCGATGGTTGCCCGACAGTCCGATTCCCCCGAACGGCGCGGCTGAAGAGGCGCCATTGGTGGGGCGGTTCCAGTTGACGATGCCAGCGCGGATGCCGGCCCAAAAGTGATCGTACTCCTCGGGCGTGCCACCGATCAGCGACGCCGAGAGGCCAAAGCGCGTGTTGTTCGCTTCCGCGATGGCCTCGTCGAAATCGTCAACCTTGATCACCTGCAGGATCGGACCGAACAGCTCGACATCGGGCCGCTCGCTCAGCGCCGTGGTATCGATCACCGCGGGCGTCACGAACGGCAGGCCCTCGAACGGCTGCTTCATGTGGGTCAGCGCCTTGCCGCCCTTGGAGATCAGGTAGACCACGCTCTCGGCCAGCTGGACTGCGGCCTGCATGTCGATCACGGGACCCATGAACGGCTGGGGATCGTCGAACGGCGCACCGATGATGATCCGGCCGGTCAGCCGTTTCACCTCGGCCACGACCTTGTCGTACATGCTCGCCTTGACGATCAGGCGCCGGGCAGCGGTGCAGCGCTGGCCGGCGGTGGTGAAGGCCGATTGCACGATCAGCGCGGCAGCGTCGGTAATCTTGGGCGTGTTCCACACCACGATCGGATTGTTGCCGCCCATTTCGAGCGCGACGATCTTGCCGGGATTGCTCGCCATCTTGCGGTTGATCGCGATGCCGGCCTGGGCCGAGCCGGTGAACAGCACGCCATCGATGCCGTCATGCGCGACCAGCGCCTTGCCTTCGTCAGGTCCGCCGATGAGCAGCTGGACTACGTCGGCGGGGACACCGGCTGCGTGGAAACACTTGAGCAGGAACTCGCCCGTTGCCGGGGTCTTCTCGCTTGGCTTCAGGATCACGGCATTGCCCGCGATCAGCGCCGGGACGATGTGACCGTTGGGGAGATGGGCGGGGAAGTTGTACGGCCCCAGCACAGCCATCACGCCGTGAGGCTTGTGCCGCAGCGCTGAGGAACCCTGCAGGGCGCTGTCGAGCCGTCGCTGTCCGGTGCGTTCGCCGTGGGCGCGGATCGAGATCTCGACCTTGGCGATCACCGCTTCCACTTCGGTGCGGCTTTCCCACAGCGGCTTGCCGGTTTCCCGCGCGATCAGTTCTGAGAACTCGTCGAGGCGCTTGCGCACTTCGTTGGCGAAGCGGCGCATCAATTCCATGCGCACGGCGTTGGGTTCGGCGGCCCACTTGGGCCAGGCCTTGCGGGCCCGCTCGACTACCTCGTCAACGTTGCCCACCTGGCCGCGCCAGAGTTCGGCACCCGTTGCCGGTTCGAAGGAGATGATCTCGGTTTCGCTCACGCGCGCTGTTTCACAAGGAATGGGGGATCGATCACGGTAGATAGTCGCCCAAGTCTCATCTTGCCAGTCCGCCTGATATTACAAAGGTCTTTATGCCCGGTGTCCTGCCGGCTCAGGAGGTTCCCCGAGGGCATCGCCCATCGTTCGGATCGCGGCGACCTTGTCGTGCAGCGGTTGCCAGTCGTCGCGCTCGGCAATCGCGGACCAGATGGCTTCGACCTCGTCGATCAGCATGGATTGCGGGGCTTCAGCCGACCAATAGGGGTGGTCGTCGGCGACCGCCGGGTAACCCGCAAGCACCTCCGCAAGCGCGCCGCTGGCATTGCGTTCGCCGCGGTGGGCGAAGAAGAACTGGTCGGGTCCGATCCCGTCCCCTCGCATGGCTTGTTCGGCGGCAGCTATCAGGCGCATGTCGGCCTCCACGCCTTGGCTCACAACGCCCAGGCGCCAACAGAATCGCCGTGTGATGGCCTGGTGGTAGAGATCGGGAAATCTCTCGATTGCAGCGATCAGCGGCGGAGCCTCGACCAACAACCTCAGCGAGATGGCTAACTGCGTGAGGTTCCAGCGGATCGCCTCCGGTTGGCGGCCGAAGGAATAGAGCCCGCTGTGGTCGAAATAGGCGGCGGTGAAGCTCGGATCCCACTGCGGTAACCAGCGCCATGGGCCATAGTCGAAGCTTTCGCCGGTGACGTTCATGTTGTCCGAATTGAGCACCCCGTGGACGAAGCCGGCGACCATGTACGACGCGGCGAGGTCCGCCAGACGCTCTACCGCCTGATGCATCAGGACGACCGCCGGCTCGTCACGACCCGGCGCGTCCTCGGGCGGAAGCGGACCTGGGAACTGGGCGAGGCAGTAGTCGACCAGTTGCCGCATGTGCCCGTCCTCCTCGAAGGCCAGGAGGCGCTGGAAGGTGCCGATGCGGATGTGTGAGTGGCTGAGACGGACCAAGACCGCCGAACGTGTAGGAGAGGGCTCGTCGCCGCGTTCGAGCTCCTCACCGGTCTCCGTGACGGAGAACGTCTTGGAGGTGTAGACCCCCAGGGCTTCGAGCATTTCGGTCGCAAGAATCTCGCGAACCGCGCCCTTGAGCGTCAGCCGACCGTCAGCCGTGCGGCTATAGGGCGTGAGGCCCGAACCCTTGGTCCCGAGTTCGAGCAGGCGGCCGCTACCGTCGCGCATCTGTGCGAAAGTGAAGCCACGACCATCGCCGATCTCGGGGTTGTAAACGCGGAACTGGTGGCCGTGATAGCGCAGGGCCAGCGGCTGGGGCAGGTTATCGGGCAGCGGCTCGAACCGCCCGAAATGGCCGAGCCACGCCTCGTCGCTCAGGCCGTCGAGCCCGACCGTCTTCGCCCACCGTTGGTTGCGGAAGCGCAGGTCAAGCCGAGGGAAGTCGGCGGGTCTCACCGGATCGCCGAGCCAGTCGGCCAGGCTCAGGATCTGCGGATCGGGGCGATAAGGGGCAGCTTGCGGTTCGGCTCGCATCTTTGCATTAGTGGGGTGGCCTGAGGCGGGGAGCAAGCAGAACGTGGTAATGAGCGAACCCGTCTTCACAGTCGGCGAATGGACCAGCGCGGACGGATTGACCCTCCGTTATCGCGACTATCCGGGTGGCGAGGGCCGTCCGCCGATTCTGTGCATCCCTGGCCTGACCCGCAATGCGCGCGATTTCGAATCTGTCGCTGCGGCCTTCGCCGGGGAGTGGCGCGTGATCTGCGCGGACCTGCGCGGACGGGGGCTGAGCGACTACGCGAAGGATTCGGCCAGCTATAACCCGATGCAGTACGTGGCCGACATCTCCGCCTTGCTCGACCAGGCGGGGTTCGAGCGAGTGATCGTGATCGGGACTTCGCTCGGCGGAATCGTGGCCATGCTGCTGGCGACTTTGGCGCCCGACCGGATTGCTGGCGTGGTGCTCAATGACATCGGTCCGCATATCGAGGAAGCCGGGCTCGCCCGTATTCGTGACTACGTGGGGCAAGGGCGTAGCTACCCGACCTGGATGCACGCTGCGCGCGGGCTGCGGGAGCAGGGCGGCATCGCTTATCCTGAATTCAAGGTCTCGGACTGGCTCAAGCTTGCCAAGCGTCTGATGGCCGTCGGGCCGGGCGGGCGCATCGCGTTCGACTACGACATGAAGATCGCCGAGCCGTTCAGCACGCCTTCCGGCACTGCGCCCGCTGACATGTGGCCAGCGTTTCAGGCGCTCGCCGGGCGACCGGTGCTGGCGATACGTGGGGGCGTGTCGGACATCCTCTCCGCCGCCACTCTGAGCCGCATGAAGAAAGAACTGCCGGGACTCGAGGCGGTGACGATCCGCCGTGTTGGCCATGCGCCGACACTCGACGAACCCCAGGCGCTGGAAGCAATCTCGCGCCTGCTCGGCAAGGTCGAAGCCGCTCAGGCATGAGTGTCCCGCGGATCCTGCACCTCCATTCGAGCTTCGATGCCGGCGGCAAGGAGCTGCGCTGCGTTCAGCTGATCAACGCTTTCGGGCGCGATGCGGAACACGCGATCGTTTCGGGCGATCCCGAGCGCCGCTCGGCTGCCGAACGCCTTTCCGGCGCGGCGAAGGTGTCGTGGCCCGAATTTCCCTCGCTCAAGGGCAAGCCGCTGCCGGGGAGGCTCAAGCGTCTCGCTGCTGCGATGGCGGGGTACGACCTCATCTGCACCTACAACTGGGGCGCCATGGATGCGGTCATGGCGCACACTCTGTTCGCCGACCCCTACAAGCTGGCGCCCTTGGTTCATCACGAAGACGGCTTCAACGAAGACGAGGCCGGCGGTCTCAAGCCGCTGCGCAACTTCTACCGTGGTATCGCGCTGGGGCGGAGCTCGGCGCTGGTTGTGCCGTCGCGCACGCTCGAACGGATCGCGCTCGAGACCTGGCATCAGCCCCGGACCCGAGTGCGACTGATCCCCAACGGGATCGACACTCGCGCCTTCACCCTGCCTCCCAAGCGCGATGCCTTGCCGCGCGTGGTCAAGCGCAAAGGAGAGCTGTGGGTCGGTACGCTGACGGGCTTGCGCGTGGTCAAGAACCTGCCGCAGCTGGTCCGGGCTTTCCGGAACCTGCCCGAGGAATGGCAGCTGGTCATCGGCGGCGAGGGGCCCGAGCGCGGGGCGATCCTGGCCCAGGCGGCCACCAGTGGGATCGAAGACAGGGTTCATCTGCCCGGACAAGTCGTCCCCGCGAAGGCGGCCGCCCTGTTCGACATCTTCGCGCTTTCCTCGCTGTCCGAGCAGTTTCCGATCTCGGTGGTCGAGGCGATGGCGGCCGGCCTGCCGATCGCGGCCCCGCGGGTCGGTGACATCGCGGCCATGGTCGCGACCGACAACGGGCCGTACCTTAGCGCGCCGGGGGACGAGGCCGGCCTGGCAGCGGCCATCGCAGCGCTCGCCGCCGATCCGGCGCTGCGCAAGCGTATCGGCGAGGCCAATCGGGCCAAGGCCAAGGCCGAATATGACGAAGGACGGATGATCGAACGCTATCGCGCGCTCTACTGGGGCCTGATGAATCGGATCGGAGTCACGCGATGAGCTTTCAGCCAAGGTTCACCGCGGCGGGGACAGAGGCGACTCCGCAATTGAAAAGGCGCGGCCATCCGTTAAACAGCGCGCCGACCAATTAACTCTGAATAGAAAAGTCCCGTGGCCCTTAGACCTGACTCCGAGAAGTCCCGTGCCGATGAGCTTGCCGAGCGCCAGACGCGCGAGCAAGAGGTCCTCTTTCGCGAGGTCGATGAGGCTGTCCGACAGGATCAGCTGGGCGGCGCGGCGAAGAAGTACGGTATCCCCGTTGCGATTGGCCTGGTTCTCGCGCTGGCGGCTTTCGGCGGCTGGCTGTGGTGGGCCGAGCATCAGGAAGGGGTGAAGGAAGAGCGCTCGGAGCAGCTCATCACCGCTTTCGATCGGCTCGAGGCCGGCCAGGTCCCGCAGGCGGACAAGGACCTTGCTGCCTTGGCCAGTGGACGTAGCGACGCCCAGGCCACTTCGGCCAAGCTCGCCCGCGCCGGCATTGCGCTCAACCAGAATCGCCACGCCGACGCGATCAAGCTCTACGAAGAAGTTTCGGCCGACGGCGGCGCTCCGCAGGCTTATCGCGACCTCGCGACGATCCGCTCCATGGCCGCGCAGTTCGACCAGCTTGAACCGCAGAAGGTGATCGATCGCCTGAAGCCGCTCGCCACTCCGGGCAACCCGTGGTTCGGCAGCGCCGGCGAGCTGGTTGCGATGGCCTATCTCAAGCAGAACAAACCCGACCTTGCGGGGCCGCTGTTCGCGGCGATCGCCAAGGATGAAACCGTGCCGAAATCCCTGCGTTCACGCACTCGCCAGATGGCCGGCCTTCTTGGGGTCGACGCCGTTGTCGACGTCGACAAGACGCTGGCCGAAGTACGCGAGCAGGAAGGTAGCGCTCCCGCTGCCCAGCCGGCCCAATAATGGTGAACCGATTGATGCCTAAGACTTCGCGTCTCACTACCCACGCTCGCTATCTCGCGCTGCCCTTGCTGGCGATCGCGCTTGCCGGCTGCGGTGCACTCGGCGGCAAGGATAAGCCCGGCACGCCGACCGTCGGCAATCGCACGCCGATCCTTTCGCGCATTTCGAACGATGTGAAGGCAGACCCGACGCTCGCCTCGATCACGGTCGTGCTGCCACCCGCGCAGACCAATGCCGACTGGCCGCAGGCTGGTGGCAACGCGTCGAAGACCGCTGGGCACGTCGCGCTTTCCGCCACTCCGACCCAGGCCTGGGTAGCGACGATCCCCGGATCGACCTCCGCACGCCGTCTGGCCGCTGCACCGGTCGTTGGAAGCGGAACGCTGTTCGCGGTTGATACGGCCGGCTCGGTCCATGCCTTCGACGCGACCACCGGAGCTTCGCGTTGGGTGCACCAGATCCAGGTCGCCAACGAGCTTCGCAACGCGGCATTCGGCGGCGGGGTGAGCTACTTCGAAGGCCGGGTCTACGCCACTAACGGCGCCGGCTACGTCGTTGCACTTGATGCAACGACCGGTTCGGAACTCTGGCGCGTCAGGCCGGCTGGTCCGCTGCGTGGATCGCCGACGATTGCTTTCAACACCGTTTACGTGATGACGCAGGACAACCAGATCCATGCGCTGAATATCGCTGACGGCAGCCCGATCTGGCAGGATGCGGCCGCAACCGGTGAATCCGGCGTGTTCGGCGTAGCGGCTCCGGCTGCCGGCCAGGGCACGGTCATTGCCGGCTATTCGCAGGGCGAACTCGTCGCCTACCGTTACGAGAACGGCCGCAACTTGTGGTCGGACGCCCTGTCGCGGACCTCGATCTCGACGCAGGTCGGTACCCTGACCGACGTCGACGCCGACCCGATCATCGCCGATGGCCGCGTTTACGCGCTTGGCCAGGGTGGTCGCATGGCGGCTTACGAACTGGTGACCGGCCAGCGCCTGTGGGAACTGAGCCTGGCGGGTATCTCCACCCCCGTCATCGCCGGCGAGTGGATTTTCACCCTCACCGACGATTCGCGCATGCTCGCGATCGCCCGCAACACCGGCAAGGTGCGCTGGGTCGTCCAGCTGCCGCACTGGCGCAATCCAGAGAAGGAAACGGGCCCGATCTTCTGGACCGGTCCGGTCCTGGCCAACAATCGCCTGTGGATCGCCAGCTCTGAGGGCGAGGTCCAGTCGGTGGATGTGACGAACGGTTCGGTGACTCCGTTCACCAAGCTGAACAGCCCGGTCTCCCTGCCGCCGATCGTGGCCGGTGGAACGATGTACATCCTCGACGACGGCGGCCGCATCACCGCTTGGCGGTAATCCGCAGCCAGGCGTTACCGGGCCTTTAACCGTTGTGAGCTAGGGCGCGCCTATGAGCGCGTCCTCCTCAACGCCTGCACAACGCCCTGCGAGCGACGTTTCGCCGTGGGTCGGCCTGGTCGGCGTCATGACGCTGCTCGGGTGGATTGCGTTTGCCCGGCTGTGGCCGGAAATCTCCACCGCGTTCGACCTTCCCGTGAGGCGCGAGGTCTTGTCGGGGCCGCATTCCGCACTCGTGGCGATGATTCTTTCCGGCCTCGCCATGGCTGCGTGGTCATTGTTCGTCGACAAGGTGCATCGCCGCCCTTCGACCGGCATCGACTGGAGCCGCCCGCGCCCGCTCTCGTCCGTCATCGAGGTCTCATTGACCAAGATCGCAGGCCTCTGGGCGACCTGGATCGTCATCGGCGCCTTCTATTGCCTCGGGCGGTGGTACTGGAGCGGGCAGTACCTGTTCGCCATGGACGTGATCTTTTCGGCAGCGATCCCGCTGTTTGCCCTGTCCGTCCCCTACGTGCTGTGGCTCGATCGCTACCTGAAGGAGCCGCGCGACCACGCCTGGCACTTCGGCGCCATGTTCATGAGCCGCGAGCCGTGGGACGCCGGTGAGGTCAAACGCCACTGGCGCGCATGGATCATCAAGGGCTTCTTCTGCGCGTTCATGATCTCGATCCTGCCACCGGGCTTTGCCGGCGTAGTGGAGGCCGACTTCGGCGCCATGGTTCACGACCCGGCACAGCTTGGCGGTCGGCTGTTCGAGTTGCTGTTCGTGATCGATGTGCAGATCGGCACCGTCGGTTACCTGCTGACACTGCGCCCACTCGACGCGCATATCCGCAGCGGCAATCCGTTCCTCGCCGGTTGGGTCGCTGCGCTGATCTGTTACCCGCCCGTGGTTCTCGTGATGATGGGGGGCAGCGGCATCCTGCAATACGAATACCAGACCGCTGGTTGGGGGCATTGGCTGGCGGGCTACGATGTGCTGCTGTGGGCCTGGGCGGCAATGCTGCTGACCCTGACCGCGATATATGCCTGGGCGACTTTCGCGTTCGGCATCCGCTTTTCCAACCTCACTTATCGCGGCGTGCTGACCGACGGGCCGTACCGCTTCACGCGGCATCCGGCTTACGTGTCCAAGAACCTGTTCTGGTGGCTTTCGGCCATGCCTTTCCTGGTGACTAGCGGGTCGCTGTTGGAGGCCGTGCGCAACACGGTGTTCCTCGGCGTCATCAGCGCGATCTACTACTGGCGCGCCCGGACCGAGGAGGCGCATCTCCTGTCCGAGGACGCGAAGTACCGCGAGTACCATTCGTGGATGGCCGAACACGGCCTCATCACTGCGCCACTGACGCGCCTGCTATCACGAGCGCGTCCGCGCCGCTTGCAGGTGCAGCCGGCGGAGTAATTCAGGCGTTGCCGACCACCAGGCAGGCGGCGGCGACCAACAGTCCGGCGAACCGGTTGGAGCGGAACCGCGCCAGCGGGTTGTCCGGGTCGGTCGGATCGAGCGTGAAGGCCTGCCACATCAGGTGCAGCGCGACGGGCAGCAACGCGACCAAGGCGACCCAGTCTTCCCGCAACAGCCAGAAGGCGAGGCCCCACAGGCTCAGCGCCAGGGCATAGAACGCGATCACGCCTGCCTGCACGTTGGCGCCCAGCCGCAGCGCGCTAGAGCGGATACCGACCAGCGCGTCGTCCTCTCGGTCCTGCAGGGCGTAGATCGTGTCGTAGCCGATGCACCAGAAGATGCTCCCGGCGTAGAGCGCAGCGAGCACGTCCAGCCGGTCGGAGCGCATGGCGACCCAGCCTACCGGCGCACCCCAGGTGAACACCAAACCAAGCCACGCCTGGGGCCACCAGGTGATCCGTTTCATGAAGGGATAAGCAGCGACGAGGCCAAGGCTCGCCAGCGCCACGATCTGCGCTTCGAGCCGCAGTTGGAACAACACCACCAGTCCCACGCCGCACAGCACGAACAGCCACACCCATGCGGCCTTGGCACTCACTCGCCCGCTCGCGACAGGGCGGCTGGCGGTGCGCGCAACCTGCCGGTCGAGATCGGCGTCGACCACGTCGTTATAAACGCACCCGGCCCCACGCATGGCGATAGCGCCGAGCAGGAGCCATAGGATCAGCTGCCATTGCAGGCCGCTGCCCGTCAGCCACACACCCCAGGCACAGGGCCAGAACAGCAGCCACCAACCAATCGGCCGGTCGAACCTCGCCAGCAGCGCGAAGTCGCGCAGCCGTTGCGGCAGGCGGGCGACTAGGCCCTTGTGTTCGCTGTCGGGGACGATGGCTTCGGTCATGCGCGACGCCCTATAAGATTCGCGAGGTTAGGGCTAGGAGAGCGGCATGCCGCCCGCGAAGTCCGAAATGGCCGTTACCTTGCGTGCGGCGCTTGTCGAAGCAGCTGATCCTTCGCGTGCGCCCGGCATGCAGGCCTACATGAAATCGGCCATGCCCTACCTCGGCGTTTCGGCGGTGCCCTTGCGCAAGGTGTGCCGGAACCTCTTCGCCGGACTGTCCTGGGCCGACAGCGACGCCTGGCAAGCTGAGGTGCTGGCGATCTGGCGCGGCGCCGAATTTCGCGAGGAGCGCTACGCCGCGATCGAACTCACCGGGGTGCGCGGTGCGCGCGCTTTCCAGCGGCTCGATGCCCTCGGAATGTACGAGGAAATGATCGTGAGCGGCGCCTGGTGGGACTACGTCGATGCCATCGTCGGCCAGCGCTTCTGGCCGATCCTCAAGACCGAGGGCGAGCCGATGAAGCAAACCATGCTCGCCTGGAGCACTGACGACAACATGTGGAAGCGGCGCAGCGCGATCCTCTGCCAGCTCAAGGGCAAGCAGGAGACCGATCTCGACCTGCTCTATGCCTGCATCGAGCCCTCGCTGGATTCGAAGGCGTTCTTCCTGCGCAAGGCGATCGGCTGGGCGCTGCGGCAATATGCCTGGACCGATCCCGCGGAAGTCCGTCGCTACGTCGCCGAGAAGGCCGACAGTCTCAGCGGCCTGAGCCAGCGCGAGGCGTTGAAGAATATTGCGGTGAACTAGGACGCGGGTAGTAGGTGCAAATGCCCGCCACACCCGCCTGGCCCCCGCGCAGCGCGCCGCGCCTGTTCGTACCTGGACCTTTGACCGAGGGAGGTGTGGTCACGCTCGACGGACCGCAGGCCCATTACCTGCTGCGGGTGATGCGCGTGGCAGAAGGCGACGCAGTGATCCTGTGTGACGATCTGACCGGCGAATGGGCGGGCAAGGTGACCCAGGCCGGCAAGCGCGACCTCACGCTCGATCTCGTCGAGCGCTTGCGCCCGCGCGAACAGGTGCCGGACTTGTGGCTCTGTGCCGCGCTGCTCAAGAAGGATCGGTTCGATCTCGTGCTCGAAAAGGCGACCGAGCTTGGCGTGCGGCGCATCCAGCCCGTGCTGATGCGGCGGTGCGTGGCCGATAAGCTCAACCTCGAACGGGCGCGTGCAGTCGTGACCGAAGCGGCCGAACAATGTGCTCGGACGGCGCTGCCTGAACTCGCTGAGCCGGTGAAGCTCGACGCCCTGCTGCGCGACTGGCCAGCGGAGCGGACATTGTTCTTCGCCGATGAACTTGGCGGCGGCCCGGCCGCCGCGGCCTTTGCCGCGCATCTGGGACCGGCGGCGTTGCTCGTCGGGCCCGAAGGTGGCTTCGATGACGCCGAACGAGAGGCCGTGCGAGCCGCTCCGCAAGCGCGCCCGATCACGCTCGGCCCGCGTATCCTGCGCGGCGAAACGGCTGCGATTGCGGCCACCGCCGTGTGGATGGGAAGCATCGGTGATTGGTAGATTCCCGTAGCCATGCAAATTGCGCTGGCGCGGTTCGCAAGGCTCGCCTAACGGCCCGGCCATGAGTACGCGCAAGACGTCCGAAGGGGAGGAACTGCGGATCGAGCGGCGTGAGCAGCTCGTCGAACCCATGCAGGCGGGCGAAAAGCCCATCATCAACTGGCGCATCGGCACCGAGCACGAAAAGCTGGTCTTCTCGCTGACTGATCATCACGCCCCCTCCTATGAAGAACCGGGCGGCATCCACTCGCTGCTGTTCGCTCTGACGCGCTACGGCTGGAAGCCGGTCTACGAGGGCGAGAACGTCATCGCGCTCGAAGGGCCTGACGGCAACGTCAGCCTCGAACCCGCAGGCCAGCTCGAACTTTCCGGCGCCCCGCTCGACAACTTGCACCAGACTTGCGCCGAGACCGGCCGCCATCTGGAGCAGGTCAAGGAAGTCGGCGAGGCGCTGGGCGTGGGTTACCTCGGCCTCGGCATGTGGCCCGACAAGCGGCGTGATGAGCTGCCGATAATGCCCAAGGGCCGCTACGAGATCATGCTGCGGCACATGCCGCGCGTGGGCTCGATGGGGCTCGACATGATGCTGCGGACTTGCACGATCCAGGTGAACCTGGACTACGCCTCCGAAGCCGACATGGTGAAGAAGTTCCGCGTCGGCCTGGCTCTGCAGCCGCTGGCCACCGCGTTGTTCGCCAATTCGCCGTTCACCGAGGACAAGCCCAACGGCTTCCTCAGCTATCGCAGCCACATCTGGTCGGACACCGATCCGCACCGCACCGGCATGCTGCCGTTCGTGTTCGAGGACGGTTTCGGATACGAACGCTATGTCGACTACATGCTCGACGTGCCGATGTATTTCGTGTTCCGTGACGGCAAGTACATCGACGCCGCCGGACAGAGCTTCCGCGACTTCATGCAAGGCCGCCTGCCGGCGCTGCCGGGCGAACTGCCGACCGCTAGCGACTGGACCGATCACCTTTCCACCGCATTCCCCGAGGTCCGGCTCAAGAGCTTCCTCGAGATGCGCGGTGCCGATGGCGGCCCGTGGAACCGGATCTGTGCGCTGCCAGCGCTGTGGGTCGGCCTGCTTTACGATGGCGCCGCGCTCGATGCGGCGTGGGACCTGGTCAAGAACTGGTCGATGGACGAGCGCGAGGCGCTGCGTAATGCGGTGCCCAAGCTCGCGCTCGACGCACCGATACCGGGCGGCGGTATCTTGCGCGACCTCGCGGGCCCTGCGCTCGAGATCGCCAGCGCCGGGCTCAACGCTCGCGCGCGGTTCAACGCTGGCGGCGATAGCGAAGCCGGTTTTCTCGAACCGCTTCAGGAGATTGTCGCAAGCGGCAAGGTTCCGGCCCAGCGCCTGCTCGACAAGTTCCACGGCGAGTGGGGTCAGGACATTTCCCGGGTTTACGAAGAGAGCTTCTAGCGCCGATACAGCAGCTTGCCGGAGGTCATTCGATGAGCAAGCTCAAGCGTAAGGACTACGAAGAAGCCCTCAAGCCGATGCAGCGCGAGCTGATCGAGCTTGCCCGCTGGGTCAAGCATACCGGCGCGCGCGTCGTGGTGCTGTTCGAAGGGCGGGACAGCGCGGGGAAGGGCGGGGCAGTCAATGCTATCAGCCGGCACCTCAATCCTCGGCAATGCCACATCGTTGCCCTCGGAACCCCGACCGAGCGCGAGGCGGGCCAGTGGTACTTCCAACGCTACGTCACGCACCTGCCCGCGGCCGGGGAAATCGTGCTGTTCGACCGCAGCTGGTACAACCGCGCCGGGGTTGAGCATGTCATGGGCTTCGCGACGCCCGCTCAGGTCGACGCGTTCCTGAAGGTGACGCCAGTGTTCGAGAAGCTGCTCGTCGATGACGGCGTATTGCTGCTCAAGTATTGGCTGTGTTGTGACCAGGACAAGCAGGAGGAACGGTTCGCCGAGCGGGCCGAGGATCCCCTGAAGGGCTGGAAGCTCTCGCCGATCGATATCACCGCGCGCGAACAATACGAAGACTACACCCGCGCTCGCGAAGCAATGCTGCGCGCCACGCATACCGAGCATGCGCCATGGACCCTGGTTGATTTCAACAACCAACGGATTGGCCGTCTGACGCTTATCCAGGACCTGCTCCAGCGTGTTCCTGATACCAGGGTCCAGGACATCCCGGTCGAGCTGCCTCCGCTCATCCGCAAGCCGAGCGAGGAGACCTTTGGAATCCTGAAACCCCTGCCGGATTACGAGCCTTGATCGCAGTCCTCGGTACCTTCCGCTTCCCCGCCGAGGCGCTTGCCGAAGCCCGACCGCTGATGCGCGCGGTGATCGAGGCGACGCTCGTCGAGACCGGATGCCGGACATACTCCTATGCGGAGGACGTGGCCGAAGCGGGCCTGTTCCGGGTGACCGAAATCTGGGACAGCCGGGAGGCATTGTCAGCCCACTTCGAGACCGACCACATGCGCCGGTGGAGCGAGCAACGGGCGGCTCTGGGGTTCTTCGACCGGCGCATCATGCTTTACGAGTTGGGCGGGTCGATAGAACTTTAGTTCGGGCGTTCTGAGCGGTTCGTTCATTGGCGGCCTCGTCCTGCTGGCAATATTTGGCAATAAACCCTTGTTTTAGCGAGCAATTCACGCTCACTTGCGGGAGCTGGCGAATCATTCCGCTTGCTCCTTGTGCAACCTCAAGCTAACTTGAGGTCAAACGAAAACAGGTGGGTTCGCCATGGTGGAAGACCGCTTCATAACGATTGGCCAGCTTGCCGCGCGCACGGGCGTCGCGGTGTCGGCGATCCGCTATTACGAAGACAAGGGGCTGCTCCAGGCGCTGCGCACAGGGGGCAATCAGCGTCGCTTCCTGCGCTCTGACATTCGCCGGGTGAGCTTCATTCTGATCGCTCAGAAACTGGGGCTCGCGCTGTCGGAGATCGAAGGGCAGCTGGCTCAGCTTCCGCAAGGCCGCGCGCCCACGCTGTCGGACTGGCAGCAGATCAGTCGCCGCATGCGGTTCGAGATCGACCAGCGGATCAACTTGCTGACGCGCACCCGCAACCAGCTCGATCAATGCATCGGCTGTGGTTGCCTGAGCCTGCAGAAATGCCAGCTCTACAACAAGGACGACCGCCTCGGAGCCATGGGCGCCGGGCCGCGTGCGATTTTGGGATAAGGGGAGAAAGCGAGCGCGGAAACGGGTCGGCCCAGGGGTTCAGGTTGGACCTAACCGTTAGCTTAGCATGCCGAAGGGGAATCTCCGGTTCCGTGACCTCCGCGCTCGCTGGCCTCGGTAGTCATACTGATATAGTTACGCCCGCGACCATGCTATGCTGAAAGCGCCAGATATTTGGCGTTAGGCGCATCGTGGGTGACTTGTGCCGCCCCGGCACAATTCAGCCGAGCAGTTCGCTAGGCCAGCCAATTCTCACCAGCGTCCCGTCCGGGTCCGAAACCGATACCTCGTACATGCCCCAAGGCTTGTGGGACGGCCCGCCTCCGGGAAGGAGATCGGCAATGCGCGTGGCCAGTCCATCGACGTCTTCGAGGTAAAGGTAGAGGCCATTGGGGTTGCGGCCTGGGACGACCCAGCCCTTGGGTGATTCCGACGACAGGTGCAGCAGCCAACCCTTGCCGTCGCCTAGGATGCGATAGGTGCTGTAGTCGCTGAGGACTTCGAGGCCGAGGCGGGCGTAGAACGCGGTGCTGGCTTCGATGTCGTTGCAGGGCACGATCGCAACCAGGGTGTGGGGGTGAGCGGTCATTGGTGCAAATTACACTAAGGCTCTCGAGCGAGAAATCCTCACTGACTGATGGGTGTGCGGAAGAGAAATTGTGTCACGCGAAGGCGCAAAGATGGGGCGCAGCCTTTTGCTCGCGCTCGCGCTCACACCCGACGACCCTTCGTCATCCCCGCGAACGCGGGGGCCCCAGTCGGCTCTTTGCGCCGGTCCGTCCTGGGTTCCCGCGTTCGCGGGAATGACGAATCTTGGCGGTAGAGAGCAGTCTCTTCGCGCCTTTGCGTGACGCCAACTCTTCTTACTACCTCGATCAAACGTATGGGTGCCGTCGGGAAATCCACTTCGCCTCAAGTTAGGAAGTTCCACCAACATGCGGGATTGCGAGCATTCGTAATCCAGCCTTAAGCGCCATAAACCGCGCAAATACGCCCTTTCGACAGTTTGGCACGGCCTATGCAATGTACTTTGCATCGGCGGAATGACCCGCCAAGTGAAACGAAGGGGATTAGAAATGACCGTTTTTTCAAAGTTCGCCCAGCACGCTTTCGCCGCCATCGGCGCCGTTGCTATCTCGACGATCCTGTGGGCCAATGCTCTGGCGACCCAGGCTTCGGACATTCATTCGGTCGCGGGTATTCTTGCTTAAGCCCGGTCAGCCACCGCAGATCAGAACTCAACCCATCAACCAGAAGGGTACTGCGGATGATTAAACGAACATGCCTAGAAGGCGGCGGAGGACACGGCTCGATCTGAGCACCTCCGCTGCTGGCATAGCCCGCAGCTCCACCTACTCAGCCGCCAGCAGTTCCTCCGCTCCGCCGAGGTCCACGCTCACGAGGCGGCTCACGCCTTTCTCCACCATCGTTACGCCGAACAGGCGATGCATCCGGCTCATGGTCACCGCGTTGTGGGTGACGATGAGGTAGCGGGTCTTCGTTTCGCGCACCATCGCGTCGAGCAGGTCGCAGAACCGATCGATATTGGCATCGTCCAGCGGCGCGTCGACCTCGTCGAGCACGCAGATCGGCGCCGGGTTGGTCAGGAACAACGCAAAGATCAGTGCCACTGCCGTAAGCGCCTGCTCGCCGCCCGATAGCAGCGTCAGCGACTGCAGCCGCTTGCCGGGGGGCTGGGCGTAGATCTCCAGGCCCGCTTCGAGCGGATCGTCGGAATCGACCAGTGCGAGGTGCGCCTGCCCGCCCTCGAACAACCGCGTGAACAGCTGGCGGAAGTGGGTGTCCACCTCCTCGAAGGCGGCGCGCAGCCGCTCGCGGCCTTCGCGGTTGAGGTTGCCGATCGATCCGCGCAGGCGATTGACCGCCTCGGCCAGTTCAGCCTGCTCTGCAACGCTCGCGCCGTGTTCCTGCTCGATCCGCGACAACTCGTCGGCTGCAACTAGGTTGACCGGGCCGATCCGCTCACGTTCGCCGACCAGGCGGTCCATTACCGCGGACTCCTCGCCAGCGCCGGCAACGTCGGCAGGGTCGAATTCGAAGCGGGTGGCGAGCACTGGCGGTGGGCACTGGAAGCGCTCGCCGGAAATGCGCGCCATTTCCTCGCGGCGGGACTCTTCGTTCTCGGCCCGCGCGGCTGAGCCGGCGCGCTCTTCGCGGGCCGTGGCCAGCGCCTCGGCGGCCATCGTCAGCGCGGCGTCGGCGGTGCGACCGGCCTCGCTGGCGGCCGCGACTGCGGTTTCAGCGGCGGCGAGTTCGGTGGCCAGTCGGTCGCGCACGGCCTGACCGCCCTCGATCTCGCGCATGAGCGAAGCAGGCTTGGCAGCGACGATGGCGCGTTCCTCGGCAATCTCGTCGAAGCGCAGACCCATGTCGGACAGGCGCTTGGCGGCGTCGCCGGCGCGGGCTTCCCAGCCCTTGATGTCGGCGCGCTGCGTCGAAACCCGTTCGCGCGCGACGGCTAACGCCTGGTCATGCGCGGCGAGGGCGGCGGCGGTGCTCTGCAGCGTTCCGCGCGAGGCTTCGTTCTTCGCCTGCGCGGCGGCCAGGGCGGCGCGGCCGGTCTCAGGGCCGGGCAGAGTGAGCTTCTTGGCCTGTGCACTCGCCAGTTCCGCTTGAGCCTGCTGGCGTTGTTCGGCGAGGCCCGCCTCGGTCGCAGCCAGTTCCTCGCGGCGAGCGGCAAGGCGTTCACGCGCCGCCTCGGCCTGGTCGAGCGCGCGCAACGCCTGGCGCTCGGCCTCTGCGGCCTGCTGGGCCTCGCGCTCGATGGCGACGAGGGTGCGCTGGAGTTCGGCAAGCTGTTCCTGCGCGATGCGTTGGCTCGCCTCGGCCTCGGTCGCGGCTTCGCGCAAGGCCGGGAGCTGGGCGTCGAGATCGGCAAAGCGGTTCTCGGCCTCAAGCCGGGCGGCCTCTGCCGCGCCTTCACCGCGGGCCAAGAAGCCGTCCCACCGGCGCAGGCGACCGTCGCGGGTGACGAGCCATTCGCCTGGCTTGAGCGTGCGGCCATCGTCGGTCTCGGCGAAATGGACCAACGCGAGCCGCGCGACCAACTGTGGCGGGCAATCGCGAACATGCGCGGCGAGGCTGCCGACCACGGGCGAGGGCGCCTCGGCCCCGCTCCAGTAGCGGCCCTCCGCGTCTCCCGACGGCGCGCCGAGTGGCGCCTTGGCGTCACGCCCAAGGACGGCGGCGAGCGCGCGTTCGTAGCCGGGTTCGGCGGCAACCTTGTCGAGCGCCACGGGCAGACCATGCTTGCCGGCCGCCTGCTTCGCCCGCGCCTCGCGGTCGCGATGGAGCGCTTGCCACTCGCGTTCGATCCCGGCGAGTTCGGCGCGAGCGGTGGCGAGCGTGCTGGCGGCTTCGTCGCGGGCCTTGGCGAGGTCTTCCTTGCGTGCCTGTTCCTCGGAGAGCTTCTCGCGGGTGCGGGCGAGGGACTGCGCGGCATCGTCGACAGCAGACTGAGCGGATACGACGGCCTCGTCAGGGTCGCCTTGAGCGGAAAGGGTGGCGCGCTGGTCTTCAAGCCGCCGAACCTCGTTCTCCAACCGCGCGAGCCGGGCCTCGACTTGGCCGACTTCGGCCAGAGCGATGCGCCACTCGGCCTCGACGCCCGCGTGGTCCGCAGTGGCCTTAGCAAGGGCCAACTCCGCGGCGCGAGAAGCCGCTTCGGCCTGTTCGGCCGCGCGAGTGAACTCGGGCCGTCGCGCCTCGTCGGTTGCGAGCGAAGCTTCACCCTTGGCCAGATCCTCGGCCAGCTTCTTGAGCGCCTCGGCCGCGTCGCGAGTCACCCGATCGGCCTCGCCGCGGTCTTCCTCCAGTCGCTGCTTCTGGCGGTCGAGGTCGGCCAGGCGCTGTTCGGCCGCTTCGAGCTGGCTCGATAGCGCCGCCATGCGGTGACCGTGGGCGCTGGCATCGTCGCGTCGGTCGGCCAGCTCCTCACGCACTTCGGCGAGCTTCTGCGCAGCCGCGGCTTGCTGCTTCTGTGCCTCTTGCGTGAGCTTCTGGGCCAGTTCGACCTTCTGCTCGGCCCCGCGTGCGCTGGCCCGCGCGGCTTCGGCGGCCTGAGCGGCGTCGCGCCAGCGGGCGAACACCAGCCGCGCCTCTGCATGCTGGATCTTGTCGGAGAGGGCCTTGTACCGCTCCGCCTGCTTGGCCTGCCGGCGCAGCGTGGCCATCTGGCTGTCGAGGCCAGCGGCCAGGTCTTCCAGGCGAGCGAGGTTGGCCTCGGTCTGCTTGAGCTTGCTCTCGGCATCGCGCCGGCGGACGTGGAGGCCGGCGATGCCGGCGGCTTCCTCCAGCATCATGCGCCGTTCGGCCGGCTTGGCGGCGATGACGGCGGCGATCTTGCCCTGGCTGACAAGCGCCGGGCTATGCGCGCCCGTGGCGGCGTCGGCGAAGACCAGCGACACGTCCTTGGCCCGCACGTCCCGCCCGTTGACCCGATAGGCGCTGCCCGCACCGCGCTCGATCCGGCGGGTGACCTGCAGTTCCTCGCCATCGTCGCGCACGGCGTCGAGCACGACTTCCGCGAAATCGCGCGGCGGGCGCTGGGCGGTGCCGGCGAAGATTACGTCATCCATCCCGCCAGAGCGCATCGACTTGGGCGAGTTTTCGCCCATGACCCAGCGGATCGCTTCGAGCAGGTTGGACTTGCCGCAGCCATTGGGCCCGACCACGCCGGTGAGGCCGGGTTCGATGCGCAACTCGGACGGCTCGACGAAGCTCTTGAAGCCTGCGAGCTTGAGTTTGCGGATCAGCATTGGACGCCAATGTCCATCGGTCGCAAAAACCCCCTGCGTAAGAGGGAGAGGCTAGACCAACCCGGCAGGCGGAAGAAGCGCGGCGCAGCTGTTTCCACAGCTATACGCCGCGCCATGGTTAACCTCAGCGCGCTCCTGCGGCCTGCAGCGCGGGTTCGAGCACTTCCCAGCTGGTGCCTTCGATGACCTTGCCGTTGAGGATGAAGGTCGGCGTGCCGGTGAGCTTGAGCTCGTCGGCCTGCTTCTGCGACTCTTCAGCCAGCTTCTGGGCCTTGGCCGTATCGGCGAGGCACATCATCGCCTGGTCGCGGCTGATCCCGCGCGCGGCGAAGAAGTCGAACAGGCCGGCAGAATCGGCAATGGCCTGGAAGCGGGTGGCCGGCGGTGACTGCATCGCGGCCTGCACCGCAGCGGCATTGGCCTGCACGTGATCCATGATCGGCGTGAAGTTGGCCCAGGCCTGATTGGCGAGCGGGTGGAACGTCTCTGGCGTGCCGCAGCGGACCAGCATGGCGATCGTCAGGTCCAGCCCGTCGCGGATCAGGTTGCGGACCTCATAGCTGACAATGCCCTTGTTCACGTACTCGTCGAGCGGGCCCGAACCCTTCTGCGAGAACTCGGCGCAGTGCGAGCAGGTGTGGCTGGCGTATTCGACCAGCTTGAGCGGGGCTTCCGGATTGCCAATGCGGAAGCCGCCTTCGGGCGTTTCCACGGCGGTTTCGGCCCAGGTCGTGCCGGCTGGCGCTGCGATGGCGGCGATCGGCTCGCCCTTCGGCGCGCCTTCCTCGGTTTTCTCGCCACACGCGGCAAGCGCGAGCGCCGACGTGGCAGCGAGGATGGCAAACGACACTTGGCGGATGCTGATCATGCGGATTCTCTCTTGCGTGGGTCTATGACTGAAAGGGTGGGCTCAGGACGCGTTGCGGACGAATTCGTCCAGCTGTTTGGCCAGCGCGTCCCAAGAGTGGGTTCCGGGCAGGACAACGCCGTTGACCGCGAAAGTCGGCGTGCTGTCGATGCCGGGCTTTTCCCAGTCCTTGGCTGAGGTTTCGGCCAAGGACTTCACGAAAGCCTCATCGGCCAGGCAGCGGTCGGCTTCCGCTCGCGAGTAACCGCGGCGGGCCATGATGTCGTACAACTTGAAGTCGCTTGCGATGGCGCGCCGACCGGCGGCGCCGGGCGTACGCCAACGTGCCTGCTGAGCCGCTGTCGACTTGGTAAGCGGTTCGATCCACTTGTCCTGGCCGATCATGAAGGCGGAATGGTTCTGCGGGAACTTCGAAACCGGGCCGCAATGCGCCAGGACCGCCACCGTCAGGTCGATCGGATCGCGCAGCAAGTGGCGGACCTCGAGGTTGATCTTGCCTGGAGCGATATAGGCCAGCTTGATCGGCTCTTCCCCCTCGCGGGTGAAGGCCGCGCAATGCGGGCAGGTATAGCTGATGTATTCGACGAGCCTGACCTTGGCGGCCGGGTTGCCGATCACGTGGCTGGTGCCGGTCGCGCTGACCGTGGTGTTCCAGTTGGCGGTGGCACCGCCTGAAGCAAGCGCCGCGACACCAAGCGCAATGGCGGCGGCAATCCTCTTTCCGATCATTCGGACCCCTCTCTCT
Organism: Altererythrobacter sp. Root672; assembly: GCF_001427865.1. Classification (NCBI taxonomy): domain Bacteria; kingdom Pseudomonadati; phylum Pseudomonadota; class Alphaproteobacteria; order Sphingomonadales; family Erythrobacteraceae; genus Altererythrobacter; species Altererythrobacter sp. Root672. Next base: position 420,473 of record NZ_LMHH01000001.1, read on the forward strand.
CGCCGAGGCTGCGAGCGAGCGATTCGAGCACCGCGCGCAACTCCGGATCCCCAATATCGCGCAAGCTGTCGCCCAATTCCATCGGGATTGGCTTGAGCGACGGCGGCGCTGTCCGTGCGCCTTGTGCACGCGGCGGCTTAACCGCGCCTTGCCGTAATTTCACCCGCGCCACCGCCTTGTAGCCGAAGAAGCGGTTCACTCGCTCCATGATCTCGGGGATCAGGTGCTGGATCAGCGGTGCGTGGGCCGGCAGGACGACAAGCTGGAGGATGCCCTCGTTCTTCTCGCCCGGCGGGAAGCGGATCGCCTCTGGGCTGCAGACTTGCGCATGGTGCGGTCCGACGATCTCCGGCCAGCGCGTGACCACGCTCGACTGCACGAAACCGAAGCGGCGGAAGGCGGCGCGCCCGATCTGCGGGACAAGCTCCGCCACCGGCCGGGCAGGGCCTCCTCTAGGGCGTTCGTAAGCCTTGGGCTTAACCCCCTTCTTCTTTTCGCCATCGCGTTCCATGGACGCGAAGCCCATGCCATAGCGGCGCGATGGAGGATAGGGTCCCAGCCGCATTGCTCGAGTGGTACGACGGCCATGCGCGCGCATTTCCGTGGAGAATTTCACCCGGTTCGGCGGAGCGGCCCGACCCCTATCGGGTGTGGCTGTCGGAAGTGATGCTGCAGCAGACCACGACGGCTCATGCCGCGCCCTACTTCGAGAAATTCGCAGCGCGCTGGCCGACTGTTGAAGCGCTGGCCGGGGCGCTCGAGGAAGACATCATGGCCGAGTGGGCGGGGCTGGGGTATTACTCGCGCGCCCGCAATCTCGTCGCCTGCGCCAAAGCGGTGGCGGAAAGAGGTGGGTTTCCCGAGACTGAAGCAGGGCTGCGCCAGCTTCCGGGACTGGGCGCCTATACCGCCGCCGCGGTGGCCGCGATCGCGTTCGGCGAGCCGGCGACGGTGGTGGATGCGAATGTCGAGCGGGTGGTCGCCCGGCTGTTCCTGATCGACGAGCCGCTGCCCGGTGCCCGCAAGGCGATCCGCGCCGCCGCCGAAGAGATCACTCCGCGCGAACGTCCGGGCGATTTCGCGCAGGCGATGATGGACCTCGGGGCCACGATCTGCACGACGCGGGCACCCAAGTGCCTGCTTTGCCCGCTGTCAGCGCCATGCCTTGCCCGTGCGCAGGGAAGGCAGGGGGACCTGCCGGTGAAGGCGCCCAAGAAGGAGAGGCCTGGGCGGACCGGCACGGCGTTCTGGATCGAGCGCAGCGGTCAGGTCTGGCTGGTACGGCGACCCTCGAAGGGCCTGCTCGGCGGCATGCGGGCGCTACCTGACGATGGCTGGAGCGCTCGCAAGGACGGCTCGGAAGAGGCGCCCATCCCCGGGGCGTGGAAGGCCGGCGGCGTGGTGCGCCATGGGTTCACGCACTTTGATCTGGAGCTTGGCCTGGCGATCTATGCCGGGGACAAGTTCAAGGAATTGGTGGACGGCGAATGGTGGCCAATTGCCCGTATCGAGGAAGCGGGATTGCCGACGTTGTTTGCCAAGGCGGCCTTGCTCACGGTGGCAGGTTAGGGGTGGGAAGCAGACGGACCGCTAGCGACCCAAAGTAGACCTCGGGCTTCCAACGGTTGCGATCTTGTTGCAGTCTCTGCCTCAGGGGAGACGGCGGCTCCTCCGCAGCAGTGATGTGGGAGGATCGGGCATGCGCGCAGTTCGGGAAACAGTCTCTCGCTCATTAAAGCTCGCGCTATGTTTGGGGACCCTGCTGGTCATTGGGCCAATTGCGAGCGCCCAGCCGCAGGCGGTTAACGGGCCGCCGGTGGACGAGACACTGACGCCGTACGTCAGCACTGCGGACTCGGTCGAACTGCCCGACGGTCGGATGCTGCACTTCGTGTGCATGGGCGAAGGCTCGCCGACGGTAATCCTCTCTGCCGGACTGGGCGATTTCGCGGGAGTCGCCTGGAGCACCGTCCAACCCGAAATGGCGAAGATCACTCGCGTGTGCTCTTGGGATCGACCGGGCTTTGGTCTCAGTGATGGGACAGTCTCGCCGGTGGACGCGCGATCCCTTGCGGCCGACCTGGAGGCGGCCCTGGCCTCCGGCAAGATGCCAAGTCCCTATGTAATGGTCGGCCATTCTTTCGGCGCAAACGAGAGCCTCCTGTTTACTGACCGGCATCCGGACCAGGTTGTGGGGATGGTGCTGGTCGACCCGTCCATTCCCGACCAGGCGGCCCTGATGCAGCACATCCAACCGGCCGTCGCCCCCGAGCAAAATCCCGTGGTGCAACTGTTCCGCAAGTGCGCCGCCGGCATCCGCGCGGGCACCGCGAAAGCGGGCGGGCCGGACCCGGATCATTGCTTCGACTACCCACCGGTCTGGCCCCTCGCGTTGCGCCAGGCGCTGTCTGCGAAAGTCGCCAATCCGGTGCAGTACGAGACGATGGCCTCGATTGTGGGTTCCGCTAATTCGGGCGTGAGCTCGGGTCAGGTGGTCAATACTTCGCGTAATTACCGCGACATGCCACTGATCGTGCTGACGGCGGGCGACAGGCTGCTGGGGGTTCCGCCCCCGCCCGAAGAGACGAAGGCCTGGCTCCTCGCGGTCGGCGATGTGGCGGACCGGGGCCACGTGGAATTGGCAGCGCTTTCGACCCGCGGCGTGAACACGCGCGTGCCGGACGCTAATCACTACATCCAACGAACGCAGCCGCAGGCCGTGATCGATGCCGTCGCTCAAGTCGTTGGCGAAGCGCGCGCTTCCAGGCGGTAACAACCTATTGCGGCCAGCAGTCGAATGGCCGCGTTCCACCCATGGCGGTCATTCCGACCGGCCTTGCCCTGCGAATTGGGCTGTAATAATATCCATCCCGGAATTGGAGGACTGCATGAAGAGCATGCTTTCCTGGTTTGCAGCGGCAGCGCTGCTAACGCCGCTCACCGCGCAGGCGCGGGACGAGACCAATGTGTTCCGGCCATCGGGCAACTGGACCGCCGATTACGGTAACGACTATTGCCGGCTGATCCGCACGTTCACCGACGGCCAGCGTGAGTTCACCCTCGCGCTCGAACGGCTTCAGCCGGAAGCGCAAGTGCGGCTGATCATGGTCGGCGAAGCCTTGCGGCCGTTCCAGGGTGCCGACCAGATCGGCTACCAGTTCCAGCCGGGAGGCGCCTCGGGCAAGGCGCGCTTCGCCCGCTCGGAGACCGCCGACGGCAGCTTGTACGTCAGCTTCGACCCGATCACGCTGGCGCCGCCGCCGACGTTCACCCACGCGGCGCTCGGCGCAGCATCCTCGCCGCCGCCGATGTACAATCGTGCCGACGAGCAAGCGACCGCGCGCGCGATTACCGGATTCATGCTGACCGAAGGCCTGGTCTCGCCGGTGCGCGTCGAGACCGGTTCGCTCGGCGCACCGATCGAGGCGTTGCAGGCCTGCGCCGACGACTTGCTCACGGTGTGGGGGCTCGACGCCGAGAAGCACAAGACGATGTCCGCGATGCCGATCTTGATCCCCAATCGCAAGGGCGTGCTGCCGCACGACGCGGTACCGTTCAACGAGTTCTACAGGCTCCGCAGCGGCGGACTACAGACGCGGCTGCCGTTAGACAGCGGCGCCAACCAGGTGCGATTGCTAATAGGCACCGACGGCAACGTGACCGAGTGCGCGATCATTTCGCCGTCGCTGGCGGAGTCGCTCAATCACCGGATCTGCAACCTGGCAAAGGAACGGGCCTCGTTCCAGCCGGCCAGGGACGTTGCCGGTCAGCCGATGGCCAGTGTGTGGATCGGTTCGCCGGTGGTCCTCGGCCCCCAGCCCCGCGCGATGTTGGTGCGACAGGGCTGGTATATGCCGGAGCCGCGGCAGGTCCCCGTGCCCGACGTGCCGCAAGTTGTCATTATTGTACCCCCGGGGGCCTTCGGATCGACGCCACCAGGCTCGTAGCACCACCCCCGAGCAGACGATGCCGTGGCGAGGCTCATTTGCAACAAATCCCCCTGGGTCAGATGCAGTCGTTGGTGCGCGATTTTTGGTCCAGGCACCTTTGGCGCAGTGTCTGCTTTCCACCCATTGTGGTCATTGACGCGGAGATGGACCGCAGCAAAGCTCGTCCGATGGACGATCTCCAGGACCCCACACGGCTACCATGGGGTGACTGATGCTGGCGGGGGTATGAAACGTGAACCGAACCATTCTCATATGCTTGTTGCTCATGTCCGGAGCACCGGTGAGCGCTCAAGAACCAGGCGCTGGTCAAGCCACCTCCACGCTTCAGGACGGAGAGGTGAAGATCGAACCAAGATTGGAATCCCAATTCACTTTTCCTGCGAAGACGCTCTTCGAGCTACGCCGTGTCGAGCCGCTCGATTGGACGTGCGAGGTGAAATCGGCCGCCGGCAAGACGTTCAAGTTTGCCGGCCGGTTCGGCAGGCCCGACGATGCAGGTCAAAGGTCCGTTACTCTGAAAGCATCTGAAGTGCTTCCCATAGCGGGCAGCGGTCGCACGGGATGGTTTCAGGCCGACGCGATATCCGGCTCGTTTTGGTTCGAGGTCGCGACCCCACAGGCGAATTTCAAATTCGCGCTGTCAAACATCGCTCTCAACGAGACCGGTTCTATTGTCATCGAGTCTACGGACGCCTGGTCTGCGACCCGCGCGAACAAGTGGAAATCGGAGGCCGTAGGTTTCTGCCAGACGCGCGTGGCTGTCGATGGCGCGCTGCCGCAATAACCGTCACTCAGCGTATCAAGTCGACGCGTGAACCTGGCGCAGCGCTAGGCGGCGATGGAACGGTTTCTACCTTCGGATTTGGCGAGGTAGAGCAGCTTGTCGGCCCGAATGAGCGCGTCCTGGGCGCTCTTGTCGGACTTGTTCACGCTCGTGAGACCGGCCGAGAAGGTAATCGAACCAATCGGCTCATCGGTCTCGCGGAGCTTGTACCGTGTACTGGCAACGTGTTCGCGGGCTTCCTCGATGATGCGTTTTGCCTCGCCGAGTTCGGTGTCCGAGATGATGACCAGGAATTCCTCGCCCCCCCAGCGTCCGACCGGGTGGGGAGCGCAGGCGTGGGAGAGTGCGCTTCCGATCGATTTCAGGACCCGGTCGCCGACCACGTGACCGTATGTGTCGTTGACCGACTTGAATTTGTCGACGTCGCAAATGGCCAGAACATGGGCTCGCTTGGCTTCTGCAAGTTCTGCGAGATGCGAAAGAAGAGCGCGTCGATTGCGCAGGTTTGTCACCGCGTCGCGGTTGGAATCCTCCCGGGCCGCTTCCAGCTCGGTTCTCAAGGTCTGAAGTTCGGCCATGGCTGCAGCGAGGTCGTTTTCTGCCTTGCGGGACCTGTCGAGCATGGTGGCCACGATGGTGGCGACGTTTGCGGGGTCGGCCTTCAGCCGATCATAGTCGCTGCTGAGCTCGTTATTGAAGGCGCCAGCGACAACGGCAGCGTCATTCACGGCGTCAGTGATCTTGAGAGTCTGGTGGCGAAGGGCCCTGGCAATGTCGGGCTCTTCGTTGGTCAGGCCTGCAGGAAGAGCGGTAAGGAACTGCGCGAAAAGCTCGTCCGCGTCCTTTTGCGTGACGCGGATGCCATCGTCGCTGATTTCGGTCAGGGCCTTGTGCAGCGCCGGGTGCGCACCCGAATGGGCCGCGTAACAGAGGGTGTAGTTCTGCGGTGTCGGATCGAGACGATGGTGCCGGAGAAACGCAACCGTCTCTTCCGCTATCTCATGGGGACGCTCAGACATCTGCAAATCCAAACTCGAACCTTTTTGTAACTCGGACAGGCGGCACCGTGAGCACACGCCTGCGCAGCGCCGCCCGGGATATTCTCCCTGGTGACCCACCCTTACAGCGCAGTCGCTAACGAAATCGAAATTGCCTCCACCGGTCTTAACCAGTCTCCGCTACTTTCCATCCACTACCAGTGATGGATGGGCCGGAAACGACGCATTGCGGTCATTCGAAGATTGCAGCTATTCGACAGAAGTGGCTCGCTCGATTGTCTCTTCCGGTATTGCCCTGTGTGCGATGGCGCTGACGACGGCGGCCGGTGCGACAAGTCCAAGAACCGTGTTCTCTGCGCACGATCCCGAAGGCCGCCTGCCAAATACCCACATTCGAGAATTGGGAGACGTGCACGTCCAGGGGGTCACCTACTCGATCTACTATCTGACCTTCGTGAACCCATCTTCGCGCCACGGACAGCAGCGCATCGCCATCATCAGAAATGGCAATCATTTTGCCGGTGCCTATCAATGCCTGCTTGGCGAAGGCGGTGGCAGGCTAGTGATCGGCAAAGACAGGCTGACGGTTTACGAGGGTGGACTGACATTCGTCATCGAGTTCGACAGTCGTGGGCCAACACACAAAGAGAGGACTTTCTGCGGGGAAGGCTCCGGTTGGGAAAATTCAATCTGACTGCCCACGTCCGCTTTCCACCCCTAGCGGACATTCCAACAGCTTCGCGCCTTCGCCTAAATAATCCCGCCGCCCAGCATCAGCCGCACCACCGCGATCGCAAATACGATCAGGCAGAAGTTCCGCCCGCCGTTCGAACGCGACAGCGCGCCTAGTCCGATGCCGACCACGGCAATGGGCAGCACGATCCAGTTGCCCCAACCGAGGAACGGGATGGCCGAAGGGATTGCCAGGACCAGCGCGACAATACCGGTGAGGATCGAGAGCACGTTGAGCATGTGCGTTATATCGCTAATACACTGGGGCTATTCAAGAGGCTCGTGAGGAATAGAACTTTCCTCCTCACCCCATTTCGGCGCAGGGTCGGGGTGATGGTCGAATCTTCCATTCATCTCCGGTCCAATCGATCGGCGGCAGGTTGCGGAAAACGGGGCGAAAACGGCCAAGGTGACGCCTTCCGAACGGCGCCACTCCGTCACCCTCTGGGGAGGAAACTGAGCGATGCAGGAGCTTCTAAGGGACATCGAACTCACTCGCCGGCAATGCCTCGGCGGCGCGGCAATGCTGGGGGCGGGGGCCTTGCTGCCAGCACTCCCGGCCTTCGCGCAGAGCCCGGCCGCCTGGCCCAATGTAACCCGCCTGATCTCCAGCTACGTCGATAGCCGCAAGGTCGCCAACATGGTGGTGACGCTCGGCTTCGGGCAGGACGATCCGATGGTGATTGCGGCTGGGGTCGACAGCTTCACCGCTCCGCGCCAGTCGGACGGGCGCAGCATTTACCGCATCTATTCGATGACCAAGCCGGTCACCGGCATGGCGGCTATTTCGCTGATCGACGAGGGCAAGCTCGGCCTCGACCAGCCGCTGTACGAAATCCTGCCCAAGTACCGAAACATGCAGGTGCAGAAGGTCTACGATGGGCCGATCACGCCGGACAATCTCGAACCGGCGGTCCGACCGATCACGATCCGCCAGATGCTGACCCACACGGCTGGCATCGGCTATGGCATCGTCCAGCAAGGCCCGATCGCGGCGGCCTTCCGGGAGAACGGGATCGTGCCCGGCATGGTCACCCGGCTCCAAGCGCTGCCGATCTTTCGCGGCACGCCGGTGCAGGGGCTCGACGTCTTTGCCGACCGGCTGGCGGAAATGCCGCTGGTCTATCAGCCCGGCACGCGGTGGAGCTATTCGATGGGGCTCGACCTGATGGGCCGGGTGATCGAGGTCGTGTCGGGCCAGCCGTTCGACCGCTTCCTGCAGGAGAGGTTCTTCGATCCGCTGGCGATGGGTGACACCGGCTTCCAGGTGCCGCGCGAGAACGCGGACCGGATGACGACGAGCTACTTCCTGCTCAACGGTACCCTGCTGCCGATCGATCTAGGGAACAACTCGATCTACTTCGACAAGCCGCCGTTCCCCTTTGGCGGAGCGGGGCTGGCGAGCACGCCGCTCGATTACGACAAGTTCCTCAAGATGTTGGTCGGTTTCGGCGAGACCGGCGGACGGCGCGTAATGAGCGAGCAGGCAGTGCGCCTCGGCACCTCGAACATCCTGCCCAATACGATTTCGCCGGAGGACACCTTCACCAAGACCTGGGACTTCGGTGCCGGGGCTCGTGTGGGGCGGGGCGACGAGGCTGGCGTCTACGGCTGGGCCGGAGCCGCGGGGACGATCGGCTTCGTCCACTTGCCGCTCGGCCTGCGCGCCGGGCTGTTCACCCAATACATGCCGCAGATGGAGTATCCCTTGCTCGAAGAATTCCCCGCCGCCATCCGCGCCGATCTAGCGGCGATGGGCAGGGCATGAACCCCATTGCGTTTGCCGGCCAGCCGCTCGACCGGGCTGACCATCTGCGAACAGATCCGGAGAAGCTCGCGGCGCTGCTGAAGGGCGATGCTCTGCTGCTCAAGCTCGAAGGCCTCCTGCCCGAACTGGCCGAAGACGGCGGCTTGGCGTGGGTGCCGGTAGCCGAAGCGCCGGAAGACGCCGAACTCGTGTTCCTTGGTCTGCGCGAGGGGCAGGCGCTGTTCGCCGCTGTTCCAACCGAGGGTGATCCCGATCCGGCCTATGCGCACCGCAAGACCCGGGGTGCGATTGCGCAGTTGAGCGCGGACGACCTGGCGATCTTCGGCACGGCTCGCAGCGTGCTCGACTGGCACGCACGGCACCGCTTCTGCGCCCGCTGCGGGCAACCGACGCACCTCGCTAAGGGCGGCTGGCAGCGCGACTGCGGCTCCTGCTCCGCGCAGCATTTTCCGCGTGTCGATCCGGTGGCGATCATGCTGGTCGAGTGCGAGGGCAAGCTCCTGCTCGGCCGCCAATCGCGCTTTCCGCCGCGCAGCTATTCGGCGCTCGCCGGGTTCGTCGAGCCGGGCGAGACCATCGAAGAAGCCGTGGCGCGTGAAGTATTCGAAGAGGCCGGGGTGCGGGTGCGTGACGTGCGCTACATCGCCAGCCAGCCGTGGCCGTTCCCTTCGCAGCTGATGATCGGTTGCATTGGTGAGGCAGACAGCCTTGAACTCGCGATCGACAAGACCGAGATCGAGGATGCAAACTGGTTCACGAGATCTGACGTGGCCGAAGCGATTGCCAAGGGGCCGGAGAGCCAGGGCTTCATTCCACCGCCACGCCAGGCAATCGCCCATCACATGCTGCAATGGTGGCTGGAGCAAACCGCATGACCGACAAACCCAAGATCGCCGTCGACATCTGGTCCGATGTCATGTGTCCCTGGTGCGCGATCGGCTACACGCAATTCGCCAAATCGGTTAGTGAAGTGGCTGGAGAGATCGACGTCGCCATTCGCTGGATGCCGTTCGAACTCAATCCTGATGCGCCCGTGGAAGGGAAGGACCAGGCCCGGCACTTGGCGGAAGTCTACAGCCGCACGCCGGAAGAGATTGCCGCCATGCGCAGCCAGATGCAGGAGACCGCTGAGCGTGCGGGTTTCCCCATGGCCTACACCGGCGAGGGTGACGCGCCGCCGCAGATGATCTGGAACACCTTCGAGGCGCACAAGCTGCTGCGCTGGGCGCTGGCGGACCAGGGAACTGAGGCGCAGACCCGGCTTGAGGTGGCCCTATTCAAGGCGCATTTTCAGCAGCGCCGCAACGTGAGTGACCGGGAGGTCCTGCTCGACATCGCCGCGGCTGAGGGCTTCGATCGGGCCAAAGCTGCTGCCGCGCTGGATGATGAGGCGCTCGGCATTGCCACGCGCTACGAAGAAGAGCGTGGGCGGCAGGCGGGGATCAACTCGGTTCCGAGCTTTGTCGTCAACGGCAAGTACCTGATCCTCGGCGCGCGCGAGCAGGCGGACTTTTCCAAGATGCTGCGGCAGGTGGCGGGGTTGGTGCAGGCTGCTTAGCGCTTGACTTAAATAACCAGATCGGTTATATGCTCCGCCGTCAGTTGACACCTGACAAGCGACGGGTGCGGGGGCGGTAGCGCTTCGCTTTCACTCCCGCAGCTAAGGCCGGCGCCCTTCGACATCGTCAGAGGGTGTCCGTAGGATACGAGGATGACAACCACTGGCGGGACCTGCGAGTTTTGGTCGCAGCCCTCGCCGCCGTTCGCATTCCATGCTCGCGCAAGGCAATCCTGTGACGCCCAGGACGCGCCGGCCTTTGCCCGTCCGCGACATTTCCTTCTGGCGTTAGGCCCGCATTCGCCAGCGGGTGTTTTTGCATGTCTGGAGTTCAAGATCCTCCCCAGCATGGGGAGGGGGACCATGCGCAGCATGGTGGAGGGGCAGGTTCGGCTCAACGCTCCCTCGAAAGCTCAGAGCAACCCGAGGGTGCCCCTCCACCAACCTTCGGTTGGTCCCCCTCCCCGGGCCGGGGAGGACTTTAGCCCGACAGCACCGCAGGCCCACCAAGCGTTCGGTCTTCGGCATCGAACTGTTCCTGGCAGAGCAAGACTTGCTCGACATGCTGTTCGGACCACTGGCGCAGTTGATCGACAATCTGGCCCAGCGATTGGCCGAGCGGGGTCAGGGAATAATCGACCCGTGGCGGCACGCTCGGAAACACCTCCCGATGAACCAGGCCGTCGCGTTCGAGGGCGCGCAGGGTTTGCGTCAACATCTTCTGCGAGATGCCCTCGATATCGCGCCGCAGTTCGCCGGACCGGCGGCCCCGTTCGAGCAGGCACCCCACGATCAGTACCGCCCATTTGTCGGAGATGCAGTTGAGCACCTGCCTTGTCGGGCAAGTCGCTTGATAGACGTTCCAGCGAACGTTTTGCAGATCGGCCTTCGTCACTTTCAGGTCCCTAAGGCACCACTTGGTGCCGTCTTGTGAGCCTTGGTTGCCGAAATTACCTCAGAACCTGTGCTTGAAACTATCAAAATACAGGACCTATGAAATGAGTAATGAAAACATCAAGATCGTTCGCAATTACTTCGACGCAATCGCCAGCGGTGATCTGGCGAAACTCCCCGAACTGCTGAGCGAAACGCTGGTTTGGCACCAGCCAGGTTCCAGCGATCTTTCCGGCACCTACAACAGCCGCGATGCCGTGTTCGGACTGCTCGGCAAATTCATGGAACGCAGCCAAGGCACGTTCAAGTTCGACAGCATTGGCAACATTCTCGGTAACGGCAATCATGTGGCCGTAACGCTGCAGTTCTCGGCCACGGCCGCCGGAAAGGCCATGTCAATGGCAGGCATCGACGTGTTGCGTATCGAGAACGGCAAGATCCAGGAAGTCTGGTTGTTCTCCGACGATCAGGCCGCCGAGGACGCGTTCTGGTCTGTCGGCTAACGAGCACGCCTCCGATCTGACGATTGCCGCCAAAATCGCCGTCAGGCTGCCCGGATATAGCCGAGAAAATCGTCGACCTGCCCGCGCAGCACTTCGGCCTGGCGATGGAGGTCGCTCGCGGCATCGAGCACTTGCGCTGATGCCGCTCCGGTCGAGTCCGCCGTCTCGCTGACCTGGCCCATGTTGTAGCCGACCTGGTCCGCGCCGTTCGCGGCGCGGGCGAGATTGTTGGCCAGTTCCTTGCTCGCCATCATCTGCTCGTCGACCGATTGCGCGATTGCCACGGCGCTGCCCTCGAGCATGTGAACCTGTTCGGCGATCTGACGCAGCGCGGCGATGCTTTCGCCGGTCGCGTTCTGGATCGCCTGGATGCGGTCCGCCACGTCGCCAGTCGCATCGCTGGTTTGTCGGGCGAGAGCTTTCACCTCGCCCGCCACCACCGCAAAGCCGCGCCCGGCCTCGCCGCTGCGTGCTGCTTCGATCGAGGCGTTGAGGGCGAGGAGCGAGGTTCGCTGGGCGATCCCGTCGATCATGCCAACGATGGTCTCGATCTCGCTCGTAGAGGTCGCCAAGGCGGCGATGATCGCGTCCGCGCCCTGGACGATCCGCCGCGCGTCCTGCGCCCTTTCGGCGGAACTGGCCGCCTGCTGGCTGATCTCGCCGATCGACGCCGCGAACTGGTCGCTCACCGCGGCCGCGGCCGTCATGCTGCCGGTCGACTGCTGGATCGAGCGGGAAACGTCCCCGGTAACTTGCGCCGCCTGGTTGGCCGTGGCGACCATCGAGCTGGCGGTCAATTCCAGTTGCTGCGAAGCCGTGGCGACCCCGCTAACGACGTCTCCGACCGTATGTTCGAACTGCGAAGCGACCTCGTGCATCAGCCGAACCCTGCGATCGCGTTCGACTTCCTGCCGCACCAGCTCCTCGCGTGCGGATTGAGCAGCCTCTTCCTGCAAGGCGGCCAGGTCCTGCGCACTCTTGCGGAACACGGCGAGAGCGCGGGCCATTTCGCCGATCTCGTCTTCGCGCGCGGTGCCGGGCACGGCCACGCTGCGGTCGCCCTTGGCCAGTGCGCTCATGGCGCCGGTGATCTCGCGGATCGAGTGCGAGGTCGTTCGGGTGACGAAGCGAGCGCCCGCCACCGTGATCGCGATGCCGACGACCAGAAGCGCGACTACGGCGATGGCCAATTGCCAGCCCAGGCTGGAAACATCAGCCGCCGTGGTCTCCGAAGCTCCGGCCAGCCGTTTTTCGACTGGGCGTGCCTGCTCGGCCAGTTGTTCGCCGCTGACGTCGATGGCCTTGGCGAGGGCATTGCCACTTGCCGAAGGACCATAGCGGCTGACCGAATTCTTCAGCGCGCCGAGTTCGTTTTCGAAGCCATCGACCTGGTAGCGAAGCCACTCCATCGCCTCGACCGCCTGGCCATCGGTATTGAGCGACCTCTCGCGCGCCAGCTCCAGACGTTCCTTGGCCCGTGCCAGGGTTTGGCGAGCGCGCTCGATCTCGCCGGGCTCGCCCGTCGCGGCGTAGCGCGATGCGTAGTAGCGGCTGTCGGCGATGCTCGAGGTCAGTTCGGCTGAGGCAAGGGCCGCTTCGTTCAGGACGCGTGCCCGCCCGGTGCTGGCAGCAAGGACAAACATGGCCAGGCCGACAATCAGGCCAAGGATCACCAGCAGCGCGGTCATGCCCGCCGCGGCCAACCCGATACGGGCCGCGAGCGACTTGCGTGCATCGCGCCAAGGCCGTGCCAGGCGATCCTTCAACGTGGCGAGCAGGGCATCTCGTGGGGAGAGCACGACTACGCCGTGCAGGCGCGTAGATGCGGCGCCCGTCTGCGCCGGAACCATCTCGCTCATCATTGACCCCCGGCGTTTGCGTCCCGTAACTATCGGTCGCGCTGGCAGAGGATTGTTACAGGCCCGTGGCAAATGGTTGCGCGGAAATTAACCTCTTCAGGCCAGCCCCAGTTTGCTCAGCTCGCGCACCAACCGGCCGGGCATCGCATCGCTGGCGATTTCGCCCTCGGCCAGATCTTCGGGCGCGTTCTTTTCTTCGAGGTAACGCCAGCCCTGGTGCGCGCGCTTGGCGCGGGGGTGGACCAGGATCAGCTTCGGGGCGAGGCGGATGGTCCAGCGCGCGTCGGGGCGCTGCTCGAAGCCGAGGATCTCGCTGCGGGCGACGATGGCGTGCTCGATGATCCAGTAGAGCGAGCCGCCGATCATCTCTTCATGCCGCTTGGGCAGGTAGCGCGTGGTCATCAGCGCTTCGGGCCCGGCTTCGACCCATTGCCGGAGGTTCTCGATGCTGCCCGAGCGATAGGCGATCTTGGTCATGCTCAGCGGCATGGCAAATCAGCCGACCAGCCCGGTCGCTACCGCCAGGCCGAGGAAGACGAGGAAGCCCATCGAATCCGTCGTCATGGTCACGAAGATGGAGGAGGCAATGGCCGGGTCGGCGCGGAAGCGCTCGATGGTCAGCGGTACGACCACGCCGGCCATCCCGGCGATGAGAATGTTGGCCATCATGGCCAGGCCGATCACCAGGCCGAGGTGCCAGGCGATCCCAGCCGGGAGCCCAAGGCTCCAGTCGGCGAAGAGAATGCTGACCGCCGTGCCGGTCACGAGGGCAAGGCTGACCCCGTTGAGCAGAGCTATCGAAAGCTCGCGCCTCACCGCGCGCCAGCTGTTGCTGGAAGTTAGCTGGTTGGTCGCCAGCGCGCGCACTGTCACGGCCAGGGTCTGCGTCCCGGCGTTGCCGCCGATCCCGGCGACGATCGGCATCAGCACGGCGAGCGTGATGAGTTGCGCGAGGACTCCCTCGAAGCGGTAGATCACGAACGAAGCGAGCGAGGCGGTGATGAGATTCGCCATCAGCCAGCGCACGCGCGCCAGATAGGATTCGCGGATCGGCTCGTTGATGTCGCCTTCGCCCGCGCCGGACAGAAGCATGACGTCCTCGTCGGCTTCTTCCTGAATGATGTGCACCACGTCATCGACGGTGATCTGGCCGACCAGCCGGCCGTCCTCGTCCACCACGGCGGCGCTGATCAGGGCGTACTTCTGGAACCGTAGCGCGACTTCTTCCTGATCCATCGTCACTGGGATCAGCGTCTGGTCGCGCTTCATCACGTCGGCCAACGGAATCTGCCGCGGCGTGCGCAGGATCCAGCTGAGTTGGCAGGTGCCGACCGGCTTGTGGGTGTGGTCGACGATGAAGACTTCCCAGAATTCGGTGGGCAGCTCTTCATGCTCGCGCAAGTAATCGATCAGGTCGCCGACGGTGAGGTGCTCGGGCACCGCCACCAGCTCGCGCTGCATCAGGCGGCCGGCGGACTCTTCCGGATAGGACAGCGCGCTTTCGATCGCCGCGCGGTCTTCCGGCTCCATCTCGGCGAGAATGGCGCGCTGATCTTCGGGCTCGAGGTCCTCGATCAGCTGGACGGCGTCATCGGTGTCGAGCTGTTCGGCGATCTCGGCGACGGCAGCGGCGGGCAGCGCCTCCATCATGTCGTCGCGGACGTAATCGTTGAGCTCGGCGATGACTTCGCCGGTCAGGAGGTCGGTGATCGCGGCGGCAAGGCGGCGGCGCTGGTCGCGTTCGAGCAGTTCGAACAAGTCGGCGATGTCGGCCGGGTGGAGCGGCTCCACCAGTTCGTAAGCGCGGCCCTCGTCACCCTGGTCGAGCGCGTCGATGACATTGTTGACGAACTGGGGCTTCAACCGGTTCTCTTCATCGAGCTCGGCACCGTCATCGCGCGGTGCCTCCTGTTCAAGCTCGGTGAGATCGTGTTCGGCCATGATTCGGCCCTATTCTCGTAGGGCGCAAAAGCAAAGCGGGCGGGTGACATCCTTGGCTATAAGACTATATCCCGCCCACAACTTTCAGGAGATACCCAATGGCGGACGAAAAGCTGACCTTCACCCTCGATACGGGCGATGGAGAGGCCAGAGATGTGGTGATCAAGCTGCGGTCGGACCTCGCGCCCGGCCATGTCGAGCGCATCACCGAGCTCGCGAAGGAAGGCTTTTACGACGGCGTGGTGTTCCACCGCGTGATCCCGGGCTTCATGGCCCAGGGCGGCGACCCGACCGGCACCGGCATGGGCGGTTCCGACCGGCCCGACATCAAGGCCGAATTCAACTCGGAGCCGCACGTGCGTGGCACTTGCTCGATGGCCCGCACCCAGGTGCCCGATAGCGCCAACAGCCAGTTCTTCATCTGCTTCGACGACGCTCGCTTCCTCGACAAGCAGTACACCGTATGGGGCCAGGTCGAGAGCGGCATGGAACACATCGACGCGCTGCCCAAGGGCGAACCGCCGCGGCAGCCGGGCAAGATCGTCAAGGCGACCGTTAGCTGAGCGAGCTGCTCAGACCCCGATAATCGGACGCAGGGTATCCGTCACCGGCAGGTGATAGGGCCACTCGGTGTTCGTATGATGCCACGCCATCGGGACGGGTACGTCCGTCTCGATGGCATTGGGGAAATTGATGGAGTTGAGCTCGCCGAAATTGTCGAGCTCACCCATGACGTCGATGATCCGCTCGAATCCTCGCGGCATCTCGACCTTGGCGCTGATAGTGACGATGTTGGTGGCGTGGCGCACTTCACCAAAGATCGCGGGCTCGTCCGCCTCTAGCGCATAGAGCGCTTCGGAGAGGACGAGGTTGCCTTTCGAGTGGCCGATCAGCCAGCGGAACCGGGTTGGCCCTGACAACAGATGGAGCACGGTGCGCACGTCCTCGCTGAGGCGGGCGAGGCTCATCGGGTTATTCAGGATAGTGCCCATCGTCGGGCTCACCGCTGGGTCAGGATCGCGGGCAAGACGCAAGTCGTCCATCCACTCGAACAGATGCCTGGCAGAGTTGAGCGCTCGGAATAGGAACCAGCCGCCCATTGCTTCCGAGACGAGGTCGGCAAGTCCATATCCGGACACGACCGCCAGCACCGGCTCCCCGGCGGCGTTGGCGACATCGCGGGCAAAGGCCGCAGTGCCGAGCGCTGAGCTGCCAACGCCGGCCACCACGAGCGCGGCATAATTACCCGCACGGTTTCCATAGGCTTCGCGGCCGCGCCAAACCTCGATCGAGGGAGTGGCGCTAGGGCTGACCTCAAGGATCGCACCCTCAGCCGCATAGCGCAGAGCCAGGCCATGCGCCTCGTCATGGGTGAGGTTCCCGAGATTGTAGAAGAACGCGTCGAGCGCGGCGTTCCTTTCTCGGGGCGGTTCGAGGAATAACTCCAGAGCCGGCGCAGGAGCCGCGAGTTGGAGTGGCAGTGTCGAAGTGCGGACCGTCTGAGCGGTTCCGAGATTGGCCAGCGAATCGAACATGGGGGGGGCCTCCGTTCGCGTACCGGCCGAATCTACAGCAAGGTGAGGCGACGACGAAGGGGCGCCGAACGAAAAAGGGGCGCCTCACGGCGCCCCTCGATCCTCGGTCAGCCTGCGAGGCTTATTCCTGCTCGCGCGTCGGAGCGACGTTGCGGTACTTGATGTACCACTTGCCATCGACCTTCACGAGATCGTCCACGCCCTGACCGGCCGCAGCCATCACCGGAGCCGTGGGGCTGCCGATGGCGCCACCGGTACCGAACACGGTCTGGTGGTAGTAGTGATAGCGGGCAGTCGTGGGCCCGGTGAACTCGAGCCACTGGTTCATTGTGAAGTGATGCATCTTGCCGATGGTCGCGCCTTCCGCCCGGCGCTTGTCCTGGCCGGCGACGAGGTCGGTGATCATCTTGCGCAGGGCGTCGTGACCCTTGACCTGTCCGAACGCGCCGTCCGGCGTGAAATTGGCGGCATAGGCTTCGGCATCATAGTGATCGAGCGAGCGGTCATAGCGCCACATCAGGGCATTGATGGCGGCGCGGTCCTCTTCGGTTCCGGTATGCGTGGCAGGCGCTGCGGCCTGGGGCGCGGGGCCCGTCGGCAGGGTTGCCGGATCCCAATGCTCGTCGGCTTTGCCGTCGACGAAACGCCAAGTGTCGAACCAGGTGGTGGTGTAGCTCTGGCTCGGGTCATCGGCGTAAGGGACGATGCGCTTGGTGAGGATGGTCACGTAGTCACCCTCGGCCGTCACCGCGACCACCGCATTGGGATCGTTGGCGCTGAGCGCGGGGCAGGGCACGGTCGGCGTGCGCTTGGCGACGTTGAGGAAGTAGTCCTGCACGCCCTTGAGGCCCGAGGCGGCGACCGGGTTATGCTGGATGTAGCGATCGGTCAGCCATTCCCCGGCGCGGGCCCACTCGTTGCACTTGAGCAGTTCGCGCTGGATGCGCAGCGCGGTCTGCTTGTTGCGGTGGAGCTTGCGGTCGGAACTGGTGAACAGCGATTCCGGGTTGGGATGGCCAACGACAGGATCGCTCAGCGCGCGCATCTGGGCCTGACCGGTGGCGGGGCTGAGCGCCAACGCGGCGGCCAGCAAGGCGAATTTCAGTTTCACGGGGCTTTCCTCTCCTGAACCTACCGGCGCTTCTGGCCGGTGAATGGCGGCGGTATCCTACAATCCTGCTTCCACGAGCCAATCGTGAAAAAGGCGCACGGGCCGGCTGTCGAGATCGACGGGCCGGCAGACGAACCAGTAGCTGTAGGGACTGTCGATGCGGACGTCGTACAGCTTGGCAAGACGGGGGTCGTTGTTCCGCTTGAGGTGATCGTCGTGCATCACTGCGATGCCGAGACCCTGGGCCGCGGCCTCGAGGATCAGCTGGCCGGAATCGTAGTGGTCGATCGCCTGCGGCTGCAGTGCTTGAAAGCCGAGCGCGGATTTCCACGCGTCGAAGCTGAGCGGCATGTCGGTGTGGATCAGGAAAGTCTGCTTGCTCAGCGCCTTGATATCGGGTGCGGGGCCCAGCTCATCGGCCACGGTGCGGCTGCAGATGGCGTGGACGGTGTTCTGGTCCAGCTGCACCGAATGAAACCCCGGACCCGGATCGGTCGTCAGCAGGATCGCCGCGTCGAGCGTATCGCCGACACGGTCGATCAGATGCGGGCCGGTGTCGATGTCGATGTGCAGACGCGGATGGAGCCCACGGAGCTCGGGCAGCCGCGGGAACAGCCGCTGCGTGCCGAACAGCGGAAGCACGCCGAGACGCAGGCGCAGCAGCTGCAGGTTTTCCGATTGCGCCTGCACGGCCACCGCGAGCGCTTCGAGGTGCGGGGCGACGTTGTCGTAGAACTGCCGGCCTTCGTCAGTCAGGCGCATGGTCTGGCCCGTGCGGGAGAACAGCTTGCGGCCGGTGAACTCTTCGAGGTTGCCGATGCGGCGCGAGAGCGCCGACGGGCTCAGGCCAAGCTCATTGGCCGCCGCCCGCGCGGAACCGAGGCGGACCACGCGCACAAACGCTTCAAGCGCGCGAAGAGGGGGCAGGCGGCGCATCAGTCCTTCTGTTCAGAAAAATGCAACTCGTGTCGAGCCGATTTGAAAGCAAGTTGAGGAAAAAGCTGAACTGCAAGGCCAATTACTTTGGCGTATCATTCGTCCACTTCCGCTTCGGCCTCGTCAGGTTGATGTAAACGCAACCGAGTGACGTGGGTCTCGTCGCCTCCGGTCACTTCGATGCACCAACCGCTGGGGTGGCGCAGCACGGCCCCCACTTCGGGCACCTGCTCCGCGAGAATGGTCGCGAGGCCGCCGAGCGTATCGACGGCTTCGTCGACCTCGGCAATACGCGGATCCCCTATGGTGCGGGCGACATCGTCGAGCTCGGCGCGGGCATCGACATCCCACATGCCTTCGCCGATCGGCACCACCAGTTCGATCGGAGCTTCGTCATGCTCGTCTTCGATATTGCCGACGATCTCCTCGACCAGGTCCTCGATAGTGATGATCCCGTCGGTGCCGGAGAACTCGTCCACCACGATCGCCAGGTGGATGCGGCGAGAACGCATGTCCGCCAGCACATCGAGCGCCCCGCGCGCCTGCGGCACGTAGAGCGGCTGGCGCATTAGCGTGGTCCAGTCGGAAGGCGGAGGCGTGCCGTTGGCGAGGAACGGAAACACGTCCTTGAGGTGCATCATGCCGATTACCTGGTCGAGCGTCTCGCGGTAGACCGGCAGGCGCGAATGACCGTGTTCGGCAAACAGGCCGACCAACTCGTCCCAGGTGGCGTCCGCCGACACGGCGATGATTTCACCGCGCGGGATCGCCACGTCGTCGGCATCGTGCTCGCTGAAGTGCAACAGGTTGCGGAGCATGGTGAGTTCCACCGGCGACATGTCGCTCTTGGAAGGGCGGACGTCCCCGCCTGACTGCTCGTCTTCGTGTTCGTCGAGCGCTTCCTCGATCTGCGCCCGCAGAGAGGTTTCGCCTTCGTCGAAAAAGCTCCGGATCGCGTGCCAGAGCCCGCGTCTACTGTCCGCGTCTCCCGTACTGGATTCGCCCGGTTTGGAATTATCGGGCATCGCCCTCTTGCTTTCCTTGTTCTGTGTCGCGGTCCCCATATGGGTCAGCGATACCGCACATCGCAAGCGCCTTTATTTCCAGCGCCTCCATCGCATCGGCATCTTCCGGCGAGATTTCGTGATCGTAACCGGCGAGGTGCAGCAGGCCATGAACGATCAGGTGCGTCGCGTGAGCCTCTAGCGAAACGCCTTTTTCCGCGGCCTCGCGAGCGCATGTTTCGTGGGCGAGGGCGATGTCTCCCAGCAGTTCGGGTGGGCCCACGTGCTCCAGGTCAAGCAAGTCTTCCCGCTCGAGCATGGGGAAGGAGAGGACGTTGGTGGGCTTGTCCCGCTGGCGCCAGTCACGATTGAGTTCGTGGATTTCGCTGTCCGACGTGAACAGCAGGCTGGCCGACAAGCGTTCGTTCGCCAGTTCAGGCGCTACCGCCGCAGCCGCCTCTGCCGCACTCGAGGCCAAGGCTTCCCACCGACCTTCCGGCCAGGGTTCCTCGATGTCGATCTCAAGGTCCATCAGGCGGCGAGGTCAGGCGTGCCCTTGGCGCGCAACAGGCGCTCGGCCACGGCGTGGCTGAACTCGTTGTCGACGTCGATGGCGTGCCGTCCGTCATCGGTGATCTGGGCTACGACCTTCTTCCCGAACCGGCTGGAAACGCGGGAGAGCATGCGCTTGACGTTGAACAGGTTGAGCTGGAAGCCGATCAGGTTCAGCAGGCCGAACGCCGCGATGAAGCGCTTGGGGAACTTGAGAAACTGCCCGCCGCCACGGAAGATCTCACCCACCTTCATGGCCGAGGCGTCCTTCATCCAGAACGTGTTGCAGCCGGAGAACTCTCCGTCGCGGAACTTCCAGAAGCGCGGCTGGCCCTCTGAATGTGCGGCCAGAATGTCCTCCTTGCGGGCGAACATGGCCGCGCAATCGGCGTCTTCATGCAAGGCGTATTCGTGGAAGCCGCGCAGCGCCTCGGGGGTCATCAGCACGTTGTCGCCTGTCGTGACGAGCAGGGGGTACGTGATGTCCGTTGTCGCTGCGAACACGCTCTCGAGCAGGTTGTTCGCGGAGGTCACGACCTTCAGTCGTCCGGCGTCAAAGAAGCGGCGCGCTTCCGGTTCGTTGTCGAGCGCTTGCGGATCGTTGATCGAAACGATGATCGGCGCGGTCGGGAATGCCGCGTCGACCGCATCGAACACGTAGCCGATCAACGGCCGCCCCAGCAGCGGGACCAAGCACTTGTGTTCGATACCGTACTTGGCGGCGAGGGGATCGACTTTACCGAGTCGTTGGCCGGCGACGATCAAGACTGTGGGAACGGGCTCTTCCGCCATATCGAACTGTGCTCTGCTTCCTACGCATGAGGGAAGGGCTCAGGTGCCCTTGCCCTCGTAAGCCTCGACGATCCGACCGACCACCGGATGGCGGACCACGTCGATGACAGAGAACCGGGTGACCCCGATCCCGTCGATGCCGTTCAAACGGTTGACCGCATCGATCAGCCCGCTTTGCGCATCACCGCCCGGAATGTCGACCTGTTTCGGGTCTCCGCAGACCACCATCCGGCTATTCTGACCGAAGCGGGTGAGGAACATCTTCATCTGCTCTCGGGTGGTGTTCTGGGCTTCGTCCAGGATCACGAAGGCGTCGGCGAGCGTGCGTCCGCGCATGAACGCGATAGGCGCGATCTCGATCTCCCCGCTGGCCAGGCGCCGGTCGACCTGTTCGGGCGGCATGCAGTCGTAGAGCGCGTCGTAGAGCGGGCGGAGGTAAGGATCGACCTTCTCCTTCATATCGCCCGGCAGGAAGCCGAGGCGTTCGCCCGCCTCGACCGCGGGGCGGCTGAGGATAAGCCGCTGAACGCTGCCGGTGATCAACTGGCTGACGGCCTGGGCGACCGCGAGGTAGGTCTTGCCCGTGCCTGCCGGGCCGAGCGCGAAGATAATGTCGCGGGAGGCAAGCTGGCGCATGTAGTCCGCCTGCATCGCCGTACGCGGCACGATCGTCTTTCGCCGGGTGCGGATCATGATCGGCGGGCCTTTGGCGTCGCCGGTGATGATGCCTTCGAGGGTGGGTTCGTTGGACCGGGCGATCAGGGCTTCGATCATGCCCGAATCGAGCTCGGCCCCGGTCAGCAACCGTTCGTGCAGGACCACGAGGACTTCGCGGGCACGGGCCACGTCATCCTCCGCGCCTTCGATCACGACTTTGTTGCCGCGCGCGGCGATCAGCACTCCGAGCCGGTTTTCGATCAGGACAAGGTTGGCGTCGAATTCGCCAAACAAGGCTCCGAGCATTGCCTGTTCATCGAACAGGACTTCAACCCTTGCGCGGCGCGCTGCGTCACGCCGGTCTTCGGGATGGGCGAGCACCGAGTGTTCCCCGGCGCGAGTAGCTTTACGGGCCATGCGCTCCTTTCAGTCTGAGTCGGAAGATACTGCGCTGCAGGCCGCCCGCAAGCGGGCTTGCGAAAAGCCGTGGTGGAAAAACGCCAAACTCCGCTCTTCAGGCCGACGAACAGAACAAAACTACCTGTCGATCATTGGAGGGGGATCGGATTGGTGGAGATCGGTCATGGCTGAGGATTTTTCCGGCAAGGTTGCGATTGTCACGGGCGGTGCGTCCGGCATCGGCGCGGCGATCGTCCGTGATCTGGCCGACCGCGGCGCCAAAGTTATCGTGGCGGACTACAATCTGGCCGGCGCCGAAGAAGTGGCCAGTGAGGCAGGAGGCGGTGCCAAGGCCTTCAAGGTCGATACCTCCGCCGCGGACGAGGTCGAGGCGATGGTCAGCTACGCCGTGCAGGCCTTTGGGCGGCTCGACCTGGCGGTCAACAACGCCGGCATCGGCGGCAAGAGCGCGCCCATCGGGGACACCGAACTGAGCGAATGGCATCGGGTGATCGACGTCAATCTCCACGGTGTGTTCTACGGTTTGCGCTACGAGATTCCGGCGATGCTGAAGACGGGTGGCGGCTCCATCGTCAACATGGCCTCAATCCTTGGTGCGGTCGGTTGGCGCGGTTCGGCGGGCTATGTTGCCGCCAAGCACGCCGTCGCGGGGCTGACCAAGACCGCGGCGCTCGAATACGCGACGCAGGGCGTCCGGGTGAACGCAGTCGGGCCCGCCTTCATCGCGACGCCGCTAATCGAAAACAGCATGGACGACGAAGCGCGCAAGGCCCTCGTCGGCCTGCATCCAATCGGGCGTCTGGGAACGTCGGAAGAAGTCGCGGCCCTGACGAACTTTCTGCTGAGCGACGCTGCCAGTTTCATGACCGGGGCCTATTACCCGGTCGATGGCGGCTATCTAGCCCAGTAGCCGTTCAGGCGGCTTGGCTGGCCGCACGTTGCACGAGCACGGCGGCAAGCGAATTCGGTCCCGCCTGGATCAGGTCGACCTCGACCACGTCGCCGATGGCGGCTTCGCCTTCGAAGTGCACCGATTGCAGCCAAGGGGACTTGCCGAGCCACTGGCCGGGCTTCTTGCCCTTGCGCTCCACCAGGACCTGGCAGCGCTTGCCGATGCTGGCTTCATTGAAGGCTAGCTGGTCGCGGTTGATGGCCGCCTGCAGGCGCTGGAGACGCTCGTCCATCACTTCGCCCGGAACCTGGCCGTCCATCGTCGCAGCGGGAGTGCCGGGGCGGGGCGAGTACTTGAAACTGAACGCCTGAGCATAGCCTACCGCGTCGACCAGTCGCAGGGTCTCTTCGAATTCCGCATCGGTCTCGCCCGGAAAGCCGACGATGAAGTCGCCGCTCAAAGCCAGGTCGGGACGGGCAGCGCGGAAGCGATCAAGCAGGCGGAGATAGCTGTCGGCGGTGTGGCTGCGGTTCATGGCCTTGAGCACGCGGTCGCTGCCACTCTGCACGGGCAAGTGCAGGTATGGCATCAACTTCTCGATCTCCGCATGCGCGCGGATGAGCCCCTCGGTCACGTCGTTGGGATGGCTTGTCGTGTAGCGAATTCGCCGCAGTTCCGGGATCTTGGCGAGTTCTTTTAGCAGGCCATCGAAGCCGACCTCATCAACGGCCCAGGCATTGACGTTCTGCCCAAGCAGAGTGATCTCGCGCGCGCCATGTTCGACCAGGGTCTCCGCTTCGCGCAGCAAATCGCTGAACGGTCGGGAGATTTCTGCTCCGCGCGTGTAGGGCACGACGCAGTAGGTGCAGAACTTGTCGCACCCTTCCTGAATCGTCAGGAACGCGCTCGGTCCCACGCGCCGCCGCGCGGGGAGGGCGGCGAACTTGGCGTCAGCCGGCATGTCGGTGTCAGAGGCTCGCTTGCCCTCGACCACCTGCTCGATCATCGCGGGAAGGCGGTGATAGGCCTGCGGTCCGACCACCAGGCCGACAGCCGGCGCGCGGGCCATGATCTCTTCGCCCTCGGCCTGTGCGACACAGCCCGCGACGGCGATCATCGGCGGAGTATCACCGCCGGCTTTCACCAAGCGGCCGATGTCCGAATAGACCTTCTCGGCGGCCTTTTCGCGGATGTGGCAGGTGTTGAGCACGACGAGGTCCGCTTCCGTACCCTCGGGCGCGGCGCGCATGCCTTGCTCGGCCAGGAGTTCGGCCATGCGTTCGCCGTCGTAGACGTTCATCTGGCAGCCGAAGCTTTTGACCCTGAAGGTCTCCGGGGCGCGGGTCTGTCGCATGGGCTGGCCCCTTAAGGGATTTGCGCGGCGAGTGGAAGGCGCAAGGCCTGCGCGATGGCCTGCTGGGCCGCAGCGGTCATGGTCTTCCGGTTGGCCAGCGCCTCGCCCGATAGCGGCTCGAGGAAGCGAATGGTCAGTTCGATCCGCCCCGGGCGCGACAGGATCCGGCGCACGTTGGCCATGCCCGGCTCGTCGCCGAACCAGGAAATTTCGGCAGCGTCGGAGTAGTCGAGCGCTACCGGCTGGATCGGAACCTGGCCCGCCAGCGGCTCGACGGCCGAAAGCAGCGAACTTCGGAACGGCAGCAAGGCGGTTCCGTCGTCAGTGGTCCCTTCGGGAAAGATCACCAACGGCCGATCGGAGAGGGCGGCCCGCACCTGCTCTACCTGGCCGGCCACCGAACCTCGGCGATCGCGGGTGATGAAGACCGTATCGTTCTGATCGCACAGCCACTTGAGCCCGCCGTGTACCGCAAGTCCGCTATGGGCCACGAAGATCGCTCGGCTGGTCTTGGCGAGGGCGAGAATGTCGAGCCAGCTTATGTGGTTCGCAAGAAACAGGGCCCCCTGGCGCGGAACGCCTTCGGTGCGAATGCGCAGGCCCGCCACGCGGCCCATCAGGCCGAGGAAGATCGGAGGTACGGCGTCCCGTCTCCAGACCAGCGATACCAGCACATGGAGGGGAACGATGGTCAGGAAGACGAGCAGGATGCCCAGCCACCTGACACCGCTACGAACGAAAACCAGCCTCAATCCTCGCGGTCGATGCGGACGCCGTACAATTCCATGCGATGGTCGACGAGCCGGTAGCCGAGCTTCTCCGCGATCACTTTCTGCAGCGCTTCGAGCTCAGGATCGACGAATTCGACGACCTTCCCTGTCTCGACATCGATCAGATGGTCGTGATGCGCTTCCGGGGCGGCTTCGTAGCGTGCCCTGCCGTCACCAAAGTCATGGCGATCGAGGATGCCCGCTTCTTCGAACAGGCGCACGGTGCGGTATACGGTGGCGATGGAAATCTTCGGATCGATCGAAGACGCGCGCTCGTGAAGAGCTTCGACGTCTGGATGATCCTCAGCCTCGGAAAGAACGCGGGCGATAACGCGCCGCTGCTCGGTAATCCGGAGGCCTCTCTCAGCACACAGCGCTTCTAGATCTATCGGTTGATGCAAGGTTCGCCTCTAAGCCACGACTGTCTGGGCAGTCGGCCCCGCCACTATGGAAGCAGCGAGGCCCTTTTTCAACCGCCGGACGAAATCAGGCGACGACCTTTTTCCGCCGTCCGCGACGCTGGCCGGGCTTGCGGCCGAGGCCGATTTCCTTGGCGAGCACGCGACGCTTTTCCGCATAGTCGGGCGCGACCATCGGATAGTCGGCCGGCAGGTTCCAGCGTGCGCGATATTCGGCGGGGGTAAGCCCGTGATCCGTCATCAGGTGGCGCTTGAGCATCTTCATCTTCTTGCCGTCTTCCAGGCAAACCAGATGATCGGCCTTTACCGAAGCGCGAACCGAAACAGCCGGCTGCAGCTTTTCTTCGGGCTGCGGCGCCGAACCAAGACTTGCGAGCGCACCATAGACATTCTGGATCAGAGCAGGGACATCATCGACTGAAACGCTGTTGTTGCTCACATGCGCTGCAACGATGTCAGACGTGAGAGTGATAAGCGTCTCGGAGAGATCGCTTTCGATTGTAGCCATGGGGAATCCTTCTTCGCGACTCGTCTCTATTGCCGCAAATTTGTCATGTGCGGAGACGGAGGGGCACTTGCCCCTTCCGAAGGTCGTTTACAAGAGTGGGAGTCGAAAATTCTTGACCGTTTTAGTTGAAGTCTTCGCCGATTGCGTCATTTTTTGTGGAGTACGAAGGTAATCGCATCGAGAGGTGTTCCCATCCCGCGGCGGTAATAGTGCTTTCGGCGGCCGACATTGTCGAAGCCGTACTTTCGATAGAGTGATTCGGCCGAATTGCCGTCGCGCATTTCAAGAAACAACCGAACCGCGCCACGGTCTTGAGCCGTTTCGATAAAGCGCTGCATCAGGATCGAACCGATGCCTTTGCCTTGGTGGGCGGGGTCGACGGCGATCAGTAGCAATTCTTCTTCGTCCGCTGCGCCGCGAGATAGTGCAAAACCGGCCGCCTGCTGGCCCTCTTGCGGGTCGGAGCCGTCGATGCCTGCAAGCAAGTAGTACGTATTGGGCATGACCAACGCATCGCCAACTTGGCCGCGGCTCCAGGCCTCGCCGTATGCGGGGTCAAAAGCCGCATCCATCACGTGCATTATTCGATCGAGGTCGTCGATCATGTGGTGCTCTGGGGAAGTCGAGCGTCGGGCGGGCGACCGTAGAGTGGCGCAAGAGTTGACGTGAACAACGCAGTCGGAAGCAGCAAAAGGCTGCGCGCGTCGGGCAGTAACGGTCGCGCATCGCCATCCCCGCGCAATTCGACAAGCGCTTCAGACTGATTGCCGGCGACTGACGGATGGCGAGCAAACAAGGCAGCCTTTTCGGGAGTCAGCGAGACCAGTTCATCTTCCGGTCGCCCGGATCCGTCGAAGTTTTGCACGAACCATTCGCCGTGTCCGCCTGTCGTGCAGACGGTGACAGGACCGGGCCTTTGCTGTTGGGCCATTGCTGCGATCAAGGCGAGGGTTGGATAGCCAGAAACGTCTGCGCCCCATGCGAGACCCAGGGCCCGTGCCGCCGCAAGCCCGATGCGGACGCCGGTAAAGCTTCCCGGGCCTAGCGAGACGACTACGCGGTCGGCCCGACCTTTGCCGGGAAGCGCGGAGATCATCGGTACCAGCCGCTCGACATGGCCGCGGCCAATTGTCTCGTACGAACCTTCCAATAGCTCGCCGTCTTCGAACAACGCCGCCGAACAGGCTTCCGTTGCGCTATCGATCGCCAGGGTCAGCACGGTCGACCTTGTCAGAGCAGGCGATTGAAGGTGTCGAAGTCCGGCCGGGGGCCGCGTGGACGCAGGCTGTCCCTGTCACCGTAACCGATCGCGCAGATGAAGTTCGACTTCCAATGCGGCTCTTCGGCGAAGAACTCGGCGTCGACCGCGGCATTGTCGAACCCCGACATCGGTCCGCAATCGAGCCCGAGCGAACGGGCCGCGAGGATCAGATAGGCCCCTTGCAGCGTGGAATTACGGAAGGCTGAAGTCTCGCGCGCGGCGGCATCGCCGGTGAACCAGCTGCGCGCATCGGTGTGCGGGAACAGCCACGGCAAGTGCTCGTGAAACTCCAGGTCCATGCCGACGATAACGCAGACCGGAGCGCTGCGGATCTTGTCTTTGTTGCCGGCAGAGGAGAGCTCAGCCAGCCGGTCACGCGAAGCCTGCGATTTGCACCAGATCAGCCGAACCGGCTGCTGATTGGCCGAGGTCGGCCCCATCTTCACCAGGTCCCAGATCGCGTGGATCTGTTCATCGCTTACATCGCGGTCGAGGAATTTGCTGAAGCTTCGGGCTTCGCCGAAGATCTGATCCAGTGCGGCGTCGTCGAGCGGCGCGGGCATCACGCGGCCCGGACTTCGGTCACCTCGGGCACGTAATGCTTGAGCAGGCCTTCGATCCCGTTCTTGAGCGTAGCGGTCGAGCTGGGGCAGCCAGAGCACGCGCCCTGCATGGCCAGGTACACTACGCCATCACGGAAGCCGCGGTAGCGGATGTCACCGCCGTCGTTGGCGACGGCCGGGCGTACGCGAGTCTCGATCAGTTCCTTGATCTGGTCGATGACCTCGGCGTCGGCCGGATCGTCTTCCATCGCGTCTTCATCGCTGGGTACGGCGATATCCGCGGCGCTTCCACTCATGAACAGCGGAGCCTGGCTGACGAAATGGTCGAGGAGCACGGCAACGACTTGCGGCTTGAGGGCCGACCAGTCAGCTCCGGGTGCAGCGGTCACCGACACGAAGTCCTGTCCGAAGAACACGCCGGTCACTTCGCCGGTATCGAACAGGGCCTGCGCCAGCGGGCTCGCCTCAGCGTCTTCGGGCGAAGCGAAATCGCGAGTGCCCGAGGGCATGACGCGCTGGCCGGGGAGGAACTTCAGCGTCGCCGGATTGGGCGTGGTTTCGGTCTCGATGAACATGGCCGCGATGTAGGGAGTCGGCGTGCCGCTAGCAAGCTTGGGTGAGTGCTAGACCAAGGGCATTTATTTACGTCCGACAACTCGCGCTTCGACCCGTACTCCGGCGAGGGGGTGAAAAGACCTAGGGCAATTCCCCACTTGTAGGAAAGGGAACAATGTCCAACTCCTCCGTTATGAGGATCATGACCGCTATTCACTGTCCCTTCATCCCACGCGGGCCTATTTCCCGGCCATGACATTTTCGCTGCGCGCGATGCGCGCCTTTTCCCCGCTTCTGCTGCTGGCTTCGGTCCCCCTTGCTGCGCAACAGGCCCCCGTCGCTATCGCACCTGCTGCTGCCGACACCGCGCAGCCGCGGTACACCCAGCCGGACGATCCGTGGATCTATCGCGGTACCGATATTCCGGTCGACAAGGAGTGGTTGTTCGGGGAGCTGCCGAACGGGGTACGCTATGCGGTTCGCCGGAACGGTGTTCCGCCGGGCCAGGTGTCGATGCGAATTCGCGTCGACGCGGGTTCGCTGCACGAAAACACTTCTGAACAGGGCTTCGCGCACCTGATCGAGCACCTCGTCTTCCGTGAATCCAAATATCTCAAGAACGCAGAGGCGATTCCGCACTTCCAGCGCCTCGGGGCGAGCCTGGGCAATGACACCAATGCGATCACCAGCCCGACGCAGACGGTCTATCAGCTCGACCTGCCCAACGCCCAAGGCCCTGTCCTGGACGAGAGCATTCGCCTGTTTGCCGGCATGATCCGCGAGCCGAAGCTGAGCGCGTCAAACCTTTCGGCCGAAGTGCCGATCGTGCTTGCAGAGCGGCGGGAGCGGAATGGTCCCGAACGGCGCATTGCCGAGGCAACCCGTGAAGTGCTGTTCGCCGGGCAACGCCTCTCCGAACGCAACCCGATCGGCCAGGTCGAAACGCTGCAGGCCGCCACTCCGCAGGCCGTGCAGGCGTTCCACAAGCGCTGGTATCGCCCGGACAAGACCGTGGTGGTCATCGTCGGCGATGCCAATCCGTTGCGGTTGGCGGCGCTGGTCGAAGAGAACTTCGGCGACTGGAAGGCACCGGGCCAGCCTACGCCTGATCCCGATTTCGGCGTTCCCGCTGCCCCTGCCGGGGCCGATCCGACCAATCCAGTGGGCGAGACCCGTGTACTGGTGGAACCGGGCCAACCCCGCTCGCTGACTTATGCAGTCATGCGTCCGTGGCACCAGGTGACCGACAACATCGAATACAACCGCGGCCTGTTGATTGACTCGATTGCCGAGGCGATCGTCAACCGCCGGTTGGAGACCGCCGCGCGAGCGGGTGGAAGCTACCTCTACGCCGGGGTCGAGAACGAGAAGACCAGCCGGTCGGCCGACGCCACTTATGTCTCGGTCGCGCCGCTCACCTCGGACTGGCAGGCCGCACTAACCGATGTACGGGCGGTGATTGCCGATGCCATCGCCACTCCGCCGAGCCAGGCGGAGATCGATCGCGAACTGTCCGAATACGACGTTATCTTCGCCAACATGGTCGAACAGCGCCGGATTCAGGCCGGCTCCAAGCTGGCCGATGACATCGTCAACGCGGTCGACATTCGCGAGGCCGTGGCCGCGCCGGAAACGATCCTCGAAGTGTTCCGCTCGATGCGCGACCGCTTCACTCCGCAAGCTGTGCACGAACATACGCGCGACTTGTTCGAAGGCGTCGTCGTGCGCTCCTTGTACCTCACGCCTGAAACCGGCGAGGCTGATGCCGCGGGTTTGCGGACCGCGATGCTCGCCAAAGTCGACGGCAATGGCAACGAACGGGCATCCGCCGAAGCGATTTCCTTCGCCGACTTGCCGCCGATCGGAGAACCGGTGGCGCCGTCGGTCCGCGGGCCGCTTGGTGTATTCGATTCGACTTACATCGATGATGTCGAAGGCATCGCCTTCCCGAACGGCGTCCGCGCTTTGCTCTGGCCGACGGCCAACGAGCCGGGTCGTGCCACGGTCCGGGTGCGCTTTGGCGGCGGCCTGCAGGCCTTCAAGCCGGAGGAAGGCGCCTACGTCCAACTCGGCCAACTCGCGTTGGTGGGATCCGGACAGGGTTCGCTGGGCCAGAACGAGCTCGAACTTCTCGCTGCGGGGCGCAAGTTCAGCTTCGACTTCCGGATCGAGGAAGGGTCCTTCGTCTTCGAGGGTCTGACTAGGGCCGAGGACGTCGCCGACCAGCTCTACCTGTTCGCGTCGAAGCTTGCCTCGCCGCGCTGGGATGCCGCGCCGGTGGAGCGGGCGAAGGCCAGCATGCTGCTCTCCTATGGCACTTACGGCGGCAACCCGAGCGGCGTGATCAATCGCGACCTCGAATGGCTGCTCAATGACAAGGATCCGCGTTACCAGACGCCCGACGCGGCCATGCTCCAGACCGCTACGCCCGAAGGCTTCAAGCAGGTCTGGTCGCGGCTGCTGGCTCAGGGGCCGATCGAAGTCGACGTGTTCGGCGATTTCAAGCGCGATGAAGTGGTCGAAGCGCTCTCGCGCACGTTCGGCGCGCTTCCGCCGCGCGAAGCCGTGTCGCCGACAATGCTCGCGAGCACACCTGGCTTCCCCGAAGCGAACAAGGATCCGGTGATCTTGACCCATCGCGGCGAGCCGGACCAGGCTGCGGCGGTGATCGCTTGGCCCACCGGGGGCGGTTCGGCTGGATTGCCCGAAAGCCGAAAGCTGGAAGTGCTCGCCGAACTCTTCTCCAATCGCCTGATGGACGAGATGCGCGAAAGGGCAGGGGCCAGCTATTCGCCCTACGTTGGTTCCAGCTGGCCGCTCGATGTGCAGAGTGGCGGACGTATTCTGGCGCTGGCACAATTGCCGCCGGAACAAGTGCAGGCCTTCTTTAACGCCGCGGACGAGATCGCCAAGGACCTGGCCACCACTGGCCCGACTGCCGACGAGATCGCCCGAGTGAAGGAACCCAAGCTCCAGCTGCTCAACCGCATCCAGACCGGTCACACGTTCTGGCTCAGCCAGCTCTCGGGCTCCGCGTTCGATCCCAATCGGCGCGAGTATCTCGGCTCTCTGATGCGCGACTACACGGAGGTCACTCCTGAGGAAATTCGCGCCTTGGCTGCCCGCTACTTCGGCAACTACAGCGGTTTCCGTCTTGCGGTCCTGCCGGAGAACGGAGCGCCTTCCACCGGGCGCTAAGGCGATTGCACATGTAACATTTGCAAGCAGGGCCGGCGGAGCGTAGTTGCCCGGCCCTCCTAGGATTAGCTGGAATTTCGACGTGAAGAACTGGACTCCCGAGGGCTGGAAGCAGCACGAGGCGAAGCATTTACCCGTTTACGAAGACGCCGCGGAGCTTGCCGAGGCCGAAGCGACCATGGGAAACTTCCCACCGCTGGTCTTTGCCGGGGAAGCGCGCGACCTCAAGGCGCAACTGGCTGACGTAACCGCCGGGCGCGGTTTCCTGCTCCAGGGCGGCGACTGCGCCGAGAGCTTCGCCGAGTTCCATCCGAACAACATTCGCGACACGTTCCGCGTGCTGCTGCAGATGGCTGTGGTGCTGACGTTCGCCAGCAAGCTGCCGGTGGTGAAGGTCGGACGCATGGCCGGCCAGTTCGCCAAGCCGCGCAGCGCGCCGACCGAGACCGTGGGTGACCTGACGCTGCCGAGCTACCTCGGCGACAATATCAACGGCATCGAGTTCACCCCGGAATCGCGCCGTAACGATCCGCAGCGCATGATCCGCGCCTACAGCCAGTCGGCCGCGACGCTCAACCTGCTGCGCGCGTTCGCCAGCGGCGGCTATGCCAACCTGCGCCAGGTGCACCAGTGGACGCTCGAGTTCATGGGCCGTAGCCCGTGGGCCGACCGTTTCGCCGATGTCGCCAACCGCATCAGCGAAGCGCTCGACTTCATGCAGGCTTGCGGCGTCGATCCGGAGACGGTGCCGCAGCTCAAGACGACCAACTTCTACACCAGCCACGAAGCGCTGCTGCTCCCCTATGAGCAGGCGATGACGCGGCAGGATTCGCTGACCGGCCAATGGTACGACACCAGCGCCCACATGCTGTGGATCGGTGACCGCACACGGTTCGCCGGTAGCGCGCATGTCGAATACCTGCGCGGCGTCGGCAATCCGATCGGGATGAAGTGCGGGCCGAGCCTCGAGCCGGACGCGTTGCTCAGCCTGCTCGACACGCTCAACCCGGCGCGCGAGGCGGGCCGCATCACGCTGATCAGCCGCTTCGGTGACGACAAGGTCGAAGCCGGCCTGCCGCGCCTGGTGCGCGCGGTGCAGCGCGAAGGACACCCGGTGGTGTGGAGCTGCGATCCGATGCACGGCAACGTGATCAAGACCAACACCGGCTACAAGACCCGGCCATTCGACCGTATCCTCAACGAGGTGCGTGGGTTCTTCGCGGTCCACCGCGCCGAAGGCACGCATGCGGGCGGCATCCACATCGAGATGACCGGTCAGGACGTCACCGAATGCACCGGCGGCGCAGTGGCGATCACCAACGAAGGGTTGGCCGACCGCTACCATACGCACTGCGATCCGCGGCTCAACGGCCCGCAGTCGCTGGAGCTGGCGTTCCTGCTGGCCGAGATGCTCAATCTCGAAGCAACCGTGCGCCAGAAGGACGCGGCCTGAAGCTTTTCAGGAACATGACGGTGGGTTGAGGGCTTTTCTTTCCGAGCTCGGTCGGTCATCCTAGGCCGATCGAGGCCTGGGAGTTCTGAGTTGCCCGAAGCCCAACGCCAGCGGACCACCGCCGCACCTGATCTCGCTTCACGCTACGCCGCCACCCGGCGGCTGAGCGAAGCGCTCGTAGAGTCGCTCTCAGAAGCGGACGCCACGATCCAGTCCATGCCCGACGCCTCTCCGGCGAAGTGGCACCTGGCGCATACCACCTGGTTCTTCGAGACCTTCCTGCTGCGCGACAGGCTGCCGGATTATCGGCTGTTCGACGGGCGCTGGCCGTTCCTGTTCAACTCGTATTACGAGTCAGAAGGCGACCGCCTCATGCGCCCGCGACGGGGCATGCTCACGCGCCCCACGCTGCGCGAAATCCTCGACTGGCGTGTCCACGTGGACGAGGCAATGCGGGCACTGCTGGACGATCCGGCCCACGCTTCGCTGATCGAACTGGGCATCGCGCATGAGCAGCAGCATCAGGAATTGCTGCTGACCGACATCAAGCATGCGCTGTTCCAGAACCCGCTCGGGCCGGCGATGTGGGATGCTCGGGAAGCTGGGGCGCAGACCGGGGACGCGGCCCCCGATTGGTACGAACACCCCGGCGGCATCGCGCTCATCGGACACGGCGGAGAGAGCTTCGCGTTCGACAACGAAGGGCCGCCGCACCGCGTCTTGCTCGAACCGTTCGCGCTGGCTGGGCGCTTGGTGACCAATGGCGAGTGGCAGGCGTTCATCGACGATGCCGGCTACCGCACCGCCTCCCTGTGGCTGTCCGACGGCTGGGACTGGGTCCGGCGAGAGCAAATCGTCGCGCCGCTTTACTGGCGGGACGGAGAGCATTTCACTCACGCCGGCTTTCAACCTCGCCGTTCCGAGGCACCGGTGTGCCATATCTCCTACTACGAGGCCGACGCCTTCGCTTCCTGGGCCGGTGCGCGTTTGCCGACCGAGTTCGAGTGGGAAGCGATCGGCCTCTCGCACGACCCTACAGGGGGCAACCAGATCGACGAGGCCTCGCCGCCACTGCCCACCGGCAGCACGGGCCTGTTCGGAGACTGCTGGCAGTTCACCCGCTCCGCCTATCTCCCCTATCCCCGCTTCGCCCCGGCCGAGGGCGCAGTCGGGGAATACAACGGCAAGTTCATGTCGGGGCAGTGGGTGTTGAAGGGAGCAAGCTGCGCCACCGTCAGGGGGCATTCTCGAGCCAGCTACCGCAACTTCTTCTACCCGCAGCAGCGCTGGCAGTTCACCGGCCTGCGACTGGCGAAGGATCTGTGATGAGTACCGGACAAGGCCTGGCGTTAGTCGAGCTCGATGAAGACGGTGTCGACCGTGCGTTCCGCGAACAAGTGCTCGAAGGCCTGAGCCAGGACCCCAAGGCGATCCCCGCGCGGTGGCTCTACGACGATGCCGGGTCTGAGCTGTTCGAAGCGATCACGCGCTTGCCGGAGTACTACCTGACGCGGGCAGAGACCGAGATCCTGACCGATCATTGCAGCGACTTCCGCCGGTTGATCGAGCCGGGAAGGGTGGTGGTCGAGTTCGGTTCGGGTTCCTCGATCAAGACCCCGCTCCTGCTCGGATGCATCGATCCCGCAGCTTACGTGCCGCTCGATATCTCGGGCGATTTTCTCCGCGCCGCCGCGGCCGATCTGGCGGGCAAGTTCCCCGGCCTGCCGATCCATCCGGTCGAGGCTGACTTCATGAAGGCGGTCACGCTGCCGCAGGATGTTGCTGCCATCCCCAAGCTCGGCTTCTTCCCAGGGTCGACCATCGGCAACATGGTCGCCCGCACCGCAGTCGATCTGCTGCGCTCGATGCGCACGACGCTGGGCGGGGATTCGCTCCTGCTGATCGGGATGGATCTGGTGAAGGACATTGCCGTCCTCGAAGCCGCCTACGACGACGCACAGGGCGTGACGGCCGAGTTCAACCTCAACCTCGCCCGGCGAATAAACCGCGAGCTAGGCGGCACGATCTCGCTCGACAAACTGCGCCACGTCGCCTGCTGGAACGACACTTACGCCCGTATCGAAATGCACTGGGAGGCGACCGAAGAACTGGACTTCGAAGTCTCTGGCCAACGGTTCACCCTGGCGCGGGGCGAGACCATCCACACCGAAAACAGCCACAAATTCGACCGGCGCAGCCAGTACACTCTATTGCTCGCTGGCGGCTGGACGCCGGTGGAACGCTGGCTCGATTCCGAGGGCCGCTTTTCGCTGCTACTGGCCGAAGCGACCCGCCCACGAAACGCGCCGTGAGCAACTGGCCGAAACTCGACTACGTCGCCGACAAGGGCACGATCGAAACGCTGCATCTGCTGCTGCAACTGATCGGCAAGCTGCCAGTGAGGCTGCATCCCTGGATCAACCACGGCTGGCACGTCGCCCTGCGGCTGACCCCGAGCGGCGCCATGACCCGCAGCTTGCCAGCAGGCGGGCGTTACTTTGCGGTCGAGTTAGATTTCCTCGAGGGAGCGATCAGGGTGGACTGCGGCAACGGCTTTCAGTCGGTCCTCCCTGTGGCGGGGAAGTCAATTGCTCGGGTCCACCGGGAACTCAGCGAATTGTTGGAGAAACTGGCGCTGCCGGCACCCCTGTACGGCGCCCCGAACGAATTGCCCGATCCCATTCCTTTCGCCGAAGACGAGCGGCCGCGCGAATGGGACCCGGACGCTGCCCGGCGGCTCCACGGGGCGTTCCTGTGCGCTGACCGCAACTTCAACCTGTTCCGCTCGCTCTACCTTGGCAAGTCGTCGCCCAGCCATCTGTTCTGGGGGAGTTTCGACCTCGCCGTCACCCGCTTCTCCGGCCGTGGTGCGCCCGCTCACCCTGGGGGCGTTCCCAACCTGCCGGATGACGTCACGCGTGAGGCTTATAGCCACGAAGTGATCAGCGCGGGCTTCTGGCCCGGTGGAGGAGGGTTCGACGAGGCGGCATTCTATGCTTACGCCTATCCCACGCCGCCTGGGCTGGCAGGCCAGCCAGTGGGTCCTAAGGCCGCGTTCTGGAAGACCGAACTGGGCGAGTTCATCCTGCCCTATGCTGCTGTCAGGGAAGCGTCCGATCCCGACTTCGAGGTGCAGCGCTTTCTCCGCTCGACCTTTGCTGCCGCAGGTAGCCTGCTCGAATGGCCGAAAGGGCTGGTCATCGATCTGCCGCCTTCGGTCGGTCATCCACCGCATTCGACCTAGACCCTCATCGCAAATCGAATTGGGGCGCATTATATCGCCGTGATGGATCTAGCGCCGGTCTGGGAACAACTCGTCCATAGCCTGCATCAGGTGCCGCGCTCCGGCCTGCTCATGGCCGCGGTGGGCGCCATGCTGCTCGGCGTGCTCGGGTCTCTGCTGGTGCGGTATGTCCCAGCGTTCGGGAAGAGCTTGCGCATGGCGAGCACGTTTGGGCTGGTGGCCGTCCTGCTCGTCGTGGTGCTGCAAATCTCGCGCATGGATCCGCGCTTCGAGCTGGCGATGCCCGAACTCGGCCTGCCGGAACAAGTGGTCGAAGGCGCAGAGACCCGCGTCCGCCTCGCCCCCGACGGTCACTTCTGGCTGCGTGCCGAGATCAACGGAGAACCAGCGAATTTCCTGGTCGATACAGGCGCGACTCTGACCGCGGTGTCGTCCGAGACTGCATCGGCGGCCGGGCTGGAGCCGCGCGAGGCTGGGCTGCCGGTACGCATGCAGACGGCCAATGGCGCAGTCTCAGCTGACCTTACGACCATCGACGAACTGCGCTTCGGCAATGTGGCTGCCCGCGGGCTCGACGCGATCATCGCGCCGGGATTGGGGCCGACCAACGTGATCGGCATGAACCTTCTCTCGCGCCTCGCTTCGTGGCGGGTCGAGGGCGACACGATGATCCTGGTGCCGCACAACCCACAGCCACCGATAGAGGCGCGTTGACCTGAGCCGCGCGCGCGGCCACTCTGCTGTGAAAGGACAAAGTCCTGCCGGAGAGGGACGCATGGCTGAAACTGGTGCTGGCGCACGCTTTGACGTCGCCGCCTTCATAGACGACCGACCGATCGGCTGGCGCGAGATCACCACCCTGGTCGTGGTTTCGATCGTGCTCTTCATCGACGGCTTCGACATGTACTTCTTCGGCAAGATCCTGCCCGCGGTGGCGGAGGGTCTGGGAGTGACTCCGGCGGGGATGGCCGGGGTGGTGACGGCGCAGCAGGTGGGTATGGCCATCGGGGCCTTCCTGATGCCGCCGCTGGCCGACAAGATCGGGCGCAAACCGGTGCTGGCGATTTGCCTTGTGTCGTTCGGCATCCTCTCGCTGTGGACCGCCTATTCGACGACTCCGACGATGATGGCTTGGCTGCGCGGCATCTCGGGCATCTTCTTTTCGGCGATGCTGCCGATCTCGCTCGCCTTCCTCGCCGAAATGACCCCGCGTCGTCATCGCGCCTCGTTCATGGCCATCGCGCTGGTATGCTTCTCCGGCGCGAACGTCGCCAGCGGGGCGATGACCGCGTGGATGCTCGACATCTACGGCTGGCAGATCGGCTTCTGGCTCGGTGGCCTGTTGCCCCTGCTCGGGCTGCCGCTGCTGCTGTTGGTGCATGAATCGCTGCCGTTCCGAGTGGCCCGCAATCCCGCCGATCCGCATATCGCCACCACGCTCCGGAAGATCGATCCGCATGTCGGCTTGACGGGCGGTGAGGCCTTCCATCTCGGCGTAACCGCCAAGCCGGTCGAACAGAAGGGACCGCTGGCGATGTTCAGTGCGCCTTATCGCCTCAAGACCGCGATCCTGTGGTGTGCCTGCTTCCTGGCAATGGGCAATATTGCCTTGCTGGCCAACTGGCTGCCGACTTACTTCCAGGAGCTCGGCGGCGTGCCGATCCAGGAGTTCGCCAAGTACATGATGATCGGCTTCGTCGGCGGGGCCTTCGGCACGCTTTCGATGGGCTGGTGGATGGACCGGGTGAACCCGCATATCCTGATCGCGACGTTCTTCTTCGTCGACGCACTGGCGATCGCCTCGCTCGGGTTCCTGCCGGTGGGCACGGTTATCTTCGTCGTCGGGCTGGTGGTGTGGAACTACTGCCAGGTGGGCGGACAGACCGGGATCAATACCATCGCCACACTGGGATATCCGCCCGAGATGCGCAGCAGCGGGATCGGCTGGGCCGGCGGCTCGGGCCGGATCGGCGGGATCGCTTTCCCGGCTGCCGGGGCGTTCGCGCTGCAGGCCATGCTGCCGCTGCAGACGATCATGGTCGTGATCGCCATCCCGGCCGTGCTCGTTGCCGTTTTGATACTGTGGCTGGGAGTTGTCGAGCGACGCAGTCCGTCGGCGGAGCCGCGGCTTGAGGCAGCCACGGCTTAGAGCCGATACCCCTCCGTCACGCGCCTTCGGCGCGTGCCACCTCCCCGAGACAAGCTCGGAGAGGATCTTGGAAAAGCGAGCTCAAATCCTCCCCGAGCTTGTCTCGGGGAGGGGGACCGTCCGCGAAGCGGATGGTGGAGGGGCGTTCAACCGCTAGTCGTTCCAGCCGTAGTGATCGGCGAGTTCCTTGGGAGACCAGCCAAAGCTCGAAACCTTCGGGTCGCTGAGCATCCCCTTGTTCCATGCATCGAACGCCGTCTTCAGCTCCGCGAACTTCTCCGGCATGCGCTCCTTCAGGTTGGCCCGTTCTCGCGGGTCGGCGGTGACGTCGAACAAGTACTCGTTGTCGTTGATCGACAGGTACTTGTAGCTGCCGTGCCGCGCCGCCTTCTGATCCTTGCTGAAGTAGCGCCAGAACAGGGTCCGGTCCGGAAGCTGGTGTCCCGCCAACGCCGGGCGGAAGTCGATCCCGTCAGTGGGGTAGGCAGGGTCCGGCGCCCCCCCGGCTGCCGCGAGGAAGGTCGGTAGGAAGTCCATCGACATCACAGGCGAGCTATTGGTGCTGCCAGGAGCCGTTAGGCCCGGCCACTTGACGATGAACGGCACCCGCGTGCCGCCTTCGAGCAGTTCGGTCTTCATCCCCGTGAACGGCCAGTTGTGGGAGAACCGCTCACCACCGTTGTCGCTGGTGAAGACGACCACGGTGTTGTCGTCCATACCAAGCTCGGCTAGGCGCGCCAGGACGCGTCCGACGTTTGCGTCGAGGCTGGTCACCATGTCGGCATAAGTCTTCATCGTACCGCCGTCATAGTGGGCGATCGCGAGCGCCTCGCCGGATGCGTTGATGTCGAGACGCGCGGATTCCGCCCGGCCTTCGTCGTTGTTGCCTTCCCACGGCCAGTGAGCCGCCGTGAAGTGAAGGCTGAGCAGCCAGGGCTTGTCCTGCTTGGCGCGCGCTTCGAGGAACTCGATGCTGCGGTCCGCCAGGAGGTCGGTGTAGTAGCCCATCTCCTCGACCCGGACGTCACCGTCCCACAAGTCGGGCTGGCCACCGACCTTGTGAGTGAAGTAGTCGACGCCGCCGCCGCGGTTGCCCCAGAACTCGTCATAGCCGCTCTGCAGGGGGCCGTATTTCGGCAGCGAGCCAAGGTGCCACTTGCCGACGAGACCGGTGTGATAGCCCTGCTTGCGCAGCAGCGAGGGCAGGGTCGGGTGTTCAGGCGGCAGGCCATACTCGGTACCGCCGAGCGGTTCTTCGAGGCCGGCCCGCAGGCGGTACTGGTAGCGCCCGGTGATGAGGCCAAAGCGGGTAGCGCTGCAGACGGCGCTATTGGCGTAGCCATCTGTGAACAGCATGCCCTCGGCCGCAAGCCGGTCGAGCACTGGCGTCTGATATTCCTGCCGCCCGTAAACCGAAAGGTCTGCGTAGCCGAGGTCGTCGGCCATGATGAACAGGAAGTTCGGCTTGCGCCCCGTCGCTTGCGCCCAGGCTGGACCCGTGGCGATGAGTGCGGCCGTTCCGAGTGCGCCGGCAAGCGCAGTTCGCCGTGTCACTCCGGAGCGGACAGTCGTGTCAGTCATGTTCTGAGTATATCCCTCTTTCAGAGAATGTGGGCGGCCCCGGGTCCACGGGACCGCCCGTTTCGGCTGGTGGCGCGTCAGGAGCACCTCTGATGCGACACTAGCCTCAACCTCGGGTCGATCCAGCTTTCGTCACATCTTCAGTTTCACCCCGAAGGTGAAGCGGCGACCGAGCACGTCGTACACGCCCGAGTTGTACTGCACCGAATAGGCCGAGAACGCCGTGTAGGACGGAGTCAGCGGAGGATCGGCGTCGGTCAGGTTGGTCACGTTGGCGAACAGTTCCCAGTCCACGCCGCCGCCTTCGAACTGATAACCGAAGCGGAGATCGAGATAGAGGACGGAGTCGACCGTGTTGTCTTCGATCACGATCGGCGTTGTGTTCGGAGCCGGGAAATAGGGCGTCACGTCCTGGATCGCGCTGCCGATGTAACGGCCCTGGACCAAGGCAGAGAAACCACTGTTGCGATAGGTCAGGCCGGCGGTCATCTTGAAGTCGGGGTAGGGGAAATAGACCCCATCCGATTGCCGCGCGCCCGTCTGTCCGGCGTAGTCGGTGGTGAAGCCGGAGCTGTTGGTTTCCGAACGCTCGGTCAGCCAGCTGGCGAAGCCGCGGAAGTCCAGGGACTCCATGCCGCCCCCGAACAGCTTGAGATCCGTGGAGTAGCCAAGCTCGGCGTCGATCCCGGTCACTCTGGCGCGGGCCACGTTAACATAGACGTCGCCAACGAGGATGATCGCCCCGGTGCTCGGGTCGAGCGTGATCAGGTCACAGA
The DNA here is from genome assembly GCF_001427865.1 of Altererythrobacter sp. Root672. Classification (NCBI taxonomy): domain Bacteria; kingdom Pseudomonadati; phylum Pseudomonadota; class Alphaproteobacteria; order Sphingomonadales; family Erythrobacteraceae; genus Altererythrobacter; species Altererythrobacter sp. Root672. The sequence goes on from NZ_LMHH01000001.1 coordinate 461,190, forward strand.
ACTCCTGAGCATTCTCGAGGAAGCAGCGGTTGACGACCGACTGCGTACCGACCTGGCTGATCGCATCCTTGATCTTGATGTCATACCAGTCGACCGACATCCGCAGCCCAGGGACGAATGCAGGTTGGAACACCGCGCCGAGGGTCATGGTATCCGCGCGTTCGGGTTCGACATTGGGATTGCCGCCGGAAAAGCGCGTGACAGTTATCGCTTCGATAACTGGCGTTCGCGGATCGTCGATCGTGGCCGCGCCGCCGGTCTTGTCGAAGCGCTCTGAAAGGTTGGCGGCCCTGACGTCGCGCGAATAAGTGCCGCGAAGGCGGAGGGTTTCGTCGAACAGGCCGATTTCCGCGCCACCCTTGTAGGCCCAGATGGTGCCCGATCCGGAGTAGTCGGCCCAGCGGGCTGCGCCGTTGAGGTTGGCAGTGATCCCGTCGGTGTCGAGCAATGGCACCAGCGCCTCGGCAAAGGCTTCCCAGACGTCCGCGGTCCCCTGGATGTTGGATACCTTGGAGTATTGGTTGCCGACCGTGTTGGCGCAGTCGGGCGGGCTTACCCCCCTCAACCCGATCGTCGGATCATTGCACCTGACCGGACGGAAGGTGTCGTGGTTCGAGGCCGGGTTGGTCACGTCTTGCACGACCTGCCGGATAGAGTCCTGGCGATAGGATCCGCCGAACGCGACGGCGAGCGGGCCCGCCCACAGGTCAACTACGTTGCCGGCAGCGGAGACTTCGGCGAGGTGCTGGGTGAAGGTGGTCAGGTTCACCTTTTCAGCTGACGTGGTGTAGCTGTATTCCTCACCCAAGCTGAAGCCAGTGTCCGCAAAATAGAGCGGGGTGGTGATGGACTGGCCCGGTTCGAACCCGGTCACGTAGTCGACAGCCGCCGCGGAAGCGTTGCCTCTGCCGAACAGGTTGATCGGCTGACAGCCCGGAAACGCCGCCGCGCCGCCCGAGAAAGTCGACACTCGGCACACGATGTTACCGTTGTCGAGCACCGCGTCTGCAGCTGCGAAGATGCGATCGACGCGTAGACCAAGCTGGCGCCAGTCGCGCTTCGAGCGGCCGTATTGATAGAAGCCGTCGATCTGCCAGCCGTCGAGTAAGCCGTTGTTCTCGATGTCCCAATCGAAGCCGACCGTGCCGATGTGCTGCGTCGTGGTGTCGTCGAGGTACATTTGCCCGACGTCCTCAATGCTGCCCGTACGGCGGAACACGAAGCTGGGGATGTTGTTCGTCGTCATCAGCTGCTGCAAGCTGGCAGGCAGGTAGGGGTTGCCGCTGAAGATCGTCAGCGTTGTCGGCGTGCCCTGGAAGCTTCCGCGCGGCGTGTTGTAGCTGAAGATGCCGGTCTGGCCGAACAGGTACTGACCGAACACCGTGAAACCGTCACTCACGTCAAAGTCGGCATAAGCGAATGCCGAGTACCTCTCGATGTCCGGATAGAGGGTGAACACTTCCGCGCCGAGATCGTCTCCGCTGGAGCCTGGGCCGGCGATTTGTCGCGCGCCTGGTGCGCCGATGGTACCTTGTCCCGTGGCTGTCTGCCCCGGCACGAACGGCGAGATGTTGCCGTTCCGATCGAAGGCTAGCCCGTTGATGACCGTGCCGGGTGCAAAGATGACGCCGTCGAACGACGACGTGGCCGAGATGACGTTTGGCGAAAAGCGATAGGGGTTCGCAGCCGTGCCCGCCCCGACGGTGCCCCACGACTGGTACCAGTCGCGCCCGCGGTAGTTGTGGATGCCGTTCTGGTTGTAGTGTTCACCCGAAACCAGGAAATGCCCGCGGTCGTCGGCGAAAGACGTGCCCCATGCGGCCGACAACTCATAGTTGTCACCATCTCCACGGTCGGTCACGCCGACCTGGCCGCTCACTTCGATGCCTTCGAAATCGGTATTGAGGATGAAGTTGACTACGCCGGCGACAGCGTCAGTGCCGTACGCTGCTGAGGCGCCGCCGGTGGTCGTTTCGACGCTGGCGATCATGGCTTCGGGAAACAGGTTGATGTCCACGCCGCCAAAGGCGCTGGTCGACGGGACGCGGCGGCCGTTGAGCAGAGTCAGGGTTCGGTTGACCCCAAGGCCGCGCAAGTTGAGCGAACCATAGCCGCTGCGCAGGAAGAAGTTGCCACTGTTCGGTGTCTGGTTGCCATAGAACTGCGGCAACTGGCTCACCGCCGTGATGAGGGCGCCCGGAGAGAGCGCTTCGAGCTCGCTGGCGCTGACGACGGTGACCGGAACCGGTGCCTGCATGCCGTCGGCCCGGATGCGCGATCCGGTGACGTAGATCGGGCCGCCTTCTTCCTCGCCTTCGACGGCGTCGCTGGCTTGAGGCGTCGCCGTGGCCTCCTGCTGAGCTAACGCAGGGGTTGCCCAAAGTGTCAGGATGGCGGCGCTGGCGCTGCCCGCTAGAGCGCGACGCAGACGAGCCCCGTTGTCGTTGTGATGCCTCATCAAGATTCCTCCCCTTCTTATGAAGGCGAGGTCACCCCGAGTGGGCGGTCAAAGCAACGCATCGCAAAGTGATGACAGGTGATAGGTTTCAAGTTATCAATATATCCGGAACCGATAATGCCAGCCTTTCCTTTCACCCTGCGTCAGCTCGAGGTCTTCGCCAACTTGTGCGGGACGCGTAGCTTTCGGCGCACTGCGGAAAGCCTTGGGATTTCACAGGCTTCCGTCAGCAACCAGATGAAAGTGCTTGAGGACCAACTTGGCGTCGTGCTGTTAGTTCGCCGGCCCGGTCAACGCCCAACCCTGACGCCCGAGGGCATGGCCTTTCTTGACGATCTGAAGGCGTTTCAGACGGCTGGCGAGGCTCTCGCCGCGCATCGGCGCCGGGATCCGGACGAGCTTACTGCGATCCGTTTTCGCGTTCTGGTCGGGCAGGGGCTGCTCGACAATTATATCCGGCCGAGGCTCGACCGGTTCTTTGCCGCGCATCCCCATGTCGAGCTGACGTTCGAAGCTCATCCACCCAGCAAGGAACTCGCGCGCGATGTCGAGGACGGCAGGTTCGATTTCGCCATGATCCACCAACGCGCCGACAGGCCCGTGGAGCCGCATTTGCGCCAACTCGCGCTGGTCCGTGGCGGCATCTACGGTCACCGCAAGTTTGCCGAGGGACGGCAGTTGCCCCTGTCGTCCGAAGTCGTGAACATGTTGCCGTTCATCATGCCGCTCGCGGCGAGCGCGCAGGAGCGTGAGATCCTACGGCTGTTTGAACGCTACGGGATCACACCGCGCCGGGTTATCGGCCACACCCAGTACTACGACGTGATGGCGGCCATGCTGGAGCGGGGAGTCGGTGTCGCGTCGTTTGCGGACACGATCCTGCCGCCGGAAATGCGCCAGGAGGTCATCCTGCTTCACCCCCTCGAGAACTGGCGTCTGCTTTGGTATCGCAAGGACGCAGGCGTTGATCCGCGATGTGACGCGGTCCAGTCGTTCCTGTTCTCAAGCGTGCTGCAGAATCCCGACTATCGCACCATCTCGGTCTTCGCCGAGGAATACGCCTAAGTTCGGGCCGTTAGCTGGAGGGCAGCTGGATCAGCTCGATCTCGTGGCCTTGGGGGCTGTGCAGCATGGCCACCTTGACCCCCGCAGTCTCGAACACGCCCGTCAGTTGACTGGCGCCGCAAGCGAGCGCCTGACCGTGTGCGGCTTCGATGTCTTCGCAGATCAGGCCCACGGGGCCGTGACCCGGACCAACGCTGACGTCGCGTCCATCCTTGTAGGCAACCAGCAACAAGTTCGGCCCTGTCTCCTGGCCCGGCAGCGCGAGAATATGTTCAGCGAACTCGGGCTCGTCGAAGCTGGTGGTGACCGCAAAGCCGAAGCCCTCGCCCCAGAATTTCAACGCTGGCGCCATCTCCGGCACGTTGAGCTTGAAGAATCCCAGCCGGACTTGTGCAGCAGCCATCCCATTTTCTCCGTTTTTGTTCAGTTAGCGTGAGCACATGGCTTTGCAATCCCGCGGGGCTTGCGCCAAAGGGCCGACCATGATCCGCCGAGCACTGCAGAACACCGGTTGGCTGATGGGCGCGCGGGGTGTCAACGGCGTGCTGAGTCTGGCCTATCTTGCGCTCGTTACACGGGCACTCGGGCTGGAGGGCTTCGGCTACTTCACCCTCTGCCTCACCTTCGCTCAGGCCGTGGCTGGGCTCACCTCATTCCAGACCTGGCAGGCCGTGATCCGCTGGGGTCAGCAGCGCGAGGCCGTAAAGGATGCGGTTGGTTTCGCCCTGGCGCTCGACTTGCTGGCCGTCGGAGTGGGCGCGGTTGCTTCTGCCTTGTTGCTGGCTTTTGCCGGGGACTGGCTGCCGATCCCGCAAGACCTTCGTCCCGAAGCTTATGCGCTCACCTTGGTCTTTCTGCTTTCGATACGTTCGACGCCCACCGGGATCTTGCGGCTCCACGACCGCTTCGCCAAGGGCGCTGGCGCCGACACGGTTACCTCCATCGTCCGCGTGATCGGGGCTGGAATCGTGGCGATCGCCGTGCCGACTATCGAAGCCTTTCTAATAGTCTGGGCCTTGGCCGAGATTGCGACGGCGGCGACTTATTGGATCTTCGCGCTCCAGTGCCAGAAGGTGGACCTGTCGCGCATCAGCCTGCGCCGCTTGCCGCGCGCCGAGCCTGGCGCCTGGGCATTTGTGTGGGGCACGGCCCTGTCCGGAACCTTGCAGATTGCGTCCCGCCAAATCCTGGTGCTCCTGGTTGGTGCGCTGGGCGGGGCAACGCTGGCGGGCATCTACCGTGTGGCTGCCCAACTTGGCGAAGGCCTGCTCAAGCTGGCGCAGGCGTTGATGCGGGCAACTTATCCGGAACTCGTTCGCGATCCGGAGGCAGCGCGCCATATCGCCTCGCGGATCGGCAAGATCGCCCTCTACACCGGGCTCGGCACGGTCCTGTTCTCAGTTCTCGGTGGCCACTGGGTGATCAAGGTGATCGCAGGGCCGGAGTTCATTGCCGCTTATGCGCCGATGATCATTCTCTCGGCGGCGGCCGCGATCGAGTTGGCCGGTGCATCGCTTGAAGCTCTCCTTGTGTCGCGCGGACACGCGCTGCGCAATTTCATGCTGCGCGGTGTACCTACCGGATTGGCGCTCGCATCCTTGCCGTTCGCTATGACTTGGATTGGCGTTTCCGGCGCCGCGGCGATGGTCTTCGTGTCCAGCCTGGTGAGCGTCGCGGCCCTGATGTGGGTAACGCGCGAGCGGGACGTCAGGCCGGATCTGCCTCCGCAGCAGGCATGATCCGGGCTTCGTGTCGCTTGAGCATCGGATCGTTCAGGAACGTGCCGAACGGGAAAAGCGATGCGGCGAATGTCCTGATCCAGTTCCATGCCGAAATGTCCTGGCCCGGCAGCAGCAGGACCATCCCACCTAAGTAGGCCAGCCAGGCCGCCCCGTGGATCGCACCGGCGGGCGGCACGAGTGCGGGATTACCGAGCCAGTACTTCAGCGGCATCGCGACCAGAAAGAGCGCGAGCGTCGTCACGCCTTCGACAAACGCGATGGTCCGGAACACCCGGAGCCTGGCCTTCGAAAATTCCATGAAAGTCCTTCAAGCAGCGATGGCTGGGGCAGCGATCTATGGCGAACGTGAAGTCCGCTCCGTCGCCCATAACGCAGGATCGAGCGTTTTCAATGGCTTTGCGCATCACTCGCAATAAGGGTCGGAGACATCATCGCATCGAACCCTCACCTCGTCGCAGGGGGCTTCTCAACCGATTCTGTTGAGTTAAATTCAGCGCAGTCGGACCATGCGAATCGGACGGCCTTACCACTCTGCATTGGGAGAGACGGCAATGGCCCACTATCTCGAGCTCGACGGTGATACCCTGCGCGACGATCCGCTGATCCTGATCGTTCCGGGCATGCACAACAGCAATCCCCAACACTGGCAAACGCGCTGGGAACAGCAGTGCAGCGATTGCCGCCGCGTCGATCTCGGGATGTGGGATGATCCGCATCGCAATACCTGGGTCAACAAGCTCAATCTGGCGATTCACCGGGCCGAACGGCCGGTCATCCTGGTGGCGCACAGCCTCGGATGCCTGGCGGTGGCGTGGTGGGCCGAATTCGAACAGCCGGTCCACGGCAATCCTGTCGTAGGCGCGCTGCTGGTGGCTCCGCCCGACGTCGATCGTCCGGGGACGGACCTGCGTCTGGCCCGCTTCGGGTCGTGCCCGCGGGAGGCCCTGCCATTCCCCTCATTCCTCGCCGCCAGCCAGGATGACAGGCTTTGCAGCCTGCGCACTGCCCAACTCCTGGCCCGTGACTGGGGCTCGCGCTTCGCCTTTGCCGGCGCCATCGGCCACATCAATGCCGATTCAGGCATCGGTGACTGGCACTTCGGCAAGACCCTGCTGGCCCAACTCCTGCGCGAGAGTGGGCGGGATCATGCGCGGCTGGTGCCGGAGACGGCGCCGGTGCGATTGCCTGACGCGACCTTCGCGCAGGAGCGGCTTCTGGCGGGCCAGTCAGCTTAGTTCTTTAACGGGCGGCTGGTCGTGAAATGGTGATCACGGGCCGCCCATCCCTGTTGCCCGGAGGGGAATAGCGGCAGACAAGAACGTCGTAGGCCTTAGAGGCGAAACCGCAGCCCAGGTCGGTCGTCGTCGACCAGATCATTTGTGTGTAGTGGGCGCACTTCGACCAATCACCGGCGCAGACATCCGGGAAGATGCCGACGCGGAAGTCGCGGCGTTCATCGAGCCAGACGCGTGCCAAGCCCAGGGGCGTGTTTCCAGCGCGAGGGCCGGCGACAAGGTTCTCGCGCTCGTTCTCTCGTCCGACGCGCGAGGAGTGCCGCAGCCGGCCGGTTTCGGCGAGAACATTGGCGTATTCCTGCGCATGCTCTGCCAGAGTCAGGTTCCACTGCAACGGCGGCGATCCCACGTCCTCTCGGGCCTGGTTGTGGAGATCGAGTACGGAGACCATGTCGCGCCCGAGCGGGAGCTTTGCCAAGTCCTCGCGACTGATGACGGACACCGCCCTGGGAGCGTCCGCAAGAGTGTCGGGACCAGCTGCGACCGCCACGCATGGAAGCAGCAATGCAGCGGCTAAACAGTTGACAATACGATGCAATCTGGATGGGGTTCGTCTTGACTTGTTCATGTCAGTCCCCCATTCCGAACCAGCTTCGAGCTACCCAAGAGAGCGATCTTAGCATCGCATCTTGGACGAGTGTAGCGCCCTGGTCAGGGCGTGATTATGGCGCATAAATAGAACTTATGAGCTAGCTCAAAACTTAGCTTGACGGCTTTTCTGAGCCGTGGCTAAGGCCGCACCATGATTCACCACATCGCTTATTACCGCGTCTCCGCCTCCGATCCTGCCATCGATGTCCAGCGCACCATGATGGGTGGCTCGTTCGACCAGGAGTTTTCCGACGAGGGGGTCAGCAGCTCGGTGAAGGCGGCAGACCGACCTGGGTTTGCGGATCTGCTTGCCGGGATCCGCAAGGGCGACACTCTTTATGTTTTTGCGATCGACCGTCTGGGGCGCGATGCGCTCGATGTCCAGACCAATGTGCGACGTTTGATCGATGCAGGGGTGGCAGTCGAAGTCCGTGGCCTCGGCCGCATCAGCGGGGATGTCGGAGAGCTCCTGCTGACCCTGCTGGAGCAGCTTGCGGAACTGGAGCGCCGCAAGATCGCCGAGCGCACCGCGGCTGGGCGGCAAGTGGCCCGCGAGGCGCTGAAAGCCACCGGCAAGACCCATCGGGGCAAGTCCAGCCTCGGGCGGCCGTTCGCTGCCAATGCGATAGAGGTGAGGGAATGGCGCAAGGCGAACAAGGCCAGCATCGCCAAGACCGCGCAGCAGTTCGGACTCTCTCCGGCGACCGTGAAACGGTACTGCGCCGCGCGTTGAGCGTGAGCTCCGAGGGAGAGTTGAAATCTGGCTGGGGCGGCAGGATTCGAACCTGCGCATGCCGGTACCAAAAACCGGTGCCTTACCGCTTGGCTACGCCCCAGCATGGCGGAGAGGCGCCCCTATAACGGGTCGCGCCTCTCGCGCAAGGCACTGGATCAGACGTCGGCGCGTTTGCGCACTGGGTTGAAGAGCGACTTGTCCTCGACCGCGTCGAAGTCCGCAGCCGAGTGCCGTTCCGGCATGGCCTGGGTGTTGACCAGACGTCCGCGAATCACGCCCGGGCGGGCATCGATCGCCTTCACCCAGCGGCCCACGTTCTCGTACTCGTGCAGCGAGAGGAACTTGTCCGAGCCGTTGTAGGCGCCGTGGTAGAGGTTGCCGAGCCAGGTGTAGGCGGCGATGTCGGCGATGGTGAAATTGGGGCCGGCGAGAAACTCGGTCTGGCCGAGTTGCATGTCGGCGACCGCGAACAGGCGCTTGGTCTCCATCGCGTAGCGGTCGATCGGATACTTGTAGCGCTCGGGTGCGTAGACATAGAAGTGTCCGAAGCCGCCGCCGATGAACGGCGCGCTGCCCATCTGCCACATCAGCCAGCTAAAGGTCTCGGCCCGAGCCGGATTGGTCTTGGGGAGCAAGTAGTCGAACTTCTCGGCCAAGTGGACGAGGATCGATCCGCTTTCGAAAACGCGGAACGGCTGCGAGCCGCTGCGGTCGAGCAGGGCGGGGATCTTGCCGTTGGGGTTGAGGTCGGTGAAGCCGGAGCCGAACTGGTCGCCGGCGAAGATCTTGATCATCCAGGCGTCGTACTCAGCGCCGGAGAAGCCTGCTTCGAGCAGCTCTTCGAACATGATCGTGGCTTTGACGCCGTTGGGCGTGCCGAGCGAGTAGAGCTGGAACGGATGCTCGCCGACCGGCAACTCCACTTCCTCGCGCGCGCCGGCGGTCGGCCGATTGATGCCCGCGAATTGGCCGCCGTTCTCGGGATCGAATGTCCAGACTTCGGGCGGGGTGTAAACGTCGGACATCGGCAAGCTCCTGCAAAGGTCGGGTCGCGGGGAGATGGCGTGTCCGCTGCGGAACCGCAAGCACCGGGTGGCCGTTGCAGCGATCCATGGCGCGCATTTCTTCGGACCTTGAATATGTCGACGACAGCGGGCCGGGCATCACGCGCAAGCGGGCCGGAACGGGCTGGGCCTATTTCTCTCCCAACAGCCAGCGCATCACCGATCGCGATGAGATCGACCGGCTCAACCGGATCGCGCTGCCGCCCGCCTATATCCACGCCTGGTTCTGCCCGAAGGACTGCGGGCACCTGTTGGCGACCGGTATCGATGCGCGAGGGCGCAAGCAGTACCGCTACAACCCCGAATTCCGGACCCGCCAGGAAGCCGAGAAGTTCGACGGCTGCGCCGAATTTGGTCGCCTGCTCCCCAAGGCCCGCAAGCAGGTGGCAAAGGATCTTGCTCGTCGAGGCCTGACCCGCGAACGCGCCGTGGCGAGTGTAATCCGCCTGCTCGACCTGGGCGCCATCCGCGTCGGGAACGAGAGCTACGCGAAGGCTAACAAGAGTTTCGGCGCCACGACCTTGCGGCGGCGCCATGCCAGCGTTTCCGGTTCCAAGCTCAAGCTGCGCTTCAAGGCGAAGTCCGGGCAGCTACGTGAAGCCACTGTCACCGACCGCCGGCTCGCCAGCTTCGTGCGCAAAATGCAGGACCTGCCCGGCCAGAACCTGTTCCAGTACCTCGACGAGGCGGGAGAAGCGCACCCGGTCGGCTCTCATGACGTCAACGCCTATCTCACCGAAACGATGGGCGAACACTTCACTGCCAAGAACTTCCGCACCTGGCACGCTAGCGTGCTCGCCTTTCGCCTGCTGGCCGAGGCCGAGCGGCCGCTGACGCTGAAGGAGCTCACCGCCGAAGTCGGAGAGCACCTTGGGAATACACCTGCGATGGCCCGCAAGAGCTACATCCATCCTGCCGTCATCGCGCTGGTCGACAGGCAGCAGAAATGGCGCGCGCGGCTCAAGCTCCCGCGCGAGAGCAAGTGGCTCAATCGCTACGAACGCGGGTTGATCAAGCTGCTTGAGAAGGCGCCGAAGGCAAAGACGCTCCTCGCCTAGCGCAGCACCCCACGCGCTCTCATCGACGCGGCGTACCACAGCTGCAGCACCGCCAGCACCCAGATGAGGCAGGTGGTGATGATCGTGCCGATGTTGTTGAACATCTGGCTCGTGCCCATGATCAGGTCGTAGGCGTTGGTCACCACGATCGAGACGAGCGAGATCGCGAAAAGGGGCACTGCGAAGCGGTTCTTGATGAGCAATGCCAGCGCTCCAGCGATGGCGCTGAACAAGGAGATGTCGGTTACCGCGACGAACCACGGCGCCTGCGCGGCGTAGTAGGCCGCCTCGGCCTCGCTCACCCCCTCTAGCCTGCCCTGTTGGGCGGTAATGATGACGTAGGCGCCTGCTGCATTCCATAGCAAGGATAGGATGCCCACGACCCAAAGATGCCACGGCGTTTTGGATGCGGGTGCTTCCGCTGCGAACTGGGACATGATTTGTCTCCCCCTCTCCAGGCGACCCAGGGGCAATGTAACCGAGGGCGGGCCTGAATCAAAATCCTGCCGGACTTGTACGGTGGTTCAGTTCGCTTAGTTGGTCGGATGAGGAGAACGGCGAATGGCGCAATTGGTCGACGGCAAATGGATGGATACGCTCCCGGCAGCCGAGGAGATCGGGGCGGACGGGCGTTTCCGCCGCATCGACTCTCCGCTGCGCGAGTGGATCTCGGTCGATCCCGCCGCGGAATTTCCCGCCGAGGCCGGTCGCTATCACCTTTGGGTTGCTGCCGTTTGCCCGTGGGCCGCGCGGACCACGGCGTTCAGGGTGCTCAAGGGACTGGAGCAGGTGATCACGGTTTCATTCGCGCGCCCCGGATTCCCCAAGGAAGGCTGGGTGTTCGACGAAGGTCCCGATGGGCCGGTCGAAGGCGGCTATCCGCTGCACCGGCTCTACACCGAACATGACCCCAGCTTCACCGGCAAGGTCACGGTGCCGACACTGTGGGACAAGAAGCAGCGGCGGATCGTGAACAACGAGAGTTCGGAGATTATCCGGATGCTCAATTCCGCTTTCGACGAAATCACCCGCAATCGGCTCGACTTCTATCCGGAGGCGCTTCGGGACCAGATCGAGCAATGGAATGCGCTGATCTATCCAGGGCTCAACAACGGCGTCTACCGCACCGGCTTCGCCAGCACCCAGGCGGCATATGACGAGGGGGTTCGCGAGGTGTTTGCGACGCTCGATGCGATGGAAGACCACTTGTCGCGCCATCGCTACCTCGCGGGCGAGTACCTGACCGAAGCTGACTGGCGGGCATTCACTTCACTGGTGCGGTTCGACGTCGGGTACCATGGCGCGTTCAAGTGCAACTTGCGGCGGATCGAAGACTATCCCGCGCTGCGGGGCTATCTTCGTGAGCTATACCAGTGGCCGGGGATCGCCGGCACCGTCGACCTCGAGCTCATCAAGTTCGGCTATTGGTTCCTGACCGAGCGAAACCACATCGTCGCCATCGGACCGGAACTCGACCTGGCCACCCCGCACGACCGCGACCGGTTACCGGGGAAGGGCGTTTGGCAGGCCGGCGGCTAAGCCGGATCGATGTATTCCCATTCCGCGTAGCTGGCGGCCTGGGCCACGCGGGTGCCGTGTTCGTCGATCACGTTCCAGGTCAGCGCCGTATCGACCTTGAACCGCCGTCCGCTCGAGGCGACCCGCACGCCGTTGAAGCCTTCGATCCAGTCATCCTTGTCGAGCCTGGCGAACATCCGCAGCAGCTCTGCGCGCCGGATCGGCTCGGCACAAAGATGTGACGGCATGCCGATGAACGCCGAGGCGGTCATTTCGTACAGATCGAGCGCCAGGCGATTGGCGTAGAAAATCCGCGGAACGGCATCGATGCCCTGCGCCATGATCACCCGCGGCGCGAGCCACATCGCTTCCTCGATACCCCCGGAGGCGGGATCGACCAGCGGCTTTCCGGCAATGCGCGCAAAACTCTCGGCGATCAGCGGCAGCCGCGACCCGGCGCTGACCTGCATGGCGATACGTTCATTATCCTCGACTGGCATGGCCGCGCTGCTAGCGCAGAACTGGTCTCTATCCAAACTACCGTTGTTTCAGTCAATGATACTTGACATAACGTCATGCTTCCTTGCTATATGATGGCGTACTTTGCTGGGTATGTAAGATTCGTGCCCCGTTGATCGACTAAGCGTTCGAAACCGGATTCGGAGGGTTCGATGCCTGCGTTCAAGAGAAGCCTATTCGCGCTGGCGGCTCTGCTTGCCGTCTTGATCGCAAGCCCGGCGCTGGCGCAGGGGGCACCTGACATTGCTGGAACGTGGAGTGGCCAGATCTCCACCAACACCGGGGACGTGACGCTGGTTCTCCATGTCGCTCGCGGTGAGGACGGAAAGCTGACCGCCTCGATCGAGAACTTCGACCAGAATCCTGGCAATCCGGCGCCGATCACCGAGATCGCCGCGGCGGACGGGAAGCTTACTTTCAAGGTCGCGCCGATCAGCGCCTCTTACCAGGGAAGCTGGGATGAAGCGGCGCAACACTGGAAGGGCACGCTGACCCAGGGCGCGGAACTGCCGCTCAATTTGGCGAAGGGAGGTCCTCCCTCAAAGCCGGTCGTTGCCGGTCTCGATGGCGTCTGGGTTGGCAGCGTCGAACGCAACGGAGTCAAGCTGCGGCAGGTCCTGCGTATCCGGACCAACGAGCAAGGCACATTCGCCCTCTACGATTCGCCCGACCAGATGGTGATAGCTGTGCCTGTCAGCGACCTCGCCCGCGAAGGCCAGGCGGTGAGCCTTTCGGCCCTTCGTGGCCTGGCAAAGTTCGCCGGAACCCTGTCGCAAGCCGGCAACGAACTGACTGGCACCTGGACCACGCCCAACCAACCCGACGTGACGACCACCTTTGTGCGCGCAACCGAAGAGCAGATCGCGGCGCAGCTACAGCCGGCCCGGCCGCAGACACCGAAGGAGCCTTTCCCCTACAAGGTCGAGGAAGTCTCTTTCGACAATCCCGCTTTCGCCGATGTCCACCTCGGCGGGTCGCTGACTTTGCCGGAGGGCAAGGGACCGTTCCCTGCGGCGATCATGATTACCGGATCGGGCGCGCAGGATCGCGATGAAACGATAATGGACCACAAACCTTTCGCGGTCATCGCCGACCACCTCACGCGCCACGGCATCGCCGTGCTGCGTTTCGATGACCGCGGCATTGGCAAATCGACCGGCAACTACGGCAATGCCACCTCCGCAGATCTTGCGACGGACGCGAATGCGGCCTTTGCCTATCTCGCGACGCGCCCGGAGATCCGCCACGACGCGATCGGCTTCATTGGACACTCCGAAGGCGGAATGATCGGTCCGATCGCCATGTCGACTAACCCGGACGTCGCCTACTTCGTCTCCCTCGCGGGACCCGGGACGAACCTGCCACAACTCATGCTGTCCCAGCGCCGCCTGCTGACCGCCCAGATGGGGCTGAGCGAAGAAGAGATTAACCGGCAGGAACCGGTGATGGCCGCCCTGTTCAAGGCGATCGCCGATGCCGATACACCCGAAGCCGGTTACGCCGCAGCGATGGCGGTTCTCACGCCTGAGGCCAAGACCGCGCTCGGCATGCCGGTGGACATGGATGGTGCGCTCGTGGTGCGGCAGGTGTCGGGGCCGTGGTTCCAGTACTTCTTCAAGTACGATCCCGTGCCCAACCTCTCCCGGATCAAGGTGCCGGTTCTGGCCCTGAACGGCAGTCTCGATCTCCAGGTGCCGGCCAAGGAGAACCTTCCGGTCATTCGCGAGGCCCTCAAGAACAATCCGGACGTCACGATCGTCGAGCTTCCGAGCCTCAACCACCTGTTCCAGACGGCGAAGACTGGCTCGGTGGGCGAGTACCGCGACATTTCGGAGACGGTCTCACCCGCGGCTCTCGAGCTCATCTCCGACTGGATCAGTCAACGCTTTGTGAAGCCGTAGATTGCCGCTAGTTCCGACCGCTGGAGTGCGGAAGGGGATTGCGAATGGGGCGGGAGCCCGACCTGATTGTCGTCGGCGGCGGATCGGCCGGACTGGCTTGCGCTACACGCTTGGCCGAAGGCGGATTGCGAGTTCTGCTGGTCGAGGCCGGCAAGGACCACAAGGACCCGCGCCTGGCGATCCCTGCGTTGATGAGCGGGGTGGTGCACAAGCCGGACTTCGATTGGTGCTATTCGGCGGAGCCAGATCCCTCGGTCGGCGGCCGGCCCGATGTGTGGCCCGCTGGCAAGCGCCTCGGCGGCGGCTCCTCGATCAACGGAATGATGTTCATCCGCGGCCACAAGTGGGACTTCGACCACTGGGCAGAGCTTGGCGCGACCGGCTGGGACTACGCGAGCGTGCTGCCGTACTTCCGCCGGCTGGAACACAACGAGCGCGGAACCGACGAATGGCGCGGGCAGGGCGGCCCGATCCACGTATCCGAGGTGCGCTCGCGCTACGAAGTCACCGACGAGTGGATCGAAGCGGCCGAGCAGGCTGGGATTCCGCGTTCGAAGGATCTGAACGGCGAAGTCGGCGAAGGTGTCGACATGATCCAGCTCTCGCAGCGTAACGGCCTGCGCTGCTCGACCGCCGCGGGCTACTTGCGCAATCGGCCGCCTGGGCTGGAGCTTCTGCTCGAAGCGCAAGTGCTCAAGATCGAGGTGGAGAACGGTCGCGCCACTGGGGTGACGATCCGTCGCGGTGGCGAGGTGCGGACGCTGACGGCGCGGCATGGCGTGGTGCTCAGCGCAGGTGCGCTCAATACGCCAAGGCTGCTGATGCTGTCGGGCATCGGCCCTGCAGGCGAGCTACAACAGCATGGGGTTGCGGTGGTCCGCGATCTGCCGGGGGTTGGGCAGAACTTGCAGGAGCATCCGGGCTGCCACTTGGTCAACGCCGTCTCCGCGCACACCCTCAACAACGATGCGCACGGCTTCGCCGGCGTCCGGCAAGTGCTGGAACTGGCCTTTGCTCGCAGTGGCGCGCTGACGACCGGGATCGGGCATGCGCAGGCGTTCGTGAAGAGCCGCGAGGGGCTGCCGGCCCCGAACCTCCAGCTCGCTTTCAGTGCGTTTGCGTTCGAGGTTACGCCCAAGGGCAACCTGGCGCTGGCGAAGGACGCCGCGGTCAGCACGTTCGTTGCGGTGATGCGGCCCAAGTCGCGCGGGCAGGTCCGGCTGCGGTCGGGCGACCCTGACGCCGCCCCACTGATCGAGCATCGCCTGCTGGGCGAAGAAGACGACGCGGCGCAGCTGGTCGAAGGGCTCGAGATCGCCCGGCAGATCATGGCGCAACCCGCGATCGCGCCACATGTGAAGGCGGAGATCCGCCCCGGTGCCGCGGCAGACAGCCGCGAGGCGCTGCGTGGCTATGTGGGTGCCGCGACGCTGCCGATGTTCCATCCGGTCGGCACCGCCAAGATGGGCGCGGCAAGTGATCCGCTGGCAGTCACCGGCCCCGATTGCGCCGTGCGCGGGGTGCAGGGCCTATGGGTTGTCGACGCTTCGATCATGCCGACGATCCCGCAGGGGAACACCAACGCGACCTCGATCATGATTGGCGAACGCGCCAGCAACCTGGTCCTGGCCGGCGTCCGTGAGCACACCTAAACTTAAGTATGCAACTAACTCACAATTAAGAAATCACGCGTAAACCAGCACCTGGTAGTTATTGGGTAGTTTTCAGGGGCGGGTAATGAGCATCAATCGCCGACGCGCTGATCGATACAGCGTGCAGGTCAGCGCCAAGCTCAAGGAAGAGCTGGGTAAGCCACATACTGTACTAGTGACCAACCTCTCGTGGAGCGGTTGCCGCCTTTCATCGAGTCATACGTTCAAGGTCGGTACGCCCGTGAGCCTGGAAGTCGGGCGCGCGGATCCGCTTGAGGGTCGCGTGAAATGGCGTGTTGGCGCGATGCACGGGGTGCGCTTTGCCAGGCCGCTGGACCCGACCTTGCTCGATCACATCCGGCTGTTCCTCAGTGCCCAACCGTCAGTGGTCGCCGAGCGGGTCGACGGCTCGGAAGCCGCCTGAAGAAGCGCGATAGCCGACCACGCACAGCGCCAGCATTGCGGCGTTGCTGACGAAGTCGAGCGCCATCCACTGATTGAACACCGGCACCACGAACACGAACCAGTAATTGAACCAGAAGAACGGCAAGAGCGCGATCCCGTAGACGAGGAACGTCGTCCGGGTGAACCGGCTGAACGCGGCGAACAGGCCGGAGAGCACGGCTTGCGCGCCGAAGCAGCCGATCAGGAGGGCGGTAGTCGTGTCGCCGTGGTAGAACTCCGGTCGTACGCCTAGCCGCTCGACCATTCCTGGGAACAGCAGGCACCAGGCGCCGAGCACCAGGAACGGGACGGCGATCAGCCTTTGGGCGAGTAGAGCGGTCACGAGAGCCTCCTTCGCGTCATCCGGTGAACTCCGTTGCGCTCGCCCAGGTCTTCCATCGTTCACCCAGCCGTTTCGCCATTATGCGTGGCCGCTTCGCCAGCAGCTTCCGTGCTCGGCGATTGGCGCGACGTTCAAGTCCATCGGAGATTCCTGAAGCGGCCAGCAGCACCTCGTGCGAACGGCGAACGGTGATGAAGTCAGTCGGCGACCCGGTGAGATGCGAGGTCAACAGGGCCAGATCGTGATGCCTGCCGAGGTCCTCGGCCAGGCCCGCAGCTAGCCTGTTGCGGCGCTTGAGCATCCGGGGCCGGACAGGACGCAGAATCTGGCAGTGAAAGCTGTGATATTTCACCTGCTTCCGGAGGTCGTGATAGGCGTGTGGGTCGTTGGTCTCGCACGCAGTCCTGGCCGCTTTGCGGGCACTGCGGATCGTCTTGGCGAAGCCCCCGGACAGGGCATCCCAACCCCGTTCGTCGAGTGACCAGGACTGGCTTCGTATTCTGATTTCGAGCAGTCGCTGGCGGCATTGCACAAGAAGGGGGCCGACGTCTTGGGCCGACTCTGCAGTGCCGGCATCCGCGCCTGGCGCCGGTTCGCCAGTGAGCGCCTCGAAGGTCTCCCGGATCACGAAGGCATCGCGCTTACGAGACACCAGGCGCGCCGTGTCCCGGAGGAAGGCGTTCTCTTCCGCATAGGCGGGAAAGGCGGGACCTACGAGGCGGAGAAGGGCGCGCACCTTCTTGCACCGTTCCCGCACCGCGTGGACGGCATTGTTGGTGTCCCGGTCCTCGATCGAGGCCAGGGCCTTGTCCAATTGTTCCGCTGCAATCCGCCGTAGACTGGCCTCAACCGACCCGTCGCTGGTCTTGAAGCGGAAGGCCATTCAGAGCCTTCAGTCGAGCCGGACGACCCAGCCGTGGCGATCCTCAGCGGCGCCGCGCTGGATTGCTACGAGCCGTTCGCGCAGCTTGCTGGTCAACTGGCCGGGGCCGCCGCTGCCGACGGTGAACTCGCCATCCTCGCCAGCCACGCGTCCGATCGGGGTAACGACCGCCGCAGTGCCGCAAGCGAAGCATTCGACGAGCTTGCCGCTCTCAGCATCGGCGCGCCATTGGTCGAGGCTGTAGCGTTCCTCGCGCACGTCGAGGCCGTCTTCGCGCACCAGCGTCAGCAGGCTGTCACGAGTGATGCCGGGCAGGATCGTACCGGTCAGGGGCGGGGTGATGATTGTGCCGTCATCGAAAGCGAAGAACACGTTCATGCCGCCGAGCTCTTCGACCCATTTGTGTTCGGCTGCGTCGAGGAACACGACCTGGTCGTGGCCACGGGCAATCGCTTCGGCCTGCGGTACGAGGCTGGCGGCATAGTTGCCGCCGCACTTCGCTGCGCCAGTGCCGCCGGGCGCGGCGCGGGTATAGGCGCCGGAGACCCAGATCGAGACCGCCGGAGTACCCGACTTGAAGTAGTTGCCTGCCGGGCTGCAGATCACCAGGAACTTGTAGTGCTTGGCCGGCCGCACGCCGAGGAACGGCTCGTCGGCGAACATGAAGGGCCGGAGGTAGAGCGAGCCGCCTGGGACCTTCGGGAACCAGTCCTTGTCAGCCAGGGCAATCTGGCGAACGGCTTCGACGAACACGTCCTCAGGAAGCTCCGGCATCGCCAGGCGGCGGGCCGAAGCGTTGAAGCGGCGCGCATTCTCTTCGGGGCGGAACAGGGCCATAGTGCCGTCGTCCAGCCGGTAGGCCTTGAGCCCTTCGAAGATCTCCTGCGCGTAGTGCAGCACTGCCGCCGCTGGATCGAGGCTGAGCGGTTGGCGCGGGCCGAGCGTGTGCGAGTGCCAGCCTTGCCCTTCGGTCCATTCGATCACCACCATATGGTCGGTGAAGACCTTGCCGAATCCCGGGTCTGCAATCAGCCTCTCGCGCTCCGCGTCCGCCACGGGCGAGGGATGGGGAAGGTGGGTAAACTGGGTGCTCGGGTCGGCCAACGTCGCCATAAAATCCTGGTCCTTGCCTCTGTCGGAGGCAGTCTCTGTACGAAAATTACAATTTGACAAGTAAAATTGTAATTAATGGTAAGGGGTGAAACCGCTTTCGAGTAGCCCTAGCTGTCCATGCCCGAATTGAGAAGTGTTTCGCGGCCAGCCGAAGGCGCTGTCGTGGGCGCCAGATATGAGAAAGGCCGCTTCGACCTCAGCCGAAGCGACCTTTCGCATGGTCAGCGGCCGGAAGAGCCGCCCACGAAGCCTTTATCGGCGAAAGAAGCGATTACCGATAATGCTCCGCGCGGGTCGTTACCGACCTCCCTGCTGAACCATGAGACATCGGATCACCTCCTTTCGCGCTTGGAAGCCATGCCCCCCGTTTCACCGTGGAGCCAAGCCTGCGTGGACCGCTGGCCTGAGTGCGAATTTGAGTCACTCCGGGCTTCAACACAAGACTTGTAAAAATGTTTTTCCCCGTCAGAATCGTGCCTTCGCGTTGCTTCGCCAACTCCCCTAGCGGCAGTCCTCGATGACCCGGGTAACCTCGGGGTAGGCCGGCGCATAAAGCGTAGGCAGACCAACCACTTCCACGGCAAAACGCCCCTTGGAAAAGGCCATCGCGTCAAGCAATGGGTCGCGCGCGGGGATCTGCGCCGCGACCCCGGCAGGGGCCGATCTGGCACTGAGCCCGCGCTCCATGGTCTCGGCTCGCACAATTATTTCCGCCGCTGTGACTTGACCCGCACGGACGATTTCGACCGCGCCTGCCGCGCGATCGCAACGCAGGGCCAGCAAGGCGCCACCGGAAGAATCGGAAAACAGCGCCGTGCCGTTACGATAAGTCCAGTTCCCGGGGGTTGCCGGATTGTCCAGCCAGTGATCGAAGCTGGCCACCGGGGCGGGCGTGGCCACTGGCGTTGGCGCAGGTCGGGGAGCGGGAGCGGGGGCGGGTGCTGGGGTCGGCTGAGGGGCGGGAACGCATCCGGCGATAGCAAGGCAACAAACCGCCATGCCCAGTTGAACCCGCTTGAACCGCATCAAATCACTCCTGTCTGTGGGCAGTATTCCCCTGCCCGGCAACAACCTCTGGCCTGCCCGCTGTCATCGCCCTATCGCCGCCATCATGGCAGGCAAGCGACGTATCGACCAGTTGCTCGTGGAGCGGGGGCAGGCTGAAAGCCGGGCCCGTGCCCAGGCCCTGGTCATGGCCGGATTGGTCTTCGCAGGCGAAACGCGGGTCGACAAGCCCGGCCAGCAGGTTCGCGAGGACGTACCGATCGAGGTCCGCGGGCGCGATCACCCGTGGGTCGGACGGGGCGGAGTGAAGCTGGCTCACGCGATCGAACACTTCGGGCTCGATGCGAAGGGCGCGGTGGCGATGGACATCGGCAGCTCGACCGGGGGCTTCACCGAAGTCCTGCTCGAAAACGGTGCAGAGCATGTGTTCGCGGTCGATGTGGGCACCAACCAACTCGCCTGGAAGCTGCGGCAGGACCCGCGCGTGACTGTGCTTGAGCAAACCAATGCCCGCGCGCTTACTCCGCAACAGATCGACAGGCCCTGCGACTGGGTCGTGTGCGACGCGTCGTTCATCGGTCTCGCCAAGGTGCTCGAAGTGCCACTGCGTCTCGCAGCGCCCCGCTGCCGCCTCGTGGCCCTGATCAAACCACAGTTCGAAGTCGGCCGCGAAGAAGTGGGCAAAGGCGGCATCGTGCGCGACCCTGTTCTTCATGCCAGGGTATGCGACGAGATCCGTTCGTGGCTCGAAGGCGACGGGTGGGAAATCGACGGCATTATCGAGAGCCCGATTACCGGGACTGAAGGAAACGTGGAATTCCTCGTGGCCGCTCAACGCGGCTGATTGCGCGCAGGCAGCGCTTCCGCGATACCTTGACGCGATTCGCTCAGGGGCTTCGATGAACCGTCTCGCTTCTCCCGCACAGTTGCGTGCCAGTTTCGTGCGCTGGTCGTTGTTCCTGGTGCCCGCGGTCCTGCTTCTGGGCCGCCTGTCCGGGTTGGCGGGCGGGGACGCGTCGAGCGATCCCTGGTTCATGGTGCTCAACAAGCCGTCGATCTTCCCGCCACCGGCCGCTTTCGGCATCGTCTGGCCGATCCTCTACACCATGATGGGCTTTGCCATGGCGATCGTCTGTTCGGCCTGGGGCTCGCGCTATCGGGCTGCGGCGATCCTGGCGTTCGTCGTTCAGTTGGCGATCAACCTTGCGTGGAACCCGATCTTTTTCGCCGCGCACGAGATCACCCTGTCGCTGATCGTCATCTGCGTTCTCAACGTTGCCGTGCTCGTGACGATCGTGTTGTTCTGGAAAGTGCGGCGCTCGGCCGCCTTGCTCATGCTGCCCTATCTCGCCTGGATCCTGTTTGCGACGGTGCTCAATTGGCAGTTCCTGCGCCTCAACCCCGATGCCGACGGGGTCGAGGTGTCCGCCGCCGTGCAGCGGATCGAACTCTAGCCGCTTGCCGAATGGGCTCGGCGCGGCCACATAGCGCCCATGCAGAGCGAAAATCCCCTGATCGCCGACTTCGTGAAATTGGCGAACGCCGCCGCCGGCACCTTTGCCGGCATGACCCGCGAGGCGCGCGAAGGCGCACGCACGCGGGTGAAGGAGACCTTTGGCGGGCTCGACTTCGTCTCGCGCGAAGAGTTCGAGGCGGTCAAGGAAATGGCCAGCCGCGCTCGCGAGGAGGCCGCGAAGCTCGAAGCTCGCGTGGCCGAGCTCGAGGCGAAGCTTTCCAAGTAATCAGATCCTCCTCGAGCTTGCTCGGGGAGGGGGACCATCCGCGAAGCGGATGGTGGTGGGGCATGTTGCGCTAATCCGCCTACCCCTCCGTCACACGTCTTCGACGCGCGCCACCTCCCCGAGACAAGCTCGGGGAGGATTTGGTGCTGCATCCTTTGCGCCGTTGGGTGAGCGCCCTAAACACACACGATGCATCTCCGCGCGCCTGCCATCCTGCTCGCCGCCCGTCCGCACGGCGAGACAGCCGTGGTCGCGCGGCTGCTTACGGCTGAGCACGGCGTGATCGCCGCCTACGTCGCCGGAGGCCGCGGGCGGCAACTCCGGCCGGTGACAATTCCCGGAAACCTCGTGGAATTGCAGCTTGCGGCCAAGTCCGACAGTCAGTTGCCTTTCGCCAAGCTTGAACTGCTCGAAAGCCGCGGACCTTGGCTGACCGAACCGCTACCGGCGGCGGCGATCGGCTGGGTGTGCGCGCTGACCGCCATCGCCCTGCCTGAGAGGCAAGCTTACCCGCAGCTCTACGAAGCGCTCGCCGGATTGCTTGAGGCGATTTGCCTCTCGCCTTCGGCTCGCGGCTGGGCTGGGGCCCTTGTGGGCTACGAAACGCTGCTGCTGCGCGATCTAGGCTATGGTGGGGAGGGTGCGCGGCCGCAGGGCCAGCTTGAGGATATCCTGATCGCGATGGACAAGCTCTCCACACCGCTCGATCACTACCTCCTTGCCGACCGCCGCGGTGATGTTATGGCCGCGCGCGCTCGATTGCGTGAACTGCTTGGACGAATTGCCTGACCTATGAAGATTGCCTGCCTTGCCGGAGATGGAATTGGCCCTGAGATCATGGCCGAGGCGCGCCGTGTCCTGGATGCGCTGGACCTGCCCGGGCTGACGATCTGGGAAGGCGACGTTGGCGGCATCGGCTATCGTCGCCACGGTCACCCGCTCCCGCCGGAAACGCTGGAGATGGCGAAGGCCGCGGATGCCGTCTTGTTCGGCGCTGTCGGCGATCCCGCATGCGACAACCTCGAACGGCATTTGCGTCCTGAGCAGGCGATCCTCGGGCTGCGCCAGGCGCTTGGCCTGTTCGCCAACTTGCGCCCGGCGACGATGTTTCCAGGACTGGAAGACTTGTCCGCCCTGCGCCCCGAAGTGGCCCGCGCCATCGACCTGCTTATCGTGCGCGAGCTCAACGGCGACGTCTATTTCGGCGAGAAGGCGATCCGCACGCTCGACGACGGCCGCCGGCAGGGTTTCGACTTGATGTCCTATGCCGAAGACGAGGTGCGCCGTATCGCCCACGTCGGCTTCCGCGCCGCGCAAGGCCGGGGCAAGCGCTTGTGCAGCGTCGACAAGGCCAACGTGCTCGAGACCAGCCAGCTTTGGCGCGATGTGGTGATCGAAGTCGCGGCCGAATATCCCGACGTTGAACTCAGCCACATGTACGTCGACAATGCCGCCATGCAGTTGGTGCGTAACCCAGGACAGTTCGACGTCGTCGTCACCGGCAACCTGTTCGGCGACATCTTGTCCGACCAGGCGAGCATGTGTGTCGGCTCGATCGGTCTTCTCGCCAGCGCCTCGCTGGGCGAGTTGCAGACCGAGTACGGGACCAAGGGCCTCTACGAGCCGATTCACGGTAGCGCTCCCGATATTGCCGGGCAGGGCAAAGCTAACCCGCTGGCGATGATCCTCAGCCTGGCGATGATGTTGCGCCACAGCTTCGGGCTCGAAGCGAAGGCGGCGCAAATCGAGGCGGCGGTGTCGAAGACGCTGGCCGACGGAGTGAAGGGCGCGGACCTTGGCGGAAGCGCGGGCACGGTTGAAATTGGCGACGCTGTCGTTGCCCGGCTCTGACGCAGTGGCCACCGGCTCGTTGGAGCTGGCGGTCGTCCTGCCGACGTTCAACGAACGGCCCAACATCGGGCCGATGGTGGGACGGCTGGAAGCCGCGCTCGGGCCAACCGGCTGGGAAGCGATCTTCGTCGACGACAACAGTAGCGACGGCACGGCCGACGCCGCGCGGGAAATCTCGCTCGGCGATCCGCGCATCCGCGTA
The DNA here is from genome assembly GCF_001427865.1 of Altererythrobacter sp. Root672. Lineage (NCBI taxonomy): Bacteria > Pseudomonadati > Pseudomonadota > Alphaproteobacteria > Sphingomonadales > Erythrobacteraceae > Altererythrobacter > Altererythrobacter sp. Root672. The sequence continues at coordinate 484,372 of NZ_LMHH01000001.1, forward strand.
ATCCAGCGCATCGGCCGCCGCGGGCTCGCCAGTGCAGCGATCGAAGGAATGTGTGCCACCGCGGCGCCGGTCGTCGCGGTAATGGATGCCGACCATCAGCACGATCCCGCCTTGCTGCCGAAGATGCTCGCCGCGATCCATTCCGGCGAATGCGATGTCGCCGTGGGTTCCCGCTTTGCTGAAGGCGCGAGCATGGAAGGGTGGAACCGCCCTGATCGCGAGAAGGTGTCGGCGGTGGCCAACCAACTCGCCCGCAAAGTCACTGGCGTTGACCTGACCGATCCGATGAGCGGCTATTTCATGCTCCGGACCGAGCTCCTGCGCCGCGACGCGCATCGGCTTTCGGGCATCGGCTTCAAGATCCTGCTCGACATCCTGGCAACCATCGACACGCCGCTCAAGGTAAAGGAATTCCCCCTGAAATTTGCAGCGCGCGCCGAAGGCGAGAGCAAGCTCGACCGCACGGTCGTGTTCGAATTCCTGGTCGGCCTCTACGACAAGTGGCTCGGGCGGATCATTCCGACGCGCTACGCTTTGTTCGGGACCATCGGGGCCGCGGGCGTTGTGGTGCACATGGCGGTTCTGACTGCCTTCCTGACCCTGTTCGGCGGGCGGTTCGAGGACCACCTCGTCTCCACCTTCGAGGTGGGCCAGACGATCGCCGCGCTAGTGGCGATGACCTTCAACTTCGTGCTCAACAACGCCCTGACTTATGCCGACCAGCGGCTCCGCGGTGCGTGGCCGCTGACCAAGGGCTGGCTCAAGTTTGCACTGACCTGTTCGGTTGGCCTGCTGACCAACGTAGGCGCAGCGGCAGTGTTGGTGCGGTTCGGCTTCCACACTTATCCGGCGGCCCTCACTGGAATTCTCATCGGCTCTGTGTGGAACTACGCGTTGTCCAGCCGCTTCGTCTGGGGCCGCTTCGGCTGAAGCCTGCCCTTGGGAGTGGGCATTCCTAGCGCCAGCTGTGGAGCCACATCCAGGTGACGTAGGAATCGCGGCCCTTGAGCGGGGCTGCGGACAGGATCGGGTAAAAGAACGCGAACACTGCGCATGACGCCGCGATCGTCGTGAGCGCGGTCTTGCGCTTTCCGTGCCGCCAGAAGTCGTCGAGCAACAGCGCGAGCGCGGCGATCAGGAAGGTGCTCGGCAGGAAGTAGTGGTAATAGAACTGCACCGGCTTCTTGGCGATGATCCAGAAACCGAGGCTGACGGCATAGAGCACGAAAATGGCCAGAGCATCCCAACGCCGGCGCTTGATTCCGGCCCAGAGGCACCAACCCAAAGCGGGCAGACCGATCAGCATAGTGAGGGGGTTGCCGATCAGAAGCACGCCGCGCTGCGCGCCATCGACGACTTCGTAGAGATACCAAATGGCGCGCCAGTTGACGACCCACTGGTACCAGACGCTCATGTAAGTGTGCGGTTTGACCACCGTCTGCTGCAGGTCGTACATCTTCTTCTGCAACTCGGCGAGATGCATCGGATCGACCGCGCCCTGGTGGAGGAATGCAAGCGGCGCATACGAGAGGGCGTAGGCCACGACCGGCACTAGGCCGAGCCAAAAGGCGGCCTCCAGCAGGGTCATGCCGGGGACGGGTGGACCTCTGCGGCAGGTCAGGAATTGCCAGCCGGCCGAGTGTACTCTGACTACGAGGAAGGCGAGGCCAGGCATCATCGCGAGGGGGATGGCGTTCCATTTGCAGGCCATTGCAAAGCCCATCGCCGCGCCCGCAATTGCGAGGCGCCACCGGGCCGTCTCGCTTTCGCGTACAGCTCCGGCACACATCCACAGCGCCACAAGAACGAAGCTCGCCATGAAGATGTCGAGCATGGCGATGCGCGAGTGGATGAAGAGCGGAAAGGCAGTCGCCAGCAGGATGCCGTTCGCGATCGTAGCGAAGCGGGCACCGGACGCGAACCACATGGCGCGCATGGCGGCCCACAGGCCAAGCGTGCCAAACAGCGCCGACATGATCCGCCACCCCAGCGGATTGTCGCCGAACACACCCATGCCCAGCGCAATGAGCACCTTGCCCATCGGGGGGTGCTCCGAATTGACCAGGTGCGAGAGCTCCAGGATCGTGCGCGCGGCGGGCAGATAGTGAATCTCGTCGAAGAATGGCTTCGACGGTATCGTCAGCCGCACCATGACCAGCGCGAAGAACCCAAGCGTGATCGCGACCGTCCAGCCGAGGGGATCGCGAGGGTGAATGGGAGGGGGACTGGAGCCGGCGCTCATCGGCGAAGCGGATAGTGCTCTGCGAGGAGCGTGGCAAGCGGTCGATCCCTGCCGATTGTGTCGAAACAGAATCGGTAATCTTTTCACAGGGACTGGGGGTATTCCCCAATATAACGGGCCTCTGCTTTGGGGCATAAGGCTTGTGGGCAGTGAGAGCCGGCCGCTGTCCTGCCCCCCATCGGGACAGCGGTCGGACATCTGCCCTTTTTGATTCCTGCCCTCCATCTCGTCCAAGGACCGGGCTCAAGGATTCACCCATGCTTCGTCGGACTCTGATTGCGGCTGCGGCCTCCGCGACTTTCGTGGCGGGTGCGGCTCATGCGTTGCCGATGAGGGTTCCCTCTTCGGGCCCTCTTTCGGCCGAGCAGCTCGACAGCACGTCGACGTGGGTTATTGTCGGCGCTGTGGTCGGCCTGTTAGCTCTGATCCTCTTTTTGGGCGATAGCGATGACGACTTGATCCCGGTCAGTCCCTAAAATGGGGTGAGTTGTTGCAGGCGCGGGATGAGTTGTGTCGCAATTGCGGTAAGAGCCTGTGAGCATGGCATAGTTTTTAGTGCATTTTAATTTTTCTTAGACTACAGCGAAGCGCGGCCCAACGGCCGACATGAGAATCAGTGGAGGAGTTATGGTGCGTAAATCGCTTCTTGCCGCCGGCGCGGCTTTGACGCTTGTCGCCGGGACGGCCCAGGCGGCTACTGTTCAGGCTGCCCCGGTGCGTGCACCTGCGGGAGTCGAGAATGCCGAAGACATTGCTGGTGTTTCGGTCTGGCTCGTAGCTGCTTTCGCAGCTGTGGCGCTGGGTCTGATCCTGCTGATCAGCGATGGCAGCGATTCTCCGACCAGCCCGTAATTCGGCTGCTTGGAGTTTTCAAAAGGAAGCGGGGTCCTTCGGGCCCCGTTTTTTTGTCCAAAGTTCACGAGGCGGGTCGATCGGAGAGAATTGCGGTGGACGCCACTGGTGACGGGATGTGTGGTGGAAACAGGAACCTGTCGCCGCGTTGACAAGACGTCACTCGGCGAAAAGGAGCAGGTCCAATGTTTCGTAATGTTGTCGTGGCGGGGATCGCCCTTTCACTCGCTACTCCAGCTCTCGCTGCGCCTGCGTGGGTATCGGCCCACATAGGTCAGGTTGAAAACTTGTCTGGCGGCGATGAGTCAGCGTGGATGCTTCCCGTTGGTGCCATCCTGATTGCGGCGCTGATCATCTTGATCGACGGCGACGGTAACAGCGACACCGACTTTCCCACCAGCCCGTAATCCTGTCCACAAAGCTGCCCCTAAGCTACCCATTGCCCACGCTAAACGCAGCGCCTAGACGCGCAGCGATGAAGAAGACTACCGGCACCGACCGTTCGATCACCTCCAAGTGGCGTCCCGCAACTCGCGCCGTGCGCGCGGGGACTTGGCGTTCCGAGCAGGGCGAAACCAGCGAAGCGCTGTTCCTGACCTCCGGCTATACTTACGACGATGCCGCGACCGTGGCCGCACGGTTCGCCGGAGAGGCCGAGGGGATGACCTACTCTCGCCTGCAGAATCCCACAGTCGCGATGCTCGAAGAGCGTATCGCGGCGATGGAAGGTTCCGAGGCGTGCCGGGTCCAGGCCACCGGCATGGCGGCGATGACCACCGCACTGCTTTGCCAGCTCAAGACTGGAGACCACGTCGTAGCCGGGCGCGCCGCTTTTGGTTCGTGCCGCTGGCTGGTCGATACCCTGCTGCCCAAGTTCGGGATCGAAGCGACCGTGATCGACGCGCGTGACAATGACGCCTGGGAAGCTGCGATCCGGCCGAACACCAAGGTGTTTTTCTTCGAAACCCCGGCCAATCCGACGATGGACGTGGTCGACCTGGAGTTCGTGTGCGGCCTTGCGAAGTCGCGCGGCATCACCAGCGTGGTCGACAACGCCTTCGCCACCGCTGCATTGCAGCGTCCGCTCGAGTTCGGCGCGGATGTGGTCGCCTATTCCGCGACAAAGCTGATGGACGGTCAGGGCAGGGTCCTGGCTGGCGCGGTATGCGGAACGAAGCAGTGGATCGACGAGGTCCTGCTTCCGTTCCAGCGCAACACCGGTCCCAATTGCTCGCCTTTCAACGCCTGGGTGGTGCTTAAGGGACTGGAGACGCTTTCGCTGCGTGCGCACGCTCAGAGCAAGGCGGCGCTCGAAGTCGGTCGGTTCGTCGAAAGCCGGGTGCCGCACATGCTCCATCCCGGTCTGCCTAGCCATCCGCAGCACAATTTGGCGATGAAGCAGATGGACGCTGTCGGACCGATCTTCAGTTTCATCCTCGATGGGGGGCGGGCGCAGGCTCACGCGGTGCTCGACGCGCTTCAGCTGGTCGACATCTCGAACAACATCGGGGATTCGAAATCGCTGATGTGTCACCCTGCCAGCACCACCCACGCCAACATGGGCGAAGAAGCGCGCGTGGAGATGGGCATCGACCAGGGGATGCTGCGGATCAACATCGGTCTGGAAGATCCGGCCGACCTGATCGAGGACCTCGACCAGGCGTTTAGCAAAGCCGGGCTCTAAACCGCGTTCGGAAGCTTTGCTGCTGTCAGGCAGCGGCCGAAGACGGCTGCTGCTGACAGCGGTTCAGCAACCCCGGGGTTACGCGTCAAATCCACGAGAAGATCCTCGGCGGCAGCTAGATCGTTCGCAGCGCCGAACAGGATTCGCAGGATCAGGCTTTCGTCTTCGGTCATCCGCGGTGTGCAGCAGGGCGCCACCTGGATTGGCCCTCGCGAGGCATGCGACAGTTCGAGCATGAAGGCCCGCAGCAGCACCAGGGGGCGACGAAATCCGGTGCTGAACAAGTCCAGCATCAGCCAGCAGGCGTTGGCGTCGCGCACCCCATGAACCGCCATCCGCCGCAGAGCGAACAAGACCGTCCGGGTGGTTCGGTCGTTGGGCATCGGCATGGGGAGAAGGCAGGCGCCACCGGACTCATTCATCGTTTTGACTCCACTGCGGGAGGACTCGCCTTATCGCTAGTGCGAGGCGTTCGCAAATAAATCTGTCCGTAGCGCTCGTTTCTTCCACTCCACCGCAAAACACCGTCGCAGCGCGGTGCTCATCCCAAAAATGGCGGAACTCGGCGATCTTCGCTGGGTGCAACTGGCCGCAACCCCTTTGCTCCGCGGAGGTAAAGGGGTTACGGGATCAAGAATGCAGGATGTGCTCGCCAGCCTGTTTCAGCACGCGGCGAAGACCGCCGGGGTCACCGTGCGCGTTGCGGTGAACTTCATGCCCGACCAGTCTCGCACGGAAGCGAAACGCTGGTTCTGGGTCTACCACATACGGATCGAAAACGGCCGCGACGACGTGATCCAACTGCGGACCCGTCACTGGCGGATCACCGATGCCCACGGGATGGTGAGCCTGGTCGACGGCGAAGGGGTTGTTGGCGAAACGCCGATCCTCGCCCCGGGTGCGACGCACGATTACGTGTCGGGTTGCGAGTTGATGACCAACATCGGCTCAATGGAAGGGCACTACACCTTTGCCGGAGAGGATGGCGCCCTGTTCGACGTGGCGATCCCGTTCTTCCCGCTAGCGGCACCAGCGGCGGTTTAGATCGCTTAGCGCAATGTGGAAGGCTCAAGACGCCTAGGCTGTCTCCAGCTCGCCTTCTTCCTGTTCGGCCCGCCAAGTTCGCGGCGGAACCCCAAACTCTCCAACGAACCAGCGCGTAAACGAACCGGGTGAGGCAAAGCCCAGCAAGCCACCGATCACGATGATCGGCCGGCTCGACCCAGTGAGATAGTGCGTTGCCAGACCTCGGCGGATCTCGTTGAGCAGTTCGCCGAACACGACGCCCTCTTGTTCGAGCCTGCGTTGAAGAGTGCGCGGACTCATCCCGAGATGGGAGGCAACTTGCTGCACCGTCGCTTTTCCGCTCGGAAGCAGCAGGGTGATCGCCCGCCTGACGCTGTCGCCGACTTTGTCCGGATTGGGCAGGGGCACCAGGTGCAGCAGATGCTCGGCGTGCTTGGCCATGGTCGCGTCGGGCAGCAGCGTCGGTAGGCGCATGGAGCTGCTTGGAGACACGTAGCCGTTGAAGTTGCTCTCGAACTCGATCCGGCACGGATAGAAGCGGCGCCAGGCCGCGAGGTCTTTCGGCTCGGGGCGAACCAGGTGAACGCTCGAGGGGCGCCAGCGGTCGGCGGATACACCCGACAGGATTCGGTAACCCGAGCCCACCATGAGGTCCATCATCTGCACCCCCATCGCGATCGGCAGGACCTCGAGCCTGAGCACGCAGGTCTCTGAGTCCTCTTCCATCGAAATGTGGATCACGTCGTTCATGTAGCGCCGATAGGTGATGCTCGCCTTTGCCACCTCCCGGACATTGGCCAGATGCTCGAACAACAGGCTCAGGGGGCCGAGGCTGGCGAAAGATCGGCATTCGGCCATGTACAGCCCGAAGCTGTCGCAGCCCGATTCCGCGGCAGATCTTTCAAGCAGCTTGTTGACAGTGGCTGCCGGAAGCGGACTTTCCGGATTGGTGAGCGACTGCAGCGAAATGTCCATCTCTCGCAGCAAGCGCGGACCGTCGATACAGACGTGTTTTGCGACCTCAAGATAACCGGTCAATATTACGGCACGGACTTGGTGCATGGGCAAGTTCCAGAGAGTTCCGTTCGCGACACTGTGCCGCAGGAAAATCCCCCTGTCTGTCAGGCCTTTTCCCGATACGGGACGCCGTTGGACCCGATTGTCCCGAGATCGTTGTATTGGCTGTCGTCGGCCGCCGCTGTGCGGGCCTGATTGCCGCGATTGCTTCGTGAACGGCGCGATCGGTTAAGCAGCCGCGGTTTGACCTCTCTATCCGGCCATCTGCAAATACCGGAGGAATTGATGTTCGATCAGGATGCACCGAAGTCATGCGAAGCAGAGGTGCTTGCGCGCCAGCTGCTCGCCTGGTCGGAGGAGCTCGCGCCCGCCGAGGCGCCGGGCACGCACCTGCTCGAGGAGGAGCGGACGGACCTTGCACGGGGCCTGGCCGACGCGATCAAGACGATCCGCCGGGGCTTCGACCTTCAATACGGCAAGCTCAACTTCGGCGATCCGACCCTGCGGGTCATGCTGGAGATCGTGGTTCACGAGAAGAAGCGCCGCCGTTTGTCGATCGAGGGTCTCGCTGCCTTGACCCAGATCGACCTGGTGTGCGTGGCCGACAGCGTGCAGACGCTGACCGACCTTGGCCTGGTCATCGCCACGCCCGAAAAGTGCGACGGCCGCAATCTTTGGCTCAATCTGACGCAGCAGGCGCGCGACGCCATGTTCGACATGTTGCTGCAGACAGCGGAGTTCCTCCGGCCCCGGGGCTGCGGCCTCCCGCTCTGAGTTCCTGAATCCGGCCCCTAAAACGGCCCCTGAATCGCCCCCGTTGCAGACCGGCGGCGAAGCGGCGATAATGAATCGCCATGAAGGGGTGGATCGGCCTTGAGGTCGTCGAAGGGGCGAAGGGGTGCCGCCAGTGCTGCCGGCCGTCCGTTCGCCGTGCGCGCGCCACTAAGGCCTGACATGGCGATCCGCGTCCACCGCTTCTTGCCGAGCCGGTTGCCGCCGCCCACCAATACCCAGCTCACCTGGATCCGCGGCCTTTGGTTCGTCGCGCTTGCGCTTGCCGTGGTGCTCGACATTGCCGGCACGGTGTTTGTCTTGCGCGACACCTACCGCAACGACCCGCAGTTCCATCGCCTGTCCCTGACCTCGCAAGTCGAAAACGACGGGTCGATCACCGTGGAGAGCATACCGGGCAATACCGGCGTTCCCGTGGTCCCGGCCATGTCGCGCATTACCGCGATCGATGGAAAGCCTGTCGCCCAGGATACCCCGGTCTGGGATCTGGCCGCCCGCCTCAAGGGCAAGGACGGACAAGTTGTTGCGCTCACGCTCGCGTCGCCGGAAGGTCAGAGTGCGACGCACCGGATAGAAGTTTCTCCACGGTATGCTGCCGGAAAGGACGCCTCGCAGGTCATCAGCCGCGATCAACGGATGACGGCGAGAATGTTCATCTCGCTGCTTACCTGCATGACCCTGATCGGCTGTGCCGTCCTGCTGTTCCTGCGCCGTCCGCAAGATCCGGTCGCCTTGCTGTTCTCGTTCAGCTTCCTGCTGTTCGCCGGCTCGATCGATCCACCGCTGAACTTGTGGCTCGCCACGGGAATGGGCAATGCGTTCGACGTCTACACCACGCTGGCCTGGGCGTTGCTCGTGATCGGGATAGCGGCGTTCCCGGACGGGCGTTTCACTCCGCGCGTGGTGCGATGGATCCTCGTCATCGCGCCTCTGCTGATGGTCCCGCTGGCGATTGACGAGATTCCGACCTGGATCAACGTAGCCATCGCCTTCATCCTGCCGTTGTTTCTGCTGATCTGCCACGTGATCAAGTACCGGCGCTTTCAGCCGGGTATCGAGCGGCAGCAGGTCAAGTGGGCGGCGTTCGGCTTCGCCAGTGGGCTGCTATCGCTGACGCTGGCCTTCGTCCTGGTCGACGTGCTTGAGCAGTCGCCGATCAACGGCCTCATCGTCATCGTCTTTTTTAACCTCGGCTTCCTGGCGATGGCGATTGGTCTCCTGATCTCGCTCCTGCGATTCAGACTGTGGGAGGCCGACCGCGTGATCAGTCGCTCGGCGATCTCGGCGGTGGTGACGCTGGCGGTCGGCATCGTCTGGACGTTGAGCATGGATTTTCTCAAGCTCGGCGCCGAATGGGTCCTGGGCCGGGAAAGCGAGACCGCCGCCACGCTTGCCGGTGCCATCCTCGCAGCGGGAATTTTCGCCCCGACCCAGGCGCTCGCCATGCGCTGGGCAAAGAAGCGGCTCGCGGGCGACGAAAGCCGTATCCAGAAACTTGTTGGCCGGCTGCATGTCTGGCGCACCACCGAAATGCCAGAGGAGATCGGCGTCCGCACTCTCTCGGCCCTGTCCGCTGCGGTTCATTGCAGCGGCGCTGCCCTGCTGGTGGATGGGCCGCGCGGTCCGCAGCTGCTGGCGGCGCGCGACATCGAGCAAGCCGACGAACTGGGCAGGCCGAGCTACGATCCCGTCGCCGACCCCCGTTTCCCGCTGACCTTGCCGCTTGAAGACGAAGACGGTCCGATCGGCCAGTTGCTGATCGGTCCGCGCAGCGACTTCAACCGCTACAACGCCGCCCAGCTCGACGGTCTCAAAGCCATGACCGAACCGCTCGCGGAAACCCTTCGCGCCTCGCTCAAGCGTGCCCAGCAGGCGGAGAGCATCAATCTGCAGATGGGCTCAGTCGAAGAGCGCCTCGCCCGGCTTGAACAGAGCGGCCCACGTCTCTCACCAACCTAGGTTGCCGCGAAGCCCCGCGCCCATTAAACGCGGGCGCGGAATGAAGCGGACTCACTTGCCCCTCAACGCCATGCGCGTGTTTGACGCTGCCGCACGGCACCTCTCGTTCACCCGCGCGGCCGACGAGCTCGCGGTCACCCCGGCGGCTGTCGGCCAGCAGATTCGCGCGCTCGAGGATGTCCTCGGCGTGGTTCTGTTCCGGCGGACGTCCAAGGGGTTGGAGCTGACTGACGAGGCCGAAGCCGGCCTCGATCCGTTGCGCGAAGGCTTCCTGCGGTTCGAGGAAAGCGTCCAGGCGATGCAGGCCGGGCAATCGAGCCACAACTACACCATCGCGGTCCCGCGCGAGTTCTTCGCCCAGTGGCTCGCTCCGCGTCTGGCCGCTTTCCGCGCCGAGAACCCCGAAGTCCGCTACCAACTGGTCGCCGACGAGGATGCCGACTTCACCGAGGCCAACCTCGATCTCGCCATCCGGCTGATCGAAGGACCGGACGAACTGGAGGGCGTGCAACTCGCCCCCGCCAGCCGCGTGCTGGTTGCGGCGCCGGGCGGGGCAGAGGGCTGGATCGCCTGGCCCGGCTACCCTTTGCCCGAAGAGGAAGCCGCCGGCGTAGTGCTCCAGGTCGGCAACGCCGGGCAGGCGCTGTCGAGCGCGCTCGCTGGACTGGGCAAGGCCATGATGCCGATGCCCCTGGTGCAAGAAGCGCTGACCGACGGCCGCCTGGTCACTCTGGAGGGGCCGGAAGAAGGCCGCCGCGCCTATTGGCTCGTCGCCCCGCGCCCGCAATGGCGGCAGAAGAAGGTCAGGGCGCTGGTCGAGCATTTGACCAGGGATTGAGGCCGTTTCCCTCTCTACCTGGGAGAGGGCTCTGACGGTGAACCAAGTCAACGCGTTACGTGATTGGCGGTGACCGTCTATTTGCGGGCTGATAATTCCAAAGCGTCCCGCGACCGAGTCGAACACTCCGACGGACGAAGCAAGCCCGCGCATCGGCGCTCTTTCGAGACAACGGCGCCGGCCCTGATGGCCGGCATCTCGTGCCACCCACAGGTGGAACGACCGGCTCCGCCTGCGGTGAGGACATCGATGGACGAGGACAACCGCGAACTGGCATCCAATCGGCTGGCCGCCGAAACTTTCATGCCAATGATGGTCGAGGCATTCCATGATGGGGTTCGTGAAGTGGCGAGCCTGTCGCGGTGGCTCCTGGCGACGCTGGTCGTGATCAATGGTGCTGCCGCCGTGTCTCTGCTCCCGCTCGAAATGGGGAGCGGAGCAAAGCTGGGCGCGGCTGCAGCCTTCCTTGTCGGAATACTCGCGTCGTTGGGATCAGGTCTGTGGTCGCTCTACGCCTTTAAGCGCGTGAGCATTGGGGCCGGGACAATGCTGGGTTACTGGATGACCGTCGCCGATGACGGGCCGCGCCTCGCCGCGCTAGAGGCCGCCATGAAAAGGCACATGGACCAGGCAATCGGCTCTCGTGCAACCAATGTCCTGGTGCTTGCGAGCATGGCGGCGTTTGTCGTCGGCTGCGGTTTCGCCGCCTGGGGCTTCGTATCGTCAGGAGCTAAAGCCTAGGGGGCGAGAGCCATGGCTGAGCACGGCTCATCCCACATTTGCCTAAAGGCTTTTGCCTATCCTTGACCCTATCCGCAATTCCCCGTAAGGGGCCGCCCATCCGAAGCGGGGCTTTTGTCCTCGCGCGGGTAAATAGAGCTGAACATTGCCGGTGATGTCCCGGGGGCCTGTGCGGATTCGCGATAGGCCTTTCTCTGTTGGAGCGGTCCGTTAGGACGCTCTTGGGGCAGCCGTCAAAGTAACCCGGTGCTCGATGGGCCTGGGTGGAGTGTTTCAGGCTCGCATTGGAAGTCGCGTCGCGGCTTCCTATGTTTCGCAGGATCCCGGCCTTCGCCGGGATGACGACGCGGAACAGGCGAACCTCACATCTTCACCTCGTCCCGGTAGCCCCGATAGAACGGTGAAGAGATTACATGCCGACTATTAACCAGCTGGTCCGCAAGGGCCGGGTCTTGCAGAAGGCCAAGAGCAAGGTTCCCGCGATGGAGCAGAACCCGCAGAAGCGCGGCGTTTGCACTCGCGTGTACACCACGACCCCGAAGAAGCCGAACTCGGCGCTTCGCAAGGTGGCCAAGATCCGTCTGACCAACCAGCGCGAAGTCATCGCCTACATTCCGGGTGAAGGCCACAACCTGCAAGAACACTCCGTGGTCCTGATCCGCGGCGGCCGTGTGCGCGACCTTCCCGGTGTGCGCTACCACGTGCTGCGCGGCGTGCTCGACACACAGGGCGTCAAGGATCGCCGCCAGAGCCGTTCGAAGTACGGCGCTAAGCGTCCGAAGTAAGCGTTCGCGCTTTAGCTGGTTTCGGCCGCGCGCCCCTGGTTGGCTGGTGCGGCCCAAAATAAGGAATTAGTCCGATGTCACGTCGTCGTCGTCCCGAGAAGCGGGAAATTCTGCCGGATCCCAAGTTCGGTGATCTCATCCTGTCGAAGTTCATGAACAACCTCATGCTCGACGGTAAGAAGTCGGTTGCCGAGCGTATCGTTTACGGTGCTCTCGAAACCGTCGAGAACCGTGCCAAGGCCGATCCGGTCGCGCTGTTCCACGATGCGCTGGCGAACGTTTCGCCGCAGGTGGAAGTGCGTTCGCGCCGTGTTGGTGGTGCGACCTACCAGGTTCCGGTCGAAGTCCGTCCGGAGCGTGCCCAGGCGCTCGCCATCCGCTGGCTGATCAACGCGGCCCGTGGCCGTGCGGAAACCACCATGGCTGCCCGTCTCTCGGGCGAGCTGATGGATGCGGCGAACAACCGCGGCAATGCTGTGAAGAAGCGTGAAGACGCGCACCGCATGGCCGACGCCAACCGCGCGTTCTCGCACTACCGCTGGTAATCTTTTTCGGTCCCTGTCCGTGCCGGGCATAGTCGAGGCACGGGCGGGGGGCCCTTCGGAGTAAGTAAAATGGCCCGCAGCCATCCTATCGAGCGCTATCGTAACTTCGGCATCATGGCGCACATCGACGCCGGCAAGACCACGACGACCGAGCGCATCCTCTATTACACCGGCAAGTCCTACAAGATCGGCGAAGTCCATGACGGCGCCGCGACCATGGACTGGATGGAGCAGGAGCAGGAGCGTGGCATCACGATCACCTCCGCCGCGACCACCTGCTTCTGGCAGGCCGAAGACGGCGAGGGCCCCGAGCACCGCCTGAACATCATCGACACCCCCGGACACGTCGACTTCACCATTGAAGTCGAGCGTTCGCTGCGCGTCCTCGACGGTGCGGTTGCCGCTTTCGACGGCGTTGCCGGCGTTGAGCCGCAGTCGGAGACCGTGTGGCGCCAGGCTGAGAAGTATGGCGTGCCGCGGATGTGCTACGTCAACAAGCTCGACCGTACGGGCGCTGACTTCTACTATTGCGTGCAGACGATCATCGATCGCCTGGGCGCTGTCCCGGCGGTGCTTTACCTGCCGATCGGTGCCGAAGGTGACTTCAAGGGCCTGGTCGACCTGGTCAACGACCGTGCGATCATCTGGCAGGACGAGAGCCTGGGCGCGAAGTTCGACTATGTCGAAATTCCGGCCGACCTCGCCGACAAGGCTGCCGAGTACCGCTCGAACCTCATCGAACTCGCCGTCGAACAGGACGACGAGATCATGGAAGCGTACCTCGAGGGTAACGAGCCCGATGTGGCCACGCTGAAAAAGCTGATCCGCAAGGGTACGCTGGCGCAGAAGTTCGTGCCGGTACTGTGCGGCTCGTCGTTCAAGAACAAGGGCGTGCAGACCCTGCTCGACGCGGTTGTCGACTACCTGCCGAGCCCGGTCGACGTTCCGGCGATCAAGGGCGTGAAGCCCGACAGCGACGAAGAAGACAGCCGTCCGTCGAGCGACGACGCGCCGTTCGCTTCGCTGGCGTTCAAGATCATGAACGACCCGTTCGTCGGCTCGCTGACCTTCACGCGCATCTACTCGGGCCGCTTGTCCAAGGGTTCGTACCTGAACTCGGTCAAGGACAAGAAAGAGAAGATCGGCCGCATGCTGCTGATGCACTCCAACAACCGTGAAGACATCGATGAAGCCTTCGCGGGCGACATCGTGGCGCTGGCCGGTCTGAAGGAAACCACCACCGGCGATACGCTGTGCGATTCCGCGCACCCGATCATCCTCGAGCGGATGGAATTCCCCGAGCCGGTTATCGAGCTGTCGGTGGAACCGAAGACCAAGGCCGACCAGGAAAAGATGGGCCTCGCCCTCTCGCGCCTGGCTGCCGAGGATCCCTCGTTCCGCGTTTCGACCGACCACGAATCGGGCCAGACGATCATCAAGGGCATGGGCGAGCTTCACCTCGACATTCTCGTCGATCGCATGAAGCGCGAGTTCAAGGTCGAGGCCAACGTCGGCGCGCCACAGGTGGCGTACCGTGAGTACCTCGCGAAGCCGGTCGACATTACCTACACCCACAAGAAGCAGTCGGGTGGTTCGGGTCAGTTCGGCGAGGTCAAGGTCAAGCTCACCCCCGGTGAGCGCGGCCAGGGCATCAACTTCATCGACAACATCAAGGGCGGTAATATTCCTCGCGAATATATCCCGTCGGTCGAGAAGGGCATGCGCGAGACGGCTGCAACCGGTTCGCTCATCGGCTTCCCGATCATCGATTTCGATATCGAGCTGCTCGACGGTAAGTACCACGACGTCGACTCGTCGGCCCTGGCCTTCGAAATCGCCGGTCGCGGTGCGATGCGCGAAGCTGCCCAGAAGGCAGGCATCAAGCTGCTCGAGCCGATCATGAAGGTCGAAGTCGTCACCCCTGACGAATACATGGGCGACGTGATCGGCGACCTTAACTCCCGCCGTGGTCAGATCCAGGGCACCGACTCGCGCGGCAACGCGCAAGCCGTGGAGGCGATCGTGCCGCTCGCCAACATGTTCGGCTACGTAAACGAGCTCCGCTCGTTCACGCAGGGCCGCGCCCAGTACACGATGCAATTCTCGCATTATGACGAGGTGCCGGCGAACGTCGCAGCAGAGGTCAAGGAGAAGCTTGCCTAAGCCAGGCACAGCGTTTAGGGGCGGCGCCTGATCTAAGGGGCGCCCGTCCCGTTCTCCGTCAGAATTCCAAATTCGAAGAACAGAAGGTTATAGGAAATGGCCAAGGAAAAGTTCCAGCGGAACAAGCCGCACTGCAACATCGGTACCATCGGTCACGTCGACCATGGCAAGACCACGCTTACCGCGGCAATCACCAAGGTGCAGGGCGCGCCGGTTGACTTCTCGAACATCGACAAGGCACCGGAAGAGCGTGAGCGCGGCATCACCATCTCGACGGCTCACGTTGAGTACGAGACCGACGCGCGTCACTACGCTCACGTCGACTGCCCGGGTCACGCCGACTACGTGAAGAACATGATCACCGGTGCGGCGCAGATGGACGGCGCCATCCTGGTGGTGAACGCTGCCGACGGCCCGATGCCGCAGACCCGCGAGCACATCCTGCTCGCTCGTCAGGTCGGTGTGCCGGCTCTGGTCGTGTACATGAACAAGGTCGACCAGGTTGACGACGCCGAGATCCTCGAGCTCGTCGAACTGGAAGTCCGCGAGCTGCTCTCGAGCTACAACTTCGACGGCGACAACATTCCGATCATCAAGGGTTCGGCTCTGGCCGCTCTTGAAGGCCGTGATGACGAAATCGGCAAGAACTCGATCATCGAGCTCATGAAGGCCGTTGACGAGCACATCCCGCAGCCGCCGCGTCCGACCGACAAGCCGTTCCTGATGCCGATCGAAGACGTGTTCTCGATCTCGGGCCGCGGCACCGTGGTGACCGGCCGTATCGAGACCGGCATCGTCAAGGTTGGCGACGAAGTCGAGATCGTGGGTATCCGCGACACGCAGAAGACCATCGTCACCGGCGTGGAAATGTTCCGCAAGCTGCTCGACAGCGGTGAAGCTGGCGACAACGTCGGCGCGCTTCTCCGTGGTACGGGTCGTGACGACGTTGAGCGTGGTCAGGTTCTGGCCAAGCCGGGTTCGGTCAATCCGCACACCGAGTTCAGCGCCGAAGTCTACGTGCTGTCGAAGGACGAAGGTGGCCGTCACACGCCGTTCTTCGCCAACTACCGCCCGCAGTTCTACTTCCGCACCACCGACGTGACTGGCGAAGTGATCCTCCCTGAGGGCACCGAGATGGTCATGCCGGGCGACAACGTCACGATCGGCGTCAAGCTGATCGCTCCGATCGCGATGGATGAGGGTCTTCGCTTCGCAATTCGCGAAGGCGGCCGCACCGTCGGTTCGGGGGTTGTCAGCAAGATCACGAAGTAATATAGGCGCCGCTCCGGGCGGGTCCCAAGGGATTCGCCCGGTCGGTATTCATGGGGGCCGCCCCTTCCCAGGACTTGCATCGCAAGGCTGGTGAGGCGGGGCGGTCTCTTGTTTTTTGGTGGCCCCCCAGGATCACCTTGGCTCTTTCGCATCGGTAGTAGGACATGGAAGCTCAGAATATCCGCATTCGTCTCAAGGCCTTCGATCACCGCGTGCTCGATCAGGCGACCGGAGAGATTGCAGATACCGCCCGCCGCACCGGCGCGCTCATCCGGGGCCCCATTCCCCTGCCGACGCGCATCGAGAAGTTCACCGTGAACCGCGGTCCGCACGTCGACAAGAAGTCGCGCGAGCAGTTCGAGGTCCGGACCTACAAGCGGCTGCTCGACATCGTGCAGCCCAACGCCGCGACGGTTGATGCGCTGATGAAGCTCGACCTGGCTGCTGGCGTAAACGTTGAGATCAAGCTGGCCTAAGCCAGTATGCCCCCGCCCAGGCGGGGGTGCTTGATCGGTCGGCCAAATGGCTTGCTGATCTAGACTTAGGGATACCGCCGGCAATCTGCCGGGCCGCGTCCCCCGTCTCGCCTCCCTCGGGAGGCACTCAGCCCGGACGGGGCGATGCACGACAATTTGGGCTGACAAGCCTGTCGGATGGTCCGGCAGGCCTCTGTTGAAGGAGCTGGATCATGCGCACTGGCGTGATCGCAAAGAAAGTCGGGATGACCCGCCTGTTCCAGGAGGACGGCCGCCATGTGCCCGTCACCGTCCTGGCGCTGGAGGATTGTCAGGTTGTTTCCCATCGTACGTCGGAGCGTGACGGTTACGTCGCTCTCCAGGTCGGTTCGGGAGAGGCCAAGCAGAAGAACGTTGCCAAGCCGCAGCGCGAACATTTCGCCAAGGCTCAGGTTCCGCTCAAGAAGAAGGTCGCTGAATTCCGTCTCGACAATGAGGACGCGCTCCTCCCGGTCGGCGCGACGATCAGCGCAGAGCATTTCGTTGCCGGTCAGATGGTCGATGTCTCGGGTCACACCCAGGGTAAGGGCTTCCAGGGCGGCATGAAGCGCTGGGGTTTCGGCGGTATGCGCGCCACCCACGGTGTCTCGATCTCGCACCGTGCACTCGGTTCGACTGGTCAGCGCCAGGATCCGGGCAAGGTCTTCAAGAACAAGAAGATGGCCGGCCACATGGGTGACAAGCAGCGCACCCAGCAGAACCTCGAAGTCGTCCGAACCGACGCGGTCCGTGGCCTGATCTTCGTCAAGGGCTCCGTCCCTGGCGCGAAGAACGGTTGGCTGCTGGTCCGTGACGCGGTCAAGCTTCCGGTTCCCGAAGGCGCGCCGTTCCCAGGCGCCATCCTGGAAAAGACGAGCTCGCTCCCTGAGCATGCAGAAGCTCCGGCCGGCATGGTCGAAGCAGCTGCCGAGCACGAAATCGACACCGGCCCGACCGCCGAGGAAGCCGCCGCTCTGCTCGCCGAGCAGCATGCGGGTGCCGCGACCGACGCTGAACAGGCTGTGGAACAGAACAACGAAGCCGAGGGCAATGCGCCCGAAGCTGACGCAGGCAAGGAGGGCTGATCCGTGAAGGTTAAGGTTCAGCAACTCGACGGCAAGGCCGCCGGCGACATCGAACTTAACGATGCCGTCTTCGGTGTGGAGCCGCGCGCAGACATTCTGCATCGCGTCGTCACCTGGCAGCTCGAGAATCGTCGCGGCACTGCCCGCCCGACCCGTGAGCGTTCGGACGTTGCACGCACCGGCAAGAAGTGGGGTCGCCAGAAGGGCGGCGGCACGGCTCGTCACGGTGACCGCAGCGCCCCGATCTTCATCGGCGGTGGTAAGGCTCACGGTGCGCGCAAGCGTGACTTCGAGCAGTCGCTCAACAAGAAGGTCCGTGCACTCGGTCTGAAGATGGCTCTTTCGGCCAAGGCGAAGGACGGCCTCGTTGTCGTCGACAGCCTCGAGCTCAAGGACGCCAAGACCAAGGCGCTCAAGGGTACCTTCGACAAGGCCGGCTGGAACGGCAAGGTCCTGGTGATCGATGGTGACTCGGTGAACGACGGTTTCCGTCTGGCCGCCGGCAACCTTCCGGGCGTGAACGTGCTCCCGGCCATCGGCGCCAACGTCTATGACATCCTGAAGCATGACACGCTGGTGCTGACGCGCTCCGCTGTCGAAAAGCTGGAGGCGCGGTTCAATGGCTAAGAAGCAGGAAGTGGATGCGCGTCACTACGACGTCATCCTCAGCCCCCACATCACCGAGAAGTCGACGCTGCTCTCCGAGCATAACGCGATCGTCTTCAAGGTCGCCAAGACCGCGAGCAAGCCGCAGGTCAAGGAGGCTGTCGAGGCGCTTTACGACCGCAAGGTCGCAGGCGTGAACATCATTGTCCAAAAGGGCAAGACCAAGCGCTGGAAGGGGCAACCCTACAAGCGCACCGATGTGAAGAAGGCGATCGTGACCCTGGCTGAAGGCCAGGAGCCGATCGACATCACCAGCGGTATCTGAGGCTAGAACAAGATGGCACTCAAGAACTATAACCCGACCAGCCCCGCACGCCGCGGCCTGATCCTGGTCGACCGCTCGGCGCTCTATAAGGGCAAGCCGGTCAAGGCGCTTACCGAAGGCAAGCGCAAGACCGGTGGCCGTAACAACAAGGGTCACGTGACCTCGCGCGGTATCGCCGGCGGCCACAAGCAGAAGTACCGCTTCATCGACTTCAAGCGTCGCAAGTGGGACATGGCTGCTACGGTCGAGCGGATCGAATACGATCCCAACCGGACCGCGTTCATCGCCCTCATCAAGTATGAGGACGGCGAACTGGCCTACATCCTCGCCCCGAACCGTCTCGCCCCCGGCGATCAGGTCATCGCGGGTGAGCGCGTGGACACCAAGGTCGGCAACGCGATGCTTCTCGGCCAGATGCCGGTCGGCACGATCTGCCACAACGTCGAGATGAAGCCGGGCAAGGGTGGCCAGATCGCCCGTTCGGCCGGGACTTACGTCCAGCTCGTTGGCCGCGACCGCGGCATGGTGATCGTCCGCCTGAACTCGGGCGAACAGCGTTACCTGCGTGCAGACTGCATGGGTACGGTTGGCGCGGTTTCGAACCCCGACAACTCCAACCAGAACTTCGCCAAGGCTGGCCGCAAGCGCTGGATGGGCGTGCGTCCGCTGACGCGCGGTGTCGCGAAGAACCCGGTCGACCACCCGCACGGTGGTGGTGAAGGCCGGACCTCTGGTGGTCGCCATCCGGTGACCCCGTGGGGCAAGCCGACGAAGGGTGCCCGCACTCGTCATAACAAGCAGACGGACAAGATGATCATCCGTTCGCGCCACGCTAAGAAGAAGAGGTAAGCGACATGGCTCGTTCCGTCTGGAAAGGTCCGTTCGTCGAACTGCAGCTGCTGAAGAAGGCAGAAGAGGCTCAGGACAAGGGTGCGCGCGCGCCGATCAAGACCTGGTCGCGCCGCAGCACGATCCTGCCGCAGTTCGTCGGCCTGACCTTCAACGTCTACAATGGACAGAAGTTCATCCCCGTGTCCGTCAACGAGGACATGGTTGGCCACAAGCTCGGAGAGTTTTCGCCCACGCGCAACTTCCCCGGCCACGCTGGCGACAAGAAGGGTAAGCGCTGATGAGCAAGCAGAAAGCTCCCCGCCGCGTAGCCGAGAACGAGGCGCTGGCTGTTGGCACCACCATTCGTGGTTCCGCCCAGAAGCTCAACCTCGTCGCTGCGCTGATCCGTGGCCGCAAGGCCGAAGAGGCGCTGAACATCCTCAGCTTCTCGACCAAGGCGATGGCTGTTGACGCCCGCAAGGTGCTCGCCAGCGCGATCGCCAATGCGGAGAACAACCACAACCTCGACGTCGACGCCCTCGTCGTTGCCGAGGCCAGCGTTGGCAAGTCGATCACCATGAAGCGTTTCGCAACGCGCGGCCGTGGCAAGTCCACGCGCATCCTCAAGCCCTTCAGCCGGCTGCGGATCGTCGTGCGCGAGCAGGAAGAAGAGGCTTAAGATGGGTCAGAAGAGCAATCCGATCGGCCTGCGCCTGCAGATCAACCGTACCTGGGACAGCCGGTGGTACGCCGAAGGGCGCAACTACAGCCAGCTGCTCAAGGAAGACATTGAGCTGCGCAAGTACATCATCGCGACCCTGCCGCAGGCAGCGATCTCGAAGGTGGTGATCGAGCGTCCGGCCAAGCTGTGCCGCATCTCGATCTACGCTGCGCGTCCCGGTGTCATCATCGGCAAGAAGGGCGCGGACATCGAAAAGCTTCGTTCGAAGCTGGCCACGATGACCAACAGCGAAGTGAAGCTGAACATCGTCGAGATCCGCAAGCCGGAAATCGACGCCAAGCTCGTCGCTCAGGGTGTCGCCGACCAGCTGGTTCGCCGCGTGGCTTTCCGCCGTGCGATGAAGCGCGCTGTTCAGTCGGCTCTGCGTCTCGGCGCAGAGGGCATTCGTATCACTTGCGCTGGACGTCTCGGCGGTGCCGAAATCGCCCGCGTCGAGTGGTATCGCGAAGGCCGTGTGCCGTTGCACACGCTGCGTGCGAACGTCGACTATGCCGAAGCTGAGGCACTCACCGCCTACGGGATCATCGGCATCAAGTGCTGGATCTTCAAGGGCGAGATCCTCGGCCATGATCCGATGGCGCAGGACCGGCTGATGATGGAGGCTCAAACCTCCGGCGTCCGCCCGGCCCGTTGAGCTGAGTAACAGACCATGTTGCAACCTAGAAAAACCAAGTACCGCAAGGCCTTCAAGGGCCGCATCAGCGGCGACGCGAAGGGCGGCACGGCGCTCAACTTCGGCTCGTACGGCCTCAAGGCCATGGAACCGGAGCGGATCACCGCGCGCCAGATCGAAGCGGCTCGCCGCGCGATCACTCGCCACATCAAGCGCCAGGGCCGTCTTTGGATCCGCGTGTTCCCCGACGTTCCGGTGTCGAAGAAGCCGGCCGAAGTCCGTCAGGGTAAGGGCAAGGGTGCCATCGAATATTGGGCTGCTCGCGTTAAGCCGGGCCGCATCCTGTTCGAACTCGACGGCGTTCCCGGCCCGCTCGCTGCTGAAGCGTTCGAGCGTGCGGCGATGAAGCTGCCGATCAAGACCAAGGTTGTTGCCCGTCTCGGCGACAGCTCGCACCTGGGAGGCGAATGATGGCCCAGAAGAAATTCGAGGACCTGCGCACCAAGACCGACGATCAGCTGGCTGACCAGCTCGTCGAGCTGAAGCGCGAGCAGTTCAACCTGCGTTTCCAGTCCGCGACTAACCAGCTCGAACGCCCTGCGCGGATAAAGGAAGTCCGCCGTGCGATCGCGCAGATCAAGACCCTGCAGACCGAGCGTTCGCGCCCGGCCGTGAAGGCGTAAGGAGCTAGACGATGCCGAAACGCATCCTTATCGGGACCGTCGTCTCCGACAAGACCGACAAGACCGTGACCGTGAAGGTCGAGCGCAAGGAAAAGCACCCGCTTTACGGGAAGATTATCCGCCGCTCGAAGAAGTATCACGCTCACGACGAAGCGAATGAATACAAGCCCGGCGACACCGTCCGTATCGAGGAGACGCGTCCGATCTCCAAGACCAAGACGTGGCGCGTGCTCGATCGTGTCCAGGCCGGCAAGGGCGTGGCGATCGAGGCCGACCTCGAGGTCGAAGCCGCGGGCAACTGAGTTAAGCCCCGCTTCGGCGGGGACAGGATTTGGAACTGCCGGACTCGTTCCGGCAAGCCATTGAGAAGGAACCGGATCGATGATCCAGATGCAGTCCAATCTCGACGTCGCGGACAACAGCGGCGCTAAGCGCGTCCAGTGCATTAAGGTGCTGGGCGGGTCGAAGCGTCGTACCGCTGGCGTCGGCGACGTGATCGTCGTCTCCGTCAAGGAGGCGCAGCCACGTGCTCGCGTGAAAAAGGGTGACGTTCACCGTGCGGTGATCGTGCGTACCCGTAAGGACGTTCGCCGTCCCGACGGTAGCGTGATCCGCTTCGACAGCAACGCCGCGGTTCTCGTGAACAAGAACGAGGAGCCGATCGGCACCCGTATCTTCGGACCGGTCGTGCGCGAGCTGCGCTCGAAGGGTTTCATGAAGATCATCTCGCTTGCTCCGGAGGTGCTGTAATGAGCGCTGCAAAGATCAAGAAGGGTGACCAGGTCGTAGTCCTGTCCGGCAAGGACAAGGGCCGCACCGGTACCGTAAGCAAGGTTCTGCCCAAGGACGGCAAGGTCGTGGTCGATGGCGTCAATGTCGCCGTCCGTCACCGCAAGCCGAGCCAGGCGAACCCGCAGGGCGGCATCGACCGCTCGCCCGCTCCGATGGCGATCAGCAAGGTCGCCGTGGCCGATCCCAAGGATGGCAAGCCCACCCGCGTCCGCTTCGAAGAGCGTGACGGAAAGAAGGTGCGCGTCGCCGTCAAGTCGGGGGAAAAGATCGATGGCTGACAAGTACACTCCGCGCCTCAAGAAGGCTTACGAGGATCGCATCGCCAAGGCGATGACCGAGAAGTTCGGCTACACCAACGCGCTTCAAGTTCCGAAGCTGGAGAAAGTCACGCTCAACATGGGCGTTGGCGAAGCCAGCCAGGACAAGAAGAAGGTCCAGGTTGCAGCTGAAGAAATGGAGCTGATCGCCGGTCAGAAGCCGGTAATCACCAAGGCGAAGAAGTCGATCGCGCAGTTCAAGCTGCGTGAAGGCATGCCGATTGGTTGCAAGGTTACCCTGCGCAGCGATCGCATGTTCGAGTTCGTCGACCGTCTGGTGACCATCGCGATGCCCCGCATCCGCGACTTCCGTGGTCTGAACCCGAAGTCGTTCGATGGTCGTGGCAACTACGCGATGGGTCTCAAGGAACAGATCGTGTTCCCCGAGATCAGCTACGACAAGATTGAGAAGGTGCGTGGCATGGACATCATCGTCACCACCACCGCTAACACCGATGAGGAAGCCCGTGAGCTGCTCCGCCTCTTCGGTTTCCCGTTCCCGGCCGAGCAGGCTGAAGAGAAGGAGGCGGCGTAAGCCGCCTCAGGAGAGCTTAAGTCCATGGCGAAACTGAGTTCGATCAACAAGAACGAGCGTCGTAAGAAGCTCGTTAAGAAGTACGCGGCGAAGTACGCGAAGCTGAAGGCTATTGCCGATGACGAATCGCTAGATGATGGCGAACGTCTGATCGCGCGCCTGAAGCTCGCGGAGGTTCCGCGTAACGGCAACCCGACGCGTGTGCGCAACCGCTGCAACACCACCGGCCGCCCCCGCGGCGTTTATCGCAAGTTCGGCCTCAACAGGATCGAGATCCGGAATCTGGGCAACAAGGGCCTGATTCCCGGTCTGACCAAGTCGAGCTGGTGAGGATCTGACGAAATGGCATTGACCGATCCCCTGGGTGATATGCTCACCCGTATCCGCAACGGCCAGCAGGCGAAGAAGGACACCGTCCTTTCGCCGGCGTCCAAGCTGCGTGCCAACGTTCTGGAAGTGCTCCAGCGCGAAGGCTACATCCGCGGCTATTCCGAGGACACCACCGGCAAGCACCCGGCGCTGCGGATTGAACTGAAGTACTTCGAAGGCGAACCGGCGATCAAGCACGTGTCTCGCGTTTCGAAGCCTGGCCGCCGCGTCTACTCGGGCAGCAAAGAGCTTCCGACCGTGCGCAACGGCCTTGGCATCACCATCGTCTCGACGCCGCGCGGCGTGCTCTCGGATGCCGAAGCACGCGCCCAGAACGTCGGCGGCGAAGTGCTGGCGGAGGTGTTCTGATGAGCCGCATCGGCAAAAAGCCGGTAGCGATCCCGAGCGGGGTCACTGCCGCGATCGAGAACGGATCGCTCAACGTGAAGGGCCCGAAGGGCACGCTCGCGCTGGGACTGTCCGAGCTCGTCAGCTACAAGCTGGAAGACGGTTCGATTGCGATCCAGCCGGCCAATGACTCCAAGGCTGCCCGCAGCCACTGGGGCATGCAGCGCACGCTGGTGTCGAACCTGGTCGATGGCGTCACCTCGGGTTTCTCCAAGGTGCTCGAGATCACCGGTGTTGGTTATCGTGCTGCGGCGCAGGGCAACAAGCTCAAGCTGCAGCTCGGCTACAGCCATGACGTTGAGCTCGACATTCCGGCTGGCCTGGAGGTGAAGACCCCGGACCAGACGACCATCGAAATCAGCGGTATCGACAAGCAGGCCGTTGGCCAGTTCGCCGCCGAAGTCCGCCGCTGGCGGAAGCCTGAGCCCTACAAGGGCAAGGGCATCAAGTATCGCGGCGAGTACATCTTCCGCAAGGAAGGGAAGAAGAAGTAAGATGGCAAAGCTATCCCTGTTCGAACGCCGCCGTCGCCGGGTCCGTACTGCGCTTCGTAAGCGCTCGGGCCTCCGTCCGCGGCTCTCGGTCCACCGCACGGGCCGGCACATCTACGCGCAGATCATCGACGACGCAGAGGGCCGCACCGTGGCCGCTGCTTCGACGCTGGGCGCGAAGGCAGCCGGTGCCAATGTCGATGCCGCCATCCAGGTGGGCAAGGACATTGCCGCGGCTGCCAAGAAGGCAGGCGTGACTACTGTCGTGTTCGATCGCGGCGGTTACCTGTTCCATGGTCGCGTCAAGGCGCTGGCCGATGCCGCCCGCGAAGGCGGGCTGGAGTTCTGATGATGGCTGACGAGACCAACCAGGAAAACACGGCGGTTGAAACCGTCGAGGCCGTAGAGGCCACCACCAGTGCTCCCGAACAGCGCGAAGGTCGGGGCCGTGGCGGCCGCGGCGGACGTGATCGGGGCGGTGACCGTGATGGCGGCCGTGGCCGTGGTCGTGGCCGTCGTGACGAACGTCGCGAGGAAGAAGGCGACGAGCTGATCGAGAAGCTGGTCCACATCAACCGCGTGTCGAAGACCGTTAAGGGCGGCAAGCGCTTCGGTTTCGCAGCGCTGGTCGTGGTCGGTGACGGCAAGGGCCGCGTGGGCTTCGGCCACGGCAAGGCTCGCGAAGTGCCGGAAGCGATCACCAAGGCGACTGCCGCTGCCAAGAAGAAGATGATCCGCGTTCCCCTCAAGGAAGGCCGCACGCTGCATCACGACGGTCTGGGCAAGTTCGGCGCCGGTCACGTGAATGTCCGTTCGGCTCCGGCCGGTACCGGCATCATCGCCGGCGGCCCGATGCGCGCCGTCTTCGAAAGCCTGGGCGTTGCCGACGTCGTCACCAAGTCGATCGGCACTTCCAACCCCTACAACATGATCCGCGCCACTTTCGACGCGCTGGCCACCCAGACTTCGCCGAAGTCGGTTGCTCAGCGTCGTGGCAAGAAGGTCGCCGACCTGCTGGGTCGCGGCGGCGCGAGCGAAGCTGAGGCGGAAGCCGAAGCTGCTGCGATCGCGGAGTAAGAACGATGGCGAAGATCAAGATCAAGCAGATCGGTTCGCCGATCCGTCGGCCGGAATCGCAGAAGCAGACGCTCATCGGCCTCGGCCTGGGCAAGATGCATCGCGTGGTGGAGCTCGAGGATACCCCCGAGGTCCGCGGTGCGATCGCCAAGCTGCCGCACATGGTCGAAGTGATCGGCTAAGCCGGTCGCCAACGAACAACACGAAGGCCCTGGCAGTGATGCCGGGGCCTTTTTGTATCAGCGGTTCCTCTTGGGTCGTTCGCGGAGGTCGCGGACCGTCTCAGAGGGGTGACAAAGCGGGCAGCCTCGGCTAGGGGCGCCGCTTCCCATCAGCGCGAATCAAGCGAAAGCGAGTGCAAACGACATGAAACTTAACGACATCCGCGACAATCCCGGCGCCCGCAAGGAACGCATGCGCGTCGGCCGTGGCATCGGCTCGGGCAAGGGCAAGACCGGCGGCCGAGGCCAGAAGGGCCAGAAGAGCCGTTCGGGCGTCTCGATCAAGGGCTTCGAAGGCGGCCAGATGCCGCTGCACATGCGTCTGCCTAAGCGCGGCTTCAACAACCCGTTCGGCAAGGACTATGCTGAGGTCAACATCGGCCAGATCCAGAAGCTGGTCGAAGCCGGCAAGCTCGACGCCAAGAAGGTCATCGACCATGAGGCGCTCCAGGCTGCTGGCGTGGCTCGTGGCGGCAAGGACGGCGTGCGTCTGCTCGGCAAGGGCGAGATCAGCACCAAGCTCCAGTTCAAGGTCAACGGCGTTTCCAAGGGCGCCCAGGCTGCGGTTGAGAAGGCCGGCGGTTCGGTCGAAGTGATCGTGGCCAAGGATCCCGCGGCGCTGGCAGCGGCGAAAAAGGGCACCGTCAAGGCTGCCAAGAAGGCTGCCGCCAAATAATCCAGTAGGAATTGCCGGATGGGGGTTCTTGCATCCTCATCCGGCACCTATATGGGCTGACCTGAAGAGGGGGCCCGGGCAACTTTCGCCCAGCCAGGCAAGGCATTTTAAGACTCATGGCATCACGCGCGGACAATATCGCGAGCAATCTCAGTCTCGCCAATTTCTCCAAGGCAACTGAGCTCAAGCAGCGCATCTGGTTTACGATCGGTGCGCTGATCGTGTTCCGGTTCCTCAGCTTCGTCCCGCTTCCGGGTGTGAACCCGCTGATCCTGGAGTCGCTCTACGACCAGACGCGGGGTGGTATCCTCGATCTGTTCAACACTTTCTCAGGCGGCAGCCTTGAGCGCATGAGTCTCATCGCGCTCGGCGTCATGCCCTACATTACCGCATCCATCGTGGTGCAGCTTGCGGCTGCCCTGCATCCCTCGCTGGTAGCTCTCAAGAAAGAGGGCGAGGCAGGACGCAAGAAGCTCAACCAGTACACCCGTTACGGCGCGGTGTTCCTCTGCGCTATCCAGGGCTGGTTCCTCGCGGCGGGCCTTGAGGCTTACGGCGCGCAGAGCGGCCTTCAGGCGGTGGTCAACCCCGGCATGATGTTCCGCGTCGTTGCGGTCATCAACCTCGTCGGCGGGACCATGTTCCTTCTCTGGCTGGGTGAGCAGATCACTAGCCGGGGTATCGGCAATGGCGTGTCGCTGATCATCATGGCCGGCATCGTCGCCCAGTTCCCGACCTTTATTGCCAACCTTTTCGAAGGCGGCCGCACGGGCTCGATCAACGTTTTCGTGATCGTCGGCCTGGTGGTGATGATCGTGGGCCTGGTGCTAGCGATCTGCTTCATGGAGAGGGCGCAGCGACGATTGCTAGTGCAATATCCCAAGCGAGCGAGCGCTCGCGGGATGATGCAGGCCGATCGCAGCCACTTGCCGCTCAAGCTCAACACCGCGGGCGTGATCCCGCCGATCTTCGCCAGTTCGTTGCTGCTGCTGCCGCTGACGATCAGCCAGTTTGCTGGCAACTCGGTCAGCACGGGGAGCGCGTTCTACGGCGTGATCCAGACGCTGAACCAGTACCTTCAGCATGGGCAGCCGCTCTATCTGGCGTTCTATGCCACGGGCATCATCTTCTTCTGCTTCTTCTACACGGCCGTCGTGTTCAATCCGGAAGAGACGGCGGAGAACCTGAAGAAGAATGGCGGCTTCATCCCCGGCATTCGACCGGGCAAGCGAACCGCGGAATACCTCGACTACGTGCTGACTCGCATCACGGTGATCGGCGCGATCTACCTGACGGTGGTCTGCGTGCTGCCGGAGTACATGATCGCGCAGACGGGCATTCCGCTGTTCCTCGGCGGAACCAGCCTGCTGATCGTGGTGAACGTCACGGTCGATACGATCAGCCAGATCCAGTCGCACTTGCTTGCGCACCAGTACGGTGACCTTATCAAGAAGGCGAAGCTGAAGGGCCGGCTGCGTTAAGCAGCCGGAGGCTTCGGAACTGGCGGGGCCAGGGCGAGGCAAACGGGGGAGCGTAGTGAACATCATTCTTCTTGGCCCACCGGGGGCGGGTAAGGGCACACAGGCTCAGCGCCTGGTCGAGGGCCGCGGCATGGTCCAGCTTTCGACCGGCGACATGCTGCGCGAGACGCGCAAGGCCGACACGCCGCTGGGCCGCCAGGTAGCCGACGTCATGGATTCGGGTGCGCTGGTCTCTGACGAGATCGTCACCGCGATGATCGACGAGAAGCTCGCTAGCCTCGATCCGGCGACCGGAGTGATCTTCGACGGCTATCCGCGCACCTCGGCCCAGGCCGAAACGCTCGACAAGATCCTTGCCGGCCGCGGCCGCAAGCTCGACCGGGTGATTGAGCTCGGCGTGGACGAGGATGCCTTGGTCGAACGCATCGTTGGCCGCTACACCTGCGCCACTTGCGGCAAGGGCTATCACGACAAGTTCGAGCGGCCCAAGGTAGAGGGCACGTGCGACAAGTGCGGCGGCCACGAGTTCAAGCGCCGGGCTGACGACAACGAAGAGACCGTCCGCACCCGCATGGGCGAGTACCGCGCCAAGACCGCGCCGATCCTGCCGTATTACGAAGCGCAGGGCCTGGTGAGCCGGGTCAATGGCATGGCGCCGATCGACGAGGTGACGAGCGCGATCGAGGAAATCCTCGACGCCGATTGATCGTCGAGCCGGTCTGGGTCACACTTCCGCACGGAGGTGGTCCATGCGTGGTTCCCTTTACTGCTTCGTCGCCGCACTGACCCTGGTCGGCTCAGCACCTGCAATCGCTGAAGTTAAGTCTGCGAGCGAGGCGGGCTTTGTCTCGCACAACGAGGCGCTGGTTCGAGCATCGCCCGAACAGGCTTGGGCCGCGCTGATCGCCCCATCACAGTGGTGGAACAGCGGGCACACCTATTCCGGTGACGCGGCGAACCTGTCGCTCAAGGCCGCCGCCGGCGGCTGCTTCTGCGAGCGCGTCCCAGCGAAGTCCGGGCCCGACGGCGAAGTCGAGCACATGCGGGTGATCTACATGACGCCCTATTCCGCCCTGCGCCTGCGCGGCGGGTTGGGGCCGTTGCAGTCCGAGCCGGTGAATGGCGTCTTGACGGTAACCCTGAAGCCCGAGGGGGAGGGGACGAGGATTGCCTTCGACTATGCCGTCGGCGGCTACATGCGGATGTCGATGACAGAGATGGCACCGCTGGTGGATGGCGTGATCGGCGAGCAGGTGCAGCGGCTCGCGGAACGCCTCGGAAAAGTGAACTGACGCGAACGGCTAATTTTTGACGACACCCCTGATTTGTTGTACGCGGGTGAAATCGAGCTGGCGGCCTGCATCAGTGCGGTCGATCCAGTTCTGCGCGCGTTTCGCTGTTGACGGCGACGGCGATTCGTCTTAAGCGCGCCCCTCATTCGACACTTGCAGGTCAGTTCGGCAGGCGGGCCAGGTGCTTGTCCAACCGGACTTATTGCCATTGGTGCAATGCCCTGCTGGGGTCGATGAGCAAAAGCGATGAGATAGGGGGCTCTTTTCCGCCCGCCGGAACAGCCGGTCCCCTGTGGAGCATGGAGAATTAAGTGGCTCGTATTGCCGGGGTAAACCTCCCCACCAACAAGCGCGTGATCGTCGCGCTGACCTATATCCATGGTATTGGCCCGACCACGGCGAAGAAAATCGCCGACAAGCTGGGCATCGATCATAGCCGCCGCGTTCAGGATCTCTCGGACGCCGAAGTCCTTCAGATTCGCGAAACCATCGACGCCGACCACACGGTCGAGGGTGACCTTCGTCGCGACACCGCGATGAACATCAAGCGTCTGATGGACCTGGCCTGCTATCGCGGCCTGCGTCACCGCAAGGGTCTGCCCGTTCGCGGTCAGCGCACGCATACCAACGCCCGTACCCGCAAGGGCAAGGCCAAGCCGATCGCCGGCAAGAAGAAGTAAGCGCGCCCTTACAGGCAGCAGCTTGCTCTTTCAGGATTAGGACAGGACACGAACAATGGCACGCGAACCCCAGCGCATCAAAAGGCGGGAGCGCAAGAACATCTCGAGCGGCGTCGCGCACGTGAACGCTAGCTTCAACAACACCATGATCACCATCACCGACGCGCAGGGCAATGCGATCAGCTGGTCCAGCGCCGGCATGATGGGCTTCAAGGGCAGCCGCAAGTCGACTCCCTATGCCGCCCAGGTTGCTGCGGACGATGCCGGCAAGAAGGCCGCCGAACACGGCGTCCGTACGCTGGAAGTGGAGATCAAGGGTCCGGGTTCGGGCCGCGAAAGCGCGCTCCGGGCCTTGCAGGCCGTCGGCTTCACCATCACATCCATCCGCGATGTGACCCCGATCCCGCACAACGGGGTCCGGCCGTCGAAGCGCCGCCGCGTCTGATCGAACCTGCTGGCGGCCTTAGGGCTGTCATTTGAATTCGGATCGGCCGCGGGGCTCCCAGCGCTCCAAGGCCGTTCCACCCGAAACACCTTTAGGGGAAGTCCATGTCCGTCAACACCAAGAACTGGCAGGAACTCAAGAAACCCAACAGCCTCGACATCAAGAGCGGCGGCGACGCGAAGCGCAAGGCGACTTTCGTGGCCGAACCGCTCGAGCGCGGTTTTGGCCTGACGCTCGGTAACGCACTCCGTCGCGTGCTCCTGTCGAGCCTGCAGGGCGCAGCAATCACCTCGATCCGTATCGAGAACGTGCTGCACGAGTTCTCGTCGCTCGCCGGCGTGCGCGAGGACGTGACCGACATCGTCCTCAACGTGAAGCAGATCGCCCTCAAGATGGAAGGCGAAGGCCCCAAGCGGCTGCAGCTTTCGGTCACCGGCCCCGCCGACGTGACTGCCGGTGACATCGCCGTTTCGGGTGACATCGAAGTCCTCAACAAGGACCTCGTGATCTGTCACCTCGACGAAGGCGCGACGCTCAACATGGAGCTGACTGCCGACACCGGTAAGGGCTACGTCCCGGCCGTTTCGAACCGTCCGGTCGACGCGCCGATCGGCCTGATCCCGATTGACTCTCTCTACTCGCCGATCCGTCAGGTCAGCTACAAGGTCGACAACGCCCGCGTCGGGCAGGAACTTGACTACGACAAGCTGTCGATCACGGTCGAAACTGATGGCACCGTCACCCCGGAAGACGCCGTGGCTTATGCCGCGCGCATCCTCCAGGACCAGCTGACGCTGTTCGTGCACTTCGAAGAAGGCATTCCGCAGCCGTCCAGCCCGATGATCGGTGTGGCCGCGCAGCCGGAAGAGAGCGACGCCAACCAGCTCAACCGTTACCTTCTCAAGAAGGTCGACGAGCTCGAGCTGTCGGTCCGTTCGGCCAACTGCCTCAAGAACGACAACATCATCTACATCGGCGATCTGGTCCAGAAGACCGAAGCCGAGATGCTGCGCACGCCGAACTTCGGCCGCAAGTCGCTCAACGAGATCAAGGAAGTGCTGTCCAGCATGGGTCTGCGCCTCGGCATGGACATCCCGGGCTGGCCGCCTGAGAACATCGAAGAAATGGCCAAGAAGCTCGAACAAGAGCTGCTCGGCTAAGAATAGACCTCCCCGGGTTCGCTCGGGGAGGGACAACGGGTGATTGGGCGGCGACCCGAACTGCCGCCTGGATCGGGGTACCTGACACGGCCCCCCTACAAACGGAGTACATGAAATGCGTCACGGTCACGGCGGCCGCAAGCTGCAGCGCAAGTCCGGCCATCGCGCCGCCCTTCTGCGTAACATGGCAGCGGCTCTCATCAAGCACGAGCAGATCCAGACCACCACGCCGAAGGCGAAGGAACTGCGTCCCTACGTCGAAAAGCTGATCACGCTGGCCAAGCATGGCGGCCTTTCGAACCGTCGTCTCGCGCACAGCCGCATCCTCGACGAAACGCAGGAAAAGAAGCTGTTTGACGTACTCGCGGCTCGCTACGCCGGCCGTGAAGGCGGCTACACCCGCATCATCAAGGCCGGCATCCGCGCCAGCGACGCTGCCCCGATCGCGATCATCGAGCTCGTCGACCGCGACGTCGACGCCAAGGGCCAGGACAGCGGTCCGGTGCTGAACGAGGAACTGGAAGAAGCGTAAGGCTCCGGTTCATCTAGAAATTTGCAAAGGCGGTTGCGATTGTTACGATCGCAGCCGCCTTTTGCTTTTCCGGAGCCCTTGATGCGTTTTCCCGTTCTCGCCACGGCACTGTCTGCCTTGGTTCTTTCCGTTCCCTTGCAGGCCCAGGACATGACCGCTCCGAAATACCCTGAAACCCGCCGTGACGATGTGGTCGAGACGCTGTTCGGCGAGAAGATCGCCGATCCCTATCGCTGGCTCGAAAACGACGTCCGCAACGACGCCGAAGTCGCCGCCTGGGTCGAAAAGCAGAACGCGCTTACCGATACCTACCTCGCCAAGTTGCCGATGCGTGATTGGTTTAAGCAGCGGATCGGGCAGCTTTACGACTACGAACGCTTCTCGACCCCGGTGAAGCGCGGCGACCGCTATTTTTACACCCGCAATTCCGGCCTTCAGAACCAATCGCCGCTCTACGTCCGCGATGGATTGGGTGGCGCACCGCGACTGCTGATCGACCCGAACACCTGGGCCAACGACGGCGCGACCGCGCTCGACGCCTGGCGTGCCTCGCCCGATGGCTCGAAGGTGCTCTACAGCGTGCAGGACGGTGGCAGCGACTGGCGTATCATTCGCGTGCTCGATGCCGCCACTGGCAAGCAGCTGAGCGAAGAGATCCGCTGGGCCAAGTTCACCGACCTGGCCTGGGTCGGCGAAGAGGGCTTCCTCTACTCTCGCTTCCCGGAGCCCGAGCAGGGTCAGGACTTCCAGGCTCTAAACTACGACCAGGCTGTCTATTTTCACCGCCTCGGCACGCCGCAGAGCGAGGACCAGTTGGTCTATTCGACGCCGGCGAACCGCGATTACAACCATAGCGCCAGCGTCACGAGTGACGGGCGCTGGGCCGTCATTACGACTTCGATCGGCACCGATGCCCGCTACGAGATTCGCGCAATCGACCTCGCGGCGCGCGGCACGAGCGGTTGGGCCACTCGTACGCTGGTTACAGGGTTCGATAACGCCTGGAGCCTGATCGATGGGGTGGGCGGAAAGCTGTGGTTCTCCACCAACAAGGGCTCGCCCCGTTATCGGGTCGTTTCGATCGACCTCGATAATCCCGCCGGCGACTGGGCCGAGATCGTGCCTGAGAAGGAACAGCCGATCGATGGCGCGTCGATCGTGGGTGATCGACTGGTCCTGTCCTATCTCAAGGACGCCACCGCACTGGCGCGTACCTTCGACTTGGCGGGCAAGGAGTTGGCGCCGGTTGAGCTGACCGGGCTCGGCTCGGTTTCGGGTTTCACCGGCAAGCCGGGCGATCCTGAGACCTTCTACAGCTTTGCCAGCTTCAACCGCCCCGCCACGATCTACCGCCTCAACGTCGCGACCGGCGAAAGTTCGGTTTTTGCGCAACCGGAGCTCAAGTTCGATCCCGAGACGATCGCGGTCGAGCAGCGGTTCTACACCTCCAAGGACGGCACCCGCGTGCCGGTGTTCATCGTGCGCCGCAAGGATGTGACCGGCCCGGCGCCGACGCTGCTCTATGGCTACGGCGGGTTCGACATCTCGCTGACGCCGACATTCTCGCCCTCGCGCCTGGCGTGGATCGAGGCTGGCGGCGTGTTTGCGCTCGCCAACATTCGCGGCGGCGGGGAATACGGGAAGGCCTGGCATGACGGCGGCCGACTGAACAACAAGCAGAACGTGTTCGACGACTTCATCGGCGCTGCCGAGTTCCTCAAGGCGGAGAACGTGGCCAGCCAGGTCGCGGTGCAGGGCGGTTCCAATGGCGGCCTGCTCGTGGGTGCCGTGGTCAATCAGCGACCCGACTTGTTTGCTGCCGGCAACGCCCAGGTTGGCGTGATGGACATGCTGCGCTTCGACCGCTGGACTGCGGGCCGCTACTGGGTCGACGACTACGGCTACCCGGATCGGGAAGCGGACTTCAAGGTGCTGCGTAAGTACTCACCGTACCACAACATTCATTCGGGCACCGAGTACCCGGCGGTGATCGTCACGACCGCCGATACCGACGACCGCGTGGTTCCTGGGCACAGTTTCAAGTACACCGCCGCGCTCCAGGCTGCCGAAGTCGGCGACAAACCACACCTGATCCGGATCGAGACCCGCGCGGGCCACGGTTCGGGCAAGCCGACCGACAAGGCGATCGAGGAAGCATCCGACATCATGGCCTTCCTGGGCAAGTGGGCCGGGCTTGCTGTTCGGCAGTGATGTTCAGAAAACAAAGTTGAAACCTGAACGGAATCTGTCAGCGGCATTCAGGCATCGCATATCGCGCCAGTGATAGCTCCTGACTCGGCAAGGGACATCGAGTCCCTTCGAGAGTTGAGAGGAGCAGACCATGACGTCTTTTTCCAAAGCCCTGATCGGGACCGTCGCGGCTGGCGCGATGGCGGTGACCGCGACTGTTCCTGCACAAGCACAGTCGCGCAACAACCGCGATAACGATGGCATCGATGCCGGTGACATCATTGCCGGTGCGCTGATCATCGGCGGCATTGCCGCGGTGGCGACGGCGGTCGGCCGCGACAACGGTCGCTACGATGGTAGAGACTATCGGGGTGATTATGGCCGGAATGATCGTGGCTATGACAATGGCTATGCCCGCGCCGGTAACCCGCGCCAGGCCGTTGAGCAGTGCGTCAACGCGGCCGAGCGCGGTGCGAACCGCTCCTATCGCGGCAACTCGCAAGTGACCGATATCCGCAATATCGATCGCAGGCGGGACGGCTACACGGTCAAGGGCCGCATCGCGGTCAACACCGCTGGTCGTGAGTGGCGCCGGGGTGATGCAAACTATGGTCGTGGCTGGAACGGCGACTACCGCGGGTGGAACAACAACTACCGTGGTTATGACGCTGGCAGCTTCACCTGCAAGGTGCGCTACGGCCAGGTTGTCGACCTCGACTACAACGGAATCCGCGGCCTCGGGTAACCCCCTTCCCCCGAGGGCTGCGTCAGGCGGCCCGGGCTCATCGCCCGGGCCGTTTGCGTTATGGATCCCGCGAATAAGCGGGCAGCTCGATATTCCAGATCAGCGCCGCGCCACGCAGGCAGAACCCGGCGGCGGCGGCAGCAGCCCAGACCGGAAACAGCGGCAATCCCGCCAGCGTCCCTAGCGCGCACAGTGAGG
Organism: Altererythrobacter sp. Root672; assembly: GCF_001427865.1. NCBI lineage: Bacteria > Pseudomonadati > Pseudomonadota > Alphaproteobacteria > Sphingomonadales > Erythrobacteraceae > Altererythrobacter > Altererythrobacter sp. Root672. The sequence continues at coordinate 519,276 of NZ_LMHH01000001.1, forward strand.
CGGAGAGCGCCGCCGCTGTGACGTAGAGCTCCGGCCGCATGAGGATCGAGGGCCTCCCCGCCAGGACATCGCGAATGATGCCGCCGACGCACCCGGTGATCACGCCCATCAGGATAGCCGGTACCGGCGCCACGCCATAAGCGAGCGCCTTGGCCGTCCCCAGCACCGAATAGACCGCTAGGCCGACGGCATCGGCCCAATCGAGCATCTTGCCGTCCCACCAGCGGCTCGGCGTGAACCAGGTGATGAAGGCGATCATCAGGATCACCGGCGCGACCCACGGATCGCGCACCCAGAACACCGGCGCGTCGATCAGCAGGTCGCGCACCGAGCCACCGCCTACGCCGGTCACGAGGGCGAAGAATATCACCGAGACAATCGTCTGCCGCATCTTCGCGGCCAGCAGCGCGCCGCTGAGCGCGAAGACCGCGATACCGGCGAGGTCGAGCAGCGGGGGCAGGGCTGGCGGTGGCGTCATGCCTTCACACGCGCCTTGCGCCGGCGGAACAGCAGAGTGCAGCCGAGCATCGCTCCGAACACGGAGAGAGCGGCGAATATGATCAGAATCGGGTGATGCGCATTCTCCCGGGTCTGCAAGTCCATGATGTGCAGTCCCCACATCACGTCGTAGAGCCGCCATTGCGGCGTGCGCAGCGCTAGAACCTCGCCAGTCGCGTCGTCGATATAGACGTGCGTACCGTCGGCGTAGGTGGCCTGCCAGACCGCCGCCTTGGAGCGGGCATCGTTCGGAGCCTCGCCCGGCGGGAAATAGGTGACGGCTTCACGAGCCGCTTTCCCGGCATAGGCCGTGTCGGCGATCCTGCCGGCCTCGTCCTTCACGACAGGAGGCAGGGCTGCGCTTCCGTCTGCGGAATACCGCCAGACGCTTCCCTGGGCCGAGGTGATGACCCAGACCGGCCCGCTCGGCAGCGAGACCAAGCGTGCTTCGCGGATCGGTTCGCCCAGGGTCGAGGGAAAGCTGACGGCCGCCGGGTCGATCACGGATCGTTCGGCGCGCAGCTGATCCCCGCGCACTTCCTCGATTGGCCGTGCCGCCATGTAGAGCCCGGTCACCGTCCACATCAGGATCGGAAAGCCTACCAGCCAGCCGAGCCAGATGTGCCAGCGTGCGAACTGCTGCATGATGCGAAGTCGTGCCATGGCGAGGAGTTACTCCGGGATGGTGCGATCCGCCAGCAGCTCAGGAGCGAGCGGTGGATAGGGCAGGGGCAGCCGGTCGGGCTCGACCCACTCGCGCCGGGCGACGCGGCTCATCAACCGGGCCTCGGTCCAGTAGGGCAGTAGCCAGCGAGACTGGCCCAGCGGACTGGCGAGCAACTGCTCGAGGATCGGCGCCAGTTCGGCATCGGGCCCCGCTTCGGCCAGGAAGCTCGCCGTCGCGCGCAGCGAGGCGATGGTGATCGTGGCGTGATAGCCGCGGGTCTGGGTGTTGGGCACGCCGACTGCATCGTTATAGCCGCGGATGATTGGCCCCATGCCTCCGTGCTGCAACAGCACGTCCGGATGGCGCAGCAACCACAGCGCCGTGGCGAAATGCGCGGCGTGGGTCCACTCGGCATAAGGATGCGTCCGGTCGAGCACGCCTGCGGCGATGCGCTCGATATCAGACTCGGAATATGGGGAAATCATTGGGGTCGTTCCTGTTCGGGAAGGTCCGACCGGTTTGCTGTCCGGCCAGGTGGGGCCGGGTGAGGCTGGGAGGAGGCGGGCTGGTTACCCGCGGACCGTCCGCACGCACACCCGCGATACCGCCTGTTGGCGGCCCGCGGCTTGGGTGCAGAAGATGAGCTTGCTCACGCTGTGGGGCTTAGGAACCCCACGACCGCGGGTCAATCCTTGGCGAAAAGCTGTCCCAGGTCGGGGAAGGCCTTCATCTCGATCGCATTGCCGCTGGGATCGCGGAAAAACATCGTCGCCTGTTCGCCTGGCTGGCCCTTGAAGCGGATGTGCGGTTCGATGACGAATGCGGTGCCGGCGGCGGTGAGGCGGTCGGCCAGGGCCTGCCAATCTTCCAGGGTGAGGACGATGCCGAAGTGCGGCACCGGGACGTCGTGGCCATCGACTGGGTTAGAGGCGGTGTCACCCGCAGCTTCGGCCAGGTGCGCGACGATCTGGTGGCCGTAGAAGTCGAAGTCGATCCACTCGTTGCTGCTGCGCCCTTCCGGGCAACCGATAGTCCCGCCCCAGAAGGCGCGGGCGGCTTCGAGGTCGTGGACCGGGAAGGCGAGGTGGAACGGGCGCAGGGTCATTGGGCGTTTCCAGGTGCAGCGGTCTCGGGTCGCACGCCACCGACGATTGCCATCACGATAGCGCTGACGCCTGCGCGAATAGTGGGATCGGGCCGCGGCGCAAAGTAGGGCGAGTGGTTGACGGGAAGGGGCGTGCCGCTGGCGCGGGCCTGAGCGATCGGCTCCGGATCGTAGCCGCCTATGCCGAAGAACAACGACGGGACGCCTGCTGACACGAACTCCGAAAAGTCCTCGCTGGCGGCAACCGGCGGGGCAGTCGGAGGCACGAGTTGCACTTGCTCGCCGTAGAGCGGCTTCAGTACCGTTGCTGCCTGCTGCACCATGCTGGCATCGTTGATCAGCGCTGCCGTGCCGCCGAGGTAGCTGATGGTCGGCTCTTCAGCCCGCGCCATTGACGCGACGGCCTTGGCGGTGCGCGTCATTCCATCGGTCAGCAAGGAACGCACTTCGGGCGAATGCGAGCGCATGTTGACCTTCACCACCGCGTCGTCCGGGATGATGTTGGCGACGGTACCCGCCTGGAACGCGCCGATAGTCAGCACGCCAAAGGCGGCGGCATCCTTTTCGCGGCTGATGACGGTCTGCACGTCGCTGACGAAGTGCGCGCCCATGGCGATCGGATCGATGGTCGCGCTCGGCATCGAGCCGTGGCCACCGCGGCCGTGGAAGGTGATTTCGTAACTGTCGGAAGCCGCTCCCGCCGCGCCAGAGCGTAAGTAGATCGTGCCGGCGGGCTCGCTGCTGACATGCGCGGCGAAGCCGAAGTCCGGCTTGGGAAACCGTTCGAACAATCCGTCGGCGAGCATGGCACGGGCGCCGCCCAGATTCTCCTCGGCGGGTTGGCCAATGAACAGCAAGGTGCCGTGCCACTTGTCCTTCATCGCCACCAGCGCTCTCGCCGCGCCGACCCACCACGCCATGTGAATGTCGTGCCCGCAGCTATGGGCGGTGAAGGTCTCGGCCCCTTCGAAGCTCTGCTTGGTGCGGCTGGCGTAGGGGAGGCCGGACTTTTCCTCCATCGGCAGGCCATCAAGTTCGGTGCGGACCAGAATGGTCGGACCGTCACCGTTGCGGAACACGCCGACGATGCCGGTATCACCGACCCCTTCGGTCACTTCGAAGCCCGCCGACCTCAACTGGCCGGCGAGCAGCGCGGCGGTGCGTGTCTCGTGCATTGCCAGTTCGGGGTGGGCGTGGATATCGCGGTAAAGCGCTTCGAGCTCAGGATAAGTCCTGTCGAGAAGAGCATCGAGCTGGGCCCGCGCGGCGGCGAGGTCGGCCGGCTGCGCTTGCGCGGAACTCGTGCCGGCAAGCGCCAGGCCAAGGGCGATCCAGAGGCCGACCTTTTTCATTACGCGCCGGTCCCTCAGATATGGATCGGCTTGCCCTGAACCGCCATTGCCGCTTCCTTCAAAGCCTCCGAGTGCGTCGGGTGGGCGTGACAGGTGTAAGCGATGTCCTCGCTGGTGGCGCCGAATTCCATCGCTTGCGCAGCCTGGGCGATCATCGTGCCGGCGACCGAGGCGATGATCCACACCCCGAGCACTCGGTCGGTCTTCGCATCGGCGACGACTTTCACGAAGCCATCGGGCTCGTGGTTGGTCTTGGCGCGGCTGTTGGCGAGCATCGGGAACTTGCCGACCTTGACCTCGTGCCCGGCCTCCTTGGCCTGCTCTTCGGTGAGGCCCACGCCCGCGATCTCGGGCATGGTGTAGACTACGCTCGGGATCACGGCGTGGTTCACGATGCCGGTCTGTCCGGCAATGTTCTCGGCGACGGCAATGCCCTCGTCCTCGGCCTTGTGGGCGAGCATTGGGCCGGGGATCACGTCACCGATGGCCCAGACTCCATCCACCTTGGTAAGGAAGTCGTGGTCGGTTTCGATCTGGCCGCGCTTGTTGAGTTCGAGGCCGATAGCTTCGAGACCGAGGCCCTCAGTGTTGGGCCGCCGACCGATCGAGACCAGCACGCAATCGGCTTCTAGCGTCTCGCTGGTGCCGCCCGCGGAGGGCTCTAGCGTGATAGTGGCCTTCTTGCCCTTGACCGTGACGCCGGTGACCTTGGTCGAAAGGCGCAGCTCCATGCCCTGCTTCTTGAACAGCTTGGCCGCTTCCTTGCGGACCTCGCCGTCCATACCCGGGAGAAGCTGGTCCAAAAACTCTACAACGGTAACTTCTGAGCCAAGCCGGCGCCACACGCTGCCGAGCTCCAGCCCGATGACGCCGCCACCGATCACGACCATCTTCTTCGGTACCGAAGCGAGCTCGAGCGCGCCGGTGGAATCGACCACGATGCCCTTCAAGTTGTCGACTTCGACGCCTGGGAGCGGGGTGACCGAGGAGCCGGTGGCGATGACAATGTTCTTGGCGGTGACCTTCTGTCCGCCCACGTCCACGGTGTGCGTGTCCTGGAACTTCGCCAGGCCCTTCACCCAAGTGACCTTGTTCTTCTTGAACAGGTATTCGATCCCGCCGGTCAACTGTTTGACCGCATCGAGCCGCTGGCCGTGCATGGTCGCCAGGTTGAGCTTGGGCGTGACCTCTACCCCTAGCTTGGCCATCGCGCCGCTAGCCGCGGCTTCGAAGTATTCGGAGGCATGCAGCATGGCCTTTGACGGAATGCACCCGACGTTGAGGCAAGTGCCACCGAGCGTCTCACGGCTATCGGCGCAGGCGGTCTTGAGCCCAAGCTGTGCCGCGCGAATGGCCGCGACGTAACCGCCGGGACCGGCACCGATGACAAGAACGTCGTAATCGTATTCAGCCATGAGGCCTCCGTGGCGCGGGTTCGCCCTTCGACAGGCTCAGGACGAACGGCAATTGCCTTGCCGTGACGTCTGCCGTTCGTGGTGAGCCTGCCGAACCACGAACGGCGCACGACCTTAAAGGTCGATCAGCAAGCGCATCGGATCCTCGATGGCTTCCTTGATGATCTTGAGCGCGGTCACGGCCTCGCGACCGTCGATGATGCGGTGGTCGTAGCTCAGCGCGAGATACATCATCGGGCGGATGACGACCTGGCCATTGCGGGCGACCGGGCGATCCTCGATCCGGTGCAGACCGAGCACGGCGCTCTGCGGCGGGTTGATGATCGGGGTCGACATCAGGCTGCCGAACACGCCGCCGTTGGAAATGGTGAAGGTGCCACCCGACATGTCCGGCATGGTCAACGAGCCGTCCTTGGCCTTCTGGCCGTAGTTGGCGATCGCCTGCTCCACTTCGGCGAAGCTCATGGCATCGACGTTGCGCACTACCGGCACGACCAGGCCGTTCGGGGCGCTGACCGCGACCGAAATGTCGACGTAATCGTGGTAGACGATCTCGTCGCCTTCGATCTTGGCGTTGACCGCGGGCACGTCCTTCAGCGCCAGGCACGAGGCCTTGGCGAAGAAACTCATGAAGCCGAGCTTGATGCCGTGCTTCTTGGCGAAGAGGTCTTTGTAGGCCTCGCGCGCCTCGATCACCGCGGTCATGTCCACGTCGTTGAAGGTGGTCAGCAGCGCCGCTTCTTCCTGCGCGCCCTTGAGGCGGCGGGCGATGGTCTGGCGCAGGCGGGTCATTTTGACCCGCTCTTCGCGACGCTCGCCGGTGGCGGCTGGAGCAGGGGCGGCCTGGGAGACGGACGGCGCGGGCTCGTCCTTCTTGGCCTTGGCGGCGGAGAGCACGTCTTCCTTGGTCAGGCGGCCGTCCTTGCCGGTGCCCTTGATCGAGCTCGGGTCAACACCGTGTTCAAGGACCGCGCGACGCACGGCAGGCGAGAGCGTGGTGCCGCTGTCGCCATGATCGTCGGACGCGGGCGTCGGGGCCACGGCCGGGGCGGGCGGCACCTGGTCTGCGGGCTGCTGCTGCTCGCGCTCGGCGACCTGGACGGTCTCACCGGCGGACTGCGCGTCCTCGATCGTGGCGATCACCGCGCCGACTTCGACGGTCTCACCCACCTGAACCTTGTACGCGCCCATCACGCCAGCGACTGGCGCTGGCACTTCGACCGCGACCTTGTCGGTTTCGAGGCTCGCGATCGGCTCGTCCAGCTTCACCGGGTCGCCAGGCTTCTTCAGCCACTCCCCGATCGTCGCTTCGGTCACCGATTCCCCGAGAGTGGGGACCTTCACTTCAACGGCCATCGTGCACCATCCCAAAGTCCGAACATCCGTTCGACACGAACGGACGAGAATTGATCCCAATCACAACCCGAGCGCCTCGGCGACGAGCGCCTCTTGCTGTTCCTTGTGCCGGCTGGCCAGGCCCGTAGCGGGCGAGGCCGAGGCGTCGCGGCCGGCGTAGCTCGGGCGCATGCCCTTGTGTCCGGCCTCGGTCAGCGCGTCTTCAATCTGGCCGTCGACAAAGAACCAGGCACCGTTGTTCTTCGGCTCTTCCTGGCACCACACGACTTCCTTGAGGTTGGTCATGCGCGCTAGGCGGGCCGCGAGCGGTTCGCCCGGGAACGGATAGAGCTGCTCGAGGCGGACGATCGTGACGTCCTGGAGCTGCTCCTTCTCGCGCGTTTCCATCAGGTCGTAGGCGACCTTGCCGCTGCACAGCACCACGCGCCGCACCTTGTCGTCGGCGATCTCCACGCGGTCCGAAAGGATGCGCTTGAAGTGGCTGGTGGCGACGAACTCGTCCGCGCTGCTCTTGGCCATCGGGTGGCGGAGCAGCGACTTGGGCGTCATGATGACCAGCGGCTTGCGGAACGAGCGCAGCATCTGCCGGCGCAGCACGTGGAAGTAGTTCGCCGGGCTGGTGATGTTGCACACCTGGATGTTGTCGTCGGCGCAGAGCTGCAGGAAGCGTTCGAGACGGGCGGAGGAGTGCTCCGGCCCCTGGCCTTCGAAGCCATGCGGCAGCAACAGCACCAGGCCGTTGGCGCGCAGCCACTTGGCCTCGCCCGCGGCGATGTACTGGTCGATGATGATCTGCGCGCCGTTGGCGAAATCGCCGAACTGCGCTTCCCACAGCACCAGCGTCTTGGGATCCGCCGAAGCGAAGCCGTACTCGAAGCCGAGCACGCCGTATTCGCTGAGCGGGCTGTCGTAGACTTCGAACTTCCCGTGCGGCAGCTGGCAGAGCGGGATGAACTTGCGCTCGGTCTGCTGGTCGACCCAGATCGCGTGCCGCTGGCTGAAAGTACCGCGGCCGGAATCCTGGCCGGACAGGCGGACACCGAACCCTTCGGTCACCAGGCTGCCGAAGGCGAGCGCCTCGGCCGTCGACCAGTCGAAGCCTTCGCCAGTCTCGAACATCTGCCGCTTGGCATCGATCACTCGGGCCAGCGTCTTGTGGATCTGCAGGTCGTCCGGAACGGTGGTCAGCGTGCGGCCGAGGCTGTCGAACAGCTTGCGGTCGACTGCGGTCTCGATGTTCCGGCGCGCGGTTTCAGGATCGGCTGGCTTGTGCAGCCCGCTCCAGCGGCCACCGAACCAGTCGGCTTCGTTCGGCTTGTAGCTCTTGCCCGCGTCGAACTCGCCGTTGAGCAGGCCTTCGAACTCATAGCGCATGTGCGGCGCGGTCTGGCCGTCGATCACGCCTTCGGCAATCAGGCGGTCGGCGTATACCTCGCTCACGCGCTGGTGCTTGCGGATGCGGTCGTACATCAGCGGCTGGGTGAAGCTCGGCTCGTCGCCCTCGTTGTGGCCGAAGCGCCGGTAGCACCACATGTCGATCACGATGTCGCGGCGGAACTTCTGGCGGTATTCGATCGCCAGCTTGCAGGCGAAAGTCACCGCTTCGGGATCGTCGCCGTTGACGTGCAGGATCGGCGCCTGGATGCCCTTGGCCACGTCCGAGGGGTAGGGCGAAGAGCGCGCGAACTGCGGGCTGGTGGTGAAGCCGATCTGGTTGTTGATGATGAAGTGCAGGCAGCCGCCGGTGTTGTAGCCGCGCACGCCGGAAAAGCCGAAGCACTCCCATACAATGCCCTGGCCGGCGAAAGCCGCGTCACCGTGGATCAGCACCGGCAGGACCTGCTCGTGCTGCGTCAGGTCGTCGCGGATCGCCTGCTGCGCGCGGGTCTTGCCGAGCACGATGGGGTCAACCGTTTCGAGGTGGCTCGGGTTCGGTACCAGGCTCATGTGCACCTTGGTCCCGTCGAACTCGCGGTCGGTGCTGGTGCCGAGGTGGTACTTCACGTCGCCCGATCCGCCGACATCCTCGGGGTTGGCGGTGCCGCCCGAGAACTCGTGGAAGATCACGCGATAGGGCTTGGCCATCACGTTCGCGAGGACGTTCAAGCGGCCCCGATGGGCCATGCCGTAGATGATCTCGCGCACGCCGAGCTGGCCGCCGTACTTGATCACGGCTTCGAGCGCCGGGATCATGGACTCGCCGCCGTCGAGGCCGAAGCGCTTGGTGCCGACGTACTTCTTGCCGAGGAACTTCTCGTATTCCTCGCCCCGGATCACCGCGCCCAGGATCGCCTTCTTGCCCTCGGGCGTGAAGGTGATGACCTTGTCCTTGCCCTCGATGCGGTCCTGCAGGAAGCGGCGCTCGTCGACGTCGGCGATGTGCATGTATTCGAGGCCGACGTGGCCGCAGTAGTTCTTGCGCAGGGTCTCGACCAGCTGGCGCACCGTGCCCCACTGGAAACCGAGTGTACCGCCGAGATAGACCGGACGGTCGAGCGCTTCGCCGCTGAAGCCGTGGTATTCGGGCGTCAGATCCTCGGGCAGTTCGTGCTTGGTCAGGCCGAGCGGATCAAGCTCCGCCGCCAGGTGACCACGCACACGATAAGTGCGTACGAGCATCATCGCCCGGATGGAATCGTCCGCCGCGCGTTCGATCGCGCCTTCGTCCACCGGCTTGCCCGCCTTGGCTGTGGCTTCCTTGACCGCCAGCCGCATCGCGGTCGGGTCCATGGCCTGGGTCAGGTCGCCGCCATCGTCGAGCGGCCAGCGGCTGTTGGCCCAGCTCGGCCCGGGTTGCGGGCCGTCCTGAGCGGCTAGCTCGGGGAGGAAATTCTGCGCTTCGTTACCCATGGGGGCGTTCCTTGAGACCTAATCCGAGAGGGTCAGGCGAGTTCCTTCAACAGCGCGTCGAGAGTGGTGCCGAGTTCGCTGGGCGAAGCGGCGACACGCACGCCGGCCTCTTCCATCGCCGCGATCTTGTCATCGGCGCCGCCCTGGCCGCCCGAAACGATCGCACCGGCATGGCCCATGCGGCGGCCCGGAGGGGCGGTGCGGCCGGCGATGAAGCCAACCATCGGCTTGCGGCGTCCGCGCTTGGCTTCGTCCTTGAGGAACTGCGCCGCTTCTTCCTCGGCGCTGCCGCCGATCTCGCCGATCATGATGATCGACTTGGTGTCGTCGTCAGCCAGGAACAGCTCGAGCACGTCGATGAAGTTGGTGCCGTTGACCGGGTCGCCGCCGATGCCGACGGCGGTCGTCTGGCCAAGGCCGATCTGCGTGGTCTGGAACACCGCTTCGTAAGTGAGGGTGCCCGAGCGGGAAACAACCCCGACCGAACCCTTCTTGAAGATCGAGCCCGGCATGATGCCAATCTTGCACTCTTCCGGCGTCAGCACGCCCGGGCAGTTCGGGCCGATCAGGCGCGACTTGGAGCCCGACAGCGCGCGCTTGACCCGCACCATGTCGAGCACCGGGATACCCTCGGTGATGGCGACGATCAGCTCGATCTCGGCGTCGATCGCCTCGAGGATCGAGTCCGCCGCGAACGGCGGCGGCACGTAGATCACGCTGGCGGTGGCGCCGGTGGCGTGCTTGGCCTCGGCCACGGAGTTGAACACCGGCAGGCCGATATGCGTCTGCCCGCCTTTTCCCGGCGTGACGCCGGCGACCATCTGGGTCCCGTAGTCGAGCGCCTGCTGAGTGTGGAAAGTGCCGGTGTCACCGGTCATCCCTTGGGTGATGACCTTGGTGCTTTTGTTGACCAGGATGCTCATGTGACTTCCTTCGAATTCGTCAATGATTCACGCCGCCTAGAGCGCACGTGTTGTTCCATGTTTCCAAAAGGAGAAGGCTCCCACTGCTGCCGGAACCAGCAGAATGGCCACTCCCAAAAAGAGTCCAAGAGCGACTGCGGCTCCGCTTGACGGTTGGCCAGTTTGTCCCTGAAGCCAAACCATAAATGCGGCAAACACGAGGATGTCCAACGCCAACAGACAGGCAAGCGTCCGCAGCAAGCGCTTCTTGCCGAGCGACGCATGCAGCCCGGCCCAGCTCGCCCAAAAAACGAGAAGGAGAGTAGCTTGCCACGTCACGCCAACGAGCTGTCGATACCCTTACACGCCACAAGCAGTTCCTTGACCGCATCGACCGAGGTCTGAAGGTTCGCCTTCGCTTCGTCGTTGAGCGCGATCTCGACCACTTCCTCAACGCCGTTCGCACCGATCACAGCGGGGACGCCGACATAAAGCCCGTCGAGCCCGTACTTGCCGTCAACGTAGACTGCACAGGGGAGGATCCGCTTCTGGTCGCCGAGGTAGGCTTCGGCCATCGCGATCGCGCTGGTGGCGGGAGCGTAATAAGCGCTGCCGGTCTTGAGCAGGCCGACGATCTCGCCGCCGCCGCTGCGGGTGCGCTGGACGATGGCGTCGATGTTGGCCTTGCTCGACTTGCCCATCTTCACGAGGTCGTCGACCGGGATGCCCGAAACGGTGGTGTAGCTGGTGACCGGCACCATGGTGTCGCCGTGGCCGCCGAGCACGAAGGCGTTCACGTCCTTGACCGAAACGCCGAACTCCCAGGCGAGGAAGGTGGCGAAGCGCGCGCTGTCGAGCACGCCGGCCATGCCGACGACCTTGTTGTGCGGCAGCCCGGAAAACTCGCGCAGCGCCCAGACCATTGCGTCGAGCGGGTTGGTGATGCAGATCACGAACGCGTCGGGTGCGTGGGTCTTGATGCCTTCGCCGACGGCTTTCATCACGCCGAGGTTGATGCCGAGCAGGTCGTCACGGCTCATGCCCGGCTTGCGCGGAATGCCGGCGGTGACGATCACCACGTCGGCGCCGGCGATGTCGGCGTAGTCGTTGGTGCCGGTGATCTTGGCGTCAAAGCCTTCGACGGGGCCGCACTGGCTGAGGTCGAGCGCCTTGCCCTGGGGAATACCCTCGGCAATGTCGAACAGGACGATGTCGCCCAGTTCCTTCTTCGCTGCGAGGTGAGCAAGGGTTCCGCCGATCATGCCGGCGCCGACGAGCGCAATCTTCTTACGAGCCATAGGTCCTGGTCGTGTCCTTCAAGCTGCGCGGGCGCTTCAGGCTTTCGGGTCCGGCGCCAGCCCGCGTCCGCAGGGGGAGGGCGCCCGATATTCGGCGCTCGACCTAGGCCTGCTCGGCGGGGTTTGCAACTGCGAAAAACCCTGATTCATCAGGTTTTTATGATATCAGTTCGCAATAGCATTAAAGAGAGCGAAGCGCTATTCTTTGGTAGGGATTTGGTAATTGGAACAATGACACAGGCGAAGGCCTGCGGTCTTGAATTCAGCTTGCGAGACGGGCCGCGGTTCCGTCCTTGGTGCGGTCCTGCTCCTGCGACAGCAGCATCGCCGCCAGGTAGTCCGGCACGGCACGACTGAAGTAATAGCCCTGGCCGAGCGTGCAGCCGGCATCGCGCACGACCTGCACCTGTTCGATCGTCTCGAGTCCTTCGGCGACGATGTCCATGCCTAGCGTGGCGCCCATCTCGGCCACGGCGCGGATGATGGCGTCGCTCTTCTTGCCGATGTTCGGGCCTGACACGAAGCTGCGGTCGACCTTGATCTTCTTGAACGGGAACTTGTTGATGTAGCCGAGCGAGGAATAGCCGGTACCGAAGTCGTCGAGCGCGAAGCGGACACCGCAGGATGCCAGCTCGTCCATGAAGCGCGCGGTGTTGTCGTTGTCGTCGAGGAACAGGCTCTCGGTCACTTCGAGCTCGAGGCGGTGCGGGTCGAGGTTGGCTTCGCGCAGGGCGTTGAGGATGCCGAGCGCGGCACCCGGGGCTCGGATCTGCGCGGGCGAGAGATTGACCGCGACTGTCACGTGTTCCGGCCAGCCGGCACAGGCTTTGGCAGCTTGCGCGGTGATCCAGTTGCCGAGGGTGATGATGACGCCGGTCTCTTCGGCCACCGGAATGAACTCGTCGGGTCGCAGTTCACCCTTCTCGGGGTGGAACCAGCGCACCAGCGCTTCGAAGGTACGGATGCGTCCGGTTTCGAGGTCGACGATCGGCTGGAAGAAGATCGACAGCTCGTCACGCAGGATGGCGGCGCGCAGTTCGGTTTCGATCTGCTTCTTGCGCACGAGGTCGCGGGTCATCGCGTTGTCGAAGAAACAGATCTGCCGGCGGCCGCCGGTCTTGGCGTGGTAGAGCGCGAGGTCGGCGCCTTGCATCAGGGTGTCGATGTCCGGCCCGTCGTCGGGGAGCAGGGCCACGCCCATCGAGGCCGAGGTATCGATGCGCTGGCCGTCGATCCGGGCGGAGCGACAGATTTCGTGGTTCATCGAACGGGCCAGCCGCTCGCTCTCGGCACGGTCGAACACTTCGGCCACGACGATGAACTCGTCCCCGCCGAAGCGGGCAAGAGTGGAGGCTTGCGGGGTGGACGAACGCAAGCGGTTGGCGACTTCGGCCAGCACCTTGTCGCCGATCGTGTGACCCAGGGTGTCGTTGATTTCCTTGAACCGGTCGAGGTCGAGCCAGAACAGGGCGAGTTGTTTTCCTTCGGTCAGGTTAGTGACCATCTCCGCCAGGTCGTGATTGAGACCGGCGCGGTTGACGAGGCCGGTGACGACGTCGGTGCGGGCGAGCTCGCGCATCTTCTCGGCCATCTGGGCGCTGGCTTCGGCGGCGAAGATTTGTTCCTTCAGAGTACGGAACACGTTGAACGTGATCGACATGACCCCGAAGATCACGAAGAACATCGTGATCGAAAGCACGTAATAGACGATCCCACCCACGATCGGCCCGACCACCATGATCGGCAGGGCGGAGAGGATCAGCTGTCCAACCGCGATCACCGGTCGTCCGGCGTTGCGCGCCGAAATGCCGACGCCATAAACGAGGGCGTAGGCGACCGTGAGGGTCTGAATGTGGCCGCCGGTTGTGTCGTAGACCGTCAGCGCTGCCAGAATGCCGGCGAGGAGGGCGTAAGTGTAGGCGAGGACCTCGTAGGTCTTTTCGAGGCGGCGGGCGTCGAGTGCGTCGGCAGCCTTGCGCGCATGCCAGCCAGCCTGGAATACTCGGAACAATGCCGTGACGATCATCAGGCCGCCGACAATATTTATCGCCTTGTTTTCGCTGACGAGAATCGCGGTCGCGGCGCTGGCGATCCCGGCCATCGCACCAACGGCGAGACTGGTCGGCTGGGTATAGAGCGTATCCACCAGTTTACGGCGCACGACTTCGTCGCGGTCATCACCGCCAAAATAACCCGTAAAGATCTGACCCAGACGCAGGATGACTTACTCCTCGACACTGTCGCCTTAATTGGAAGAGGTCACCGAGTGGTTAAGCGGGGTGTAACCGCGGTCACGTAGGTGCCCGGCCGCCTGGACGGCGCGCCAGGCCTGCTCCTATGATGACGTCAAGACGCCTTCCCGCGTCCCGCGGTTGGCGGGTCCGGCGGTGACGCGCTTCTCCGAGCGCGCCGTTTAGTTGGCCGATGGTTCCATCGGCCTGCTCATGGCTTCAGATTGCGCTGAGATCCGAGCTCGCGGGTGCGGCTTCTTCGGCCATCGCCAACCCCAGGTCTTTCGCCATGCGCCGGTCGAGCGCGCGGCATATCTCGAGCCACCAGTCGTAACCCTGTCGGTCTCCTGCGAAGAAGGCCGCCTCGGCCTGCTTGCGCGCCCGATGGGCCGCGGCCAGGCCGTGCTCGGCAAAATGGCGGAGCGCGGCGTGGAGCAGGGCATCGCTCTGATCGTCGCGGCCGTTGTCGTTACTGGGAATGCCACAGACCTCGCGGATTACCGCCGCGCTGAGGCGCGGGCGCAGTCTACCGGGAGGTAAGGCAAGACGGATGGTCATTCGGCGTCCGATCAAGAATCCAGACGACGGAACTTAAGGCTGTGCACCTAAGCGAAGGTTTGGACGAATGGTTTCCGGAACCTGCCCGGAGATTTACCATCTCTCGTAAATTGCTGAACTCAGACCAAAAATTCAGCGTGAGAACTCAGGGCTCGCGCAACCATTGTCCGCTGCGAGCATATTCTTCACGGACCTGTCCGGACCCGGCCAATGCCGGGAGCGCCTCGGCGCTGCGAGTCTCGGCCTCAGGCGCGCGTTGGGCGGCCGGAGCGGCTCTCGCGGTTTGCTTGAGCGCCGCTTCGTAAGCGCGGGCGAGTGCGAGGGGGTCGGCCGGATCCGGCGTGTTGACCACAGAGCGCGGGTGAGGAGCGGCGAGGGGCTCGCCGCCGCGGTAGAAGTCGCTGAAAGCGGCAGCTGTTCCGGCTGCCCCGCGCCAGCGGTAGAAGCGGTGCGCCCCGATGGTGCCGACAGTCGCGAGGCTGTCGGCCCAATAGGGATGGATTTGTACGGTGTGGTAGTGCGTGGCGAGTCCGGCTGGGGCGTAGACCGCTCCGGCCAGCGCGGCACGGGCGACCTTGGCCGCCCGGTCCCACCACTGGCGGGCCGGCTTGCGAGCCAGCGAGCCGTCGCAAGTGAAGCTGAACTGGCAACCCGTCGTGCGCTCGGAGCCCTGGAAGACCACGCCGCAGACGGTGTTGGGATAGTTCGGGTGCGCCACGCGGTTGAGCACGACTTGCGCCACGGCGCGCTGGCCGGCGTCGGGCTCGTTCGCGGCTTCGTAGTAGATGGCCAGGGTCAGGCACTGCTGGGCCCGCAACCGGTCGGTTGCGGTGCCGGCAAAGTGCAGCGGGTTGGCGACGGGGCTGGTATCAAGCCGGCCAGTGGACGGGCGAAGGGCAAGTTTCGCGCCGTCCACCGGCCGGCCGCTTGCCGTCGCCGGCAAGTTCGGTTGGTCGGCCAGGTAATAGAAGGCCGAGCCGGGAAAGCTCTCGCCCGGAGTCTCGAAGCCCATCGGCTTCACGACTTGCTGGGCGATGTCGGAAGATTGCTGCCACTCGGGCGCTGCCATTGCGGGCACCGCGATCGCCAGCGCCAGCACGGCCAGGCGCCGGCCGAAGTGGCCGCGGGCGCGCTTTGGGTATGCGGTTGAAGGCAGGCGATAATTCGTTGGCACGACCCGGCGCCTAGACCGGGCGGCGGGGCTTCGCATCCTCCGCGCAGGCGCCGTGCCAAAGCTGGACAGGCTGAGGCGGGAGTCTCAATCAAATCCTCCCCGAGCGAGCTCGGGGAGGATTTTGTCTTACTTACCCGTCAAACCCCGCGCCTCAAGCAGCGGGTCAACCTGCGGCTCACGCCCGGCGAAGTCGCGGAAGGCCTTGAAGTAATCTTCCGTGCCGCCCTTGCTCAACACCGTCTCGCGGTAATGATCGCCGTTGGCGCGCGTCAGGCCGCCGTTGGCCTGGAACCAGGCGCGGCTGTCGCGGTCGAGCATCTCGGTCCACAGGTACGAATAGTAGCCCGCCGAATAGCCCGCCGGATCCGAGAAGATGTGGCGGAAGTACGAGCTGCGATAACGCGGCGGAACCAGGCCGACTTCGAGCCCGAGCCGCTTGAGCGCGGCGGCCTCGAACTCATCGACCTTGGCCGGCGTGTCGATCGCGGCGGCTTGCGCCGGGGTCAGCGCGTGCCACTCCATGTCGAGCAGCGCAGCTTCGACCACTTCGCCGAACTCGTAGCCCTGGTTCCACTTGGAGGCGGCGTTGATCTTGTCGATCAGCTCGAGCGGGATCGTGGCGCCGGTCTGGTAGTGCTTGGCGTAATTCGCCAGCACTTGCGGGTCGCTGGCCCACATCTCGTTCACCTGGCTCGGATACTCGACGAAGTCGCGCGCGACGTTGCCGCCCGAGGCGTAAGTCAGGTCCGACAGCAGATAGTGCAGCGCGTGGCCGAACTCGTGGAACATCGTGTTGACGTTGTCCCAGCTCACCAATTGCGGCTGGCCGTCGGCGGCCTTGGGGATGTTGAGCACGTTGTAGGCGACCGTCTTGGTGCCCTTGAGCTTGCTGAAGTCGACCAGGGTCGACATCCACGCACCACCGCGCTTGCTGTCACGCTGGTAGGGATCGAAGTAGAACAGGCCGAGCTCGGAACCGTCGCGATCATAGACGGTGTAGGCCCACACGTCCGTATGCCACACAGGCAAGTCGGTGCGCGGCTTGAAGCTGAGGCCGTAGAGCTTGTTGGCGGCGAAGAACACGCCGTCTTCCAGCACGTGACGGATCTCGAAGTAGGGCTTCACCGTCTCTTCGTCGAAGGCGTAGCGCTCCTTTTTCACCTTGTCGGCGTACATCTGCCAGTCCCACGGCTGGACCTGGAAGTTCTTGCCGTCGGCGGCGATGGCGGCGTTGAGCACGCCGGCCTCGGCACGCTGGCTCGCCGCGAGGGCGGGGACCATCTGGCGCATGAAGTCGAGCGCGGTCTTCGGCTCCTTCGCCATGCGGTCGTACATCGTGTATTCCGCCCAGCTGGAGTTGCCGAACAGTGCCGCTTTCTGGGCGCGGAGTTGCATGATCTCGGCGAGCAGCATGCGGGTGTCGTTGTCGCCGCCGGCGTCGGCGCGGTGCACGCTCTTCTCAAAGAGGGCCTCACGCGTGGCGCGGTCGGTCAGGGTCGAGAGCGAGGGCTGCTGCGTCGTGTTCTGCAGCGGGATCAGGTATTTCCCGGTGAGCCCGCGAGCCTCGGCCGCCTTTCCAGCTGCCGTGATCTCAGCCTCGCTGAGGCCAGCGAGTGCGGCCTTGTCGGACACAACCAGCGCGCTGGCGTTGGTCGCTTCGGTCAGTTTCTGTGAGTAGGCGGTGGTCAGTTCCGAAAGCTTGGCGTTGATCGCCTTGACCTGCGTCTTCTGCGCTTCGGTCAGCTGGGCGCCGGCGTGGACCATGTCCTCGTAAGTGTTTTCGAGCAGCCAGGCGTCTTCAGGTGTCAGCGTCATGGCTGCGCGGTTGTCATAGACAGCCTTGACCCGGGCGAAGAGCGCGGGGTCGAGCTGGATCGCGTCAAAGTGCGCGGTCAGCTTGGGCGACATCTCCGCCTCGACCGCATCGAGCGTGTCGTTGGTGTTCGCACCGATCAGCGTGTTGAACGCTGCGCTGACCCGGTTGAGCATCTCGCCCGACTGGTCGAGCGCGACGATCGTGTTCGCAAAGGTCGGGGCTTCCGGATTGGCGACGATCGCGGCGATTTCTGCCGCCTGGATTGCCATGCCCTGTTCGAAGCCGGGCTTGTAGTCGCCGTCCTGGATCTTGCTGAAGTCGGTCGTCTTGAACGGCAGCGTGCTTTCCTGCGCGAACGGGCCGGTCGCTTGCGGAAGGGCGGCAGCAGAGGCGGCAGTCATCGGCATCGGGGTCTCCGCGAGGGACGGGCTCGCAATCATCAACGCGCCAAGGGCAACGCCGGCGAATAAACGGATCATCATGCAAAAGTCTCCAGGCCGCCGGGCAATTTGGCAAAGGCGGTTTCTCGGGAAACTTCCTTAGCGGTCACGCAAAAGCCACGTCAACCGCGCAGGGAAGTGTTTTCGTCTCGAATCCGAAATGGAGCGGGTTGTGCTTTTCGTTGAAATTCAAATGGGTTAACAATCTGGAATGGCCGCACACACAGACGTTAAGGAACTCAATCTCCAACAACAGCTCGCTTCGATCCGTCGGGATCAGGCAGAGATTGATCAGTTGCAGGCCGAAGTTCGCAAACTCGCAGCCGAGACGAAAGTCATCTCGCCTGCGGTCATATTTCAGGGAATGATTGCCACCGCTGCCCTACTCGGCGCCGGCGCTGCGATTGCGAAGCTCTTCTTCCCCTAGTCACTCCGGCGCAATGCCCTGCAACGGGTACTCCGCGATCGCTTCGTAGTGCGCACCCGTATGGCCGAGGTGGCTTTCGTAGAGCGTGAAGCCGTGGATATCCCACTCGGCGTGCATGTCTCCGAAAGAGGCGAGCCAGGCCCCGACCGGTCCGCTCGCGCGATTGAGGCGGGCTAGGGTTATGTGTGGAGTGAACTTGCGAGTCTCGCGCTCGAAGCCGACACTTTCGCACGCCCGCTCGACCTTCTGCCGCAGTGTCTCCAGCGGATCGGACGGCACGATCCGGGCCCACAGCGCGTGCGGATGGCCCTTACGCTCGAAGTGACCAACTCCCTCGATCCGGGCGGTGAAGGGCGGGGCCGAGATCCGCTCCAGCGCGGTTGCAAGGTCGTTGGCAACGGGCCGCCCGACTTCGCCGATGAACCGCAGGGTAAGGTGCAGGTTCGCCTCGTCCTGCCACCGCGCGCC
Organism: Altererythrobacter sp. Root672; assembly: GCF_001427865.1. Taxonomy (NCBI): domain Bacteria; kingdom Pseudomonadati; phylum Pseudomonadota; class Alphaproteobacteria; order Sphingomonadales; family Erythrobacteraceae; genus Altererythrobacter; species Altererythrobacter sp. Root672. The sequence goes on from NZ_LMHH01000001.1 coordinate 537,833, forward strand.
TTCGATTCCCTCCATCGCATCGAGCAGCAGGTCGCCAACGTGCTCGGGCGGGCGGATGCCGATGAACAGCCTGTGCATGTTCGTTCCCCTACGCCCTGGCGCGATCACTGACGAGCCCGGTTGGGTATAGCGCGCGCGCAATCTTTTCTCGTGCATCCGCTTATGTTTAGAGTAGCTTCCAAGCGGGTCGAGAGTCTTGCCAAAGCCACGGCGCTTGGCGGGCCAGGAGGGTCAGTGGGGCAGGTTCACTTCGAGAACGAAATGCTGCTGGCGGATCTCACCGCCAAGCAGCGTGACGTGCTCGATCTACTGATCGAACATAAGACCTCGAAGGAAATTGCCCGGCTGCTCGAGATCTCGCCGCACACCGTCGATCAGCGCATTCAGTTCGCCAAGGATAAGCTCGGCGCTCGCTCGCGTAACGAGGCCGCGGCCGTCTATCGTCGGCTGGTCGAGACATACGGCCAAATGACATATGAGAATTCCTGTATCGCCCTGACGGACATTGCGTTGGACAACGGTGCCGGGACGCAGGGTCCGCCCCCCAATTGTAGCCTTGGGGGGCGGATTCAATCCGGCCAACCCGACAGTGCCGAGGTGGAATACCGGGTCGTCCCAGAGTTGTTCGATGGACGTTACGGGACGTTGGTCAGGCTAGGAGCGATCGTTGCGATCGCGCTGTTCCTGGTCTTTCTCGTGCTGGGCGGACTGGCCATCTTCTCCCAGCTCTCGGAGTTGATGGCCGCGTAACCAAGTTCGGACAACTCATCGTCAAGCGATTTGGCCCACGCCAAGGGGGATACTATGCCGATGACTGTTCCAGTTGCGCAGATGCGCATTGCTCGCGACATCAACGAAGCCGAAAAGGCGTTGGACGAGGCGCTCGTTCGCCAATCGTCGTTGTTCACTGCCATGGTGACGGCACGCCGCGAAACCGGGTGTGACCCATTTCTCGGGCACGAGGCACTTCTGCGCCTGGCGAAGTCGCAACAGGCGCTGCTTGAAGCGGGCGGCAACCTCGCCCGTGTGCACGGATCGTTGCTTGAGGTGCAAAAGGAAGTCTGCGGCGTGGACGAGTGTCCGCCCGACGGCGAGCGCAAGGCAACGAGCGCGCGTGCCGCCTAAACTTTTGATTTACGGCGGCAAGGCAGGCTAAGTCGCGAACGTGTTCGGGTCCGCCAGCATCGTTTTCGCTCTCGTCCTTGCCGCCGGAGCCTTCGCCTTTCGTCGCGGAGGCCCGCCGGAGAAATACGCCGCGGCGATCATTGTCAGCTGGATCGCCGCGGATGCCGTCTATCACATGCTCATGGGCCCTTCCGGCTTTGACGAAGTCGATCCGGTGCACGTGGTGCTCGACGGTGCGGAGCTCGTCGCCATCGTGTGGCTCGCCCTCCGCGCCAACCGGTTCTGGCCGCTGTGGGCCGCTGCCGCTCAGCTGATCTGCGTGTCCGGCCACCTCGCGGCCTTCATCGAGCCGGGCGGAATGCGCCGGGCTTACTGGGCCATGACCCAGCTACCGCAATACATCCAGCTCACCGCGCTGATATTCGGCGCGCTGGCACATGCCAGGAGGAAGCAGCGCCTGGGGCCTTACCGGAGCTGGCGGCTCGCCTGAGGCGAGCTGAAGCGCATACCTCTCAGCCTCTGGACAGCGCCTAATGGTATCGTTAGCGCGCGTCTCAATAGGGAGGGGCGCATTCAAAAAATCTGTTGGCTCGTCGCAGCCGCGCTTGCGGTCGCGACGCCCTGCGCTGCGCAGGATTCGCCGGAGGCTTCTGTCAAACTGACCGCGGTGGAGCTGTTCGGCTTCGCCGATCGCGCGCGTGCAGCCGGCGATTACACCGCGGCCGAAACCGCTTATCTCGCCCTCGCGCAAGACCCCGACTTGGAGTTGCAAACTGAGGCGCGCTTCCGCCTGGCGACGCTTTATGCCGACCAGATGGATCGCAAGCGTGATGCGGCGGTCCTGCTGCGCAGGATTCTCGACGACAAGCCAGAGGCAGCGCCGGTCAGGCTGAAGCTTGCCCAGATCCTCGCCGAATTGGGAGAATACCAGGCTGCCCGGCGAGAACTGCGTGCAGTGCAGGCCGGCGGCCTGCCGCCCGAAGTCGCCCAACTCGTCCGCTTCTACTCGAATGCGCTCAGCGCCACCAAACGCCTGGGCGGCAGCCTCGATGTGGCCATTGCGCCCAGCACCAATATTAACCGTGCCACTCGGTCCGATACGCTCGGCACCGTGATCGGCGACTTCACGCTCAGCGACGACGCGCAGGCGCAGTCGGGTGTCGGCCTTTCGCTCAAGGCACAAGGCTATGGTCGCGTGCCGCTCGACGCGAAGACGGACTTGCTGGTGCGGGTGAACGCCGCTGGCGATCTCTACCGCCGCTCGGAGTTCGACGATGTCACGCTGTCGGTGCAAGCGGGGCCGCAGTTCATCTCGGGCCGGGATCGCCTGGCACTGTCCGTCACGGCCGGGCATCGTTGGTACGGGCTCGATCCTTACTCGGTATTCTACGGTGTGTCCGGTAACTGGGAGCACCCGCTCGACGACAAGACCCAGGTTCGCATCGATGCCAGCGCGCTCAAGGACGACAACACGGTCAACCGCTTGCAGGATGCCGACCGCTTCACCGCCGCTGTAGGACTCGACCGGGCATTCGGCAGCACGACCGGGGGAGGGGTGCGCCTGTTCGGCTCACGCGACGACGCACGCGACCCGGGCTATTCCAACACTTCGGGCGGCGGCAGTGTCTACCTCTACAAGGACGTGGAACGCACGACGGTGGTGGTCAACGCGGCCTACCGCCGGCTGGAAAGCGATGCCCGGCTGTTCCTCTATCCGGAGCGGCGCAAGGACGACAATCTCGACCTGTCGCTCTCGGCCACCTTCCGCAGCCTGACCGTCAGCACTTTCGCCCCGCTCACGCGCGTTCGCTACGAGCGCAACTGGTCGACCGTCGGGATCTACGACTACGACCGGGTTGCGGTCGAGTTCGGGGTGGTGTCGGCGTTCTAGGGGGAGCGGCGCCTGGGCCCGTTCGGTATCGAATGTAGCGCTCTATTTCATGCCCAAGATCTGACCTGATTCCTCCGCACAGCTCCATCCCACCAAAAGGCCGGCCTGCTTACAAGAGTCGGCCTGCCCATTCTGCATCTAGGTAGTTGAACTTATTGATAAAGCTCTGTCCCGGACCGACTGGAGCAGTTCAGCTGTCTAAACGAGGTGCGCTTGTGATGATCAGACGTTCCCCGGGAGCCACTCTGACGGTCGCCGCCGGCCTAGCGTTGCTCGCTGCGCCGGCCACCGCGCAAGAACGCGCGGGCACTCTGGAAATCGGGCCTGAGTTCACCATCAGCGCATCCGTTAATGGTGCGCCGATCACACTGCTTGTGCAGCCCGAATACACTGAGGCGCTGCGCCTTCTGAATGCCTCTAAGGCCCAGGAAATCGGCCTCAAACCTTCGATGATGTACCTCGTCGAGAACGTTGGTCCGATCGAGCTTCTTGGCAAAAGCAAGAAGGTGACGCTGACGATCGAGGGCACGACGCACGACAAGCGGGTGGCGTGGTACGACACCGAGGTCACGACCAAAGCCGATGGAGTAATGACCCCCGGCGCGCTCCCTTACAGCCGAGTGGTCTTCCAACTCCGATCACCGACCGAAGGTGAGCAGGTGACAACCTTGCCGCTCGATCCAGTCCGCGAACGCTCATTCAAAGGTGGCCAAGCCTGGACCACCATCGCGGGACGCAAGGTCACTATCGCGTTCAATTTCGAGCGAGCACCAACACTCACCAATGCTTCCACCGGCAAGTTGCTTCTCGATGCCAGTGGCGGAAGCGTGGATACGCAAGGCATGGAAACTGAGGTCCGCTTGGGACTGATGAGACCGACCAATCTCATGCAGCTGAATTCACCTGTCAGCATCGGCGGCTTGGATCTGTCGATCCTAGCCGTGAGGACGGCTGACGACGGGCAGCTCGATCCGGGCACCGTGCGCCGTTCACCCGATGAGAATGAGATCGTGGTCGAAGCTGCGCCCGGCAAGACGCCCGATTACGAAATCGTCGTGGGAAGTGAGGACCTGAAACATTGCTCGAGCCTCACATATGACTTCGATGGAGGCACGCTGGCGATGAGCTGCATGCCTAGAGGAGGCTAGACCACTCCGCTTGCAGCTCCTGCCAGATGGCCCAACCGTCGTGTCCCTGCAGAGGGGCCATTGCCATCATCGCCCTTAGCTGACCAACGACCGCTGCAGGGAACAGGACCGAGGGCCAACAGCCAATTCCTGCAAGCCCAACGAGGATGCCGCAGAACGCCGAGTGGATCGCTGGCCCAAACGCGTATGCGAGAATCCTGTCCGACCGCGAAGCCTGACCAATCGGAGTGATGTCGACCACGAACGATGGTCCAACCCGCGAGACCCCTGCTCTGATCGACCCGACCGCGCCGGTCTTCGACAGACAGACGGCGGCATGCCCCATTTCATGAGCTAGCCCGCCGGCGACGATAGCCAGGACGATTCCGGCAACGGCGCCTGCCCAATTGAGTGCCGTGACCAAGGGGAACGCCACAAGCGTGGCGGCCCACATGCCGGCACTGAACGCAAGCGTAATCCAAAGGGCCGGCCAGCCAACAACTCGTGTGAAGGGGGCGCACGCCAGCTCAACAATGTAAGAGGGCACCCGCAACACTCGGGCCCGCGGAACGACACCCTCACTGATAGCGCCTGCTGCCCATAAAGCGTTGAAGAGCGCCCGGCGAAAATCGTTCCGATCGACAGGCTGAAATCGGCGCAGGCGTTCAAGAACAAGCAGGTCCTCCCGGCCAAGGCCGCTCAGCTTCTTTCGCAGGGTTCCGATCGCCAAAACGGCAAAGCCCGGCCCCAGAAGAATGTCGTCACCTCTAAATGTGAATGAGGGCATCTATCCTCGCCGCGGTGCGCCTGGCAATCCAGTCCAGGACGGCCTTGTCACGGCACACCCTCTCATCCGGCAGGTGATCGAGCGGAGAGCCCGAGCCGATACGGAAGGTTTTGCCGCGTTGAAGCTCAAAGAACAGTCGATCGCTTCCTCTCCGATAGCTCAAGCCGAAAGCAACGGCCCTCGCCGGGCGGAACATCCGATGCAGCTTGAGCAGGCGCTCGTACTCCCACGGCCTTTGGCGCAGCGAGTCATAGAGCGTGGCGAAATACCCTTGCATCCCGTTAAACAGGCGGCACCGAATAACGAACGAACCCCCTTCGTCTTCGACTACCTCGGCTTCGATCGGCGACGAATCCAGCAGGCCGATGAGGCGCACGAGGGTGCTTCGCGTGAAGAACGAACCGGACGGAAAGGCAAACTCAAGGTCTTCTTCGGCGGGTGACTGCGACCAGGCGTCGGGCAACATGACCACGACCGACCCCGCAGCCAGCGCCTTGCGGCACTCGACAATCAGCCGACGTGTCGGATGGATGAAATCAATCGAGAAGCCGCGCCTCGAGGCAAGCGAAGCAAGCTCCCGTTCGTACTGCGTGCCCTGATCTCCCACGATGGCGGATACGCGCGGCCCATCGGAACCAGCCCCTGCGAAGGCGCAATAGAGGAGCGCGAACAGACCGTTGTGACTGCCTACAACAAGACGTCCTGCAAAATCAGAAGCCTGCTCAACTCGGAAGTCCGGACTGGTCGTGCCGTGAAGAATGGCGTGATAACGCGCTTGAGTATCCAACCAGGTGTCCGGCATGCGCAGCGCTAGATCGTCGGCGATGCCCAGCTCCATCAGCCTCATCGAGATGACTGCGCGACTGAAGTTGTCGATCTTCATGAGCGATTGAACCCATGCCTACCCATTTCGACCGGCATGGGCCGGATCAACGCTGGTTTAGCAGCGGCAGATCTCTTGCTCGAAAAGGCGGAAGACCCACTCAGCGGCTTCTACGGTCTCGATCTCTTCCACTTCGATTTCGGCTACTTCATTGGCTTCGAGCATTGAGGCCCTCCATGTCTTGAACACTTGACCGACAGGGCCAAGCTGGTTCCAAATAACAGCAGAGCAGAGAAAATAAATGATTCTTTTTCAGATATTTAGATGAATAAATGCGACAGCACATTGATCCGTCGGCCGGCCTTTCTATGCCTGGGGCGATGGTCCATAGTAGCCCCACGTTCAAAGAGCAGTCGTTTCCGATCGGCAGGTGCTTCGCCCGTTTCCAGCGATTCGGTGATCTACACCTCTGAGACCGTACGACCGGCAGCACATTGCACCGCCGCCCCTCCACCCCCACATGGCTCTGACGCCTGTGGGGCCGCGTTGGCGCGCCTCTTGACCAACGCGAACATTTGCGGAACATCCTGCATCCATGTCCCTTACGCACATCTCAGTCCGCGGCGCTCGCGAGCATAACCTCAAGGGTATCGACATCGATCTTCCGCGCGATGCGCTGATCGTGATCACCGGGCTTTCGGGCTCGGGGAAGAGCAGCCTGGCGTTCGACACGATCTATGCCGAAGGGCAGCGGCGCTATGTCGAATCGCTGAGCGCTTATGCGCGGCAGTTCCTCGAGATGATGCAGAAGCCCGATGTCGAGCATATCGACGGGCTCTCGCCGGCGATCTCGATCGAGCAGAAGACCACCAGCCGCAACCCGCGCTCGACAGTGGCGACGGTGACCGAGATCTACGACTACATGCGCCTGCTGTGGGCGCGGGTCGGCGTGCCGTATTCGCCGGCGACTGGCCTGCCGATCGAGGCGCAGACGGTGTCCAACATGGTCGACCGGGTCATGGCGCTGCCCGAAGGCACGCGGCTGTTCCTGCTCGCCCCGGCAGTGCGCGGGCGCAAGGGGGAATACCGCAAGGAACTGGCCGAGTGGCAGAAGTCCGGCTTCACCCGCGTGCGCATCGACGGCGAGATGTACGAGATCGACCAGGCTCCCGCGCTCGACAAGAAGTACAAGCACGACATCGAAGTCGTGGTCGACCGCCTCGCCGTGCGCGAAGGTATCGAGACACGCCTCGCCGACAGTTTCGAGCAAGCGCTCAAGCTGGCCGAGGGGCTGGCTTATGTCGACCTGGCGGACGGCGTGGTGCCCGGGCGCGAGAGCGAGGATGCGGGCGGGGCGATGAAAGGCGCGGGCCTTCCAGCCAACCGCATTGTCTTCAGCGAGAAGTTCGCCTGCCCGGTCTCCGGCTTCACCATCGAGGAAGTCGAACCGCGCCTGTTCTCGTTCAACGCCCCGCAGGGCGCTTGCCCGACGTGCGACGGCCTCGGCGAAAAGCAGCTGTTCGACCCGCAGCTGGTGGTGCCGAACGAGGCGCTCAGCCTCAAGCAGGGCGCAGTGGTGCCGTGGGCCAAGTCCAACCCGCCGAGCCCGTACTACATGCAGGTCCTCGCCAGCCTGGCGAAGGCCTACGGCTTCGACCTGACCACGGCGTGGAACCAGCTCGCGCCCGACCAGCGCGAGATCATCCTCCACGGCACCGGCGGGCTCCCCGTGGCGCTGACCTTCAAGGATGGGCGCAAGGAATACACCGTGCACAAGGCGTTCGAGGGGGTGATCGGCAACCTCAACCGCCGCCTGCTGCAGACCGACAGCGCCTGGATGCGCGAGGAGCTCTCCAAGTTCCAGACCGCCCAGCCGTGCGAGACCTGCCACGGCAAGCGCCTCAACGAGAAGGCGCTGGCGGTCAAAGTCGCCGGAGAGGACATCGCCACCCCGGTGCGCTTCTCGGTCACCAACGCGCTCGACTGGTTCAGCGCGTTGCCCGAAAAGCTCAACAACACCCAGAACCAGATCGCCCGCGCGATCCTCAAGGAGATCGTCGAGCGGCTCGGGTTCCTCAACAACGTCGGGCTCGACTACCTCAACCTCGACCGCACCAGCGGCACGCTTTCGGGCGGGGAGAGCCAGCGCATCCGCCTCGCCAGCCAGATCGGCAGCGGGCTGTCAGGCGTGCTCTACGTGCTCGACGAGCCGAGCATCGGCCTGCACCAGCGCGACAACGACCGCCTGCTCGAAACCCTCAAGCGCCTGCGTGACCTCGGCAACACCGTGATCGTGGTCGAACATGACGAAGACGCCATCCGCCACGCCGACCACGTGGTCGACCTCGGCCCCGGCGCCGGGGTCCACGGCGGCGAGGTCGTGGCGCAAGGCACGCTCGAGGAAGTGCTCGCCAGCACCACCAGCCTCACCGCCGCCTACCTCAACGGCACGCGGGCGATCGAGGTGCCGGTCAAGCGGCGCAAGGGCAACGGCCACAAGATCACCGTCCACGGCGCGCGGGCCAACAACCTCAAGGACGTGACCGCCAGCATCCCGCTCGGCACCTTCTGCTGCGTGACCGGCGTCTCGGGATCGGGCAAGTCGAGCTTCACCATCGACACGCTCCACGCCGGCGCCGCCCGCGCGCTCAACGGCGCGCGCGTGATCGCCGGGCCGCATGACAAGATCACCGGCCTCGAATTCTGCGACAAGGTGATCGAGATCGACCAGTCCCCGATCGGCCGCACCCCGCGCTCCAACCCGGCGACGTACACCGGCGCCTTCACCCAGATCCGCGACTGGTTCGCCGGCCTGCCCGAGAGCGGCGCGCGCGGCTACAAGGCCGGGCGCTTCAGCTTCAACGTCAAGGGCGGCCGGTGCGAGGCGTGCCAGGGCGACGGGCTGATCAAGATCGAGATGCACTTTCTGCCCGACGTCTACGTCACCTGCGAGGAATGCCACGGCCGCCGCTACAACCGCGAAACGCTCGAGGTGAAGTTCAAGGGCCACTCGATCGCCGACGTGCTCGACATGACGATCGAGGACGCGGAGGAGTTCTTCAAGGCCGTCCCGCCGATCCGCGACAAGATGCACATGCTCAACGAAGTCGGCCTCGGCTACGTCAAGGTCGGCCAGCAGGCGACCACGCTCTCGGGCGGCGAGGCGCAGCGCGTCAAACTGGCCAAGGAACTCAGCCGCCGCTCCACCGGGCAGACGCTCTACATCCTCGACGAGCCGACTACCGGCCTGCACTTCGAAGACGTCCGCAAGCTCCTCGAAGTGCTCCAGCGCCTGGTCGAGCAGGGCAACTCGGTGGTGGTGATCGAACACAACCTCGACGTGATCAAGACCGCCGACTGGATCCTCGACCTCGGGCCGGATGGCGGCGTGCGGGGCGGGGAGGTGATCGCCGAGGGCACGCCGGAGGCGGTCGCGGCCAATCCGCGGAGTTATACCGGGCAGTACCTCAAGCCGATGCTGGAGCGCGCGCGGGAGGCGGCGGAGTGATCCTCCCCGACGGGGAGAGCAGCAACCCCGTTCCGGTCTTCGACGACGCGGCTTACCGTACGGAGAACCTCGACGACCCCGATCTCGTGGCGGCCTACGAGATCGAGAACGAAGCGGTCCGGCTCGACCGCGAAACCATCGGTGCCGCCTGGGTGCTTGGGCTTATTCCGCTGGCGCTGGTGCTGGCTCTGCTGTCGGCGTTGCTCGGCGATTGGATATGGCGCCTGCTACCGGCGATCTTCATCGCGGTGGGCGTCGGCCTGCCGCTGATGTCGCTCGGGCGACGGTTCCAGTCCAACCTGCCGCTTCACCTGCCGGGCTATGGGGTCTTCACCGGTTCGGCCAAAAAGCGACTGATTCTCAAGGCCGCCGCGTTCGGCGGACTGGTGCTGCTGGTCTACAACCTGAGCGGACCCATTCAATTGTGGATCCAGCGATGGGTGGAAGAGTGGCTCGCGAATGGCGTCTGGCCTTTCTGACGCTCTTCACTGATGCCGGATCGAGCAATCATCGTTCGTGATCGGTTTCCGTTTAATCGATTGGTGACGGCCGTGCGCCAAGGCTCCCGGCCATGGCCTCCACGCAAGCCCCCAAAGGATTCGCCCTGCTCTTCGCCGTCGTCGGAATCCCCTTGATCTTGTGGCAATCCTGGGGGGCGAACGAAGAGCTGAAGGCGCTCGACACCACCGAAGCGCGTCAGGCGCGGTGCGTCGAACAAACCGCCTCCGTGCAGCTATCGCGCGAAGACGCCCAAGGCGTTTGCCGATGCATGGTGTTGGAGGCCGAAAAGCGCGGCATCACCAAGGCTCATGGAAGCTATGACATGGACGCGCTGAAGTCTGTGGTCGAAAGGTGCTTCGACGCCCACGTCCTGCAGCAGACGGCACCCTCTAGCCCTTCGCCGAACCCGGCATGACGTAGCTCCCGGACTTTGGTGGGCCAATTATCAGGGAGAGAGCACCATCCCCGTACACCTACGTATTGCCGCAGCCCCGCATCCGCCGAAAGATGGCCCCGAACTTCCAAAGGGCAGGGCGGCACACCAGTGACGGGCAACATAGTCGAGGTCAAAATCGCGCCGTGGCGGTCTTATCCGGAGGCCTTCCGCACGGTGATGCGGACGCAGAAGCTCTGCGCCAATGTCCCGATGGTCATCGGGCTTGTGCTGCTGGGGCTCGGTATCTTGCCCTCACTGGTCCAGCTCAAGGTCTTCTCGGCGATCTTCGGCGGCATTGTTTCGCTGATCATGGCGGGGATCATCATCTGGATCGTGGACGCGGTCGTGCTCAATCCGCTGAAGAACAGCCGCTTCCGCTTCGTGGCGAAGACCTTGCTGGCGGACATGTGCGCCATGCCGCAGGCGGTTTCGCAGACCTTGTCGTGGTACAGCCCCGTGCCCGGCGCGCTCGTGGTGACGCAGCGGGGGAATCTGGTGATTGTCGACCGTTCGACCAACTACGACGAGATCTGGCTTCATCCCTCGCAGGTCCTGAACGTCAGTGTGGAGCGCGAGGAAACATTCGTCACGAACACCAAGCATGGCAGCAGTTTCAGCCTGGGAAGCGTGTCGCCCGGCTGGATGTTCGCCAGCTATAATTCCCGCAGCAAGTCCAAGTCGGTCACACACAAGCTCGAAACGGCCTTCCTCGAAATCCGCTATCAGGTCGAACGGAACGGCGCGGTCCATACGGCGGTCATTCCGTTCGGGGACGACCGCCTTGGAGCGGACGCCTGGCGCGCGACCTTGAGCGGCCTGAGCTATGTCGAGGAAGTGGCCTGACCGCTGGTGGCTGCTCCCCGTGACGGGCAGGAATTGGTGCACGCAGACCCTTACGCGCCGTCACCGCCTGCGCCGTTCCATCAGTCCCATCTTGACCGCGCCAACCTCTAGGTTACCTCTTGCACCGAATTAAGAAGAGAGAGGGAGAATCCATGTTCGATGCGATCATGAAGCGCGGTCTTGCTACTCTTGGCCTGCTGGCCTTGGCGGCACCTGCTGCGGCACAGTTCGGTGGGCCGCCGCCGCCGCCCAATACCGGCGTGCCGGTCTATACCCGGCTGACCGGTGCCCAGGCCGGCGGCAGCTTCACGGGGGTGATCGATCCGCCGAAGGGGCAGTTCTGCTACATCATGAACGTGACGGGCACGAATGCCCCGACTGCGGCAAGCATCAACGGCGATAACGGCGCTTCGGTGCTGTCGCTGGGCGCGCTGAGCGGCAACTCGAGCGGCGGCTGCCAGCCGATCGCGGCCGATCTGGCGGCGGCCATCCTGGCCAATCCCTCCGCCTACTACGTAAGCGTGCCGACTGCGGTCGGCGCGATTCAAGGGCGGTTGTCGAAGTAGGAAGTTAGGTCGCGGGGGAGGGCTGAGCCTTCCTCCGCCACCAGTGGGCTTAGTCGTCGCCGAGTACGGCGAGCTCAACCCGGCCGCTGCCCGCGCTGCGAATGCCGAGATCCTCGGCAGCGGCCTGGCTGAGGTCGATCACGCGGCCGCCATGGAACGGGCCGCGATCATTGATACGGACGACCACCGAGTGGCCATTGCGCGACACGCGGACCTTGCTGCCGAAAGGCAGGGTGCGGTGCGCCGCAGTGTATTCGTCGGGATCGAAGCGTTCGCCGCTCGCCGTGCGGCGGCCTTCGAACTCGCGGCCGTACCAGCTGGCGACGCCGCCGCTGATCTCGCGAGCTTCTTCTTCCTCGGCCAGCGGCTGAACCACGGCTTCCTGGAAAGTGACGATCGAGGCCTCGGCCGAATTGGTCGAGGGCACGAAGTGAGGGAGCTCAGCATTGGTGGTGGCAGCAGCGACCGACGTGGCCGGAGCCGTTGCGGTCTCAGCGGTCACTTCGGCCAAAGCCGGAGCGATCGAGCCACTCAGGGCAGCCAGGGCAAGCCCGGCCAGCGCCATGCGGAGCTTCATGGTGGTATTCCCGTCCATGGGCTGTGCAATAGGCGCCACTTCGCAAGTGCGTAACCCGTCCAGGGTCGCTTCACCCCGCCTTCGGCTCGACTCATCCCTTTGTCCGGAACTGTTAACTATGAACCACATCGGCTCAACGCTGGCACGAAACGAGTCGTCGGGGTGAGATGCGGCTGACCGGTCCGCCCTCGGCCGGTTGAGGGCCCGAGTCGCGGCGGTTGGGATGCGGAAGGGAGCAATTGCCGATGAGATCGTGGCACCGGGGCCCCAAAAGGAAATGGGGCCAGCCCGGAGGCTGACCCCACTCTCACCGGCGTGTGGGCCCCGAGGGGCACTTGACGCCTGGCGCCTTCAATACCGTCCATTAGACGGTGTCTCCATCGCCCGGCGCTCGCGCCGGTGCCGGTTCCATCGGGGGGCTTGATGAAGACCGCGAGGGTCTTCTCCATGGCCATCCGTTGGTCCCGAGATCGGATCTTCGGACTGGGCCTCGAGCGGTTCCTGCGCTGCCCGTGAGCATTGCTGAAACCTCGGCGCCAGGCCGGAACACCCGACCTTCCGACTGCGATACCTTGCGGCTAAGTTGTCAGAGGCTTGGATTTGCCCGAAGGCTATCCCCGTCCTGTCCCTCCACCGTGCGGCCCTCGCCGTCGCGTCGATCCAGTTGCCGTTCCCACCTTCCACTCGGGCCTTGCGGCCTTTGATCCGGCGGAGACTTTTCCCCGTTTCGATGATTGGAGGATGCGTCGGTCGACCGATTCGGGCAACAGCGCAACGGGCCAGTTATCCACTTTTGGCGATTTCGCCAGTGGACAAGGGTGGATAACTCAACGGCCCGTCGCGAATGCCGCGATTTATCCGCGATCGCGTTGCGCCAGGAGCCTCAAACGCAGGGCATTGAGCTTGATGAAGCCCGCCGCGTCCTGCTGATCGTAGGCGCCGGCATCGTCTTCGAACGTGACGTGGCGTTCGGAATAGAGGCTGTTGGGGCTCTTGCGGCCGACCACTTGGGCCAGGCCCTTGTAGAGCTTGAGCCGCACGGTGCCGCTGACCTTCTCCTGGCTGAGGTCGATCGCGGCCTGGAGCATCTCGCGCTCCGGGGCGAACCAGAAGCCGTTGTAGATGAGCTCGGCATACTTGGGCATGAGCTCGTCCTTGAGGTGCGCGGCGCCGCGGTCGAGCGTGATGCTCTCGATGCCGCGGTGGGCGCGGGCGTAGATCTCGCCGCCCGGGGTCTCGTACATGCCGCGGCTCTTCATGCCGACGAAGCGGTTCTCGACCAGGTCGAGGCGGCCGATGCCGTGCTTCTTGCCGAGGTCGTTGAGCGCGGCGAGCAGGGTTGCCGGGCTCATCGCCTGGCCGTTGAGGGCCACGCCGTCACCACGCTCGAAGTCGATCGTGATGTATTCCGGCTGGTCCGGGGCGTCCTCGGGATTGTCGGTGCGGCTGAAAACGTAGTCGGGCACTTCGCCCCACGGGTCTTCGAGCACTTTGCCCTCGGACGAGGTGTGCAGGAGGTTGGCGTCGGTCGAGAACGGGCTCTCGCCGCGCTTGTCCTTCGGAACCGGGATCTGGTGCTGTTCGGCCCAGGCGATGAGCGCGGTGCGGCTGGTCAGGTCCCACTCGCGCCACGGGGCGATGACCTTGATGTTCGGGTCGAGCGAATAGGCGGACAGCTCGAAGCGGACCTGGTCGTTGCCCTTGCCGGTGGCGCCGTGGGCGACCGCGTCAGCGCCGGTCTCGTGGGCGATTTCGACCAGGCGCTTGGAGATCAGCGGCCGGGCGATGGAGGTGCCGAGCAGGTAGTCACCCTCGTACCGGGCATTGGCGCGCATCATCGGGAACACGAAGTCGCGCACGAATTCTTCGCGCAGATCGTCGATGTAGATGTGGTTGTCCGGAACGCCCATCAGCTTGGCCTTGGCGCGGGCCGGTTCCAGCTCCTCGCCCTGACCGAGGTCAGCCGTGAAGGTGACGACCTCGCAATTGTAGGTCACCTGCAGCCACTTGAGGATCACACTGGTGTCGAGGCCGCCGGAATAGGCCAGCACGACGCGCTTGATATCGGACATTTCTTGCTCCGCCGGGGATTCGCCGGCGGCGGTTATCAGGCTCTTCCCCGTCCGGCAACTTGGCTGGAGGCGCTTACTTGATTGGTTTGGCCCCGAGCTGCGGATTGAGGGTCCCGATGTAGTTGAGCCAGGCCTTGGGTTTGCGAAGCATTTCCTTCGGATAGGCCACCTTCAGCCCGCCCAGCTCGGCGATCCGGCCGACGAAGTGGATGCAGTTGCGGGTATCGAGGTCGTAGTACTTTCCCGGCGCATCCCGCCAGGCTGCCACTTCCTGTTTCATGCGGTGATAGGTGGCGTCCGATACGGTGATCGAAAAATGCGTGTTGGTGCTTTTCAAGTACTTCTCGTCCTCCACCCAGATCACGTGTTCGACAGGGCCGGCGAGGATCGAAGGTCCCACGCTCTTGGCCGAGAACCCGAAGTTTTCGTGGATCACCTGTCCGGTATCATCGAGCTTGCCGTCGAAGACCACGAAGGTGTGCGGGTATCGGCCGATCAGCACCGAGCCGTTGAAGCTATGGAAGGTGACCGTGACCGTGGCAAACGCCGGGCCGTGCCAAAGGGAGAGGGCCAGAAAGACAAGGGACAGCCGGGCGAGAACGCGGCGAATGGACGACCAGGGCATGCGATCCGCTTTACTAAGAATGGGCTTGCCGCACCGCTAGACGACGGCACTGACCACGACAACCGCGCCGGAACCGCTATCCCTTATCGCGATCATGGGGAGGGCTCTATGCGCAGGACGGCATTCTCCGGGCCGTCGGTCAGCACATAGATCAGGCCGTCCGGCCCTTGCGCAAAGTCGCGCACGCGCTGGTGGAGGTCGGTCAGGAGGGTTTCCCTGCGGAGTTCTCCGAAGTCTGCGCCGAAGGCCACGCGTTCGAGGCCGCCGGTGCCGGGAATTTCGCCACGCCTGCCGCTACCGACGAAGAGGTTGCCCTTCCACTTGGGGAAGCGATCGCCGTCGTAGATCATGAGCCCGGTGGGTGCGATCGAGGGCAACCACACCAGCAGGGGTTTCTCGATGCCCGGAACCAGCGGCATTTCGGCGAGGTGCGAGCCGTCGTACTGCCGGCCGTAAGTGTAGGTGGGCCAGCCGTAGTTTGCGCCCGGGCGGATTCGGTTGACCTCGTCACCACCGTTGGGCCCGTGTTCGGCCGAGAACACCGTGCCTGTCGCAGCATCGACCATCAGGCCGTGCTGATCGCGGTGGCCGTAACTGTAGATCGCCGGATTCGCCCCTTCGCGGCCCACGAAGGGATTGTCGGCCGGGATCGAGCCATCGTCGTTGAGGCGCAGGACCTTGCCGTAGATGTTGCCCAGGTCCTGCGCGATGTCCCCGAACGCCCCGCCGGTGGTCACGAACAGCTTGCCGTCCTTGCCGAAGGCGAGCCTTGATCCAAGGGCGGCCGATGGGCCGCCAGTCAGCAAGGTTTCGACGTTCGAGACCCGTCCATCCTCGAGCTTGGCCCGCATCAAGGTCAGCCGGGCGTAACGATAGATGCTGGTGTCGCTTTCGGGTTTCGGAGCTGGGTCGTTGTAAGTGAAATAGATCAGGTGATTGCGCGCGAAATCCGGGTGGAGCGCGATGTCCTGGACGCCGACACTGAAAGTCCAGTCATCGGTCGGAACCGGGAAGCCCGCGACCGGCTGCGGATCGAGTTGAGCGCCGGACTTGGTGGCCTGCCGCAAGATCCGGAGCCCCATGCCGCGCTCGACGATCAGCAGGTCGCCATCGGGCAGGAACTCGATCGCGAAAGGCCTGGCGAACCCTTTGGCGAGTACGGTGGCCTTGATGCCGTGCTGTTCGGCGGTGTCGAAGACGTAGGGTGCGCTGCCGAGCGTAACCGGGGCGATGCCTATGTCGGGAGTCTGAGCGAAGCCTGCTGCCGAAATCAGCAGCGCGGAGCCGGCGATCCATCTCTTCACCATCGCCGGCCCCCCATCCTGTCGTCTGTTTACTCGGCCGCCTGAGCCAGGTGCCAGGCCGGCGGTTCTTCGCTTTCGCGCAGCCGTTCGCTCTCTTCGTACATGTAGTCGCGCGTCATCGGGATGGCGGCGCGATCCTTCACGTAGAGCATCTGCCAGTTGACCAGGCGTCCGTGACGGAAGCTCTGTTCGGCCCCGGCGAGGTAGAACTGCCACATGCGGTAGAACGTCTCGTCATACATCTCGACGATCTCGTCCTTGTGCATGACCGTGCGGTTGTACCATTCCTCCAGCGTGTGGCTGTAGTGGAAGCGCATGCCTTCCACGTCCATGATCTGCCAACCGGCCTTCTCGCTTTCCTTCACCAGTTCGGACAGCGACGGGATGTAGCCGCCCGGGAAGATGTACTTGCGCGTCCAGGCGTCGGTGAAGCCCGGAGGGCCCGCGCGGCCGCAGCAGTGCGAGAACATCACCCCATCGGGCTTGAGCAGCCGATTGGTGTGCTGGAAGAACTGCGGATAGTGCGGCGTGCCGACGTGTTCGAGCAGGCCGACCGAGCTGATCCGGTCGAATTCGCCCTGGACATCGCGATAGTCCATCAGCGCGAACTTGACCTTGTCTTCCACGCCCGCTTCCTTGGCGCGTTCCTTACAGAAGGCGATCTGGTCTTCCGCCAGGGCCACGCCGAGCACTTCGCAGTCGTAATGCCGGTTCAGGTAGAGCGCGAGACCGCCCCAGCCGCAGCCGATGTCGAGCACTTTCATGCCCGGCTTGATGTTCAGCTTGGCCGCGATGTGCGCCTTCTTGTCGAGCTGCGCTTTTTCGAGGCTGTCGTTGAGATCGCGGTGGTAGCCCATCGTGTACTGCCGGTCCTCGTCGAGGAACAATTCGTACAGGCGGCGGGTCAGGTTGTAGGTGTGTTCGGCATTCTTGCGAGCCTTGCCGCGCAAGTTGACACTGTCGATCTTGGCGAGGGTTCTTTGCACCGCCTTCCGGAACGGGCCCTTGGCGCCGAGGGTAGTGTGGCTCTTCACCTTGGCGTTCATGGCCACGTAAAGCACCATGTCGCGGATGTCGTAAGGCTCGTCGACCACGAGCCAGCCCCACATATAGGCCTCGCCCGCGCCGACGGCCGGATACCTGGCGATATGGTTGGCGGCCTTCTTGTTCGTCAGCCGGATATGCATCGGGCTGCCGTGTTCCATTCCTTCCGGTCCGGGGCCGTATTCGTAAACCTTGCCATCGTAATCAGTGATGACCAGACGGCCGACTTTGATGATCTTCGTAAGGAACTTATTCAACAGCCACATTCTGCAGCACTCCCCTCAATCCCTTTGGAGGCAGTAGAACCGCCGCTTTGCGACCTGTCAATCGTGGGTTATCCTCTCACCATGGCCGAAGCGAAGACCAAGCCGACGCAAGCCAGCGTCGAAGACTTCATCGCCGCCGTCGAACCGGCGAGCAAACGGGAAGACGCGCCGGTGCTCGACGCACTGTTCCGCAAGGTGACGGGCGTGGCGCCGGAGATGTGGGGGCCGACCATCATCGGCTACGGCGAATACAACACCGTCTACGACAGCGGACGCAAGGTGCGCTGCTGCCGGCTGGGCTTTTCGCCGCGCAAGGCCAAGCATTCGCTCTACTTGCTGCCGTGCGACGACGATGGGTCGAAGGAAGAGTTCGATGCCTTGCTCGCCCGGCTCGGCAAGCATTCGTTGGGGCAGGGGGGCTGTCTCTACGTCAACAAGGCCGCGGACATCGATCTCGGCGTGCTCGAAGAGATGATCGTACTGGCGTGGAAGAACTCGTTCGCCCGCTACCCTGACTAACCCAGGCGCCCCCTTTCAGAGCGGCATGATGCCTTTCTCGATCAGCCACAGGAAGCAACTGACGGTGATGAATGACGCGCCGACCGCCAGCAGCAAGGCGACGGCGCCAAGCCGCTCGTTGCCGTGGCGCGAGGCCAGCAGCGGATAGATGCTGAGCATCGGCACCGCCGCGTAGAGGATGGCGGCGGCGGCTAAGGCCGGGTCTTTGATCGGCACCAGCAGTATTGCCAGCGCCACCATCAGCGGATGGAGCAGGAGCTTGGCGGATGCGATCGCTCCGGCGGCCGGCCCGTCCTGGCCGATCTTCACGCTCACCAGGCTCCCGCCGATTACGAACAAGGCCACCGGGGCCGAAGCACGCGCCAGCATCTCGATCGGAAGGGCGGCAACTTCGGGCAGAGGCAGTCCGGTGGCGGAGAAAGCGGCGCCCAAAATCATCCCCAGGATCAGCGGCATTTTCAGCAGGTTGACCAGCGTTCTTGACAGGATGACGAGGATTCTGGCGCCGCGGTGTTCGGTCACTTCGGCGACGGCCAGCGCGAGCGGGATCACGATCAGGTTCTCGATCACCATGGTGTGAGCCAGCGCGACGGCGGCAGAGCTGCCGACGAGTTGGAACACGATCGGATAGCCCATGAAAGCGCTGTTGGATGAACTGGCGCCGAGCGCCAGAATGGCGGCGCGACCGGTGTCTTGCCGGGCGGCAAAGCGGATCACGAGGAGCGCCAGCAGGAACATGGCCACTGAGCCCAGACCGTACGCCGCGAGATAGGCCGGCTCGAAAATCTCCGCCAACGGCCTGCGCGCCAGAGTGTCGAAGGTCAGCGCGGGCAACGCGAACTGCAAAACGAACTTTCCCATGCCGCGGAACTGGTCGGCCGAGAACAGGACCGCCCGCCCGGCGCCAAAGCCAAGCGCGACGATGACAAAGACCGGAATTGTTAGGGCGAGGATGGAGAGCACGCAGACCTGAGGGGCAGAGAGGGGGCTGACTTTCGGACGCGATGGAGTCCGAGATAATTGACTATGACACCGGTTACCTAAGAACCTGATCGAGCAATTACAAGGGGCGGTAAGGCAGCGATTTATTGAGAGGGGGTTAGACCCCCGCGTACCACTGGTACCCTTTGTCTTCCCAGTAACCGCCACCGCCGTTGCCGATGCCCTCGAGGGTATCGACGGCTTCGATCGCGGTCAGGTACTTGGCGTGCTTGTAACCCAGCTGGCGTTCGATCCGCATCCTCAGTGGCGCGCCATTGGCCACCGGCAGGGCCTCCCCGTTGAGCTGGTGAGCGACAATGGTTTGCGGATGCATCGCATCGTTGAGGTCGCAGCTCTCGTAGTATGGCGTGTCCCCGAAGCTGTCGGCGCAGCGGAAGACGATGTAGCGTGCCTCCGGCTTGAGCCCGGCCTGTTCGAGGATCGCCGAAAGCTGCGGTCCGGTCCACTGGCCGATCGCGCTCCATCCCTCGACGCAGTCGTGGCGGGTGATCTGGGTTCGTTGGGGCAGGGCGCGAACGTCTTCGAGCGTGAGGCTGAGCGGCCGTTCGACGAGCCCCCCGACGTTCAGCCGCCAGTCGGCGAACCCTGCCGCGAGATGGGCGCGATAATCGTCGCTATCGACTTCGGTATTGCCGTTGCCGCGGAACGAGGGGGAGATGTCGGCGAGGGTATATTCCCGCGCCAGCGCCTGAGCGCCGCCGAGCATCCGTTGCGCGCCCTTGTGAAGCTTCTCGGCGCCATCGACGAGGCCGGTGAAGGTCTCGCTCTTGCTGATCTTGGTGCAGCCCGCGGTAATGAACGCGGCGAGGCCTACGAGGACGTTACGCCGTTCCATCGGCCGTCCCTCCGGTAATCATCTCGCCCACGTTCTTGGCGGGCTTGTTGAGCAGAACCAGTATCACATGCACCACGAAGAATCCGAACAGCGTCCAGGCGATGATGAAGTGGATCGAACGTGCGCTCTGTCGTCCTCCGAACATTTCGCTGAGGAACGACCAGGCGGCGTCCATGCCCGGACTCATCGCCATACCTGTCACGATCATTAGCGGCAGCAGGATGAACATGACCAATCCGTAGGCCAGCTTCTGCAGGAAATTGTACTTCGCCCCGGCGTGGTCGAACTGGAGCCGCAAGTGAGCACGCACGTCGGCCCAGATCGCATTAGGGCGCCAGTCCCTGGGGCGGGTCACGATGTCGCGCCTGAAGTGGCCGTTGAGGACCCCGACCAGCAGGAACAGTAGCAGCGAGATCGAGAAGACCCAGGCGAACAGCACGTGCCATTCCCGCGCGATGGCCAGGCTGTAGTAGCCGGGGATCGTCGCCCAGCCGGGGAACTTGGGGATGAACGCCCAGGCCTGCTCCGGCGCGAAGCCCCATTCGCCCCAGTAAAGGCGACGGTGGGCGTTCGAGATGTTGAGGCCAGACATGAACAGCACGATCACACTGAACGCGTTGACCCAGTGCCACAGACGCGTGCTGAGCAGGTGCCGCTTCCTTGGACGGGTCATGCGGCGGGATCTTCCATGCCGGCCAGATACATCACGTCGCGCGGCTGGGCGAGGAGATGCTGGCCGGAATCGACGAATATCGACTGTCCGCTGGCGAGGGGGCCGGTGGCGAGGAACAGCGCCGCATCCGCGACTTCGCTAGCGTCAGTGCGGCGGCCGAGCAGGTTGAGACGGTGAGTCATTTCGGCCTGGTCTTCGGATTGTTCGTGGCTGGCAAGGATGGCTCCTGGGGCGAGGCCGTAAATGCGGTCGCCCGGTTCGGCGGCCATGGCCAGGATCGGGATGGTGGCGGCGAGAGCATGCTTGCTCATGGTGTAGCTGAAGAAGTCGGGGTTCGGGTTGGCGACTTTCTGGTCGGTGACCTGGATCACGCGCCGGCCGGTCGAAGAGCGGGCGAGGCGAAGGTAGGCTTGGGCCATCATCGTGGGAGTGACGGCATTGACCTGCATCGCTTCCCAGTTGGTCCCTACATCGATCATCGCGACATCGTCTGGCCTGAAGACCGAAGCCGAATTGACCAGCACGCGCCAGTCTTCGAGCCGGGCGGCGAGGTCTTCGATCATGGCCAGGGCCGCGTCGCCATCTGCCAGGTCGCAGCGGACCACTTCGGCGCTTGGCAGTTCGTCAGCCAGCGCTTGCGCCTCCGTCCACGAGCGGCAGCAGTGGATCACCACATGCCAGCCGGCCTCGGCGAAGCGGCGCGAGATCACTGCTCCGATACGCCGCGCGCCGCCGGTTACAAGGACCGCAGGGCGGGTCACCAGCTGGGCTTACGCTTGCTAGGGGTGATGACTTGAAGAGAAGGCCATAACCTTCTGGATTTATATAAGAATGTTCCGAACTTCCGCCGCATGAGAGCAATCAAGCACATCAGGTCGGTGTAGGAAAGCGGAATGGCTGCGTTCTGCCGAAGAGCCGCAACGAGGAAAGGCCCTCTCCCCTTGGGAGACGGTTGGGTGAGGGCGAGTGGCGCAACCCCGCCGACCCTCGCCTTACTCTCGATGTCCCGCGCCCTCGAACGACGCGATGATCGGACAGGGCCCGTCACCTCCGCCAGCGCACTCCTTGGCCAGCTTCGACAACGACTGCCGCGCAGCCTGCAACCGCGCGATCTGCTCATCGAGGGCGGCTATCCGCGTACGGGCCATCTCACGGGCGCGTGGCCGGTCATCGCTGGAATCCAGCCGCAGCAGTTCCCCGATTTCCTCCAGGGTGAACCCGGCGTCCTGCGCCGAGCGGATGAAGCGCAGCCGCCGCGCTTCGTCCGGGCCATAGTGACGGATCCCGCCCGCACCGGTCTTCTGCGGCCGCGGGTCCTCCAGCAGTCCGCGCCGCTGGTAATAACGTACCGTTTCCACGCCGACTCCGGCGCCGCGGGAGAGTTCGGAAATACTCATCGCCATCACGCTTGACTCCGTACCATAGTACGGACCTTATATAGTCATTCATCATGACCGAACAAACCCGAATCCAGGCCGCCGCACCGGCTGGCGGCAGCAAGTTTGCCATTCTCCATCGGATGGTGATGCCCGGGCACGTCTGCCCCTATGGTCTGAAGGCGAAGCACTTGCTCGAAAGCCAGGGCTACGTCGTCAAGGATTGCTGGCTGACGACCCGCGAGGACGTTGACCGGTTCAAGGCTCAGCACGGGGTCAAGACGACCCCTCAGGTCTTCATCCGCGGCGAACGCGTGGGTGGATATGATGACCTGCGGCGGTTCTTGGGCCTCAAGGTCGCGGACCCGAACGCGATCTCCTATACCCCGGTGCTCGTCGTCTTCGCGGCTACGGCTGCGCTGGCCTTGGCTGCGAGCCAGGCGGTCTACGGAACGCCGTTGACGGTTCGTGCCGGCGAATGGTTCGTGGCCTTCTCGATGGTCATCCTGGCCATGCTCAAGCTGCAGGACGTCGAGCGGTTCTCGACCATGTTCCTGGGCTATGACCTGCTGGCCAGGCGCTGGGTGCCCTATGGTCGCATCTATCCCTTTGCCGAGTTCACCGCGGGTGCCTTGATGGCGGCTGGGGTGCTGAACTGGCTGTCGATCCCCGTGGCGCTGTTCATCGGCACGGTCGGCGGCGTCTCGGTGTTCTACGCCGTCTACATCCAGAAGCGCGAACTCAAGTGCGCCTGCGTCGGCGGGTCGAGCCGAGTGCCGCTCGGGTTTTTGTCCCTGACCGAAAATGTGTTCATGGTGGCGATGGCCCTGTGGATGCTCTTCTCCCATGCTTGAAGGATCCCTGATGAAGTCCCTGTTGGTACTGGCCGCGACGGCGCTTTCCACCGGTCTCGCGACCCCGGCCTTCGCGCAGGATCATGCCGGGCACGGCGATCACACGCCGGCCCCTGCGCCCGCTCCGGCACCGACGGAGACGCATGACCATTCGCAGATGGATCATGGGGCCATGGATCACTCGCAGATGGATCATGGCCAGCACCCCGGCACCTATATCGGGCCCGACCCGCGCTTTGTCAGCGGCTGCCGGTCCGCCAGCGGAGTGCTCGAAGATGGCGGTATGGTCGACGGCGTAGTCTGCCGTCCCACGGAAGCTTCAGGCACCTCGCGTCTGCCCGCGGCCGAGGGCATGATGCCCGGCCAGCATTTCGATATCGGCGGCGGCTGGATGGGGATGGCGCACGGCTATCTCTGGGGTGTCTACACCGACCAGACCGGACCGCGCGGCGACGACAAGCTCTACGTCCAGTCGATGGCCATGCTCATGGCCGAAAAGCAGTTCGGCGGCGCGCGCCTGCAGTTCCGCTCGATGATGAGCGCCGAGCCGCTGATGAACAACCGCGGCTATCCCAACCTCTTCGCCACCGGCGAGACCGCTGATGGTGAGCCCTTGGTCGATCGCCAGCACCCGCACGACTTGTTCATGGAGCTGGCGGTGCGGGCGGATGTCGACATTGGCGAGGGGACCAAGGCGTTCTTCTACGGCGGCCCCGTCGGCGAGCCCGCGCTCGGCCCGCCTGCGTTCATGCACCGCGCCTCGGCCAAGTTGAATCCCGAAGCGCCGATCACGCACCACTGGTTTGATTCCACCCACATCACTTACGGCGTGGTGACGGCGGGCGTGGCCGGCAAGGTCTGGCAGCTCGAAGCCTCGGCCTTCCGTGGCGAGGAGCCCGATGAAGACCGTTGGGACATCGAGACCCCGCGCCTCGACAGCTGGAGCGTCCGCGCCACGCTCAACCCGTCAGACAACTGGGCAATGCAGGTGAGTTACGCCCAGCTCGACCAGCCCGAGCCGATGCACCCGGGCCAGGACGAGAAGCGCACTACCGCCAGCGTGCACTACAATTCCGGCAACGGCCTCGCTGCCACGGCGGCATTCTCCGCCAAGGATCGCGTTCCCGGCCCGACGCTGATCGCCTGGTTGGCCGAGGCGAACTGGGACCTGACCGAACACCACACGCTGTTCGGCCGGATCGAAAACGTCGAGAACGACGAACTCTTCCCCGACCACGATGACCCGCTGCACGATCAGCTGTTTCAGGTGACCAAGCTACAGGCGGGTTATGCCTATAGCCTGCCGCTCGGTCCGTTCGGGCTCTCGCTGGGCGGCAGCGTGGCGACGTTCCTCAAGCCTGAGGCGCTCGACGCGGTCTATGGCAACAACCCGATGGGCTACACGGTGTTCGCCAAGTTGAACCTGGTGCGTTGATTTTAAGGTCCCGGTGCAGCTAGAGAAAGCTCACCGGGGCAAAGCAACCTCCCGGTCAGGCCCCCGCGCCCAAGTGTTGCCTTCTCGACCCCGCTACGGCGGGCCAGGAGGTATTGGACGGAATGGCCGACAGTGACTTGCACCACCCCTCATTCTCGGAACTGACGCGCGTTTCGGCGCGGATCGGTTTTCTCAGCTTCGGCGGACCCGCCGGGCAGATCGCGCTGATGCACCGCGAACTGGTCGACGAGCGGCGCTGGGTGGAGGAGGACGACTACCTCCAGGCGCTCAACTTGTGCCACTTGTTGCCGGGGCCCGAAGCGCAGCAGCTCGCCACTTGGATCGGCTGGAAGCTGCACGGCTGGAAGGGCGGCGTGATTGCAGGGGCGCTGTTCGTCATCCCCGGCGCGCTGGTCATGCTGGCGCTGTCGATGCTCTATGCCTTTGCCGCCAACCTCGACTGGTTCGCAGCGCTGTTCCTCGGGATCAAGGCGGCGGTGCTGGCGATCATCGTCCAGGCGCTGCTGCGGATCGCGGGGAGGGCGCTCAAGACGCCGATCCAGAAGGGCATGGCCGTCGCTGCGTTTGCGGCGCTGTTCCTGTTCAACGCGCCGTTTCCGCTCGTGGTGCTGGCAGCGCTGGCGATCGGTGCGTGGATCGGGGCCAAGCGGCCGGACTTGCTCGCGCTCAAGCCGGTGAGCAAGCCGGGCGAGGGACACCCGAGCCCGTGGCGCGCCAGCCTGATCGCGGTCCTCGCCTGGAGCGTGATCTGGGCCGCGCCGATGGTGGCGGTACTCGTATTCCTCGGCCGCGAGCATGTGCTGTGGGATATCGGCGTGTTCTTTTCGCAGCTGGCGGTGGTCACCTTCGGGGGAGCCTATGCCGTGCTCGCCTACATGGCGCAGGAGGCGGTGACAGGTTTCGGCTGGCTTAGCGCGGGCGAGATGGCCGACGGGCTCGGTCTCGCCGAGACCACGCCGGGGCCGCTGATCATGGTGACCCAGTTTGTCGGCTACCTCGCTGCGTTTCGCGCGCCCGAGCCGTTCAGTCCGCTGGTTGCCGGAGTGCTGGGCGCAGTGTTGACCACCTGGGTCACTTTCGCGCCGTGCTTCCTGTGGATCTTCGCTTTCGCCCCGTGGATGGACCGCTTGCAGCGAGCGCCGGCGCTTAAGGGCGGTCTGGCCGGGGTGACGGCGGCGGTCGTCGGCGTCATCGCCAACCTGGCGCTGTGGTTCGCGCTGCATGTGCTGTTCGCGGTGGTCGATCCGGTGGCCTTGGGACCGATCGTGCTGCAGGTGCCCGAATGGGCCACATTCGACTGGCGCGCGGCGCTGATCGCGGTGGTCGCGGCGGCGCTGATCTTCCGTTTCAAGTGGGGCATCATCCGCACGCTCGGCGTGGCGGCGGCGATGGGTTTGGCGCTGGGGAGTTTGGTCTAGGTCCCGCAGCGCTTTGCCAAACGTCCTTTGACAAGCTCAGGACGAACGGGGAGATACAAATCTGACCCGATCATGGTGAGCCTGTCGAACCACGAGCTCAGGACGAACGGGTTTAGAGAAACGTCCGTTCGTGGTGAGCTTGTCGAACCACTTTTGGCGCTGTGGCCGGATCCTAACCCGCCCGCTCTTCCGGCACGACATTGTACCGCCGCACTTCCTCCTGGCTCAGGCAATAGCGCGTGCTCGGATTGTCGGCGGTTTTCACCGCCTGCTGACGGTACATGATGTCGGTCAGCAGCTTGCGGCTGACGCCCATGCGGATGAGGAAGTCGTTGTCCTCGCTCGCCAGCAGCGCGCTCTGCTGCTCGATGTCGGCGATCAGGCGCACGGTTTCGGCCGTGCCTTCCTCGGCGGCGAGGTAGATCGCCTCACGATCACCGGTGTGGGTGAACATGTGGACCATGAAGAACCCGCCATCGTCGACAAACCGGCGGTCGCCGCCCATGAACAGGAAGTTGCAGGCCGAGAAGCAGGTCCAGCCGGCGGGGATGCGGGTGACCATGCCGGGGAACGAGCGGATGATCTTGCCGGCCTCGTTCCCGGCGCGCGCGTCACCGCCCCGCGAGCGCATCCAGACCTCGGCCAACTTGTCGTCCTTGTCGATCGCCGCCTTCAGGCGTTCGGGCAGGGTGGCGTCGATGATCCCTTCGGCGACCAGGACGTGGGTGCCGTCGACAGTGCGCGTGGTAAGAGACATGGCCTTTGCTGGGCCCCAGTCGGGTTCGGCTGGACACGTCGGGTTGCTGGGGTCGGTCGCCCCAACCAGCAAAGCCAGGGCGGTAATCGCAGTCGCAGTACGGGCGAGGCGCATCAGGCGACGATCGCGTAGCGTACCGCAGGCGGCTGGCGGCACATGCGCTTGTCGGCGCGGGTCTCCTCACCTTTGACGATCACAACATCGGACACGGTGATGCACTGACGTTCGCCTTCCGCGGCCTCATCGCGGGCGACCACGGTTGAGCTGCCCGACACGTCCTCGCGCGTGTTGGAAGTCCATTCGGAGGTTGAGCCGACTTCGGCCGCGGTCGTCTCGTCGCCGCCGCGGGTCGCTTCGAGCGTGGCGTTGGCGGCCTGCTCCTGCTCCTTGGGATCGAGCTTGCAGGCGATCGAGGCGGTGATCACGTCGGTGAAGGCGGCTACCGGCACATAGGCGATCAGCCCGCCCGCACTCCCCGCCGCGCTGCCGGCGATCGAGCCCAGGATGCTGCCCGCGATCTGCGAGCCGCTGCTGCGCGACTTGCCCTTGGGGCAGCCACTGGTCTCTCGATCGGAGTTCGACGAGCGCGAAGAGCCCCCGAGCAGGCCGCCGAACTGCGCCTGGACCGGGGCCGACAGCGCCGCCAGCGCCAGCGCGCTCGCGGCAAACCCTGCGAAACGAATTCGAGCGTCCATCAACCCTATCCCCAAGACCGTGGGACCTTTCCGAGGAAGGGCACCACCATGCGCATTCTTCCGCGCAGTTCAAAAATTACGCGCCGGTAGAGGCGAGGTCAATCGCTCCCGGGAAGCTGTCCCAGCCAGGGGCTTGTTTAATCGGGGACTTTTGTGAGCAATTCTTCGAGCCACACATCGGCCACCGCGTCGCTCGGCGCGCGCCAGTCCCCGCGCGGGCTCAATGCGCCGCCTGTGCTGACCTTGGGGCCATTGGGGATCGCGCTGCGCTTGAACTGGCTGAACGCGAAGAAGCGCCGCACGAAACTCTCGAGCCAGCGCTTGATCGTGGCGAGGTCGTATTCGTTCTTCGCCGCGTCGGGGAAGCCAGCCGGCCACGCGCCGCGCGTCTTGTCGCGCCAGGCATGCCAAGCGAGGAACGCGACTTTCGAGGGCCGCTGGCCGTAGCGGACGACGTGGTGAAGATAGAAGTCGCTTAGCTCATAAGGTCCTATCTTTTGCTCCGTCGACTGAACTTCGCCGTTCTCGCCCGGCGGGACCAGCTCGGGGCTGATCTCCTGGCCGAGTATCGCTTCGAGGATCGTATCGGCTGACTTGTCGAACTGGTCGGTGCGGGTGGTCCAGCGGATCAGGTACTGGATGAGCGTCTTGGGCACGCCCGAGTTGACGTTGTAGTGGCTCATCTGGTCGCCGACGCCGTAGGTGCTCCAGCCGAGCGCCACTTCGCTGAGGTCCCCCGTGCCGATCACGAAGCCGTTGTGCTGGCCGGCCAGGCGGAACAGGTAATCGGTCCGCAGGCCTGCCTGCACGTTCTCGAAGGTCACGTCATAGACCGGCTCGCCCTTGCCATAGGGGTGGCCGATATCCTCGAGCATTCGGGTCGCGGCCGGGCGGATGTCGATCTCCTCGGCGGTGATGCCGAGCGCCTTCATCAGCTTCCAGGCGTTGGACTTGCTGCCCTCCGAAGTGCCAAAGCCGGGCATGGTGTAACCGCGGATCGTGGTGCGGGGCAGGCCGAGCCGGTCGCAGACTTTGGCCGCGACGATCAGCGCGTGGGTGGAGTCGAGCCCGCCCGAAACCCCGATCACCATCGAGCCGCCACCGGTCTGCTCGAACCGGCGCATCAGGCCGTCGACCTGGATGTTGAACGCCTCGTAGCAATCGTCGTCGAGCTTGTTCGGCCGGTTGGGGACGAACGGGAAGCGGCGGATCGGGCGGATCAGGCCGATGTCACCCCCGGCGGGCCGGTGGTCGAAGCGGATGGCGCGGTAGTGATCTTCGGGCCGTCCGGCAGCCTCGGCGGAATCGCCAAACGTGGGCAGGCGCAGGCGGTCGCCGAGGATGCGGTCGGTGTCGATGTCAGCGATGGCCAGTTCCGGCCGAAGCGCGAACCGTTCGCTTTCCGCCAGAAGGTCGCCGAGTTCGTAGATTATCCCCTGGCCGTCCCAGGCCATGTCGGTCGTGCTCTCGCCGTGTCCGGCGGCCGAATAGAGATAGGCACTGGCGGTGCGGGCGCTCTGGGCGCGGCAGAGCATGTGGCGTTCGTCGGCTTTGCCGATGACGATGTTGGAGGCTGAGAGGTTGGCGAGGATCGTCGCTCCGGCGAGGGCGCCGGCGGTGGAGGGCGGATTGGCGGCCCAGAAGTCCTCGCAGATCTCCACGCAGAGCTTGAAGCCGGGGATCTGGTTGGAGGCGAACAGGAGATCGACACCGAAGGGGATCTCGGCCTCGCCGACGCGGATCGACTGGCCGCGGATGGTGATGCCCGAGGCGAACCAGCGCTTCTCGTAGAACTCGCGGTAGTTGGGCAGGTAGCTCTTGGGCACCGCGCCGAGCAGCTTGCCGTTCGCGATCGCCAGCGCGCAGTTGTAGATGCGCCCGTTGTGGCGCAGCGGTGCGCCGATCAGCAGGACCGGAGAGAGGCCCGCGCTGGCCTTGGCGATTTCGACCACCGCCGCCTCAGCCGCGTCGAGCAAGGCGGACTGCATGTGCAGGTCGTCGATCGCGTAGGAGGAGACGCAGAGCTCGGGATAGACCAGCAGGTCCACATGCGCGGCGTGCGCGCGGCGGGCCTCCTCGATGATCGCGTCGCGGTTGAAGGATACGTCGGCGGTGCGGACTTGCGGGGTGCTCGTGGCAGCGCGGACGAAGCCGTGGCTGTGCATCGCGTAGAACGGATGCCCGCGGTCGCCGCGCGGGCTTGTCGCGGTGTCTTCGTCGGAGGCAGGGAGCAGCCAGTCCTCGGGTTGGCAGATGCCCAGCTCAGCGAGCCTGCGCTGAGCAGCCGCGCGGGGGACTTTGCCCTTGGCTTCCCAGCCGTAGATCGTGCGGCTTGGCCACGGTCCGGGGGCGCCATAGCGCTCGCCGAATTCGCTCGCGGAAAGCGGTGGGACGTGAGCTTCGCGCCAAGTGCGTATCTTTTGACCGGCCTTATGCATCGCGTGACTGTATCCCTAAAGGATACGACGAGCAAGAAACGTCGCTGCCAAGTGTGGTTTTTACGGCCCTTATCGCAAAGCAAGAGCGTGCACGCGCAACTCTTGTGTCCGAAAAAGGCCAAAGCGCTTGGAGAAGTGCTGCCAAGATCCCAACCCTTCGTCATCCCCGCGAAGGCGGGGACCCAGTCGGCTCTATGCGCCGCTACGCCCTGGGTTCCCGCCTTCGCGGGAATGACGAAGAGAAGAAAGGAATTCAGCGTGCGATGCGCTAACCCGGTTCAGGCCGCTTCCTTGCTCTGCCCGATCGGCAACTTGGCCCGCAGGGTCGCCTTGGTCAGGTCGAGGCCATAGAGCTTGGCCGCGTTACCGCCGACGAGCCCGCGAACCACGTCGGGGTTCATATGCCCCATCGTCTCGCCAATCGTGCGAACACTGTTCGGCCAGATCGAGTCCGGATGCGGATAGTCGCTCGCCCACAGCATGTTCTCCGGCCCCCAGAACTCGAGCAGCCGCATCGCGGTCGGGCTCTGCTGGAAGGTGCCGTAGACCTGGCGCTGGAACACTTCGCTCGGCTTCATCTTGTGCGGGATGCCGCCCTTGTCGGCCCAGTAATCGGCGCATTCCCACAGGCGAAAGTGACGATAGTCGAGTTCTTCGACGACCCAGGGGACCCAGCCAATGCCGCTTTCGGCGATGACGATCTTGAGCTTGGGGTGGCGCTCAAGGATGCCCCAGGCGAACAGGTCGACGAACGGGTCGAGGAACTGTTCGATGAACATCTTGGCGTGGAGGAACGTCGCGCCCGGGCTGCCCTTGTACTTGTCGAACGCGTCGCCGGCCTTGGGGAACACAGTGACGTGGAAGCTGAGCACGATGCCCGATTGTTCGAGCAAGTCGAACAACGGCTCCCACCGCTTGTCCTCAAGCCGCGGTTCGGCGACGGCAATCTGCAGGTTGGCCTGCCGCACGCCGCCCTTTTTGGCGAGGCGCTGAAGCTCCTCAAAAGCCGCTTCGGGGTGGGGCGGGAGCATCGCGACACCGATCAGCCGGTCAGGCGCGACGCTGCAGAAGTCTTCATACAGCCAGTCGTTATAGGCGGCGTAGCAGGCGCGCATGAACGCCTCGTCCTTGGTCTTGATTGAGGTAACCGGCCCGAACACCACGTGCGCCCATACGTTGTCGCGGTCCATGTCCTGCAGCCGCAGGACGGGATTGCCGGCGCGCAGTTCGGTCAGATCCTCGATCCCGCCGCGATCGTAAGCCGTCAGGATCGGCTTGGGCCCATCGCCGAACGGGCTGGGACCCTTCTTGCCCGACCAGAAGCCCCAGCGCTCGCCGTCGGCGATCCACGCAGCCGCTTGCCCCTCGGGCGCCTCGATGTGCGGCGCACGCTCGCCCCATTTCGCGGACATGCGCTTCTGGAGCACGTCGGCGGGCAGCATGTTGAGGTCGAGATGGTCGTCGCAGGAGACGAGGGCGGCTTCGATCATGGGACTCTCCGGGAATATCGTTAGCTTGCTAATAGAATGGCCGGGCCGGTTGGGCAATCCGCTAGCATGCACTTCAATTACCGACGAGAACGAAAAAGGGCGCCTCCCGAAGGAGACGCCCAGAGCTCGCATTTCTAGGGAGGTGCGAGCGGGGTTAGAGTCCGACGACGCCGCCGTCGTTGCGGGTAATGGCCACGATGGCCGAGCGCGGGCGGCCCGAGTTGGTGCCGCCCTGGCTTTGCGGCCAGTTGCTGCTCGGTGTTCCTGCGGTACCGTTCTCGCCCGGGTGCTGGATGCCGACGAACAGCGTGCGGCCGTCTGGTGTGCTGTCGACGCCGGTGAGTTCGCACTCCTTCGGTCCGACGAGGAAGCGCTTGAGTGTCGCAGCGGTGGCGGCGGCACCGACACGGGTGGCTTGCGTGGCCGTGGCGCCGCCCGTGCCGACGTTGGTGATGGTCTTGGTGCCGCCATCGCCGACCGTGCCCGGAAGGGCCGCCAGCATCTGGTTGTTAGTGCGGTCGGTGAAGGCGCCGTCGTCGGTCTGGAGCCACAGCAGCGGCTTGACGAGACCGGCCGGGTTCTGCGGACGTGAGAACCACAGGCCGTCGGGGCTCGAGAAGTCGTTGTCGGCGGTCAGGCCCGAGAGGTTGACGTTGTTCGGGTCGGAGTCGGCAGAGTCAGCCCCGAACAGGTAGATGTCCCACGCGAAGCCGGTTGCCGCCGGATCGTCGCCGTTTTCACGCAGGCGAATGATGTGGCCGTTGGAGTTGCCGAACTGGGCGGTGTTGGCCGCGCCGCGCGGGTCGTTGTAGTGGCGCGGGTTGGCAGCGTCGGTCCCAGTGAGCGGGCGGCCGGCGGCGTTGTTGTTGGTCAGGGTGAGGTAGATTTCGCCGGTGACGTTGTTGGTCGCGGTCCATTCCGGCCGATCCATCGGGGTAGCGCCAACGGCGTCCGCGGCCAGGCGGGTGTTGACCAGAATGTCGATCTGGCTGGCAAACACATACTCCGGCTCCGTCCCCGTGATGGGACGGTTCGGCACGCTGCCGAACACCAGCGGCAACCAGGTACCGGTGCCGTCGGCGCTGAACTTGGCGACGTAGAGCGTGCCGCTGTCGAGGTACTTGTCGCCGATAGCCAGCCGGTCGGTGGCCTGGGCGTCATTCGGATCCCAGTTCGCTGAGGAGACGAACTTGTAAAAATACTCGCGGCGGGAGTCGTCGCCGAGGTAGACCGCCAGCTTCTTGCCGGCGGTGAGCTTGCCGGCCCAAGCTCCCTCGTGGCCCAGACGGCCGAGCGCGGTACGCTTGCGGGGTGCCTTGGCCGGATCATAGGGATCGATTTCGACCACCCAGCCAAACTGGTTGGGCTCATTTCGGTAGTCGGCAAGGGCGTTGGCACCGCTAGCGCGCGCGTCCCAACGGCGGAACATCGGATCCGAGCCAGCGCTGGCCCAGGCGTAGTTGCCGGTCGCGCTGGTGACACCATAGCGGCGCAGCGCGGTCAGTTCGCGGGGCGTACGAGCGGCATCGTCACCGCTGCGGAGGAAGTAGCCCGACCAGTTTTCCTCGCAGGTCAGGTTGGTGCCCCACAGGGTGTGGCCGTTGGCGCAGTTGTTGATCGTGCCGCGCCCGGTCGTGCCATCGGTCGAGGCGATGGTCTTGAGGAAGTCGCTGCCGCGCACAGGGCCGTTGAACACGATCGGGGTGTTCGGGGTGATGCGGCGATTGAACGAGCTGGTCTGATCCCAGGTCCAAGTGCGATTGCCGGTGTCGCGGTACTCGGTCACGCTGACGCCGTGAGCCTCGATCTCCTTGGTCGCTTCCGCCGCGGGGCGGGGGCCGCTCGCCACGTTGGTCGGGCCATTGGGGTGCAAGTACTGGATGTTCAGGTTCTCATGGTTCTGCACCATCAGACCGCGAGTGGAGCTGTTGTCGTCGCGGGTCGCCGTGGCGCTGAGGCCGTACCAGTAGAGCGCGTCGCCATGGTCGCCGATGCGCTGGGCGAAGTTGGTGTCGGTACCGTCGTTGGCATAAGTGGCGACACCCGCGGCAAGCGGATCGCCGAGCCGGGTCATTACCGTGACCGAGTAGCCGGCGGGCACTGTCACGATGTCGTTGAGGTTCTTGGGAACCGCGGTGAAGCCGAGCACGGCAGGGCTGACAGTGACTGTGGTTTCGTCGGCTTTGGTACCGAAGATATCGGAGACCTGGAAGCGAAACACGAGATCGGTCGTTGCGCTGACTGCCGGGGCAATGAAGCTCACCGTGCTGCCGCTGCCGATCAGTTCGACGGGGTTACCGGAGACCTGGGTCCAGCTCGGCCCCGTAGCGGTGCCAGAGGTCGCTGTGCCGGTCAGAGTGACCAGGCGGCCCGTCGTCGTCGTGGCATCGTTGCCCGCGCTCACGGTAGTGGCGCCGCCGCCACCGATAGTGTCCTCGTCGCAAGCGGCGAGCAGGCTGGTGCCGAGCAGGGCCGCGACGGTGGTGGTGAAGCCGCCGATCAAGGTGCCGCGGCGCGAATAGCGATCGGCCACGATCGAGTTGAGATGCCGGTTTTCGGAGCGGTTGGTATCGACGTCGCCGTCCGAATAGCCGTGCGTTAGTTCGGTGCTCATTAGAGAATCCCCCATGCGAGAAGCTGCGAATGGGGAGGGGACTATCGGCCCAGTGTGACCTGCAGAGGCGATTCAGGTGGCGATGTGGTGACCCTGCGGTGACCACCCCGTCAGATCGCCGCCACCAAACTGTAATCATTGGGCCCGAACGCAAAAAGGGCGCCCCATGCGGGACGCCCTTCGCGCTGCGATGCAAGGGCTCGGCTTAGCGGCAGCGCAGGCCGCTGGAATCGATTTCCTTGCCGATCAAGGCACCGCCCGCGGCACCGAGAATGGTGCCGAGCGTGCGGCTCTGGCCGCCATCGAGCGCCCGGCCGAGCAGAGCGCCCGCGGCGCCACCGATGATCAGGCCGGTCGTGCCGTTGTCGCGCTTGCAGTGGTACTGGCCGTCGTTGCCGCGCCAAACGCGATCGTTGGCGCTCAGTCGGCGGGGTTCGACGTAGCGTCCGTAGCGGTCATAACGTGCCGCATCGTGAGCTCGCTTGCCGTGGGCCGGAGCCCAGGGTGGCGGATCAGCCATCGCCGGAGCAGCGGTTACTGCCATCGCGGCGGCAGCGAGGGCGAGCAGTGACTTACGCATTGTGCGAACCTTTCCGTCGTCGTTTTCTTGCCTCAACAACGGAAAGGTTCGTTCAGCGATCCCCAACCTCAGATGAACAAAACGAGGCAAGGGAAAAGGCGCGACGAGTCGCCCCGATCATGCGGCCAAGCGAGGACTGACCCCATCGAGTGTCGCGATCTGCTCATTGGCTGCGGTCAATGACGCCTCTCGTGCTTCGGGACCGAACCCGATCCGACCCGCGCGGACGAAGACCGGATCGGTCACGCCGACGAAGGCGAAGAAGTCGCGCAGCAGGCTTTCGTGATGCTCGAACGGAGCGTCGAGTTGGTAGTCCCCGCCTTGGGAGGAAGCGACGATCACCTTGCGGCCGCCGGCCAGTCCCTGGGGGCCGGCCTCGGAATAGCTGAAGGTCACGCCGGGTACGCCCAGCCGGTCGAGCCAGGCCTTGAGCTGGCTGGGGATGGTAAAGTTGTACATCGGCGCGCCTACCACGACGACATCGGCGGACAGGAACTGGTCGAGCACGGCGCGCTCGGCTGGAGCGGCCGCCTGCATCGCGTCGTCGTGCTTGTCGGCCGGAAGACGGATCGCGCCCATCGTGACCGGGTCGATGTGCGGCAGCGGGTTGGCGGCGAGATCCAGTTCAACGACCTCCGCCTCGGGGTGAAGTGTGCGGAAGTGGTCGGTGATCGATTGAGTCAATTGGCGGCTCACCGAGCCTTCGCCCGTGACGGCGCTGTCTACGCGGAGGATCTTCATCTCTGGTATTCCCTGGTTACGATTGATAACTAGGGGCCATATGGAAACTATCCCCACACCCGCGCAAGAAGGCACATTTTCGTCCGATGGGCACACCGATGTGACCGTGCACGTCCCCTCGGCCTGCCAAACCGTGACCGAGGTGCTGTCGCGCGTGGGCGACAAATGGTCGATGCAAGTGATCATGAGCCTGGGCAATGGCGCCTTGCGCTTCAACGCCTTGCGGCGCGGGATCGCCGGGATCAGTCAGCGAATGTTGACGCGCACGGTCCGCAACCTCGAGCGTGACGGTCTCGTCAGCCGGACGGTAACGCCAACGGTCCCGCCGCGGGTCGACTATGCGCTGACGCCGCTTGGCCGCTCGCTGGTGGCGCCGGTCGGGGTCCTGGGAGCGTGGGCCGTGGCCAACCGCGAGGCTATTTCTGCGGCGCGAATTCGCTTTGATGAACTGGATGCGGCGCAGGCTCAGGCGTTCTGAGTTCGCTTTCGCCGAACCGGGTCTCGTCGTCGAGCATGTAGTTGCGCGTGATCGGGGTCGCTCGGCGATTGCGCAGATACTGCAGCTGGTAGACGACCATTCCGCCATCGGTGAACATGGTCATCGAGGCGGCGAGGTAGAACGCATAGAGCCGCCAGAACCGCTCGTCGTGCAGTTCCACAATCGCGTCGTGGTTGGCCTTGAACCGCTCGTACCAGGCGTGGAGCGTGTAGACGTAGTGCATCCGCAGCGCTTCGCAGTCGGCCATGATCAGCCGCTCGCGCTCGCTCGCCAGGATGATCTCCGACAGGGCAGGGAGGTAGCCGCCGGGGAAGATGTGCTTTTGCATGAAGCGGTCGGTCGTGCCCGGCTTGCCCATGCGGCCCATGGTGTGGATCAACGCCACCCCGTCGGGGGGCAGCAGCTCCTTCACTTTCGCGAAGAAGGTCTGGAAGAAGCGCGTGCCCAGGTGTTCGAACATGCCGATCGAGACGACGCGGTCGAACGGCCCTTCGAGGTCGCGGTAGTCCATCAGCTCGAACTTCACCCGGTCGGACACGCCCGCCGCCGCGGCCCGCTCCCGCGCCACCGCGAGTTGTTCCTTCGACAGCGTCACGCCGAGCACGTCCACGTCGGCCACCCGGTTGAGATAGAGCGCCAGCCCGCCCCAGCCGCAGCCGATGTCGACCACCTTCTGCCCCGGCTGGAGATAGAGCTTCGAGGCGATGTGCGCCTTCTTGTCGAGCTGCGCCTGCTCGATGCTGTTCGAGGGATCGGTGAAGTACCCGCAGCTGTACTGCATGTCCGGGTCGAGGAACTGGCGATAGAGGTCGTTGCCGACATCGTAATGATGGGCGACGTTCTTTCGCGAGTTCACCTTGCGATTGTAGGTGTTGAGCAAGTGGCGCAGGCGGTTGGTCTTCTTGAGGAACCCCGCCGGCCGATCGAGCTCCTCCCACCGCCGGTTGCGGCGAATGAGCAGGCACAAGTCGACGATCTCGCCTTCGACCAGCTGTAGCCGATCGTCCATCCAGGTCTCGACTGTGCCGAGCGCTGGATCGCGAGCAATATCGAAAGCGGCCCTGCCGTCCTTCAGCCAGACTGTAACGGGCTTGAGTTCGGGGTCGGGCGAGCCGTACCGATAGGTTTTCCCGTCATTCCCGACAATAGTCAGCTCCCCGCGCTTGAGGAGCTTTCTAAGCATCGGGTCGAGAAGCCTCATACGGACAGAATATACGTAAAACTACGTAGTGCAACCTGCCGTAATGAAGGGACGTTTCAGCCTAGCGCGGCCTGCTTTTCTTCGGCCAGGCGATCGAGTTCGGCGCGGCTCTTCTTTTCGGCTGCGGTCTTCAGCTGTCCGCAGGCCGCATCGATGTCACGCCCGCGCGGGGTGCGCACGGGGGCGGAGATGCCGGCTTCGAACACGATCTCGGAGAAGCGCCGAATCCGCTCCGGGGTCGAGCATTCGTAGGCGGCGCCGGGCCAGGGGTTGAACGGGATCAGGTTGACCTTGGCCGGCAGCTTGAAGTGCTTGATCAGCCGGACGAGTTCGCGCGCGTCTTCGTCGCTGTCGTTCTTGTCCTTGAGCATCACGTATTCGAACGTGATGCGGCGCGCGTTCGACGCGCCGGGATAGGCCGCGCAGGCTTCGAGCAGTTCCTCGATCCCGTACTTGCGGTTGATCGGCACGATTTCGTCGCGCACTTCCTTGCTCACCGCGTGGAGGCTGACCGCGAGGTTGACCCCGATCTCCTCACCGGCGCGAGCCATCATCGGCACTACACCGCTGGTCGAGAGCGTGATCCGGCGGCGCGAAAGGCCGAGGCCATCGCCGTCCATCACCAGCTTGAGGGCGTCGCGGACGTTGTCGAAGTTATATAGCGGCTCGCCCATGCCCATCATCACGATGTTGGTCAGCAGGCGGCCATCAGCGGTATATTCGGCCGCCGTCTCTTCTTCGGGGATGTCCATCCGGCCCTTCGGCCACTCGCCCAGCGCATCGCGGGCGAGCATGACCTGGCCGACGATTTCGCCCGGCGTCAGATTGCGCACCAGCCGCATGGTGCCGGTGTGGCAGAAGCGGCAGTTGAGCGTGCAGCCGACCTGGCTTGAAACGCACAGCGTGCCGCGGTCCGCATCGGGGATGAAGACCATCTCGAAATCGTGGCCATCCGCCGTCCGCAGCAGCCACTTGCGGGTGCCGTCGGTGCTGTGCTGCGCCTCGATGATCTCCGGCCGGCCTATGACGAAGCGTTCGGTGAGCCACGGGCGCATGGTCTTGGCGATGTCGGTCATCGCCTCGAACTCGGTCACGCCGCGGTGATAGAGCCAGTGGTAGACCTGCTTGGCGCGCAGTTTGGCTTGCTTCGCATCGAGCCCGGCTTCGGCGAACAATTCGGAGATCGCCTGCTTGGGCAAGCCGAGCAAATCCACGCGCCCATCGGCACGCGGTGTGATGTCGCGCGCGACGGGGACGGGATCGATCTGTCCCGGAATAGGCATCAGTGCTGTGTTGGACATTTGCCGCGCATATAGTGCGTATGGAGCAGAAGGGCAAAGCCTCGCGCGAACGGCAAATCGCGCCACGTGTTCCTGCTGTTCGACGGGCTCCCTAAACCGTTCATCGAAGTAACTGTTGCCGAAAATCCTCAGCCTTTTCGTTGTGTTAGGTTCATGAAACCAGCCCGGGGTGCGCACCATTCTACCGGTCCACGGCCATTGTTGCCGTGGTTTGAAGTGAATGGAGCATAAAATGAAAAAGGGTTTCGCAGTCCTGCTTGCCGCCTCGACGGCAGCTTTCGCCATCCCCGCCATTGCGCAAGAGGATTCGGGTTTCTCCGGTCCGTGGGTGGCCGGTGTCGCAGGCTACGACATGAACAACGCGGGTAGCTCCCAAGACGATGGGGTCAACGTCGACCTCGACCAGAACGCTGAAGGATTGGTCTACGGTATCGGCGCGGGTTACGACATGGACCTGGGCAGCGTGGTCGTGGGTGGCGAAGTTGAGCTGACCGACTCCACCGCCGATTCCGACTACACCGATCCGTACACCAACTTCGGGCTCGGAGCGGTCAACACCGGGCGCGACATCTATGTCGGTGCGCGTGTAGGCTTCAAGGCGACGCCGAGCACGCTGGTCTATGCGAAGGGCGGCTACACCAACGCGCGCTTCAACTTCATCGGCACCGACGGCACCACCAACTACGACCAGAACCTCGATACGGACGGTTGGCGCGTAGGTGCTGGTGTCGAGCAGAAGCTCGGCCGCAACGCCTTCGCCAAGGTCGAGTATCGTTACTCTAACTACAGCCGGGGCGAGATCGACTTCGAAGCGAACAATGTCGCCGACAGCGACCGTTTCAACATCGATACCGACCGTCACCAAGTCATGGTCGGCGCCGGCTGGCGCTTCTAACCTCTAGCGAGGTACGTCACGCGGGCCGGAGGGGAAACCTTCCGGCCCGTTTTCCTAGGTCAGCTTGGCGCAACCTACCGTCGCGGCGTCCATTGCGGTCGCGGCACCTGCCAGGTTGTAGCGGTCGGTGAAGCGCCGCCCCGACACATCGCGAGCGGTGACGCTCAAGTTTGGGGCCGAGCGCATGGCAGCCACGACCGCCGCATCCATCTTGCGGTCCTTGGCCCAGGCGTCGCCGCCCGCCCCGATCAGCTCAAAACGCTGACCGCCGATGGTTAGAGAGATGACGGCGTTGGCTGGAACCAGCCGCGACAGTCTGACATGCAACTGACTACGTACCCCGCGCTTCGGCCAAGTTCCGATGCTGGCGAAAGCCGCCTGGGTGGGGCGGTTGGCACGGTTCGAGCGAACTTCGGGCGACGCAGCCGAAATCGCATAGCAGCGCGGCACCTGCCCGTCGCGGAAGGCTCCCCAATCGTCGAACACGCCGAGGCTGTCCTTCGCTGCGGCGGGGGCGGCTAAGACGAGGAGCGGGATGAGCAACAGCGCTAGGCGGCGCATGGCAGGCTCGAATTCCACATAGGGGTGACACGGCTTCGGGAAAGCGCGGGCAAAACTGCCAAATCACAAAAATATCTATATTTCAGTATGTTGTGAGAGGCTTCGTAATGTCCCTTATCGGCAAGGTGAGACTCTCTCACTACCGAGAGCGCAGAGAGCTCTTCCGGATTGTTGAGCGATGGTGCGCCATTGCAGTCGAAGGCAGCGTCAAACTGGGCAGTCATGCAGCGAGCGATAGCAGGCACGGACGATGGAGGAAAATCATCTCCGACATGTCCGGTTGTGCTGGATTCGCAGGCCGTAAGCGGCATGATGGTTCGGGGATTCGATTTGAATGGGGGGCGGCCCAGCGGCCGACTTTGATGCGATGAGCTTGCTGGCCGATCATAACCTGCCGTTCGCGGTGGCCCTGGCGTTGATGCTCCTGCTCGCCCTGTTGCAGGGGTTTGGGCTGGGCGATCTCTTCGGCGATCATGACCTCGATGCCGACCACGATGGCGGGCTGGCCGACGGCCTGCTTCTATTCTTCGGCATCGGGCGCGTTCCGTTCCTGGCTTGGCTGGCGAGCTTGCTGCTGTTGTTCGCCGGCATCGGCGTCGGCATCCAGTCGCTCGCAGATAGCTTGCTTGGTGCTCCGCTCGACACCTGGCTCGCGGCGATCTTGGCCGCTGTCGCTGCCTTGCCGGTGACCGGCATCGTAGTGCGGCCCCTGGCGCATATCCTGCCGGGCGACGAAACGACCGCCGTGAGCCTCGACAGCCTGGTAGGCCGCCGCGCAACGATCGTCACCGGGCGTGCCTCGGCAGGCAATCCAGCGCGGGCGCGGGTCGCGGACCGCTTCGGTCGACCGCATCACGTGATGGTCGAGCCGCACGAGGCCGGATCCGAAATGCTCGAAGGCGATGAGCTTCTGCTCGTCCGCCGCGAGAATGAGACTTTTTATGGAGTGGCCCTGCAGGAACGCCGGCTGTCGCCGGTCTAGCAGGCCCTGGGGAGGAAATAGATGATCGAGTTCGGGAATGCCGTCGACATTGCGATCTGGGCGGGTGCGATCTTTGTCGCGCTGCTCATTTTCGCGCTCACCATCGCGCGGCTCTACAAGCGCGCAACCAAGGAAGTCGGGTTTGTTCGCACCGGCTTCGGCGGTGAGAAGGTGGTGATGGACGGCGGTGCGTTGGTCCTGCCGGTGCTGCACGAAACCATGCCGGTGAACATGAACACCGTGCGTCTGGCGGTCGAGCGCAAGAACATGGATGCGCTGATCACGCTCGACCGGCTGCGGATCGACGTGAAAGCGGAGTTCTACGTGCGCGTGCGGCCCGATTCCGGAGCCATCGCCATGGCCGCACAGACGCTTGGCTTGCGGACCATGCACCCTGACCAGCTCAAGGACCTGGTCGAAGGCAAGTTCGTCGACGCGCTGCGTTCGGTCGCTGCGGGCATGAGCATGAACGAGCTGCACGAAAAGCGCGCGGACTTCGTGCAGAAGGTGCAGCAGGTCTCCTCGAACGATCTGGCCATGAACGGGCTCGAGCTGGAATCGGTCTCGCTCACCGGTCTCGATCAGACCAGCATCGAACACTTCAACGCCAACAACGCCTTCGACGCCGAGGGTCTGACCAAGCTCACCGAGCAAATCCAGCAGCGCAAGAAGCTGCGCAACGACATCGAGCAGGAAACGCGCGTCCAGATCGAGACCAAGAACCTCGAAGCCGACAAGCGTAGCCTTGAGATCGCGCGCGACAACGAGTTCGCCACGCTCGAACAGCAGCGCGAAGTCGAGATGCGCCGTGCTGCGCAGGCGGCCGAAGTCGCCCGCGAACAAGCCGTGCGCAACCAGGAGGCCGAGACGGCGCGGATCGAGGCTAAGCGCGAGATTGACGCTCGCCAGATCGAGGCCGATCGCGCGGTCGAACAAGCCCGCATCGCTCAGGCGCAGGCGGTCGAAATCGCCCGGCAGGAGCAGCAGATCGCGGTGCAGAACAAGAGCCGCGAGGAAAGCCAGGCCAAGGCCGAGGCGGATGCGGCCCGCGCCAAGGCCGTGGCGGCGGAAGAGCAGGTCACCACTTCGCGCCAGACCGAGGTCGCTGAGCGTGACAAGCGCATCGAACTGATTGAAGCAGCCAAGGCGGCCGAACGTGACGCGATCCGCATCAAGGTCGAGGCAGAGGCGGAGAAGGACGCGGCGAGCAACCGTGCTGACGCCGCTCGTCTCGCGGCGGAAGGTGAAGCGGACGCGGCCAAGCTCCGCGCAGAGGCCGATCGAGTGCGCTTCGAAGTCGAGGCCGCCGGTCAGCGTGCGGTCAACGAAGCGGCGAACCTCCTGTCGAACGACCAGGTCTCGCTCCAGACCAAGCTCGCCTTGCTCAAGGTCCTTCCTGAGCTGGTGCGCGAAAGCGCCAAGCCGCTTGAAGCGATCGATTCGATCAAGATCGTCCAGGTCGACGGGCTCACCCAGAAGTCTGGCGGTGGTGGAAACAGTGCGAGCTACGGTGGCAGCACCGGCAACCTGGCGCAGGATGCCGTATCCGCAGCGCTGGCCTACCGCGCGCAGGCGCCGATGCTCGATGGCCTGATGAAGGAGTTAGGTCTCGACGGCAGCTCACTCGAAGGCCTGGTGGCGGCTACTGCCGCGCCATTGGTGCAAGTCGAAGCGAAACCGGCCATCGCGCAGGCCGAGAACGACGATACCGACAAGCCGAAGAAGACGGCCGAAGCGGCCGAGTAGCGAACTGCGCAATTCCTCCCCGAGCTCGCTCGGGGAGGATTGAAGCTGTGAAGCGCCTGGTTCTCTAACCTCCGATAAAATCCAGCCACGCCACCACGTCGTTATCGGTGGCGAGGAACAGTCCGGCCTGGACTTCCTCGGGTTGGTTTTCGGCGATCTGCATCGCCTCACGCAGGGGGCCGTAGAACAGCGTCTCGGCCGCGCCGCCCTCGCTTTCGCCGTCGAGGAAATAGAGCCGCACGGTGGCTTCTTCGTAAGTCGTGCGCATCAGTCGCGCTCCAACTTCGCGCCGTCGAGCTGCCGCGCGGCGCGCGACTTGTCGGCCTGGTGTTGGGTCTTGTCCGCTTTGGTCATGCCGAACTTCGCGCGGTTGGCGGACGCCTCGTTCGCCTTTGCGGAACGCTGCTTTGCCTTGCGCGCCGTTCGCAGGTTGACGATCTCGGCCATCAGTTGGCCTCCGGATAGTCGATCGCCAGCACTTCCCATTCCTTCTCCCCGGCGGGAAGGCGGACGGTGCGCAAGTCGCCGACCGCCGAACCACGCAAGGCGCGGGCTATCGGCGCGCTCCAGCCGATCTTGCCGCTTGAGGCGTCCTGCTCGTCGTCGCCGACCAGGGTGAGGGTGCGTTCGTTGTCGTCATCGTCGGCGATGGTGATGGTGGCGCCGAACCAAATTCGGGCGCGGTCAGGGGCCTGGGCGGGGTCGACCACGCGCGCGGCTTTCATCCGGCGGGCGAGGTGGGCGAGCTCGCGG
Source organism: Altererythrobacter sp. Root672 (assembly GCF_001427865.1). Lineage (NCBI taxonomy): Bacteria > Pseudomonadati > Pseudomonadota > Alphaproteobacteria > Sphingomonadales > Erythrobacteraceae > Altererythrobacter > Altererythrobacter sp. Root672. Next base: position 580,714 of record NZ_LMHH01000001.1, read on the forward strand.
TCGATCTCGCGCATGCGCTTGCGGCCGTAGAGGTAGTCGCCGTTCTCGCTGCGGTCACCGTTGCCGGCGGCCCAGCTGACGATGGCGACAATCTCCGGCCGCTCGGTGCCGAGCAGGTGATCGTAACGCGCCTTAAGTGCCGAAAGGCCCGCGGGGGTGATGAGGTTTTCGGCCGGCTTCATGGTTGGTCACGTACCCCGGCGCACCGACATCATCAATCTCCCCTCCCGCAAGGGGGGACTTAGCGCAGGAACTCGTTGATCGTGCGCGGGCGGCCGTAAGTGGCGAGCTCCGGGTGCAGCGCTTCGTAGACCACGGCATTCTCTACCACGCGCTGCACGTAGTTTCGGGTCTCGAAGATCGGGATCCGCTCGATCCAGTCGACCCAGCCGATCGAACCGTTACGCGGATCGCCGTTCTGGCGCAGCCACTTGTTCACGTTGCCCGGCCCGGCGTTGTAGGCGGCGACGGCCAGCGGATAGCTGCCGTAAGTGTTGAGCATGCGCCGGAAATAGCCGTTGCCGAGCATGATGTTGTATTGCTGGTCGGTCATCAGCGAGGCCGACATGTAGACCACGCCCAGCTTGCCGGCCTGTTCGCGAGCGGTGCCGGGCATCAGCTGCATCAGGCCTTGTGCCCCGGCGTGGCTGACGCGGTAATCGTCAAATTCGCTCTCTTGCCGAGAGATGGCGTGAACCATGGTCCAGTCAGCGCCTGACGGTGTCTGCACCACGGGGAAGCCCACGGTGGTGAAGCCGGTGAAGCCCTTCTCCGGCGCCGTGCGTCCGACTACGACCGCGAGTTCCGGAAGGTGGAGGTCGCGCGCTGCGTCGCCGACAAGCTGCAGGTCGGCCTCGGTCTGTGCCTGATTGGCGGCCGCGGTGTAGAACTTGCGCTTGGTCTGCCAGGTGTGCCCGCTGCTGGCGAGCGCGATCAGGGCCTGGTTGATCGGGCTGGCGTAATAGGCGTCGCGCTGCAGCTGAGTCGGCTGAACAGGAGCCGCCGCTGCATAGACGGGGGCCGAGCGTCCGAGCTGCTCGAGGGCCAGCAGGCCGTAGAAGTACTCGGGATATTGCGCCGCCATCTCGAAGTAGCGGTTTGCCGCGCCGCGATCGCCAGCCTGTGCTGCTGCGCGACCGGCCCAGAAGAAGCCCTTCGAGCGGGTCTGCGGGGTCTTGGCTGCTGCGCCATAGCGATAGAACAGCGCGGCGGCGGCGTTGCCGTCACCCTGATACCAGAGCGCGTTGGTCCCGCCGAGCCACATCAGCGAGGTATAGTCGTCGCGCAGCTTGTACGGGCCCGTAACGATCTCGTTGACGTCGGCGAACGGCTCGGTGGCGCGCTGGGCGATCTGGACTGCCGAGCTGCCACTTGTGAGCCGGGCGACGGTCAGGTGCTCGGTAATCCAGGCAGTTGCGTCAAATGGCTTCACCGAAAGCGGCGCGTGCGAGGCCAGCATCGACACGGCCTCCTGGTCGCGTCCTTCCTGGCGCAGCTCGCGGCTGCGGTTGTAAAGGTATCCGGGGTCGGTCGTGGCGGATCCGTCGGAAGTGTATCCGTCGCCGCCCTGCAGAATGGCCAAACGCGCCGCGTAGATGCTGGCTTTGCCCGGCGAGACGTAAGGCAGCTGCTGCGCGGCGGCATAGGCGTTACGCTGCCACAGCAGCGCGTCCATCCGCGCGTCGTGGTCCTCAGGCGAGAAGCGGCCGCCGTAGTTGCCGAAGATGACCGCCAGGGCGCCATCGCTCATCTCGCCACCCCGCCAGGCGGCACGGGCGGCGGTCTCGGCCTGGTCGGGCCGCAGCGAGAGCATGGCCACGGCATATTGGGCGCGGCCATTGTTGGTCACCGGCGGATAGCGGTCGAAATAGGCGATCACGCGTTCGGGGCTGACATAGTCGTAGCCCAGCCGCGCCTCGGCATTGGCGCGCAGCTTGTCTTCGTCAGGGAAGCCCGGATAGCTCAGGAGGAAGCCGGCATAGTCCTCAAAGGTATACTGCGGGCTTGCTGCCAGCTGTTCCCAGCGGCTGATGGCGTAAGACATCCCGCCCGACTGCGCGACCAGGCTGCTACGGCCCTGATCCCATCCGGCTTGCGCGAAGGCATGGCCAGGGACTAGGGCGGCGGAAATCGTGAGGGCGGTGACGAGAGCTTTGCTAACCATGCTGGACATTCTGGCGAGCGGCTCCTTATCAAGCGCTGAACGGTTTGATCCCTGCGGCAGCGTGACACGCGCGGCCTTTCTCCGATTAGAATCCACGGCGGGAGCGGTGTAAATGTTTTCTGGCTCAATTCCGGCACTCGTCACCCCGTTTCGTGGGGGGCAAGTGGACGAAGAAGCCTTTCGCCGCTTCGTCGACTGGCAAATCGAAAATGGCACTTCGGCGCTGGTCCCCTGCGGTACCACCGGCGAAAGCGCCACGCTCGATAACGAGGAACATCATCGGATTATCGGCATTTGCGTCGAACAGGCGGCGGGCCGCGCTCCGGTGATCGCCGGCTGCGGCAGCAACGATACCCGCACCGCGCTGTGGCACATGGAAGTGGCCAAGGACCTCGGCGCCGATGCCGCGCTGATGGTCGCGCCCTACTACAACCGCCCGAGCCAGGAAGGGCTGCTGGCGCACTTCTCGTTCCTCGCCGAAAGCTGCGACCTGCCGATCGTGCTCTACAACGTACCCGGGCGCACGGTGACCGACCTGTTGCCGGCGACTGTGGTCGAACTGGCGCGCCGTCATCCGGGTAAGATCGTCGGCATCAAGGACGCGAGCGGCGATCTCCAGCGGGTAACCCAGCACCGGCTCGGCGCGGGGCCGGACTTTTGCCAGCTCTCGGGCGACGACCCGCTGGCGCTGGCAGGCTACGTGCTCGGCCAGGTCGGCTGCATCTCGGTCACCGCCAACGTCGCCCCCAAGCTCTCCGCCGAGTTCCATGCTGCGGCCGCAGCGGGCGACTACGAGACAGCGCGCAAGCTCCACGAGAAGCTGTTCCCGCTACACAAGGCCCTGTTCGCTGACGCCAGCCCCTCTCCGACCAAGTACGCGCTCGCCAAGCTACACAACTGGCTCACTGCCGAGACGCGCCTGCCGATCGCTCCGTGCAGCGAGGCCGGACGCAGGGCGGTTGATGAGGCGCTGGAGAGTGCCGGGCTGGCTTAGCCCGACCTACTCCGCCGGGTTGTACCGCTCCACGAACGCCACCGCCGCGGCCAGCATCTGGTTGCGGGTGTCGGCGCGCGAGAGCCAGTGGTCCTCTTCGCGCAGTTCCAGGAACTCGAACGGCTTGCCGGCATCCTTCAGCGCATCGGCCATCTTGGTGCTCTGCTCGTAGGGAACGACGGTATCGTCGCGGCCGTGGATCAGCAGGATCGGCGCGTCGGCCTGGGCGGCGAACAGGCGTGGGGAGGTTTCCCTGAGACCGCTACGTGGGCCCAATTCCTCGATCAGCGAGTGCTTGATCATCTTGCTGTAGCCGTATTCCGCGTTCTCCGTCCTGAACATCAGATCGAGATCGCTGACCCCAGCGACAGAAACTGCGCAGCGGTAGAGGCCGTGCTGCAGCGTGACACCAGCGAGCGCGACGTAACCGCCGTAGCTTGCTCCGACCACGCAGGCGCGGCGCGGATCGACGATGCCCTGCGCCGCCAGGGCCGCCAATCCGTCCGACACGTCGGACTGCATCTTGCGGCCCCATTGGCCATAGCCGGCGCGCTGGAAGTCCTGGTCGCGGTTGGTCGATCCGCGGAAGTTGGGCTGGAACACCGCATAACCGCGCGAAGCGTAGGCCTGGGCCCACCAGTCGAACCGTTCCTCGTCGTGAGAACCCGGTCCACCGTGCGGGAGGATGACGATGGGTAGGTTCTTGGCCTCGCGCCCCGGAGGCAGCGTCAGGATGCCGTCCAGGTCGAGCCCATCCTGCGCCTTGTAGGCGAAAGTGCTGATCGGCCCGACTTCCTCGGCGAGGATCTGCGGCCGCTCCTCTCCGATGAGCCGAGCCTTCAGCTGAGCGCTGGTGAGCAAGAACCAGCTGCCGCTGTCCTGGTTGCCCGTGGTGTTGACGATGACGTGCGAGAAGTTGGGCGTCCAGGCCATCATCCTGGTCGTGCGGCCCTTGAAAGCCCGGCCGATCTTCTCGGCGAGGGCCTGCTTGTCGGCATCGAAGAAGACCTGCTCGTCCGTCGTGCCACGGCGCAGGTAGCCGATCATCCGATTGTCCGATGGGTCGCGGTAGGTCTCCACCAGGCTCTCGTCGGCAAGGATCTCGGTCGGCGGGCTACCCCCGCCGAAAGGCACTTGGTAGAGCCTTGAATAGCCCTCTTCGTCCTCCGCCCAATAGACCACGCTCGACCCGTCATGCCCGATAGCGGCAAGGCCGACATCGCCGCCGGTGTTGGTTCCGTCGGCCAGGTGGTTGCCGCTGGCGTCGACGATCTGCCATGCCCCGGTATCCTCGCGGATATCGAGCGTCGCGACGACCTTGCCGCCGCCGCCCACCAGCCAACTGCGCCGCTCGCCTTCGCGCGCCGGATCGCTGACAGAACGCACGCGCTCTTGCCCGAAATCGAGCGCGATCAGGGAAGGGCGGGTGTGTTCGAGGTAGTAGTCGTGGTTGTCGTTGCGCTGTCCGAGCCTGATACCCCCGAAGAAGCCGGTCCACCGTCCGTCGACTTCACGAATGCCATAGTCGCCCCGCAGGGCCCTGAGCATCGAACGGTTCTTGTCGAACACGACCCTGACCTCTTCGCCCGCTTTCGCCGGGATGACGACACCGCGTTCGAACTCGGCCTGGTTTGTCGTGAAGCCAAAGCCGAGGTCTTCGGTCTGGCTCGTGACCATCAGCAAGGCCTCGTCGCCGATCCATTCGATGTCGCGGATCTTGGTATCGCCGACGGTCAGCGCGCGCTTGGGCTGCATCGTCGCGGCGTCGAACATGATGACTTTGCGCTGACCGCCCTGAACCGCCAGGACGGCTAGGCTGTTGCCAGTCTGGGATAGCGCGGCATCTTCGAACGAAGGCAGGTTTCCGTAGGCTTCCAGCGGCGGCGCCTCGGCTGCCGATGCCGCAGCGCCAATCAAGGCGCTCGCCACCACGAGCGTCATCCCAATCCGACCCATGTGTCCCCCCATGTCGGTTTTCGAAAGGCTATTACGCGCTTGGCCTTCCGAGCAAGCGGTAAATCGCTTTTCCCGTTTGGGAAGCGGGGTTTAGTAGAGCGGCGAGGGGTGCTCCCGCCCTAGCATCATCGCCCCGTAAGTCTCCACTGCCGGCTGCGCGATAATCATGTGCTGGTTGAGCGTCAGCGCATCGCGGGCGAGGCGTTCGAGCACCGAGCCCTGGAAGATCACATTGGCGCCGATCAGGTCGAACAACTGGCGAGTGACCTCCGCGGCCATGCGAAACGAATTGACGTTGGCGAGGGCGAGGCGGCCCTTGGTCTCGACCTTGGGCGTGCCCGCCTCGAGCTCGGCCCAGAACTCTTCAGCTGCGCGGTGAAGGAAGGCGTGGGCGGCGCCCCAGGCGGTCTCGGCCCTGGCGACAGCCTCTCGCACTTGCGCAATCTCGCCCATCGGGCGGGGCGGGATGCCGGCCTTGCGGGTGGCGATCAGGCCTTTGGCCTCGTCGATCGCGCGGCGCGCGGTGCCGAGTGGGACGGCGGCCATTGTCGTCACCCAGTTGAAGCCGCTTGAGTAGAGCGGTTCACGCCCGGCAAACATCGCCTCTTCGATCCGCAGGGCCTGGTCCTCGGGGATGAACACCCCTTCCGCGCGGTAGTGGTTGCTGCCGCTGCCGCGCAGTCCGTGGGTGTGCCAGGTGTCCTCGATCACCAGTTGGTCCGCGCGGCAGAAGGCGAGGCGGCCTTCGGGGATGCCGCTCGGGCCAATCACCGGTTCGCCGTTCTCCAACAGCGCGCCGCCGCTCATCACCACGTCGGCATGGGTCACGCCGCTGCCGAAGGGGAAGCGGCCGGTGAGGAGATAGCCACCCTCGACGGGCTCGACCTTGCCGTGCGCCGTGGTGAATTGGCCCGCCGTGATCATGTCGGGATCGGGCAGTAGACGCGCCGAAGCGGCTGGAGGCAGGAACTCGGCGAGCAGTCCACTGTCGGCACCGATCTTGACGCACCAACCGACTGAGGGATCGGCATGGGCGAGCACTTCCATCACCCGCAGCTGCTGGGGCAGGCTCATCTGCGGCCCGCCCTTGCCGCGGGATCGAGCCATGCGGAAGAATCCGGCCTTGCGCAGTTCGTCCACCAGGTCGTCGGGCAGGCGGCGCAACGCTTCGATTTCTTCCGACCGTGCGGCGATCGGCGGCGCCATGTCATGCGCGTTCTGCAGGATGCGCTCGGCCGTCAGCGAACCGGCATCGGTGGAACTTAAGGCTGTCGCCATTGCTTTCCCTTCGGTAACCGGCACTCTCCTGCCCCGATGTGTAGGAGCGGTCGGATAGGCTCGTCCAGCCCGGGAACGGAGGACTGACCCATGCGCAAGATTTCGATCATACTTGCCGCCGGCGCGATGGCGTTGTGCACGTCAGGTTATGCCAACCAGCCGCAGGCCGCTGCGCCCTCCGCCGCTTCCGGAGCTGATACCGAACAGCGAGTAGAGCTGTCGAACTTCGACTTCAATCCGAAGGAAATCCACCTGCAGGCGGGGCACGCCTACGCACTCGTCGTGGCCAACCAGGCTTCAGGCGGACACAACTTCGCCGCGCGCGAGTTCTTCGCGGCGGCAAAGGTTGAGCCTGCGGATGCAGCACTCATCACCGACGGCGAGATCGAAGTTCCGGCCATGTCCACGCTCACGGTACACCTCGTACCCGCCGCGGGTTCCTACAAGCTGGTGTGCACTCACGCCGGTCATGCCTTCCTGGGCATGAAGGGCAAGATCGTCGTCGAATAGCAGGTCGGTCGGTTCGGTCTCAGACGGTGCCTGCCCTGTTCTGGACCAAAACGAGATCCGGAACAGGGCTCCAAGCTTGAGGAATGGCAATCAGTCGGCCGGGTTGTACTCCTGGACGAAGGCTACGGCCTCCTCGAGCATCTGCTTGCGGGTGTCGGCGCGGGAGAGCCAGTGGTCCTCGTTGGCTAGCTCGACGAATTTGAAGGGTTTGCCTGCATCCTTCAGGGCATCTGCCATGACGGTGCTCTGGTCGAATGGAACCACCGTGTCGTTACGGCCGTGGATCAGCAGGATCGGAGCGTCGGCTCGGCTTGCGAAGCGGGACGGGGAGATTGCTGCGAACCCTTCACGCGGTCCGAGCTCTTCGAGCAACGATCGCTTGAGCAGTCCGCTTCGCCCGCTGTCCCGGTAGTCGACCGAATACATCCGAGCGATGTCGGCAACGCCCGCCACCGAGACGGCGCAGCGATAGAGCCCCTGCTGCAAGGTAACTCCTGCAAGCGCGGCGTAGCCTCCATAGCTGGCCCCGACGATGCAAGCGCGCTTGCCATCGACGACGCCGCGCCGGACGAGCTCTTCGAGGCCATCGGAAATGTCGCTCTGCATCTTGCGGCCCCACTCGCCGTTGCCAGCGCGCTCGAAGGCCGAATCCCGATTGGTCGACCCGCGGAAGTTGGGCTGAAAGACTGCGTAGCCGCGCGACGCGAAGGCCTGCGCCCACCAATCGAAAGCTTCCTTGTCGTGCGAATGGGGGCCACCATGCGGGAGCATGATCAGCGGCAGGTTCTTCGCTTCCCGACCAGGTGGAAGAGTGAGGATGCCGTCGAGCGCCAGTCCATCGGCCGCGGTGTATTCAACGGTCGAGATCGGGCCGACTTGTTCCGGTTCGATCGTAGGCCGTTCGTTTCCGATCTGATCGGCCTTCATCTTCTTCATGTCGACGATGTACCAGCTGCCGCCGTTACCGTTGCCGCTGGTCCGGACGAGCACGCGGGAGAAGTCGGACGCCCAATCCACCATGCTCATGTCCGCCTGCGGGAAGGCCCGGTGTACCTTGCCCGCCACGGACTGGTGCTCCGGAGCGAAGAACTTGGGCTGCGGCACGGCGCCGCCGGCCAGGTAACCTAGCAGCCTGCCGCTCGCCCGATCGGTGTAGAGCCGATCGATCTCCTCGTCGGGGAGGAACACTTTCGCCGGGGCGCTTCCGTCCAGGGGAACCTGGTACCATTGCGTCTCAGCCTCGGCATCCTCTTGCGAGTAGATCGCGGAGGTCCCGTCCGCGCCGAGCGCGACCAATCCGGCATCGCCCGTCGCAGCGAGACCCGTCGCGAGGACATTCGATCCTGCGCCTCTGATCGTCCACTTGCCGGTACTTTCCTCGATCTGGAAAGTGGCAGCGAGAGTGCCGTCAGCAGCAAGAAGCCAGTCGATATTGTAGGCCGATGCAGAGGGCGGCGCCACGCGAGCGGTCTCGTCCGTTTCGAGATCGATCGAGAACAGGGCGGGGCGAGTATGCGGCGCGAAGAATTCGAAACCCTTCCGCTCCAGTTGAACCCCGCCGAAATAGGCCTTCCAGTGATCGCCCACGAGACGGCGGCCGTAGTGCCGAACACGGCTTTCGCGATGTCCCGCTTTTCGCCGAAGACGAAGCGCGTTTCCTTGGCGGGATCGACCGGCACGATCAAAGCCCGAAAGAACTCGAACTGGTCCTGGGCGAACTCGAAGCTGAGCTTCTCGGTCTGGCTGATCTGCACGACGAGTTGCTCGTCGCCGAACCAGTCGAGCGAACGCACCTTGGCGTCGCCGACCTGGAATACCCGCTCCACCGCCGCTTCGTTGGTCATGATGAGGATCGAGCGTTGGCCGTTGATTGTCCCGAGAACGGCGATGCGTTTGCCGTTGTAGGACAGCGCCATGTCCTCGACGCCAGGAAGATCGCCATAGACTGACAGCGGTACGGGTTCGGCCGAATGGACGCTTGGCGTCAGGCCAAGCAGCATTGCCGCGGCCGCCATGGGCCGAAAGATTGCAGGAATATTCACGTTTGCCCCCCTTTTTGGGTGCTCTTGCCGAGCCTCGCGGGGCTTTGCAAGACGTGCGCGAGCTGTAGTCACAACCAACGGGTTTTACGAGGAAGGGGGTTCCGCTTCTGCGGCGTAATGCCTACATGCCCGGGCTCATGGCCCGTCCCAAACCCTCCCCGTTCGACAAGGTAAAAACCGTCGCCGAGAACCGGCGCGCGCGGTTCGAGTATTTTATCGAGGATGTCTTCGAAGCCGGAATCGCGCTTTCGGGCACCGAGGTGAAGTCGCTGCGCTTCGGCCAGGGCACGATCGCCGAATCCTATGCCGACCTGCGCGACGGAGAGGCCTGGCTGATCAACGCCAACATTCCCGAATTCAGCCACGGCAACCGCTTCAACCACGAGCCGAAGAGGGCGCGTAAGCTGTTGCTGCACGAACGCGAGATCGAAAAGATGATCGGCGCGGTCGAACGCAAGGGTATGACGCTTATCCCCCTGTCGGTTTACTTCAATTCGCGGGGGCGGGCGAAAGTGGAACTGGCGCTCGCCAAGGGCAAGCAGACCCACGACAAGCGGCAAACGATCAAGGACCGCGACTGGAAGCGCGACAAGGCGCGGCTACTGCGTGATCGTGGCTAAAGCCGCCATGCGGTCGGCCTTCATGACCAGCTCAGCGCAAATTGCGGCGGCCTATCCGAAAGCCCGCTTGCAAGCGGCGGATAGGCCGCGCAAGGCGGGTCGGGATCATGGCTAATTTTCGCTCAAAGACTTTCCTCTCCGACTGGCTGCGTGAGAACATGCCCACGCGCCAGCAGATGGAGGGTAACCGCTTCATCAAGCCGTTCGCGCACCGCGTCCTGCGTTCCGAACTGTGGCGATTTACTCGCCGTTCGGTGCCGCGTGGCGTCGCGCTGGGGATGCTCGTCGGGGTCATCGTACCGTTCGCGCAAATCCTGTTCGCTGCTTTGCTGAGCACCACGGTGAAGGCGAATGTCCCGGTTGCGGCGCTCACCACTTTTGTCACGAATCCGTTCACCACTCCGGCCATCTGGGTCGCGGCTTACTGGATCGGCAGTTGGATGTTGCGGGTCGACGCGGCGACGATTGTCGCCCCGGTCAACACCGCCATCGAAGAGACCGAGCTGCAACAGTTCCTCGAGTGGCTTACCGGTGCGACCATGGTCACGGCTTTCGGACTGGTGATCATCGCGATCGTTTCGGCCGCTATTTCCTATCTCCTGGCGGTGTTCCTGTGGCGCTGGTGGATCGCACGCAAGTGGGCCCGCCGAAAGGCTCGCCGGCTCGAGGAAGCGGTGCCCACCGAATGAAGGGCGTGGCAGGAAAGTCGGCCAAGGCGCCTGCCACCAGTCCGGTGGTCGATTCCCTGGCGGTGGCTGCAGCGGTGCTGGCCAGCATCGCCCTGATTTACCTGGTGACTGGTAGTGCGCTCGTCACACTGGCTTATGCCGGCGGGCTGGCGGTGCTGGGACTGATCGCCTTTTCTGCCGCTCGCCGGCGTCCGGCTGCCGCCTTGGCTGCAGAAGCCGGGGTGCCCGATTGGTCAGTAACGGTCGCGGCCATCGAGCAGGCCGGTGTGGCCGTTGCGATAACCGACCGGGCCAACCGGCTGGTTTGCGCCAACGCCGCGTTCGAGCTGTGGTTCGGGTCATCTTACGCCCCGCCGCGTCTGCCGGTTGACGGCGCGTCCGCCGATCTGCTCGCCCGCGCCGCCCATGTGGCCTGGCGCGAGGGCGAGAGCGGTGAGGTGACCATCGCTGACGAGAACCATGCGTGGACGGCCGTGCTCCAACGGGTCGGCCGCGGCGACGAGTATCTCATCTGGCGCTTCACTCCGATCACCCGGACGGAGCCGCTGGCCGGCATCGGCAAGTACATCACCGGCATGTTCGGCAAGATCCTGAGCGCCGCGGGTATCGAGGTCGCTCTAGTCGGACCCGACGGCGCGATCCGCGCCTGCAACCCGGGCTTCGCCCGTCGCGCCGCGGGTGACGAGCACGCGAGCATGGCCGGCCAGGATTTCGTCACGCTGCTCCGTTCAGACGAGCGCGACCGCATCTACTTCGCGCGCGAGGGGCGCAAGGGTTCTCCGCAGACGCTTGTCAGCGTGCCGCTGGCCGATCCCGAAGTCGGCGCCAAGGCGGGCGAGGCGCCATCGCTGATGATGATGTTCGACGCCGGCATTGGCCTCGGCGGTTGGGGCGGGGAAACTCGCGGGCAGGGGGTGCAGCTTCAGGGCTTGCTCGAACAGCTCCCACTCGGCTTGGCGATGACTGACCGCGACGGGCACTTCCTGTTCGCCAATCCCGCTTTCCGCCGCGCTGCCGGTGTCGAAGAGGGCAAGCTGCCGCCCTATCCTTCGGACCTGGTGGTGAGGCAGGACAAGACTGCGATGTCCGACGCCGTGCGCCGGTTCGGCCAGGGCCCCGCCTCAAGCGGGGACATCGCCGTTCGCTTGCGGTCAGAGCCGGATGAGCCGGTCTCTCTCGGCCTTGCCGGAGTGCGGGGGATGGGCGAGGCAGCCGTGCTGCTCAGCCTGGCCGATACGACCGAGGAAACCCGGCTCAAAAGGCAAGTCGCCCAGCAGACCAAGATGCAGGCGATCGGCCAGCTGGCCGGCGGCGTGGCGCACGACTTCAACAACGTGCTCACTGCGATCATCGGCTATTGCGACCTCATGCTGCTGCGTCACACGCCCGGCGACAGCGACTACGACGACATCCAGCAGATCAAGGCCAACTCCAACCGTGCGGCCTCGCTCACGCGGCACCTGCTGGCCTTCAGCCGCCAGCAGACCCTGCAGCCCGAAGTCATCCAGTTGCCCGATGTCATCTCGGAAGTCAGCCAGCTGCTCAAGCGGCTGCTCGGCGCGCGTATTACGCTCAAGACGCAGCACGCCCGCGACCTCGGTCCGATCCGCGCCGATCCGCGTCAGCTGGAGCAAGTCATCGTCAACCTGGCGGTCAACGCACGCGACGCGATCCAGGCGCGCGGTGGCGAACAGGCGACAGGTACGCTTTCGTTCAGCACCCGCCGCGTGGCCGCCCACGACGTGCGGCGCATGGGGTCGGAGATCATCCCTTCGGGCGACTACACCGTGCTCATCGCCGAGGACACCGGCGGCGGCATACCGCAGCCCGCGCTGACCAAAATCTTCGAGCCGTTCTTCACCACCAAGGAACTGGGCAAGGGTACCGGCCTCGGCCTTTCGACCGTTTACGGCATCATCAAGCAGTCGGGCGGGTTCATCTTCGCCGACAATGCCATCAATGCCGACCGCAGCGTCAGGGGCGCGCGCTTCACCATCTACCTTCCGGTCTACCACGCGACAGAGGAAGAGCTGAAGCGGGCGGAGACGCTCGAGGAAGCCAGCGAATGGTCGGGCGGTGGGCGCATCCTGCTGGTCGAAGACGAGGACATGGTCCGCGCCGTCGCCGAACGGGCGCTGACGCGGCAAGGCTACACCGTGGTCACCGCCTCGGACGGCGACATCGGGGTCGAAGCCGTGCGCAAGAACCCAGACTTCGACCTGGTGGTCAGCGACGTGGTCATGCCGAGCCTCGATGGACCGGCGATGGCGCGCGAGATCCGCCAGCTCGTGCCGGGGATGCCGGTCCTGTTCATGTCGGGCTATGCCGAAGAACAGCTGCGCCGCGAGATCGACATGGACGGCATGCACTTCATCGCGAAGCCCTTCAGCGTCGCGCAGATCGCCGCCAAGGTCGGCCAGGTGCTGCGTGTGAACGCGGCCTCGACCCAGAGCCGTCCTGGTCAACGTAAGTAAAACTCCGAATTCCGGCAGCGCGATCAGCGCCTTAACGCTCGTTCACCTTCGGTAAACCTGATTGATACATTGTAACATGAACAAGTGTCATGGGAGACTCTGCATGTCCTTTCGCGCTGCCCTCTTTGCCGCGGCCTCCGCGACGCTGATCGCGCCTGCTGCCGCCCAAGCTCAGGCGATCGCCGATCCTGACGCGACCGCGCAGGGCGACGTGTCGGTGACGATCTACCAGTCAGGCAATTCGCTGGTGCAGGATGTCCGCCAGCTCGCGTTTGCGTCGGGCCGCAACACCATCGCGTTTCCTGACGTTTCGGCGCAGATCAGGCCGGAGACCCTGAGCTTTGCGGCCGCCGGTACTACGATCGTCGAACAGAACTTCGACTTTGACCTGCTGACTCCGCAAAAGCTGATGGAGAAGGCGATCGGCCAGACGGTCACGCTCTTGCGGACCAATCCCGCCACCGGACAGGAAACGCGCGAGCGGGCAACGGTCCTTTCGACGGCTGGCGGAGTGGTGATCCAGGTCGGCGACCGGATCGAGGTGCTGCGCGACGATGGCTTGCCGGTGCGAGTGATCTTCGACCGCGTACCCCCCAACCTTCGCGCTCGGCCAACGCTGTCGGTGACGCTCGACAGCGACCGCGGTGGCTCTCGCCCCGCTTCGATCCGCTACCTGACCCAGGGCCTCGGCTGGTCGTCCGACTATGTCGCGCTCTATGACGAGGGCAAGGGGACGATCGACATGCAGGGCTGGGTCACGCTGTCCAACAGCACCGGCACGACCTTCCATTCGGCCAACACCCTGCTTGTCGCCGGCAATCCCAATACCTTGGACAATTCCCGCGGCTATCGCGGTCGCGTGGCGCCGCCGCAGCCGGGTCGCTCGATGGTGCCAGGAACCGAAACGGCCGATCGGGAGCAGCTCGGGGATTTCTATCTCTATCCCATCGCCGACCGGACCACGATCGCCAACAACCAGACCAAGCAGGTTAGCTTCCTCGATGTCCAGGGAGTGCCGGCTCGCAAGGTCTACGGACGTAGCGTGGGCTGGCTGAGCTCCGACAGCGCGCCGGTCAACGTGCAGAGCCAGATCGCCTTCTCATCTTCGCGCAACGGCGGGTTGGGCGATGCTCTGCCTGCCGGCACCGTGCGGTTCTACCAGCGCGACCGGACGGGCAACCCGCAGTTCATCGGCGAGAATGGCATCGGCCACACGCCAATGGGCAGCGAACTCACCCTGGCCACCGGCGATGCGTTCGACGTGTCGGTCCAGGCCGAGGTCGAGAGCCGCGACAAGATCACCTCTGCCGATTACGAGCGCAGCTCTCGCTATCGGGTGACCATCAACGGCGAAGAAGTCCGTACCATCCAGGTCGACCGGACCGTCGACTACTGGCGCACGACCATGCGCTACACCTTCACCAACGCCAAATCGACGCCGGTCGATGTCGAGCTGGTGCAGGGCGGCCTCGATTACGGTTGGTGGACGCGCGATTTCCGCGTGGTCAGCGAAGACGTTACGGGCGAGCAGCTCAACGCCGATCGCCGCAAGTACGTGGTGACCGTGCCCGCCAACGGAAAGCGCGAGGTGCGCGTCACTTACGAGACACGGTACTGAGGAGGCGCAAGATGCGCTGCCCCTCCAGGATATTGTGCTGGGCGGCCCTGGTGCTCGCCTCCACGCCTGCTGTCGCTCGCGAGACAGTGGAAGCCTCGGCTCCGCAGGACCTCGCGGTCACCCTCTACCGCGACCCGAACCGCTCGCCGGGGGATACCATGGAGCGCGACTGGCCGCGGGGCTTTGCGATGATCACAGAGACCCGCCAGGTCACGCTCCCTCCCGGTGAGTCCACGATCCGCTTCACCGGCGTCGCCGAGGGCATGGTGGCGGTAAGCGCGATCGTGACCGGCTTGCCCGGCGGCACAATCGAGAAGAACCGCAACGCCGATCTGCTAAGCCCCGCTTCGCTGATCGACGGAACGCTTGGCAACCGCGTAACCATCACCCGCACCAACCCGGCAACTGGGCAGGCGTTGGCGGAATCCGCGATCGTCCGCACGCGCGCCGACGGCGGTCTGGTCCTGCAGACCAGCCAAGGGTTCGAGGCGGTGCGCTGCTCGGGCCTGCCCGAAGGGCTCGCCTTTGATCGAGTGCCCGCAGGACTCTCGGCCCAGCCGGTTTTCAGCGTGGATACCCGCAGCCCGTCGGGCGGCACTTATACGGTCGAGCTCACTTACCTCGCCTGGGGCTTCGACTGGCAGGCGAACTATGTCGCGACGCTGCAGGAAGGCGGGCGGGGCGATGCGATGAAGCTGCGGCTGATGAGCTGGCTGACGCTGCTCAACGACAACGGCCAGAGCTTTCCCGATGCCGAGCTTCTCGTGGTGGCGGGCAAGCTCAACGTCGTGAGTGATTTCGAGGACTTGGCAGATCCTCCCGGGGCGCCGCCGTTACGTCTAACCTGCTATCCCTTCGGAAGCACGGCGAGAGGGACGCCCGTTTACGACCTAATGCCCCCACCGCCGCCGCCCCCACCTCCTCCGGCACCCATGATGGCGGCGCGTGCGGAGATGTATGACGCTGCCGAATCCATCGTGGTTACGGGTTCCCGCGTGATGAAAGCCGAGGAAGAAGCGCTGGGCGACCTCAAGCTCTATCGCGTGCCGGTGCCCGTGACGGTCTCCGCCAAGGGGCTCAAGCAGGTCGCGTTCCTTGACCAGGACAGTGTCGAAGGCAGGCTCCTCTATCATGTGGCTTGCTCGCCGTGGAACGCACAAGACGAAGCGGCACGGGCATCGATGCTACTGGTGACCGTGAACGACCGTAAGCATGGCCTCGGGATGGCCTTGCCGATGGGCGGCGTGGCCGTGTTCGAGCCCTCGTCATACGGGGATCAGCTCGTCGCGGAGGACCAACTCCGGGATTATGCCGAAGGGCAGGACATCGAAGTAGGTCTCGGCGAAAGCAGCCAGGTATTCGCCCGCTGCGAGCGAACGGCCGATTTCGACTTCGACGAAGAGCGGACACGTTGGTCGCCAATGCAGGCCACGCTGACCAATGCCAACCGCAATCCGGTCAAGGTGCGGGTTTCGCTCGGGCCATCGGGTGCGTGGCAATTGCGGGGCATCAAGGGCACGCGCGTCAAGGATGGCAACGTGATCGTCGAGGTCACCGTGCCCGGAAACGGACGCCGCGAACTGACCTGGGAATTGCGGCCGCCAGGCGAGGCCTGATCTTAATCGCACGAAAGCGTAAAGCCGGAAAAACCGCCCTGCCAAGGCGTAAATTCCGCGTTCGTTACCGTTATCTAAACCACGCGACTTAACCGAAGCGAAGCGCCTCAGCCCCTAAACCGGATCCGGGTAACAGGGTCTTGGAATGCTTCGCGTCTACTCCTGCATAGTTCAGGAACATGATCTGCGCCTCCTTCTGGTGGCGGGGCTGATTTGCCTTGCCTCCTCGTGCATTGCTTTCGCCGCGTTCGAGCAGGCGGAGCGGGATCGGTCGCGTAAGCTGCTGTGGACCCTGCTGGCGGCGGTGGTCGCTGGCCTCGGCACCTGGGCGACCCACTTCGTCGCCATGCTCGCTTTCAAGCCCGACCTTCCGATGGGCTACAATTTCTCGACCACCCTGCTTTCTGTGGGCGCGGCGATCTTCGTGTCCGGCATCGGCTGGAGCATCGCGCTGTCGAGGCGTCCCGCTGCCGCAATCGTCGGGGGGGCGATTGTCGGCGCGGGCGTCGGCACCATGCACTACATCGGCATGGCCGCGGTCGAGGTCGCGGGGTTCGTCGTCTGGGACCAGGATCTCGCCTTGGCCTCGGTGGTCGTGGGCGTGACGCTGGCAGCTTGTTCGATGTGGGCGGCGCGGAGTGCGACCGCGGCCAGGAAGGCCGCGCCGCTGCTGCTCACGCTCGGCATCTGTGGTCTGCATTTCACCGCCATGGCCGCGGCCTCGATCTATCCGAGCAACGCCATGATCGTGCCGAGCAACTCGGTCGACAGTGGCACACTCGCGATCGTCATCACCGCGGGCGTCATGATGATCTTCGGCGCTGGCTTTGGCGTCATCCACTTCGAACGCCGGCTGGCTCGGGCCCAGTTCGCCGAGGCGAAGGAACGAGCCGCCCTGGCCGACGAGATCCTCGTCGGAGCCCTGGAGCGCGAAGCGCTGACCGCCAGGCTCGAGCGCGAGGTGACGATCAGCAGCGCAGCGCTGGAGAACATGGGCCAGGGCCTGTCGATGTTCGACGAACATGACCGGCTGGTCCGGTTCAACCGGAAGTACGCCGAGCTCTACGGCATTCCCGAGCATTTGCTGACCCCCGGCACCGCGGTGTCGGAAATCCTGCATCATCTCATCGGCACCGGCCTGTTCCCGCAGTCGGCGGAATTCTACGCGGACCTTCTCGGTGTATTGGTCGATGAGGGCGGGCGTCATGAAGTCGAACTGGCCGATGGCCGGATCATCGAGATTCACGTCCAGCCCGCTCCAATGGGCTCCTGGGTGGCGACGCACGAAGATGTGACCGAAGCTCGCCGCACGGCGGACCGGATCGCCTACCTCGCTCAGCACGACACCCTGACGGGCCTGCCGAACCGCTCTGCTTTCGCGGAGAACCTCTCGGCGGCGGCCGGAGAGGCCCGTGAGAACTGCGGCCTGGCAGTGCTTACGATCGACCTCGACCGGTTCAAGGAGGTGAACGACACGCTCGGCCATCCCTTTGGCGACCGCATTCTCGAACAGGCGGCCGCCCGGTTGCGCCAGGTGGTCGGGCCGGACGACGTCCTTACCCGCTTGGGCGGCGACGAGTTCGCGGTGATCCAGAGCGGCACGCCCGATGCCGAGGCGGCCTCCGCTCTCGCGGCCCGGATCGTCGATGCGATCGAACAGCCCTTCAGGTTCGACGGGCATACGGTGGCGATTGGCGCGAGCATCGGTATCAGCGTCAGCCCTCGCGACGGCAAGGATGCCGACGAACTGCTCAAGAAGAGCGACCTCGCGCTTTACCGGGCAAAGGAAGAGAACCGCGGCAGCTTCCGGTTCTTCGAAACCGGGATGGACGCGCGGATGCAGGAACGTCGCCAGCTGGAGGCAGAACTGCGCATCGCCATCGAGCAGGGGCAGTTCGAGGTTCACTACCAGCCGCTGCTCGACACCGGCACCGGGCGCATTGCCAGCTTCGAGGCCCTAGTCCGCTGGAATCATCCGTTGCGCGGGCTCGTCCAGCCGGGCGACTTCATTCCGATTGCCGAAGAGAGCAACCTGATCATCCCGATCGGCGAATGGGTCCTGCGCCAGGCGTGCCACGATGCGCGCGATTGGCCGGAAGACGTGAAGGTCGGCGTCAATCTCTCGCCGGCGCAGTTCAAGCGCGGCGACCTGATCACCGTGACGCTGTCCGCGCTCAGCAACGCCGAGCTCGCGCCGAGCCGCCTCGAACTCGAGATCACCGAATCCGTCCTGCTGCATGACGAGGCCTGGGTCCGCTCGATCCTCGAACGACTGAGCGCTCTCGGCGTGAGCATTGCGATGGACGATTTCGGCACCGGCTATTCGAGCCTCAGCTACTTGCGCACCTTCCCGTTCGACCGGATCAAGATCGACCGCAGCTTCGTCGCCGATCTGGTCGGGGCCGGCGATTCGCTGGCCATCGTCCAGGCCACCATCCAGCTCTCGCAAAAGCTTGGCATGGAGACGACGGCCGAGGGTGTCGAAACCCAGGAACAGCTCGCGATCCTGACTGGCGAGGGCTGCACCCACGCCCAGGGTTTCCTCATCGGGCACCCGGTTCGCGCCGAACAAGCGCGGCAATTGGTCGCGCCACAGGAACAGCGCAAGCGGGCCGCCCGCTAACTCCCTGAAATTCCTAAATCAGAAAAAGTTTTGTTCCGCTCTTGTTCCGATGGAACAAATCAGATACGAAACCGTCAGTGAGGAAATGTCCTGCAACTCTAGGCAACTGACGGAGGCCATGTCATGGCGGCGGAACTTAAGCTCGTAGGAAAGGAGTCCAACGTGGACCGTCAGAAAGCGCTCGAAGCTGCGCTCGCGCAGATCGATCGCGCATTCGGCAAAGGCTCGGCGATGAAGCTGGGCCAGAAGGAAACCATGCAGGTCGAAGTGATTTCGACTGGTTCGCTCGGGCTCGACATCGCGCTCGGCGTCGGCGGGTTGCCGCGGGGCCGGGTGATCGAAGTCTACGGCCCGGAGAGCTCCGGCAAGACCACGTTGGCACTGCATGTCATTGCGGAAGCCCAAAGGGGTGGCGGCACGGCGGCTTTCGTCGATGCCGAACATGCGCTCGATCCGGTCTATGCCAAGAAGCTTGGCGTCGACATTGATGAATTGATCGTCTCGCAGCCCGACACCGGGGAGCAGGCGCTGGAGATTGTCGACACCCTGGTTCGCTCGAACGCGATCGACGTGCTGGTGATCGACTCGGTCGCCGCGCTGGTTCCGCGGGCGGAAATCGAAGGCGAGATGGGCGATTCGCACGTCGGCCTTCAGGCCCGCCTGATGAGCCAGTCGCTGCGCAAGCTGACCGGTTCGATCAGCCGTTCGCGCTGCATGGTGATCTTCATCAACCAGCTGCGCATGAAGATCGGCGTGATGTACGGCAATCCGGAAACCACGACCGGCGGCAACGCGCTCAAGTTCTACGCCAGCGTCCGCCTCGACATTCGCCGCACCGGGCAGATCAAGGAACGCGACGAAATCATCGGCAACGCCACGCGCGTGAAGGTGGTGAAGAACAAGGTCGCCCCGCCGTTCAAGCAGGTCGAATTCGACATCATGTACGGCGAAGGCATCTCGAAGATCGGCGAGATCCTCGACCTCGGGGTCAAGGCCGGCATCGTCGAGAAGTCGGGCAGCTGGTTCTCCTACGACAGTGTCCGCATCGGACAGGGCCGGGAAAACTCGAAACAGTACCTCAAGGACAATCCCGAAGTTTGCGACAGGCTGGAAGCTGCGATCCGCAGCCGCACCGACCAGGTCGCCGAGGAGATGATGGCGGGCCCGGACGCGGAAGACGACATCTGATCCTCTAGAGGCACGGGCCGTTCGCGGCTCGCGCTTCCGAAACCGGAGCCGGCGCGGTCAACCCTACGGGGCCCGCGCCGGCTTCTTCGCATTTGATTTGAGTTAGCCTATCACCACATCGCGGCGGGCGCCTGGTGTAGGACAGCGAATGCAGACGAACAGCACGACGGTCGGTGGCGACGAATGGCAGGGGCGGACTGGCGATAGTTGGGCCGCAGAATGGAAGCGCACCGATCGCAGTTTCGGAGTGCTGACCGAGCGCCTGCTCCATCGTGCGCGCGATCCTGCCAGCGATACGGTGCTGGATATCGGTTGCGGCGCCGGCGAACTCTCGCTGGCTCTGGCTCGCACGCGTCCGGACGCTCGGATCACCGGAATCGATATCTCGCCGCAGCTTCTCGAGATCGCGCGGGACCGCGCTCGCAACCTCCGCAATGCCGCGTTCGAACTCGCCGACGCTGCCGCCTGGCAGCCGGGAGAATCACTTGCGCCCGATTTGCTCGTCTCCCGCCACGGCGTGATGTTCTTCGACGACCCGGTCGCGGCCTTCACTCATCTCGCGGAAATCGCGGCCCCGAATGCCGGCCTTCTGTTCTCCTGCTTCCGGACGTGGGAGGAGAATCCGGTCTTTCGCAGTGTCACTCGGCTGCTCCCAATCGAGGTTCCCCCTCCGGCCCCCGGTGCCCCAGGGCCATTCGCCTTCAGCGATCGGACTTACGTGGAGGGCATCCTCACCGCGGCCGGATGGCGTGACATCGCGTTCGAACCCTATGATTTCGCGATGGTTGTCGGCGCAGGACCCGACCCTGTCGAGGATGCCGCATCCTACTTCACCGCCATCGGAGGTGCGGCCCGTGCCGCCCGGGAGCTCACGCCCGAAGCCCGCGAATCCTTCATCAATCGTGTCAGGGACCTCGCGCGCGCCAACTTGCGCGAGGGCATCGTGTCCCTGCGAGCGGGTGCCTGGATCGTCACTGCACGCCGCCAATAACGCGCTCTTTTCGCACCATCGGCGGACACAGTCTCAGTTAGCGGCTTAATCCGCTTGTTTCGCCCCGCACTGCACCCTAATTCGCAACTCCCATGCACTCGACCAACGACATACGCCGTACGTTCCTCGACTATTTCGCCGCCAACGAGCACACCGTTGTGCCGTCGGCGCCGCTGGTCCCGTACAACGATCCCACCCTGATGTTCGTCAACGCGGGCATGGTGCCGTTCAAGAACGTCTTCACTGGGCTCGAAACTCCACCTGCGCCACGTGCTGCGAGTTCGCAGAAGTGCGTCCGCGCTGGGGGCAAGCACAACGACCTCGACAACGTCGGCTATACCGCCCGGCACCTGACGCTGTTCGAGATGCTCGGCAACTTCAGCTTCGGCGACTATTTCAAGGAACGGGCGATAGAACTCGCCTGGAACCTGGTCACGCGCGAGTATGGCCTGGCGGCCGACCGCCTGACCGTCACGGTCTACCATACCGACGATGAAGCCTGGAACTTGTGGAAGAAGATCGCCGGCCTGCCCGACGACCGCATCATCCGCATCGCCACCAAGGACAACTTTTGGGCCATGGGCTCCGACGGTCCGTGCGGCCCGTGTTCGGAGATATTCTGGGATCACGGCCCGGAAATCGCCGGTGGCCCTCCCGGTTCGCCGGACGAGGATGGCGACCGCTTCGTCGAGATCTGGAACCTGGTGTTCATGCAGCACCTGCAGGAAAACGACCAGATCGTCGCCGACTTGCCGCGTCCGAGCATCGACACCGGCATGGGGCTGGAACGCATTTCAGGCGTGTTGCAGGGCGTCCACTCGGTGTTCGAGACCGACACGTTCCGGCATCTCATCGAAGCCAGCGAGAGCCTCACCGGAACCAAGGCCGAAGGCGCTCAACAGGCGAGCCATCGCGTGATCGCCGACCACTTGCGCTCGACCAGCTTCCTCATCGCTGACGGTGTCATGCCGGCCAACGAAGGGCGCGGTTACGTGCTCCGCCGCATCATGCGCCGCGCCATGCGCCACGCGCACCTGCTCGGCGCCAAGCAACCGCTGATGCACCGGTTGGTCCCGGCGCTGATTGGCGAGATGGGCCTGGCCTATCCCGAACTGCCGCGCGCCGAAGCGCTGATCACCGAAGTGCTCGAGCGCGAGGAAACGCGGTTCCGCCAGACGCTCGATAACGGCCTGCGCCTGCTCGACGAAGCGACCTCCAGCATGCCGGCAGGCGCGAGCCTGCCGGGTGAGACCGCCTTCAAGCTCTACGACACGTTCGGCTTCCCCTACGACTTGACCGAGGACGCCCTGCGCGCTCGCGGCATCGGCGTTGACCGTGCCGGATTCGACGCGGCGATGGCGCAACAGAAAGCCGCTGCCCGTGCTGCCTGGAAGGGCTCCGGCGCCACCGCCGACGGCGAGCTGTGGTTCGACATCGCCGAGCGCGAAGGCGCGACCGAGTTCACCGGCTATGCCTCGACCAGCGGCGAAGGCCAGGTGGTCGCGCTGCTCGTCGACGGCAAGGAAGTCTCCGAGGCCGGCGAGGGCGCCGAGGTTATCGTCCTGACCAACCAGACGCCATTCTACGCTGAAAGCGGTGGCCAGGTCGGCGACTCTGGCACGATCTCGTCCGAGAACGGCCTGCGGATCGAGGTGTCGGACACGACCAAGCCGCTCGGCCGTCTGCACGCGCACCGCGGCACGATCACTGCGGGCAAGCTCGCCGTCGGCGATACCGTGCACCAGGAAGTCGACGTCGCGCGCCGCGATCGCGTTCGGGCCAACCACTCGGCCACGCACTTGCTCCACGCCGCGCTGCGCAACCAGTTGGGTGAGCATGTCACGCAGAAGGGCTCGCTGGTCGCCGAAGACCGCCTGCGCTTCGACTTCTCGCATCCCAAGCCGCTGACGCCTGCGGAACTCGCGTCGATCGAGGCCGAAGTGAACGCCGAGATCCGCCACAACGCGGAAGTCGGCACCCGCCTGATGAGCCCCGACGATGCGGTGGCAGCGGGCGCGATGGCCCTGTTCGGCGAGAAGTACGGCGACGAAGTGCGCGTGCTCTCGATGGGCCAGGGCGACTGGCAGGGTTCGGGCCGCAACTATTCGGTCGAACTGTGCGGCGGCACGCACGTGAGGGCGACTGGCGACATTGGCCTGTTTCGCATCATCTCCGAAAGTGCCGTCAGCTCGGGCGTGCGCCGTATCGAGGCGCTGACGGGCGAGGCCGCACGGCAGTGGGTGGTCGGACGCGAAGAAGCGCTGAAGACCGTTGCAGCCGCGCTCAAGACCGCTCCCGAGGATGTCGAAAACCGCGTCGCGGCTCTGCTCGACGAGCGCAAGCGGCTCGAACGCGAACTGGCCGAGGCGAAGAAGCAACTCGCCATGGGCGGTGGCGGCGGCGCCGCACCGGCTGCTGACGAAGAGGTCGGCGGCGTCAAGTTCTCGGGTCAGGTGCTCGAAGGGCTCGATCCGAAGGAACTTCGCGGCCTGCTCGACGAAGCCAAGAAGCGTCTCCAATCGGGCGTGGCAGCAGTTGTCGCGGTGAACGAAGGCCGTGCGGCCATCGCCGTGGCGGTGACCGATGACCTCGTTGGGCGCGTCAGCGCAGTCGAACTGGTTCAGGCCGGCGTCGCGGCGCTGGGCGGCAAGGGTGGCGGTGGCCGCCCCGACATGGCCCAAGGTGGCGGACCTGACGGCGCTAAGGCCAACGAGGCTCTCGACACCGTTCGCCAGGCGCTCGCCGGCGCCCCGGTCAGCTAAGCCAGGTTACTAGCGCCGCCGCGCAGCTGCTCCGGACTCCGGCTCGCTGCCGCGGGGCATATCGCCGTGGCCCTTGAAGTCGTCCTCAGTGCGCTGACGGCCCTTGATCGTGCCATAGCGCTCGCCGGTCTGGTTTTGCGGCCTCAGGCTCATCGTGTTCTGCGGTTCGTTACCGTCTTTCATCGGACGTCTCCTTCGTGATGGAAACGGCCGTCGAACCCAGTTGGGTCCGGCGAGGTCGATGAACCGGTCAGCCGCCTAGGCCGGCTGAGAGCGCGCGGTCAGCTCTCCGCTACGCGCGTGCGCAGCATGGGCTTTTGCGCCAGTTCACCGCTTTCCATGATCTGCTCGCGGAACTCGTCGCGCTTCTCGTGGATCGAGGCGATGACCGGGCCCATGGCGACGCCGAGGTCGACCAGCACCGCTTCCGACAGCTGTAGCGAGGCTTCCAGCGTTTCCGGAACCGCGGTACTCGCACCGGCGCGATAGAGTTCAGCCGCGTGGATGGTGTCGCGCGCGCGGGCGATGATCGGAAGGTCGGGGTAGGCCGCCCGCAGCTTACGGGTAATGCGCTGCGCCAGGACTGGCTCGTCCATTGTCAGGATCACGGCGGGCGACCTGGGGAGCCCCAGCCTGACCAGCGTCTCCATCCGCGAGGCGTTGCCGAAGATCGCGTGATAGCCCTCGCCGCGGCAGCGATTGACCAGTTCGGAGTCCGCGTCGATCGCGACGTAGAGCTTGCCATGCCGGGTCAGCATTTGCGCCACCAGCCGCCCGACGCGCCCACAGCCGAGGATGATCGCGCGTGGTTCGTCGGTATCGTAGTTGTCCGTCGCGCCGCCTGAGGTTGGTTCCATCCGTCGGGCGACCAAGCGGCCAAGTCCAGCAAGCAACGGCGTGACCGTAAGGCCGATGGCGGTGACGATCTGCCAGAACTGCCCGGTACCCGGCTGGATCAACATTGCCGAAGTCGCCGCAGCCAGGACGATCAAGGTGGTCTCTGACGGGCTCGACATGAGGATGCCGGTTTCGATCGCGGTCGATCGGCGCGCTCCCATGAGGCGCAGGAGTATGCTCGTCACCACGGCCTTGAGGAACAGCACCCCGACCACGGCGATCGTGATCATGGCGAGGTTGTCCCAGATGGTGAACAGGTCGATGCCCATGCCGACTGTGATCAGGAAGATCCCGAGCGCTAGGCCCTTGAAGGGCTCCATGATACCTTCGATCTCGGTGTGATACTCGGTCTCGGCGATCAGCAGGCCGGCGACCAGCGCGCCGACGATGGGCGACAAGCCGATCAAGGCGGTCGCCAAGCTGGCCCCTATCACCACCAGCAGCGAAGCTGCGAGGAATAGCTCCGGGCTCTTGGTCCGGGCCGCCTGCGCGAACAGGCGGGGCAGGGCGAGGCGGCCGATCACCATCATGCCGACGACCACCAGCAGGCCCACCCACAAGGTATGGAACAAGCCATCCATGCCCTCGCTGCCCGCGAACGGCGCTAGCGCGCCGAGCATGAAGATGATCGGGACGATGGCGATGTCCTCGAACAGCAGCATCGCCAAGGCGGCGCGTCCGACCGGGGTGTTTGTTCCTGCGATCGGCAGCACAAGGGCGGTAGATGACAACGCGAGCGCAAGGCCGAGGGCGAGTGCTCCGGTCCAGTACTGGCCCATCATCGAGAGGAAGGCCGCGAGCAGCGCGCCAGTCGCCAGCAACTCCAGTGCGCCGAGCCCGAAGACCAGCTTTCGCATCGCCCAGAGCCGGTTGAACGACAACTCCAGACCGATGGTGAACAGCAGCAGGATGATCCCGAACTCGGCGAAAGGATCGAGCCGCTCGGGATCCGAAATGGTGACGTAGAACAGCCACTCGTGCTGGTAGACCAGGCGCCCAAGTCCGAACGGTCCCACGAGAAGACCGACAAGGATGAAGCCGATGACCGGGGTGATGCGAAAACGCGCAAACACCGGTATGACTATTCCCGCGGCGCCCAGGATCACGAGCGCGTCGGACATTACCGGGGAGATAGCTTCAGCATGCATGAGCTTTGTATGTCAGACGCCCGGTGACTACCGCAACGCACAATCGCGCCGATGTCTTGATCGTCGGTGGAGGACCGGCCGGGATGATGGCCGGGCTCCTGTTCGCGCGGGCCGGGGTGACCGTGCAGGTCTTTGAAAAGCATGCCGATTTCTTCCGCGATTTTCGCGGTGACACGGTTCACCCCTCGACGATGGAAATTCTCGACCAGCTGGGATTTCTGGGCCGTTTTCTCGAGCGGCCGCACGACAAGGTCCAGGGCGCGCAAGTGCGGGTGGCTGGGCATGACTACACGATCGGGGACTTGTCGCATCTCAACACCCCGGCGCCGTTCATTGCGATGATGCCGCAGTGGGAGTTTCTCGACTTCCTGCGCGACGAAGCCGCCGCGTTTCCTGCCTTTGCGCTGGAGATGGAGGCCGAGGTTACCGGTCTTGTCGAGGAGAACGGCTGCGTTGTGGGCGTTCGTCTCGCCGATGGGCGAGAGTTGCGTGCTGGAAAGCTGGTGTTGATGACCGACGGCCGCGGATCACTGGTGCGCCAGCAGTCGCTGCTTCCGGTTACGCAGCTTGGGGCGCCGATGGACATATTTTGGTTCCACCTCGGCAAAGCGGACAACGCCGGCGACAAGCTGCGCGGGGCAGTCGACACGGGACGCATGGCCGTGCTGATCGACCGGCGTACTTACTGGCAGGCGGCTTTCATCATTCCGAAAGGCGCTGCCGAGGAAGTGAAGGCGCGAGGCATCGAGTGGCTTCGGGCGCAGATGCAGGCGTTGTTTCCTGAGCTCGATCTTTCGGGCGGCCTCAAAGGGACCGACGATTTGTTCCTGTTGTCAGTGGCGCTGGACAGGCTTGATCGCTGGTCCCGGCCTGGCCTGCTGGCGATCGGCGATGCGGCGCACGCGATGAGCCCGATCGGCGGTATCGGGATCAACCTCGCGATTCAGGATGCGGTCGCTGCGGCGAATATACTCGCCGGGCCCATCGCTCGCGGAGAGTATCCGGACCCGCTGCTCGCCAAAGTTCAGGCGCGGCGTGAGTTTCCGACGCGAGTGATCCAGGCCGGACAGAAGTTCGCGCAAGACAACGTGATCGGGGCGGTGCTTTCGGGAGAGCCGATCACCGAGGCGCCATGGGTGCTGAAAGTGCTGGAGCGCTTCCCGCTGCTGCGCCGGATACCGGGCCGGATTATCGGCCTGGGTGTGCGGCGGGAGCGGGTGAGGTCAC
Organism: Altererythrobacter sp. Root672; assembly: GCF_001427865.1. Lineage (NCBI taxonomy): Bacteria > Pseudomonadati > Pseudomonadota > Alphaproteobacteria > Sphingomonadales > Erythrobacteraceae > Altererythrobacter > Altererythrobacter sp. Root672. Next base: position 607,511 of record NZ_LMHH01000001.1, read on the forward strand.
CGGTGGGATGAAATCCTCCCCATGAGCTTGGCTCACAGGGAGGATTGAGCATCGGAAATCAGGCCCAGGTGGCCATTTCGGTTTCGAGGTTCTCGACGATCGCTTCGAAGAACTGCTCGGTGGTCATCCACGCCTGATCGGGGCCGATGAGGAGCGCGAGGTCCTTGGTCATCTTGCCGCTTTCGACGGTCGCGACGCAGACCTTTTCCAGGGTCTCGGCGAAGCGGATCACGTCCGGCGTGTTGTCGAACCGGCCGCGGTAGATCAGGCCCCGGGTCCAGGCGAAGATGCTGGCGATCGGGTTGGTGCTGGTCGCCTTGCCCTGCTCGTGCTGGCGGAAGTGGCGGGTCACGGTACCGTGCGCCGCTTCGGCTTCGACGGTCTTGCCGTCGGGGGTCATCAGCACCGAGGTCATCAGGCCGAGCGAGCCGAAGCCCTGCGCCACCTGGTCGGACTGCACGTCACCGTCGTAGTTCTTGCAGGCCCAGACGAACTTGCCGCTCCACTTGAGCGCGGAGGCGACCATGTCGTCGATCAGGCGGTGTTCGTAGACGATGCCGGCGGCGGCGAACCTTTCCTTGAAGCCTTCGGTCTCGAAGATTTCCTGGAACAGGTCCTTGAAGCGGCCATCATAGCGCTTGATGATGGTGTTCTTGGTCGAGAGGTACACCGGCCAACCGCGGTCGAGGCCGTAGTTGAAGCTGGCGCGCGCGAAATCGCGGATCGAATCATCGAGGTTGTACATCGACATCGCCACGCCCGGCGCCTTGAACTGATAGACTTCGCGGTCGATCGTCTCACCGTTCTCGCCTTCCCAGACGAGGCGCAGCGTGCCCGCGCTGGGGACGAGGAAGTCGGTCGCGCGGTACTGGTCGCCGAACGCGTGACGGCCGACGACGATCGGGTCGGTCCAGCCCGGGATCAGCCGGGGGACGTTCTGGATCACGATCGGTTCGCGGAAGATCGTGCCGCCGAGGATGTTGCGGATCGTCCCGTTGGGCGACTTGTACATGTCGTGCAGGTCGAATTCTTCGACGCGCGCTTCGTCCGGGGTGATCGTGGCGCACTTCACGCCGACGCCGTGTTCCGCGATCGCGTTGGCCGCGTCGACGGTGATCTGGTCGCGGGTCTCGTCGCGCTTTTCGATCCCGAGGTCGTAGTATTTGAGATCGACGTCGAGGTAGGGGAGGATCAGCCGCTCACGGATCCATTGCCAGATGATCCGAGTCATCTCGTCGCCGTCGATTTCGACGATGGGGTTCACGACCTTGATCTTCGCCATACGCGGGGAATCCTGCCTCTATTTGCCCAGTGGGAACGGCGCGACCCTTAGGGAGCGGCAGGCGCCTGCGCAAGCGGCGCATCCGGATGGATACGGCTGGCGTCCATCAACCAGTGCAAGACGGGCGGAAGGCGCTGCGCCAAGGCAACACCTGCCCTGGCGCCGAGCGGGCTTTCGGCGAAGGCGCGGGCCAGGCGGGCGGCGCGCATGGGAGCTTTGGCTCGCCGGGCTAGATCGCGCTGGAAGGCCGGTGCGGTGGCCGGTCCGCCTGTGAGCCAGTGGCGGGCGGCCATTTCCCCGCTCGCGAGGGCAATCGAAATGCCTTCACCTGCGAGGGAAGGTATGACCGCCGCCTGGTCTCCGAGGCGGAACACGCCCGGTTGGCTCGTCTCTGCGATCCAGCCGTAAGGAACGGCCCCGATAGATTCGATCGAGTTGCCCTGCCAGTCGGAGCCGAGCCGTTCGTGCAGAGCCGGCCTTGCAGACGCCAGTTTCGTCAACAGCCGGGCTGGGGTCCACCCACCGGATGCGAGCACCGACTTGCGAACGGCGAGGCACAAATTGGCACTCCCGTCTTCCTGCAGCACGATGCCCGCGTAACCACCGCTGAAGAGATGGAGTTCGATCCGTCCTGACAAGAGCTCATGCCGAGCCGTTGTGGGCGGCAGGCGTAGGCGCAACCCGAGTTCGGGATCGCTGGCAAGGCGTGGACGTGGTTGCCCGCGCACGTCATGTTTGCCCGAGGCCAGGAACAGGCCGTCTCCCACCCAGCGGCGACGTTGTCCGACTACCGTCCAGCCCTGAATCTCGCGCGCGGTGTCGACTTCGAGCGTGGCGCCCAGCACCAGTGCGCGCCGCCTGAGAGCATCGTCGAGTTTCCGGCGCGAGAGTCCCCACGCAGGCGAGGGGAGGGGAACCACGGCCTCCCGACCCCCTGCAAACAGCGCGAGATGTTGGACCGGCTTGGCACCGAGCGCTTCCGGGTCAACGCCCAAGGCGCGAAGTTGCTCGGCCGTCCGCCAACTGAGAAATCCGCCGCAGAGGCAGTCTCGCACTTCAGCATCCCGGTCGAGCAGCACCGGCGCGGCACCCTCGCGGGCCAGGGCGATCGCGGCGGCACAACCGGCCGGCCCAGCGCCGAGGATCAGCGGAGCCGTTCGACGCATAGCCTGAACGGGAACCAGCGGCGCACCCGCGCCTCGGTGATGCCCTCGCGCGCGAGCCGCTCGTGCCACTCGGCGGGGCGGAAGCTGCGGGCGATCGAGGTGTGGCCATCGGCGCGCACGATCGGGTGCCAGCGCATCGCGCCGGAGAGTAGCGGCCAGGTGGTGTAGGCAAAGCCGTGGCGATGGAGGTCGTTGATGAACCAGCCTTCCTTGGCCTCTCCTTCCATGAAGCGCAGGAAAGCGGCCAGCTCGCTCTCGGTCATATGATGGGTGACGAGGCTGGAGATCACGCAGTCGAACCCGGATCCGGCGAGGTCGGCGTAGTCGCCGGTGAGGTAACGGATCGGTGCGCCAGGAGAGGGAACCGCTTCGGCCGCCGCCTTGCTGCGCGAATTGAGGTCGATCCCTGTCAGTTCGGCAACGATGCCGTGCTTCTTCGCCCAGCGCGCGACCTGGCGTAGCATGTCGCCATCGCCGAACCCCACGTCCAGCAGCGTGAAGGGGCTCTTCTGCCCGACCGCGCGGCGGAGGAAGTCGAGTGTCGGGCGATAGGCGAAGGTCGTTCGGTTTACTTTGGCGAGATCGGCCAGGACCGCATGATAGGTAGCGGCGTCCAGGGCCGGATCGTCCATCAGCTCGTCGGCTTGGCGCCTCTCAGCGAGCATCGCTTTCAGTCCAGCCGAAGCGCAGGCCCTCCATGGCGAGGCCAGGCCCGAAGGCGATCGCGATGCCGGTGCGGGGCTTTTCTGCCATCAGCTTCTTGAGCACGAACATGACTGTGGCCGAGGACATGTTGCCGCAGTCCTGCAGCACCTCGCGCGAGGCAGTGAGCTTTTCCGGCGGGAGCTGGAGGCCGCGCTCCACGGCATCGACGATCGACCGCCCGCCGGGGTGAACCGCCCAGGCATCGATCTCGGTCACGGGCTTCCCCTCCGTCACCGAGTTGGCGACGGCTCCATCGCTCAGCGCCTCGGCCAGGCGCCCAGGGACTTCGCCGGATAGCTGCATGTCAAAGCCAGTGTCGCCAATGGTCCAGGTGATAAGCTCATGGCTGTCCTCGAGCGTTAGCGACAGACCTTGTCCGAGAGCCAGCCCCTCACCTTCGGCGCTTACGATCGCCGCGGCCGCGCCGTCGGCGAATTGGGCCATGGCCAGCAGGCGCTCGAGCTTGTCCGTCGGCTGGAGGTGCAGCGTGCATAGCTCGACCGAGATCACCAGGACCCGCGCGCTGGGTTCGGAACGGACGATATGTCCGGCGGTGCGCAAGGCGGTGACGCCCGCGTAGCAGCCCATGAAGCCGACCACGACCCGTTCGACCGTGGGATCGAGTCCCAGGCGGCGGGCGATAACCTGGTCCAGCCCCGGCGCCATGAACCCCGTGCAGCTGGCGACGACCAGGTGGGTTACCCGGCCCAGGTCTCCCAACTCGGCGATGGCCTCGAGCGCAAGCTTCGGTGCCTCGCGCGAGTAGATCTCCATCCGGGCGAGCGTTCCGGGAGCGTCGGCGGTGTCGTAGAAGCTTCCTTCGGCCTGATAGGTCTCGGCAGAGGATAGGACGGTGAAACGCCGTCCGATGCCTGAACGCTGCAGCATCCGTTCCAGCAAAGTGACTTCGCGGCGTCCTTCAAGCTGGCGCAAGGCCCAGGCGTTGTAGGTGGCATCGCATTCGCTAGCCGGCAGAGCGCAGGCAATCGCGTTGATTCGCGGCACTGGTTGGCCGGAGACCATGGCGAAGATGTAGGCGTCCGTCGGGGAAACGAAAGAACCTTTGATAGAATTCCCGAACTAAAAGATTCCAAGCACTTTGGGCCTTGCACCATCAACGGCTTTTCGATCCCGATCTTCGCATCGTTCGACTATCCCGATGGCATCGCTTGCGCGGCCGTTGGCCTTCTCCAGCTGTCCGGTTTGCGCCAGCCCGAACTGCATCCACACTCGGGCGATCTGGTCGGCATAGAGCGCATCGCCGGCCGGGCCGGCCGGATAGTCTGCCCTGGACGTGATCGCAGGCGGGACTGATCCTTCGACGGGCTTGCGCCAGGCTTGCGGGATCAGTTCGGTGCAGGGCGCCTTATTGGCAATAATCGGTGGAGATCCCGCACAGGCCGTTGCGAGCAGCGCTATCGGCAGCGCCAGTGTCGGGCGCGGTGCGAACTTGATCCTGGGCACGGGTAATCTCCTTGTCGAGAGCGTGTTCGGCGGAACCTCGCTCTCCGATGGTGTTGGCGGCGTCGGCCCCGCTGCGGACCGCGGCATCGCCGCGGCTGGCTTCGAAGCGGGCGGTGACCTCGGCCCGGCGGGCTCCGCTCAGAACCCCGGAGAACCAGAGGAGGGCGGCGGCCATCAGCAGCAGGCCGGCCAGCCAGGCGAGGGGCTTGCGGATGAGGTCAGCCATCGGCCAGTCCCGTTTCGCGGGCGACGTCCGCTTCAACGCCGTCGCGGCCCGCCCTGAAGCTCACCCGCCCACCGGCGAGGACGATGATCACCAGCACGGCGAGGCAAAGACCTAGCGTGCCGATGGCGAAGTGACTGTTGAGCGCGAGCGCTTCGACTTGCCGCTGAAGCAGCGCGAAACATTCGCCCATCGCGAGTTCCGGGCGGGTTTCGAACCCGAGGGCGCGGCTGCACCAATCCGGCGCGGCGATGATGCCGATCAGTCGCCAGGCGAAGTAGATCAGCGCGGCGCTGGTCACGGCGACGGCGATGAGGGCCCAGGTGCGGATCATGTTGCGCGGCCCGCTCATGCTGCACCTACCCGGTTGTCGAGCCAGCCGGCCATGAAGTCTTCGAACCGGGCGTTGCCTCGGGCGAGTGCAAAGTAGTGCGCGAACTGCAGGCCGTTGAGCGCCTTGAGCATGAGCTCGCGCGCCTCGGCTTCACCGCGTCGTCGGCGAAGGGCGCGGAAGGCGCCGAGCGTTGCCGGCCCGATGGCCCCGTCCTCGCTGATGTCGGCATAGTCCTGTCCGCGCCGGTTGAGCAGGTTGAGGGCCTGCTGAAACCACAGCTTGGCACGCTTGGGGCCGACGTTCACGCCGCTGTCGATCACCTCTTCGGCGACGTGCGGATCGATCTCGGCGATACCGAGCAGGCCAGGCTTTTCGACGTATTCTCGTCGATAGATATCTCGCGCCAGGGCGATCGGAAAATCGCGCATCGGGCCCGAATAGCCATTCGCCCGGGCGACTCTCTGCGTGATCCCGTACTTCGTCGCGCCGCCGGGATCGGAGGGGTGATCGACGTAGCCGCCTTCGCGCACGAGTGTTCCTTCGATCAACTGATCTATCGTCATGGTTCGGTTCTCTTCGAATGCTGGGGGTGACCTGCATATATGCGCATACGCATATTTTGTCAAGTGAATTATGCGTTAGGGGGTAGCGTTGGAAGGTCGCCGGTATTATGCTGGCGCCATGAGTGGAAGCCTCGCAACCCGTATCAAAGCCATCCGGCAGACTGCCGGGCTGAACCAGACGGAATTCGCCAATCGCCTGGGAACCACCCAGTCGACCGTGGCGCGGTGGGAGAAGGGCGCGGAGCCCAGCGGGCCCATGCTGCACGCCATCGCGAGGGTGGCGAGCACGACGGTTGAGAGGCTGATGGGAACCGACGACCTAGCCTCGGCGGCAGCGGACCAGATCCCGGTCGTCGGCTACGTCGGCGCCGGCGCGGCCGTGACCCCCTTCGACGACTACGCGCCCGGCGACGGCATGGCCTTCGTCGAACGGCCGCCGTTTGTCTCGGGGCGGGCGGTTGCGGTCGAAGTGAAGGGCGACAGCCTGCTACCTGTGGCCGAGGACGGCTGGCGCTTGGTCTACACCGGCGAACAGACGATCGTAGAGGACCAGGTCCTCAACAAGCTCTGCGTCGTCCAGTTGAGCGACGGGAGGCTGCTGGTGAAGCGCCTGATGCGCGGATCGAAGCCCCAGCGCTACCACCTGGTCTCGACCAACGCGCCGATCATGGAGGACATCGAGATCGAATGGGCAGCGCCTGTGCGGGCGATCATCCCGCAGTGAGGGCGGCCTCGGCCTGCATCAGGCAATAAAAAACCCGCCATTACAGCGGGTTTTCTGCCTCGACCGGATGGTGGGCGTAGGAAGGATTGAACTTCCGACCCCTGCGATGTCAACACAGTGCTCTACCACTGAGCTATACGCCCGTACCCATCCGGTCGATCGGCAGGCGGGCCATCTAGCGCCGGGCAATCGTTATGACAAGGGCTGCTTTGGGTCTTCAGGGTCGAAAGGACGCTTCGGTCTTTTCGTCCTCGAAAATGCGTTCGACTTCGAGCACCAGATCCTTGAGGTGGAACGGCTTGGAGAGCATTTTCGCCTTCGGCGCTTCGCGGCTGGCCCGCAAGGTGACCGCGGCAAAGCCGGTGATGAACATCACGCGGGTGCCCGGGCAAATCTCGGCACAACGCTGCGCCAGTTCGATTCCGTCCATTTCCGGCATCACGATGTCGGACAGGAGCAGATCGTATTGCTGCGATTCGAGCAGGGGGATGGCTTCCGTGCCGCGATCGACCGAATCGACCGAGTAGCCGGCCTGTTCGAGCGCCCGCGCCAAGTAGGTGCGCATCGCCTCGTCGTCTTCTGCCAGCAGGATGCGGATCATCAAGGCCCCCTTGTCAGGTCTGTGCGTTGCGATCCCTTATCCGCGACCAATTTAAGAATCTTCTAGATTGTCGCGGCTGCCCAGCTTTGACACATATCGGAAACGCGGTCAGCTTAGAATTTTGCGGAGATGGGCCCAGTGGCACGAGAATCGCGCAACTTGCGCGGCGGAAGCATTCCGGGAACGGCCGCCCATCCGGCGTTTACCCTGACCCAGAGAATTGCGCCCCCGGTTCCGGTCATCATTGCCGTGCCGCATGCGGGCCGAGTCTATCCGGCCGAGTTCGCCGAAAACTTCCGCCATTCTTCACAGGCCAGCTTGAGGCTGGAAGACCGCTTTGCGGACCTGGTGGCAGAGGCCGTCGCGCGGGAGACCGGTGCGTCGCTGCTGGTGGCCCACGCGCCTCGGGCGATGATCGACCTCAACCGCGCGCCCGACGACATCGACTGGGACATGGTCGAAGGCGAAGCTCCGGTTAGCCGTACCCGCCACGCAGCCGGCCGGCGCGCTCGCAGCGGGCTGGGGCTGGTGCCGCGGCGTCTTCCGGGGCTGGGTGAGCTGTGGAAGCAGGGCATGACGTGCGAGGAACTGGCTGCGCGGATCGAGCAAGTGCACCAGCCCTATCATGCGGCTTTGTCGCGCGGGCTTGAGAGCTTGCGCGACCGGTGGGGGGCGGCGTTGCTGATCGACCTCCACTCGATGCCGCCGCTCGGCCCGAAGCGCGGTTCGGATGCCGCAGTCGATTTCGTGATTGGCGACCGATTCGGCGCTTCGGCGAGCAGCAGTCTGTCGGCCGCCGCGTTCGATCACTTTACCTCGATCGGCCGTCGCGCGGCGCATAACCGGCCCTATGCCGGCGGGTACGTGCTCGACAGGCACGCGTCGCCTTCGCGCGGGTTGCACGCGTTGCAGCTTGAAATTTGCCGGGCGACCTATCTCGACAGCGAGCTGCGCGAGCCGGGACCGGGACTCGAAGCGATAACCAACGCTGTGTCGGGGCTGATTCGCCGTCTGTCGGGAGAATTGATTGGCGGCTGGGGTTTACCGCAAGCCGCGGAATAGCCTTCAGCAGGCTCTGCCCATGAAAAAACCACCTCGTGCACAATGGCACGAGGTGGCCAAGGTTCAGGGAGGAGGTACGCCGAGGCGTACCTATCCAGCCGAGCCATGAGGGAAGCGTCGGCCGGACATCGCGTATTTAGACCTTATTGGCTGCGCTTCAAGGGGGTGGCAGATCGAAAGGTTCGATCCGCCTTGAAGCCACCACGTCTAGTCCGCGGATCAGTTGGCTGCGCCGGGACCCTTGCCCTGCTGCACCTGCTTGGCGAAAATGATCCGCATCAGGTCGAGCGAGAACAGGTGGGCAAAGACCAGCGGCAGGAGCCCGATCTCGTTCCACTGCTTGAGCTTCTCGCCATCGAGCGTCCGCAGCTTTTCCTGGTTCACCATCTTGAAGCCCCGATAAATGAAGGGCTGGTCAGGCTTGTCGCCCTGCTGGATCGCCACTTCGCCGTCCATCAACAGGTCGGCCTTGGCCAATTCTTCCATGAAGGCCTGGGTGCGGGCGCCGGCTTCTTCGAACTTCTGGCAGAAGTCGAGCAGGCCCTTGGTGTGGTCGCTCGGCTGGCCGTCTACGAACAGGGCATGGCCCTCTTCGAAATCGCCCATCAGCTCGGCCGACGGGTCGAAGCAGAGGGACATCTCTTCGGCGTTCGGGGTCAGCTTGGCGAGGAGCATCGGATAGCGGCGAATATAAGCCGGGACGTAGACGTCTTCGGCCAGCTGACCGTCGCTGTCGAAATAGACGTTCACACCCTCGTTAAGACCCAGCAGGGCGAGGGGAACGGAGCTGTCGCCCGACGAAAAGACGATCGGAAAATAACGCTGAGCTTGCGCGAATTCGTCCACCGTGAGGGGAATCGCGTGCTGGGTGCCGACCCAAGTGGCTTTGTCCACCGAGCGCGCTTTCCAGGTGCCGTGGTCACGGCTGTTGAGCGGCATCAGGTCATTGTAGAACAGGGGCAATTGAGGTTGCGGCGCGCTGGCCATTATGTCTCTCCGGAATGGCTGGTTATCAAGGCCCGATGCGGGGTCCCGCACTCGAATGGGGGGCTTTAAAGCCGCCGGGCATCAGGTGCAAGGCGGGACGAGTTTGCCGGGATTGAGCAGGTTGGCCGGATCGAGCGCATGCTTGACCGCGCGCATCATCGCAAGCTGCACCGGATCGCCAAGCCGGCCCAGTTCGTCTCGCTTGAGTTGGCCGATGCCATGTTCGGCGCTGATCGAGCCGCCCCATTGGGTCACGAGGTCATGGACGAAGGCGCTGATCGCCTTGCCATCGCCCGCTTCCCACTCGCCACGAACGGCGCCAGCGGGGGCGAGCACGTGAAAATGGACGTTGCCATCGCCCAGGTGGCCGAACGCGACGGCCCGGGTCGAAGGGAACCGTGCCTCGACGTCCGGCACCGCAGCGGAAACGAAATCCGCCATGCGGGCGACCGGGACCGAAATGTCGTGCTGCACTGCCGGGCCCAGGGCGCGCTCGGCCGGAGCGATCTCGTCGCGCAGCAGCCAGAACTGTTCCGCTTGGGCTTCGTTTGCGGCGATGGTCGCATCCTCGACCAGGCCGGCTTCGAACGCCGTTTCGAGCAGCGTCTGCGCGAGAGCAGGCAAGGCGTCCGCCCCGGCCGCATCGGCAGCCAGTTCGATCAGCACATTCCATTCGTGCTGTCCCTGCAGCGGCGAGCGTGAGCCGGGCACATGGGCCAGCACGGCCTCAAGACTGTGACGCGGCATGATCTCGAAGCCCTCGAGCGCGTCGCCGGCGATTGTCTCGCTATGCAGCAGCAAGGCGCGCGCAGCGGTCACCGATTCCAGGCCAGCCCACAGAACGGCACGGTCCGCGAGCGCCGGAAGCAGACGCAGCGTGGCGGCGGTGACGATGCCCAGCGTACCCTCGGACCCAATCAGCAGCTGCTTGAGATCGAACCCGCGATTGTCCTTCTTCAGCGGGACGAGCGCGTCGAACACTTTGCCGTCGGCCAGCACGGCTTCGATGCCGAGCACTTGCGTGCGCATCGAGCCGTGACGCAGGACCTGCGTGCCTCCGGCGTTGGTGGAAATCAGGCCGCCGACAGTCGCCGAGCCCTTGCCGCCCAGGGTCAGCGGGAAGCGCAAGTGTTCCGCCGCCGCTGCCTCGTGAAGGGTCTGCAGGATGACGCCGGCCTCACAGGTGATTTCGCGCGCCGTGGGGTCGAAATGGCGGATTGCGTTCATCCGCCGCAGCGAGAGCAGCATCGCGTGGCCGGTCTCGTCAGGAGTCGCTCCGCCCGACATGCCGCTGTTTCCGCCTTGCGGCACCACCGGCACTCCAAACTCGGCGCACAGCTTCATCAAGGCGGAGACCTCGGCCGTTGAAGCGGGCGATGCGAGGGCCATCGCGCGACCGCTGAAACGGCCGCGCCAATCGGTCAGCCAAGGCTGCAACAGCTCCGGATCGCGGGTCAGGCCGCGCTCGCCCAGAAGCTCACCCGCCGCTGCGAGAAATTGTTCCTGATCGGTCATGATCGGCATTTGCCAGCGCCGAGAGAGCGTTGCAAAGGCCAATTCCTGGGTTAAGCCGGTATTCAATCAGTCGGTCTAGAAGGCTCCGCTAACCGCCGCCCACTTCCGGTAACCCAATACCGAGCACCGCATCCCTTCATGAACAGCTTTGCTTTCCTCCTTGCCCCGCTCGCCTTGCTGTTGCCAGCGGTGGCCGCTGGCCTGCCGGATGCATCGACGCCGCAGAGCGAGACGGCTCGTGCCACGCCCGAAGCCGAAAGTGCGCCTGTAGGCCTTGAGAGCCCCGCTGCAGCGCCATTCCGGGTGCTCGATAACGCTCGGAAGACGCCGACTGAAAACCAGGTCAGAATCGAACAGCGGGTCATCGTCCGAATTGCGCCGAGTTCACCGCGGACGGTTGCCAGGTCGATGGACAGAATCGCGGAAGATACCGACAGGTTCGAGGAAGAGCGGGTCGGCGACTGCGTGCCAATCGGTGCGATCGCCGCGGTGCAACCGGCGAACAACAACCGGCTCTTGTTCTTCATGCGCGACAGGCGAGTGCTTAGCGCCGCGCTGGAGCGATCCTGCAACTCCGAGGACTATTACCTCGGTTTTTACGTCGAACGCAGTGGCGATGGACAGCTTTGCTCGCGGCGCGACAAGCTTCAGTCGCGTGCCGGTGCCAGTTGCCGCTTCACCAAGCTGAGCCGATTGGTCGCCGAACGCGACTGACCTTCCCGTGTCCAGCACGGGGGAATCCTTGACTTTCTCCTTGGGCGCTGCATAGGCGCTGGCCCGGCGGTGCGCTTGCGTGCGCGGCCGATTTTGCGGCGGGATAACCGCCCTGTTCCGGACAATGAACCCCTATGAAGTTCGCCGATCTCGGCCTAACCGATGAATTGCTGAAGGCGGTCGAAGCCGCTGGATACAGCGAACCTACGCCCATCCAGGCGCAGGCGATCCCGCAGGTCCAGATGATGCGCGACATCATCGCCATCGCCCAGACCGGCACCGGCAAGACCGCCAGCTTCGTGCTGCCGATGATAGACATTCTCCATCACGGCCGCCGCCGCGCGCGGATGCCGCGCTCGCTGATCCTGGAACCGACGCGCGAACTCGCGGTGCAGGTGGCGGAGAACTTCGAGAAGTACGGCGTCAACCACGACCTGAAGATGGCGCTGCTGATCGGCGGCGTGCAGATGGGCGACCAGGTTAAGGCGCTCGACGAAGGCGTTGACGTGCTGATCGCCACGCCGGGCCGGCTGATGGACCTGTTCCAGCGCGGGAAGATCCTGCTTACCGGCTGTGAGCTGTTGGTCATCGACGAAGCCGACCGCATGCTCGACATGGGTTTCATCCCCGATATCGAGTTCATCTGCGAAAAGCTGCCGACCACCCGGCAGACCTTGCTGTTCTCGGCGACGATGCCGCCGCCGATCAAGAAGCTGGCCGACCGCTTCCTCAGCAATCCGAAATATATCGAGGTGGCCCGGCCGGCCTCGACCAACACCAACATCGCCCAGCACAAGGTCTTCACCAGCGTCCGCGGCAAGCGCGAGACGCTGCGCGAGCTGCTGCGTACCGATGACGTGCACAGCGCGCTGATCTTCGCCAATCGCAAGACCACCGTGCGGGAGCTCAACAAGAGCCTGCAACGGTACGGCTTCGCTTCGGGCGAGATTCACGGCGACATGGATCAGTCGAGCCGGATTGCGGAACTCGACCGGTTCAAGAGGGGCGATATCAACATCCTCGTCGCCTCTGACGTCGCGGCACGCGGTCTCGACATCAAGGGCGTGAGCCACGTGTTCAACTTCGACACGCCGTGGCACCCCGACGACTACGTCCACCGCGTTGGCCGGACCGGCCGCGCAGGGGCCAAGGGCCGGGCTTTCACGCTCGTCGCGCCCGAGGATGCCGAAGCGATCGCCAACGTCGAGAAGCTGACAGGCGCTGCCTTGCCGGTGTTTGCCCTGGCTGGCGCGAAGGAAGCCCCGGAACCTAGGGAAGCCAAGGAACCCAAGGAACCCAAGGCTGAAAAGGCTCCGCGCGAGAAGTCCGAACGGAGCAGGCCGAAGCGCGAACCGCGCGAGGCCGAGGCCCGCCGGAAGCCCGCTCAGGCAGAACCGCGCGAGGCAGAGCCGCGTGAGGCAGAGGCTCCTCGGAAACCGGCCCAGGCAGAGCCGCGTCGCTCCGAGCGTCGCCGGCCCGATCCGGAAGACGAACGTCCGACCGAACCGGGTGAATGGAACGGTCCGGTTCCGGGCTTCCTCAACCTCTCGGCACTTTAAGGTCTGTTTTCCCCTCTCCCCCTGGGAGAGGGAGGAGCGCCGTCAGGCGGGCTTGACGAAGCTGTCGATCACTCGCTTGCGGCCGCTGGCCTCGAATTCGATCTCCAGCTTGTTGCCTTCCTGATCGACTACCTCGCCGTAACCGAACTTGTCGTGGAACACGCGTGCGCCGATCGCGATGTCGGTGCGCGGCTTGGCGGCAAAGCTCGCGGCGCTGCGGCTGGGTTCCGGCAGGCGCTTGGGCAGACGGTCATAGCCTGTCGATAGGGCACGCTGCCATCCCGGGCCTCGCGCTTGGCTGCGGTCGGGGCGGGCCTCACTGACATGTGCAAAGGGATCATCCTGCTCGCTCCAGTTGGCGCGCCAGAGCGAGGCGCCGCCGGTGAGCGTCGTTTCCTGGGCGATGTGCTCCGCTGGAAGCTCGGCGATGAAGCGCGAGGGGATCGAGCTGGTCCATTGCCCGTAAATACGCCGGTTCGCCGCATGCATGATCGTGCACCGCCGCTTGGCGCGGGTAATGGCGACGTAAGCGAGGCGGCGCTCCTCCTCCAGCGAAGCCAGCCCGCCTTCGTCGAGCGCGCGCTGGCTCGGGAACACACCTTCCTCCCAGCCGGGCAGGAACACGTGGTCGAACTCCAGCCCTTTGGCCGCGTGGATGGTCATGATGGTGACCTTCTCGGTGTCGTCGGCCGCATCGTTGTCCATCACCAGGCTGACGTGTTCGAGGAAGTCGCCGAGCGTGTCGTACTCCTCCATCGCCCGGGCTAGCTCGACAAGGTTGTCCTGCCGCCCGGCGCTTTCCGAGGTGCGCTCCGCCTTGAGCATGGCGTCGTAGCCGCTTTCCTCCAGCACGCGGCGGAGCAGTTCGGCGGGGCTCTCTTGTTCGGCCAGCTCGCGCCAGCGCAGGAACGAGGACATCAGGCCAGCGATCGTCCCCCGAGCGCGAGCGGGCAGCTCGTCGCTGTCGGCGATCTCCAGGGCAGCGGCCGCCAGCGGAATGTCCTGCCGACGGGCATGCTGGTGCATCTTCTCGAGCGCCTTGGCGCCCAAGCCGCGCTTCGGCTGGTTGTGGATGCGTTCGAACGCCAGGTCGTCCGCCGGCTGGGCGATGACCCGGAGGTAAGCCAGCGCATCGCGGATCTCGGCACGTTCGTAGAACCGGAAGCCGCCGACGATGCGGTAGTTGAGGCCGATCTGGATGAAGCGGTCTTCGAACTCGCGGGTCTGGTACTGCGCGCGTACCAGGATCGCCACGCCTTCCAGCGGGGCGCCTTCGCGTTCGAGCCGTTCGATCTCTTCACCGAGGCGGCGCGCTTCCTCTGGCGCGTCCCATACCCCGATCACCCGGACCTTCTCGCCGCCGCCGCGCTCGGTCCACAGCGTCTTGCCGAGGCGTGAGCTGTTGGCCTCGATCAGGCCGCTGGCCGCCGCGAGGATCTGCGGGGTCGAGCGGTAGTTCTGCTCCAGCTTGATAACCGCGGCGCCGGGAAAATCCTTTTCGAACCGCAGGATATTGGCGACTTCTGCGCCGCGCCATGAATAGATCGACTGGTCGTCGTCCCCCACCACGCAGATGTTCTTGCGCGTCTGGGCGAGCAGCCGCAGCCACAAGTACTGAACGGCGTTGGTGTCCTGGTATTCGTCCACCAGCACGTACTTGAACCGCTGCTGGTAGCTCTCGAGAATATCCCGCTCGCGCCGGAACACGTTGAGCATGTGCAGCAGCAAGTCGCCGAAGTCGCAGGCGTTGAGCGCCTTCAGCCGCGCCTGGTAGAGCGCGTACATCTTCTGGCCCTTGCCGTTGGCGTAGGCCTCGTTCTCGACCGCATCGAGGTCTTCGGGGTTGAGGCCGCGGTTCTTCCAGCGGTCGATCAACCCAGCGAGCTGGCGCGCGGGCCAACGCTTTTCGTCGAGGTCGTTTTCCTGGATCAACTGTTTGAGCAAACGTAGCTGATCGTCGGTGTCGATGATGGTGTAGTTGCTCTGTAACCCGACCAGTTCGGCGTGGCGGCGGAGCATCTTCGCGCAGATCGAGTGGAAGGTGCCAAGCCAGGGCATCCCTTCCACTGCATCGCCAATGAGCTGGCCAACGCGGTGGCGCATCTCGCGCGCCGCCTTGTTGGTGAAGGTCACGCAGAGGATCTCGCTCGGCCAGGCGCGGCGAGTGCGGATCAGGTAAGCGAGGCGCGCGGTAAGCGCGGCGGTCTTCCCGGTCCCGGCACCCGCCAGCATCAGCACCGGACCTTCAGTGGTCAGGACGGCCTGTTTCTGCGGCGCGTTCAGCCCATCGAGCCACGCGGGGACTTCGGCAGGTTCAGTGGCGGGGAGGGGGGTATCGGTCACCGCGAACAACTAGGGAACGAAAACGGCGGGCGCAACCCGGCGAAACGCTGTCTTCCAAGGCGGAACTTGATCTATGTTTTGCCGTTGTATCGGCGTCCTGCTGCAGCGGAGGTGGAATATGCGCGCCATACTTGTAGCCAGCACTGTTGTTTTGTCCCTCATCGCCGTCGCCCAGCCGGCGCTCGCGCAAGGTCAATCGACCAAGCCGAAGGCCGAGGTCCTCGAACGCGACGCCCGCGGCAAGGCGACCAAGGTCAAGATCGGTGACACCGTCTACGACGTATGCCGCGAGGGTAAGTACGACAACTGCATCAACCCGCGCGAAGCGGGGCTCGCATTCGGCAACGTCCCGCTCGACCACTGGCCGAAGAACCGTTCGAACCCCCAAAACTGACAGGTCCAATCTTGACTTGATGCCGCTTCCGCCCCAGCCCGCCAGCAGGGGGCAGGGGTAGGAACGTTGACATCACCGCTTAAAACGCATCGCAGGGTGCTCGCTGCCTCGCTCGTCGGCACGGCGGTCGAGTTCTACGATTTCTACGTCTACGCCACCGCGGCGGCACTGGTGTTCGGCCAGCTGTTCTTTCCTGCCGAAAGCACTGCCGCGCAACAGATGTTCAGCTTCATGAGCTTCGGCCTGGCCTTCGTGGCGAGGCCCGTCGGGGCGATTGCGTTCGGGCACTTCGGCGACCGGCTCGGCCGCAAGTCCACGCTGGTGAGCTCGCTCCTGCTCATGGGCATCTCGACCTTGCTCATCGCATTCCTGCCGACTTACGCGATGGTCGGCTGGGTCGCCCCCTTGCTGTTGTGCATCCTGCGGTTCGGGCAGGGCTTTGGCCTCGGCGGCGAGTGGGGCGGGGCAACCTTGCTGGCGGTCGAGAACGCGCCCAAGGGCTGGGAAGCCCGGTTCGGTTCGGCACCGCAACTTGGCGCGCCTGTCGGCTTCCTCGCAGCGAACGGCCTGTTCCTGTTGCTCGGGCTGGGCCTGTCCGACCAGGCCTTCACCGCCTGGGGCTGGCGAGTGCCCTTCCTGCTGAGCGCGCTGCTGGTGGGGATCGGTCTATGGGTGCGGCTGAGCATCGGCGAAACGCCCGCCTTCAAGGAAGCGTTGGAGAAAGCTCCGCCGCCCAAGGTTCCGCTCGGCATGGTGCTGCGATACCACTGGGGATCGGTCCTGGCGGCGAGCGCCGGCGTGGTCTCGGCCTTTGCGATCTTCTACCTCGCGACCGCCTTCACCCTCAGCCACATGACGCTCGAGCGCGGCGCGGAACGCGAGGTCATCCTCGGCCTGCAACTTGGCGCAAACCTGTTCCTGGCGCTCGGCATCGTCCTCGCGGCGGTGGGCTCGGACCGGTTCGGGTCGAGCAAGATGCTCGGCTGGGGCGCCGGAGCGACAATCCTGCTGGGCGCGGTCTTCGGTCAGGTCCTGACCGAGGGATCGCTGCCCGTGCTGTTCGTGACCATCGCCGCGGCCTTGCTGGTGATGGGCTTCGTCTACGGTCCGCTCGGCGGCTGGATGCCGGGGCTGTTCCCGGTGACGGTGCGCTACACCGGGATGTCGATCGCCTTCAACGCCGGGGGCATCGTCGGCGGAGCCGTCGCGCCGATCGCGGCGCAGAACCTGAGCGCGGCGGGAGCCACTCCGTTGATCGGATTGCTGCTGAGCGTCGCCGGCGTAATGACCCTGGCGGGTGTTATCCTTGCGCGGCCGGTAGGCGCAGAAGAGTAAGCTTCGCCTTGCCGACTTTGCGTTCGCTTTCGATCTCGAGCGACTTAACCTGAACCTTTTCGTCTTGCGCTGTTTCGAGCGCGATCCAGGTCGCTTCATTGATCCAGCCATGACGGAACAGCTTGTCGAGCGCCACCGCGCCCGCGCCGCTGCCATAGGGCGGATCGAGCAGTATCAGGTCCACCGGGGCCTTGGCCGGCCCGAGCTGCAACACCGAAGTGGCGCGTACGTCGCATTGCTGCTGAGCCCGCAGCGCCGCAATGTTCGCGCGCAAGGCGCGGATCGCGGCGGGATCGTTCTCGACGAACAGGCAACTCGCTGCACCGCGCGACAAGGCCTCCAGGCCGAGCGCGCCCGACCCTGCGAACAGATCGGCTACCGCCAGGCCCTCGAAGCTGCCGAGCCTGCTGAGCAACATCGCGAACAGCGTTTCCCGTGTGCGGTCTGCGGTAGGGCGAGTGTCATCGCCCGGCGGCGCCTTCAGCAGTCGGCGGCGCCATTCACCAGCGATGATTCTCACTTAGGTCCTCCGCGCGAGGGTGTCCGAGAGGGAGCGCGGGACGGGGATCCGCGTCGCGGCCCGCCTGGTGCGGATGGCCCCCTCGGCTTGCGCGGTGCGTGCGGACGATCGCCGCCGCCCTCTGGCGGACCGCTGCCGCTTTCGCGCTGCGGGGAGGAATGCTTGAGCGAGCTCCGGAACCGCTCCAGCTCTTCCTTGCGAATTTCGACCGTGGCGCCCTTGGCGAGATCGCCGAGCGAGAAGGGGCCATAAGCCGTGCGGATCAGGCGCGAGACCTTGAGGCCGAGGTGTTCGAGCACTCGGCGGACTTCGCGGTTCTTGCCCTCGGTCAGGGTCAGTTCGACCCACTGGTTGCGGCCGGTGCGGCGTTCGAGGTTGGCGTCGATCGGGCCGTAGCGGACGCCCTCGATCTCGATGCCGTCCATCAGGTCTTCGAGTTGAGCTTGCGAGATGTCGCCAAAGGTGCGGGCGCGATAAGTGCGCGGCACGCCGGTTGCTGGGAGCTCCAACTGGCGCTTGAACTCGCCATCGTTGGTCAGCAGCAGCAGGCCCTCGGTGTTGAGGTCGAGCCGCCCGACCGGCATCATTCGCGGCGTCCCCTTGGGGAGCGCGTTGCGCAAGGCGGCGTAGATCGTCGGCCGTCCGGCCGCATCGCGCTCGGCGGTGATCAGGCCTTCGGGCTTGTTGAAGCGGAACAGCCGCGTCGGTTCGGCGCTGGCAACGGGATTGCCGTCAACCGTGACGCCGCGCAGGTGCTCCAGGACGGTTGCGGGGGTTTCGATCACCACCCCGTCCTTGGCGATGCGGCGATCGGCGATCATCCGTTCGATCTCGCGGCGGCTTGCTACGCCCGCACGGGCAAGTAGCTTGGCGATTCTCTCGCCATTGGGGTTCCAGGGGTCGGCCATGGTGGGCCCATAGCTGCGATGGCCGCTGGCTCCAAATCCTCCCTTTGGCGGCGAAGCCGTCACGGGGAGGGGCTGAGGATGGTGCTTCGACAAGCTCAGCACGAACGGAACTTAAGCTCAGCACCAACGGAACCTGGGAAATTCAAACCTCCGTTCGTCCTGAGCTTGTCGAAGGACGCCATCGCTGCGCGACAGTGAGGATTAAGCAGGGGTCCGTCAGAAGCCTGTTTATCACCGGCAGGGCGGGGCTTCCCCTATGCCCAAACCGCGCTACGGTCTGACTGAGTTGAGAGGGAGGCCTTAGTGGCGGAAGCCGTAGACCAATTCGCTGCACCCGAAGGGCGTTCGCTCTGGAAGTCGGTGCTGCCTTACCTGGAGAAGGAATCGCTTGCGGCCTTCTTCCTCGGCATCTCCTCGGGCTTTCCGTTCGCGATGATCGCTGCCACGCTGACCACGCGGTTGGCGCAGAGCGGGATCGACAAGTCCACCATCACTGCCTTCACTCTGGCCTTCCTGGTCTACAACCTGAAGCCGCTGTGGGCTTGGGTTGTCGACGGCGTGCATATCCCGATCCTGGGTCGGCTGGGCCAGCGCGTATCGTGGATGCTGCTTGCAGGCACCGCCGTGATTGCCGCAATCATCAATCTAGCTCTCGTCGATCCTGCCCAGAGCATTGCGGCGACGGCCACTGCGGCGGTCCTTGTGGGACTTGCCGGAGCGACGTTCGACATCGTGATCGACGCCTATCGGATCGAGACGCTGCAGCCTTACCAGCTCGGTGTGGGCTCGGGCATGAGCCAGTACGGCTGGCGCATCGGTTCGGCAGGCGCGGCCTCGCTCGCGCTGGTCGTGGCTGCCCGCTACGGCTGGAGCGCCGCCTATATCGCCTGCGCCGGGCTGGCGCTGCCGGCGATGATAACCGCTTTCGTTTTGGGTGAGCCGAAGCGCCGTCGGGTGCCTGTTGCCCGGAAGGGATTTGCCGAGATCTGGGCCTCGATCATCGGTCCGTTCGTGGAGTTCTTCCAGCGTCGCGGCGCCTTGCTCGTCATTCTGTTCATCCTGCTGCACAAGATTGGCGACACACTCGGCCAGCTCGTCCTGCGCCTGCTGCTCGATGACCTTGGCTACAGCAATGACGAGATCGCGCTCTACGACGTCGGTGTCGGCTTCTGGGCCTATCTGATCGGCATCTTCGTGGGCGGCGTGCTCTACGCCAAGATGGGCATGAAGCGGTCGGTGCTGCTTTCGCTGATCCTCATGGGCGTTTCGAACGCCAGCTACGCCGCGCTCGCGGCCGCCGGACATTCCGGCATTGGCCTGGCGCTTACCCAGGGGTTCGAGAACTTCGCCAGCGGTATCGGCGGTGTCGTCATCGTCGCCTACTTCTCGGCGCTGTGCGACTTGCGCTTTACCGCCGCGCAATATGCGCTGATTTCCGCTGCGACGAGCATCGTGGGCCGGGTGCTGACCGGCACTACCGCCGGCGCCCTGGTGGAATCGATGGGCTATGTGAACTTCTACCTGCTCACCACCGTGGCGGCGCTGCCCGGCATCCTGCTGTTCTGGTGGATGATGCGTGCGGGGCTGGTCGACTCGGCCATCGGCACCGCGGGCTCGGTCGGCGAAGGGGATGCACGCGCCGACGCGGGTTGAGGCTTAACAGGACGATAACCCCCGCATGCGAAAGTGCGAGGCATGGCAAGGCTCAATGTATTCGGAGGCGCGGACCCGCGCCGCACGCACTCGCGTCTCGGGGTGAATTTCGTCGCCCGGTTGAAGACGGTGAGCGGGCTGCAGGATGTCCAACTGCTCGACCTTTCGCGGGGCGGGGCGCACTTTGTCCTGAGCCGGCCTGAGAAGGTTCGCGACGGTATCCTCACCTGGTTGCAGTACGAAGCCTTCGGTGGCGCCGTGTGGCAGAAGGGCGATCGCGTGGGGCTGGAATTCGACCGGCCGCTGCCGCTCCCCTATCTCGTGGAAACTCGCAAATTGGCGCCGTCCGTGGTGCGCGAGGACGCTTTGGGTGAAGCGACCGAAGACTAGAGTTCGGTCGCCAGTCCTGGCCTAGTCCGGGATCTCGTCGTTCGCCGCCAGGACCTTGCCCGCGAGGTAGAGCGACCCTGCAATCAGGACGGGCAGGCCGTCATCCGGCAAGTTCTGCAACGCCGTCGCCACGTCGGGTGCCCAGTCCGCGCGTCCGCCGTAGGCCGCCTCGCCATGGGAATCACTACCGTCGATCGGCACCGCGGTGACGCTTGCCAGCTGCCCTTCGAGCGGATCGATAATCGTCTGCGGGTAGCGGTTGGCGAGCATGCCGATGACGAGGTGCAGGCGTTGCCCGGCGAAGTGCCGGCCGATGGCGAGACCGGCGTCGGCGTTGTGCCCGCCGTCGAGCCAGACCTCACGGTTCGGAGTGAGCGCCGTGAGCGGGCCTTGCGCGAGTAACTGCAAGCGTGCCGGCCAGCGAGCGGAGCGAATGCCCTCCGCCATAGCCTCCGCCGAGACCTCGACCTTGTCCTGATGGCGGATCATCGCGACCGCGAGGGCCGCGTTGTCGCCCTGGTGCTTGCCGGGAAGCTGCGGAAGGGGAAGGGTGAGCGTGCCGCGGTTGTCGCGGTATTCGATGGTGTCGCCGACTTCGGCCGACCACTCGTGGCCGCGCCGGAACAGCGGGGCGCCAGCCAGGTCCGCAATGCGCGCGATCTCGGCTTCGAGCGGCTCGGCATAGCTTTGCGTGACCAGCGGCGATCCAGCGCGGGCGATGCCCGACTTCTCGAACGCGATGCGCACCATTGGTTCGGTGGGCACGCCTTCTTCAGGCACCAGCAGGAAAGCTTCGTGGTCGATGCCCAGCGTGGCGATGCCGCACGCGGCCGGCTGCTCCATGACGTTGGTTGCGTCGAACCGGCCGCCGAGACCGACTTCGATCACGCAGGCGTCCGCCGGATGGCGCGCGAAGGCGAGGAAGGTGGCTGCGGTGGTTACCTCGAAGAAGCTCGGGCCGAGGCCTTCGCCGATGTCGAGCACTTCCTTGAGCAGCGAGGCGAGTTCCTCGTCCGAGACCAGCTGGCCGGCGATGCGGATACGCTCGTTGTAGCGCACCAGGTGCGGCTTGATCGCCGAGTGGACCGTAAGGCCCTGCGCTTCCAAGATCGAGCGCAGATAGGCGCAGGTCGAGCCTTTGCCGTTGGTGCCGGCAACGTGGAACACTGGCGGCAGGCGCTTCTGAGGATCGCCGAGCAGGGCCAGCAGATCGCGGATCACTTCCAGGCCAAGGCGGCCCTGGGGCAGCGAAAGCGCGGCCAGCCGGTCAAGCTGCGCCTGGACCGCCGGATTTTCGGAGGCTGCAAAGTCTTTCATGGGGACGGTTTGGGCTCAGGCGGCGGCTTCGGCCGGCGCCAGGTAGTCGATGAGGTTGGCGAGCGTTGCACGCAACTGGTGACGCGGGACGACCATGTCGACCATGCCGTGCTTGTGCAGGTACTCGGCGCGCTGGAACCCTTCGGGCAGCTGTGCGCGGATCGTGTCCTGGATCACGCGCTGGCCGGCAAAGCCGATCAGGGCGCCCGGCTCGGCAATGTGGACGTCGCCCAGCATGGCATAGCTGGCGGTGACGCCGCCGGTGGTCGGATCGGACAGCACGACGATGTAGGGCAGGCCCGCTTCCTTGAGCCGCCGGGTCATTACCGTGGCCTTGGGCATCTGCATCAGGCTGAGAATGCCTTCCTGCATGCGCGCGCCGCCAGCGGCCGTCACCACGACATAGGCGCAGCGCTCTTGCAGTGCCTTGGCAGCAGCGGCGCAAAAGGCATCGCCCACGGCCATGCCCATCGAACCGGCCATGAAGCCGAAGTCCTGCACCCCGACGACTGCGGGCAAGCCCTCGATCCGTCCATAAGCGGCAGTGAAAGCATCCTCGTGCGGATTGGCCGCGCGCGCCGCCTTGAGGCGGTCTGAATAGCGCTTGGTGTCGCGGAACTTGAGCGGATCCTCGCGCACTTGCGGCGCTGGGAGCAGCTCGTAACCTTCGTCAAGCAACTGGCCGAGCCGCGCATCGGCGCCGATGCGGCCGTGATACTCGCAGCGCGGGCAGACGTAGAGGTTCGCCTCGTATTCCTTGCTGAAGAGCATGTCGTGACAGCGTGGGCATTTGACCCACAGGTTGTCAGGTGTTTCGCGCTTGTTGCTGAAGGGCAGCGCGTTGCGGACACGGGTTAGCCAGCTCATGCGGCCTCCCTTGCAGCCGAATGGACCGCCGCTGCAAGCTCTGATGTCAGTTTACGGATGTGTTCGGGAGCGTTTTCCCCATGCTCGCCGACCAGTTCGACCAGCGCGGAGCCCACGACTACGCCATCTGCCACGCGCGCGATGGCGGCGGCCTGGTCCGGCGTACGGACGCCGAAGCCGACGACTACCGGGAGATCGGTCGCCTGCTTTAGACGGGCCACGTTCTCTTCGATCGAGCCCATCGCCGCCTGCTGTTTGCCGGTGATCCCGGCGACGGACACGTAATAGATGAAGCCCGACGAACCCTCGAGCACCGCCGGCAGCCGCTTGGCGTCGGTCGTTGGCGTAGCGAGGCGGATCGGGGCGATACCCTTTTCACGCAGGGCCGGACCCAACGCATCGTCTTCCTCTGGCGGGATGTCGACGCAGATCACGCCGTCAACGCCGCAGCCGTGCGCCTCGCCGGCGAACCATTCCGGCCCGCGGCGGACCATCGGGTTGGCATAGCCCATCAGCACCAGCGGCACGTCCGGGTGACGTTCGCGGAACTCGTCGGCGATAAGCAGCACTTCGCGCGTGGTCGTGCCCTTGCCGAGGCTGCGCAAGTTGGCCGCCTGGATTGCGGGGCCGTCGGCCATCGGGTCGGTGAACGGCATGCCCAGCTCGATCACGTCCGCGCCGCCTTCGACGAGCGCGTCGAGGTTGGCGGCGGTGTCGCCGTCACCGGCGGTGATGAAGCAGACGAGGGCGGGGCGCCCCTTGGCGAAGGCGGCAGTGAGGCGGCTCGTCACAGCTTCACCCCCAAGTGCTCGGCCACGGTGAAGATGTCCTTGTCTCCTCGGCCAGAGACGTTGACCAGGATCCGCTGATCCTTGCGGTATTCCTTCGCCATCTTGGGCAGCGCGGCGAGGGCGTGGGCGCTTTCGAGGGCGGGGATGATCCCTTCGAGCTTGCAGCATAGCTGGAACGCTTCCAGCGCCTCGTTGTCGGTAATCGGCAGGTACTTCACCCGGCCGCTTTCGTGCAGCCAGGAGTGCTCCGGCCCGATGCCCGGATAGTCGAGACCTGCGCTGATCGAGTGGGCTTCGGTGATCTGGCCGTCCTCGTCCTGCAGCAGGTAGGTCTTGTTGCCGTGGAGGATCCCGGGGGATCCGCCGGTCAGGCTGGCGGCGTGCTGGCCGCTCTCGATTCCGTGGCCCGCGGCTTCGATGCCGAGCATGGCCACATCCGGATCGTCGAGGAACGGGTGGAACAGGCCGATCGCGTTCGATCCGCCACCCACCGCTGCGATCAGCAGGTCAGGCAGGACACCGGTACGCTTGAGCATTTGCTCGCGCGCCTCGCGCCCGATCACGCTCTGGAAGTCGCGCACGAGCTCGGGATAGGGATGGGGGCCGGCGGCGGTGCCGATGATGTAGAACGTGTCGTGGACGTTCGCGACCCAGTCGCGCAGCGCCTCGTTCATCGCGTCCTTGAGCGTCTTGGCTCCGCTTTCAACCGGGATAACCTCAGCGCCGAGCAGCTTCATGCGGAACACGTTGGGCTGCTGCCGGGCGACGTCCGTCGAGCCCATGTAGATCACGCAGGGCAGGCCGAACCGTGCGCAGACCGTGGCCGTGGCCACGCCATGCTGGCCGGCGCCGGTCTCGGCGATGATCCGCGTCTTGCCCATGCGAATGGCGAGCAGGATCTGGCCGATGCAGTTGTTGATCTTGTGTGCGCCGGTGTGGTTCAGCTCTTCGCGCTTGAACCAGATTTCGGCCCCGCCGAAGTGTTCGGTCAGGCGCTCAGCGAAATAGAGCGGGCTCGGACGGCCGACGTAGTGTTCGAGCAAATCCTCGAACTGCGCCTTGAATGCCGGGTCGGCCTTGGCCGCGCGATATTCGCTCTCGAGATCGAGGATCAGCGGCATCAGCGTTTCGGCGACGTAGCGTCCGCCAAACTGGCCGAAGTGCCCGCGCTCGTCAGGCTGGTTGCGGAAGGAGTTGGGTTGATCGGTCATGACTGTCGAGCCGCTTGGCAGAGCCTCGCGGCCTTGTCCAGAAACAGCGTGTTGAACGCTTGTTGGGCAACAATGCCACACTGCTGATGCGCAATGGCAACATATTCTAACAAACTGGAATCGCCTTGGTTTTGTAAATGGCAATCGACGCGCTTGCCGTTAGAGGCCCGCTCCGCCGCCGAGGGGTGCGGCACATCGGCGGCTCGACGCAACAACGCGGCGATCCGCTCGAAGGAGAAAAATAAGTGAAGATTCAAGCTGCCTTGATCGCTGCCGCTTCCGCTCTGGTTGTTGCTACTCCGGCTGCCGCGAATGAATGGCGCCTCGAAGCCCGGGGCGGTGTCGCCTGGGCGAATGGTGTCGAGAAGGCCATTGCCGGTGCCGCGCTCGGATATGACGCTGACCTCGGTGAAACCGCTTTCGCCGGCATCGAGACCTCGATCGACAAGATCCTCGACGGCGATGCCAGCCTGACTTTCGGTGCCACTGCGCGCGCTGGTGCCAAGATCGGCCAGGGCAAGCTCTACGCAACCGGCGGCTACAGCTTCGGTGAAGGCGAGGACACCTGGACCGCGGGCGCCGGATATCAGCACAAGGTTGGTTCGAACGCCTACCTCAAGGCAGAATATCGCCGCTTCTTCTCGGTCGTCGACATTAACGTCGTCGCGGCTGGCGTTGGTGTGGCTTTCTGATCGATTAGATCGAAGTGACTTCGAAGGGGCGGTCCGTTAGCGGGCCGCCCCTTTTTCATGCGTCCAGGGCTGCGCGGCAAAAGGCCGCGATCTTGGCCATATCCTTGATCCCCGGCGCGCTTTCGAGACCGGTAGAGGCATCGACCAAGGGAGCGCCCGTCAGGCGGATGGCTTCTGCCACGTTGTCAGGACCAAGCCCGCCAGCGAGGCCCCACGGCATTTCGTGCTTGAAGCCGCCCAGCAACGACCAGTCGAAGGCCAGGCCCTGTCCACCGGGGAGCTTCTTCGCAGGAGCGTCGTAGAGCACCATGTCGGCCGCATCGCGATAGCGCTGCGCCCGCTCCAGGCTGCCGGCATCGCTGACGCCCACAGCCTTCCACAAGGCCAGGCCACGGCTGTATTGCCGCACCAGTGACAGCCATTCGGGCGCTTCGCGGCCATGGAACTGAATGACATCCGGGCGCACGGCCTGGACCGCCTCGACCAGAGCCTGCGGCTGTGTGTCGACCAGCAGCAGCACCACTTTCATTTCCACGGGCACACGAGCCCGCAGGGCAGCGGCTTGCTGCAGCGTGACGTGGCGTGGGCTCGGTTCGTAATGGACAAGGCCGATGTGCGTCGCACGCGCGGCCACGGCTGCATCGATCGCTTCGGGCGTCGAAAGCCCGCAAATCTTTATCTGAGGTTCGGACATGCACGCGCCCTAAGGCAAGACGGGCGTGTACGAAAGACCCGAGGTTAGAGCGTCGCCGCGATCGCTCTGGCCGCCGCTACCGGATCTTCCGCCCGACTGATCGGGCGCCCGATCACCAGCACGCTCGCGCCGTCATCACGAGCTTGCCGCGGTGTCACCACGCGCTTCTGGTCTCCCGCTCCGCTCCCAGCCGGACGCAGGCCGGGGACGACGAAATAGCCGTCCCGCCATTGCCGATGCACCGCGTCGACCTCGTGGCCGGAGCACACGATGCCATCGAGCCCGGCGACTTCCGCCAGTTCGGCCAGCCGCAGGACCTGGTCGTGCGGCGTTCCGTCGACGCCCATCCGCTTCAGGTCGCGCTCGTCCAGGCTGGTCAGCATGGTCACCGCCACGACTTTGGTATTGGCGGACGCTGCGGCCTTGGCATCTTCCATCATCGACCGCCCGCCACTTGCGTGAATGGTGACGATGGCGGGCTCGAGAACATGGATTGCCTGCATGGCACCCGCAACAGTGTTGGGGATGTCGTGCAGCTTGAGGTCGAGAAAGATCGGCAGGCCGACGTGGGCGATCTCGTGCACGCCGTGGTGGCCATGGGCGCAGAAGAATTCGAGCCCGAGCTTGAGCCCACCGACGTGATCCTTCACCTTTTCGGCCAGCGCACGCGCCGCATCGAGTTGCGGCAGGTCGAGCGCGAGATAAACGGGATTGCTCACGGGGCTAACGACTTGTTCTCGTCTTCGACGATCGGTTCAGCAATCGGGTCGGCAACAGGGGCCGGCGGCGGAGTTGTAGCCATCGCGGCAGTCTTGGCTGCGTTCTCGAGCGAATTGATTCGCCGTTGATAGTTCCAGGTGCTGGCGCGATGAAGCAGCCACATCGGGACGAAGCCGATCAGGAAGGAAACCACCACTAGAGCGGGGATCTTCGTTTCGACGACCAGGTTCTCCCAGATCTTCACGACTATCGGGTCCCAGTTGTTGATCGAGAAGATCAACAGGGCGACTACCAACAAGACCCACACGATCGTGCGAACGATTTTCATGCCCACGCTCCTTCGCTGGCCATTGGCCTAATGCGAATGAGCAAGGAAGGGAAGTCCACGGCCAATCAACCGAACACCCGTTCGAAGATTCTATCGACCTGCTTGAAGTGGTATTCGAGGTCGAACTTCTCTTCGAGCTCGCTGGCGGAAAGCGCGGATGAGACCTCGGGATCGGCCTTGAGCAGTTCGAGCAGCGAAAGCTGGCCGTCCGATTCCCACACCTTCATCGCGTTGCGCTGGACCAGGCGGTAGGCGTCGTCACGGCTGAGGCCAGCCTGAGTCAGGGCCAGCAATACGCGCTGCGAGTGGACCAGGCCGCCCATGCGGTCGAGGTTCTTCTGCATCCGTTCCGGATAGACCAACAGCTTGTCGACCACGCTGGTGAGGCGGGCGAGGGCGAAGTCGAGCGTGATCGTGGCGTCGGGCCCGATGAAGCGCTCGACCGAAGAATGCGAAATGTCCCGCTCGTGCCACAACGCGACGTTCTCCATCGCCGGGGTGACGGCGCTGCGGACCACGCGGGCGAGGCCGGTGAGGTTCTCGGTCAGGACCGGATTGCGCTTGTGCGGCATTGCGCTCGAACCCTTCTGCCCGGGCGAGAAGTATTCCTCCGCCTCGAGCACTTCGGTGCGCTGCAGGTGACGGACTTCGATCGAAACCCGCTCGATCGAGCTGGCGATGACGCCGAGGGTAGCGAAGTACATCGCGTGCCGATCGCGCGGGATGACCTGGGTCGAGATCGGCTCCGGTGCGAGGCCGAGGCGTTCGGCGACATGCTCTTCCACTTCGGGGGCGATATTGGCGAAAGTGCCAACCGCGCCGCTCACCGCGCAAGTCGCGATCTCGGTCCGCGCCGCTTCGAGGCGGGTGCGGCAGCGGCTGAATTCGGCGTAGGCCTGTGCGAGCTTGAGACCGAAAGTCACCGGCTCTGCGTGAATGCCGTGGCTGCGGCCGATGGTCGGGGTGTACTTGTGCTCTTCGGCGCGGCGCTTGAGCGCGGCCAGGAGCAGGTCGATATCTTCGAGCAGAATGTCGGAGGCGCGGGCCAGCTGAACTGCCAGCGTCGTGTCGAGCACGTCCGAGCTGGTCATGCCCTGGTGCATGAAGCGGGCTTCCGGCCCGACTTGCTCGGCCACCCAGTCGAGGAACGCGATCACGTCGTGCTTGAGGATCGCTTCTTTGGCGTCGATCGCTTCGACGTCGATCTTCGGGTTGGTCTTCCACCAATCCCACAGCGCGGTGGCTGCGCTTTCCGGCACCACACCGAGCTCGCCGAGCTTTTCGGTCGCATGAGCCTCGATCTCGAACCAGATGCGGTAGCGGGCTTCGGGCTCCCAGATCGCGGTCATGGCGGGGCGGGCGTAGCGGGGGACCATCTTCAACTCCGAATACTAGCTTTGCGGCGCGGCTAAGCCGCGACTGAAGGAATGGCAAGGGTAAGGGGCCACCCCAATTGCATTCGGGTCGGCGTCATGGTGATATCTTCACGAATCCGTCCTCCAAGGGGGCGAAGGGGGAAATGCGGCACGTGACTGGGCGAAGTGTAGCTGGCTTGCTGGTAGTGACGGCCTTGGCGTGGGCAAATCCCGCGCTTGCCGGACAAGAAGTACTCTATCAGCCGGCGCCTGACTGGGTCGTTGAAGCCAGCCTGCCCGATGTTCGGCCGGGTCCGCCGCTGTTGATCTTCGACGACCAGCGGCGGATCGACGAGGGTCGGCTGTGGACTTACGCCGACCGTGCGGTCCGGATCGACAATCCGCAGATGCTTACGGCTCTTGGTACGGTCCAGGCCGGATGGCTGCCGGACAAGGGCGATCTCATTGTCCATCGCGTTTCCATCATTCGCGACGGGCAGGTGATCGACCTGCTTGGCCAGGGCACCAAGTTTGAGATCCTGCGGCGTGAACGCCAGCTCGAACAGCGGATGATCGACGGTTCGCGAACCGCCACTCTGGCCGTGCCGGGCTTGCGGGTGGGTGACGTGCTGCGAGTCAGTTACACCGTGAGCCTCTCGGACCAGGCGCTCGACAAGGAGGTCCAGGCGACGGCGGTGTTGCCCTCTGCGCCGTCCGAGGCGAAGTTTGGACGCGTCAGGATATCCTGGCCCGCCGATGCGGACATAAAGTGGGGCGCGACCAAGAGCGTTGCCGTATCTGAACCCGTGGTGCGTGACGGGTTTGCCACCCTGGAACTGAAAGTGCCGCTGGCCGAGGCGCCTCCGATGCCGGAAGACGCTCCGCTCCGTTATCGCATGCCGCCGTTGCTCCAGGTCGGCACTTTCGCGGACTGGCCAGAGGTGAGCCGGGTCATGGCGCCGCTGTTCGCGACCGAGGGCACGATCGCTGCTGGCAGTCCGATCGCGCGTGAGGTCGAACGGATCGAAGCGGCCCATAGACAGCCCCTGGAGCGCGCCGTGGCCGCCTTGCGGCTGGTCCAGGACGAGATCGCTTACATGCTCAACGGCATGGAAGGCGGCAACTACATCCCGCAATCGCCCCAGCAGACCTGGGACATGCGCTACGGCGACTGCAAGGCGAAGACCCTGCTGTTGCTCGCCATGCTGCGCGAGATGGGGATCGAGGCGGAGGCGGTGACGGTCTCGTCTTCGATCGGCGATGCTGTTCCCGGCATGCTGCCGATGCCCGGCGCATTCGATCACGTGATCGTCCACGCCGTGATCGACGGCGAGGATTTCTGGCTCGACGGCACCAGCTACGGCGCCAGCATGGATGTCGTGCGCGAGGTTCCTCCGTTCCACTACGCCTTGCCCTTGCGGCTGGCTGGAGCTGACCTGATGCCGATGGCGCAGCGGCCTCAGCAATCCTTTGACCAGATGGGCAAGATTACCTTCGATCATCGCGCCGGCCTCGACGTGCCGGCGTTGTTCGATGCCGAATGGACTCTCACCGGCGCCTACGCTGCGCGGTATCGGGCGGTAATTGGCCAGACGGCCGAAGACCAGTTGCAAGACTACATCCAGGACTTCGCCACCGGAGAGCTGGGTGACGGTCAGGTCTATGACGGCCAGCTAACCTATGACGAAGGCAGCAACACGGCGACGCTGAAGGTGAAGGGCTTGATGACCTCGCCGTGGCAGTGGGACCGCGGCGTTGGTACCCGCCTGTTCAGCTTGCCGACCCAATCGGTCCAGTTCCGTCCGGACCGCGCCCGCGCAGCCTGGCGCGACATCCCTGTGGCGGTGCCGGGGCCCTATTCCGAAGATAGCGAGATAACCGTCCTGCTGCCGGAAAGCGCCCAGCCTTACGCGTTGGAGGGCAAGTCGGCATTCGACGCCGAGATTGCGAAGATACGCCTACACCGCGCCGCGGCGCTCTCGGGCGGCCGGTTGACCATTTCGGACCAGACATCGTGGCCGGGCGGCGAGATCGCTCCCGCGGAAGTGGCGGCTGAACGCCAGAAGGCGGCGCGATTTGGAAACTCGCAACTGGTGTTGCGGGCACCTGCCGACGCACGGCGCCGCTATGAAGCCGCCTCCCGGCAGGACCGCAAGCGCTTCGCCCCGATCGAGGCGGCCTATGCCAAGTTGATCGAACGCGATCCCGACGATCTCGACATCTACCGCGGCAGGGCCCAATTCCGCGCGGCGACCTGGGACTGGCAAGGCGCGATGACGGACCTCGACACGGTGATCGACCGCGAAGGCAGTGCCGACGATTACCTCATGCGCGCAGCGTTGCGGACCGAGGTGGGAACACTCGAAGACGCGCTCGCCGACGCCGAAAAGGCGTGGGAACTCGAACCGTCGCTATCGGCGGCGATCGCGCTGGCCGACATCCTCCCCTATTTCGACCGCGTGGACGAGGCGATCTCGCTGCTGGAGGAACAGGCCGGCAATGCCGAGCAGCAGCGTGCCATCGCCATCAGCGAATTGGAAGCCCAGGCGGGCCGCAAGGAAGAAGGGCTCGAACGCATCGACGGCCTTCTGGCCCAGCGCCCCAACGACCCCGACATGCTCAACGCCAAGTGCTGGTACCAGGCGACCTGGAATTTCCGCGCCGAGGAACTGGCGGATTTGTGCACGCAAGCCGTCGAGAAGGCGGTGTTCTCGCCCCCGGTGCTCGATAGCCGCGCCATGGGCTACTACCGCCTGGGTCGCTTCACCGACGCGCTCAAGGATCTCGAGGCGGCGCTATCGGTCAATCCGGAGCTGACGCCGGCCCTGTTCATGCGCGGCGTGGTCAAGCGCGAGCTGGGCGATCGCGGCGGTGAAAAGGACATTCGCGAAGCCCTCGCACGGCAGCCCTCGCTTGAACGCCATTACGCGCGTTACGGGATCAAGGCCGACTAGATCAGCCCTTTGGCGCGCAGCGAAGCGTGGCCGTCGCGTCCGATGATCAGGTGATCGTGGACGACGATACCGAGATGGCGGCCTGCCTCGGCGATCTTCTGCGTTAGCAGGATGTCCGCCCGGCTTGGTTCCGGATTGCCGCTCGGGTGGTTGTGGACGAGGATCAGGGCCGCGGCCCCGATATCGAGCCCACGCCGGATGACTTCGCGTGGATGAACCGAGGCTTCGTCGAGCGAACCGTCGCCGACATGGTGATCGAGGATCAGCCGGTTCTGCGTGTTGAGATAGAGCACCCGGACTCGCTCGACCGTCAGGTGCGCCATGTCGATGGTCAGGTAATCGAGCAACGCCTGCCAGCTTCCAAGAACCGGTTTCTCCCTCACTTCGCTACGAGCCATGCGCCGGGCTATCAGTGCGGCAATCTTGAGCGCCCCGGCACCGGCATCGCTGATGCCCTTGACCTGCTTGAGGGCATTCGGCTCCGCATCCAGCACACCGGCCAGCGAGCCGAACCGGGCCAGCAGGTCCTTGGCCATCGGCTTGGTATCGACGCGGGGAATCGCGGTGGCCAGGAGGTATTCGAGAACTTCGTAATCGGCGAGCGCCTCGGCCCCGCCTTCCAGCAGCCGCTGCCGCAAACGCGCACGATGGCCGGCGCTGTCTTTAGGCGCTTTCGGCTTCAAATCAGTCTCTTCGCCGGACAACTGCAACCCTCATGCAAGCTTCCTGCATTGCCTTTACGGAGCCTAGCGCGCAAGTGTGCCGGCAATGGCGACGCAAGCCGAGACTGAAGACCCGATACCCGAGCGCCCGCGTCGCCGCGTCGGCCGTTGGGTGCTGCTCGTCGTCGTGGCCCTCCTGGCTCTGGGCGTTTCGATCGTCTGGATTAGCCGGGAAGAGCTGGCTGACAGCCTGATCTCAAGCGAACTGGCCAAGCGCGGAATCCAGGCAAGCTACGAGATAGAGAGCATCGGCGGACACCGCGAAGTGCTTCGCAACGTGGTGGTCGGTGATCCGAAACGTCCGGACCTGACGATTGAGCGTGCGGAAGTGACGATCGGATACGGGCTTTGGCTTCCCCGTATCGAGAGCATTCGGCTGGTTCGCCCGCGCCTGTTCGGCACTTACATCGACGGCAAGCTCAGCTTCGGTGCGCTCGATCCGTTGCTGTTCGAAGGCGAAAAACGCGCGTTCGAGTTTCCCGACATGCGGCTCACCTTGGTTGACGGGCGTGCGCTGGTCGAAGGTGACTACGGCCCGGTCGGGGTCAAGATCGATGGCAAGGGCCACCTGCAGGACGGCTTCAAAGGTGAACTGGCCGCCATTGCTCCCCGGCTCGCCGTTCCGGGTTGCCAGCCTATGCGGGCTACGGTCTACGGAAGTGTGGCGATCAAAGGTCGGCGCCCTGGGTTCGCTGGGCCACTTCGCCTGGGTGCGATTTCGTGCCCGGACCAACAGGTGCAAATGGCGCGGGCGGCTTTCCAGGTCGACGCCCGGGCTGACGAAGCGCTCAAGGTTTTCGAGGGTGAGCTTGGCGTCGATGTCGACACGATGCGCCTTACAGGCACGCAGCTTGCGGGTCTTGCCGGAGCCACCCGCTTTACCTGGCGCGACAACGGGCTGACCGCTCGTTACGAGCTTGCCGGAACCGATCTCACCACGAACCAGGTTGTCGCCGCGCGCCTCGCTCTTGACGGGTCGCTGCGGGCCCGGCGGAATTTCGAGCGCGTCGAGATCGATACCAAGGTTGATGGCACTGGCGTGGGCTTGGGTAGCGGGCTCGACGGGGTTCTGGCCGATGCCGCAAAATCCACCGGCGATACGTTGCTTGGCCCGATTCTCACGCAGATCCGGCGCCAACTCGAAGGCCAACAGGACGGCAACCGGCTTGTGGCCGATGTCACGCTCCGCCGCACCGGGGAGCGTACCAGCCTAGTGGTTCCCGACGCCTTCTTGCGTGGGCGAAACGGGGCGACCTTGCTGGCGCTGTCGCGTTTCCGGTTCGCTACTGGCGGAACCGAAGCCGCGGGGCTGTCGGGGAACTTTTCAACCGGTGGCGATGGGCTTCCCCGCATTGCCGGCCGGATCGAGCAGAGCGCGGACCGCGCGTTGCAGGTGCGCTTCAGCATGGCCGAATACGCCGTGGCATCGTCGCGACTGGAGATCCCCGAACTTGCCTTGGTCCGCCGGAGCGACGGGTTGCTCGGCTTTGCCGGCCAGATCAGGGCGAGTGGCGCGCTTCCCGGTGGACGGGCGGAGAACTTGTTGTTGCCGGTTTCAGGCAACTGGAGCCCCTCGACGGGTCTCGCGCTATGGCGTGATTGCACCGAGCTACGGTTCGATGCCCTGCAGGTCGCCAATCTCTCGTTCGGCCGCCATCGCCTCACCCTGTGTCCGGCTCGTGGGTCACCGATCGTTCGGTTCGGCAGCAACGGGTTGCGCGTAGCCGCAGGTGCGCCGTCTCTGCAGCTTGTGGGGCACCTGGGTGAAACGCCAATCGCGCTTCGCACCGGGGCCATCGGTTTTGCCTATCCTGGCGCTGTTTCCGCCAAGCAGGTGCTGGTTTCGCTTGGGCCGCCCGACACTGCCTCGACATTCGCGATCAGCGATCTTTCGGCGCAAGTAAGTGATGACATCGCCGGGAAGTTCACTGGCGCCGATATTCGGCTCAGCGCTGTCCAGCTCGACCTTATCGGAGCAGAAGGCGACTGGCGCTATGCCGATGGCCGCATGACCATCGGTCATGCCCGGTTCCAACTCGTGGATCGAATTGATCCCGCTCGGTTCGAGCCTCTGTCGGCCGAAGACGCGGGTCTGGCGCTAATCGACAACCGCATCACTGCCGAGGCCCTTCTCCGCGAACCGAAGAGCGGCCGCGAAGT
This sequence comes from Altererythrobacter sp. Root672, assembly GCF_001427865.1. Classification (NCBI taxonomy): domain Bacteria; kingdom Pseudomonadati; phylum Pseudomonadota; class Alphaproteobacteria; order Sphingomonadales; family Erythrobacteraceae; genus Altererythrobacter; species Altererythrobacter sp. Root672. Next base: position 641,764 of record NZ_LMHH01000001.1, read on the forward strand.
GGCCCGGGTGGATATCGTTCACAACCTCACCTCGGGCCGTGGCAATGCCGAATTGGCGGTCGCGAGACTCGTGTTCGACAGCACCCTGCAACCGCTCGATCTGACGCGCCGTGCCGAAGGCGTCATCGCTCTCGCCAAGGGCACTGTCGTCGGGACCGGGCGGATCGACTGGGACGAGCAGGGCATAACCAGCAGTGGTCGTTTCTCGAGCGAATCCCTCGATTTCGCGGCGGCATTTGGTCCGGTGAAGGGGGCTTCCGGCACGGTCGTATTCACCGACCTGCTTGGCCTTACCACGGCGCCCAACCAGAGCCTGAAGCTCGCCTCGATCAATCCGGGTATTGAAATCAACGACGGAGAAATCCGGTTCGCAATCCGCAACGGGGAAGTCCTCGCCGTGGAAGGCGGGTCATGGCCGTTCCTGGGTGGAATCTTGAGACTGCAGCCGGTCGAGATCCGGTTCGGGGTTCCCGAGGAGCGGCGCTATGTCCTTGAGATCGAAGGCCTCGATGCCGGGCGCTTTGTCGAGCGCATGGAGCTCAACAACATGGCGGCCACCGGCATCTTCGACGGCACGGTACCGCTGGTGTTCGATACCCTGGGCAATGGCCGGGTAGAGGGCGGATTGCTGACCTCGCGGCCGCCGGGCGGGAATGTCTCTTATGTCGGCGAGCTCACTTACGAGGACCTCGGCGCGGTGGCGAACCTCGCCTTCGATGCGCTGCGTTCGCTCGATTATCGCCAGATGCGGGTGCAGATGGATGGCTCCCTGACCGGCGAAATAGTCACTCGCGTGCGGCTCGACGGGGTCAGCCAGGGCGTGGGAGCCAAGAAAAATCTCATTACCAACGCCATCGCCGGATTGCCGGTGAGGGTGGACGTCAACATTCGCGCGCCGTTCTACCAACTGATCGGGGTGTCGCGCTCTCTCTACGACCCAGCGGCCATTCGCGACCCGCGGGAAATCGGCCTGATCGATGACCAGGGCAATCCGATCATCCCCAAGACAGGCGGTACGCCGTCCGTCCCGGCACCGTCGAAAGACCCAATCGCAGATGAAGCCGTCATTCAGCGCCGCGAAAGCGAGGAAATGCCATGAGAATTGCGAAATTGACCAAGCCCGCTGGCGCGGCGCATAAGCCCCCGATGACGGGGAAGCGCAGGGCAATAGCGGGTGTGGTGGCGGTGCTGGGTTCGGCGCTGGCTGGAGGGTGCATCACAGTCGATGCGCCCGACAAGCCGATCGTGATCGAACTCAACATCAACATCACGCAGGAAGTGATTTACCGGCTGGCGACTGACGTCCAGCAGAACATTGACGATAACCCGGAGATTTTCTGACATGGCCTCCTATCCGCAAACCCTCGCCAAGACGCTGTTGGCAGGCCTGCTCGCGGCCGGTCTTGCCTTGCCGGCCCCGGCCTTCGCCCAGCGCGATCCCGCTTACGAGGCCGCGCGCCAGGCAGGCCAGGTGGGCGAAAAGACCGACGGTTATCTCGGCGTGGTCGGTGATCAGCCGGCGGCGATCCAGAAGATGGTCGCGGACCTCAACATCAAGCGCCGCGCGAACTATGCAGAGCGGGCCCAGGCCCAGAACGCCACGCTGGAGGCCTATGCGCTGACCCAGGGATGCGTCCTCATCAGCCGCACTCAGCCCGGCGAAAAGTATCAGGCGCCTAGCGGGGCTTGGCAAACGCGGGGTGCGGGCCCTCCTGAACGCGATCCGCGCTGTCCGTAAGGTTCCGCCCCCAACGGGGCGTACCTGAATTTGCGCGACCTTTCGAAGGAACGATCCGTTAACTGAGGCTTTCTGCTCCCGTAAGGGGGCGGTGGGCTAAGAATGTCAGTTAAATCATTAAATTCGGGTCGCGCCGATCTCCTGGTCCAGAGCATTACGGACTACGCGATATACATGCTCGATCCTTCGGGCATTGTGAGCAGCTGGAATGCTGGCGCCGAACGGCTCAAGGGCTATCGTCCGTCTGAAATCATCGGACAGCACTTCGCGCAGTTCTACACCGAGGAAGACCTCGCCAGCGGCATCCCCGCGAAAGCCTTGAAGACCTCGCTCGAGGAAGGCCGCTTCGAAGCTGAAGGCTGGCGACTTCGCAAGGACGGGTCGCGCTTTTGGGCCAATGTCGTCATCGACCCGATCCGCGACGAGCAAGGCACACACGTCGGTTTCGCCAAGATCACCCGCGACTTGACGGAGCACAGAGCGTCCGAAGAAGCGCTACGCCAGAGCGAGGAGCGTTTTCGGCTGCTGGTCCAGTCGGTCACCGACTACGCGATCTACATGCTCGACCCCGACGGCAAAGTGTCGAGCTGGAATGCGGGTGCCCAGCGCTTCAAGGGCTATCAAGAGTGCGAAATCATTGGCGAGCATTTCTCGCGCTTCTATCTGCCGGAAGACCGCGCCGCGGGCATACCTGATCGCGCTCTCAAGACCGCCGCGGGCGAAGGGCGATTCGAAGCCGAAGGCTGGCGCTTGCGAAAGGACGGCTCGCGTTTCTGGGCCCATGTCGTGATCGATCCGATCCACGATGGCGGAGCGACATTGATCGGCTTCACCAAGATCACTCGCGACCTGACCGAACGGAAGCGCGCTCAGGAGGCTCTGCAGAAGTCGCAGGAACAGTTCTTCCAGGCCCAGAAGATGGAAGCCATCGGCAAGCTGACCGGGGGCGTGGCGCATGACTTCAACAATATCCTCGCCGCGATCCTGGGGAGCCTCAGCCTGGCAAAACGGCGACTTGCGGATGGCGCTGACATCGACCGCTTCCTCGAGAACGCGATGACTGCTGCCGAACGGGGCGCTACTTTGAGCCAGCGGATGCTTGCCTTTGCGCGCAAGCAGGAGCTCTCGCTGGAGGCGGTCGACCTTCAAGACGCCGTCCGCAGCATGGCGGAGATTTTACAACGGACGATCGGGCCGGGGATCACCATCAGGACCGACTTTCCCCTGAGCCTGCCTCCGGCGCTGGCCGATCGCACGCAGCTCGAACTGGCGGTGATGAACCTCGTCGTCAACGCGCGCGACGCCTTGCCCGAAGGGGGTGAGGTGATCATTTCGGCTGAGGAAGCGTTTCTGCCCGACACTGTCGGTGCCTACGTCCGTCTGTCGGTTATCGATCCGGGCGATGGCATGAGTGCGGGCACCTTGGCTCGCGCAACCGAGCCGTTCTTCACCACCAAGGGAGTGGGGAAGGGCACCGGTCTGGGCCTGTCGATGGTCCAGGGCATGGTGGAACAATGTGGCGGTCGGCTGCTCATTGAGAGCGTCCCGGGCAAGGGCACGAAGGTCGAGATTCTGTTGCCGGTCGCTGAAGTTTCCGCGGCAACCGCGGTTACGCCCGAGGCGGATGGGGAACAGGCCTCTCCAACCGGGGCGCTGCGAATCCTGGCGGTCGACGATGACGAGATCGTGCTCCTCAATACCGCGACCATGTTGTCTGACATGGGGCATCAGGTCCTGCAGGCCGATTCCGGGCCGAGCGCCCTGAGGGTCATTGCCAGCGAGGATCTCGATCTCATGGTCACCGATTACGCCATGCCCGACATGTCCGGCGGCGAACTGGTGGAAAAAGCGCGCGAGATTCGGCCCGATCTCAAGGTCATCGTCGTTTCGGGCTTTGCGGATCTGCCCGATGGCGAGGAGCTCGGCCTTCCGCGTTTGTCCAAGCCGTTTACGGAGGTCGAGCTGGCCAAGACGATCTCACAGATTGCTTGAATCGTTAGGAGATTCCTTCCTCTGACGGTGGGGAGGTTCACGAGGCGGGGCGCTAGATGACTTCCATCGGTTGACTCGGGCGGACCCCCTTTCTAAAGGGGCGGCGCCCTCGGCGGGCAGGTCTTTGCCTGTGTCGGAAACTCCATATTAGCGGAGCCCAGCATGAGCGACGAAACGCCCGAACGGGACCCCATCGGCGAGGATGCGCGGATCGACGCGCTCGGGGAGCGGCTGAAAGCTGCACGCGAGCGGGAAAATCAGCGCAACCGGCCGCAAGTGCAGGGCGCGGACGCCAGCTATAAGCTGGGCAACCGCGTGCTGGCGGAATTGCTGGGGGGGATGCTCGGTGGTGCGGTGATTGGTTGGGTAATCGACCATTTCGCCGGTACATCGCCTTGGGGTCTGTTGGTAATGCTGTTCCTCGGGATAGTCGTTGCCTTCAGGAACATAATCCGGATTTCCAGCCGGCGTCCCGACTGATCCTGCAATTGGGTCGGCCAGTGGGCGCCGCGTTCGCAATGTTAAGGGACACGTAGACAAGTGGCAGCCGAAGCCAAAGTCGATCCGATGCACCAGTTCACCATCGAGCCGCTGTTCGGCTCGGGGCACTGGGAAGTTGCGGGCTACAACATTGCCTTCACCAACAGCGCGTTGTGGATGGCGATTTCGGCTGTCGCACTGTGGATCTTCGTTGCCGGCGGCATGAAGCGTCAACTGGTGCCGGGCCGCTGGCAGATGGCTGTCGAGACCTTCACCGGCTTCATCGACGACCTGCTCGCCGCCAACGTCGGCAAGGCCGGCAAGAAGTACGTCCCGTACATCTTCTCGCTGTTCATGTTCATCCTGTTCGCGAACATGCTCGGCCTCTTGCCGCTGGGCGTGGTCGGGCTGCACGCCTTCACCTTCACCAGCCACTTCACCGTGACCGGTATCCTGGCGATCATCAGCTTCGCGATCGTGCTGATCGTCGGCTTTTGGCGCCACGGCCTGCACTTCTTCTCGCTGTTCGTGCCGCACGGCACGCCGATCTGGCTGCTGTGGCTGATCCCGGTGATCGAGCTGATCTCGTTCATGGTTCGCCCGTTCAGCCTCGGCCTGCGACTGTTCGTGGCTATGATGGCCGGGCACGTGCTGCTCGAAGTGCTGTCGAGCTTCGTCATCGACAGCAGCAATGCCGGCGCCGGTTGGGGCGTGTTCATCGGCATCCCGAGTTTCATCCTGATGGTGGCGATCTGCGCACTCGAAGTGCTGGTCGCGGGCATCCAGGCTTACGTCTTCGCGTTGTTGACCTCGCTGTACATCAACGATGCCGAAAATCTTCACTGAGTGATTTCAACGAGTTTCGAAAAGGAGTTTTGACATGGACATGGAAGCAGCCAAGCTGGTCGGCGCCGGCCTCGCGGCAATCGGTGCGGGCATGGCCGCCATCGGTGTGGGTAACGTCTTCGGATCGTTCCTCGAAGGCGCGCTGCGCAACCCCGGCGCTGCCGACGGCCAGCAGGGCCGCCTCTTCATCGGTTTCGCCGCGGCGGAACTGCTGGGCCTGCTCGCGTTCGTCGTCTCGATGATCCTGATCTTCGTCGCCTGACAAACAGACGACCTGACTGACTGCCGGAAGCTCCGATGCCACAGATAGCGCAACTTGCCGAAACCTACTCCAGCCAGATCTTCTGGTTGCTGATCATCTTCGGCCTGGTGTTCTTCATCGTGGGTCGGGGCATGGTGCCCAAAGTGATGGACACCGTCGCTCAACGCGACCGGCAGATTTCGGACGACCTCGCCGCGGCGCAAGCCTCGCGCGATGCGGCCGACGAACAGGAAGCGGCCTGGCGTCAACGCGAGAATGAAAATCGCGCCGAAGCTCAGGCTCTGGTCGCCAAGGCCAAGGCCGAGGCGGCTGCCAAGACTGAAAAGAAGCTGGCGACTGCGCAGAACAAGATCGACGCGCGGCTGGCCGAGGCTGATGAGCGGATTTCCGCCGCTCGCAGCGCGGCTACTGCCGAGATCGAAGCTGTCGCCAGCGAAGCGGCGCAGGACATCGTTACCCGTCTTGCCGGAGTGAAGGTCACCAAGACCTCCGCCTCCGCCGCTGTTAAGAAGGCCCTTGCCAATGGCTAATCCCTCGGCCGAGCACGAACTCAACGCCACTGTCGAGCACGATGCCGGCGGTCATGGCGGCGAGCATGTCGAACCCGTTGCTTTCGGGTTCGTCGGTCCCGGCGCCTGGGTCAGCCTAGCGATGCTGGTGTTCATCGGCATTCTCGTCTGGAAGGGCGTGCCCAAGCTGATCACCGGTGGGCTCGATGCCAAGATCGCCGCCATTCGCGAACAGCTCGACGAAGCGAAGAAGCTTCGTGCCGAAGCTGAGGCGCTGCGCGGTGAATATGCCGCCAAGATCGCCAATGCCGAGAAGGACGCGGCGGCGATGATCGAGCATGCGAAGACTGAGTCCGAGGCGATCGTCGCCAAGGCCGAAGCCGACGCCAAGGCCGTGATCGGTCGGCGCGAGCGCATGGCCGAAGACAAGATCGCCGGTGCCGAGCGCGCTGCGGTCGACGAAGTTCGCGCCAAGGCAGCTCTTGCAGCTACCGAAGCTGCGCGCGGGCTGATTGCTGCGAAGCACGATGCCGACGCCGACCGCAAGCTGGTCGACGAGGCGATTTCCTCCCTGTGATTTGATCCCGCGGCTTGGCCGTGGGATTTCCTCAAATTCTCGCGATCCTCCCTGTGAGCGTAGCTCATGGGGAGGGGGACCGTCCGCGAAGCGGATGGTGGAGGGGCTGGCGCCACGCCCCTAGCCCCTCCGTCAGCCGCCTGACGGCGTCTGCCACCTCCCCATCGCTGCGCGACAGGGAGGATTTTTGGTCACGCAAAGGCGCAAAGCCGCGAAGATCAAACTCCACCCTTCGTCATCCCCGCGAACGCGGGGACCCAGTCGGCTCTCTGGCGCTGTTCCGCCCTAGGTTCCCGCGTTCGCGGGAATGACGAATAGGGGAGAGGTGTTGAGGTACGTCTTTGCGTCTTTGCGCCTTTGCGTGAGATCCTATGTGCCGCAGGCACACCCCATCACCCGCTGGCGAGCGCGGGTCTAACGCCGGAATGAAAAACGCGGACGGGCAAAGGCCGGCGCGTCCTGGGCGTCACAGGATTGCCTTGCGCGAGCATGGCTGCGAACGGCGGCGAGGGCTGCGACCAAAACTCGCTGCTCGGCCCTGTCGGATAGGAGGCGCTGGCGGTTAGGGCTCGCAGGTCCCGCCAACGGTTGTCATCCTCGTATCCTACGCTGGACACCCTCTGACGATGTCGGAAGGGCGCCGGCCTTAGCTGCGGGAGAGGGCTCGCAGGTCCCGCCAACGGTTGTCATCCTCGTATCCTACGCTGGACACCCTCTGACGATGTCGGAAGGGCGCCGGCCTTAGCTGCGGGAGTGAAAGCGAAGCGCTACACGCTCCCGCACCCGTCGCTTGTCAGGTGTCAACTGACGGCGGGGCATATAACCTATTTGGTTATAAATGTCAATAGCGGGCAGTTTGGGATGGGCCATCCGTCCCGATGTCGCTCAGAAGCTGTCCTTGGCCGCACGCAGGCGGGCAAACGTCTCGACCGGATCGAGACCGCCCCAGCGGTTGCGCATGTCCTCCGCATCGGCCCGCAGGAACGGGTTGGTAGCCAATTCCCGCGTCAGTTGCGTCGGCACGGTCGGCTCTCCGCGGGAGCGACGTTCGTCGATTTCGCGGGCATAGAGTTGCAGCTCTACGTTGTCCGGATCGGCATGGAGTGCGAAGCGGGCGTTGGACTGAGTGTACTCGTGAGCGCAGTAGAGCGCAGTCTCCGGCGGCAAGTCCTTGAGGCGCGAGAGGCTCGTCCAGAATTGCTGAGGTGTGCCTTCGAACATCCGCCCGCAGCCAAGCGCGAACAGCGAATCTCCGACGAAAGCGACCCCTGCTTCCGGCAGATGGTAGGCGATATGGCCGAGTGTGTGGCCGCCAACGTCGATGACTTTGGCGACCCACTTGCCGAGTTCGACCTTGTCGCCGTTCGCCACAGTGCGATCGACCCCGGCAATCTTGGACGCATCAACGCGAGGCGCGACGATGGTGCAATCCGTGGCCGCCTTGATCGCCTCGTTGCCGCCAGCGTGGTCCGGGTGCCAATGAGTGTTCCAGATCTGCGTGATCCGCCAACCTTTCGCCGCTGCCTCGCGCAGATAGGCCTCGGCGTCCGGCGTATCGATGCACGCGGTTTCGCCGCTCTCTGGATCGTGCAGGAGGAAGCCGTAGTTGTCGGAGAGGCAGGGGAACTGGTGGATTTCGAGCATGGGTCTCACTTCAGGTTCAATTGCCAACTCACCCCAAATCGGTCGGCGAGCCAGGTGAACAGGCTGCTGAAGCCGTAATTGCCGATTGGCATCATGACGCCACCGCCTTCGCCCAGCGTTTCTGCAAGGGCGCGCAATTGGGCTTCATCGTCGCACTCGATGAAGATGGAGGTGGCGGGGGTGAATGTGAAGGCGTGCACCGGCGGGCTGTCGTAAAGCATGATCTCGAGCCCCCCGACGCGGATGCGGGCCATCGCAACCTGGCCGGCTTGCGGACCTTCGGGGTGTTCTTGCAGCAACAGTTCTTCGAAGTCAGCGAAGGCCGCGCGGTAGAGAGCCAGCGCGCCCGCCGCGTCACCCTGGAACATCAGGAAAGGAGTCGCCTTCATCGGCTTCGTTCTCCGTCGCGTCCGCGGGCGAAGCCCGGCATGGTCTCGGGCAGGGCCAACCAGCCATGGCGGCTCTGCTCATAGACCGAGCGGGCAGGGGGCGGGAACGCAGGGTCGGCGATAGTGCCGACAGTTACGCCGGTTATCCCGGGATACTTGCTGGCGCGGCCGTAGAGAGTGCTGCCGCAGGCCGGGCAGAAGCCTGTGGTGAAGCTATTCCCCTCGTCGGTCGGGCGTGAGTATTCGCGCGCCTCGCCGGTCACCGTCACGTTTGCGTCGGGGAAGTAGGCCATCACGCCAAAGGGCGATCCGCTGCGTTTCTGGCACTCGCGGCAATGGCACAGCACGGTCATCGGCTCGGCGCCGTCATCGATCGTGGCGCTCAGGTTTCCGCATTGGCAGCTGGCTTCCATCGGGCGAGTCTAGAAACCCCGGCCCAAATAGGAAAGGCCCGCCCGCTCGGTTGAGCGGACGGGCCTTTCTCAAAGGCTATTGCCGTTGAAGCTTACTGCTTCTTCAGCGCTTCGCCGAGGATGTCGCCGAGCGAAGCACCCGAGTCCGACGAACCGTACTGTTCGACAGCCTGCTTCTCTTCGGCGATCTGGCGCGCCTTGACCGAGAAGTTTGGCTTCTTCGAACGGTCGAAGCCGATGACCATGGCATCGAGCTTCTGGCCGGTCTGGAAGCGATCCGGACGCTGCTCGTCACGGTCGCGGCCGAGGTCCGAACGCTTGATGAAGCCAGTCGCGCCATCGTCGCCAGCCTGCACTTCGAGGCCACCATCGCGGACTTCGAGCACGGTCACGGTGACCACGTCGTTCTTCTTCAGGCCACCACCGGTGCTGACACCGCCGGCTGCCGGAGCGCCCTTTTCGAGCTGCTTCATGCCGAGGCTGATGCGCTCCTTCTCGACGTCGACGTCGAGAACGATCGCGTTAACCTGCTCGCCCTTGCGGTGCAGAGCCAGCGCGTCTTCGCCCGAGATGCCCCAAGCGATGTCCGACATGTGGACCATGCCGTCGACGTCGCCCGGAAGGCCGATGAACAGGCCGAACTCGGTGGCGTTCTTGACTTCGCCTTCGACGGTCGAGCCAACCGGGTGCTTGTCGGCGAACTCTTCCCACGGATTGCCCTGAGCCTGCTTGAGGCCGAGCGAGATGCGGCGCTTGTCGGAATCGACTTCGAGCACGACAACTTCGACTTCCTGGCTGGTCGAGACGATCTTGCCCGGGTGGACGTTCTTCTTGGTCCAGCTCATTTCCGAAACGTGGACCAGGCCTTCGATGCCGGCTTCGAGCTCAACGAACGCACCGTATTCGGTGATGTTCGTGACCACGCCCGAAACCTTGGCGCCGACCGGGTACTTGGCGGCAACGCCTTCCCACGGATCGCTCTCGAGCTGCTTCATGCCGAGGCTGATGCGCTGCGTGTCGGCGTTGATGCGGATGATCTGCACCTTCACCGTGTCGCCAATGGCGATCACTTCGCTCGGGTGGTTGACGCGCTTGTAGCTCATGTCGGTGACATGGAGCAGGCCGTCGATGCCGCCGAGGTCGACGAACGCACCGTAGTCGGTGATGTTCTTGACCACGCCGTCGATCACCTGGCCTTCGGCCAGACGGTCGATCAGCTCGCTGCGCTGTTCGGCGCGGGTCTCTTCGAGAACCGCACGGCGCGAGACGACGATGTTGCCGCGGCGGCGGTCCATCTTGAGGATCTGGAACGGCTGCGGCATGTCCATCAGCGGGGTCACATCGCGCACCGGGCGGATGTCGACCTGGCTGCCCGGAAGGAAGGCCACGGCGCCGTCGAGGTCGACAGTGAAGCCACCCTTGACGCGGCCGAAGATGCGGCCTTCGACGCGCTTGCCTTCGCCAAATTCGCTTTCCAGCTTGTCCCACGCGGCTTCGCGGCGAGCGCGGTCGCGGCTCAGCATCGCTTCGCCTTCGGAATTTTCTACGCGGTCAACGAAGACTTCGACTTCGTCACCGACGTTGAGGGACTGGTCGTCTTCGCCACGGGCGAATTCGCGCAGCGAGACGCGGCCTTCGCTCTTCAGGCCGACGTCGATCACGGCCATGCCGTTTTCGATGGCGGTGATGGTGCCCTTGACCACGCGGCCTTCAAAGCCGCCTTCGGCACCGCCGAGTTGTTCATCGAGGAGTTTCGCGAAATCGTCGCGAGTCGGATTGGCGGTAGATGCCATATCGATCAGTATCCTAGTTCACGTTTTTTCCGGCCAGGCGGTTGTATCCGCCGGTCTTGATGGCCGAACCGCCTGCGAGGCCGAATGCCAGCGCAAGCATCTTCCGAAGCTTCCTCCGGTCCGCGAGTGAAAAGCGGGACAGTGGCGAGGCTTGCCCGCCGCCGTTCGTTCCGCCTGTCTTGAGGAGCCGTCTGCTGCGGCCCTGCACCCGCGACCGGGCTGAAAAGCCCCGTCGGACGGGCGCGCGGATAGGCGAGCGAGGCGCAAATGGCAAGCAAAAGCGTCGCTTGCCTGAACGACGGAGTGACGGGGTAAAGCGTCAACTTGGAAGGCCGTCACTCCCCTCAGTCGTTGCGCCGCCGCCTAGGCGTGGGGGTTCGCCAGGAATTCCCTGATGTGCGCAATCATCTCCGGCCAGGCGGGTTCCTGGGCTAGGACCAAGTGGTTGGAGCTGTCTAGCGGCACGAACCGGGCGCCCTCGATGAAGCGAGCAAGGATGCGGCCGGCTTCGAAGGGGACCACGGAATCGTTGCGGCTATGCAGGATCAAGGTCGGCACCTTGACCTTGCGGAGGAGGTGACGGACGTCGATCACGCCCAGGGCGCGCTGCAACCGCTGGGCGCCTTCTGGTGAGGCGGAGATGCGTTGCAGTTCATTGAACCACTGTGCCTGCTCGTCGGTCGCTTCGGGGAAGTAGAGCGTGGTGAACATCTGGCGAAAGGCCGGGTTGCCCTGGCCCCAGCCAACCCCGGTCAAGGTCACCATCGCCTCCCGCCGGGCGAGTTCCTCCGGATCGTTGCGCGACTTCCAGCCTTGCGAGTAGCCGCCATAGAGGATCATCGAGCGCACCCGCTCCGGGTGGCGCACCGCATAGGCGATCGAGACGGCGCAGCCTTGCGAAATACCCAAGAGGTCGAACTGGTCGACGCCCGCTGCGTCGACCACCGTTTCCAGATCCTGGACGAAGGCTTCGAACGACAAGTCCGCGACTTTCCAGTCGGACAGGCCGTTGCCGCGCTCGTCATAGCGAACCAGCCTGTGATCGCGCGAGAGCGCCTCGATCCAATGGCTCCAGATCGGGCTTTCCCATTCGAACTCGAGGTGGTTGAGCCAGTTGGCGGTCTTGACCAGCGGGGGCCCATTTCCGACGCAGCTATAAGCAAGGCCAGTGCCGTCTGGAGCGGTGCAGAACTCGACGCGCTGGCGGATGACGGGCTTGCCCTGTTCGTGCGGCACGGAAGGAGTCGCGGCGGCAGGTGTGGGCTTGACCGGCCGGGCGAGGGCCATCTCTGCTCCAATTCCAGCAGCCTCCAGGGTGCGGATCGCTACCCCGCGCTGGGCCTCTGCTTCGTCACCTCGCCCGGAGGCGGAAAGCAGCGTGACCAGCGTAACCCAGCCATCCTCGCCCAGCGGGTCCGCCTCGACAACGCTGCGGGCAAACGGCAGCGCTCGCTCGGGCTCGCCTTCCAGTAAGCCGATCAGCTTGCGCCAAACCTGCAACTGGCGCTGGCGCACGTCCTCGCGCGTGGCGAGCAGCCAGGATTCGAACTCCTCGCAGCCCCGCAAATTGAGGCCTGGGGCGAACTCGCCGCGAATTGACGCGGCCGTTTCAAGCGTGCCGATATCGTCGCTGGCCGCGGCCTCTTCAATCCGGGCAAAGTCGCAGTTCGACCCCGTCATCTCTAGGCGGACAGTCTCCCGGTCGGCGACGAGATGCTGCGTGTCGGGCTCGTCCACGGCCTGGCGCAGTTTGCTCAGGCTCCAGCGCAAGGCGCCCTTGGGGTCGTCGGGCACGTTCCAGAATAGCGAACAGAGCGCGTCGCGGCGATGCTCCTTGCCGGTGACCGCCAGATAGGCGAGCAGGGCGCGCGTCTTCGCCGACGCCGGCAGGGCGACCTCTTGCGCGTCACGGCGCACGGCGATCTCGCCGATGAGCGAGAGATTAAGCAGCCCCGCCTCCTTTGGAGAAGCGACCCACCGTGGAAACTACGGTGCGGGCCGCGCAGCGTCAAATTCCACGGTTCTTCCCACGCTCGCTCTCACGTTGCGGTTCCATTGGGCCGCCAGCGCCGCACGACGCGACGCGCAATTGAGGAAGAGACGATGAAGACGACGAGCCCATCGCGGCCCCAGTCAGCTTTTGCCGGTCTTGCCGCGGCGTTCGCCTGCAGCGGCCTCTGGCTCGGCTTCGGGCTGTTCATGTTTGCCATGCAGGGCGGGACGGTCACCTGACCTCCCTCCCAGGCACAATTCCATCTGACCCCCCAAGGAATTCGACATGTTTCAAGAGTTCAATTTCGCTAGCGTGCTTTCCGCCTCCGCCCGTGCGGCCTGGCAAATCGAGGACGTCCTGCCCGAAGGCGCGGCGCTCGATTTCTCCCGCCCGTTCATGCCCGAGAACCTCGCCCGAACCGACGTGCCAGAGGGCCTGTCGGAGGCGGAGCGGCGCGTTCTCAACCAGGTCCGCGGCCACGAGTACCTCGTGATCTTCGGTCTGGTCGAAGAGTTCATTCTTCCGTTCGTGCTCGATCACGCCCGGCCGCAGCTGAACGGCAACGATGCCCGAGTGCGGGCTCTGCTCAACTTCGCGGGCGAGGAAGCCAAGCACATTGAACTGTTCAAGCGCTTCCATGCCACGTTCGTGCGCGATTTCGGTAGCGAGTGCGCCGTGATCGGCCCACCCGAGGCGATAGGCGCCGAAGTCCTGCGCCATGATCCGCTCGCGGTGGCGCTGGCCATCCTGCAGATCGAATGGATGACGCAGCGGCACTATGTCGACAGCGTCCGCGACGACAGCGGCTTAGATCCGCTGTTCAAGAGCCTGCTCAAGCACCACTGGATGGAAGAGGCGCAGCACGCCAAGCTCGACACACTCATGGTCGAGGCACTGGCCGAAGGCCGCGACGAGGCTTCGATCCAAAGCGCCCTCGACGAGTATCTCGAGATCGGGATGTTCCTCGACGGTGGGCTGAAGACGCAGGCCGAGCTCAACCTCGATGCCTTCGAGAAGGCCGTCGGCCGCCAGCTCGGTGAAGACGAACGCGGCGCGCTGATAGCTCAGCAGCACCAGGCGCTGCGCTGGACCTACCTCGGCTCCGGCATGACCCACCCCAAGTTCGTGGCCACGCTGGCCGCGATTTCCCCCGCCGCCCGCGACCGCATCGCCGAAGTCGCACCGGCCTTTTGCTGACCCCCCACGACAAAGGAGATTTGAAATGCTCGATATTGCTCAGAAGAATACCGTCAACGGCATCGATCTCGACGCGCTTACCGAAGCCACCGAAGCGATCAAGCAGGATCCGGCCAATGGCATGGTCGCCTTCCGCGTCCGCACCGAATGGACCGGCCAAACCCGCTCCGAGACTACCGTCGACAGCGTCACCATGGGCGGCGAACGCATCGCCCGGCGCCACAAGATTGTCGCCGACGAGCCTTACGAACTGCTCGGCACCGATAGCGCCCCCAATCCGCAGGAACTGCTGATGAGCGCGATCAATGCCTGCATGACCGTGGGCTACGTGGCCCAGGCCGCGGTCCGCGGGATCACGCTTTCAGCGTGCCGCATCGAAATGGCCGGCGAACTGGACTTGCGCGGCTTCCTCGGCCTCGATGCGAGCGTTCCCAACGGTTACCGCAAGCTCGACTACGTCGTCACGCTCGAGGGCGACGGTACGCGCGAGCAATACGAAGAGATTCACCAGGCGGTGAAGGCAACCTCACCCAACTTCTACAACATCAATCGGGCGATCGAAATGAACGGCCGCCTGGCCTGACCCCCCGCATCCGCCCCGGCCACCTCCGGACCCCCCGCCCGCCGGGGCGGATGCATACCTCCGATACTGCTTGTACCCGTGAGTAACCGAGTGCAGGGCCTCGACACTGGGGTTTTCATGAAGGTAGACGGGATGCGGGCCTGGGTTTCCAGGATGGGGTGGGGTGTGCAGCAGCCAGGCGTATTCAGCCGGTTCGCCGACAGTGAGACCGAAGAACGCTACAGCGCCACGGCGCGGGCGCTGCGGATGCCGTTCGTGCGGCTCTACTGCGTGATCTTCATGATCGTGTCGCTCGCCTACCTGATCACCAATCCCAACCTCGTGTCGCAGGCGCAGAACGCCGAACTCGCGATTTATCTCGGCGCAAGCCTGGCGGTCGCGGGCGGCTATATCTGCGTGACCTTCTGGGACGCCTATGTGCGTCACCCGATCATCGACTTCATCGCCTTGCTGCTGCTCTCGCTGCTGGTTGGGCGAGCGAACTATGTGCTGTTCGAATACCTCGCCGGCGCGGACGCCGGTCTGCACGTGGTGGCGGTCATCAACCGACTGGTCCTCGCCGCCTTTGCCGCAGTCACCCTGGCCGGCAGGCCGCGCCTGTTCGTGATCTGGCTGGTGGCGGACATGCTGGCTTGGTTCGGCTCGGCCCTGAACGACCTTGACCAGCCAGCCTTCATCTTTGCCGCGCTCAGCTACTTCGGCGGCTCGGCAGTGATGTTCGCGATTTGCCTCGCGGTGGGCCGCACGAGCCGCTCCGCATTCATCCTCGCCGACGGGCTCGACAACGAGCGGCGCAAGAACGAGGAGCTGGTGCACAACATGCTCCCGCCAGCGGCAGTCCAGCGCATCCGCGACGGGCGGGTGGTGGCAGACTCCTATGCCGACGCGAGCGTGATCTTCATCGACATGGTCGGCTTCTCGATGCTGGCGCGGCGGATCTCGCCCGGACACCTGGTCGAGCTGCTCAACAGCTTCTTCAACCAGGCCGACAACCTCGCCGCCGTGCATCACATCGAAAAGGTCAAGACGGTCGGCGATTCCTACCTCGCCATCGCGGGCGGCAACATTGAGAGCGTCAACAGCGCGGATTCGGCGATTGCCTTTGCTCGCGCCGTGATCGGTTGCGTCCACGAACTGCGCCAGGTCGCGGGCGTTGACACGGTGGGCCTGCGCGTCGGCATCCATAGCGGCCCTGTGGTGGGCGGTGTGATCGGCGCGACGCGGATGGCCTACGACTATTGGGGTGACACGGTGAACATCGCGGCGCGGCTGCAAGGCGCTGCGCCATTCAACGGTATCGCCATTTCGGAAAGCACCTGGCTGCGGGCCAGGTCGCGGGACGATTTCGGCACGCCGGAAACGATGACGCTGAAGGGCGTGGGCGACTTGACGGTCTACCATGCCAGCATCGGTCCGGGAGAGGGCGAAGCGACCGTGGAGCCGGTCGCCGCCTGAGCCTCAACGCTGAAGGGCCAGCTGCCTTTCGACCAGTGCGATAGCGGCTGCGATAGCTTCGTCTCGGCCCAGATCCGAGGTATCGAGCACCACCGCATCGTCAGCGGCGCGCAGTGGGGCTTCGGCTCGGTTGCGGTCGCGTTCGTCGCGGAGGCGGAGGTCCTCTTCGATCTCGGCCAGGGTCCGGTCGTTCCCGCGTTCCTGCATTTCTTTCCACCGACGCAGCGCGCGAGCTTCGACGCTGGCGACGACGAACAGCTTCACCTCCGCTTCGGGTGCGATCACCGTGCCGACGTCGCGCCCGTCGAGTACTGCGCCGCCCGGCTGCAGCGCGAAACTGCGCTGACGTTCGAACAGTGCCTCGCGCACCGAGCGGTGGACCGAGACGCGACTGGCTAGGCCCCCAGTATCTTCGGTACGCAGTTCAGGATCGAGCAGCAGGCCATCCGGAAAGGCGCAGCCGCTCAGCGCGTCACCGGCACTGTCCGGATCACCGCCATCGAGAAATACCTGCCGCCCCACCGCGCGATAGAGCAGGCCGGTGTCGAGGTGCGGAAGGCGGTAGTGCTGGGCGAGCGCCTTGGCGATGGTGCCCTTGCCCGAAGCGGTCGGGCCGTCGACGGCGATGATCATTCGGGCTTCTTCCGCATTTTTACGCGGATCGCCATGACGAGGCCCGCTGCCGCGATCAAGCCCCACGCTGTCTCCAGCACGAAAGCCGCGAGGTTGAAGTTCACAGACAGCGAAATAAGCAGCAGGATCGAGCCAATCATGTTGGCCAGGTTGAACCCCAACTTGTTCAGCGTCTTGGTCAGGTTGGCGTAGGCAAAGGCGCCGATGAACAGCGCGCTGCCGATGAGGCCGATGACGTCGGCTGTGAAGGAGTCGATCACGGCGTCATTCCCTAGTCGGCAATTGCAACCTTGAGAACCGCAATCGAAATCCCTATCTGGCCCCCGGCGAAGGCCACGTCCTTTGTGTTCCAAGTGAACGTTCAAGACCGGGACGGCCCGGCAGCTAACCCTTTCTTAGGAGGCTGCTGTGGCGTGGGTTATTCTGTTCGTTGCCGGTATTCTTGAAGTCGTGTGGGCTTACTCGATGAAGCTGTCGGACGGCTTCTCGAAGCTTGGCCCGTCAGCCGTGACTCTAGGCGCGATGTTTCTCAGCTTTGGCTTGCTGGCGGTGGCGATGAAGTCGCTGCCGCTCGGAACGGCCTATACCGTGTGGACGGGCATCGGCGCTGTGGGCGCGTTCGTGGTCGGCATTGTCGTGCTTGGCGAGACTGTCAGCGCGATGCGGATCTTCGCCGCTCTGCTGATCGTCTCGGGCCTGGTGCTGATGAAGGTGTCGAGCCCGGCCTAAACTGCACTCGCGCCGTCGAGCAGGGCTTCGAACACAGGGAAGCTAGTTGCGATCGGCCTGGTGTCGTCGACTTCGACGCCATCGCGGCTGGCGTGACCGGCGACGGCCATCGACATGGCGATGCGATGGTCGAGGTGGGTGGCGATCGGGCCGCCCCCGGTAAGCGGATCGCCGCCGGTGCCTTCGATCACCAGACCATCCTCGCGTTCCTCGATCCGCGCGCCTGCACTCCGCAGCGCCTCGGCCATGACCGCGAGCCGGTCGCTCTCCTTGACCCGCAATTCATCGAGCCCGCTGGTGACCGTGCGGCCTTGCGCCAGCGAGGCGGCGACGAACAGGACGGGGAATTCGTCGATCATGCTCGGCGCGATGGCCGGGTCGACCTCGATGCCGGTGAGCACCGAATGGCGCACGCGTAAGTCCGCCACCGGCTCACCACCGACGAGGCGTCTGTCCAATTCCTCGATCGAGCCGCCCATCTGGCGCAGCACTTCGAACAGGCCGGCGCGAGTGGGATTGAGGCCGACGTTCTCGATGACCAAGTCGCTGCCCGGCACGACCAGCGCCGCCACGGCGAAAAACGCCGCGGAGGAGGGATCACCCGGCACCTCGATAGTCTGGGGCCGCAGTTCGGCCTCGCCACGCAGGCGAATCACGCGATGGCCGGCTTCTTCCTCGACCCACAGCTCTGCGCCGAAGCCCTTGAGCATACGCTCGGTATGATCGCGCGTCGGCACCGGCTCGATCACGCTGGTTATGCCGGCAGTGTTGAGTGCCGCGAGCAGCACCGCGCTCTTCACCTGAGCGCTGGCGACAGGGAGGCGGTAAGTGATCGGCACGGCGGGGCTCAGGCCTCGCTCCATCAACGGCAGGGTGCCGCCGGGGCTGGCCGTGAAGTCCGCGCCCATCAGGGAGAGCGGCTCGATCACCCGGCCCATCGGGCGCTTGGACAAGCTGGCATCGCCGGTGAAGGTGGCCACGATCGGATGGCTGGCGACCAGGCCCATCAGCAGGCGCGTCGAGGTGCCGGAGTTGCCCATGTCGAGCGCGCTCTCGGGCTGCAACAGCCCGCCGACGCCCACTCCATGGATCGACCAGGTGCCTTCGTCCTCGCGCACGATCGTCGCGCCCATCGCCCGCAGCGCGGCAGCCGTGGCCATGACGTCCTCGCCCTCGAGCAGGCCAGTCACGCGCGTCTCGCCCACGGCCAAAGCACCGAACATCAACGAGCGGTGGCTGATCGACTTGTCGCCCGGCACACGGATCCTGCCGGTCAAAGGCCCCGCGGAAACGAAGCGGCGTGGGCGGGGGGCAGTGTCAGGGTTGACGGACAAGAGGCTATCTCAGCTATGGGCAGTGGGAACGCGCGGGCTTTTGACAGCGCTGGGGGGCTGTGGCAAGGCGCCCCCCGCTCTTGATGCTGGCTCTTGATTATGGTCGGGGCCGCTACCATCAAGTCACAGTAATTCAGGCCTGCTGCGGCAGCGGGCAGACTAAGGACACATTCATGGTCAAGCCAGAGTGGGGCGCCAAGCGTAGCTGCCCCAAATGCGGTGAACGCTTCTACGATCTCCAGAAGGACGAACCGGTCGTCTGCATCGAATGCGGCAACCAGTGGTATCCCGAGCCGGTGCTCAAGTCGAAGCAGCCGATTCCGTTCGAGGAAGTGGCGAAGGTCGAAAAGGTCGAGGAAGCCGATTCGGATCTCGCTGACGAGGATCTGGAAGATATCGACGAGGGCGAGGACTCGCCGGACAACGATGTCGACCTTGGCGGCGACGACGATCTCGGCGTTCCCGGCGCTGGTGATGGCGAAGACGACGAAAACTGATAAATTGGGGCTTGCGAAGCGGAGGAGTCGCTCATAAAGGGCCCTCCTCCCGCAAGGGATGGCGCACCACCCAGGATGCGCTAAAGACGAAATGGCACGGGGCCTTAGCTCAGCTGGGAGAGCGCTACAATGGCATTGTAGAGGTCAGCGGTTCGATCCCGCTAGGCTCCACCATTCGTCGCTAAAGTATTGAAATAGGCCATGCCTTTTGCATGGTTCCAGTACCTGATTTGCACGCTGGCTGACGAGGTTTCGTCCGCCGGCGTTTTTGGCTTTCGGGCCAGTTTGGAGTGAAGCTAGGCATGTTCGACACACTGTCAGATCGCCTGACTGGAGTCTTCGATCGCCTGCGCGGTCGCGGCGCTCTGAACGAAGCCGACGTGCGCGAAGCGATGCGCGAAGTTCGCATCGCCCTGCTCGAAGCCGACGTCGCCCTGCCCGTAGCGCGCAAGTTCATCGACGCGGTGACCGAGAAGGCCGTTGGCCATCAGGTGCTGCGTTCGGTCACGCCGGGCCAGCAAGTGGTCAAGATCGTCAATGACGAGCTGGTCGCGATGCTCGGCGGGGAAGAGTCCTCGCCGCTCACGCTCGAAGCCAAGCCGCCGGTCGTGATCATGATGGTCGGTCTCCAGGGCTCGGGTAAGACCACTACGACTGCCAAGCTCGCCAAGCTGCTCAAGGAAAAGCACGGCAAGAAGGCGCTGATGGCGTCGCTCGACGTCAACCGCCCGGCCGCGCAGGAACAGCTCAAGGTGCTCGGCGATCAGGTCGATGTCCTGACGCTCCCGATCATCACCGGCCAGCAGCCGGTCGACATCGCCCGCCGCGCGCTCGAATCGGCCAGGCTGCAGGCGATTGACGTGCTGCTGCTCGATACCGCGGGCCGCCTCCACGTCGACGAAGCGCTGATGGCCGAGATGAAAGCCGTCGCCGGCGTCGCGACGCCGACCGAGGTTCTCCTCGTGGTCGACTCGCTGACCGGCCAGGACGCGGTCAACGTCGCGCAGAGCTTCTCCGACGAAGTGCCGCTGACCGGCGTTATCCTTACCCGCATGGACGGCGATGCCCGCGGCGGTGCGGCGCTGTCGATGCGTGCGGTCACCGGCAAGCCGATCAAGTTTGCCGGCACGGGCGAAAAGCTCGACGCGATCGAGCCGTTCCATCCGGGCCGCGTGGCCGGGCGCATCCTCGGCATGGGCGACATCGTCTCGATCGTCGAGAAGGCCGCCCAGGTCATCGACAAGGAAGATGCCGACAAGCTCGCCGAGCGCATGCTCAAGGGCCAGTTCGACATGAACGACCTGCGCACCCAACTGCGGCAGATGCAGCAGATGGGCGGCCTTGGCATGCTCGCCGGCATGATGCCGGGCATGAAGAAGGCCAAGCAGGCGATGGCCGCCAGCGGCATGGACGACAAGCTGCTGGTCCACATGGATGCGATCATCGGCTCGATGACGCAGAAGGAACGCCAGCGCCCGGAGCTGCTCAACGCCAAGCGCAAGAAGCGCGTCGCGGCCGGTTCGGGGACAGAGGTTCAGGACGTCAACAAGCTGCTCAAGATGCACCAGGAGATGGGCCGCGCGATGAAGCAGATCAAAAAGATGGGCGGGCTCAAGGGCCTCGGCGCGCTGTTCGGTGGTGGCGGCGGGATGGGTGGTCCCGGCGGTGCCGGAGCGGCTGCCCTCGGCGGCCCTGGCGGCGGATTACCGGGTCTTGGTGGAGGGGCGGGTCAACTGCCCTCCAACCTGCAGGACCTGCTCAAGAAGAATTGAAATTCAACAGTTTGAATCAGAAAGGTAAGTAACCATGGCAGTAGCACTGAGGCTCTCGCGGGGCGGCAACAAGAAGCGCCCCTACTATCGTATCGTCGTTGCCGACACGCGCAGCTCGCGCGACGGCAAGTACCTCGAGCAGGTCGGCACCTACAACCCGCTGCTCGCCAAGGACGACGCCAACCGCGTGGTCCTGAACGAGGATCGCGCCCGCTACTGGCTGGGCGTCGGCGCCCAGGCGACCGACCGCGTTGCTCGCTTCCTCGATGCCGCCGGCATCAAGGAGCGCGCTGCTCGCAACAACCCGAACAAGGCCGAGCCGGGCGAAAAGGCCAAGGAACGCGTTGAAGAGCGCGCTGCCAAGGCTGCTGCCGCCGAGGAAGCCGCCAAGGCTGCCAAGGAAGAAGCCGCTGCTCCGGCCGCCGAGGAAGTGACCGAGGAAGTCGCTGCCGAAGCTCCGGCTGAAGAGGTTGTTGCTGCTGAAGCGCCGGCTGAAGAAGCTGCCGCCGAGGAAGCTCCGGCTGCTGAAGAAGCTCCGGTTGCCGAAGAAGCCCCGGCTGAAGAAGCTGCCGCTGAAGAGGCTCCGGCCGCTGAAGCGGGCGAGGAAAAGGCTGAGGGCTGATCCTTGGCTGAAGACAAACCCGTCACGCTCGCCGCCATCACCGGCGCGCACGGCGTGACGGGTGAAGTCCGTCTCAAGTTGTTTGGCGAAGGGCTCGGGGGTTTCTCCGCCCATCGCCAATTCAACGACGGCGCGCTGACGCTCAAGAAGCTGCGCGACGATGGCAAGGGCGGCGCTATCGCCCGCTTTGCCGAGGTGGACGACCGGACCGCAGCCGAGAAACTGCGCGGCACCACTCTGAGCGTTCCGCGCTCGGCGCTCCCCGCCCTCGATGAGGGCGAATACTACCATGCGGATCTGATCGGCCTTCCGGCCATGTCCGAGGCTGGTGAGCCGCTCGGTACGGTGATCGCGGTCGAGAACTACGGTGCGACCGATGTGCTCGAAGTCGAGCGACCTGACGGCAAGCGCTTCATGGTACCGATGCGGATCGAAGCCGTGCCGGCGTGGAATGACCAGAGGCTTGTTGTCAGTATGGATTTCGTCGATCAGGCTTGATCGATGCAGATCATCTACAGCGTATGGATAATACTCGTCGTTGCCGTCGGTCTTAACGGGTTCGCGGCGGGCGTAGCGGCGGCCTTGTCTGTCTGGGGCCCCGCTTGGAAGCGTCCTTCCAGGATATTAGTTGCGGCGGCCTCTGCGGGCTTTCTTCCCTTCGGAGTCTTGATCCCGGCCACCTTTTTAGAGTTGAGCTCGGGCATGAAGGAATCGACTTACCTCGCTCTCGGGTTTGGTGTGATGTTTGTGATCGCAACGGTGGTTTCATTGCCGGGTGCGATCGTAGTATCGCGGAAGCTCGAAAGGCCGAGCGACGATTTTCTAGCCTTCGAATGACTAACGCCTCAGAGGCTCCAACTCAGCCAGATAATTCCTGATCGCCGTCGCAGCGACACCGCCTTCGCCCATGGCGTGGCTTATCTGGTCGAGCCCTTTCACCACGTCACCCGCCGCGAACAGGCCGGGAATGCTGGTGCTTTGATGGGGATCGACCACCAGGCAGCCATCCTTGCTGATCTGCGCCCCGACTTCGGCTGCGAGGTCCGAGCGCACTCGCGAGCCTAGCGCGGGATAGACGCTGTCGAACTGCATTCTTCCGTGGGTGGTGTCGAATGCCAGGAGGTCACCCTCAATCGCGTAGTTGCCGCAGGGGCCATCTATTCGGGTGACGCCGGCGCGATCGAGTTCGGCGGCGCAGCTTGGATCGAGATCATGTTCGGCGTCGGGTGAAATCAAGGTCACATCTGCGGTATAGCCGCGCAGGAAGAGCGCTTCAGCGGTGCCGTGGCTACCGGTGCCGATGACGGCGATGCGTTTGTCGGTCACTTCGTAGCCGTCGCAGATTGGGCAATAGCGCAGCAGGCCTTCTGCGAGCGCCTGGGTGTGAAGCGCATCGTCGATCCCTGAGGGGCGATTGTTGACCACTCCGGTCGCCATGAGCACGGTTCGGGCGCGGAAGTCGCGTCCCTCGACGCTCACGGTGAAGCTCTCGCCTTCGGGTGAGATCTTGGTCACCCGCGCCAGTTCACGCTCGGCGCCAAATCGCTCGGCCTGCTCCGCCATGCGCCGCAGTAACTCGAGGCCGGAGACGCCTTCGGGAAAGCCGGCGTGGTTATGGGTGCAGGGGATCAGTGCCGCGCGGCTGGTGCCGCAGTCGAACAGCCGGATCGAGAGGTGGAAGCGCGCGAGATAGATCGCCGCTGTGAGTCCAGCCGGGCCAGCGCCGACGATGATGCAATCTTCCATCGGCGCTGCAACCCGGATGGGCTGGGTATGGTTCCGCTCATGCGAGTTCGGGAGCGGTCACTTCAGCTTGGACCAGACCTGGAAAGACAGGCTGAGGCGCAGTTACGGTAGCCACGCCGCCGGTGAAGATCACCGCCGTGATGACGGCCGCCGCTAGTCCACTCAGCAAGGCCTGTGTCGTTTGCGAGGTCTGGTGATCGCGCCGGGCAGGCGACCTTCTTGCATAAGCGGTGTCTATTGTGGTCGGGCGCCGGGCAAAGCGCTCGCGGATGCGGGCAACCAACCGGTCAACGCCTTGCGATAGGGCCATGTGGTGCTCGTTCCACTGGCGCATGTAAGCTTCGTCTTGCATTTCATTTCCCCTTCGATTGCTTGGTGAAATGCACCCGCTGGCCTCCCAATTCCAACAAAAGGGTTGGGTTAGACTATAAGGCTGGTTTATAGAGTTGGGCATGGACAGGCTTCCCTCCCTCCCGGCCATCCGCGCCTTCGAGGCCGCGGGCCGGCACGAAAACTTCTCTCGCGCCGGGGAGGAACTGGGGATGAGCCAGGCAGCGATCAGCTATCAGATCCGCCATCTCGAAGACTGGGTCGGGCGTCAGTTGTTCGTGCGGGAAAAAGGCAGGGTACGGCTGACGGACACGGGGAAGCGGCTCTTGCCGGCGGTGTCTTCCAGCTTTGCCAGCATGATTGATGCCTTTGCCGGCGTGCGGGAAGAGGACGAGGACGTCCTTGAGATCAACACGGCAGTATCGTTCGGCGGCACCTGGCTCAGCTCGCGGATTGGGCGCTTCCAGGTGCGGTACCCTGATTTGGCGGTCCGCATCTCGCTGTCGAACGAAGTCGTCGACCTCGCGCGCGGAGGCATCGACGCGGCTATTCGTGGCGGAGACGGTCGGTGGGAGGGATTGCGCAGCGATTTCCTCGTGCGGACGCACTTCACGCCGATCTGCACCCCCGCTTTCCTCCGGGAAAACAA
This sequence comes from Altererythrobacter sp. Root672, assembly GCF_001427865.1. Taxonomy (NCBI): domain Bacteria; kingdom Pseudomonadati; phylum Pseudomonadota; class Alphaproteobacteria; order Sphingomonadales; family Erythrobacteraceae; genus Altererythrobacter; species Altererythrobacter sp. Root672. Next base: position 665,947 of record NZ_LMHH01000001.1, read on the forward strand.
CATCACCAAGCCCGAAGACCTGCTGCACGTCGAACGCTTCGCACCTAACGATTCGCTGTGGGCTGGGTGGTTCGCGAAAGCCGGTATCGGCGCTCCGCCGCCCATGCAGGGCCTCGTGCTCGACAGCCAGCTTCAGGAGGCGACGGCCATGTTCGGCGGCTCGGGCATCTCGATGATGACGCCGATGTTCTGGAAAGCCGACCTCGACAGCGGACGGCTGGTGCAGCCGTTCGACATCATCTACCTGTCCGGCTCTTCGCACTGGCTGGTCCATCCGGCCAATCGCGTGGGGGTGCGCAAGATCGAGCGGTTCCGCGAATGGCTCCAAGAGGAGCTGGCGGCTGACCGCGACGGGAGCCTGCCGGAAATCTGGGAACCGCTTTGATGACTTTCGCCGCCACCGTCCTGACGCTTTACCCGGAGATGTTCCCCGGGCCGCTTGGCGTGTCCCTTGCGGGTCGCGCCTTGGCTGAAGGAGGTTGGTCGCTGGAGACGGTGCAGATCCGTGACTTCGCCACCGACAAGCACCGCACGGTCGACGATACGCCGGCCGGAGGTGGAGCAGGGATGGTGCTCAAGGCGGACGTGCTCGCTGCCGCGATCGACCACGGGCGGTCGCTCCAGCCCGCATGCCCGGTGTTGGCGATGACCCCCCGTGGAAAGCCGATTACACAAGAGCGCATTCGCGAGTTGGCAGCAGGTCCTGGCGTGACGATCTTGTGCGGACGGTTCGAAGGATTTGACGAGCGGATTTTCGAGGGCAGGGAGGTCGAAGAGGTCAGCCTCGCCGACATCGTGCTGTCCGGTGGAGAGCCCGCCGCGCTGGCCATTCTCGACGCTTGCATTCGCCTGCTTCCCGGCGTAATGGGCGCGGCCTCAAGTGGGGCCGAGGAATCCTTCGAGGAAGGGTTGCTCGAATATCCGCAATATACCCGACCTGTTGAATGGGAAGGGCGCACGATCCCTGAAGTGCTGCGATCGGGGGATCATGCGAAGATCGCTGCATGGCGCAAGGCCATGAGCGAATCTGATACACGGTTACGCAGGCCGGACCTTTGGGAGCGCCACGGTGGTGCTCGGGCCCAGTCTGCCTCTGGCGCGCGCAAAGATTAGAGGAACCCAACATGGGTCTGATCCAAGAGCTCGAGGCTGAGGCCATCGCAGCATTCAACGAGGGGAAGACGATCCCCGAATTCCGCCCCGGCGATACGCTGCGCGTTGGCGTGCGCGTCGTTGAAGGCGAACGCACCCGCGTTCAGAACTACGAAGGCGTGTGCATCGCCCGTTCGAACCGCGGCATCAACAGCAATTTCACCGTCCGCAAGATGAGCTTCGGCGAAGGCGTAGAGCGCGTTTTCCCGCTGTACTCGCCGAACATCGACAGCATCGAAGTGGTGCGTCGCGGTGTCGTGCGTCGTGCGAAGCTGTACTACCTGCGCGGCCGGACCGGCAAACGGGCTCGTATTGCGGAGCGCAAGCAGACCGTAAGCCAGGAGGGCTGAGGCCCTACCGCCGAAACAAACAAGTTTCACAAAGGCGTCCTGGCTCTACAGCCAGGGCGCCTTTTTCTTGAGCGATTTGATCGAAGGTAAGTCAGATGGGTTATCGGGTAGTTGTAGTTGGTGCGACGGGGAATGTCGGGCGCGAGATGCTCGCGATCCTCGCCGAACGAGATTTTCCGATGGACGAAGTGGCGGCTGTCGCCAGCTCGCGCTCGCAGGGCCTCGAAGTCGAGGTCGGCGACACCGGCAAGATGATCAAGTGCCAGAACATCGAGCATTTCGACTGGTCGGGCTGGGACATCGCCCTGTTCGCGGCCGGCTCCGGCCCGGCGCAGGAATATGCCCCGAAGGCCGCGGCTGCGGGTTGCGTCGTGATCGACAACTCGTCGCTCTACCGCATGGACCCCGACGTGCCGCTGATCGTGCCCGAGGTGAACCCCGACGCGATCGACGGCTACAAGAAGCGCAACATCATCGCCAACCCGAACTGCTCGACTGCGCAGCTGGTCGTGGCGCTCAAGCCGCTGCACGATGCGGCTACGATCAAGCGCGTGGTGGTCAGCACCTACCAGTCGGTTTCCGGCGCTGGCAAAGCGGGCATGGATGAGCTGTTCGAACAGAGCCGCGGAATCTTTGTCGGCGACCAGGTGACCGTCAACAAGTTCACCAAGCAGATCGCCTTCAACGTGATCCCGCACATCGACGTGTTTCTCGACGATGGGTCCACAAAGGAAGAGTGGAAGATGGTGGTCGAGACCAAGAAGATCCTCGACCCGAAGATCAAGCTCAACGCCACTTGCGTGCGCGTGCCGGTGTTCGTCGGCCACTCCGAAGCGATCAACATCGAGTTCGAGAACGAAATCACGGCCGAACAGGCTCAGGATATCCTGCGCGAGGCGCCGGGCGTCATGCTCGTCGACAAGCGTGAGGACGGTGGATACGTCACCCCGATCGAGTGCGCCGGCGACGGCGCGACTTACGTCAGTCGCGTGCGCGAGGACCCGACGGTCGAAAACGGCCTGACGATCTGGTGCGTGTCCGACAACCTGCGCAAGGGCGCTGCACTCAACGCGGTGCAAATCGCCGAACTGCTCGGCCGGCGTCACCTGAAGAAGGGCTGACCTTGGCCGCTGGTCTCCGTTTTGCCCCGCTCGAACCGGATCCGATCCTGTTCGATCCGGAGCAAACCGGAGACTTCGCCAAGGAGCTCGCCGAAGAGGCTTCCAAGGAACAAGTCCCGCCCTGGTGCAGCTGGATCGGCTGGCTCGGTGGCACTCCGGTGACGATGGGCGGCTTCACCGGGCCGCCGACCGAGGATGGGACCGTCGAAATAGGCTATCTCACCTTCGCTACCCAGCAAGGGCAGGGCCATGCCACGGCACTGGCCGGTTTCCTGGTCGCCACGGCACGAGAAGCCGGTGTCTCCTCGATCATCGCCCACACCCTGCCAGAACCCAACGCGTCGACGCGCGTGCTGGAGAAGAACGGCTTCGTTCGTGATGGTGAGGCTCATGATCCCGATGCCGGCGTGGTATGGCGCTGGCGCGCAGCTAACGGCTGATCGACGGGAACCAGGTAGCGAGGTGGATTGACCACTACCTCCCCGCTGTCGCACAATCCCGGCTAGCCAGGGAGTGAACGATGTCCGGTGAAGGCCACATCGAGTTCTACCTCCATATCCGGGTTCTGATCAGCCTCGTGCTGGGCCTGGGGCTGACGCGCCTGCTCACCGGGATATCGAAGCTGATCCAGCACCCTGATCGGCAGAAGATCTATCCGACGCACCTGATCTGGGTGGCGATCCTCATCCTCACCATCATGAACTTCTGGTGGTGGGAGTTCGCGCTTATCCGGCTCAACTGGAACTTCGCGCTGTTCGCGTTCGTGCTGCTCTACGCGTTTCTGTTCTTCCTGCTAGCCAGCCTGCTGTTTCCCGAAGACATGACGGACTACTCCGGCTTCGAGGACTATTTCCTTTCACGCCGGCGCTGGTTCTTCGGGCTCCTGGGCCTGACTCTGGTCGCCGACTTCATCGACACGGCGGTCAAGGGAGGCCCGTACCTGGAGGCGCTTGGCATCGAGTACATGGTCCGGATCCCGGTCGCGATCATACTGTGCGTCACCGCAGCGGTGATCGAGAATCGCCGCTTCCAGCTGGCCTTTGCGTTGCTTTACCTCGCCTACACGATCAGTTGGATCGTTCGCGTCTATTGGCAGGTCAACTGAGCCGGGATGTCAGTGTGACGGCGGCTCGGGTCGAGCGGCCGGGCCGGAGCTGCGCCGCATCAGTAGCACCAATGGCACCGAGGCAAGGCTCAGCCACATCATCAGCCAGTAATCGTTGACGTAGGCGATCATCGCCGCCTGGCGCGTGACTTCGGCATCGAGCACCCCAAGCGCGGCCTCTCCGTACTGGTGGAAGCGCTCTAGTGACGAGAGGTCGATCATGCCGGTGACCGCGGGGGTAATGTGCGCAGCAAGATCGCTGTGACTGGTCTGCGCGTTGTGCGTCAGCAGCGTCACCATGACCGAGATACCGATCGACGAGCCGACCGAACGGGTCAGGTTGAGCAAGCTCGATCCGTCGGTGCGCAAGCGGGGTGAGAGCGTGGCGAAAGCGGTCGCCTGCAAGGGAATGAACACGAGGCCGATGCCGAGGCCCTGGAGCAGCCCCGAAAGCACGATGTGGTAGCGATCGACGCCGAGCGACCAACCCGCCATCTGGTAGAGTGACCAGGCGCCGATCATGAAGCCGATCGAGACCATCCACCTAGCGTCTACGCCCTTGCGCATGAGCAGGCCCGACAATTGCATCGAGATCAGCACGCCGACACCGCGCGGCATCAGGACCATGCCGGTATCGACCACGTCGTAACCGAACAGGCCCTGCAGCATCGGCGGCAATAGAGCCATGGTCGCGAACATGACCGCGCCGATAACCACCATGAAGACCAGGGCGACGACGAAGTTGACGTTGGCGAACAGCTGACGGTCGAACAGCGGCTGCTCCGCCGTGGCGAAGTGGATCACGGCGATCCAAGAGCAGGACACGATCAGGAACAGGTAGATCCAGCTTTCGAGCGATGAAAACCAGTCGAGCTGGGCTCCGCGGTCGAGCAATAGCTGGAGTGAGCTCAAGGTCAGCGCGATCATGGCAAAGCCGAACAAGTCGAAGCGCCGCTTGACCACTTCGCGCGAAGGCAATTGCGCCAGCAGGATAACCAGGCACAGCACGCCGACCGGGACGTTGACGTAGAACACCCAGCGCCAGCTCCAGTTCTCGGTGATCCATCCACCGAGGACCGGGCCCAGGATCGGGCCGATCATCACTCCCATGCCCCAAAGGGCAATCATCTGGGACTGACGGCTAGGCTTGGTCGTGTCGAGCAGCGAGCTCTGGCTGAGTGGGGCGATGAAGGCACCCGCGACGCCCTGTAGCGCGCGGAAGATGACCATCTCTTCGAGGTTCTGCGCCATCCCGCACAACATCGAGGCAACCACGAAGCCAGCGACCGACCAGATGAACAGCCGCCGCGATCCGACGCGGTCGGCGAGCCAGCCGGTAATCGGCATGGCGACCGCTGAGGCGATGATATAGCTCGTCAGCACCCAGGTGACGGTGTCGGGCGTTGCCCCGAGCGAGGATTGCATGTGCGGGATCGCGACGTTGGCGATCGTCGTGTCGAGCACCTGGATCAGCGAGGCCGTCATGATGCCGATGACCAGCAGGAACTGGTTCTCGACCGGAAGATGCGCGACGTCGTCGATCTGCTCGGGGGAGGCGCCTTGGCCTCCAGCAGGGGCACGAGCGGCCTTGGTGGCCATCGTTAGCGGTTACGGCCGGTGTGGACCGTCACTTCGGCAGAGAGGCCGGCAATCAGCGGACGCGGGCTCTTGTCGTCGAGCCTGATACGGACCGGGACGCGCTGGGTCACCTTGACCCAGTTGCCGGTGGCGTTCTGCGCCGGCAGCACCGAGAACTCCGAGCCGGTTCCGGCGCCGATCGAGGCGACATGGCCTTTAAGGGTGAGATCCGGATAGGCATCGAAGCGGACTTCCGCGACCTGCCCGACGCTCATCCGGTTGAGGTCGGTCTCTTTGAAGTTCGCCTCAACGTAAGAGCTGGTGTCGGCCACGATGGTGAGCATCGGCAGGCTGGTGACGGCCTGTTGGCCGATCTGCAGCCTGTCGGCCTGCGCTACGCGGCCGGCAATCGGTGCGCGAATTTCGGTCCGGCGCAAAGCGAGGTCGGATTCGGCGCGCCGAGCCTCGGCAGCGGCGATTTGCGGGTTCTGACCTGGAACGGCCGGACCCTGGGCCAGCTTGGCCCGCGCCTCGCGCTGATTCGCCTCAGCCAGGCGCAGCTGTTCGCGGGCTTGGGCCACAGCGTGCTGCGCGGCTTCGTAATCGGCCTTGGTGGTGAAGCCGCGCTGCCACAGCGCTTCCTGACGATCGAGCGTGGCTTGTGCGAAAGCAATGTTCTCGCGGGCGGCAGCGATGTCGGCGCCGGAGAATTCGCTGGCATTCGCGAGGGCCGTGACGTTGGCTTGAGCCGTGGCAATCGAAGCTTCGGCTTCGGCCATCTGCAGGCGGTACGGCTCCGGATCGACGCGGAACAGCAAGTCGCCCGCCTTGACCTCCTGGCCTTCCTTCACCGCCACTTCGACGATCTTGCCGACGATTTCGGCGCTGACACCGACCATATCCTGCTTGAGGTAGGCGTTGTCAGTGGTGACCTTGCCCTGCAGGCCCTGCCAATAGACGAATGCACCGATCAGGAAAGCGAGCGGTACCACAATCATTAGGGCAATCTTGCCCCATCGCCGACGCGGCTTGGCGCTTTCGACGAGATCGCTCTCTAGTAATTGCGGATCAGCTTCCGCCATCGGCTTTCAACTCGCGTGTAATCGTTCGAAACGGTCAGATAGGCTAACAGGCTTTGCCTAACAACTGACAGACAGGCAAATTATTGGCAAAGGACGTCAAAATGCGTGAACAGACAGGCGGTTGCCAGTGCGGACGCGTGCGTTACGCAGTCAAAGTCCACAGTGACGAGGCCTACCTGTGCCATTGCCGCATGTGCCAACGGGCGACCGGTGGCGTGTCGATCGCCTTCAAGAACGTCGCCCAGGCCGACATCGTGTGGGAGCATGAACCGGACTGGTATGCTTCGTCTCCCATGGCGCGGCGTCCGTTCTGTCGGGAATGCGGCACACCGCTCGGCTTTACCTACAACGAAAGCGAAAAGATGGACCTGACGGTTGGGTCGTTCGACGACCCCACGCATTTCTACCCGACCAGCAACTTCGGCGTCGAAAGCAAGCATGCCGCCTGGGAGGACACCAGCCACCTGCCGGGCGTGAAGGTCACCGAATACGCTCCCGCGGTGAAGCGGTGGGCCGACGCCGGGCTCGAGGTGCCGGAGTGAGCGACGTCCGTACCGAGATGGTCGAAAGTTTCGACGGCGCGCCGCTGGCGGTTCACAGGCTGGGGGCGGGCAGGCCGGTGCTCATGCTGCACGGCCTGTTTTCCAGCGCGCAGATGAACTGGATTCGCTTCGGCCACGCCGCGCGGCTGGCAGAGGCGGGGTTCGAGGCGATCATGCCGGACTTGCGCGCCCACGGCCAAAGCGCTGCGCCGCACGAGCCCTCATCTTTTCCTCGTGACGTGCTGGTGCGGGATGTCAGGGCGGTGGTCGACGCTGCCGGCCTCGAAGACTTCGACCTCGTCGGCTTCTCGCTCGGTGCAAGGACTGCGGCCCGGGCCGTGATCTCGGGCCTGGCGCCGCGCAAGCTGGTGCTCGCGGGCATGGGGCTGGAAGGCCTCGCCGGGTGGGAAGGGCGCGCGGCCTTCTTCATCGACGCCATCGACCGCTTTGCCGAGGTCAAGCAGGGCGATCCCGCCTACATGGCGGTGCAGTTCATGAAGACCATGAAGATCGACCGGGTCGCCGCCCGATTGCTGCTCCAGTCCGTCGACGACACGAGCAAGGAGGACCTCGTCGCGATCACCATGCCGACCCTGGTCCTGTGCGGAGACAAGGACCGCGACAACGGCTCTCCACAAAAGTTGGCAGAGGCCTTGCCGAACGGTCGCTTCGAGGAGATTCCCGGCACGCACATGGGCTCGGTGACCGAACCCGATCTCGGCCTGGCGATTACGCGCTATCTGGCGGGTTGATTTGACCGCATAGCCAGTCCAGACCGGTTCCCATTGAAACTGGTTCCAGGGAATGAGGTTGGTCCGAATGAAGTTCAAGGTTCTCGCATCCGCTGCCGCACTGGCGCTCGCCACCGGCCTGGCTGTCCCCGCCGTGGCGCAGGACGCTCCGGCGGGCCAGGCCGTCGCCGCTTTCCCGAAGACCCCGCAGGGCGCGGCGGACTTCCTCAAGGCGGTTGAGAAGGATCTGTTCGACTACTCGGTCGACGCGGGCCGGATGAACTGGGTCAACGCCACGTTCGTGAACTTCGACACCGACACGCTGACCGCGGCGATCAACGCGGTCGGGACGGAGAAGTCGGTCCGCTACGCGCTCGAAGCGGCGCAGTTTGCCCAGGTTCCGGGCCTCGATCCCGTGGTCGAACGCAAGCTGACCATCCTGCGCACCGGCATCGTGCTACCGGCACCGACCCGCGAAGGCGCGGCGACCGAGCTCAACGAGATCGCCACCGACCTCTCCTCGCAATATGCCAGGGGCAAGGGCACCCTGAATGGCCAGCCGATCTCGGGCTCCGATATCGAGGCCGAGATGGGCAACCTCGAGCGCACTCCGGCCGAATTCGCCGAGATGTGGACCAGCTGGCATGACAACGTCGGCGCCCCGATGCGCGACGACTACGCCCGCATGGTCACCATCGCCAACGAAGGCGCGGAAGAGCTCGGCTTTGCCGACACCGGCGCGATGTGGCGCTCCAACTACGACATGCCGCCCGCTGAGTTCGCCGCGCTGACCGACAAGATCTGGGGCGACCTCAAGCCGCTCTACCTGGCGCTGCACACTTACGTCCGCACCAAGCTCAGTGAGAAGTACGGCGAGGCGGTGCAACCCGCCAAGGGCCCGATCCGTGCCGACCTGCTCGGCAATATGTGGGCGCAGGAGTGGGGCAACATCTACCCGATCGTGGCCCCTGCGGGTGCCGGCGACCTCGGCTATGACCTGACCAAGCTCATCGAAGCCAAGGGCATGAACGAGCTCGACATGGTCCGCGCGGGCGAGAACTTCTTCTCCTCGCTCGGCTTCGCTGCTCTGCCGGAAACGTTCTGGGAACGCTCGCTGTTCGTGAAGCCGGCCGACCGCGAGGTGCAGTGCCACGCCAGCGCCTGGAACATCGACAACAAGGACGACCTGCGCATCAAGATGTGCATCAAGCGCAATGGGGACGACTTCAAGGTCATCCACCACGAGCTGGGCCACAACTACTACCAGCGCGCCTACAACCAGCACGACTACCTGCACCTCAACGGCGCCAACGACGGCTTCCACGAAGCGATCGGCGACATGGTCGCGCTCTCGATCACGCCGGAATACCTGGTGCAGATCGGCCTGCTCGACCGGGCGGATGTGCCGAGCGCGGACAAGGACATCGGCTTGCTGCTGCGCGAGGCGCTCGACAAGGTGGCGTTCCTGCCGTTCGGCCTGCTGGTCGACAAGTGGCGCTGGGGCGTGTTCGACGGCTCGATCCAGCCGGCCGACTACAACAAGGCTTGGGTCGACCTGAAGCGCGAGTACCAGGGCATTACCCCGCCGGGCGAACGGCCCGCCAACGCCTTCGATCCGGGCGCCAAGTACCATGTCCCGGGCAACACGCCGTACATGCGCTACTTCCTCGCCCGGGTGCTGCAGTTCCAGTTCTACAAGGCTGCCTGCGACGAAGCCGGCTGGAAGGGCCCGCTGCATCGCTGCAGCTTCTACGGCAACAAGGAAGTCGGCAAGAACCTCAACGCCATGCTGGAAATGGGCGCGAGCAAGCCCTGGCCCGACGCGCTCGAGGCCTTCACCGGCACCCGCGAGATGAGCGGCAAGGCGATGGCCGAGTACTTCGCCCCGCTCAAGGCGTGGCTGGATCAGCAGAACAAGGGCAAGACTGCGGGTTGGTAGGGCTTGGCCGGAATTCAATAACTTATTGAATTTGAGGAAAAGTTAGATAATCCTGCGGCAGCAGCGTTTCTTTCACTGACCGCCTTTCTAAGATAGAGCCCCCAATCGCTGCTACGGTTGGGGGCTCACATCATTTTGGGTTACAATGCACCCTTAACGCCCGCAATTCGATGACGATCAGACCGCAAGGTCGTCGAGAGAAGTGTCCAAGGCGTTCGCGAGTTTCGCCAGTGTGGCGATGGAGCCGCTTCGACGGCCAGCCTCGATATCTGCGATCTGCACACGGTTGACGCCCGAGACTTCGGCGAGGCGCATCTGGGTGAGGCCGCGCAGGCCGCGATAGACGCGCACAGGGTTTTCCCCGGCAAACAGCCGATCGGCAAAAGCAGCGGGGATCAACTCGTCCTCGCCGGATTCGATGCGCTGCATCGCTCGGTCATAGGCGCGCAACTCGTCCAGTTCCTCAGCCGCTTCAATCAAGCGGTCATACTCGGCGCGATCGATAGTCACGGTAGCCATACGTTTCACCCTTACTCGTAAACCGAGCCTCTCGGCCCGATCTCCAGAACAGCCAGCACATTCCCGTCATCATCCATGATGACACGCCAGTCCCCGACCCGCAGACGAACGCCCCGACGGCCCTTGAGTGCCCTCACGTTGTTAGCCTGTGAAACGGGGTTCTCAGCATACTGCTCTATCTTGGACCTAATCAGCACCGCCACATTCGAGGGCATCCGGCGCAAGACCCGAATGGCCGAACGGGAATAGCTGATCTGCCTCACGTTTGTGATGTAGCTCATAGCTACAGTGTAGTCAATCGCTACATTCTCGGAGGCCGACACTCCAAAGTGGAGCTAAACCCGTTGCCCCCGGCAACGCTTCGCCCCATAACCGCCCACGGAGCCGCCACGCACGGCTCTGGGGCTTAGTAACCCCGAAACGGATCGGTTGGACTGCACGATGCAGTCCCCACATCCTTGACCCTATGGTCGGGGAGCCTGCGACGTATGTCCAGGGCTCACCAGCCTAAAGGTCGCAGGGGCCGTTATTCGTTTCGGTTTACTAACTCCCCGATCACCAGGGATCATGGTGTGAAGTCGTAGCGGGGGCGCACCGCCATCGACTTTGCGGGAGGGACGCGAAGATGGCGATGGGCGATAAGCACATCGAGACTGGAACCTTGCAGCTCGGGCACTGGGGCTTTTCGCTTGCGCTGGACGATGGCGGCGTCTGGCAGCTGGACATGGCGGTGTGGGGCGCCAGGAAATACCTGGGCCAGCGCGTCACTATCGAAGGCTTCCGGTCGGAGTTTGACCTGATCGACGTCTATCGCATCAGGCCCGGCGTAGAGCGACTAGCCTAGAAGCTGACCCGCTGCATCGCGATGCGTGAGCCCCGCAGCGGCGGGAACACGGTTTCGAGCGGCTTCTTGTCCGGCAGGACGTAGACGATGCCGCCGGTCTTCTCGAAGATCGGCTGGACGCTCTGGGCGTAGAAGTGCGCCGGCACGTTGATGCAACCGTAAGTGATGCGGTTGTCGCTCGTGGTGGGCGAGAGCAGCCTTTCCAGGCGCCGTTCCTTCTTATTGCCCGTCACCACCGCATGCAGAGCCACCGAGGTGTCGTAATCGACCCACAGGACTTTCTGGCCGGTGCTGGCCGGGCCGATACGAGCGACGAAGCGGCCGGCTGGGGTAGTCTTTTCGGCTGGGCCAAGCTCCGCGAGGGTCTTGCTGCCGACGCCGGGGGTGGAGTCGTCGCCATCGGTGATCCCGAGCAACGCCGGCGTCTCGCCGAGCGACTTGCCCTTGGCATCGTAGACGAACACCGTCGCGGCCTTCTTGTCGATGATGATGAAGGGTAGCGAGCCGTTGTCGTTGGTGTCGATGACCCAGCGCGCAACGCGCGTGGTCGCGGCCGACGTTTCGGTCGGTGCGAAGACGGCGACCGGAGGGGTCGCGGGCTGGTTGGTGCTCGGGGTGCGCGACCTGGTCGTGGTCGAGTTGCTCCCGCTTGCTGTCGTACCCGGCTTGCTGGCCTGCGACGGCGGTTGCGGCCGCGAGGTCGCGCGTTCTGGGCCGCGCGGTTGAGCAAGGAGAGCCGGGGGAAGCGTCAGGCTTCCGGCAACGAGGACAGGCAGGATCAATCGAAAAATTTGGCGCATCAGACAGTCATTGAAAGAGACCCGACCGGTTTTACCCGGTCGGGCCCTTGATCTTAGAATTTAGGCATAAACTGCCGCTGAACAAGTATCAGTTCCGCGGAGCTCTGGGCGGCGGAGGCGGCGGGGGCGGCGCATTGAGGCGTGCCTCAACCGCGTCGAGACGCCGGTTCGCGTTCTGTGCGGAGGTATTGGCGGCTTGCGCTTGGGAAAGCGCGGTGTTCGCCGTGTTTTCAGTTTGGACCAGTCTCGACTCCACTCCGTCGATGCGCTGGTTCACCGTCGCGATTTGTTGGTCCACATATTCCGTGGTGGCGCAACCGCCCACACCTGATGCGGACACAACAATAAGGGCGGCGGTGGCTAGTTTACCCTTCAGGTTAGTCATTTAACTATTCCCCTGCTGGAGCTTTCACCTATCACGACTCCGGAAGAGCTTATCGGTTCCCCGATTTGCTCACGGCGGTGGCGCGACTTGCACATTTCGCTTGTTAAGAATTCTAGGGAATAGGGGGAAACCCGAAGTTTGACGGGGAAATTCTGTGGTTCGTTCAGAAATAGGGATTAAGCGAGCCAATCACGGCCAATCGAGCAAATTGGACGACGAATTTCGTCTCATTTGATCTTGGCCGACCAGAAAAACCCCTGAACCGATCGCGCTGCCGGTTCTTTTCTCGGAGCAGAAAAGGAGAAGGGCGCGGTCCTTTCGAACCGCGCCCTTCACTTTGTTCTTTTATTTGAAGGCGATCAGCCCTCGGTAGCTTCGTCGCCGGCTTCCGCGTCTTCGACCGGGGGAAGTTCACCCGGTTCGAGGCTCGGATCGAGGGCTTCGGTGAAGCCTTCGGTCTCGCTGCGGTCGTCTTCGGCGATCTGGCCGATCACGTCGACGCCCTGGCGCTGCAGTTCGGCCTCGTCGTCCGAGCGGGCCACATTGGCCTTCACGGTGACTTGGACTTCCGGGTGCAGAGCGACGCGGACGTCGAACAGGCCGATCGTCTTGATCGGACGCTCGAGGATGATCTGCGCCTTGTTGACGTTGTGGCCGAGAGCCTTGAGCGCATCAGCGACGTCGCGAACGCTGACCGAGCCGTAAAGCTGGCCGGAGTTCGACGAGGCGCGGATCAGCACGAATTCGGCGCCGTCAACGGTCGCACCCGACTTGGCGGCTTCGTCGCGACGTTGGGCGTTCTCGGTTTCGAGACGCTCGCGGTTGGCTTCGAAAACCTTGCGGTTGCCTTCGTTGGCGCGGAGCGCCTTCTTGTTCGGCAGCAGGAAGTTGCGGGCGTAGCCGTCCTTGACGGTTACGACGTCGCCGATCGTGCCGAGCTTCTCGATACGTTCGAGCAGGATGATTTGCATCGGTCTGCCCTCCTTACTTCACGATGTAGGGAAGAAGGCCGAGGTGACGCGCGCGCTTGATCGCACGGGCCAGCTCACGCTGCTTCTTGCCGGAAACGGCGGTGATGCGGCTCGGGACAATCTTGCCACGCTCGGACATGAAGCCCTGCAGCAGACGCGTGTCCTTGAAGTCGATGACCGGAGCATCCTTGACCGAGAACGGGCAGGACTTGCGGCGGCGGAAAAACGGACGTGCCATCAGATGCGCTCCCCATCACGTTCGCGACGCTTACGATCGCGCTCGTTCTTGCGCATCTGCGCAGACGGACCTTCTTCATGCTTGTCGACGGAGACGGTGAGCCAACGGATCACGTCTTCGTTGATGCGGTTCTGGCGCTCGAGCTCGGCCACGACGGGGCCCGGGCACTCGAGGTTCAGGAGCACGAAGTGCGCCTTGCGGTTGCGATCAATCTTGTAGGCGAGGCTCTTGAGGCCCCAGGTTTCGGTCTTGGAAACCTTGCCGCCGCCCTGTTCCACGATTTCCGTGATGTTGGCGGCGAGCGCGTCAACCTGAGCTTGGCTCAAGTCCTGGCGCGCGAGAAAGACATGCTCGTACAGCGGCATGTTCGCGTTCCTTTCATTTCTGCCGATCGCTGGCTTGTCCACCCGAATGGTGGGGCCCCTCCGGCTTTCTTGGGGTTTCCTGGCAGTCACGACCGCCGAGGAAGGCGGGCACATACAGCTTTACGGCTGGAATGCAAGCGATCGGAGGGCGGTGGGGGACATCTTCGCGAAAATTGCCCGTGTCGTTGATTGGGGCTTTACAGATGCGAATGGTTCGCAATAGCATGCGATCAGAAGGAGCCTGACGTGTCCCAAGCACCAGCGATCGGCCCAGTGATCTTCGTCCGCCAGTTCCGCCTGTGGGCGGCTGCCCGTGCGAAGGGAGAGCACCCCTTGCCGCACATGCAGTCTGCGGTGAGCTTGTTCGAGACCGCACCCGAGTTGTCGGTCGCCTGCGCCAGCTTGTTCGACCTGGTCGAAGCTCAGCTGGAAAGGCCCCTCACGCCAGAATGCTGCTGCAGCCCGGCGTTTTCACGCGACGAGCGGGCCTTGCTCGGGATCCTGCGCCATGCTCCCGAGGCGGGGCAGCCGCTGACGAGTTCCGCGGTTCCGCATGGCTTGCCGGGTGCGATCTGCTGGGCGGCCTTCGCCATCCGCCGCGCGCTGGCGGAGACATTCGCCGATCAGTTCGGCACGCCTGAGCCTGGAGCCGGCCAGCCCTCGGCCTGTCCGTTCTCGCAGGAGACCAGACCGATTCTCGTCGCGGTCGCCTAACGCTGCAACGCTTCGTCGCATCGTCAGGAACGAATGGCCCCGTTCCTCGTCCACAGCTTCGTGGATGTTATGACACCGATTATCGGGCAACTCGGCATGCTCGGCCCGCTGCTACAGAGCGAGGTCCTTTTGGGCCTCGCTTTCGTCGTGCTTACCGCGACCTTGATCGGTTCCGGGGTTCCCGGAGTGTTAATGCCGATCTCGTTTTCGTCGGGCGCCTTGCTTGGCGGATGGCTCGGCATCGCTGTGGTCGTTTTGGGCGCGGTTCTTGGAAGCCATGGGCTGTTCCTGCTCGCGCGGCGATCGTTTTCCGAGCGCCTTCGAAAACGCTGGGGCCCTAGGCTGGAGCGGTTCGATCGGGACATCTCCCAGCGCGGCTTCTTCTACCTCCTGGGCCTCAGGCTGCTTGGAATGCCGCATATGCTGGTGACGGCAGCCTGCGCGCTGTCGCCTCTGCGCGCGAGGAGCTTTGCCCTGGCGACCTTGCTTGGTTTCCTCCCGGCGGTGACGCTGGCTGCCATGGCGGGTTCGGCCGTCTAACCGCAATTCCGGGTTGTCCCTACGATCACGGCTGATAGCCTCTTCCCAAACGATAACTCGGGGAGGGGCAGATGAAAGTAACACTGGCATTGGCGGGCCTTGCCTGCGGATTGGTGGCCGTATCGGCCTCGGCGCAGGAAGCGCCGACGCTTGAGTTCGCGTTCGAGGAAATCGTCACTCTCGGCGAGGTCACGGTCCCGGGCGACACGGCGCAGGGCGGCCGCATCATCATTCCGATTACCGGCGGCACCTTTGAAGGACCCGCGATCAAGGGGACGATCGTACCGGGTGGCTGGGACTATCAGCTGCGCCGGGCCGACGGCTGCAACGAGGTCAAGGCCGACTACTTCCTCAAGACCGACGATGGCGTGGTCATCAATGTCGTGAACACCGGGGTCATTTGCATGGAGGGCGGGGCGATGAAGCCGGTCCGCACCCACCCTGTGTTCGAGGCGCCGCGCGGTAAGTACGAGTGGCTCTCGCAAGTGGCGTTCGTCGGCACGCTGGAACCCGCTCCCCCTTCGGCCGGGTCCGCGGTGAAGATTCGCTTTTATCGAGTTCGGTAGAAAGCGGGCCTTACCGCCCGAAAACTCGGGTAACTCCCTATGGCGGCCTGATCTGGCAGGATTAGCGTGGCGGCGCAGCAACCGGCCAAGGTGAGCCATGCCCCGATCATGCCGGCATTCCAAAGCCCTGGCGGTGACCTTCGCGGCCTCCTGTCTCTACGCCCATCCGGCGCTGGCGCAGGTCGAGACCGAATCCGGGCCCCCTGCCGACGCGGCCACATCGGAAGAACTGCCGCCGGAGACGGAGAAGAAAGAGAAGGACGTCGACCTGCTGTTCGCGCCGGTTCCGTTCTCGACCCCGACCACCGGGGCGGGCATCGCCGGCGGGGTGGTGGCGTTCTACAATCCCAATGGCTCGCCCAACCAATGGATGACGGGCGGCGGCATCGTGTGGACCACCCGCGGCAGCAAGGGGATCGGCGCGTTTCACAAGATGTCGTCGGGCGATGACGGCTTCCGCCTCACCGCCAGCGCTTCGTATTTCGACCAGTTCAACAAGTTCTTCGGCATTGGCGCGGACGATGGTGACCGAGGCGATGACCTGATGCTGCGCGACCAGCAGTTCAACATCAAGGCGACCGCCACCCGCCGGGTGTTTCCGCATGGCTATCTCGGTGTGCGCTATCAGCTGGGAACCCATAGCGCGGCGCCGCACGAGGACGAGGACGACGATCAGCCGCCCTCGCTGACCCCACCGCCGCCGGTCGATCAGATGGAGAGCACCCTGTCGGTCGTCGGCCCGGTGTTTCAGTACGACACCACGGACAGCCACACCCAGCCAACCAAAGGCGTGCAGGCCCTCGCGATCTGGGTGTTCGGCTTCGACTGGCTCGGCTCGACCTTCAAGCACAACAAGCTGACGGTCGAGGGGAGCACGTACATGCGTACGGACGACAGCACGGTCGTTGCCGCCAGCGCTATGGTCTGTTCGGCGAACGGAGACGTGCCTTACTACAACCTGTGCCTGTTCGGCGCCGGATCGGACCTGCGCGGCTATGTGACCGGGCGCTACCGTGACCGTGCGGCCTGGTCGATCCAGGGCGAAGTCCGCCACCAGTTCACCACGCGCTGGGGCGGGGTGGCGTTCATGGGGATCGGCGGCATCTCCACCTCGGTTGGCGACCTGTTCAGCGACAGCAATTTCTTGCCCGCCACCGGCCTCGGCGTGCGCTACCTGCCGTTCAAGAACAACGACGTGCACCTGCGGCTCGACCTCGCAGTCGGCAAGAATGACCACGGCGTCTACCTGGGGATTGGCGAGGCGTTTTAGGGTCAGAACCCATACCCAGCGCCTTCGAGGCGGCAGAATGGCGAACATATCGGACGGAAAGGGCTGCCGGGAAGGCTGGATGCCTTTCCAAGGCCGTTTCTGTTCGAGATGGAAGCCATTCTGCCGTCCCTTCGGGATTTGATCAAAATGGCCCATTGCTGCGTCAGGAAGACTGGAAATATCGACATATTCCTGCGCCTTCCTTCCTGGCACTGAGCCATTTTGCTTCAAACCTCGAAGGCGCTGGGTATGGGTTTTGACCCTGATTTGGCCTAACTGACCGGGAGAGAGATTCCCGGGAGTAGGTATGCGTTCGAATTCACTGAAGTGTTTGTGGCTGGCCGCGGCCTTGTCCGGCGTGGCGGCCTCACCGGCCTTGGCGCAGGAAGCTGCCGGCCGGGCGACAGACTACACCGAAGTTACCTCGTGGCCGGACTGGAGCGGCATCTGGTCGCCCGGCGTCTCGGCCGCCTCCCGCACCACCGCCACGCCGCCCAAGCTCACGCCTGAAGGGCAGAAGCTGGTCGATGCCTTTAACGCGGGTAAGGAGCGGGGCGAAAACCTGCAGACCCAGGCTGCGAATTGCGTACCCAACGGCATGCCGGGGATCATGCGGCTGCCCTATCCGATCGAGTTCACTTACTCGCCGGGCCGGGTGAACATCCTGATCGAGACTTACAGCCAGGTTCGCCGTGTTTATGTCGATGGGCGTCCGCTGCCCGAGGATCCGGATCCGGCGTTCAACGGTCACTCGGTCGGTCATTGGGACGGCGACACATTGGTGATCGACACGATCGGGGTGAACCCGGCCGTCAGCGTAGTGTCCGGCATTCATGCGACCGAGAACACTCGCTTCCGCGAACGCATCACTCGCACCGCGCCGGACCACCTGGTCGACGAGATCACCATCACCGATCCCGCGATTTTCGCCGAGCCCTATGTGATGGTGCAGAACTACAAGCTCGAGCCCACCTGGGAGATGCGCGAGTACGTCTGCCAGGAGAACAACCGCGACGGCGCCGATGCTGAAGGGCGGCCGGTCATGGACCTGGGCGATCCGTTCGAAGGGTTGGAGGAGTAATAAATCCTCCCCGAGCTTGCTCGGGGAGGGGGCCACGTCCTTCGACAAACTCAGGACGAACGGACGTTAGAATACATCTGACCCCCTAAACTCCATTCGTGGTGAGCTTGTCGAACCACAGGCGTGCGTCCGCCTACCCCTCCGTCACGCGTCTTCGACGCGCGCCACCTCCCCGAGGTAAGCTCGGGGAGGATCTAAGCTAAGCGAGCCTCGCCAGCACATCCTTCGCGAACACCGTCAGCGTGTCGTCGCGCGCACCCATCACGACGATCCTGTCCCCCGGTCGCGCAATCTCGACGATCCGCGCCCCGCAATCCTCACGGGAGGGGATGTGTTCGGCGCGGCCACCGGCTTCCTCGATCAGCCTGACAATCCGCTCGCTACCTTCCGAGCGATCCACCGTGCCCCCGAAGTAGACCGGGTCGCACAGGATCGTGACATCCTCCGGCCCGAGCTCTTCGGCGAAAGTTTCGGCCAGCTCGTGCCCCATCTGGCGCAACGGACCGTAACCGTGCGGCTGGAAGAATGCGATCACCCGGCCCGGATGCGTTTTTAGCGTGCGCAGGGTCGCGCGGCATTTCTCCGGATTGTGGCCGAAGTCGTCGATCACCGTGATTCCAGAGGCGCTCGTCCCGATGATGTCGAACCGGCGCGCCAGGCCCTTGAAGCTGGCCAGCGCGTTCACGGCATCCTGCACCGCCACGCCCGCAGCGGCCGCTCCGGCAATCGCGGCGAGCGCGTTGGCAAGGTTGTGTCGGCCGGGCATGGCGAAGCTCAGCTGATGGGCCTCGTCGCTTCGGCGATCGACCACGAGTGCGGCGATGCTGGTCGGCGTATCCTCGATCGAACCCGGTTCGATGCCGAGATCGGCCTCTTCATCGTCGATGGCGAACGAGATCAGGTGTTGCGCCCGGTCGGTCAGGAGCCGAGCTTCCTCGTTGTCGATATTGACCGCAGCATGCGGCGCGGTGGCCAGGAAGTCGCCGAACAGGGTGCGCAGTTCCTCGAGGCTCTTGTGGTCGAGGCTGACATTGAGCAGCACCGCTACCTCGGGTCGGTAGAGCGCAATCGAGCCATCGCTTTCGTCGACCTCCGAAACGAAGGCTGGACCGGCGCCCACGCGGGCGCTGGCGAACGGCACGGCGTCGGAGACGAAGTTCTTCATCACCGCGCCATTCATGATGGTCGGGTCGCGGCCCGCTACTTCCATGATCCAGCCGAGCATGCCGGTGACGGTCGATTTCCCGCTGGTGCCGCCGACCGCGATCCCTTGCGGTGCGGCGTTGAACAAGGTCGCGAGCAACTCGGCGCGAGTCATGCGCGGGCAACCTAGCGCGGTGGCACGAACGACCTCGGGCACCGTGTCCTCGATCGCAGCGGAGGCGACGAGGATCTGCTCCGCGCTCGTCACCCCGCTGCCGTCTTGCGGGAACAGCTCGAACCCCTGGCTTTGCAGCCAGGCGCGTTTTTCGGGCGTGCGTCCCTGATCGAAGCTGCGGTCCGAACCGGCGACATGCGCACCGTGGCCGCGCAGGATCGTGGCGAGGGGAAGCATTCCCGATCCGCCGATGCCGCAAAAGAACCAGGGATGGGCGGTGAGATTGGTGGGACTGGAGGTCATTGGCGTGAGTGGCTATTGCGTTGCTCGCGCCTTGGCAACCGTGGCGCGCCCGTCCGTCCTTCGACAAGCTCAGGACGAACGGGGGAGGGGTAGTGCCAGTTCACGCATCGTAATGAGATGGGTGGATTCCAACCTCTCCGTTCGTCCTGAGCTTGTCGAAGGACGAGTCGCGCAACGCATGACCCGCATCGCCATCTGTGCGCCCTCGACGCCGATAACGCCCGACGTGGCGGAGCGCGTGACCACGCTGGCGGCCAGGGAGTTCCCCGGGCTCAAACTGCAGTTCCACGAACAGTGCTTTGTCGAGGACGGGCATTTCGCCGGGCCTGACGCAGTGCGGCTCGCGGCCCTGCTCGATTGCGCCAACGATCCGCAGGTCGATGCCGTGTGGTTCGCCAAGGGCGGGTACGGCGCCAACCGGATTGCGGTGCAGGCGCTGGCTTCGATGAACGGCTCGGCGCGGGAGAAGGTCTACCTCGGTTACTCCGATACCGGTTATCTGCTCGCGGGGCTCTATCGCGCCGGCATTGGGCTGCCGGTTCATGCTCCGATGCCGGTCGATATCCGGCGTGACGGGGGCGAAGACGCGGTCGAGCGGACGCTCACCTGGCTCGCGCACGATACCAGAGGCCTCGAACCCTCGCTCGTCGGCGAACCTTCGGTCGCGTTCAACCTGATGACGCTGGCGATGCTCTGCGGGACCGAGCTGATGCCCGATCTCACCGACCACGTGGTCATGGTCGAGGAAGTAGCCGAGTACCTCTATTCGGTCGACCGCCTGTTCTTCCACGTGACGCAGCACTTGCGCGGCATCGCCGGGCTCAGGCTCGGGCGGATCAGCGCGGTGCCGGAAAACGACCGTCCGTTCGGCACCGGGGCGGAGGAAATCGCCCGTGATTGGTGTGCTCGCGCGGGCATTCCGTTCCTCGGCACGGCCGACATCGGGCATGACGCTGCCAACAGGATCGTGCCCTTCGGGCTTGCCCGGACGCCCGCGCGCTCATAACCGGCGCGCGATACTTCGACACGCCGCCTTGCGGCTGCTGAGTACGATCGGAGATTTGAAGTGACCGCATTCGTATTTCCCGGCCAGGGAAGCCAGAAAGTCGGCATGGGCGTAGAGCTCGCCGAAGCCAGTCTCGCCGCGCGCGAGGTGTTTCAGGAAGTGGACGAGGCGCTCGGCCAGAACCTCTCGCGGATCATGCGCGAAGGGCCCGAGGATGCGCTGACCCTGACCGAGAACGCCCAGCCGGCGATCATGGCCAACGCCATCGCGGTGCTGCGAGTGCTCGAGAAGGAAGCGGGCCTGTCGCTTGCGGCTAAGGGCGAATGTGTCGCGGGCCACTCGCTGGGCGAATATACGGCGCTTTGTGCAGCCGGCGCTTTCTCGCTCGCCGACACGGCGCGGCTGTTGAAGCTGCGCGGGCAGGCCATGCAGGCGGCGGTTCCCGTGGGTGTGGGCGCGATGTGCGCGCTACTCGGCGCTGATCTTGAGAAGGCCCAGGCGCTCGCCGATGCGGCGGCCGAGGGCGAGGTCTGCCAGGTCGCCAACGACAACGACCCCGGCCAGGTGGTCCTCTCGGGCCATCGCGGCGCGATCGAGCGGGCCGTGGCGTTGGCCAAGGACCACGGCATCAAGCGCGGCGTGATCCTCCCGGTCTCGGCGCCGTTCCACTGCTCGCTGATGCAGCCCGCGGCCGATGCCATGGCCGAAGCGCTCGGCAAGACGCCTCCGGGCGCGCTGCGCCTGCCGATCTACGCCAACGTCACCGCCGCCCTGGTCGGCGATGCCGCGACCGAGCAGGACCTGCTCGTCCAGCAAGTCACCGGCCGCGTGCGCTGGCGTGAAAGCGTGCTCGCGATGAAGGATGCGGGTATCGAGCGTTACGTTGAGCTGGGCGGCAAGGTGCTCGGCCCGATGATCGGGCGGACGGTGCAGGATGTGACCGTGACAAGCGTGGTGACGATGGCCGACATCGAAGCCTTGGTTAAGGAGCTTTGAGAATGTTCGACCTAACCGGAATGACCGCCCTCGTGACCGGCGCCAGCGGCGGGATCGGGTCTTCGATCGCTCGCTGTCTCGCTAGGCAGGGCGCGCGGCTGGCGCTGTCGGGTTCGAACAGCTCGAAGCTGCGCTCTTTCCGTGAGGAGCTCGTTGCCGAGTTCGGTCACGATCACGTGGAGATCACCTGCGACCTTTCCGACACCAAGCAAGTCGAGGAGCTGATCCCGGCGACGCTCGATACGCTCGGCCAGATCGACATCCTGGTGAACAACGCCGGCATCACCCGCGACAACCTCGCCATGCGCATGAAGGACGAGGAGTGGGAGCAGGTGATCCGCATCAACCTCGAATCGACCTTCCGCCTGATGCGCGCTGCGGCCAAGCCGATGATGAAGGCGCGCTTCGGGCGCATCATCACCGTGACCAGCGTGGTCGGTGCGACGGGTAATCCGGGGCAGGTGAACTACGCAGCGGCCAAGGCCGGGCTTGTCGGCATGACCAAGAGCTATGCCCAGGAAGTCGCCACGCGCGGAATCACCGCCAACTGTGTCGCGCCGGGCTTCATCCGCACGGCGATGACCGACGTTCTGCCCGAAGCGCAGAAGGAAGCGCTCAACCAGCGCATCCCGATGGGCCGCATGGGCGAGGGCGAGGATATCGGTGCGGCGGTCGCGTTCCTGGCGTCGAAGGAAGCCGGCTACGTCACCGGGCAGACGCTGCACGTGAATGGCGGGATGGCGATGTTCGCCTGAGCGGACAGGCTTCGCGAAAGATATCTCACGCAAAGGCGCAAAGCCGTGAAGAGGGTCTCTCCCTTGATTTCGTCATCCCCGCGAACGCGGGGACCCAGTCGGCCCTTTGCGCTACATCGCCCTGGGTTCCCGCGTTCGCGGGAATGACGAAGGTAGGTGTTGTGCCTCTTCGCGGCTGTGCGCCGTTGCGTGAGATAATTTCGCTTCACCACCTCGGCATCACCGGCCTGACTACCGAGTTTTCCCCAAGCCAATCGGCCTCGGCCCGCATTCTTTCTTGCCGCAAACCGTCGCCCCGCTAAGGGTATTGGGACATATTCCGGCGCTTGCGGGCGATTCCGGCCCCATCCCGAACCGGGACGGCGCGTTAGGGGGTTTGAGTAGCGATGAAGGCCACCATCGAACGCGCAAAATTGCTGCGTTGCCTGTCACACGTCCAGTCGGTGGTTGAACGCCGCAACACGATTCCGATTCTGTCGAACGTGCTGATCGAAGCCTCGGCCGACGGTCGGGTGCGGATCATGGCGACCGACCTCGATCTCCAGGTGGTCGAGAACCTCGAAACGGTTTCTGTCGAGGCTGCCGGTGCGATCACCGTCTCGGCCCACCTGCTGTTCGACATCGCGCGCAAGCTGCCCGACGGGAGCCAGGTGAGCCTGGAGACCGCCGACAACCGCATGACGGTCAAGGCCGGCCGCAGCCGGTTCCAGCTGCCGACTCTGCCGCGGGACGATTTCCCGATGATCGTCGAGGGCGACCTGCCGACCAGCTTCGAACTGCCGGCGCGCCTGTTGGCCGAAATGGTCGACCGCACCCGGTTCGCGATCTCGACCGAAGAAACGCGCTACTACCTCAACGGCATCTTCCTCCACGTCACCGATGGTGACTTGAAGGCCGCGGCGACGGATGGCCACCGCCTGGCTCGCTTCACCTTGGCAAAGCCCGAGGGTGCGGACGGTATGCCCGACGTGATCGTGCCGCGTAAGGCTGTCGCCGAACTGCGCAAGCTGCTCGAAGAAGCGCTCGACGGGAATGTCGAGATCGACCTGTCGGCCAGCAAGATCCGCTTCACCCTCGGCGGTGAGGGCGGGGTGGTGCTGACCAGCAAGCTGATCGACGGTACCTTCCCCGATTATTCGCGCGTCATTCCAACGGGTAACGACAAGCTGTTGAGACTCGATCCGAAGTCCTTCTACGAAGGCGTGGACCGCGTGGCGACGATCGCCACCGAGAAGACCCGCGCGGTGAAGATGGGGCTGGAGACCGACAAGGTCACGCTTTCGGTCACGAGCCCGGACAATGGCACCGCGGCCGAAGAAGTGCCGGCGGACTACTCTTCCGACGCCTTCGAGATCGGCTTTAACGCCAATTACCTGAAGGACATTCTCGGCCAGATCGACGGCGATACCGTTGAACTGCACCTCGCTGATCCCGGCGCGCCGACCTTGATCCGGCAGGACGAGAAGAGCCCGGCGCTCTACGTGCTGATGCCGATGCGGGTCTAGGCCCGCATGCGTCACTTCATTGCGATCGCCGCGTTGGCGGTTTCAACTCCGCTGGCTGCGCAAGCTCCCGCGCCCATTTCCCCTGAGGCAGAGCGCGAGCTGGAATGTGCGATGTGGGCCGCGGTCGTCAGCGGATCGGTGGACGACCCCGACCTCAAGTCGGCATTTGGCTTTGCCCTGTCGTATTGGGTCGGACGCTTCGAGGGGCGGACGGGTAAGAACTTCGATGATTTCGCGACCGTCGAGTTCGTGACCAGCCTGGAACCCAAGGTTGAAGCCCTGAGGCAGCGTTGCGTCCCGGAAATGGAAGCGATGGGCAAGCGCATGCAGGACTGGGGCCAGCGGATGCAGGATACGCCCGCGCCGCAGTAACGGTCAGCCGAGGCTCCTAGCCCTTGGCCCTGATCATCGCTTCGACATCGACGAACTTCTCCCGCGGCGCACCTTCGCGCGCCGCTTTCTCCTCCGCCTCTTCGATCCGCTTCCAGTCGCGGAAGGTCACGACGTCGAGGTCGCGTTCCGCCGCCAGTTCGTCGAAGCCGGCGCGGCCTTGCTTGCGGGCGGGGCCTAGCGTGCCTTCGGCAATGTCCGCGCCGATCAGTTCCACCACGGCGTATCCATCGGGACGGTTGGTGCCGATGGTTCCGGTTGGGCCGCGCCGCGCCCAGCCGACGCAGTAGAGGCCGGGCAGGATCCGCCCCTCATCATTGGCAAACCGACCCTGGCGCTCGTCGAACGGGACGCCGGGAATTGGCGAAGTGCGATAGCCGATGCAGGCGACGACCAGATCGGCAGGGATCCGTTCGATCTCTCCCGTACCCACGGCGCGGCCATGTTCGAGCCGAGTCTTCTCGACCTCAATCGCTTCAACCTTATCATTTCCAATCAAGGCGCTGGGCGATGACATGAAGACGAATTCTATCGCCTTGGGCTTCTCGGCCCGGATGTGTTCGGGCGTGGCCGCGAAAGCGCGCAAGTGGCTCACCGACTTGCGCAAGCCTGGCTCGAGGATCGCGTCGTCGCCCAACTCGGGCAGGTCCGCGTTGGCGACATGGGGAGAGGCACGCTCGAGTTCGCCCAGCTCTCCGAGCTCCTTGGGCGTCATCATGATCTGGTGCGGACCGCGCCGGCCGAGGATCACGATGCGTTCGATCTTTGAGCCTTCGAGGGCCTGCAAGGCGTGGGTGACGATGTCGCTGCCTACGAACTCGCCACGGGTCTTGGAAAGGATTCGCGCGACGTCGAGCGCGACGTTGCCCATGCCGATGACCACCGCGGTCTTGCCCGAAAGGTCCGGAGCCAGGTCGGCGAATTGCGGGTGGCCGTTATACCAGCCGACAAACGCCGCACTGCCAAAGACATTGCCCAGATCTTCGCCAGGGATGCCGAGGTCGCGGTCCTTCGGCGCACCAGTAGCCAGGACAACGGCATCGTAGAGGCCCTGCAACTCCGCGATCGACACGTCCTTGCCGATCATGACGTTGCCGACGAAGCGCACGTTGTCCGACAGGGCCACCTTCTCGTACCGGCGGGACACACCCTTGATCGACTGGTGATCGGGCGCGA
Source organism: Altererythrobacter sp. Root672 (assembly GCF_001427865.1). NCBI lineage: Bacteria > Pseudomonadati > Pseudomonadota > Alphaproteobacteria > Sphingomonadales > Erythrobacteraceae > Altererythrobacter > Altererythrobacter sp. Root672. The sequence continues at coordinate 691,289 of NZ_LMHH01000001.1, forward strand.
CGCCGCTTCGGATCAGGCCGTAGGGGACCGGAAGCGTATCGAAAATATCGATCCGGACGTCTTCGCCGAGCGCTTTTTGCGCTGCTTCGGCGGTGTAATATCCGGCCGGTCCTGAGCCGATGATCGCGACATGCCGCATGAATCTGCGCCCTTAGCCACTAACTCTCCGAAACAACCTTAGCCGCGCAATAGCGCTTGGCCACAATCCTACAGGTGCGAAAACTGCGGGTAACTTAACGGTTTCTCAAATTGGCGAGTGCATTGCTGCTTCATGTCGCAGGCCCGCCGTGCACGTTCGACCGCTACTAAGCGCGCCGCAAGGTCCGAGCCTGTGGTGCTGGAGGCCGTCAACCAGCCTGGAGAGCAGCGGCGGGGTTCGCGGCGCAAGCCGCAAACCGACAGGTCCCGGTCGGTACGACCTGGCACTGTCATTTCCGCGCGCAACTGGCTCCCGAACCGTTGGCCCTATTTGATCCTGTCGATGATCGCAGCCATCGGCGCCTGCAGCTTCTGGGTGGGCAGTGCGCCGCACGTCACCGAGGCGATCATGCTGGCGTTGTCGGTCTTCGGGGCGGCTGGCGTTGGGATTGTGCATTCGCTGATCGCGGGCCGCAGGCGTGAGGTCAAAGTGGCAGGCGTGCTCGCCGTGGTGGTCGCGCCGATGTTTCTATTCGGCCTCGCGATTACGCGCTGGAGCGTGTCGGGCCAATTGCCATGGGATTTCGCCATCGCTTCGCTCCTGTGCGTTGCCGGGGCCTCTTCTGCCTACCTCCGCCAGCATCCGGTCGTGTTCTTTGCGGCGAAGTTGTCGATCTGGGCCGCCGCTGTCGCCGCCAACGCCTCACTCGCCGGTGCCTTGACCGTCCTTGCGGCGCTTATCGGCGCGATCCTCGTGAGCCGTGAACTGATGCGCGAACAACGGACCGAGGACGAGCGGATGAGAGCTCGCGAGAGAGTTCAGACCCGCGCCGGAGATATCCTAGCCGACTATGAACAGACCCGGCAGGGCTGGTTCTGGGAGACCGATCGCCGCGGCCAGCTGACCTATGTGTCGGCGCCCGTAGCCGAAGCCGTGGGATGCACGGCCGAGGAACTCGTGGGCCTGCCGCTGGTCACGCTGTTCGACTTGGACGACACGAGCCAGGAAAGTGAGCGCACGCTCCTGTTCCACCTCAACGCCCGCTCGGCTTTTCAGGAACTGACCGTACGGGCTGCGATCAAGGACGAGGAACGGTGGTGGTCGGTCAGCGGCCGTCCGATCCATAACGAGTACGGCAACTTCGTCGGGTTTCGCGGTTCGGGCGTTGATCTAACGGCGAAGAAGCTCAGCGAAGACCATGCCTCGCGGTTGGCGCATTACGATTCCCTCACTGGCCTCGCCAACCGGTTCCAGATGTCCCAGGCGCTCGAAAAGACGCTGACTTCACGGCAGCGGGCCAACAGGGCGTGCTCGGTCATGCTGATCGACCTCGACCGGTTCAAGCAGGTCAACGACACGATGGGCCACCCGGCCGGCGATGCCTTGCTCAAGCAGGTCGCCCGCAGGTTGGAAGCCGCGGTCGACAAGATGGGGCAGGTGGGGCGTCTTGGCGGCGACGAGTTCCAGGTGATCGTGCCCGGCCGCATCGCTCGCAACGATGTCTCCGAACTGGCCTCGCACATCATCCATTCGCTGTCTCAGCCCTATTCGATCGAGGGCCAGCGCGTGGTCATCGGCGCGTCGATCGGGATCGCGGTATCGCCCGAAGATGGCGTGACCAATGACGAAGTGATCCGCAATGCCGACCTGGCGCTCTATGCCGCCAAGGATCTCGGCCGCGGTCGGTTCCACTTCTACGCCAACGACTTGCACGCCGAAGCCGAAGCCCGCTCTCAACTCGAACAGGATTTGCGCGACGCCATCACCGAGGGCCAGCTGCAGCTCTACTACCAACCGGTCGTCTCTTCGGCGACGGAGAAGCTGACCGGTTTCGAGGCGCTGCTGCGGTGGGAGCATCCGCAAAGGGGCTGGGTGCCGACCGACAAGTTCGTCAAGATTGCCGAAGACACCGGCCTGATCGCGCAGATCGGCGAGTGGGCCTTGCGCACGGCCTGTCACGAGCTTGCGCGGTGGCCGGAAGAGGTACGCGTCGCGGTCAATATCTCGCCGCTGCAGTTTGCCAACCCGCAGCTCCCCAGCCTTGTCGCCAATGCCATCGCGCAGGCCGGCGTTCACCCGTCGCGCCTGGAGCTCGAGATCACCGAAAGCGTGTTCCTGAACGACGATACCTGCACGGACACCATGTTCGCGGCGCTAAAGGGCCTTGGGGTCCGTCTGGCGCTCGACGACTTCGGCACCGGCTACTCTTCGCTTGGCTATTTGAAGAAGGCGCCGTTCGACAAGATCAAGATCGACCAGAGCTTCGTGCGCGGCGCCACGCTGCCGGGCAGCCGGAATGGCGCGATCATCGCTTCGATTACGAGCCTGGCGCACGCGCTGGGCATGGATACCACGGCGGAAGGGGTTGAGACGCTCGATGAGCTGGAGCTCGTGCGCATGCATGGTTGCAGCCACATCCAAGGCTTCATCTACGGCAGGCCGCTGAGCGCCACCGATGCCACGGAGCGGGTCAAGGATGGCCTGACAGTCGAGGCGAAGGGCCCGCGGGCGTCGCGCGCGCCCCGCCAGACCATGTTGCGCAAAGTCGTGCTCGATCACGATGGGCAGGTCTACCAGGGCAAGATCCGCAACGTCTCCGACACCGGGGCCCTGATCGAAGGTCTGTGGCATGTTCCGCCGGGAACCACCTTCACGATCGAGATGTCGGACTCGCAAACGGTCAGGGCCACCTCGAAATGGTCGGCAGAGGATCGCATGGGCGTCGAATTCGCGGTGCCGCTGGCGAAGAATTCAAGTCGGGCAAAAGGCGCAAAGAAGGGCCGCCAAGCCCGCTCGGCAGCGGTGTCCTACTAAGTCGGTGTTTGGTTTGAGCGGACCGTCTTAGCGGTTCGGTAAGCCTGTTGCGCTATTGAGAAGCCAATAACCAAATAATCGGGCTGCGCAGTCTCTGGTTTTCGGGGTTGAGTTAACGTGGTCATGCGCAACATGCTGCGGGGTTTGGGTGGCAAGGGAGCCGGTGGTTCTCGTGCGTCCAGTGACGGCGCGCTCCAGGTGCTGGACGCCGCGCAACGCCTGGCGATGCTCGAAGCCTTCGAAGAGGCCGAGATCGGTTGGTTCTGGGCCACCGACAGCGACAATCACCTGATCTACCTGTCCGCTTCTGCGGTGCGCAAATTCGGCGACCAGGCGCAGGTCATCGGAAAGCCGCTGGCATCGCTGGCCGAAGCCGTGACCGCCGATGGTGAGGAACGGTCCGAGCGCCCGCTGTCCTACGTTCTCGGCGCGCGCAGCAACATCAACGGGGTCACCGTCAAGGTCGACGCACCGGATGGGCCGCTGTTCTGGTTGCTCAGCGGCAAGGCCCAATTCGACGAGGCGGGCCGCTTCCAAGGCTATCGCGGCAGTGCGCGGGACGTCTCCGGGCTACGCGAACAGCAACGCGACGCCTCTCGGCTGGCGCAGTTCGATTCGCTTACGGGGCTCGCCAATCGTCACCGGATGATCACCCGGCTGGCGACGATGTTGACGGCGTTCAAGGCGGCAAAGCGCAGCTGCGCCTTGCTGATGCTGGACCTCGACAGGTTCAAGCAGGTCAACGACACCCTTGGCCATCCGGCTGGCGACGAGCTGTTGAAGCAAGTGGCCCAGCGCCTGCAGCGCATTGTCGGCGCACCCGGGGAAATCGGCCGCCTGGGTGGCGACGAGTTCCAGATCATCATCCCTGACATGGACGACCGTGGGCAGCTTGGGGAGATGGCCCAGCGGATCATCCAGATGGTCTCGCAGCCCTATTCGCTCGAGGGGCGGCGGGCGGTTATCGGCACATCGCTCGGCATCGCGATCGCGCCGTACGACGGCATCGAGCCCGAAGAGCTGATCAAGAGCGCCGACCTGGCGCTCTATGCGGCGAAGGGCGGGGGGCGCGGGCAGTACCGCTTCTATTCCAACGACCTCAAGGACTCCGCGCACCAGCGCCGTGAGACGGAAGAGGATCTGCGCGACGCGCTGGCTCGCGGCGAGCTCGAGCTGCACTACCAGCCGGTCGTTCGCACCTCGGATAACATCGTCACCGGGTTCGAGGCGCTGATGCGCTGGAACCATCCGGAGCGGGGGCCGATCAGCCCCGCGGTGTTCATTCCGATCGCCGAGGAATCGAACCTCATCGTCACCCTTGGGGAATGGGCGATCCGGCAGGCCTGCGCGAACGCGGCGAAGTGGCCGGGGGAATTGCGCGTTGCGGTCAACGTTTCGGCGCACCAGTTCACGACCGAGAGCCTGCCGACCACCATCACCAGCGCTCTCGCATCGAGCGGCCTCAAGCCCGAACAGCTCGAGCTGGAGATCACCGAGACCGTCTTCATGGGCGACGTCGAGGCGGTCGAGCAGATGTTCAAGCGGCTCAAGAAGATCGGCGTGAAGCTCTCGCTCGATGACTTCGGGACGGGCTATTCGTCGCTCGGCTATCTGCGCAAGGCGCCGTTCGACAAGATCAAGATCGACCAGAGCTTCGTCCGCGGGTGCACCGAGAAGGACAACACCAACTTCGCCATCATCACCGCCATCGTCAGCTTGGCCACCGCGCTCAAGATGGAGACCACGGCCGAAGGCGTGGAGGCGATGGACGAGCTGGGGCTGATCCGCACCCTCTCGGCCACCAACGTGCAAGGCTTCATTTACTCCCGCGCGGTGCCGCAGGAGCAGGTGCTCGAAAAGCTCGCGACCGGGGACCTGACCTACAAGCCGATGGGCCCGGCCAAGCATCGCGCCGACCGCCGGACCCTGTTCCGCATGGTCGGAATCATCCACGAGGATCACCGCTACGACGCCATGTTGCGCAACATCTCGCGCACCGGGGCGATGATCGAGGGCATGCTCGACGTGCCGGTGGGGACCGACCTCGTGCTCGACCTAGGCGAGGGGCAGCTGGTGGTGGGGACCGTCAGGCGCTCGCAGGACGCGACGCAGGGGCTCGAGTTCGAGACCCCGCTGATCAGCGACGGCGCCGAAGGATTGTGCACTCGCCACCGCGTCTCGCCTTACGCATTGGCCGCCGCCGGCATGCCGCTGCGCGCGCTGCCTCCGGGGAGTTATGGCATGCCCGGCATGTCCCTTAGCGACGGAAGCCGGCCGCGGTTCATGCAGGTTGATCTCTCGGCGCTGTCCTCGCGCGCGGCCTAGCCCTTCCATCCCAACAGGACAGGCTCTAAGGGCGCGGGATGACTGACCTCGCGCGTATCCGCAATTTCTCGATCATCGCCCACATCGACCACGGGAAGAGCACGCTCGCCGACCGGCTGATCCAGGCCACCGGCGGCCTGACCGACCGCGAGATGAGCGAGCAGGTGCTCGACAACATGGATATCGAGCGCGAACGCGGGATCACCATCAAGGCGCAGACCGTGCGCCTGACCTACACCGCCAGCGACGGGCTCGCCTACGAGCTCAACCTGATGGACACCCCCGGCCACGTCGACTTCGCCTACGAAGTCAGCCGCAGCCTGGCCGCCTGCGAAGGCGCGCTGCTCGTCGTCGATGCGGCGCAGGGGGTCGAGGCGCAGACGCTCGCCAACGTCTACCAGTCGATCGAGCACGACCACGAGATCGTCCCGGTCATCAACAAGATCGACCTCCCCGCCGCAGAGCCGGAGAAGGTCCGCCACGAGATCGAGGACGTGATCGGCCTCGACGCCAGCCAGGCAGTGCTAACGAGCGCCAAGTCCGGCATCGGCATTCAGGACGTGCTCGAAGCCGTCGTCGCCCGCATCCCCCCGCCCAAGGGCGACCGCACCGCGCCGCTCAAGGCCATGCTGGTCGATAGCTGGTACGATCCCTACCTCGGCGTGGTGATCCTCGTCCGCGTGATCGACGGGGTCATCAAGAAGGGCCTCAACGTCAAGTTCATGCAGGGTGGCACCGAGCACCTGATCGACCGCGTCGGCTGCTTCACCCCCAAGCGCATCGAGCTGCCCGAGCTCGGTCCGGGCGAGATCGGCTTCATCACCGCGCAGATCAAGGAAGTCGAGCAGGCCAAGGTCGGCGACACCGTGACCACGGTCAAGAACGGCGCCGCCCAGGCGCTCCCCGGCTACAAGGAAGTGCAGCCGGTGGTGTTCTGCGGCCTGTTCCCAGTCGACGCCGCCGACTTCGAGAAGCTGCGCGAATCCATCGCCCGCCTGCGCCTCAACGATGCCAGCTTCTCGTTCGAGACCGAATCCAGCGCCGCGCTCGGCTTCGGCTTTCGCTGCGGCTTCCTCGGCCTGCTGCACCTGGAGATCATCCAGGAACGCCTCACCCGCGAGTTCGACCTCGACCTCATCACCACCGCGCCGAGCGTGGTCTACCGCATCCAGCTCCGCGCCAGCAAAACCGACGACGCGCGCGAGATCATGCTCCACAACCCGGCCGACTACCCCGATCCGAGCCGCATCGAACAGATCGATGAGCCGTGGATCAAGGCGACGATCTATACGCCCGACGAATACCTCGGCTCGATCCTCAAGCTGTGCCAGGATCGGCGCGGCATCCAGACCGGCCTCACCTATGTCGGCGGCCGCGCGCAAGTGCAGTACGAGCTGCCGCTCAACGAAGTGGTGTTCGATTTCTACGACCGCCTGAAATCGATCAGCCGCGGCTATGCCAGCTTCGACTACGAGCAGATCGGCCTGCGCGAAGGCGACCTCGTCAAGATGAGCATCCTGGTCAACAACGAGCCGGTCGACGCCCTCTCCATGATCGTCCACCGCGGCGTAGCCGAGGCCCGCGGCCGCCACATGTGCGAGCGCCTGAAGGACCTGATCCCGCGCCATTTGTTCAAGATCCCGGTCCAGGCCGCGATCGGCGGCAAAGTCATCGCCCGCGAAACCATCGCCGCGATGCGCAAGGACGTGACCGCCAAGTGCTATGGCGGCGACATCAGCCGCAAGAAGAAGCTGCTGGAAAAGCAGAAGAAGGGTAAGGCCAAGATGCGGGAATACGGCAACGTGTCGATCCCGCAGGAGGCGTTTATTGCGGCGCTGCGGATGGGGGATGAGGGGTAGGGCTTCGGCCTAGCCTGGCACACCTCTCTCATCGTCATTGTGAGAACCGAAGGCCCGCGGCATCCAGAGCTTCTCGGGATACGCCCTGGCGTTCTCGCTACGCTCGCAGGGGGACGCATCTCGGTACGAGCTGAGAATAGGGAGAAGTACGTGTCGACGTAGTTCTGCTTCACGGCCAAGGCTCTCGTTCGTCGAGGCGAAGGACGATCGCTGAACGTCCTTCAAATCCTTTGATTGTTTGCTGTCGATCCATTCGGTGGTTGGGGGTTTTCATTATGACTAAGCGTGCTTCCGCCGCGCGGGCTTCGGTCTGCGCCATCGCCTTTGTTCTCGCCGGTTGCGGCGGCGGTGGCGGTGGGGGTGTGAACGGTGCCCCTAACCCGTTGCCTTCTCCCAGCCCCTCACCATCGCCTAGTCCAACTCCCGCGCCTAGTCCGACTCCCGCGCCTAGTCCGACTCCGGCGCCCGCTCCCGTGCCCGCGAGCGGTGTGTCCAGTCGTCCCACGGTCAGCACTACTTTCGCCGCGCAAGCCACTTCCACTAGTGTGAAATTTGACGTTGGGCGGGCGCAGCGTGCCGAAGGTGGTAGAATGGCTGGCGCCACTCTCGAGTATGACTTGCCGAGCGATAGTTATATCATCCGCCTAGGAACGGAGACGTTTGAATTCGGTCCTGGGGATGCAACTAGCGATGCCTGGGGTTTTCTGGCCTTTGAGAAGGAGGTCGGAGAGAGCACGACCAAGCTCGATTTCGAGTGGCGCTACGATACGCCTTGGCTCACGAACACCGAGTATGTCAGGCTTGCACAACTCGTCACTTCTGAGGCCAACATACCCGAAGGCACCAAGACTTTTCGCGCTATTGATCTGGTTTTCGGTGTTCCCAGCGACGCAGCCAACGTGCCGAAGGCTGGAAGCGCAACCTTCGGTCTGTCGCTGTTGGGAAGTCGATCCTCGAATGTGACTGATAGCCCGCTCACCATGTCTGGAGCGGGCAGTGCATTGGTTGATTTCGCTTCAGGACAATTGAACTTCACCGGGGTCACGCACGATTACAATCAGGACCGTCAAGGCGCCTCCAATTGGGGCAGCGAGCTGACCGGCAACGCCGCGCTTACTGCCGGCAAGAATGTCTTTACAGGAACCTTCACCTCTAAAACCGGGACATCAGAGATATACGAAGGCGGCATCACGGGGTCGTTCTACGGTCCTGAGGCGGAAGAAATAGGCGGCACCTTCTACGGGACGTCGGGCCCGCTATACTACAGTTTGGCATTTGCCGGTCTTGAACAGCCGCATATCGCTTCACGGGACACGCTTGCTTCCCTCACCGGTACGAACCGTCTGGACAGCGTGCAGCGGGTTATCCCGCTGCCGGATAGCGATCCCTACTTTGCCGAGTATCCCTTTGGGGAGCACGTCATCTACGACGCGCAAACGAAAACCTATGAGATATCCAGGGTCTCGGCCGGAGCATTCGGGGCGGCCAATCGCACGCCTGCGAAAGACCAGGCGGACATAGTGTCTTACGGGGCTGCCGTCGCTTGGGTCGATGGAAAAATCTCGTACGACATCGGCCGGTTCGATGGCGAAACTGATGGCATGGAATTGACCTACGCGAGCTTCTTTCGCGTCGTCAAAACCCTGACTGATCTCGATGACAAGGTGTTGGAAAAGGAAGTCACCTATCTCGCCTTCGGCAACGCCACGCCCGCTGACCAACTGCCACGGACGGGCACTGCGAGCTATGAGGGCCGGCTGTTCGGTGACGTTAACGACGGAACCAACTTGCTCTCACCTCTTAGAGGCACTGCCGCGCTCAACGTCAATTTCGGTACGCAGGCCTTGGCGGCCAGCCTCTCGCCGCGGGCGACCAATCTAAACGGCGGCGTGGAGAATTTTGGCACATTCAACTTCGCTGGCTCGCTCGACAGCTTTCGCGGTTATTTCGAAGCGTTGCGGATAGGTGGAGGAGATGGCAATTTGGCCGGGCGCTTCTTCGGCGACCGGGCGCAGGAATTCGGCGCAACGTTTGGGATCAACCTCGCCGATCGAGGGCTGATGCTCGAAGGCGTTGCTGTCGGCAAGCAAGTCACCACGCCCTAGCAAAAGAGGGCCCGGCTTTGCGCCGGGCCCTCGTCCGCTGACTGGAATATCTCGACGGCGATTTGTGTTTTCCGGTCCTTAGAAGTTTATCCGTGTGCGTCTGATCTTGCCGCCTCCTCCGGCGCAGGCAGTCCGAGCGTTGCCTCATCACCGCCTCCCTCCTCCTCATCCCAATCCCCCGCCTCCACCGCGGCCTTCAAATCCCTCACCCACTCGGCGTGTTGCGCCTCATACCCCGGCCACTCGCTCCGCACCTGCTCGATGAACTCCGGCAGCAGTTCCGCCGCTCTCGCCGCGAACTCCGGATAAGCCAGCCCCGGGCGCCAGCCGGCGGCTTGGTCGGCGCGGGCCTGGGCGCTGGCGGTTAGCTCGTGCTCGAAAGCGGCGGGGCTGCGGCGGGCGAGGACTTGGGCCTTCATCGCCTTGACCTTGCGTTCGATGCTGGCGTGGATCTCGGCGGCGGGGCGGGCCTGGGCGGCGCGCTCGGACCCCTATTCCGCACACCAAAACAGGTTGGGAGATTTTACCACCCTTCATCCTTCAATGTCCGCACCCTCGGCCCCGCCTCAGGCTCCTCACCCTCATCCCCCGATCCCGCCGGCAGCAGCGCAACCGCACCACCGCCGCTCACCCCCTCATCCTCCTCCCAATCCTCATCCTCCACCATCCAGCCGGTGCCGTCTTCCTTGTCGATCCGCGCGGCTTCATCGTAAGCGGCGCGGGCGCGGGGGCTCATGTTGGCGCGGCGGTTTTGGCGCATGTCGTCGAGGAAACGGTCGATGCTCTCGAAGGTCTCCTGCTCCTCCTCCTGGTCGAGTACGAAGCGTTCGCGCTCCCACTCCTCGCGCCATTCCTTCTTCAGGCGATTGAGCGTCGTCTTGTCGGCGGCGTTGAGGGCGCGGGCGCGGCCGCCGGTGAAGCGGGCGGGGGAGCGGTTCCGGAGCATGAACATCAGCAGGCCGTCGTTGAACTTGATGCGGGTGCCGACGAGCTTGCCGTAGGAATAGACCGGCTCCTCCACGCCGTTGATCGCGCGGTCCATGGCGACGTCCTCGATCTTCTGCACGCCGATATCGAGCGCGGCCTGCCAGGCCTGGCGAAACTCCTCAGCCTCGGGGTGGCGGCGCAGGAGGTAAGCCCCGTGATCTGCCCGGCCGACGCGGCGGCAGGCAGAGATGACGCTGCCGGTCTCTGCCAACGCCTCGATGAAGGCGCGCTGGACTTCGGGGCTCCAGCCGTTGTGGCGCACTTTCTGGCGCGGGACGGGGGTGAAGGCGGGGAGAGTGGTCTTCGGCTTGTCCTGCATGAGTGGTCGGTCCTCTGCGGCTGATTTGCTTTTGCGGGCGAGTCGTGCGACCTTGGAACAAATGGAGAACTGTAGGAAAGTTGTTTCTCAACGGTTTGGCTCAAATCCTTAGCCTTCACGCAGTTTTACCGCGACGATAGGGGCGGATCGGGGTATGCTGCAGCGCGGTCGTAACAGGGGACGTGGTGGAACGAATTCCTGCCATCAGGCGGGCCATCCTTGCGGACATTCCGTTCGGGAAGGCGCTGCTCTGGAGCGCGGTGGCCATTGCCGCGCCTACCGGTTTGCGCTGGGTTATCGACCGGGGCGAAGCGGGGATTCCGTTCGTTACCTACTACCCGTTTGTCGTGGGGGCGGCGCTGCTGCTCGGATGGCGCTGGGGGGCGGCGGTGGCGCTGGTCTCTACGGTGATTGCGAACCGGTTGTTCCGGGCCGAGCCGCTGCTGGATTCGCTCGATGCGAGCAACTGGGCCCTCGGGGTGTTGTTCGTGCTGTCGTGTACGGCGCTGGTGTGGCTGGGTGACGCGGCGCGGCGGCTGGTGCGGGAACAGGAGGCGGCCGAGGCGCGCGAGCGGCATTTGAACCAGGAGCTGATGCACCGGGTCAAGAACATGATGGCCACCGTGAATGCGCTGGTCATGCTGACTTCGCGGCACAGCGATCCGGGCAATTTTACTCAGGCGCTGGCGGGGCGGATGAAGGCGCTCGACCGGGCGACGGGGATGCTCGGGGTCGATGCGGATCGGCAGTGCGACCTGGGCAAGCTGGTCGAAGGGGCGATCGAGCCGTTCAAGGGGGAGGGCAACTTCGTGGCCTCGGGTCCCGCGTGCAGCTTGCCGCGGCAGTCGTGCGTGCCGCTGTCGCTGGCGTTGCATGAGCTTTGTACCAATGCGGCGCGGCATGGGGCGCTGTCGGCTCCCGGCGGGAAGGTGGAGCTGCTGTGGACCTTGCGCGAGGTTGAGGGCGAGGGGGTGCTGACGCTCTACTGGCGCGAGCAGGATGGGCCGCCGGTGGCGCGGGAGCGGCGCACGGGGATGGGCACGCAGCTGCTGCGTGTCCAGGCGGGGATCGACGAGTGCGACCTCGAGTTCGCGCCCGAAGGGGTGAAGTGCCGGATCGCGATCGAGGGGGTCGAGCTCTAGGGCCGGGCTAGGGCTTGGTGGCGCTGACCAGCGAGTAGTAGCCGCCGCCGGTGCGGACCGCCTGCACGTCGGTAAACCCGGCGCTCTCGAGGATCTCGCGAAACTCGGCGAGCGAGTACTGCTTGCCGAGCGTTCCTACGAGCATCAGCAGGCTGAACGATGCGGCATGCCAGGGCCCGGCGCCATCGTCGTCCATCAGGATCTCGTTGAGGAAAATCCGCCCCCCACTAGGCAGCGCGGCAAAGCTCTTGCGGGCGAGGAGCTTGTTGGTCTCGACCGACCAGTCATGAAAAACATTGGAGAAGAAGTGAGCATCGGGTCCGACCGGCCACTCCTCCGTGAACATGTTGACCGCAGCAGTGGAGACCCGCCCCGTAACGCCCTCGCGTTCAACGTAGTGCTCGGCCTCTTCGGCCATTGCTGCGAGGTCGAGTAGGACGACCTCAAGCCGCGGGTGGGCCTTGGCGATCTCGATCCCGTAGACGCCCGAGCCGCAGCCGACGTCCATCAGCTGGTCGACGTCGTTGAACACCCCCTGCGCCGCTGCTCCTCGGGCAGGAGCCATCGAGTGGGCGTGCATGAAGGCGGCAATGCGCTGGGCGGCCTCGGCGCTCATCTCGCCGCGTTCCCACTCCGGGGCGCCCGAGTTGAAGCCTTCGGGCCGCTTGCCGGTCTTCATCGCCTCGAGCAGCTGGGCATGGAGCGGATTGCTCTCGCGGAAACGGTAGAGGAAGCCGCCCCAATATCCCTCGGCATCCGGGTGGAGCCAGGTGCGGGCAGGAGGCAAGGCGCGCCACTTCCCTTCGCGCTTCTCAAGCAGGCCGGAGGAGGCCAGCGCGCCCAGCAGTATGCCCAGCGCATGGGGCGCCAGATCGAGGCGTGCGGCAAGCTCGTCTGTGGTCAGAGGCTCGTTGCCAAGCAGGCGGAACACGCCGGTCTCGTCAGCCACCGTGGCCGCGGGAAGGCGGAACTGTGATTCCCACATGTCCCAGATCACGCGATCGTCGTTAGTCGGCGGCAATTGACCGGTCATGCTTTGCCCTCCCTGTCCGTTTATCGTTCTTGGGCCGAGAGCATAGCCGGCTCCGGGCGGATGTCGACGCCGAGTTCGGCTCGAAAGCGTCAGACCTCCCGATGTTTCCGGTAGCGGAACCGGGGTTCGCCCCGATGGCGCGATTGGCGAAGAGCGGCTGATATCCTCCGGTCTCGCGGGAGGTCACAAGCATGGAGGAACTGGTGGGCCTCAACGCAGCCGAGCGACTGTTCCTGCTCATACCGGTCTACGTCTTCGTGTTCGGCCTATTCGTGCTGCTGATCCTCTCGGCGGTCGGCGGCATTTGGCTCCGGCGGCGCTTCTCCGGGAAGGACGGGACGGGCGGCACGGGCTTCGAGGGCGAGGGTTATGTCGTCACCGCCGCCTCGGGTCTGCTCGCCCTCCTGCTCGGCTTCACCTTTGCCATGGCAGTCGACCGCTTCGACGAGCGCCGCATGCTGGTGATCGACGAGGCGAACGGCATCTATTCGACATACCTCATGGCCCAGACCTTTCCCGAGCCCGACAGCGGCCGCATCAGCGCGACGCTCCTCGCCTACCTCGATCATCGGCTGACGGTGTCTCGCAAGTCGCCGATCGATCAGAAGCCTGGAACGTTGCAGCTCGACCGACAACTGAAAGCTCAGCTCTGGCGTGAATCGCTCGAGGCCACCCGCAACCTGCGTGACGACGTATCCTCGTCCTATCTTCAGTCCGCCGCGCAAACGCTCGAAGTAGGCGCGACCCGGGAAGCGATCAGGTTGGCGCGCATTCCCCCGCTCATCCATGCAGTCCTGTGGATCTTCTCCGCGATTACCGTGATGGCGTTCGGCTTCAGCTACTATGGACGAGCCCGATGGTTGGGCCTTTGCGTGATCGTCGTGCTTCAGACGCTCGCCCTGGCGCTGATCCTCGACCTTGATCGGCCCACGTCAGGGATCATCCGGGAATCGCAATGGGCTATGGAAGACGTGAAGCGGCGCCTTCATGACGCAAGGCCCGCCGATTCCGTTTTGCAGGAGCAGACCTCAACTCAGCAGTCCCCTGGACAACCGTAACCCGTTAGTTCGAGGCGACGGCCCTCTGGGCGCAAGTGCTCAGCCGGGAGACCGCATTCCGCACGCCACCGAGGTCGTAAGCGACGACTAGCTTGCCCTTGTCCATGAACCCCACGCTCCGGCTGGCCGACAGGTCGGCGAGGATCTGCCGCACGTTCCGTTCGCCGCTGAAGCTCGTGGTAAAGCGATAGGCCTGGCCTTCACGCGTGTAGCTGAGCTGGCGTGAACCCCAGGCGTCGTCGAATTTCTCCCCGTTATTGTCGAGGAATACGATCAACCAATCGAGCGAGCCCGAGCCGGGAAGCGTTGTGTCGATCGAATTTGTCGTGGCGAGAGTGACCAGCTGGCGCGAGGCGTCGTAGCTCACTTCCATCGTCGTCGACCCGAATTCGGGATGCGTAAACGTCTGGCGCATGCTGCACGAGCCATCGGTGGTATGGACCGGCCAGGGTCCCGCCTGCGCGTGAGCTGCGCTTGCGGAAACCAGCAAAGCCGAAAGCGCCAAAACTTTTTTCATGCCAACAACTCCCCCAATTCCTCGACGGCAGCTTATCGCAAATACGGAGCGTGTCCCAGCCTCACGTTGGGCACCTGCTTGCACCACCTCCGCAAGAAAGGCATTGTAACGGACGATAGAATTAGTGGAGAGGCGATAAAAATGGCGACAGCCGCACGCAATCTGGGCGCTTCGGCCGAATTTGACGGGGTGGAGGAGAGCGCTCGCCAGGCCGAGACCTCGATCCGATTTGTCGATCCGGGCGATTTCGTCACCCGACGCTACGTTCGCGCCGGAGCTGAAATCAACACCGGGACCTACTCGGACCACCGGGTCACCGTGCGCGACGCCATGCCGATCCGCGACCATTTCCAGCTCGACGTTCACGGCTTCCGCATCGCAACCCAGCCGACCGCGGTTAAGGACTTCCATGACAAGGACGAAGTCGATCGCGTTTATGAGCGGGAAGTCGAGGAGCATATCCGGCAGCTTACCGGGGCCGACAAGGTCGTAGCTCGCGGATGGATGCTGCGCACCAGCGCGGACCTGACCAGCCGTGCCCAGGAAAAGACCGAGAACTACCAGCACACCGGCGGCATCCAGCCCCCCGCGGGCGAGGCGCACGTCGATCTCAACACCGCTACCGCGCACCGCATGGCCGAGTTCACCTACAAGAAGAACTTTCCCGACGGCCCCGGCTACAAGCGCTTCCTCATCTCCAGCTACTGGCGCACCTTTTCGCCGCCGCCGCAGGATGTGCCGCTGGCCCTGTGCGATGGCCGCTCCAGCTTTGCTGGCGAGGAGAAATCGAACACGCTGTTCGTGGTCGACGAATTCCCCGTGGGCGACGCGCTGACGGCGCCGGTCGAGGGTGAGGAGGTCATGATGGCCGCCTCGATCTTCAGCCACTCGCCAGCGATGCGCTGGTGGTACTTCTCGAACATGACACGCGACGATGCGTTGCTGTTCAAGTTCCACGACAGCGATCACTCGCACACCTGGCGCTGTCCGCACACTGCGTTCCACGATCCCAGCTTCCCCGATGCAAACGTTCGCGAGAGCATCGAGGTGCGCTCGGTCGCTTTCTGGGAATAACCTGCCCGGCGGTGCCCACCGCCGGTTCTTTTGCCTTCGCTCTCACGGTACGGTGGCCAGACCTCATGCAAGAGGAGGCCACCGGCTGAGCCTATGAGACAGGCAGCACTGCGTGTGATCCCGTTGTCGCTTGGCGCGATCCTGGCGGCTTGTGGCGGCGGGGGAGGAAGCGGGGGTGGCGGTGGTGGTACCGCCAATTCAGCGCCAGCGTTCACTTCCGCGGGGACGGCCTCTGTGGCCGAGAACAGCGCCGGTACGGTCTACACTGCCACGGCGAGCGACGCTAACGGCGACGCCGTCACCTTCTCGATCTCGGGCGGGGCCGACGCGGCCTTATTCCAAGTGACTGGAGCAGGCGCGCTGTCGTTCCGCGTGCCACCTGATTTCGAGGCGCCCACGGACGCCAACGGTGACAACGTCTACGAAGTCACGCTCGCGGCCAGCGACGGGCGAGCGAGTTCGTCGCTCGCACTGCGGATCACGGTGACCGACGCCACCACCGGCAGCTTCGTTGTCCGACGCGTGGGCACGGGCTTTGCCGGGCCGGTGTTTGTGACGGCCATGCCCGACAACAGTGGGCGTGTGATCGTCGTCGAGCGGGGCGGGCGCATTCTGCTCCTCAATCCCTCTACCGGTGCAATTGCCGCAACCCCGATGCTCGATATCAGCGGCCAAGTTTCGACCGACGGGGAAAGGGGGCTGCTGGCGGTAGCGCTTGCTCCCGACTATGCCACGAGCGGGCGAGCCTATGTCTATCTCACCGCACTCGACGGT
Source organism: Altererythrobacter sp. Root672 (assembly GCF_001427865.1). Classification (NCBI taxonomy): domain Bacteria; kingdom Pseudomonadati; phylum Pseudomonadota; class Alphaproteobacteria; order Sphingomonadales; family Erythrobacteraceae; genus Altererythrobacter; species Altererythrobacter sp. Root672. The sequence continues at coordinate 707,435 of NZ_LMHH01000001.1, forward strand.
TCGATCCAAGTGCGCCGCTACACCTCATCGGCAGGCAATCGCGATGTGCTCGACAGCGCCAGCGGCGACGTCCTGCTGTCGATCCCTCATCCGAGGAACAACCACAACGGTGGCTGGCTAGGCTTTGGCGCCGACGGGTTGCTCTACGTGGCGACCGGGGATGGCGGGGGTGCCAACGATCCCGACGGCAACGGTCAGAACCGCTCGACTTTGCTCGGCAAGATGCTGCGCATAGATGTTTCGCGGGACGATTTCCCGAATGACACTGCGCGCGACTACGGAATTCCAGCCGCCAATCCTTTTGCCGCAGGCGGAGGTGCGGGAGAAGTCTGGCTCTACGGTCTCCGCAATCCGTTCCGAAACAGTTTCGATCGCGCCACCGGCGAGCTCTGGATTGCCGACGTGGGCCAAGGCGCAGTCGAGGAAGTGGACCGCGTCCGAACCAGCCAATCGGGCCTCAACATGGGATGGCCCCTGTTCGAGGGAAGCCAGCCCCTGTTGGGTTCCAATCCCGCCGGGCTCACCATGCCCGTCACGGAGTATGGCCACGGCAGCGGCCCGGCCCAGGGCAATTCGATCACCGGAGGCTTCGTCTATCGCGGGCCGGTGGAGCCGCTACAGGGCCTCTATGTGTTTGCCGACTTCGTCAGCAACAACATCTGGACCGTACCCATAGCGGGCCTCACCCCCGGCACCACTACGCCCAGCACCGCCTTCACCAATCGCAATGCCGCCTTCGTCCCCAATGCAGGGAGCCTGGCGGGCATTGTCGGTTTTGGCGAGGATCAGGCTGGCAACCTCTATATCGTCAGCATCAACGGATCGATCTTCGCGATCCTGCCTTCGATCTGAGGCGGGATCAGGCTTCGCGCGATTCCGGTGCCTTGGCGGCCGAGTCCTGGCCGACTGCGGGCGGGGCGATCTGCGAGGGCGGCGCAGGGGGCGGTGTCGGACGATCTTCTTCCGCCATGCCCTTGCGGAAGCTCTTGATACCCTTGCCGAAGTCACCCATCGTTTCGGAAATCTTGCCACGCCCGAACAGCACCAGAACCACCAGTGCGACCACGATCCAGTGCGTGATGGTAAAAGAACCCATCGTAATTCTCCTTGTCCCCGCACAGATAGCAGCGGGTGATGACAGATAAAAGCGCTGCTCAGACCTTAAAGTAGGTTTGCAGCGCCGCGATGCTCTGCCTGGCGCTCTTGTGATGAACGAAGATGCCGCCGACCTCTTCCCACAAGTGCCGATGCCGGTCCTGGTCGTCGACGAGCACGTCTCCTTCCTTGGCATGGTCGCGCTTGTCTCGGGCCATGGTGGTGATGATGCGGGTTCCGGGGAAATACTTGGCTGCCCAGCGCACCTTCTGATCGGCCGCCCAGTTACCGACCGGCAAGCCGGTGAGGATGATCGGTTCGAGGTGGCGAACCGCGTCGAACAACTCCATCGCATCATCCATCAACGGCAGACCGAAGTAGAAGTCCGGCGCCTGGGTCAGCTTCTGCCAAAAGCGACCGAGCCCGTGGCGCTCCTCGAACGCTTTTGGCGGCAGGCCGAGTATTGCGGTGGCGCCCTTGTTGAAATCGGCGAGCACACCGTCACAGTCCAGATAGAGCTGTCTCATGCCTTGATCGCCATCGGCCACAGGTCCTTCAACGCCAACTGGCGCTCGTTTCAGTTCTGCGTCAATAACTTGAAGCGGGAAGCCGATGCTCCTGAGCCGTTCAATCTCGGTTCGCGACCAGGCGCAAATCCCGCCCCCGGATAGCTCCGGTCGGCACGACTGGCTGCAGGAAGCATCCCGCCACAAGCGTCGGCACGCGACCTGCCGGAACAGCGCGGCTGAACAAGTAGCCCTGACCGAAGTCGCACGAGAGCTCGATAAGACGGCGAGCCTGGCCTTGGCTTTCGATGCCTTCGGCCACGACTTTGATGCCCAGGCTTCGACCGAGGTTGATCACAGCACGAATGATCGCCTCGTCACCGGGATCTTCCATCATGTCGCGGACGAAGCTCTGGTCGATCTTGATCGTATCGACCGGGAACTGCTTGAGATGCCGCAACGAGGCGTAGCCGGTGCCGAAGTCGTCGAGGGCGATCTTTACCCCGCGCAGGCTCAGCAGGGCGAGGGCACGATGAACGTATTCGGCGCCGCGGCCGAGGAACACGGTTTCGGTCACTTCGAGCTGGAAACAGCGCGTCGGGACTTCTGCCCGTTGCAGTTGCTCGAGCAGCCGCTCGGCGAAATTGTCGCGCCGGAACTCGGCGGCGGACGCGTTGACGGCGACGTGACGAAATTCGACACCCCGGTCGAGCCAGGAGCGGACGTCCCTGATCACCCGGTCGATCATCCGATCACTGATCTGCGCCGCGACTTCGGCATCTTCGAAAGCCGCCTCGAGCGCTGCGGGATGGCCGATCCGTCCGTTCGGCATGCGCCAGCGGAGCAAAGCCTCGAACCCGACGAGGGCGCCGGTCGCGAGGTCCAGCTTTGGTTGGTAGTAGGGAATGACCCGGTCCGTACTGAGTGCGTTGCGGGCCAGGTCGACCATCGAATTGCGGCGTTTGACGTCCTCGCCCATCTGCGGCTCGAACACCTTGACGATGCCGCGGCCTGCGGCCTTCGCGGCGTAGAGCGCGAGGTCCGCGTTCTTGAGCAAGGCGTCGGGCGTCCGGCCATGATCGGGGAACAGGCTGGCACCGATGCTGACTCGGCAATCGATGATCCGTCCGGTGTGAATGAACGGTTCGCGCAGGCGCTGCTGGATCGCGCGAGCAACGTGCAGCAGCGTGTGCTCTCCGTCCAGTTCGGGCATCACCACCGCGAACTCATCGCCACCGAAGCGCGCCACGGTATCGCAATGCCGGACCACGCCGCGCAGGCGCTTGGCAAACATCTTGAGCAGCATGTCGCCGACGTCGTGACCAAGCGAGTCGTTGATCTGCTTGAAATGGTCCATGTCGAGCAGCAGCAAGCCGACCGCGCGACCGCTGGCTGACGCGCTCTGGATGGCCGCGTCGAGCTTCTCCTGGAACAGGCTTCGGTTGGCGAGACGGGTGAGGGCGTCGTGGCTGGCACTCCAGCGCACGCGTTCCTCGGCGGTCTTTTCCTCGGTGACATCGCGCACGGTCATGATGATCCGGCGCAGGCCCTGGTCGGCCTTGCTCGTGCGCCAACCGTTGATGGCGATCCACCGCTCGGCTCGATCGGACGCACGGCGGATGCGGAAGGACTCTTCGAACCGGTTCGCCTGGCCGCTGCGCAGCGCTTCGACGTGTTCGCGGAATTTTGCCTGGTCGCCCGGATGGACGCATTTCTCCGCCGCGGCGAACCCGGGCTGGACGCCTTCTCCAAGGCCGAAGATCTCGCGCAGTCGCTCGGACCATTCTCGCTTGTGAAGCGAGGCGTCGTAGTCCCACACCCCGAGGCCAGCGGCCTCCGCGGCGAGGCGGAAGCGCTCTTCGCTTTCGCGCAGGGCTTCTTCGACCAGCTTGCGCTCGGTGATGTCTAGATGCGCGCCGATGCTGGAGACGGTTTTTCCCGAAGCGTCGCGGTGCCGTTTGGTGCGGCTATAGATCCAGCGGACCTCGCCGTTGTCGGGCCGCACGATGCGATATTCGCACTGCACGGTATCGTCCCGATAGACGGTTTCCTTGATCATCTGGCCGAACAGCTCGCGGTCGGCGGGGTGGACGATCTCCATCCAATCGGCAGCGCTGAGGGATTTTGTTCCCGCCGGGAGGCCAGCCTGTTTGACGAAGTACTCGGACATCCGGGAGATCATGCCCGGAGTCGTTTCGAAATCTGCGAGGCCGGTGGCCTCTTGCACTAGCCGAAGCCGTTCCTCGCTGTGCACGAGCGCGTCCAGGGTCTGCTGTCGCTCGTTGACGTCGCGCGAGATGCACATGTGCACCTTGGACCCGTCGGGCATCAGGAACGGCACGGCGTGAGCTTCGACATGCCGCCGGCGCCCGAGCAATCCGATGACCTCGTAAGTCCACACCACCGATTCGCCGGCCATGACACGCCGATGCACATCGAGGCAGGACTCGAAATATTCCGGGGGGACCGGGATGTAGCCGGGCGTAGTGAGGCTGGCGAGGTCGGGTGCCTGGAGCAGTTCCAGGCCTCTCGGGTTGATGTGGATCAGCTGAGCGGATTCGTCGAAGATCTTCACGCAGTCCGGCATCGCGTCGAAGATGGCCTTCAACCTGGCCTCGCTGTCGCGAAGCGCACTTTGCACTTCGACCAGGGCCGTGATGTCCTCGCAGGTGGTCACCGAAAGGCCTTGCTCGGTGTCGCGGTTCTTGATCGCGTAGGTCTTGTCGCCGCGAGTCATCGTGCCGAACGGATAGCTACCCGATCGAAGCTGTTCGCGAATGTCGGCCCGAATTTGTTCGACGGACTTTCCGGCCGGGTAATGGCCGGCTTCGATCCCGAGTGCGATCAACTCGGTGCTTGTCATCCCCGGACGAAGCGAACCGGCGGGGACATGCAGAATTTCAGAGTAACGCCGGTTGAGGAGGGTGATGCGGCCCTCTGCATCGAACATGCAAAGTCCCTGGTGCATGTGCTCCAGCGCGTCGCGGTGCAGCGCCAGCTGCTCCTCGAGCCATGCATTGCGTTCTTCAAGCTCGGCCAGGCTTCGGGCCTGCTCTGACATATTGACTGATCCCACCCTCGAATGGGTGGTTTGCCAGAGAGTTGATAACGCAAACAAAGGGGTGGCTAAGGGATCGCGCGTAGTGCGCATATGGCTGGGAGCAACCATGGCGACTTCACTTGGCGTTCACGAACCCGCTGGCTATAGGCTGGGCATGACTGCTCGCTCACCCCGCAAAATCGCCCTCATTGCCGCTGCCTGCGCGGTGGTCCCGCTCACTGCGGGTTGCTCCATGTTCAGCGGAAAGGGCGGAGATCGGGATACGGCCTACATCGCGCGCGACGTCGAATCGCTCTACGCCGCCGCAAAGGACCGGCTCGACAGGGGCGATGTCAGGGTAGCGGCGGCTCTGTTTGACGAAGTCGAGCGGCAGCATCCCTACTCGCCCTGGGCCCGTCGCGCGCAGTTGATGAGCGCGTTCTCCTATTACCTGATGCAGGACTACACCAAGGCGATCGACTCGGCTCAGCGGTTCCTGTCGATCCACCCGGGTAACAAGGACGCGCCCTACGCCTATTACCTGATCGCGCTCAGCTACTACGAGCAGATCAGCGACGTCGACCGCGACCAGTCGATCACGCAGCAGGCCCTCACGGCACTCACCGACATCCAGCGGCGCTATCCCAACAGCGAATATGCCGCCGATGCCCGGCTGAAGGTCGACCTCGTGTACGATCACCTTGCCGGCAAAGAGATGCAGATTGGCCGCTTCTACGAGAAGACCGGCCAGTGGCTTGCGGCGCAGATGCGGTTCCAGAACGTGGTCGAGACCTATCAGACCACAAGTCATGCGGCCGAGGCGCTCTACCGTCTGACTGAGACTAGCCTCGCGCTCGGGCTACCCGGCGAAGCGAAAAAGTACGCCGCCGTGCTGGGGGCAAACTACCCCGGCAGCGAGTGGTACGAGAAGGCTTTCGCGCTGATGCAGGAAAACGCACCGCAGCAAGCCGGCGGCTGAGTTTCACAGAGTTTCGGGTACTTTCCGGAACTCTGACCAGTCGGCTAGCTAGCCTGAGGTGCCGTAGCGGCGGGTTTCGCCTGGGCCTTCACCGCGGCAATGGGCGATCAGTCCGCTAAGTTCACCGTTGAACAGAGCCTGGTCGAATCGCACGCCAGCGATTCCGTCATGGAACCAGCGAATGTGGCCATTGAGGCGCTGTTCGTTGACTTCCAGGGAGACCGCTTCGCCGACGACAAAGCCCGCGCGGCCGAGGCTGCTAATGCGGCACCCTTCCGACGACAGCTCGATCATGAGCCCGTCGACAGGCTTTTGGCCCGCCTTCGCGAGCTGCATTAATTGGCGTACAGCATGGCGCTTGTATGAGCGGATCGCCAGCACGGTCATCGAACCAACCCCCCATCTCAAATCGGTCAATTCGAAGTAAACAATATCTTTATTAACAAATTCTTCCACAGGTATTTTTGCGTAGCTATTTTGCCGCCTGTTTTGCGGGCAATTCCGTGGGCAGGTGCGGGCTCGCCGTTGCGCGGTGGTATGGGCTACCTTAAGACCTGAACGCGCTATGCTGACCTCGCTCGCGATCCGAAATATCGTCCTGATCGAGGCGTTAGATCTCGCCTTCGGACCGGGTCTTGGCGTGCTCACGGGCGAGACCGGGGCGGGCAAGTCGATCCTGCTCGACGCGCTCGGATTGGTACTCGGCAATCGGGCTGAGACCGGACTGGTGCGAAGCGGCGAAGATCAGGCAAGCGTTACCGCAACGTTTGAATTCGCCGAGCTTCCCGATGCGATCCGCCTGACTTTGGCTGAGGCTGAGGTGGAGCTCGAACCGGGAGAGCCCCTGATCCTGAGGCGCCGGGTTAAGACTGACGGCGCGTCCAAGGCCTGGATCAACGATCAACCAGTCGGTGCTGCCCTGCTGCGGGACCTGGCCCCCGCGCTAGTCGAACTGCACGGCCAGCACGATGATCGCGGACTGGTTAACCCACGCGGGCATCGTGCCCTGCTTGATCGCTACGCCGGCGGCGATGTCGCTGGGGTTGAGGACGCGTGGGCAAAGTGGCGGGCGGCCGAAGCGCGGCTCGATGCTGCGCGGGCTGCGATTGCCCAGGCCAGCGCCGACCAGGACTTGCTGCTCGCACATCTCGCGGAACTGGCCGGCATCGCGCCGGAAGAAGGTGAGGAAGAGCGCTTGGCGCTGTCGCGGGCGGACATGCAGAAGGGGGAGAAGCTCTCGGGGGATCTCGAAGCGCTGCGGTTGGTGTGGGACGGATCGGATTCTGCGCTAGCCCAGTTGCGTGGCGCAGCGCGGCGGCTTGATCGGATCGGCAGCGAACACCCGCTCCTGGCCGAAGCGCTTGCTTCCCTCGATCGCGCGGTGATCGAAGCGGGGGAGGCCGAAGCCAAACTTGAGGCGGCGGCAGAGGCACTGACATTCGATCCTGCCGAACTCGACCGGATCGAGACGCGCCTGTTCGAACTTCGCGCGCTGGCCCGCAAACACAATTGCCAGCCCGACGATCTACCGGCCGCGATGCGCGATCTTCGCTCGAAGCTGGACGCGATTGAGGCGGGCGATGCCGAGATCGGTGAATTGGAGCGCGCTGCGCAGGAAGCTGCCCAAGTCTATCGCGCCCGTGCCGAAGCTCTGCACGCCACGCGCGTCGCGGCCGCGGTGCGGCTCGATGGGGCCGTGGCGGGCGAATTGGCTCCGCTCAAGCTCGACGCCGCCCGGTTCAAGACTTCGGTCAGCGAATTGCCGGAGGAGCGGTGGGGACCCCAGGGCCTCGATGCGGTCGAGTTCCTCATCGCCACCAATCCCGGCGCCCCCTTCGCCCCGCTCAACAAGATCGCCAGCGGCGGCGAACTCTCACGCTTCATCCTGGCGCTGAAGGTCGCCCTGGCCGAGCAAGGCGGGGCGGCGACGGTGATCTTCGACGAGATCGATCGCGGCGTCGGCGGCGCGGTGGCCAGCGCGATCGGCGAACGTCTCGCGCGATTGGCCGAGGGTGGGCAATTGCTGGCGGTGACCCATTCTCCGCAAGTGGCGGCGAGGGGCGGTATGCACTACCTTATCGCCAAGTCGAGCGAAGGCACGGTCACGCGGACCTCTGTGTCGTTGCTGGACCAGGCTGGGCGGCAAGAGGAGATCGCTCGGATGCTCTCGGGTGCGGAGATTACCAACGAGGCCAGGGCGCAGGCGGATCGGCTGCTGGAGGGCGTGTGACCCATCCACTCGACCGCCCAATCTGGAATGCCCTGACCACGCGGCAGGCGGATCTCGCGGCCGTTAGCGGGGCTGCGGTCCGCATTGATCCCGCCTACGGCCCTTTTGCCGCAGCACGCGACACGAGCGACGAAGCGCAAGCGGCGCTCGTCGCCACCCTGCGCGGACCGGACGATCGGATCGGCGTTGTCGAGCGCGAGGCCTGGCCGGCTCCACCTGGCACGCAAGTCCTTGGCGGGGGTGACCTTGTGCAGATGGTGTTCGAAGGCTCTGCGCCCGAGATCGATCCGCGCATCGAACTGCTCACTGATGCCGACGCGCAGCAGATGGCTGAACTGGCTTTCGCGACCGAACCGGGGCCTTGGGCCGAAGCAACCCACCGCTACGGCGACTACTTCGGCATTCGAATCGACGGCCGCCTCGCGGCGATGGCTGGCGAACGCCTGCGGGTGCCGGGGATGGCGGAACTTAGCGGCGTTTCGACCTGGCCCGAGTTCAGGGGGCAGGGCCTGGCAGGAGCGCTGGTGCGCCGGGTCGTGCGCGGCTTCCTCGACCGTGGCGATACGCCTTTCCTGCATTGCTACGCCGCCAACGCCGGGGCGATCGGGCTCTACGAGGCGCTCGGCTTCCGTACGCGGGCGCAGCTGACCTTCACGATACTGGCGCTCGCCTGACGAGGCGCTAGGAAGAAGTCGATGTTCCGCTGGGTTCCCTTGTTCGCGGTCGCGCCACTTGCCGCTTGCGTTTCGGCCGCCGGCCCCTTGCCAAAGTTGTCGGGCGATATCGAGCAGCCGGAATTGGCGTTGTTCGAGCACGTTCTGACGGGACACTTTGCCGGGGCATCGGGCGGACCTCGCACTTGCGCTGCTCTGCTGCCCAAGCCGCTGACGGCGAAGCAGGAGAAGGCACTCGTCGAACGGTTCGTGCGACTGGCACCAGCCTCTCAATGCGGCGAGGGCGAGGGGGTGGTGCAGGTCTACGAGTTCGCCTGTGCGAGCGAGGGCGTTTGCAGCGGTTGGGTGGCCCGACCCGGCGCGCCGGCGACGCGCTATACGATGCGGTTCGACGGCGGTAGCTGGCGGTTTGACGGGGATTTGCGGGTGATTGCCAAGTGAGCGTGGATGCCATTTCCGAGGCCGAAGCCGCCAACGAGTTGATGCGGCTGGCAAAGGCGATTGCGCACCACAACCGCCTCTATCACGCCGAGGATTCGCCGGAGGTCTCCGACGCGGAGTACGATGCTCTGGTGCGTCGGAATGCCGAACTCGAGACGGCGTTTCCGCACCTGATCCGTCCTGACAGTCCGTCGCAGAAAGTCGGGCACGAGGTCTCGGCCTCGCCGCTATCCAAGGTCACCCACGAGGTTCGTATGATGAGCCTCGACAATGCCTTCTCCGATGAGGAGGTCGCAGATTTCGTGGGGCGCGTGCGGCGCTACCTGAACCTGCCCGAGAACGAGCCCGTCGCGATCACCGCCGAGGACAAGATCGACGGCCTCTCGTGCTCGCTGCGTTACGAGAACGGCGTGCTGGTCCGCGCGGCTACCCGGGGTGACGGACAGGTAGGCGAGGACGTGACCGCCAACGTCGCGCACATCTCCGATATCCCGCAGAAGCTGCGCGGAGAGGCTCCGGCCCTGTTTGAAGTTCGCGGCGAAGTTTATATGGGGAAACAGGCTTTTGCCGCGCTCAATTCGCGCTTGATGGACGAAGCGAAGGCACGGGCTGAATCAAAGGGGGAGGTGTTCGATCCCTCGACCGTTCGCCAGTTCGCCAACCCGCGCAATGCCGCGGCGGGCTCTTTGCGGCAGAAGGATCCGGCTGTCACCGCCTCGCGCCCGCTGCGGTTTTGGGCGCACGGTTGGGGAGCGGCAAGCGACGTCCCCGGGGCGACACAGCACGAGGTCATGCGGCGCATCGCCGACTGGGGCCTGCCGATTTCTCCCGAACTCAAGCTGTGCCGATCGGTGGAGGACATGCTGGCGGCCTATCGCGCGATCGCGGCCGGTCGTGCGGCGCTTCCCTACGAGATCGACGGGGTGGTCTACAAAGTGGACCGGCTCGACTGGCAGCAACGGCTCGGCTTTGTCGCCAAGGCCCCGCGTTGGGGCATGGCGCACAAATTCCCGGCCGAGCGGGCTGAGACGGTGCTGGAAGCGATCGACATTCAGGTCGGCCGCACCGGCAAGCTAACCCCGGTCGGGCGGCTCAAGCCGGTCCTTGTCGGCGGCGTCACCGTGACCAATGTGACACTTCACAACCGGGACGAGATCGCCCGGCTGGGCCTCAGGGTCGGGGACCACGTGGTTCTCCAGCGGGCGGGAGACGTGATCCCGCAAGTGGTCGAGAACCTGACGCGCGAGGAACCGCGCGAGGCCTTCGTCTTTCCGGATCATTGCCCGGTCTGCAGCAGCGAGGCCGTAGCGGAAGAGGGCGAGGTCGACATTCGCTGCACCGGCGGACTGGTCTGCCGCGCGCAACAGTTCGAACGCCTGCGCCACTTCGCCAGCCGGGCGGCGCTCGACATCGAGGGGTTGGGTGAAAAGTCGATAGCCGAGTTCATGGAACTGGGCTGGCTCACCCATGGGCCGGCTGACATCTTTCGGCTCCATCGCCGTCGCGGCGACTTGGTCGGGCGCGAGGGGTGGCAGGACAAGTCGGTGGATAACCTGTTGGCTTCGATCGAGGCCAAGCGCAGCCCTGACGCTGCGCGGTTGCTGTTCGGCCTCGGCATTCGCCACGTCGGTGCGGTGACTGCGCGCGATCTGCTGAAGCACTTCCACACCCTTCCGGCTTTGCGGGAAACGGCAGAACGAGCGCACTCCGGCGATGTCGAGGCTGTGGGCGAGTTGACTGCCATCGACGGTGTCGGCCCGGTGGTGGTCGAGGCCTTGGGCGACTTCTTCCATGAAGAGCACAATCGCGCCGTGTGGGACGACCTGCTCAGTGAACTCGACGTGCCGCGATACGAGGTGGAGACCAAGGCCAGTGCCGTTTCGGGCAAGACCGTGGTGTTCACCGGCAAGCTCGAAACCATGAGCCGCGACGAGGCCAAGGCGCAGGCCGAACGGTTGGGTGCCAAGGCAGCAGGTTCGGTCAGCCCAAAGACCGACCTCCTGGTCGCTGGGCCCGGTGCAGGGAGCAAGCTCAAGAAGGCTGCCGAACTGGGTATCGAAGTAATTGACGAGGCCGCCTGGGCGGAGATCGTCAAAGCGGCCGGCTGATCCCGCGCGGTATCAGCCCTCGTGCAACTTGCGGCCGACCCACCATGTGGTGAGAGCTCCAGCCGCTCCACAAAGCGCATAGGGCAGGATCGTGTGCGTCATGAGATGCGCGCGGACCTGATCGGTAGTCGGATTTGTCAGCAGCAGGAGGGTGGCGGTGAAGATGAAGCCGAGGGCCGCCGCACCGGCTGGACCCTCCTGGTCGAGCTTGCACAGGATCATCCAGACCGGCACGCAGATCGCGGCGATGGCGGCCCCGTAGAACACCATGACCACTAGCAGGCCGCCAAACACCAGAGGTTCGCCGAACGCGCTGTAGACATAGGCTGACGCCAACAAGGCCCCGCAAGCGACGCCCGCGGCGAGAGCCAGCAGGTTGCGCCAGAGCGCTCCTGCGACGCGCGCTTTTTCGAGTGGCATCCGACCAGAATATGGTCTCGCCGGATCGGCGGCAAGCGCACCACCCTTGCATCTGCGGCGGGCCGACGCGGCGCGAAGCCGGACCGTCAGAGTCGTGCGGGTTCTGCGGTAACCGGTTCGATTTGCGCCACGCTTTGACGGGGTCGAGCGCGCTTTAGCGGGTCCTTGAACGGCAACATGCTGGTTTACGGCGCGGCGAAGCGAGCCTCGTGTTCGAAGAACTCCTCGTAGCCCGGCCAGGGGATGTGTCCCTCGGTGTGCTGGTACCAGCCGAGCTTGTACTTCGCGTCGTCGTCGGTTCCGGGCTTGGGCATTGCGGCGGTCGGCACGGTCGAGCCGAACACGAGCCACGCGGGCTGCGCCGCCCGCTCCGCCTGCCACATGCCGGTGGGATCGACCCAGGCATCGCCTTTCTCGGCCACGCCGCTGGTGATGAAGAGTGGACGCGGAGCTCGCAGCGCGATCAACGTATGCGCGTCGATCGGCAGGTTGGCCGTTGTCCGGTCACCCCGGGCGTAGTCCATGATGTTGGGCGTGAACCAGTGGAACGCGCCCGAGCTTGCCATGTTCTCCCACCGTTCGCCGAAATCGCGCCGCATCAGCTTGGCGCCGCCCGCGCCCGAGCTGGAGACGTTGGCGTCGGCGAAGGCGTGATCGAAGGCAGCTGCTACGAGCACGCCCTTGCCGAAGCGCGAGTGGCCCTGGAGCGAGATACGCTCGCCGTTGATGCGGGGGTCGCGGGCCATTTCCTCGCGTAGCTGGCTCGCACCCCAGGCCCAGGCGCGCAACGCGCCCCAGTCGGTCTTCTCGCGCGGCCAGCGGGCGAGGCCAATGACACCCTGCTGCATTTGCGCGGCGCTATCGGCCTGGAGCATCTGCGGCCGAAAAGCGACGTGGGTAAAACCGCGCGACAAGGCCATCGCCACGCCGTCGGGCGGGGGAGGGCCGCCGAAGTTGGGAGTGCGTCCGCCGGGCCAGATGTAGGTGTAGTCGATCAGGGCGGGGGTGTTCGCGGCTTTCGCGGGAAAGGTCAGGATCGCATCGATCGTCGGGCCCATGCGTCCATCAGGCGCGATAACCTGGCCGATCCATTGTTCGGCCGTCGCGCCACGTCGGCCTTCGACCTGTTCCTTGCGCCAGACAATTTTGAATTGCGACACGACCTCGGGGATCCGCCCGACCCAATTGTCCTCGACCAATCGGACGAGTTCCGCGCGGCGCTGTCCCCATTGTTCCGGGGTGGGGGGCGTCGAGCCGGCGAACAGCGGCGGGAGCGCGAACTGGCCGACTTTGGCCTCTTCGGAGTTGGCCGCGTTGGCATCGGTCGGCGTACCGCTCGCCCCACGACGCAGTTCACCAAAGCCGAAGCGGGAGCGTTCGGAAGCGTGGACGTCCTCAGCTGTCTGAGCTGATGCCGCCGTACCTGAAACAAGTGCCAGCAGAGCCATTGCCCCGGCAAGACATCGAAACATCGAGAAACCCCCAACCCATCGTGCGCAACCCGATCCCGCGGGTTTTCGACCTGACTTCAATCCTCTAGCGGCACATTACGTCCACACTATGGCCTAGACCTTTACGACCGCTCCCCCGGCGTCGGCGCTGCGGTACATAGCCTCGATCAGACGCAAGTCGCGCAAGCCCATCTCACCAGTTGTCCGGTGAGGAGTGTTGGCGCGCGCGGCGTCGGAGAAGCCATCGATCTGCGCCGCGAACTGCCCGAGCGGGTTGCCCGCGCCGACATCGATGCGGGCATTGCCCTGCAGGATGAGGTTGTTGTCGTCATAGGTCGTGGCCGGCTGCATCTCGATCGAGGCTTGCGAGCCGAAGTATCGCTGCCGCGAGATGTAGGGGCTGTAGCAATACGAGCTGGAGCCCTGCACGCTGATCCCGCTGGCCAGGCGCAGGCGCCAGTCGATCCCGCCTTCGACTTCCGCAAAGCGGGTATCGTCGCGCGGATAAGAGTAGACCGCGGAGACTTCGACAGGCGCATCCCCTTCCGTCATCATCAGGGAGGTGTTGAGCCCGTAGATGCCGATGTCGAACATCGATCCTCCGCCGGCGAGCGCCTTCTCCAGCCGCCACTTGTGGGGCGGGAATTGCGGGTTGGCGTTGAAGCCGTGGTCGCACTGGACATGGCGCATGGTGCCGAGTTCACCCGCCTTGATACGGCGCTGAGCTTCGAGATTGGTCGGTTCGAAATGGACCCGGTAAGCAACGCCGAGTTGGCGGTTATTGGCCTTGGCCGCCGCGACCATCGCCTCGCATTCCGCCGACGTCGAGGCCATCGGTTTCTCGCACAGAACGTGCTTGCCGGCCTTGAGAGCGCGTATCGTGTACTCGGCGTGAAGCCCGACCGGCAGCACGATGTAGACGCAGTCGATTTCCTCGTTCCGCGCGATCTCGTCGAAGTTGTCGTAGCCGTAGAACTTTGAGACGCCGAACCTTGCGCCGAGGTCGCGTGCCTTGTCGGGGTTGCCGGAGACGAACGCCGTCATGCGCGAACGCTGGGCGTCACCGAAGCCGGGGATGACCTGGCCGATGGCGAAGCTGCCGAGCCCGACTATGGCCCAGCGCATCTGGTTGGCCGGCGGTTCCGGCAGCACTGCGCCTTGCGGGAGCGGTTGGCCGCGCGATTCCTGCGCGAAGGCCCGGCCTGCGCTGAAAGCGAGCGGGGCAAGTCCTGCTGCGACCAGCAGCTTGCGGCGGTCGAGGTCGGTTTCGTTTTCGGAATGGCTCATGGCGCTCTCTCCCATCCGTTCTTTGACGGTAGCGCTAACATGCATGAAATCGAAGCTATGTCACGTCCCGGCTTCGGGCACCCATTTGGTCACGCCCCCAGCAAACGGTGTCCACCAACCGGTGCGCACGCCGGCCTTGGCGAGCATGTCGCTGGTCCATTGGTTGCAGGTGTTCGAGGCCGTGTATTCTCCAGGCGCGTCGTAGAACACGTCCTGCGGACCATAGCCGTCGTGTCGAACCTTCTGGCCTTGAGGCAGCGACTGCTCGATGGCCGCTACAAGGCGGCGATACTCCTCGCGGCTTATGGTGAGCGGACGGACATATTCGGAGGGCGCGGGCCGAACGTAATGCGCCACATGCAGCAGACCTTCGCCGCCCACGCCGATGATACGCAGGACAGTTCCCGGCGAAAGATCCCACCAGGTGGGCGTGTTTAAGAAGACCTCGCGCTCACCCCAGCTGATCGAGACGTGGGTGTAGGGTTCGCCCGATTGAGCAACATCGCTCACCGGGAAATCGACGCGCCAGTCCTTCTCAGGCGTCACGAGTGGCAGGATCAACGCGGTGTGGACGCCGTTGGTCTCGACCATGATCTCGACGCCGTCGTCCGGTTCCACCCACCCAGAGTTGCGGGGGATCGAGGAGCCGATCCAACCAGCCACAGCAAAGAGCAAGATAGCTAAAATGACGCCAAGCAGCAGCGCCGCGAGGGCGCGGCCCATGTGCCTCGTCAAATGGGCCGCCGTCGCAGCCACAGGATCGACCAATCGCCGTTCACCAGGCGCGCGGCCAGTCGGAAACCGGCCGTGCGATAGGCGGCCCGGACAGCTGGCTCCTGCGTCTCCAGTAGGCCTGCCAGCAGAACGCTGCCGTGCGGCGCGACAGCATCGCCGAAATCGCCGGCAAGCTCGATCAAAGGACCGGCGAGAATGTTGGCGATGACGAGGTCATAGGGCGCGCGGCCCGCCAATAGGGCGTCATCCATGCCTTCCGCCACGACCATAGCCAGAGTGCCCGGCGCCGTTCCGAGCGGTACGGAGTTCAACAGGGCGTTCTCGACGACCACCGGTTCGCAGATCGGGTCAACGTCGCTGGCGATGGCCTTGGCGCCTGGCCACAGCGCCATAGCGGCAAAGGCCAGCAGTCCCGTGCCGGTACCGATGTCCGCCAGGTTGCGCACCACGACGCCGCGCCGTTTCATGGCGTCGAGCATTTCGAGGCAGCCCGCCGTGGTGGAGTGTTGGCCGGTGCCGAACGCCTGTGCCGCTGGAATCGAGAAGTCGATCACGTCCTCCGACCAATCGGGCTCGTGATCGGGCGTGTGGACATAGAACCGGCCGGCGCGGATCGGTTCGATCTGCTTTTGGGTTTCGGAAACCCAATCGGTGTCAGGTAGCTCTTCTGCGACGAGCTTGGGCGCACCATCGGCGAACAGGCCCGCGATCAACGTCAGATCAGCCTTGCGCGGCTTGTGTTCGAAATAGGCTTCCAGCACCCAATCGTTGGGCCGCTCGTCGGTTATTTCGCCGCCGGTGATGATTACTTCGGGATCCCACTCGTCGATCGCCTCATGCGTGGCGAGGGCCGCCTGGACTATGGGCTTGGGGGCGAAGGCGACTAACTTCCAACTCATCGGTTCTGCTCTGATTTGAGCCGGGCATCGAGACGTTCGCGTCCGAAGTCGGCATAGTTGCGGCAGGCGCCGGGGAGCACCAATGGAGCATCGCCCGCGAGGCGTTCGTAAAGTGTGCTGGCGGCGGGATGCGGGGTAATCAGTATATCGCAATCGAGCGCAGCGATCTTGTCGAGCGAACTGCGGAACGCGGCGACGTACTCCGGGTGGTCGGAGAAGCGATAGCTGTCGGATGAGACGGCGCTGATGCTGTCGGCAAAGACAACCGCGCGGCAGTCGCTTCCTTCACATGAGCGCCAGGACCAACTAGTCGAACCCGGCGCATGGCCGGGCGTGGCGTGCAAGGTCAGGGCAAGATTGCCGAGCGTGAGCTTTTCGCCGTCAGCCATGATCCTGTCGACGTGAGCGGGCGGGAGTGGATCGAGCGCGCCTGCCTGTGGATCGCCTGCGCCGATCTTGCCGGATTCGAGCGCGAAACGTTGTTCTTCGCGCACCGCGAGCTTTGCACCGGTGAGCTTCTGCAATTCCGCCACTCCACCGGCGTGGTCGAAATGCTCGTGGCTGACTACGATCCACTTTACCTCGTCGAGCTTGAACCCGAGCCGCTGAATGTTCGCGGCGATCAGCGGCGCGGCCTCGCTCGTCGCTCCGTCGAGCAGGACGTGTCCTTCGCTTCCGACGACCAGCAGCGAGACGATCCCACAGGTCCCGACATCGTAGACGTTGCCGAAGAGCCGAACTGGCGGCGCGGGATCGCTCCAGCCGTCCTTGTCCTGACATTGGGCCAGGAATTGCTCGATCGTAACGCCTTCAGGACGCGGAGAGTCGGCCGAGGCCGGTGCGCAGGAAGCCACAAGCACTGCCGCGAGCGCGGCCATTCTAACGAACATAACTGGCTCCGTTGGCGTCGATCACCGCACCCGTCATGCTCGCGGGCGCGTCGAGCGCGCAGAAAGTGGCGATGCGGGCGATTTCCTCGGGCTCGGCCACGCGGCCGAGCGGAATGTCGGCGAGGAGGCCAGCGCCGCCCCGGCTGGCGAGATAGTCGTCCGCCATCGATGTGTCGGTGAACCCAGGCGCGATGGCGAAACTCAGAATGCCCTGGCTGGCGTAGGCCCGGGCAATGGTCTTGTGCATGGCCAGCATACCGCCCTTCGAGGCAGCGTAATGCCAATGAGCTGGCGAATCTCCGCGATGGCCGGCCCGGCTGGCGATGTGGACGAGTCGGCCTTCACGCCCGCTGTCGAGCCAGTGCCGCACCGCGAACCGGCTCAACTGCGCTGCTGCTGTGAGGTTGATCCGCAGAGTGTCCTCCCAGGCATCAAGCCAAGCGATGTCGGACGAATCGATTGAATTAGCAACGAAAATTCCCGCATTGTTGATCAATGCGTCGATCCGGCCACCGGCGCGATCGAGGGCTTCTTCCCAGACCAATTGCGGCGCGGGCGGATCGGCGAAGTCGGCTGCGATGGTGTCGGCGTCCCGCGCCGCCGTCGCCTGCCCGATTACGCGAACGCCCCGCGCCTGGAGGGCTTCGCAGGTTGCCTGGCCGATTCCGCGGCTCGAGCCGGTGACGAGGATCGTTGGCATCGGGAATCCCTAGCCGCCACAGAGGCGTTGGGGAAGCATGGGGGGAAGCGCGCGGCACCCGGCTTGCCTCACGGGCCGCATCCGCTAAGGGAGACCCACACTCACGATTACCGGATTTGCCATGGCCGAACGCCCGCTTTCTCCGCACCTGTCGATCTGGAAATGGGGGCCGGCCATGCTCGTCTCCATTCTGCACCGCGCCACTGGGGACGCGATGGCTCTTATCGGCCTTCCGATCCTGCTCTGGTGGCTGGCGGCGCTAGCGAGCGGTCCGGAAGCCTATGGCTTTTTCGCGAATCTCGCCGACTCCTGGGTTGGCTATATCGTCCTCGTCGGCATCAGCTGGTCGTTCTTCAACCACTTCGCTTCGGGCATCCGCCACTTCGTGATGGATATCGGCGCGGGGTACGAGGTCGATTCCAACAATCGCTGGTCGGTGGTCACCACTGTCAGCGGACTTGTCCTTACCGCGGCCTTCTGGGCCGTGATCGTGCTGCGATAGGATCTGACATGGGCAACGGAACTCCCATCGGACGCGTGCGGGGCCACGGCTCGGCGCATCATGGCGCCGCGCATTGGCTGCAGCAGCGCTATACCGCGGCGGGCAACCTGATCGTCGTCGGATACCTGGTCTTCTCGATCTTGCTGTTGCCGGACATGTCTTACGCCACTTTGCGTGAGTGGATGTCGGGCCTGGTGCCGCCGGTCATGATCGCGCTGCTGATCGTCAGCGTGTTCTGGCATGCCCGGCTGGGGCTGCAGGTGCTCGTCGAGGATTACCTCCATCACCGCGGTGCTCGTTTCGGGGCGCTCCTCACTTTGAACCTCGCGGCCTTTTCGGGAGCCGCATTTGGGCTGTTCTGCCTCGCACGGATTGTCATGAGCATTGAGACCGAAGGCGCGCTTCAAGCGGCCATGGCGGCGGCCGCCGCCGCATCTGCCGCAGCCCAGGGAGGCGGGATGTGAGCGACGCTTCCACTCAGGCCGCCTACAAGATCGTCGACCACACTTATGACGTCATCGTGGTTGGAGCCGGCGGCTCCGGCCTGCGCGCCACGATGGGCAGCGCCGAGGCGGGCCTCAAGACGGCTTGCATCACCAAGGTCTTCCCGACCCGCAGCCACACCGTGGCCGCGCAGGGCGGCATCGCCGCGAGCCTCGGCAACAACTCGCCCGACCACTGGACCTGGCACATGTACGACACCGTCAAGGGGTCGGACTGGCTGGGAGACCAGGACGCGATCGAATACATGGTGCGCGAAGCGCCGAACGCGGTCTACGAGCTGGAGCACGCCGGCGTGCCTTTCAGCCGCAATGCCAACGGCACGATCTACCAGCGCCCGTTCGGCGGCCACATGCAGAACATGGGCGAAGGCCCGCCGGTCCAGCGCACCGCCGCCGCGGCCGACCGCACCGGTCACGCGATGCTTCATGCGCTCTACCAGCAGAGCCTGAAGTACGACGCGGACTTCTTCATCGAATACTTCGCCATCGACCTGATCATGAGCGGCGGCAAATGCGTCGGCGTGATCGCGCTGTGCCTCGACGATGGCTCGATCCACCGCTTCCGCGCCCAGGCCGTGGTGCTGGCGACGGGCGGCTATGGCCGCTGCTACTTCACCGCGACCAGCGCCCACACCTGCACCGGCGACGGTGGCGGCATGGTGCTGCGCGCGGGCCTGCCGCTGCAGGACATGGAGTTCGTCCAGTTCCACCCGACCGGCATCTACGGCGCCGGCGTGCTCATCACCGAGGGCGCGCGGGGCGAGGGCGGGTACCTGACCAACTCCGAAGGCGAGCGCTTCATGGAACGCTACGCCCCGAGCGCGAAGGACCTCGCCAGCCGCGACGTCGTCTCCCGCTCGATGGCGCTGGAGATCCGCGAGGGACGCGGCGTGGGCCCGAACAAGGACCACATCTACCTCCACCTCGATCACATCGACCCGAAGGTGCTGGCCGAACGGCTGCCGGGGATCACCGAGAGCGGCAAGATTTTCGCCGGCGTCGATCTGACCCGCCAGCCGCTGCCGGTGGTGCCGACCGTGCACTACAACATGGGCGGCATCCCGACGAACTACCACGGCGAAGTCATGACCATCGACGCGGCCGGCAATCCCGAAGCGGTCGTACCGGGTCTATTCGCCGTCGGTGAAGCAGCGTGCGTTTCGGTCCACGGCGCGAACCGCCTCGGCTCGAACTCGCTGATCGACCTTGTGGTGTTCGGCCGTGCCACCGGGCATCGGCTCAAGGAACTGCTCAAGCCGAATGCTGCGCAGGACGAGTTGCCGAAGGACAGCGCCGACTTGGCCCTGACCCGCCTCGACCACTTCCGCAACGCCAAGGGCAGCACCCCGACCGCGGCGATCCGCACCGACATGCAGCGCTGCATGAGCCAGCACGCCGCGGTGTTCCGCACCGACGAACTGATGGCAGAGGGCAAGGCGCAGCTCGGCGAGATCTACCAGCGGATGCAGGACGTTTCGGTCACCGACCGTTCGCTGATCTGGAACTCGGACCTCGTCGAGACGCTCGAGCTCGACAACCTGATCAGCCAGGCGACCGTGACGCTGCACGGCGCGCACAACCGCAAGGAAAGCCGCGGCGCCCATGCGCACGAGGACTTCCCGGAGCGCGACGACAAGAACTGGATGAAACACACGGCCGCGTGGTTCGACGGTTGGGGCGGCAAGGGCGGCGCGGTGAAGATCGATTACCGCCCGGTCCACGAATACACGCTCACCGACGACGTCGAATACATCAAGCCGAAGAAGCGGGTGTACTAAGCGCGGCGGCGCCCACTTTCATGTGGGCGCGCCGTCGGCATCGATTTCAGCGCAGACTTGCGTTCGCATTCATGCGTTCGTGTGGAGAGCTGAGAGCAAGCCGCGCTAGTCGCTTGTCTCCTGCCTGAGGGAGGGGAAATCCCGATGTGCGCCCCTGGGGGACGCTGATAGCCAACCTACGGGTAACACCGGGGGACGGCGCCTGATGGAAAAGTTCGAACATGCCTTCGAAAAGACCCTGTTCGCGGCTCGATGGCTGGCGGCGCCGATCTATGTCGGGCTGATCTTCTGCCTCCTCATGCTGCTGGTGGTCCTGGTCAAATATCTGTGGCTGATCTCCACCCGCCTGCTGACGATCACCGTCCATGATGCCGTTGTGGCGACGCTGTCGTTCATCGACCTGGCGCTGATCGCGAACCTGATCCTGATCGTGCTCTACACCGGCTACGTGAGCTTCGTTTCGCGGATCAACCTCGATGAACACACCGACCGGCCGGCCTGGTTGGGCAAGGTCGATTTCAACGGGCTCAAGATCAAGCTTTTCGCCTCGATCGTGGCCATCACCGGGATCGAGTTGCTCAAGGCCTTCATGGACTTGCGCGAGACCGGCCACGTCAACGAGGCCGCCCTCCGTTGGCTCGTGATAATCCACGCCGTCTTCCTGGTGACGACGGTTGCGTCTGCCCTGAGCCAACTCCTGTCGGAGAAGGCCGAGCACGGGTCCGACTAAGCCGTTACTGGGTAGCGGCTTCCACGCGCCGAGCCGAGATGATCTTCACCGGTTGGGCGATCATCTGGCCCTTCATCCAGCCTTGGCCTTTCTCTGGATCGAGCGGGGCGTTGTAGATGGCGAGGACGACATCCATCCCTTGCGTGACATGGCCGAAGGCGGCGTAGCCTTCGCGGAAGGTCTCGTCCTCGCTGGCTGGATCGGCGTCGAGGCCGTGCTGCGGGGTGACCATGATCGAGAAGTCCCCGGTGGCCGTGCCGGGCTCGTAGCGCGCCATGGAGATCGCGCCGATCGTGTGCTTCACACCGGTGGCGCTGGTGCGTTCGTGGGCGATCGGGGGCAGGATGCGTTCCGGATCGAACTGTGTGCCGCCCTGGATAAGGCCGTCGGGCTCGTCCTTGCTGAGCCGCATCGAGCGGTAGAACACCGTCCCGTCGAGCCGCTTTTCGTCGACGTAGCGGAGGAAGTTGGCCGCCGTGATCGGGGCGCGTTCGGTTTCAAGCGCGATGACGATGTCGCCCTGATCGGTAGTCAGAACGATGTCTGTGGTGGCCTGGGCGAAAGCGGAAACCGGGGTGAGGGCCAGGGCAGTGGCCATGACGAATCGATGCAACATGAGCGGACTATCGGCACAAGCGACAGCGCTTGCCAGCCAAGAAAAATTCGCGGGTTATCCGCGCGGGAATACTTATCTTGCGGGCATGGCTAACTCAGCGAACAACGAGCAGCAGGTCCCCAGCGCCGCCGAACGGCGTGCTCACATCGAGGCGCTGCGCGAACGCAAACGGACAGAGGCCGAAGCGATCGGCGTCGATGCCGAGTACATCTCGAGCTTCGTCGAACGGTTCTACGGCAAGATCCGCAAGGACGAACTGCTCGGGCCGATCTTCGCCGAGCGGATCGGAGACTGGGCGAAGCATCTTGATCGGATGAAGGGCTTCTGGCGCTCGGTCCTCCATGCCAGCGGCGAGTTCGCCGGCAATCCCATGATCAAGCACATCGCCATCCCAGGATTGGAAGAGCGCCACTTCGCCCATTGGCTACAGCTGTTCTACGCCACCTTGCGCGAGGAAGAGCCGCAAACCGAAGCGACGCAGGAAGTGGCGAACCGGGCGCGGATGATTGCCGACAGCCTGCTCACTGGGATCGCCACGCAGCGCAAAGGTCTCGCCGGTGCGCGGGCAGGCGAGAAACTGCCTAAGCTCTAGGCGACGCCGTAAGTCGTCTTGACCATGTCGCGGAACAATCGGAGCTGACGCCCCATCAGCGCGCGGTCGTCGAGCGCCTTGGCGAGCACGATGGCGCCTTCGACAATGGCGCTGAGGGCATCGGCCAGCGCCAGGCGGTCCAAGGGCGTGACCGGCTGATGCTTGCGGTCGATCGCTTCGAGCCAGGCCAGGAATCGCTCGCGCCACCGCATGACGGCCTCGCTGTTCAGCCGGCGGACCTCGGCGTCGAACACCTGTTCCTGATAGACCACCGCCGCCACCAGGCATCCCGGATGGAGCGCGTCCATCTCGTCGACCAGCTCGGCATAGAGGTTGAGGAACAGCAGGAACTGCTGGAGCGGATCGTCCACGAGCTGTTCGGCGCGCGCCTTGAGGCTGTCGATGACCGCGTCGTCTTCGGCCAGGAAGCGTACGAGCAGCTGGCGCGCGAGGTCGCTCTTGTCGCGGAAGTGATAGAAGAACCCGCTCTTGGTAATGCCGGTCGCTTCGACCAGTTCGTCGATCGAGGTGCCGGCGAAGCCCTTCTGGATGATCGAGTCATAGGCCGCGTCCAGGATGCGCGCTTTGGTGCGCTCTCCCTTGCTGGAAGCCGGTGACTGTACTTGTGGTACGGTTTCGAGATTCATCGCCAACCCCTGCGGCATTCAAAGCCACGCCAACCCGCAGAAATCCTATACTCTCGGGGGCAAAATGAAAACCGACCGCGTTGCTCCTATTCGGGTGAGGGGGAGGGGAGTAAACAGGCACCAATTCCATTGGGGGAATTGAACGATGCTCGGTACCTATCACCTGATCGCCGCCGCCATGTTCGTAACCTTCATCGCACTCGACATGATCGGGCGAGCGCGCAGCTTCCCGGACGTGCCTTACTGGCGGGCCAAAGGCATCTTCTTCACCCTGGCCTACTTCGCGGTGGCGACATACTCGCCGCTGCTGTGGGATACCTTCCTCGGCCAGTACCAGCTCCTGAATGGATCGGCCTGGCCCTTCGCCGTGCAAGTGGCGGTCGGGTTCCTGTTCTACGAGTTCCTGATCTACGCCTGGCATCGCACGATGCACAACGTTCAGCCGTTGTGGCGCTGGCTCCACCAGATGCACCATAGCGCCGAGCGCGTGGACATCTGGGGCGCGTTCTTCTTCCACCCGTTCGACATGATCGGCTGGGCCCTGCTCGGTAGCTTCGCGCTGGTGCTCGGTATCGGTTTGTCACCGGAAGCCACGCTGGTGGTGGTGGTCGCAGCGACCTTCTGCACCATGTTCCAGCACACCAACGTCCGCACCCCGCGCTGGATCGGGTACTTCGTCACCCGGCCGGAGAGCCACTCGGTCCACCACCAGCGCGGAGTGCACGCCTACAACTACGGAGACATCCCGATCTTCGACATCCTGTTCGGCACCTTCCGCAACCCGCGCGAATGGCAGGAAGAGGCGGGCTTCTTCGACGGTTCCTCGCGCAAGATGGGCGCGATGCTGGTGGGCAAGGAGATCGCCTGAGCTAGCGGCGCGGGCGCAGGTTCTCGCGATTGAGCTGGTCGATCCGGGTCACGCCCATCAGCTTCATGTCGCGGACGATCTCGGCTTCGAGCAGGCCGAGCGCGCGTTCGACGCCCGCCTGGCCCGCTGCCGCAAGCGCGTAGAGGTAGAGGCGACCACCCGACACCGCCGTCGCACCTAGGCTCAGCGCCTTGAGAACGTGGCTACCGCGCCGGACGCCGCCGTCGAGGATGACCTCCATCCTGTCGCCAACAGCGTCGACGATTTCGGCAAGCTGATCGAACGGCGCGCGGCTACCGTCGAGTTGGCGGCCGCCGTGGTTCGAGATCATGATCGCGTCGACGCCCATGTTCGCCGCTCGACGAGCGTCGGCGACCGACATTACGCCCTTGAGGCAGAACTTCCCGCCCCACTCGTCGCGCAGCTTCTCGGCCGCCGCCCAGTCCATCGTCTGGTCGAGCATCGAGTTGAAATACTCCGCGACCGATAGCGCGAAGTTGCTGCCTTCCTTCACGTGGTCCTTGAGATTGGAGAGTTCGAACTTCTCGCGGAACAGATAGTCGAGTGTCCAGCGCGGCTTGGCCGCATAGGACAAGGCACTCGCGGCGGTGATGCGCGGAGGGCTGGTGAAGCCGGTGCGCAGGCAGCGCTCGCGATTGCCGCCGACGATCGTGTCGACCGTAAGCGTGATCGCGTCGAACTTGGCCGCGCGCGCCTTCTCCAGCAGAGCCGCGTTCAGCCCCTTGTCCTTGTGGTAGTAATACTGGAGCATCTTGGGGCCGGTGTAGTTGGCCCCGATCTCCCCGATGCCGACGCTGGCGAGGCTCGAGATGCCGAACCACAGCCCGAACTTCTCCGCCGCCGCGGCTACCGCCCGCTCACCCTGCCAGTGAAACAGACGCTGGAGCGCGGTGGGGGAGAGCATTAGCGGCAGGCGCGAGGTCTTGCCGAGCACGGTCACCGAAGGATCGACCTGCTCCACCCCGGCAAGGACGTTGGGCACCAGGTCCACGTCTTCGAATGCGGCGGTGTTGCGGTCCTTGGTCCGCTCGTCGTCGGCGGCCCCGTCGATGTAGTGGAACACCGGGAAGGGCAGTCTGCGCTTCGCCAGGGTGCGGAAATCGTCGATCTTGTGGCAGTCCGACAGGCGGCGGACCCCGTAGCGCAAATCACTCATGGGCGCGGACCCTAGCGTCCGCCGCTTTCCTTTCAAGTTGTTCATCTACGCTTCATGTTTACAGACGTAGTCGATGCGTCTACAAAGGTGATCGTTCAACAGGGAGAGCGATGTGACCGAAGCCAGTGAACCAACTGCCGAACGGATCAGCGACGCCGAACACGCGGTGATGGAAGCGTTGTGGGAAAAGAGCCCGCAGACCGCCGTCGAAGTGTGCGATTCCGTTTGCGAACAGCGCGGTTGGACAATGCCCACGGTTAAGACGCTGCTGTCGCGGCTGGTCGTCAAGGGCGCCGTCGCCACCGAGCCTGATGGCCGCCGGTTCCTCTACACTCCATTGATAGAACGCGCCGAATATGTCGGCGGTGAATCGCGCCGCCTGGTGGATCGCCTGTTCGGCGGCCGCGCGGCGCCGCTGTTTGCGCAACTGGCGGAAGCCGAAGCGCTGTCCGATGACGATATCAACGAGATCGAGCGACTCCTGAAGGAGATGCGGAAATGAGTGGCTGGTTGATCGACACCCTCATCTACACTGGGCTCCTGATAGCCCTGGTGCTCGTCTTGCGGCGTCCGGTGGGACGGACGTTCGGGCCGCAGCTCGCCTATTGCCTGTGGGCCTTGCCATTCCTGCGGCTGCTTCTCCCACCGATCGTGCTGCCCGCCAGCTTCCGGCCCGAGGTCGAGGCAGTGCCCGTTCCCGCCGCCGACGTGCAGTGGGTCGACTACGTGCAGTCGGTCGAGGTCGTGACCCTGCCAGCGCCTGTCACCGAGGTTGTGCCATCCGCGCCGGTTGCGGTGGTGTGGGAATGGCCGACGCTTGGCGAAGCCGTCCTGGCGGTCTGGCTCGGCGGAGCGCTCGCTTTCCTCGCCTGGCGGATCGTGATGTACCGCAAGATGCGGCGCGAGGTGCTGGCGGATGCGCGTCCAGTGGGTGAGATCGGCAAGATCAGGCTCATCGAAACGCCGATGATCACGGCTCCGGTTGCATTCGGTGTGCTCGACAAGGTTATCGCGCTTCCGCCGTTGTTCATGGCCCAGCCTGACCTGCCGGCCCGCGACCTGGCGATCGAGCACGAGCTTTCGCACCATCGCGCCAATGACCTCCTGGCCAATTTCGCGGCCCAGGCGTTGCTGGCGATGCACTGGTTCAACCCGCTTGCCTGGCTTGGCTGGCGTGCGATGCGCCGCGATCAAGAAGCGGCTTGCGATGCCCGTGTACTCAACGGCCGTGGTCGCGAAGAACGTGTGCTCTATGCCGCGCTCATTGCCGACATCGCCGCCGGACCGAGGCTGGCGCTGGCCGCGCCGATGGCCTGCCCGGTACTTGGCGAACGGTCGATCGTTCACCGGCTGCGGAGCCTCTCGATGGGCGATATCAGCGAGCGGCGGCGTTGGCTTGGGCGCGGGTTGATCGCGACCAGCGCACTTGCTCTGCCGCTGACTGCCTCGTTCAGCTACGCCGCCGGTGCGCAAGAACCTGAGGCGCCTGTTCCGCCTGAGGCTCCCGCGGCCGTCGAACCACCCGTTCCACCTGAAGCGCCGGTCGCGCCAGACGCCCCCCTACCGCCTGAAGCACCGCAAGCTGGTCAGGCGCAAGTCCAGCACTTTGAGCTTCGCCGCGAGGGCCCCGACGGTACGCCCCAGGTGCAACAGTTCACCTTGCGCCGCGGGCCAGGCCCCCAGGGTAACCTACCCGACATGCCGCAGATGCCGCGCGCGGAATTCCACGCCTGGGGCAACCCGACCGATCCTGACTTCGGCGCCAAGATGGAAGCCTGGGGCAAGGAAATGGAAAAGTGGGGCGAGGAATGGGGCGAGAAGTACGCCGAGCAGATGGAGAAGCAGGCAGAGCAATGGGCTGAAGCCGGCCGCCGCGCCGAGCCTGAAGTCGTCGAGAGCTGCAATCCTAACGAACGCCGCCGGACCACAACTTCGGATGGTCGGCAGCGGATCGTAATCTGCGAGCGCGATTACCAGGTGGCTGCTGCATCAGGCCTGCGCCAGGCGCGTGCGTCGATCGCCCGGAACCCACAGATCAGCGAAGAGGTGCGGCGCGAAGTGCTGGAGGATCTCGACGACGAGATCCGTCGCATCGAAAGCGGGCGGGAGTAATCCTGCCCTCGGCTTGAGCCGGGATCGTCGGGCTGCTCCCTGCGCGATCCCGGCTCAAGCGTTTCTTCTCAAGTCCGTTGCATGATCTTGTCGCACTGGACGTCGTCGCCGGATTCCAGTCCCAGACGCAACGCCTGCATTCGCTGCGCGCTGCTGCCGTGAGTGAAGTTCTCCGGGGACACTCTCTGCCCCGCACCACGCATCAGCGCGTCGTCACCGATGGCGCTGGCCGCGGTCATCCCTTCCTCGAAATCGCCGGGATCGATCGCGTTGCGGTTCTTGCCGGCCCAGGCGCCCGCGTAACAGTCGGCCTGTAGTTCCATGAGGACCTGTAGCTGGTTCGCCGCACCGGGGTTCTGCTGCTGAGCGCTGCGGACCTGGTTCGCGATCCCGGTCAGAGCCTGGATGTGATGGCCGTATTCGTGCGCGATCACGTAGTAGCGCGCGAAGTCGCCCGCAGCGCCGAGTTCGCGGTCGAGCTGATCATAGAAGCTGGTGTCGATGTAGATCGTCTGATCTGCAGGACAGTAGAACGGCCCCATCGCACTCGAAGCTTGACCGCAGCCGGTGCTCTCCACGCCACCCGAAAGAAACTCCAGCGTCGGCTGCTGGAACTCGATGCCCGCTTGCTGAAAAGCCGGCTCCCAAGTCTGGTTGAGCGAGGCGAGTGCGTTGCACGCCTCCGTCGCGTAGGCACTGTCATCGCAGATCTCGGCCGCTGTCTCACCGCCGGGTTGCTGTTGTTGCTGCGGCGATTGGGTCTGCTGCAGATCGTCCATCGTGCCGAGCATCTGACCGGGATCGACGCCGAACACCACGGCCGCGATCAATGCAATTACGATGGCGCCGCAGCCGAGCCGCCCTCCGCCGCCACCGGGGAAACCGCCACCGCCTCCGCCGCGACGAACGTTGATGCTGTCAGGATTGAATGGATTGAGCCTCATCCGGCCTCCCTGCTGCACGTGCGAAATAAGGCTGGACCTGCCTCGCTGTTCGCGCTTTGACTGTCCTTCAACTGGCAATCACAGGGAAGCCCATATGTTCCTGCAGGGCAAGCGTGCACTCGTTACCGGATCGACCTCGGGCATCGGCCTCGCGATCGCTCGATCGTTGTCTGAAGCCGGGGCGAAGGTCGTGCTCAACGGCTTCGGCGCGGCAGAGGAAATCGACCGGCTCTGTGGCGAACTGGGCGCTCTTTACGTTGCCGCCGACCTCACGACCACAGCAGGCGTGACCGAATTGATGGAAGGCGCCGGGCCGGTCGACATCCTCGTCAACAACGCCGGAATGCAGCACGTCGCGCCGGTCGAGGATTTCCCGCCCGAAAAGTGGGATGCGATCATCGCCCTCAACCTTTCGGCCGCTTTCCACACCTCGCGCCTCGCCGTGCCGCACATGAAGGAGCAGGGCTGGGGGCGGATCATCTCCACCGCCAGCGCCCACTCGCTTGCGGCGAGCCCGTTCAAGAGCGCTTACGTCGCGGCCAAGCACGGCATTGCCGGATTGACCAAGGTTCTCGCCCTGGAACTGGCCGAACACGGCGTTACCGCCAATTGCATCAGCCCGGGCTACGTCTGGACGCCGCTGGTCGAAAACCAGATCCCCGATACGATGGCCGCGCGCGGCATGACGCGGGAGCAGGTGCTGAACGATGTGCTGCTGGCCAAGCAGCCGACCCGGAAGTTCGTTCAGCCCGAGGAAGTGGCCGCGCTCGCAGTGTTTCTGTGCCGCAACGAGGCGCAGAACATCAACGGCGCGAACTACACGATCGATGGCGGATGGACGGCGGAATAGGGCGCGCACGATCGTTCGGATTGAACGCCCCCTAGCGATTGTCGCAAACCGCGTTTACATGGGCCGCCACGAATCGCTCCGCGCAAGGTAAAAGTGGCACTCATGGAAATTCAAACCGGCCTCACATTCGACGACGTCCTCCTGAGGCCGGCTGAGAGCGATATTCTGCCTTCGCAGACCAACACGAGAACGCGCCTCACGCGCGAAATCGGGTTGAACATTCCGATCATCTCCTCGGCGATGGACACCGTGACCGAAGCGCAGATGGCGATCGTCCTGGCGCAGCTCGGCGGCATTGGCGTGCTCCACCGCAACCTGACGATCGAGGAACAGTGCGACGCCGTCCGCACCGTCAAGCGCTTCGAAAGCGGGATGGTGATCAACCCAATCACGATTTCGCCTGAGGCCACGCTGGGCGAAGCGCAGGCGCTCATGCTGCACAACCGCATCAGCGGCATTCCGGTTACGGACGCCGCTGGCAAACTCTGCGGCATCCTGACCAACCGCGACGTTCGTTTTGCCGCCAATCCGCAGCAGCCCGTGCGCGAACTGATGACGCATGAGAACCTCGCCACGGTGAGCGAAGGCGTCAGCCAGGAAGAAGCGCGCAAGCTGCTTCATCACCGGCGGATCGAAAAGCTGCTGGTGGTCGACGACGCCTATCGCTGCATTGGCCTCATCACCGTGAAGGATATGGAAAAGGCGGTCCTCAACCCCGACGCCACCAAGGATGAAGGCGGTCGCTTGCGCGTCGCGGCGGCGACCACCGTGGGCGACAAGGGTTTCGAACGGACCGAGGCGCTGGTCGATGCCGGGTGCGACGTGATCATCATCGACACCGCGCACGGTCACAACAAGGAAGTCTCGCGCGCGGTTGAGCGGGTGAAGCGGCTTTCGAACGCGGTCCAGGTCGTCGCCGGCAACGTCGCTACGGCGGAAGCGACCAAGGCTTTGGTCGATGCGGGCGCGGATGCGGTCAAGGTCGGTATCGGACCGGGCTCGATCTGCACCACGCGCATCGTCGCTGGTGTCGGCGTGCCGCAGCTGACCGCGATCATGGAAGCCGTGAGCGCCGCGGGCGACGTGCCGATCATCGCCGATGGCGGACTGCGCACTTCGGGTGACGCGGCCAAGGCGCTTGCCGCCGGGGCCTCGACCGTGATGATCGGTTCGCTTCTGGCGGGAACCGAGGAAGCGCCTGGCGAAACGTTCCTCTACCAGGGGCGCGCCTACAAGGCCTATCGCGGCATGGGTTCGGTCGGCGCGATGGCGCGCGGATCGGCCGACCGTTACTTCCAGCAGGACATCAAGGACCAGATGAAGCTGGTTCCCGAAGGGATCGAAGGCCAGGTGCCCTACAAGGGTCCGGCCAGGGACGTGATCCACCAGCTGGTCGGCGGCATCAAGGCGGCGATGGGCTATACCGGGGCGGCGACGATCGCCGACTTGCGCACTCGCGGAAAGTTCATCCGCATCACCAACGCGGGTCTCTCCGAAAGCCATGTCCACGACGTCTCGATCACTCGCGAGGCGCCGAACTATCCCACACGCTAGGCCATGACACCCGCCGCACGAGTTCAGGCGGCGATCGGGCTGCTCGACCAGATCATTACCGCCGCGCGTGCCAAGGGCGCGCCGGCAGACCGGATCCTGGCGGACTGGTTCCGCATCAGCCGGTTCGCCGGATCAAAGGACCGGCGGGCGATCCGCGAACTGGTCTATGCCGCGATCCGGGCTTGCGGGCCGATCCCTCAGTCGGGGCGGGCAGCCATGCTGACCCTCGCCGAAGCCGATCCTGCGCTGCTGCAGCAATTCGATGGCTCGGGCTATGGTCCTCCTCTCGTAGAGGAAGGGGAAGTCGCGGCCGAACGCGGTATCGCGCCTGCCTGGCTCGCAGCGCGACTGGCGGCGTCGGATATCGCCGGAGCCGAAGCGGAGGCGCTGCTCGCGCGCGCTCCGCTGGACATCCGTATCAACGCGCTCAAGGCCGATCGGGCCTCGCTGGAGCTGCCTGAGCAGGGCGAGCTCCTGCCGACCGCGCAGGGTTTGCGGTTACCGTTCGGCACCCAAGTCGAACAATGGCCTGAGTATCGCGAAGGCCTGATCGAAGTGCAGGACTGCGGGAGCCAGCTCGCATGCGAGGCGGTCATGGCCCAGCCGGGCGAGACCGTGATCGACTTGTGCGCCGGCGCCGGCGGCAAGACGCTAGCCCTCGCTGCCGCGATGCGCGGCGAAGGCACGCTGATCGCGGCGGACGTCGACCGGGGACGCCTGTCGCGGCTCGGGCCGCGCGCGGAGCGGGCGGGGGCCTTGGTCAGCCAGACAGTGCTGCTCAACCCCGGTCGCGAGGTGGAGATGCTGTCGGACTGGCATGGCAAGGCCGATGTGGTCCTGATCGATGCGCCGTGTTCCGGCACCGGCACATGGCGGCGTAATCCCGAAGCGCGTTGGCGACTCGATGAGAGCAGTCTCGCACGCTTGGTGACGCTGCAGCGCCAGATTCTCGGTGTCGCGTCCGGCCTCGTGCGGCCTGGCGGTAGGCTGATCTACGTCACCTGCTCGCTGCTCGACGAGGAAGGGGCGGGACAGATCGAAAACTTCCTTGGCACGCATGGAGAATGGAATGCCGATCCACTCTCGCTATCACTGGGTGCATCGCGGGGGCCGGGAATCCGGCTCACACCGCACCAGGACGGGACGGACGGATTTTTCATCGCACGTCTAGGAAAGAGATGTTAGCTATTGCGTTTATGGCTGACGGACCCTCTCCTCGCCGACCCGCGCTCAAGGAGTTTGTGATGCGCTATACCCCTGTCGCTGCTGCCCTTTCTTTGCTGGTCATGGTTACGGCCAGTGTGAGTTACGGGGCCGGGCGAGAGGCGGACCCTCGTGCCGCCGCGCTGATTGCCGAAGGCCGGAGTGAGCTGGCATCGGGTCAAGTGCAGTCGGCGATCGACAGCTTTGAAGCGGCCCTGGCAATCGATCCGGGCTACACTCCAATCTACATCGACCTCGCCGATGCGGCTCGCAAGGACGGCCTTCAGGGCAAGGCGATCCACTACTACCGCGAGGCGCTGAAGCGCGAGCCGGAAAACCTTGCCGCCATCTCGGGCGAGGGCGAAGCGCTGCTTGAAAAGGGCGCGGTCGAGAAGGCCCGTCGCAACCTTGCGCGGCTTGAGTCGATGTGTGGTGGTGAATGCAACGAAGCCCGGGAGCTCTCGGCAGCGATCCAGCGCGGACCGCAGCCGCAAGTGCTCACGGCCGAGGCGGTGACGCCTGAGACCGTGGTCACCAAGAACTAATCAGACCTGACCCCGAAACCCCGCGACGATCGTGGCGTAAACCTCGCGTTTGAACGGCACGATCAGTTCGGGCAGCAGTTCGGGGTCGACCCACCTCCACTCGCAGAACTCGGGGTGCTTGTCGGCTTCCAGGTCGATGTCGTCGTCGGTCCCGGTGAACCGGACGAGGTACCAGGTTTGGCGCTGGCCCTTGTATTTGCCGCCCCATAGCTTGCCCTGCAGCTCTTCTGGCAAGTCGTAGAACAGCTCCTGCGGCAGGCGCCCGGCGATCTCGACATGGCGCGCCTTCACGCCGATCTCCTCGCCGAGTTCGCGCAGCATGGCCGCGTCGAGGTCTTCACCCTCGTCGACGCCGCCTTGCGGCATTTGCCACCAGTCGCCTTCACGGTTGTCGATACGCTTGCCAACGAAGGCCAGGCCTTCGGCGTTAATGAGCATGACGCCCACGCACGGGCGATACTTTCGGGGTTCTGCTGCGTTCATGTTGTAGGGAATAGGGAAGGACAGTGGGTAATTCCATCCGCGCCGTTGATCGCGCGACAGAAAAACTTGATTGCGGGCACGCGGGCAGGAACCTAGGTCGCAGCCCCATACTGGCAGGATAGCAGTGCTGACTGCACAACAGGATTTGACCATGGCAACCCAGGCGGCCGATCGTCCGGCCCAAACCCCGCTCGAGACGGGGACACCCGAAGCAGTCGTAGTCCGTTTCGCGGGCGATAGCGGCGATGGCATGCAGCTTACCGGCGGCCAGTTTACGCTGTCCACCGCGCTCGCCGGCAATGACCTCGCCACTTTCCCGGACTTCCCGGCCGAAATCCGCGCGCCGCAAGGTACGCTGTTCGGCGTCTCGGCATTCCAAATTAACTTCGGCTCGACCCAGATCGAAACAGCGGGTGATGCGCCTGACGTGCTCGTGGCGATGAACCCGGCGGCGTTGAAGGTGAACCTGGCCGCGCTCAAGCCCGGCGGCCTGATCATCGCCGACACCGGCGAGTTCAATAAGCGCAACCTCGAAAAGGCGAAGTACGAGACCAATCCGCTCGAGGATGGCTCGCTCGCCAAGTGGGACCTGCTGGCGTTCGACATCAGCGCGCTGACGATTGAAGCGGTGAAGCCCTTCGGTCTCGGCAACAAGGATGCGCTGCGGTCCAAGAACATGTGGACCCTCGGCCTGGCGCTGTGGATGTTCGACCGTGACCGCCAGCCGATCGTCGATTGGCTCAAGGGCAAGTTCAAGGGCAAGCCCGAGATCGCCGACGCGAACATCGCCGCGCTCAATGCCGGCCATGCCTATGGCGAAACGGCCGAGCTTTCGGGTCCGCTGAAGAAGCTGACTATTGCCCCTGTCGAAAGCGAACCAGGGCTTTACCGCACTATTACGGGTGCAGAGGCCGTAAGCCTTGGTCTCGTAGCCGGTGCTCAGTTGGCCGACTTGCCGATGTTCTTCGGCGGCTATCCGATCACCCCGGCTTCCGCGATCCTGCATTACCTGGCGCGGATGAAGGAATTCGGCGTCACCACTTTCCAGGCAGAAGACGAGATCGCCGCGGTCTGCGCCGCGATCGGCGCGTCCTATGCCGGACAGCTTGGCGTCACCAGCTCTTCGGGACCGGGCATTGCGCTCAAGGGTGAAGCGATGGGCCTGGCGATCAT
This sequence comes from Altererythrobacter sp. Root672, assembly GCF_001427865.1. Classification (NCBI taxonomy): domain Bacteria; kingdom Pseudomonadati; phylum Pseudomonadota; class Alphaproteobacteria; order Sphingomonadales; family Erythrobacteraceae; genus Altererythrobacter; species Altererythrobacter sp. Root672. Next base: position 741,167 of record NZ_LMHH01000001.1, read on the forward strand.
GACCGAGCTGCCGCTGGTCATCGTCAACAGCCAGCGCGGCGGTCCGTCCACGGGCCTGCCGACCAAGACTGAGCAGAGCGATCTCTACCAGGCCGTCTATGGCCGCAACGGCGATGCGCCGATGCCGGTGATCTCCGCCCGCAGCCCGGCCGACGCGTTCGAAGTCGCGATCGAGGCCTGCCGCATCGCGGTGCAGTACATGACCCCGGTCATGCTGCTGACTGACGGCTATATCGCGAACGCCGCCGAACCGTGGAAAGTGCCGGACCCGGCGGGCTACGCGCCGTTCCCGGCCAAGTTCCTCGAAGAGAAGAACGACGGCGACAGGCTGCTGCCCTACAAGCGCGACGAAAAGGGCGCGCGTCCCTGGATCAAGCCGGGCACGCCGGGCCTGATGCACCGCATCGGCGGCATCGAAAAGCACGTCGACACGGGCAACATCGATTACTCGCCGGCCAACCACCAGGCGATGACCGACGCCCGCAAGGCCAAGATCGACAACATCGCCGTGCCCGACCAGGAGGTGGCGCTGGGTGACACCACTGGCCGCCTCGCCGTGGTCGGCTGGGGCAGCACCTTTGGTCCGATCCACCAGGCTGTACGCCGTGCGCGCAAGAACGGTCTGTCGGTCAGCCACATCCACGTCCGCCACGTATGGCCTTTGCCGCAGAACCTCGGCGAGTTGCTCGGTGGCTTCGACCAGGTGCTGGTGCCGGAAATGAACACCGGCCAGTTCAAGACCGTGCTGCGCGACCAGTTGTTCATCGATGCGAAGAGCCTGACCAAGACCAGCGGTCAGCCGTTCTCGATCGCCGAACTCGAAGCAGCCATCGGCAAGTTCTTCTACAGCACGCCGGGCGACGAGGGCGGCGAAGTGCTGCCCAACGTTGGCCAGTTGCCAGAGCCGGAGTCCGGTTATGACGATGGCTCTCGCAAGCGCCCGAAGGGGGTGAACTGATGAACGACATGACCCCCATCCAGACCACGCTCAAGGACTGGGAAAGCGACCAGGAGGTACGCTGGTGCCCGGGTTGCGGCGACTACGCGATCCTCAAGGCCGTGCAGCGCACTTTGCCGCAGCTCGGAGCGGATCCCAAGAACACCGTGTTCGTCAGCGGCATCGGCTGCTCGAGCCGGTTCCCGTATTACGTCGAGAGCTACGGCTTCCACACGATCCACGGCCGTGCGCCGGCGTTCGCGACCGGCATCAAGCTCGCCAATCCGAACCTCGACGTGTGGATGGTGACGGGTGATGGCGATGGCCTGTCCATCGGCGGCAACCACCTGATGCACATCCTGCGCAGGAACGTGAACCTGCAGATCCTGCTGTTCAACAACGAGATCTATGGCCTCACCAAGGGCCAGGCCTCGCCGACCAGCCGGATCGGTACGACCACCCCCTCGACTCCGATGGGATCGGTTGACCGCCCGGCTGCGCCCTGCGCTTTCGCGCTCGGTTCGGGCGCGCGCTTCGTTGCCCGTGGGTTCGACGTCTCGAAGAACCTGCCTGACGTGCTGATGGCCGCACACCGCCACCAGGGCGCGGCGTTCATCGAGATCTTCCAGAACTGCATCGTCTACAACAAGGACGTGTTCAACGACTTCGCCGCGCCCAAGGGTGCGGAAGAGCGCCAGCTGTGGCTGACCGATGGCGAGCCGATGTTGTTTGCCAATGGCACCAAGGGCATCAAGCTCGATATCGACACGCTCTCGCTGCAAGTCGTCGACGTGGTCGATGGTGACTGGCAGTCGGCCGGAGTGATCGTTCACAACGTCAAGAACCGTGCCGTCGCCCACATGCTGGTCGAGCTGCCGTTCGGCCCGTTCCCGATGGCGCTCGGCGTGCTCTACGACGATCCGCGCCCGACTTTCGAGAGCGCGGTGATCGAACAGAATGCCAAGGCCAGCGAAGGCCGCGAGGCGAACCTCGCCAAGCTGCTGGCCAAGGGCCAGACCTGGACGGTCGAAGCTCCGGCAGACCCGGCCTAAGTTGAGATCCTCCCCGAGCTTGCTCGGGGAGGGGGACCATCCGCAAAGCGGACGGTGGAGGGGTGTAGCGCTTTTCCGCCTACCGCTCCGTCACGCGCCTGCAGCGCGCGTCACCTCCCCGAGACAAGCTCGGGGAGGATTGAAGCAGGGGCTTCTCCAGCACCTCCGCCCATCTCCCTGAAATCACTTTCCTACATCGCCCTGACCTGCTTTTGTAAGTGAACAGGGCGTCGCCGATGCCCGTTCACATTGGCGTGAGAGGGGAGAAAGTCGACGTGAACGGAAGGCTGCACTCAGGCCAGGCGAAGGGTGCCGCAAACCCTCGGTTTTCTGAGCGAAAGCCTTCAAGGCCGCAGTTCTTCAAAACCCCGAGTTGCGTCACCCATGAGGGTCACAAATGGACAACCTGACGCATAGCCTCGTTGGCTGGGCGCTTGGCCAGGCGGGGCTCAAACGCAAGACCCGCAAGGGCCTCGCGGCGTTGATCCTGGGCGCCAACATGCCCGACATCGACGTGTTCTTCGGTTGGGTGCCCTGGGTCCCGCTCGCGACCCATCGCGGTTTTACTCATGGTCTGCTCGGCGGTGTGCTCCTGATGCCGCCGATGCTGGCCGGCCTGCTGTGGCTGCTCGACCGATGGCAAGTCAGGCGAGGGACCTCGTTCATCAGCGGGCTCGAGATGCGCTTCGGCTGGCTGCTTGCCCTGAGTTACCTCGGCGCGTTGACGCATCCGTTGCTCGATTGGCAGACCGTCTATGCCATCCAGCTGCTCTCGCCGTTCAACAACCACTGGTACCACACCGACGGGCTGTTCATCATCGACCTGTGGATCCTGCTGACGCTTGGCGGAGCGATTGCACTGTCGATCCGGCGCGAGAACCGTGAGCTGCCCAACTGGCGCCGACCGCCCATCGTCGCGCTTGCGGTTGTCGCTGTCTACATCGTCGTGAACGCGGGCATCAGCGTGGCCGCCAAGCGAGCGCTCGCCTCGAATCCTCCGTACCCACGAGCCGATGTCGCCGTGGCGAGCCCGCCGCCGGTGTTCTTCTGGCGACGCGAATTGGTCTGGAGGGAAGAGCGTAACATTGCCCGTGGGGCTTACGATCCGGCCCTTTCCCTCGCGCATCTGCAGAGCCAGACCGCGCCAGTACCTGACGGAATGGACCACCCACTCGCGAGACGGGCCCTCACCGCGACGCCGGAAGTGGTCCGCTTCATGCGCTGGTCGATCCTGCCGATGGCTCAGGTCAAGGTTGAGGGATGCCAGGCCCAGGTGAATTACAACGACGCCCGATTTTCCGATGGCCTCTCGCGCAATAGGTTCTGGATTTCCGCGACCATTCCAACCGGAGATCCGGCTTGCACTTCAGCATCCGGCTTGAACGATGAACCTCATCGTCCCATAAAGTTATGACATGAAGGGGGAGAGTGCACAGCGGGGTGGAGTGCTGCTCGATGCGGGGCAGCGGTTCGGCTTTTCGCCGGGCTTTTTCGCGCGGCTGTTTGCGCCCGGATTTCACAAGCTGCTCGACCTCATCGATCGTGGGATCGAGCACGGTGTCATTATCGGGCGCCTGCCGGATGGCGCCACGCGCACGCTTGGTGGCCGCAACCCTGGCTTCGAGGGTGAAGTCCATATTCGCGATTGGCGCGCACTCCTGCGCCTCGCCACGGGCGGATCGGTGGGCTGGTACCAGGCCTGGGAAGCCGGCGAGTGGTTCAGTTCCGATCCGGTTTCGCTGTTCGCCGTGTTCATGGCCAACTCTCACAAGCTCGGCGATATCGGCCGGGCCAAGGGGCCGTGGCGCTGGGGGGTGAGGGCGCTTCACTGGCTCAACCGCAACACTCGCGAACAGGCCGAGAAGAACATTCACGCGCACTACGATCTCGGCAACGACTTCTACGGTGCCTGGCTCGATCCGACGATGAGCTATTCGAGCGCCTACCGGCTCAAACGCGACGGGCTGGAGGCCGGCCAAAAGCGGAAGTGGGACAGGCTATCGGAGCGGCTTGGTGAGCCAAAGACCCTGCTCGAAATCGGGTGCGGGTGGGGCGCCCTGGCGAACCACTTCGCCACCCGCGGCAGCCAGGTTACTGCGATCAGCCTGTCGGATGAGCAGCTTGCCTGGGCGCGAGAGCGCCACACCGACGTCGAATTTCTCAAGCAGGACTATCGCGACACCAGCGGGCAATTCGACGGGATCGTGAGCGTCGAGATGGTTGAGGCGCTGGGGCGCGAATACTGGCCTGAATTCATGGACTGCGTTGCCCGAAACCTCCGGCCGGGCGGGAGAGCAGCGATCCAGTACATCGCCATGCGCGACGAGCTGTTCGACGCCTATGCCGGCAATGCCGATTTCATTCAGGCGTACATCTTCCCCGGCGGGCTGCTGATCAAGGCCAGCGAGTTCCGCCGCCTGGCCGCCGAACGCGGTCTTTCATGGGAAGATCAGGAAGACTTCGGGTTCGACTATGCCGAAACCCTCAAGGCGTGGCGGACAACCTTTGACGAAGCGGCTGCAAAGGGCGGCCTCCCGGACGGTTTTGACCACCAGTTCTGCGATCTGTGGCGCTTTTACCTGATGTATTGCGAGGGCGGGTTCCGCAGCGGCGCGATTACCGTCAGCCAGGTTACTCTAGTCAAATCCTGACGGTCAGGCGCCCGGATTGCCCTGATGATACCGGCTCAGGATGTTGTCGTGCACAATCGGGCTGAGCAGGTTGGTAAAAGCGCAGCCGCACAGGTTGTTTTCCCACCACACCACTTCGGCCTGCAAGGATTCGAGACCGGGTAGGGTCAGCCAGCAGACCGATCCGGGGTGCATCCGAGTGATCGCGGTGGCGGAAAAGCCGGACAGCGAAAGATCGTTCACGACCGTCTGAAACGCTCGTGCACCCGACGCGCGCAACTGTGCGGGAATCGCGATTTTGGTGCGGATTGCAGACCGGTCTTCCTGGGCGGCAATATGATAGCGCCCGAGCGTGTTCTGGAGGCTCATCGGTGCTTATCCTCGATTCGCGCGATGCCGTGGGGACATTACTTGGCGAATATGAGGCGGGGGTGGTTACCAGGACCTATGCAAAGATGATTAATGCCTGGGACCGCCGTGCAGTTGGGCAACGGCGCGGAACGGCTGCCGCGCAGACCAACTTGGAACGCTCCTAGAACTTCGCAGGGGCTTTCCGAATCCCGGCTAATAGAGCAGCGGTCGAGCTCGGATTTGGTCTAAAATTCGCCGGCGACACCAGCTCGTAACGCCGTGTTCTTGCCTCCTCCGTAGCTGATTGAGGCCGAGACTGCGAAGTCACGGTCAAAGCGATGCATCAGTCCTGCCGAAACACCAACCTGCCCCCGATAGTAGCCAATGTTAGACGCGTAACTGGTCTTTCCGATCTCGCTCGGGAAATGAGGCTGAGCGAGTGCTGTCACTGTTGCGATGCCCTGTCGTGTTTCCTTCTGTTGAGACGCTGCGACATCGAAAAGCTCATCTACCTGTCCCGCGATTCCATCAACGCGACCGCTAAGTTCGTCAAACTGAGTGTCGGAAATAGCCAGCGCTCCGATCATTGATGCGCTGACAGCGTTGAACTGGACGGTGGTGACAACTGATTGCCTTCCCAGCGTGCCACTGTCGTCAACAGTGACCACCTCCACCGGCCCAACCTGTGCCGCAGTGGATGCTTCGAGATCTCCGATGCGGACAGACGTGCCGGCGCCGCCAAGTGCAACTTCGTTTTCCGCGGTAGTCTTCGCGCCGGCTCCAATCGCCGTAGAGCCTTGGTGGAGCGCCCGCGAGTTTGCACCGATCGCCGTCGCGTTGCTTGCAACTGCCGAGGCCTGGTATCCGGCAACTGTCGCGGCTTCGCCCTCAGCCAAAGATCCTGCGCCCAGGGCCAGGCCGTTCTTGCGGATAGCATTAGCTGCTTCGCCGACTGCCACTGCAGATTGAGTAGTCGACACACTTCGAGAGCCCAGAGCAATGGCACCCTCACCGGATGCTACTGTGGCGTCGCCGAGCGAGATCGCGGACGTACCGTTCGCTCGCGCTCCATTGCCGATGGATAAGGCATTGCTTCCGGTCGCCGTGGTGTCGTTACCGATGGCGGTGGAATTGGCGCTCGTCGATCTCGAACCGGCTCCAAGCGCGAGGGAGTTGGGGCCCGCCGCACTTCCGAACATCGCTGCAATCCCTGCCAGGTTGGCACTTATGGCTGCGGGTTGCCCAATGATCTGATCCGCTCCCACGAACAGTCTGCCCGAAACATGGACGTCGCCGTTACCTTGCACAGAGAACTTCACGCTTCCGGAGCCCGCGCCGGATGAACCTGCAAATAGGTAGTCCGCTGCAGTCTCACCGGTTGTGTGCGTTCTCAGCGCATAGCTGGGTCCCTGCGCCGCGCGAGCGGCGATGATGACGCCCCATTCGTTCTCGTTGGTGTTGACGAATAACTTCGGGGAACCAAGCGTTGCCGGCCCGCTATACCTTGTGCCATCGAGTGCCCCTATTTCCAGCATGCCATTCGACCTGAGTTCCATTGGGAAAAACACATCGCCTCCGTTGGAAACTGCGAACCGCATTTTGGACGTGGGGAGGCTGCCGTTGTTGAAGGGAGACAGGCCGTCCACGACCATGTCGAGAGATCCGGCATTCCAGAATTGTGTTCCGGAATATCCTCGGAAGTCGATGTAACCGAGTTGAGTGCCCGGAGTGATAACCCTCGGTGCCGACGGGGTGCCGAGATACCTTCTAAATGCAATGCCGGGCGGAAAGTTGGATCCGCTATCGATCGTGATCGCATCTGCGCTTTGAACTGTGTTGCCAATATAGATTTGTCCAATGTCAGCTGGAACGGGGTGTCCGTCCAGATTTGTATCGACGGATTGGGTGGCTGTACTGCCGACGATCACTGTGTTCACGGGCCCGACTGTCTGTGCAAAGGCAGGTGTCAATCCGAGAATAAGCACCAAAGCTGGAATGGGGGTGAATCTGTTCATGTTCAATTCCTTAGGCAAGCCAAGCGGAATGAACGTGCCAAGCTGCCGGGCAGTTTGGAGGCTCGGTCGCGTTGTCGCGTGGCGTGGCCTTTAACTCGAACATGGTGCGAGCGGCTGACGGCAGCCCCGCACATTTTCAACGACTTCAGGGGCAAAGTGTGCCGCAGACTCATGTGGTTGGGCTGATAGTTGGCTCGGTTCAGCAACCAAATTGGTGCAATTGCGTTTGAAGATCGTCATCTCGACCTTAAGCTAGCTTCACGGGCTGCCGGTTCGGTTGGGCGTAATGTGAGATTGCGATGGCTCGCAGTTCGGGATAGCTGCTATCGCGCGACTTGAGGCATTTCCGACTTGGGTGAGGGCGCCGGAATTCAATGGTTTTTTCGAATTTTCGCCTGCGGAGCTCAAGCCCCTGGCTGAGCATCTGGTGGATTTACGCAGGCGCGATCCTGGTTTGTGTTGGCCTGCCTTACATCGTCATGGTGCTTCTAAATCGCACGGTTTCTCAAGCTGAGGAGTTGACGAACTCAGCTATTGCTGGTGCGGTCGCAGTCACTTTTGGCGCTTGGCTATATCGCAACGTGACCTCGCTCCCCGGGGTTCGCAGTCATGCCGGCATTTTGCCAAGCTTTGCTCTTTCCTTTGCAACCGTGGCGTTGGTCATTCTGCTGTGGAGGATAGGTTACTCTCGTAGTCTATTCTTCATTTGTATGTTTCTTACTATGATCTGGCATTACATATTCTATTTCGTCGCGCAGAAGCGGATCAGGTTGACCATCGGTATCGTCGAAGGGGGGCGCGCGGCGGAACTCGAAGGGAACGTACGTTACGACGTGCGCCGCCTGTCGTTGGAAGAGGACCCCATCGACTGCCACGTAATCGCTGCTGATCTCCGCTTCGATCACTCTCCGGCGTGGGAAGCACGGCTGGCAGACTACGTGCTCAAGGGCTATCCAGTCTATCATTGCAAAGATCTGTTGGAATCCCTGTCCGGTCGAACCGACCTTGAACATATGTCGGAGAACACGTTCGGGAAGCTCGGACCGATACCTGCCTTTCAAGTCATCAAATCAATCGTAGATCGGCTGATGGCCTTGCCGGCCTTCATAATCCTGTTCCCCTTTCTTGTGATTATCGGAGTTGCGATCAGGCTTGATTCGGCTGGGCCGGCCCTGTTCTGGCAGCGACGGATCGGTTACCGGGGCAAGGAATTCGAAGTAGTGAAGTTCCGCACCATGCGAGTACGGAACCACGATGTCGTTTTTGATGAGCGTCGCGACCTGATCACTCAGGAGGATGACGAGCGAATAACCAAGTTGGGGCGGTTTCTGCGCCGTTCGCGCATCGACGAGTTGCCTCAAATCTATAACATCCTAGCCGGGCAGATGAGCTGGATCGGGCCACGGCCAGAGGTGCGCGCCCTGTCAGAGTGGTATGAGAAAGAGCTTCCGTTCTACAGATATCGGCACGTTGTCGTGCCCGGCATTACCGGGTGGGCACAGGTCAACCAAGGGCACGTCGCCGAAATCGAGCAGGTTCGGGAGAAGCTGCAGTTCGATTTCTACTACATCCGCAATTTCTCTTTCTGGTTGGATTTGCTGATCATCCTAAGAACGATAAGGACGATGCTTACCGGATTTGGGTCACGTTAAGTCGGGTGGACAAAGTTCGAGCGAGTGGTGAAAGGTACCATCTGATGGACAAGAGGGTCGCAGGCCGATGACAATCTCCCGGCGCGATCTTGCCAGAGGAAGTATCCCCCTGATGGCTGGCTTCGGCGGTGGGTACGGCTTTGCCGCGGTGCTAGATGGCCCTGCAGTCTCCGGCCCGCGGCCTTCGGGCAATAGGCTCGAATTCCAGACCTTTGAAGACTTTGGTGCGGTTGGCGATTTCGACATGTCATCAGGTCGGGGCACCGACGACACGGCAGCCATTCAACGCGCGATTGACTGGGCATACGGAGAAGGCAAGTCCGCTGCACGAGCGATCCTGATGTCGCCCAAGCTATTCCTTTGTGGCCCAATCACGACTTATCCCACGACGACGATAGTGGGGACTGGCCGACAAACCTCAGCCTTCTGCTGTCGTGATGGAACCGTAGGCGCCTGGTGGAGTGATCGCGGGAAGGGGGCACAGAAGCTCATGCTCTCGGGCATCACTTGGTATGGGCGCCATCAACCGGGGCTCACCCATATCTGTGTTTTCGGAAAGGATGGCGTCCAATTCGGGACTGAGGGCATCTTGCAGGGCCTATGGACGCGGGATGCGCCAAACGCCGTAGGTTTGTGGATCAACGGCAACGTCGGCATCGTTCGAGACTTGACCACACAGCGCTGTGCCACGGGAATCGAGGTCCTTGGAAACGCTAACCATCTGGAGAACATCTTCGTGATGGAGTGTTCCCAGGGTGCTCGGCTTCACGGGTGTTTCGTGCGAGGGTTGCATATAGAAGCCACGGATTCCGGGGGGCTTCCGTTATGGTTGTACGGCGACAGTCACGTTACCGATCTGCTTCAGTCGAATGCCAAGGAGACTGAGTTCGACGAACTCATCGTCGTTGATACGGGAACCTACGATGAGTGGTCCTTATCCAACGTCCAGTTTCTCGGGCGCAACTATCGCGTGAAACGCGGCCTAATTCGGATCGGAGACCGCTTTGTCGGCGGTACCGAACCGCGTGCCTTGTCCGGTGCGACGTTTCTGCCTGCGCTCCACTTGCCTCGCAACAAGCTAACGATGGGCGGACAAAGATGGCATAGCTTCGCGGTTGAATTGCGCATGGGGCCGAGTGGATTGGTGCATCGGATCGGTGCGAGTGGGGATCCGGGCCTACCGTCTGGATCGGCCCCCGATATGCGGTCTGCGTCCTCGGAATACCAACTGACTGGAGTTACAGAGTCGCTGGAACTCGAGCAGTCAACCTCGTTGAAGCTTGTTGGCCGCGACCAATCGTCCGTTCTCTTCAACCTTCCTATGTCGGGCGATCCGTCTACGCAGGCAGTGACCTGCGCGGTTGCTCGCAACAGTTCCGGCGTTCCAGTGGTAGCTTGGGCGAAGGTATCGCAATCAGGCCTTCTTCTGATCGAGTTGTCACAGCAGGGAACGGGAGACCCGTTTTCGCCGCGAGACATGCGAGTAGGTTCGACTTTGGTGATTACAGTCGCTGGCTGGGCAGGGTAGCGAGAGGCCGGTACTGGCGGCTCGCCCGTTCCGGATTGACCGGAGCAGGCAGGCTCTATTTGCTCAAGGTCGCCGGGAAGCTCGTTGTAACGCTTCTTCGATCTGATGTGCGGCTGTCTTGGCCGTAAACATGCGGGCAGCAAGGTCTCTACATCGGACCGGCAGGCCCGGATCCTGGATGCACTGGTCAACCAAAGAAAGGGCAAGCGATCGCAGATCCGATCCATCGCTGCTCGTCGAAACCTCACCGACCTCTTCTTCGTTGATCAGTTTGGCAAGATCATTGCCTGGATTGATCGTCGCCAGAACAGGTAGGCCTGCGTGCATGTAGGAAATGAACTTCCCCGGGATGTTATGCGTCTTATGTTCGTGGGCCAGGGACACCAGCCCAACGTGAGCTTGCGCATAAACTGCAGGGATTTCGTCAGGCTCGATCTCATCAAAGAAGGCGACGTTTTCAAGAGATAATCGTTTCGCTTCCTCATGCAGGCTATTCATATACAAGCCACGACCTATGAAGACAAAGCCGATACGAGAATTGTGCTGCAGGTCGATAGCCAGGTTAAGCAACTTCTCGATGCCTTGGGCCACCCCCATGTTGCCTGCGTATACGAAAATGATCCTACCAACCAAGCCGGTTTCGGAAAGGTTGATCGAGCATTGCGACGCGGTTGGAGGGCAAAGCCAGTTTTGAAGAACTTCGACGTCCTTATTTTCGGCCTCAATACTCTCTTTGAAGAAGACAAGATTGGCCGGAGTCTGAACACCAATCACATCCGCGGCCGCGTACTGGCGATTTGCGACTAACGTGAGTAGACGAAATCGAAGTCCCTTATTCAACAGGCCAACATCAAGTGCCCATTGAGGAAAGATATCACGCAGTATCAAGTATGCCGGGCACTGACTTCGTTTTTTCAGATACCTGACAATCGGACCCAAGAATATTGTCGGCGAATACCAGACGATACCGTCGAATTTTCGCGAGTTGACGGGTGACTTACGAAGATGCCTGATCATGTGGAATGGCATCGCCAACTCGCTGAACGCCCTGAGAACATAGCTCCGGTCGCGCGACGGCGATGCTCTCAGGCGAAGGACTTCGACGCCGTCAAAGTCCTCGAGCACCCATGGCTGAGATTGGGCGTGGCCCGGCACGATCATAGTGACTTCATGGCCCTGTCGCACCAACTCGCGAGTCAAGTCCCGCATCTGGACGGCGCCCGAAGAACGCATGGGCGAAAATACATCAGCGATAAGGGCCAGCTTCATCTGCGACCTAGTAGTTCTTCCACACGGTCCGGTTCACATAGTCGGTGTAGCTATGGACTATGCGGACGATCTTATCCGACACGTTGGGCATCGAATAGTCGCTGGGCAAGCGGATGAGGCGCTCTTCCCCTCGCGGCTGATCAGCAAGAATTGCCAAGCCCTGGAGGATTCGCTCGAGGTTAAAGCCGACCAGCATCACGGCTCCCTCTTCCATGCCCTCGGGTCTCTCGTGGGCCTCACGAAGATTAAGTGCCGGAAAGTTAAGAATAGATGCCTCTTCGTTGATCGTTCCGCTGTCGGAGAGCACTGCCTTGGCATGCAGCTGAAGCTTGTTGTAGTCAGTGAAGCTGAGTGGTTTTAATAGCCTCACCCTCTCCGACAAGGTAACCCCAGCCTGATCAATTCGTTTCTTAGTTCTCGGATGTGTTGAGACCACAATCGGTATCTCGTACGTATTTGCGACTGCGTTCAACACCTCTACCAGGCGATGAAAGCTATCGTCTGGTTCTATGTTTTCTTCCCTGTGAGTGCTTACAAGAAAGTACTTTTTGGAATCCAGTCCGAGAGAATCGAGGATCGTGGAGGATGCAATTGATTCTCCATAATGCTCTAGAACTTCGAACATGGGGCTTCCAGTTTTGATAATCAGATCCGGAGGCAGCCCTTCACACAAAAGATATTCCCGTGCGATATCGCTGTAGGTCAAATTGATGTCGGCAGTATGATCAACTATACGTCGATTGATTTCTTCAGGGACTCGTTGATCGAAACAGCGATTGCCGGCCTCCATGTGAAAAGTCGGGATCTTTCTGCGCTTGGCGGGAAGTACGGCCATGCAGCTATTTGTATCGCCCAGTACGAGCAACGCGTCTGGGGAACTTTCCGCCAAGAGACGATCGACTTCCAAGATCACCCTGCCGATGGTCTCCGATCCCGTTGCCCCAGCAGCGCCGAGGTAGTGATCGGGATGACGAACGCCTAGATCCTGAAAAAATATCTCGTTGAGTTCGAAATCATAGTTTTGCCCGGTGTGGACAAGAGTGTGATCGCAGTACTCATCAAGCTTCGATATGACTCTGGATAAGCGAATAATTTCCGGTCGTGTTCCCAACACGGTCATTATTTTTAGCTTGCGCACTTAGGTCAATTCCTTGCAGGTAGTCAGCCGACGCAGTCTAAGGTTGAAGTGCGACAGTGTCCGGCTTTTGTTTGTCAAAGATCTCATTGGCCCACAACATTACAATGAGCTCTTCATCGCCAACATTGGTGATATCGTGACTCCAGCCGGGCGAAGTATCCACAATCCTCGGCTCTTCGCTCGAAGTCACAAGCTCGTAAAAGTCGTTCGTCACGATGTTGCGAAACTTAAATCTGGCCTTTCCCTTCACTACGAGGAACTTCTCAGTTTTCGTGTGATGGTAATGCCCGCCTCTAGTGACTCCTGGGTGGGCGGTAAAAAAAGCCACTTGTCCAGAATCGCGAGTACGTAACATCTCTATGAAGGTGCCGCGCGAATCTGAGTGCTGGACAAGTGGATAGGAAAATTGGTCAGGCTGAAGGTAGCTCACATAAGTTGCATAGAGCGCTCTAGTTAATCCCGTTCCAACATCTCGAACGGTCAAATCGTGAGGAATGTGGGCATAAGACTGAATTTCTTCTGCGAGTTGACCAACCGTTGTCGTGTAGGTGGGCTCCACTGACCTCCAGAGAATTTCTTCCGAATGATTGGTCGTATTTAGCCAATCCACGATTTCCGCCACAACATCGTCAATGTAGACCAGATTGAGCGAATGGGTGGGATCCTGAACTGGAAGTTCCAACCCGCGAGTAGCATTGTAACAGAAGGTGGCGACGACTGAATTGTATGCTGGCCGGCACCACTTTCCGAAAATATTTGGGAAGCGATAGATCGCGCAAGGATTTCCGCGATCGGCCAATTCCCGTATTGCCTCTTCGCCCTTGCGCTTGCTAACCCCATAGGCGTTGTCCCGATCTGCCTGAATGGACGACGCAAAAAGAAGCGGAATCTCCCGCCCGCTTTCAGCGATCCAACTGACGAGATTCTCGGTAAACCCCCGATTTACGTCGTCAAATTCTTGCTCGACAACCGGCCGATTAGCTCCCGCAAGGTGAACAATCCGATCAGCCGCAGCGACACGTTGGCCAAGCGTGGCAATGTCATCGCTTCGGCCGAACGGATCGACTTCGAAGTTGCCAAGCTCTCCGAGGCGCACGGTCAGGTTCTTTCCAACGAAGCCGTAAGCGCCTGTCACTAGCACGCGCATATCTATTGACCGACTGCCTCGGTCTCTTGACCGCTCAGTTCCCGGATCAACTCAAGGCGAAGCAGAAGCTCCTCCAGTTCATCGCGATTAAGCCTATGAGTGTTGTGAGAGTTGTAGTCTTCGGCCCGCGATATTTGAACTTCGCCTTGCTCAACGAACTTGCCGTAGTTCAAATCCCTGAGATCAGGAGGTACTCTGTAGTACATGCCCAGGTCTTCAGCGGCAGTCATTTCCTCACGGCTTAGCAGGACCTCGAACAGCTTCTCACCATGGCGAGTACCGATTTCCCGGATCGGGTGGTCCGGCTTTCCCGCGAGGCGACAAATTGATTGGGCCAACTCACCGACGGTTGCGGCTGGGGCCTTCTGAACAAAAATGTCACCCGGCTGTGCATTTTCGAACGCGTACAGCACTAGGTTAACCGCGTCCTCGAGCGTCATCATGAAGCGGGTCATTTTCGGGTCGGTTACGGTGATCGGTTTGCCCGCCAGAACTTGGTCTATGAACAGCGGGATTACGGATCCGCGAGAGGCCATGACGTTGCCGTAGCGCGTCACACAGATGCTGGTCTGCGCCGCATTGCGCGACTTTGCGACCGCCACTTTCTCCATCATTGCTTTGGAGATTCCCATGGCGTTGATCGGGTAAACGGCCTTGTCGGTGCTGAGGCAGACGACTCTTTCAACCGAGTTTGCGATTGCGGCATCGAGAACGTTTGCAGTTCCAAGTATGTTTGTTTGCACAGCTTCAAGCGGGTGGAATTCGCAAGAAGGCACTTGTTTCAGCGCCGCTGCGTGAAATACAAAATCCACACCCCGCAAAGCTTCATGTATCGATGAATGGTTGCGAACGTCTCCGATATAGAACTTGAGCTTTTCGTTCTGATAGCGGTTCCGCATATCGTCCTGTTTCTTTTCGTCCCTGCTGAAGATACGTATCTCTTTCAGCTGGGAATGCAGAAACTTTTCTAAAACGGCGTTTCCGAAAGATCCGGTTCCGCCAGTAATTAGTAATGTTCGACCAGAAAACTCAGATGTCATGCCTAATCTCTACGGTCTGTGCCAAGTTGTATAGAGCTCGCCAAGTTGACTCAGCAGTAACTGCCCAGTTGTATCTTTGGCTACGTTCCTTGCTAGCTAACGCCAGTTTTGCGGCATAGGCTTGGTCAGTCAGTACCTGCTGCAGTTGGGGCCGAAGGGTTTCTGGCTCGTACGGTGAGAAGTAGGCGATGTCTAGGCCGCCGAATTCCGGCATCGGCATCACGTTGGAGGCCAGGAGCGGGCGTCCTGATCCCATGGCCTCAAGCATGATGTTGGGGCAGTTTTCGCAAGAGGAGGCGAAAACGATGGCCCTCGCATTTCGGTAAAAGGCGGGGAGTCGATCGTAAGAGATCTTTCCTGTGAAGATGACTCGATCGGTGAGCCCCTTGGCTGCTACGAACTCGATCGCCTGGCTCCCTTCTGCATAGTCGTTTTCGCCGACCAGCAGGAGTTTCACCTCGCGTTGGAGGTTTGCCGGGAGCATGCCGTAAGCCTCAATAACCTCCCGGTGATGTTTGTAGGCCTCGAAACGTGAAACATAGAGAATGTAATCCCCACCTGCCGTCTCCGCAGGACGCTCGATCTCCTGATCGTGAGTTAGGAACTGTTCCGGTATGCCGTGAGGAATTGTCTCCGAGTTCGGCACCGCCGTGCGGGCTTGAATGAACTCGCGCGCGTAGTCGGAGATGAAGATCGTTAGATCGGCCTTGCGCATGCTGCGAAGCATGAGGTGGCGCAGGATCAGGTTTCTCAGCTTTTGCAGGCCCCAGGGTAACCGTTTCAGTGCTTTCCGGTCGAAAGGCAGCATGTTGCGAAACATTGTTGCGGACCTGCAGCCGGGTGGAGGATTGATCGAGACTAGACCTCCGGGGCAGAAGAGCACATTGATGCTGTTCTGCTTAAGATATGGCCGCAGAACAATGCGTTCCCAAGCGGCACGCGCGATGGGATTGGCTACTGGCCACGCTGTCTGCATCCGGCTGATCCGACTATCCGGCTTGAAGGGAAGATCCGGCGGCGCAAAAAGCCGGATATCAAGGCTTGGATCGTCAGGAAGATTGCTCAACAGATTGGTAAGGTAGGTTCTTCCGCCTCCGAGGCGAGCGGCGAAGGCGTTTACGACAATCTTCACGTTACCAATCCACGCATGAGCGACGGGCTGCGAGTGTGGGAAGCGCAGTCACCGATTGACGCATGCCTCCGAAGGGTTTCGGGCCCCGGCGGTATTGACCCAAGCCGCGAAGGGAACTCATTCAGGCAGTTCATTGGCGCGTGAAGCTGGATGTCATTGAGCCTGGAAACGGAGTGGCCGACCGAGTTCCTCCGCCCTTTTGCCGCTCCACATAAAGCAGCACAAAACGGAGCGCCAAGAGTGGTAGGAGCTGTGTCAGCACGTGACCGAGCACTACGTTCGTTAGCTCACCTGGCATGAGTCCAACGGTCATCCAGAGAACGTGCACGTATATTGCCAAATCCAACGCAAATTTCAGGTCCCTGGGGCGGTCTGGATTTCGCAGTAGCCGCACGTACCATCGGCCCATCGAATGGAGCAGCAATCCATAGCTCAAGAAGAACCCTATGATCCCAACAACCCAGCCAAAGTTGATGATCCACTCTCCGAGGAAGGTTGGAGTAAGGTTGGAGTATCCTTCCCAGGCATTTCCCGCGTAATGTTTGGTGAGAAACACGCCGCCAGTATCGGGCTTGTCAGGATAGATAGAACGAGGGATCGAGTTCGTTAGCAGTGAAAGAAACGTACTTCCGTGTGCCAGATCCAACTTCGGCATGGCTGCAATCAATGAAAGCGGTTCGATGCCGTAGAAGAAGGAGTTGAAGCTGAAACTCTCTGCGGAGGTGGCGTAACCGGTGGTCAATTCGCCATTGTTCAGTTTGAAGCCACTCCGCGCCACCCCCAGAACTGAGGACGCGCCAACCAGAGCTAACACCATCAGAAAAGCTGGCAGTAACCTGACGTTGCGGCGTTGATAGTGGAAGCAAAGCAGCAAGAGGGCGAAAATGTTGAGCAGTCCGCTGCGCGAGCCGGATAGCAGTCCGATCAGTAGGACAAACGCGAAATGCAGTGCAAAGATGCCCCACCAGATGACGTCGCGCTTCTTCAGCAGGCCAACGGCGAAAAAGGCGACGTTGAGGGGGGTGGTCGTCAAGATCAGAACGCGCGCCCAGCCAAAGCCACTCCAGTCGGCCACCCGGGTATTCACTGACGCGATATAGCCATCCAGCCCGCCGAGCTCCCGAATCATGTAGAGTTGGCTCAAAAGGGCCGGCATTGTCATTAGCCATAGCACCAGAGGGACGGTGTAATCCGTGCGCGCCGCGCCGCGAACAGGCTTGATCAATTCCGTTGTGGCCGGCTTATACTGGGTGGCGACAGCTTCGTTGACGACGAGGAGTAGGCCCAGCGCGAGCGGGATAGCGATGAGGCCCAGGACGATTGGCTGCGGCGGATCGTACACGGCACCCACGTGGAAGATGACATAGAAGGCGAGCAGGAACTTTGCCGGCGAAAACGTATCCGAGTTCGAGGTCACCGCAATTATGCCGCCGATCAACAGAAACAGGGCTATTAGTGCGAGCATAGGAACTTTCGCGGAGTGTTGGTTTGGCGGTTGGTCGGATCAATTATTGCGGCGACTGGTCACTCGCGAATCTGCTACGCACGGACCGACCTAGGTCGGCAAATTCGGTCATCATGGCGGCCCGACGTGCCGCTGAAATACCGAATATGGCGAGGGAAACAAGCCCAACCAAAAGTCCGATCACTAACAAGGGGTCCGGCCAAAGGGTCTCGCCGAAGGAAGGGCGAAGGTAGGCCAGAGCACCAACTGCAAGTGTCACGATTGCTGATACCGAAAGCAATCGCCAGGAGAATCCCACATTGAAATGATGGTTGCTGAACCATGCGCCTGCGAAGGCCCCGACGATCGTGCTGAGCAAGAGTGCCAATGCCGTCACCTCAACCCCAAGGCGCTGCGAAAGCAGCGCGAGCAATGCGAGATGAGCAGACGCCGCAAGAACGTATACGTAGGTCAGTCGGGAGGTCACCCGCGCTCCGTGTATCCCGATTGTGGTAACCATCCCCACACCAAGCCAAAAATGCATCAGGACAAATGCCGGTACAAGGCCTGTCGCTTCCCGATATTCTGCAGGGGCAAAGATTGCGACTGTCAGGGGTGAGGCCAAGATTGCGGCGCCCGCTGTCACGAATAGTCCCAGGACCGATAGCTCAAGCATTCGCGCGTACCTGCTTCGATCCCCTTCGTCGCCGTCGAGAAGTCGGAAAGCTTGCGGTTCCCATGCAAGCCGGAAACTGTAGACAACCAGACCGAACAGCGATGCGGCTCGGATGCCGACGCCTCCGATTGCAACTGCTCCGATTGGTAAGAAAAAGGCCCAAATCACCCGGGTGCCGATGGTTTGTAACCAGTTCAGTATCACTGCCGGCATCGTGGGTAGGGAATAGGCCAGCATTCCACGCATCCGCCGTAGTCCTCCGATCGGCGATGGCTCACTGCCGAAACTCACCGGCCAAGCAGCAACGACCGTAAGTAGTTTGCCGGTCGCCAGTCCCGCGAGGGCTCCTGAGATGCCCCAGTTCAGAAAGACGATAAAGTAGACACTTGATAGTGTTGTAGCGATAAAGTCTGAAAGGCTAAGTACGCTATATAGCAATGGTCTCCCGCTGAAACGAATAAAGACAAGTTGAACTCCTAGAAGGTGTGTGGGCAAGCTGAGAGCCAGCAAATATGGCAAATAGTGACCGACATTATTTGGCGCAGTCCAGGCCGCATGAGCCGCTACCACTAAAAGCGCCGTCACCGCGGTGCCAAGAGCAACGATCCAGATGGCGCCCCAAACAAGCTCCGGCAGCCAATTTTGTTCGTTGGCCCGGTAGTAGTCTCGAGCTACTGCTGACTCGCCCTGAAGACCGATCATGAGCACTAGCAACATGTGGACGGCCAATAGTATCTCTAATTGCCCGTATTCAGGAACTGAAAGAGATCGCGTGTAGATTGGGACCAACAATAGGGCAGCTAGTCGGCTAACCGCGCCAGTCACCCCGTAAATAAAGAATTGCTTCCCAAAACTCACGGTTCAATAACCTTGCCAATATAACATCGACTATTCGCCAGCCCAGTTAAGCGATAGCACCGTCAGGCCTGGGGAGGCATAGACGAGATTGATGGAGTGCAAGTCACTCGGGCGTTCTTCGAATAGAGTATCGAATTGACTGCGATCAAGAACTACGGTGTTTATTCGGTAGTCTATCGCTATTTTCTCGACGGCCTTCTTGGTGAGGTGCGGAAATCGACTGAATGCTTCCGATATTGCCATACCGCAATAATCTTCACCAACTGCTATACAGTAAGAAAATTGCCATTCGTTTTTGAGAAATAACTTAGTTAGATGTTCGTTGTTGGAGCAGATGCGTACCTTCTTGTGCCCCTTTAGTTGGATTGCGTCCTCCGCTGCATCGATGTTGATCGGGCTGGATGCTGTGTGGCGCTGGAGCATGGATGAGATGCAAAGTTGGCAAATGTTCAATGCTGCGAATACGCAGATCAAAATCCAAAATGTGCTCAAACCGAATGTTAGGGCCGCGTAGAGGCCTCCCGCGATCACGCACCACGGTGTTACTGCCTCGACGTATCTCTCTGGCTCGCCCAAAAATCGAGTCAAACGCAGTGACGTGAGCAACATCGCCAGCACCCCAGCGATTGCTAGATCGCATGCGATGTCGACTGCGTGCCAGCGACCATAGTACTCGCTAAACCGAAAGGCCGCGGAAGCGACGGACAAGGGATTGAGTAAGATGGAGATGAGCACCGAATTTTCGTAGGCGTAGCGAAAGCCATTCTCGGGCGAGCGAACAAGGCGCACCCAAATATCCCATACCAGATCCCGCCAGATGCTCGCGCGGCGGCCCAGAATGTAGATCGGAGCGAGTTCGTGAGCGTAAGCGCGGATGAAACGGAGCGTGTGACCGAGATATGCGAGCGAATAGCGGGGATGAATGGCCACGAAGACCACAAGTCCACTGGCAATACCTCCCCAATGGGCAAAGCGGATTGAAACGAGCGAGAGTATTGCCGAGAGGATGAAAAGCGCCTGCATCGCAAAGGTGTTGAATGCAAAAATTAGATAAGCGCTCAAAATCATGGCGACCCACCCCAGCCATGACGGGCCCATCGAGGCTGCAACCCAGACAAAGCCCGCATAGAAAGCCGTTAGCAGCATCAAGCCGATCCCGCGCGAACTGAGACCAAAGTTCCGTGCGCTGAGGGCGTGGAAGAACTGGGGAGTGAGGGCATAAATCGCCGCCATCGGGAATGCCAATTGGCCCTCGAACCCTGCAGACTTCAATATTAACATCGCGATTGCTGCGACGAGCAGTACGTGGATCAAGTTTATGAGTGGGTTAAGCCAAGCCTCGACTAGCGGGACGAAGCGTGCGGGAAGTTTCGAAAACAACCAATGGAGATAGAGAGGAAGTGCGCCGCACCCCGGATTATTCAACAAAGACGGGATACGAGTAAATAGTCGCCCATTGTTGTTCCGAATTTGACGAATGAGAAAGTCATGGACGGCCCGATCCGTCCCAACTCTCAGCCCCATGCGCACTTGCACGAGTGAAAGTCCGAACGCGATTGCGACGCCTAAAAGGGAAAAGGCCTGTAGTTCCACGGTCAATATGCCATTGAAGTTGGGCATTGAGCGCCTTCATTGGCGCGGTTTTGTCGAATGGTCCGTCCAGAAATGTTCGCGACAAATACCGAAATGCCGACATCACGCCAGTTAACAGGCATGCGATTGGGGCATTTCCCAGGCCTTTTCTTTTCGGAGTAGGTTTGGGCGGAGGCGCCTCTGTGCGAAGTGATTAGGGCGGCGCAGTATTTGGTTGCAGCGCATTCGATGCTGGACGGATTCATATTTGCTCGTCTCTCGACCTCACCAGGTTGAAGGCCTGTTCCAAGGTGGATTGCTCGGGGAAGTTGACCAACACGCCGAAGCCTTTCTTTTGAAACACGACCATGGCGCCAACCGCGACTGACGAGGCACCACCCTCGCGAACGGCTTCCACTAGGTCCGGTACGCCGCCTGCTCCGCCCTGTGCAATCACAGGAATATCGACATTCGCCGACACCCGCTTGGTCAGATCGAGATCGAAGCCCTGCCATGTCCCTTCTCTGTCGACGGAGGTGAGCAGGATCTCCCCCGCACCGCGGCGCTCCATCTCCATGGCCCAAGACTCCGGGTTCGGCGCTTGTACTCTCCGCCCGCCATGGGACACGACGCGCTCGCGGCCCAATAGATTGCGTTTCACATCGATCGAGACCACGACGGCTTGAGTGCCGTACACTCGGGCGATTTCTGAGATGAATTCGGGCCTTTCGTAGGCGTAACTGTTGATGACGACCTTCTCGAAGCCGATATCGAACACCCGCTTCACATCATCCAGGCGGCACAAGCCTCCACCGTATGATAGAGGCATGAAACACTCCGAGGCGATTTCAGCCAGAAGCTCGAAATTTGGGCCGCGCCTCGCGCGGGTGGCCGTTATGTCGAGAAACGCGAGTTCATCGACCTCGAGCTCGTTGAAGATTCTCACGGTGTTCGCAGGATCGCCAATGTAACGGAAGCGCCGAAAGCGTTCGGTTTTTACCAAACTTTGTTCATGCAGCAGCAGGGCCGGAATGATGCGGGTCCTCAGCATGGCATCTGCGCGAATGATCTGAGCAAGGCCATGCCATACTTGTGGCTCTTCTCCGGATGGAATTGCGCGCCGAAGACGTTTTCCTTCTGAATAGCGGCATCGAAGCGCACGCCGTACTCAGCAGTCAGAATGCTGTGGCGCGGATCATTCACCTGCACATGATAGCTGTGTACGAAATAGAAACGGCTCCCAGGGTCTAGCTGGGCGGTCAGTTCGCTTGGAGTGGACTTCTGGACCACGTTCCAACCCATGTGTGGCACTTTCAACCCTGCGATACGGGGAAACCTGTGGGCGCGAGCTGGGATAATGCCGAGCCCTGGCAAGTTTCCTTCCTCACTGCCGTCGGTAAGAAGCTGCATGCCCAGGCATATTCCCAGAATGGGGACGCCGGCATCGGCCCGTCCGCGGATCGCATCTGCCAAATCAAGGTTGTTGATGCATTCCATAGCCGCGTCGAACGCGCCGACGCCTGGCAGGAGCAGCTTACCCGCTCGCTCGATGGAGCCCGCGTCGGCGGCGACGGAAATGTCCGCACCGACGCGGCGGAACATGTTCCGCAAGGAGCCTATGTTCCCCATTCCGTAGTCTATGATGACGATGGGTTTCATGCGTCGACCGTCTTCGAGGGGAAACAGTATTTTAGATAGAACGATCGGGTCACGAGATTCGCGTCTGCCAGCAATCGAAACAGCGGGCGGAAACGCTCGAAACGCTTCTTGTACGTCGGGAATTCCCACCAGGATCGAGGTGGAGCTTCCATGATGGCCTGATATTCGTTCTCGGAAAGGTCGAGGCGCTTCTGGAAATAGCTGACAAGCTCATCTTCGACATGCGGTGGCTCGTTGTAGCGGCGCCAGGCCTCATCTCGCGACAGCTCACCTTGGCGAACCAGGGCAGAAAGCGTGTTGTTGCGGAAGTCGCTGTCGAATTTCTTCGGTGCGTACACGCTGTGGAAGAAGGCAGTCATCCGGTTCTCGAGATGATGGCCCCCATAATACTCCCACCCATACTCGCGCTCGAGCAGCTCTCTGGCTGCTTCTTTCGAATAGGCCATGTACCAGAACGGTCGGATCTTCCGAATCCGGGCAGCCACGCTCCAGAACAGCATCCGCTCGAAGGTCATCAGCGGATATGACGACATCTTGCGCTGGCCGTAGCGCCGATGGATCGACCGGATGTACTGCCCGTCGAAGTAGTTTCTCCCGACCGGGGTGATCCCCTCGGTCACGAAGCTGTGACCCTCGATCACGTAGCGCACACCATGTTTGAATGCGGCGCGGTTCATCACTTCGGCGAGTGCAAGATCGGTTGCTGCTTCTATTTCCGCCACGCCCGCGCGGAAGAAGGCGAGGAAGATATCGTCGATCTCCGTGTTATCGACGACGTGGGTGTAGAGGTCCACGTTGAGCGCAGTGAGGACGCGTCGAATGTTCTGCGTCGCGACGGCGGTATTCCAGGTATTGTCGTAGTGAACGGCAAGCGGCCGAAGGCCCCACTCCTTCACGGCGAGGTGGACAAGATAGCTGCTGTCCGTCCCCCCGCTCACGCCGATGACGCAATCGTATTTCTTGCCCTTGCCGGCGGCTTTGATCTGTTCGATCAGCCTGGCGAGCTCAACTTCGCCGGCTGGCGATCCGGTGCCGTACTGTTCGACCAGCGAGTCAACCTGCCGACAGTAATTGCAGACCCCCTGCTCGTCGAACGTGATACTCGCCACGCGCTCATCGTAGATGCAGCGCGAACAGACTTTCAAAGCCGTATCGGACAGAAGGGAAGGGGAGCCTTGCACTGGAATTCGCTTACCGCTGGTGCAGGAAGCGACCGGAATGCGCCGCTTCCTCCGAGTGGAAATGCACCACCATCATGCGGTTTGCACTGACGATATCGTGCACTTCGTCGCTGCTGAACCGGCGGGCGTTGCTCGGGCTATACCAATCAAAGTTGGTCACCACCGATGTGTCGTGCCCGAGGCTTTCGTTCCAGAAACACTTCAGGAAATTCCAGTAGATGAACCGCTGAATGTCCATCTGGCCGCCCTTGATGCCCAATAGCGGAATCTCGGGCACGTCGATGCTAACCTGTAACTCACTCAGGCGTTTGCCCAGGTCGGTCAGCTGTTCCGACATTTCCCACAGCTGCTCGGTTGTCACCTCCTTGCAGTGAATGCGGAAATAGTCGTCGAGCAGCTCGCGGGGCAGGGCCTTCTTCGCGTAGAAGTAGCAGGCAAACTGGCCATTCGCGGGCTCGGTAATTCTCGCGAGCTCTGCAAACGTCGCCAACGGGTCTTCGGTATGCATGATGACCTGATCGCAGCTGACATAGTCGACCGCACCGTCGCGAAACGGAGTCTTGGCTATGTCTCCTCGGATGAAGACCAGGTTTTCGATATTGGCAAAGAGCTCGGCGGCTTGCGCGGCGGCCGCGGAAAAATCCATTCCCACGACAAGCGCGTGCGGTGCCAGCTTGGCGAACCACGCCGCCTTGTAACCCAAGCCACAACCGGCATCGAGAATGACCCTGCAACTGGCCAAATGCTGGCGCAAGGCGTCTTCGTCCGCAAAGCCGTAGAGCTTGAGGTACCAATCCCTCTGGAACTGGTAGAACGTCTCAAGCTCGTCGGTAGAGGCGTATCTGTCCCACTTTTCCGAGAAAATCTCGTTCGTCTGCTGCTGGTTCTCAGCCTGCGACGTCTCATCGATCGCAGTGTATCCGTTTACGAAAGCAAGATCCTTGGTGAATACTTGGGCCACCAGTTCGGCTGAAGGTCGGGTCATTCGCGGTCGTGGTCCTTAGAGCTTGCGGGTCGGGCAGGGGACCCAAAAACGGTCACGCCTGAAGGAATGTCATTGAGAACAAGGCTATTTGCACCGACGATGGCGCCATCACCGATCGTCACTCCTTTGGCAATCACGGAGTTCGGTCCGATGTAGCAGTTATTCCCGATCGTGGTGGCCGCGTAGACGTATGACTCCTTGCCGCCCGAGGTCGCCCAGGCCACCGTGTCATGCGAGTAGATTTGCACCCCGGCGGAAATCGAGCAATGGTCACCTACGAGCAGCCCTCCCGTACCATCCAGTATGGTGAACGGGCCGATCCAGGTGTTGCTGCCCACCCGCACGTCGCCGAAGACGTGCGCGCTATCGTAGATTGACGTGCCTTCACCGAAGCCAAGGCTTTGCGCCTTTTCCCAGCGGTCGGAGACATAATCTCCAAAAGGAAGCGTGCGGTTGAAGCTCGCTGAGACCTCTTGCCTTCGTAAGCTGAGAAAGTCCCTCAAAGCTTCCAACAACGATGTCACAGCACCTGCTCCATCCATTCGTTGACGTTGAGCAGCGACCAAATCAGGAGCCGGCGATTTTCCTTGCCGTCGAGATGCTCTGAAATCAGCTCCTGCGTGGCCGACCTGTCCAGCACGTCGTAAATGCGGGCTCCGTTGCTGCAAAGCCGATTGCGCACGAAATCGATGCTCTCTCCCTTGAACCAGCTGGCGTCCGGCGACGAGAAGCCCTGTTTCTGCGCCTTGGTGATTTCCTCCGGGATGTAGTGCGCCATCATGTCGCGCAGTATCTGTTTGCCGTCGTTGGTCTTCTGGAAGTATGCACCCTGCTTGTCGCCCGGCTCATTCTCATTGATCCGGATTACATCCTGCAGGCGGTTAAGTTTGAGCGAAACCGGGCACTGCATGGCGAAGTCCACGAGATCGTTGTCCATGAACGGCACGCGCGTTTCCAGGCCGTGTGCCATGGACAGCTTATCTTCGACCACAAACAGTCCGTGCAAGAAGGTCTTTGCCTCCAGATACAGAGAGTGGTTGATGTAATCTTCCGGTCGTTCGAGCTGGTTGGCATGACTATCGAACACATCGCGGAAGATATCCCGGGTCCAGATTCCTTCCACCTTGTCCGCCACCGGCGCAAACATGCGCTTCAGCCAGCTGTTGTCTACCAAGCGCTGCCAATAGCCGTAGTATTGGTCGATATAGTGCTCAAAATCGTCGCTCACGGCGGCACGATAATAGCGCCAAGGGTATCCGCCAAACAGCTCGTCGCCTCCGGCGCCTGACAGGACGACCTTGACGAAGCGGCTGGCCAACTGCGCCGCGTAGTAGTTGGGGTAGCTCTGCCCAACGCGCGGTTCTTCCAGGTGGAATGCGAGTTGGGGCAGGCAGCGTTCCATGTCGCCCGCCTTAAGCACCATCTCATAGTGCTCAGTCTTGAAACGCGCCGACATCGCTTCTGCCTTCACGCGTTCGTCGAATGAGAGCTCGATGCCGGAAGCTGAGCTTAGATCGAATCCACAGGTAAAGGTCTTCAGGTTTGGAAAGTGGGTGGCAGCAATCGCCGTGATGGATCCAGAATCCATCCCGCCCGAAAGATAGCTACCGAGCTCGACGTCGCTGACAAGCTGGCGCTTCACGGCCTGGCTGAAAAGGCGATCCAACTCCTCCCGATACTCCGCGTCGGTGGCACGCGTGTCAGGTTCGCGGAACCGGTAATCCCAGTATTGCGTCTTCTTTAGGTCAAAGCCGTCTTGGCGAAGGTCCAGCGTTGCGAAATGGCCCGCCGGAAAAAGCTCCATGTCCTTTAGAAGGGTCTTGGACGTAAACAGGTTCTGGAATGTGAAGTATTCCAGCAGCGCGCCTTCGTCGAGATGACGGCGAAAGTCGGGATTTGCGAGAATGCCCTTTTGTTCTGAGCTGAAGTAGAACCGTCCGCCTTGGTGCGCGACATAGAGCGGCTTGATCCCATAGCGATCGCGCGCCAGGAGCAGCGTCTTCTCCTTGCGATCCCAAAGGGCGAATGCGAACATTCCATTCAGGCGCTGGAGGGCTTCGGTGCCCCAATGCGCGAGCGCGACCAACAACACTTCAGTGTCGCTATCCGAGCGGAACCAGTACCCCGCCTGTTCCAGTTCGCGGCGGAGTTCACGGAAGTTATAGATCTCGCCATTGTAAACGAGCACGTACCGGTGCTCGAGACTGACCATCGGCTGGGCGGCCTGTGGGCTAAGATCGATGATCGCTAACCGGCGGTGTCCCAGCCCCACCGGGCCCTCGGTCCAGTAGCCTTCTCCGTCCGGACCCCGATGGGCGATGGCGTCAGCCATTCGAGTGACTTCGTGTGAAGTCGCCGCGGCGCCATCAAGATTTATGTAACCAACAATTCCGCACATGGCATTACTCGCACTCTGGGGGCCTCACGCCGGCGGTTGCCGGACGAGAGCTATCACGTGCTCTTGTTCGGCTTCGGTCATGCCGTGGAACAAGGGAAGCGAAACTGAACAGTCGTTTGCCGCCCTTGCGCGCGGAAATGCATCCTTCGCCAAAGCGTACTTCTCGGCGTAGAAACTGAGCATATGCACGGCATGGGTGGCCGGCCGGGTCGAGACACCGTTCTGCTGCAGGAAATCCATCCAATTGTTGCGTCGCTCGTTCACGAAGGCGATTTCACCCTTGGCAACCTGTTCGGGCATGAACAGGCACGCATAGCTCTGATAGCCATGTTCGAAGCCATCTGGCGAGGCCGGCGGGCGGAGCCACTCGATGTCGGAAAGGGCCTGATCGTAACGCGCTGCCAAGCGGCGGCGCTCTTGGATTATGGCGTCCGCGCGATCCATCTGCGCCGAACCTAAGGCGGCTTGGATATCGGTCATGCGCTGATTGAAGCCCGCGAGGGTGTGGTCGGCCAGCAGATAGGGGCGGGGGCCGTGGTGCCGCTGAAGGTCGGAAATCACCGCGCCGTGATCACGTAGACGTCGAACCGTTTCCGCCAAGTCTGCGTCATTCGTGGTGACCATGCCGCCCTCGCCGGTGGTAATCGCTTTACGAGGGTGAAAGCTGAACACGCCGGCATCTCCCAAGGTCCCCACATGGGAGCCCTTGTACTTCGCGCCAAAGCCGCATGCCGCATCTTCGATAACCCATAGGCCATGACTGCGCGCAATCGCGCTAATTTCGTCCATGTTCGCCGCCAGGCCGAAAAGATGCACCGGGACCACGCCGCGGGTCCGCTCGGTGATCGCAGCTTCGAAGGCGACCGGATCGATATTGAAGGTCTCTAGATCAATGTCGCAGAACACGACTTTGGCCTGCTGGTGCTCGACGATGTTTGCCGTGGCGATCCAGGTGAAAGCCGGAACAATGACCTCGTCTCCAGGCTTCAGGCCCAACGCGACTGCAGCAAGGTGCAGCCCCGTGGTGCAGGAAGTGACGGCGAGCGAATGGTCTGCGCCGGTGAAACGAGACCACTTTTCCTCGAACTCACGGACCTTCGGACCCTGCACGAGCCAGCCGCTTTCAAGCGGGCCGAGGACGCTGTTGATCTCAGCCTCGGTCAGTGAAGTTCGAGCAATGGGCACATTCATGATGGGATCGGTCATTCTTCCAGCTCTTGTTACTTGGTCAGACCCACCGCGAGGCGGCGCGCGTCGACTTCGGCTTTGTGCTGCGCACGCCACTCGATCAGCCTTCGTAGACCTTCGTCTAGGTCGAGAGTGGCGGCATATTGGATATCATTCTTCGCTTTTTCCGGGCTGCCGATCCGATTCCGGACAAGCGTGGCCTGGCTCCGCGGCGCGTACTGGATTTCCTTGTTGCAGCCCGTCAAATTGAGCAGGCGCTCCGCCAGCTCCTTGAGGCTCGTCCGAATGCCGGTTCCGACATTGTAGAAATCATCGGTTGCGCTGGCCTGCATCGCGCAAACGTTGGCTCGTGCGCAATCCTCCACGGCAACGAAATCGAAGGCCTCGGAGCCATCGCCCAGGATCGTTGGAGCCTCGCCGCGATCAATGGCATCGAGCATCTTCATGATCACCGCGATGTAGGCGCCATGATAGTCCTGCCGCGGGCCGTAGACGTTCATGTAGCGCAGACCGACATAGTCCAGACCGTAGCGATGGTGATAAGCGCGCAGCATCGCCTCTCCGCAGATCTTCGTCGCGCCGTAGAAGTTCTGGTTGTTGAAGGGGTGATCCTCTTCCATGGGCTCCGTCACGGCATCTCCGTAGACCGAAGCGGAGGAGGAATAGACCAAGCGGCTCACGCCATTGCGAACACAGGCGTCCATCACGTTGAAGGTGCCCCCAACGTTCACGTTAAATGCGGTCCGGGGATATTCGTGGCATTGTAGTAGCCACAGAGCAGCAAAGTGGAAGACGCCGTCCATTCCCTTCATCGCATCGTCAAGGACGTCAGCCTGAAGAATGTCACCGCCGGCTTCGAAGATCTTCGCCCGCGGATCGCTCAGCGCGTTGTCGAGGTTCTCACGACGACCCCGGGCGAAATTGTCGTAGATCACTACTTGCGCGACATCATGCCCCAAGAGGTTGTCGACGGTGTGTGAGCCGATCAGTCCGGCGCCGCCGATCACGAGCAATTTCTTGCCTTGCAAATCCATCTAAAAAGTCTCCGATTTGGCCAGATGAGCCAGGACGTAATTCAAACAGCCGGTTCGACCGCGGCTATAGCGGCCGCAACGCTCGAGGCTACTCGCTCTACGTCGGGCTTAGTCATGTAAGGATGCATGGGAAGGCTGAGCACTTCCCTGGCGGCGCTCGAGCTGTGCGGCAATGCTGCACTATCGGGATCCGCAACCGCGGGTTGTTGAGCGAGCGGCAAGGGGTAGTGGACAGCCGTTGGAATGCCTGCTGCTGTTAGTGCTGCCTGCACCGCCTCGCGCTGCGGAACGCGGATCGTGTATTGCGCCCACGCGCTGGAATTGCCTTCAATGACGTGCGGCAGCGCCAACACGCCGGCGCCGGCAAGGGCCCTCGCGTAAAGCCCTGCAACCTCCTCGCGGCGTTCGATTTCGTCGTTCAAGATTTCGAGCTTTGGGAGGAGAATGGCCGCCTGGAGCGTGTCCAATCGGCTGTTCACGCCAATTCGAATGTGATGATATCGACGATCCTGCCCGTGGCGCGCAATCTGCCGCATGCGGGTTGCGAGTTCGGGATCCGAGCAAAAGATCGCGCCGCCGTCTCCGTAACAGCCGAGGGGCTTGGACGGAAAGAAGCTGGTGCAACCCACTGTAGTGAGGGAACCTGAGCGTCGACCGCGATAATGAGCGCCAAAACTCTGCGCCCCGTCCTCGATTACAGGTATCCCGTGCCTTTTGGCGATCGCATTGATCGGATCGAAATCCGCGCACTGGCCGTAGAGCGATACCGGAATGATGGCTTTCGTACGGTCCGTGATGACTGCTTCGAGCTTCGCCGGATCAAGGTTGTACGTCAGCGGATCGATGTCGACATAAACAGGGCGCGCGCCAAGCAGGGCTGCAGCTTCGGCCGTAGCGATATAGCTGAAGCTAGGCATGACGACTTCATCGCCTGCGCCGACCTCAAGAGCCATAAGCGCGATCTGCAGCGCATCGGTGCCGTTGGCGCAGGAGATGCAGAACGGCACGCCGGAGAATTCTGCCAGCCTCTCTTCGAGCTCGCCGACCTCTGGGCCGAGGATGTACTTGCCGTGGGCAAGAACCCGGTTGATGGCTCCCTCGATCTCGGTGCGTATCCGGTCCTGCTGGGCCGCAAGGTCAACGAACGGCATCATCGTTCGAGCACCATCCTTACTTCGTCATTTTCGAGCACGTATTCTTCGCCGGAAGCGGGGCAAATCGCGGATCCAGAGCCCGACATTGGGAGGTCGAGCCGCGTCCCATGCGCGCTCATCCATCCGATCGGCCGCGCCGGCACTCCCGCAACCAGGCAGTAATCGGGAACGTCTCGCGTCACCACGGCACCGGCCGCGACGAACGCGTAACGACCAATCGTGACGCCGCAGACGATGGTGCAGTTGGCGCCAAGGCTGGCCCCCTCGCGCACCAGGGTATCCCGGTACTCGTTCTTTCGTTCGACACGGGCGCGTGGGTTATGCACGTTGGTGAAGACAGCGCTCGGCCCACAGAAGACCCCGTCTTCGAGTGTCACGTTATCGTAGACCGAGACGTTGTTCTGAACCTTGCAGCCGTCGCCGATGCTCACCCGGTTCCCCACATAGACGCCTTGGCCCAGTGAAACGTCGCGTCCGATCTTGGCGCCTGCGCATACATGGACAAAATGCCATATCCGTGACCCGGAGCCAATCTGGGCCCCTTCATCGACTATCGCGCTTGGGTGTATGGTTAGGTCGTTCATCTAAGGGCTATCGCCGGATGCCGCTCGCCATTTCCTGGCTGTGGCGTCGCGTTTCGGATGCCTGAAACGATTTCTATAGCGCACCGATTGTCTTCCAGACCGAAACCGCGCCCCGCCAGGATTTCCTCGTAACTGCGCGTATGCAGATCCGTGAACCCGCCTGAAAACTCGATTTCCTTCCCGTCACATGTGATCGAGCGATAGGTTCGGGCTCCCTTGGTTCGCTCGGCAACGGGTACGTCCTCGACGTCAAGTGAGAGAAACCAGCGGACACGCGCGTGCTCAAATTCCAGATAGCCGGCGGCCTTGTCTGGTTCTGAAACGTGCACGATGTTCTGTTGCACTGCTCCAAACAGGTGATGGAGCATGTCGAAGAAATGCACCCCGATGTTCGTGGCAATTCCTCCAGACTTGCGTTCGTCCCCCTTCCAGCTCTGCTGATACCAACGGCCTCGTGATGTGACATATGTCAGGTCGATTTCATGCTTCGTGGCACTCGGCTGAGAGGTGACGTTTTCCCGCAACGCAACGATCGCAGGATGCAATCGAAGTTGCAGGATCGTGTGGGTCTTGCGGCCGCAATCACGCTCTACTTCTGAGAGGGCGTCGATGTTCCAGGGGTTGAGAACGAGAGGCTTTTCGCAGATCGCATCTGCCCCGGAACGCAAGGCGAACCTTATGTGGGAGTCGTGAAGATAGTTCGGAGAACATATCGAGACAAACTCGATCTGCTCCCGAGCCGCCGAGCGTCGGAGTTTATCGACGTATCTGTCGAAGCGCTCAAACTCGGTGAAAAAGTGAGCGTTCGGGAAATAGCTGTCGATGATCCCAACCGAATCGTTGGGGTCGAGCGCGGCGTCCAGGCGGTTTCCCGTGTCCCGGATGGCGGCCATGTGCCTGGGGGCGATGTAGCCGGCAGCGCCGATCAGTGCGAAGTTAGTCATGCTGGGTGGGTCAATGTCTATGATTTGTCGAGCGAAGCATGGCAGCGTGGAGCACATACAGGCGAAGAATGGGAGTGAAAAGTCTCACTAGGCCTGGCCTTCGTGGCCAGAAATCGGAAGTGCCACGGTCACGACTTGCATGCCAGCGGTTGCGACAGCTTCTCGACCGCCAACTCCGCCAGCGAGAGTGATGCCGTGAGCCCTGGGCTTTCGATACCGTAGAAATTGACCAGGTCGGGAACTCCATGATCGGCGGGGCCTTCCACCACGAAATCAGCAGCCGTTCCGCCAGGCGGCGACAGTTTCGGGCGGATTCCGGCGTATCCTGGCTCCAATCGATCAGGGTCTACGCCTGGCCAGAATTGGGCCACGCGCTCGGCGAACTGCGTCTTAGCTTCAGGGGCCACGTCGTAGTTGAGTTCTTCGATCCATTCGACGTCCGGCCCGAAGCGGGCCGAATTTGCGAGATCGAGGGTAAGATGGGTCCCAAGACCGCCGGGTTCGGGAATTGGGTAGATTAGGCGCCGGAACGACGTCGCTCCTGAATAGCTGAAATAGCTTCCTTTCGCATAATGCACCTGCAGTACACGCTCCGTTGGATAGCCTTCGATTTGTTGGGAGACGTGGCCGGCCCAAAGGCCTGCAGCATTCACAATGGCTCTGGCGTTCAGGACCGGCTCGCGATCTCCCCTGATGCAAACGCTCCATCCGTTGTGTCCCGGAAAGATCGAGCCCACTTCCGTTCGCGCTACGAACTGGGTCCCTTGCGTCTCGGCCGCACCCAACAACGCCAGCATGTATTCGTGGGAATCGATAATGCCTGTCGAAGGGGAAAGCAGACCGCCGGCTGCACGGATGTCTGGCTCCAAATTGGCGATCTCCGCGGATGACAAGCGAACCAAGTCATCCACTCCAGACATGCGAGCATTCTGTTGAATCTTATCGAGTTCGTGCAACTGGTCATGTCCAGTTGCGACGATGAGTTTTCCGCATTTGCGGAACGGAACCTCGTTTTCCAGGCAGAAGGCGTAGAGCTTTTCCCGGCCATCGACGCAAGTGACAGCCTTCAGCGAGCCTGGGGGATAGTAGATCCCCGCGTGGATGACCTCGCTGTTTCGGGAGCTGGTTTCACTACCGAACTTGTCGTTGCGCTCGGCGAGCAGGACCTTCATTCCGGCTTGAGAAGCTTTGTAAGCAACGGCAAGCCCAACTACGCCAGCGCCAATTACCAATAGGTCGAAATCGGGCGAGTCTGACAAGCGCAGAGAGCCGATTAGTTTGCGCGGGTTAGGGCAAACTGATCGATCACAATCTCGAAGCCTCGCGTGGAATCGCCGCCATAGACTTGCAGTTCCAGCACTTGCGCCTTGCAGTCGGCAGGGATCAGGGGGCCAGGGGCGGAGCGAACCGTGTACGCGAGTTGCTTGGGGCCAGACCAGATCAAGCGACGGCCGTTCTTGTCATCCGGGCAATAGAGATTCCATTGGGCGGATGCGCGGTCGGCCGCGATTGCCAATTGCCGGGTTTCATTCAGGGTGTACCGGCCAGGCTTCAAAAATAGCGTCCGGTGCAAGGCGACGCCTCGTTCACTTTGACCGGCGTAGACCGTGGCCGTCATCCGCCCGTTCTCGCCAACGTCGAGATCGGCGCCAAGCGAAGCGTTTGTCGAGGGCGTCCAGCCGAGCCATCCTAGATCTTTGTTGGCAGTCGCTGCATCGAACGTGGCCAGTTGGGACAAGTCCTTGCCCGTACCCCGAGTGCGATCGTAAGTACGGCGAAGCAGGTCATACTCACCGTATGTAGCCAGCATTCCCAGCAGGTCGCCGCCAATCTTCTTTTGAATATCGGCGGTATTCTTCGGATCTGCGCGAAGCACGAGCTGAGCTGCTGCTCGGGGTCCCTCAGCTCCATCGCTAACCAAATGCCCGAGGAACCCAGGCATCCACAGGACATCGTCACGCACGTAGGGTTGCAACATGTCGAGAAATATCTGCTGCCGTGTCATTTGGCTCATCGCGGCAAAGATCTGCTGCCGCCCGGAGGCTGTCGTTGAAAGCGCCGTGTTCAAATGCTCCATTGTGCGATCGGCGTCGCCCGCCTGGGCCGCCGCGCCTGCAAGCAGTAGCTGAATGGGGCGGTCACGCCGGGTCGCCTCTCCGCCGAGCTGGGCAAATTGCACCGCCTTCTTGGGATTCTTGAGGGCGTCGTAGTGGAGTGCCAACGCTCTAAGGGCCACCGCGTCGAGGGGATTCCTTCGAAGTGCCTTGCGGGCATCGTTGACGATCTCAGTGTCCCTGAGCTCCTTGGGGTCGGACAGACCCAGCTGAACTTGAAGCTTCAGCTTTGTGGTCTCGTCGCCCATCCGGATGGCGATGGGAGGATTGCTGTCCCGCGCGACGAACAACAGCGCTTGCACTGCTGCCTGCCACGCAATGACAACGCCAATCAAGATGATCAGCGCGGCGACCCACCAAGGCCGCCCGCCAAATAGACGGCCCCAGTTTGCGCGGCCCTTTTGCGCCCGCTTAGGCTTCGGTTTGATTGCCGTAGCCATAGCCATATCCGTATCCGTATCCGTATCCCGCGCTCTTGTGATCCAGCTTCGTCACGATCGCTCCGTAGATGCGTGCATTTGCCTGCCGCAGGCGATTTACAGCCGAACGTAGCCCGCGCACTGCGACGCCTTCGGCTTCGATGACAAATGCGCACCCTTCGACGGCGCGGGAAATGAGCGGCGCGTCGGCGAGCCCGAGGATCGGGGGGCTATCAACCACCACATGATCGAATTCAGTCAACGCCTTCTGCACCAAGTCTTTCAGGCGATCGCCAGTGTAGAGTTCAGCTGCGCTCGGCGGCGTCGGACCTGCCGTCATGAGGCTGAGGCCTCGCAGATCGGTCGGTAGGACTAGGGCCGACCAATCTTCAGATCCGGTCAGGAAGTTGCTGAGGCCGGCGTCGTTCGGGAGTTCGAAGTACTGATGGCACGATGGGGACCGCATGTCCGCATCGATGAGCAGAACGCGCTTGCCGGTCCGGCCGATTGCCGCAGCCAGGGCGACGCTCGAGGTGGTCTTGCCCTCGGCCGGACGGGAACTCGTCAACATGAGCGACCTCGGGAATCCGTGATCGGTGGCGAACGACAAGTTCGATTGCACGCTGAAGTACGCTTCCGAAAGCTCCGACTTGACGTCCTTCAAAGCCTCTTCCGCTTCGACATCGTCCATCCTTGGCACGCTGCCGAGAAGGGCGACGTCGAGCTCGCGGCCAATTTGCGAAGGATCGCGCACGCCTTCGTCGATCTGCTCGAGGCCGAGCACGACAAGGAAGGCAAGGCCAAGTCCGGCTATCGATGCGAGGGCAAGGTTGAGCAGCAGGTCCGGCGAGGTCGGGGAATCTGGAACTTGAGCCCCATCCACGATCGCAATGTTGCTGATGGACACGCCTGCGACGCCGATTTCCTTGTAGCGCTGGAGGAGGCTGTCGTAGAGTTGGCGGTTGGTATCCGCTTCGCGCTGATAGATGTTGTACTGGATCGAAGCTCTTTGCTGCGTGTTCAGCTGAGCTTTCAGGTCAGCCACGCGCCGGCGAAGATCGCTCTCGCGAGTGGCGACATTGCGGAACTCGGCGGTACGGCTGTTGACGATCCGGGCGTCTTCGCGAGCGATGGCGCTATCCAAAGATGCAATCTGCTCCTGCAGAGCCTGTGCCGCGGGATAGCCAGGTTCGAACTGCACCATCAGCTTGGCGTAATCGGCAGCAGCCTGCGCGCGCCTGTCGCGCAAGGCCACGATCGTCGGATTGGTAATGCTCAGTTCCGACGGTCCCGCGGTGCGGGCACGGCTTTCGGCGGCAACTCGTTCGGCAGTCGCTTGGGCGAGGGCCGTGTTCAGCGCTTCCAGGTCCGACGAGGTCAGCGTCCGATCCACGAGAGTGCGGCCGTCGGGCGTGATCGTACGGCCAAGGAGAACGATGTCGTTGCGGGCAGCATAGTTGACGGCAAGCCGCTCCGATTCCTCGAGCCGCTGTGCGAGCTCGGCGAGCCTTCCTTCGAGGAACTTTCGGGCGTCTGCGGTGGAGGAGAAGCGACGATCAAGGCTGGAAGCAACGAATTGCTGGGCCCACGTATTGGCAATGGTCGCCGAGAGATCGGCAGATCCGCTGGTGTAGCCGATGTCGACAAGCCGAGAGCGCGTAATCGGGGAGATCGTGACGTGCGAAAGGAGCAAGTCGACAGCCAGCTTTTCTCGTCCGGCGCGGTCTTCCGAAGATGAAGCGGCCGAGCTGTCGTCCAATTCTTCGAAATCGAAGCCATGAGCTGCGAAAAACGTGGGGCTGCTCGCAAGGCGAAGCTCTCGGGCGACGCGCTCGGCTAGCGAGCGTGCTTCGAGGTTGGAATATTGGGTTTGATAGAACTCGTCGTCCTGGCTGGCCTGCGGAGACTCGATGCCCTGGACGTTGGCGATGTTCTGCTGTTCGCGGCTAATTTCGATCCGCGCGGTGGCCGTGTATTGTGGGGTCGTGAGAAGGGTGACGACTAAGCCAACCGCGATTGCCGCCACGATTACCGACGCGATGACCCACTTCCAGCGCAGCAGCGTGGTCCAGTACTGCAACAGAATTGGCGGCTCGGCGGCTCGAACGCCTTCATGGCCCTGTACAGGGCCAAGGTCCGACGCCTGGTTGGTAAGGCCGATAACTTGCTGATTCATAATAATTCCAAGTGTCGCGCTACGCCTAGCGTCAAATAATGGTAACGAGGAGCGGCGCAAGAATCGCCGGCGCCGCGCCGATCAGGTCGCGCATAAGGCGCCGTTGAGGTGAATCGCCCACCACTACAATGTCGTTCGCGTAGATCTCAGGATCGTCATAGTTGCCGCGCTCAATGCCGCGAAGGTCGTAAATGGCGGCCATCTTTTGACCGCCTACATCGCGGAACACAATCACCTCGGTGACCTTCGCAAAATCATCCATACCTCGCGCGGTGGCGACGGCCTGCTGCAAAGTCATTTTGCCTACAACTGGATAGAGACCCGGTTGGACTACCTGACCGGAAACAGTGACCACCTGGCTGACCGTTTCCGCCAGGTTGACCGTGACCTGCGGGTCCCGAATGAAGCGTCCACGCAGGCGATTGGCAATTTCCTGCTCGAGCTCTGCGGGGGTTAACCCGGCGGCTTCAACTGTGCCGGCAAGTGGGAACGAGACCCGGCCGCTCGCGTCGGCCCGGTATTCCCTGCGCTGGAGGTCTTCAACGCCAAAGACGCTTATTTCCAGGCGATCGAAAGGCCCAATCCGGTAGGGACGATAGCCCCTAAACAGATCAACTTCCGTAGGTGGTGGAAGTTGGGTTCCGTAGACAAGTTGTACGTTTGAAGTCGGCCCGGAAGTGGTTTGGAGGGGGCCATACGGACCAGTTGAGCCGCATCCCGCCAGGATGGAGCAGCCAGCCAACAGAATCAAAACGTTACGCATGAAGTTCATTTCCTTGCCGATGTGATGCACCGGCCAATGGTCAGCGGCTAACGGAAAGCTTGGGGAACTTCCAGCCTATTTGAAACCTCTGCCTCGCTTTGTCGAATCCCGCTTTTTAGCCACACTGCGGCGAGAATAAGCAGACAAGCCAGGGAAGGCGTGCGGACGGGGTAATCGACGGTGCTTGCGAGAAGAAACTGACCGATGATTACAAAGCCCATGCGAGCGATCCTCGTGTCATCGGAACCGGTCTTGAATGGGCGCCAAACGCGCAGCCCGGCAATCAGCCAAGCTGCGATCGCAACTGCCAGCAGGAGTAGTGCCAGCACTCCACCCGTAAGTGCGATCTCCATGAAGTCATTGTGCGCGTGATTGAAGTATTCCGGCTTCAGAAGTGAAGCAGGCTCATCGCGTTGATAAGCTTCGACGAAACTGCCCAGTCCCGATCCGAACGGAAAGTAGCGCCAGGCCATATCCAACATCGGCATGAACGCCTGGAAGCGTAGATCTTCCGCCTGTTCCGAACCAGTGATCCGCGTCAGGGCTTCGGCGCGCGAAAAAAGTAGAGCCAGGAGCGCCACGAGAGTCACGCCTGCGATCCCAAGGACAACGGGAACGATGGGAAAAGCGGCAGCCTTGCGACGCTGGGGGTCGTCAGTTGCAGGGCGACGAAACAGAAACGGAACTGAGGCGAGGCCGATCAGCCCCAGAACCAGCCCCGCGCGAGAGCCCGTTACCAGCAACAACGGCACAAGCACGGCACCTGCAGCGGCGCAGACCATCGCGCGCAGCCTGAACCGCTGTGTCGTCCGGACCTGTAGCGAGGCATAGACCGCCAGCATCGGGAAGAGCGAAGCAAGGAGCATCGCCTGATGATTTCGGTTGGAAAATAGGCCCACAGCAGCACGGTCGTTGTGAATGGAATAGAAGTAGAGCGGGCTACCTTCGCCACCCGTGATCTGCAGAAGGCCAACGAATCCGGACAGCAATCCGATGCAGATCACGGGCAAAAGCAAAGCCCGCAACTGGCCTCGATCGAAGCGCGCCAGCAGGAGGAACACGGAAAGGGGCACGAACAGGGAAAACAACGCATTCCACGTCCGTTGCGGGGCGATCGTAAGGGGGCGCCAGACATCGGCCAGGCCAGTGGCGCCATCTATTTCGACGATCAGGTCGCGATGTGGCAGCATCTGCCAAACCGCCGGAGGAAGTGGGAGAAGGTGAGCCAGAATCAGCAGGAACGTCGCCGCGATCAGAGCAGCAATCGTACGATATCTAACCAGGTCTTCCGCACGCAAATGCAGGATCGCGAGCGCGCATACCACAACTGATATCGGACGCAGGATGACGAGGGACTGAATGTCGTCTCTCGAACCTCCCCCGGTCAAGAATATGAAGCCAATGTAGGCCACGACGAGCCACCAACCGGCCGTGACGTGCGCCGAGGTACGATGCGCTGTCGTCAACTAACTTTCCCCTCGATGACCCGTTGTCTCTGGTCTTTTCCAAAACGATCCGGACCGGTCGCCTCCTAGCAAAATGCGATTGGTGTTCAAGTGGCTATGCGGCGGCTTGGAAGTGGGCTGCCGCAAACCGAACTACCCGATCTGCCAGTTGATCGGCGCAGAGAGCATTATATAGAGGCCCGCTCGCTCTGCGATCCACTCCAGCAACCTTGCACAAGGTCTTCCACAATCGTGACTAAATCACTTCCGCAAGTAACCGTGATCGGCCTGGGCTATGTGGGACTGCCGCTCGCGGTCGCGCTCGCTGGAAAGTTTCCCACAACTGGCTTCGACATCGACGTGAAGCGAATTTCGGAATTGCAGAACGGAACCGATCGTACCGGCGAAGTGGAATACGAAAGGCTGCGGAGCAGCAGTCTCCTTACCACGAGCAGTGCGGAAGATTGCCCGGCCTCGGACTTCTACATCGTGACCGTTCCGACACCGATCGACGAGCGGAATAAACCGGACCTTTCGATCGTGGAGGCCGCGTCGCGCACCGTTGCACGGATGTTGAAGTCGGCTCTGAAGGAAGGACGTCGGCCCATCGTCATCTACGAAAGCACGGTCTATCCGGGCGTGACGGAAGAGATTTGCGGGCCGATCCTGGAGGACGGATCCAATGCCGTATGTGGAAAGGACTTCTTCCTCGCGTACAGTCCTGAACGGATCAATCCCGGCGACCGAGAGCATACGATCGACAAGATCACGAAAGTCGTTTCCGGGCAGACTCTTGAGGTACTGGATAAGGTTTCGGCCCTGTACGAGGCGGTGACCACTGGCGGAGTCTACCGTGCCGCGTCGATTAGGACTGCAGAGGCGGCCAAGGTCATCGAAAACGCCCAACGCGACATCAATATCGCTTTCATGAATGAGATCGCGCAGATCTTTCGAAAGATGGACATTTCCATTTGGGACGTCCTGGCCGCGGCCGGCACCAAGTGGAACTTTCTCCCTTTTGCGCCGGGTCTTGTGGGTGGTCACTGCATTGGGGTGGACCCGTACTATTTGTCGCATCGCGCGGAGCAGCTCGGACACGACCCGCGGGTGATCCTGGCGGGACGCGGCGTGAACGATGGGATGGCGCCCTGGCTCGCTGAGGAACTGCACAAGGTACTGGACGGACCCGGCAAGCGGGTTCTCGTTCTCGGCCTCACGTTCAAGGAAAACGTGCCCGACTTGCGCAATAGCAAGGTGGCCGACCTTGTTTCCGCATTGAGCGGCCTCGGACACGATGTCGTAGTCCACGACCCACTAGCCGACGCGGAAGAAGCGTTGCATGAGTACGGGGTCGTATTGGATGCAGACGCGCTCGACAGGCGCTATGACTTGGTCGTGCTGGCAGTGCCTCACAGGGCCTATTTGGAAAAAGGACGTGAGGAGTTGCGCGCTATGATCGCGGAAGGTGGAATTCTCGCTGACCTGAAGGGCGCGCTCGGTTCGGCCGCGGATTGGACGCTCTGAGATGGCGCGCGTTTTGATTACCGGCGCCGCCGGATTTATCGGATCCACGTTGGCTCATCGCCTCATTCAAAGGGGCGACAGCGTTGTCGGCGTCGATAATCTGAACGATTACTATCCTGTCTCGCTGAAGGAGGATCGGATAGCGCGCTTGAACCAGTACGGGAGTGAACGCTTCCATCTGGTCCGGCAGGATTTCTCCGACACGGCGGCACTCGAAACTGCGCTCGTAAAGGACGATTTCGACAGTATCGTTCATCTCGGGGCCCAGGCGGGAGTTCGCTACTCGATCGAGAATCCGCACGCGTACGTTCAGGCTAATCTCGTCGGTCATTTGAACATGTTGGAGATCGCCCGGCACCGTGGCGTGCAGCACATGGTCTACGCCAGCTCGAGTTCGGTTTATGGCGGCAATACCAAGCTGCCCTTCGCCGTCGAAGATCGAGTGGACCATCCACTATCTTTGTACGCAGCGACGAAAAAGGCCGATGAATTGATGAGCGAGACGTATGCTCATCTCTATCGTTTACCGCTAACGGGACTCCGCTTTTTCACGGTCTATGGGCCTTGGGGGCGCCCGGACATGATGATGTGGATCTTCACGAAGAAGATCCTCGCCGGTGAAGCGATACCGGTTTTCAATCATGGGGAAATGTGGCGAGATTTTACCTATGTCGACGACATAGTTTCTGGCGTCGTCGCTTGTCTTGATCGAGCGCCCAAGGACGATGCTGCCGAAAAGTCGGGCGGAAGCCATGCCCCGCACGCGTTGTACAACATCGGCAACCACCGCTCAGAGCATCTGATGAAAGTCATCGGGATTCTCGAACAGGAATGTGGACGCGAGGCAAAGATCGAAATGCTGCCAATGCAGGATGGGGATGTGCCGCGGACTTATGCCGATATCGCGGCCCTTCAGCGGGATGTCGGCTATCAGCCGAGCACTCCGGTTGAGATTGGGATTCC
This sequence comes from Altererythrobacter sp. Root672, assembly GCF_001427865.1. Lineage (NCBI taxonomy): Bacteria > Pseudomonadati > Pseudomonadota > Alphaproteobacteria > Sphingomonadales > Erythrobacteraceae > Altererythrobacter > Altererythrobacter sp. Root672. Next base: position 782,139 of record NZ_LMHH01000001.1, read on the forward strand.
GCAGTTCGTCCGTTGGTACCGCGAATACCACGGCCTCTAATTTCAGGGGGAAATTCGTTCCCGGTGCGAAGTCAGGAAATCCGCGGTAAGCAGTTCCCGGATGCGCTCACCCACTACTTCAGGCGCCTTCACAGTCTGCGGATCTTCGCCCGGATAGGCTCTGGCGCGCATCTGGGTTCGCGAGGCGCCAGGGTCCAGGATGGCGACGCGGGTCTCGGAGATCCGCTCCACTTCCTGAGCGTAGCAGGATAGCAGCGTGTCGAACGCCGCCTTCGTCGCGCCATAGGCACCCCAGTAGGCGCGCGGCTCGGCGCCGACACTGCTGGTGAGGCCAATTACTCGTCCCCTGCCGCTACGCTTCAGCAGGGGGTCGAAGGATGCAAGCAGGACTTGCGTCGCGAGAACGTTCAGAGTGAGCGCCTGATTGAACGCCTTCTGTTCGATTTGCGTCACTGGCGAGAGCTGCGGCAGGATCGCCGCATTTATCACCAAGATATCTAGCTTGTCCCACCTTTCGGTCACGGCCGTGGCGAGACGAGCGATGGAATCGCTTTCAGTCAGGTCCATCGGCGCGATCGTGGCTGCGCCACCGGCTTGGTGGATGGCTTCTTCGACGTCCTCCAGATCGCGTGCTTTGCGAGCTGTTATGACAACGTGCGCGCCGGCTGCGGCGAGGGCCTTGGCGGTTGCGGCGCCGATACCGCGGCTCGCGCCAGTGACGAGCGCGACGCGCCCGGCGAGCGGCTTTTCTGCGGACATCAGGCTACCTTGTCGACTTGCAGCGGGAGCTGGGTGTCGTCGTGATGACGTTCGGCGAGGTCGGTCAGCCGCGTGGGGTAGTCCCCGGTGAAGCAGGCATCGCAATACTGCGGTCTGTTGGCATTCCGGGCTTCGTGTCCGACCGCGCGATAGAGGCCATTGATCGACACGAACGCCAGGCTGTCGGCCTGAATGAAGTCGCACATCGCGGCGACATCCATCCGCCCGGCAAGCAGCTTCGAGCGCTCCGGAGTGTCCACGCCGTAATAACAGCCATGCCCGGTCGGCGGGCTGGCGACGCGGAAGTGAACTTCCTTGGCGCCGGCATCGCGCATGATCTGCACGATCTTGAGCGACGTCGTGCCGCGCACGATCGAATCGTCGATCAGGACGATGCGCTTGCCTTCGACGAGCTTGCGGTTGGCGTTGTGCTTGCGCTTGACGCTCGCATGGCGCGCGCCGTCCGAGGGTTGGATGAAGGTCCGCCCGACGTAGTGCGAACGAATGATGCCGAGCTCGAACGGGATGCCCGATTGCTGCGAATAGCCGATCGCCGCCGGCACGCCGCTGTCCGGCACCGGAACTACCAAGTCGGCCTCTACGGGCGCTTCCTTGGCCAGCTCGACGCCGATTTGCTTGCGGGATTCATAGACCGAGCGGTCATTGAACACCGAATCCGGCCGGCTGAAATAGACGTGTTCAAAAATGCAGGGGCGGGCCTGGACGTCGCCGAATGGCTTGTGACTGCGGATCGTCCCATCGAAATCCACTTCGACGAACTCGCCGGGCTCGACCTGGCGGACGAACTCCGCGCCCACGACATCGAGTGCCACTGTCTCACTGGCGAAGACCACAGCGTCACCGAGCTTGCCCATAACGAGCGGACGAATGCCGAGCGGATCGCGGCAAGCCGCCATGCCGCGCGGAGTCATCACGATCAGCGAGTAGGCCCCTTCCACCAGGCGAAGCGCATCGACCAGCTTGTCGAGCATCGACTTGAAGCGGCTCGTCGCGACGAGGTGGATGATGACCTCGGTGTCGGATGTCGACTGGAAGATCGCACCGCGCTGCACGAGATCGCGCTTGAGGTGTCCCGCGTTCGAGATGTTGCCGTTGTGCGCCACGGCAAAGCCGCCACTCGCCAGATCGGCATAGAGCGGCTGGACGTTGCGCAAGCCGGCGCCCCCGGTCGTCGAATAGCGCACGTGCCCGCCGGCCATCATGCCGGGGAGCTCGGCAATCGATTCGCCGCTCGAGAAGTTGTCCGCCACGTGGCCGAGCCCGCGTCGAGTGAAGAACTCGGCGCCGTCAAAGCTGGTGATGCCAACGGCCTCTTGGCCGCGATGCTGCAGAGCGTGAAGGCCAAGTGCGCAAACGGCCGCCGCGTCGGTTGCACCGATCACGCCAAAGATGCCGCATTCTTCGCGCAGCTTGTCGCCGTGCTCGTCAAGGTATGGATGGGTAAGGTTCATGTATCCCACAAAGGGTCGTCAACCGCGGGGTTCCCAATGGCGACGTCGCGGCTCGATTACAAGTCGTTTGGCCACTTTGCTCCCCTAATATGAAGCGTCGGCGGGAAACCGACGGGATCTTCCCGGCGAAGTTGGTCGACGCGCGCCTTGATGGACCCCTGCAGGAGCAACGCCACCTTCCCAACTCCCAGGCGCGGCTGATCGATTCGCTCGCTCATCGAGCCCTTCGGAGCGGGACGTATGACGGGTGCCGGTACCTGGTCGTGACCTCGTCACAGCACCTGAAGGGCGTCCCAGCTTCATGGCCCGCCAGCGCTAGGCACCGATTTGACTCCCCCAGGCCCGTCGTCAATCGGGTCAAATCAGAATCAGACGGAGGGTTTAATGAGGAATATCAGGGTCGCAGCTGTGTTCTTGCTTGCTGGATCGGGGCCGCTCGCGGCCGAAACCACCACCGCGCCTGTCGAAGAGCTCGTTATCGGCAACACCGATACACAGGGTATCGCTACCAACCTTGACGGGTCGCCGGTTCCGGCCGACATCGGACAAATCTACATCGGCAACACGACACAGAGCGCCGACGCCATCACCATCGATAGCGGGGCGAACTTTCCGCCAGGAGTCGCCTTCCGCAGATATCTGGGCGATTCGACCGCTCCGACAGTTGTGATGCCCGGCACTCAGCTCGGGTATCTTGATTTCCGGGGATATTCTGGAAACCAGTTCTGGAATGCCGCCTCGCTCGACGTTGTCGTTGATGGCGCAATCCCCTTCAGCGACGGATCACTGCCCCCGACAAAAATGCGCTTCGCGGTTTCTGACGGTAGCCGAGTGTATAGCGCGATGGAACTCACAGCCGATGGCCGGCTTGAGATCGGGGCCAACAACGGCTCGACGTACACCGGACCCGGTCTGCTCGGCAGCCCAAACCTTTACGTCAACGCCGACGACAACAAGTGGGGCGCGATCTTCTCGGCGAGTTCCACGTCGGGCGCGAGCTACGCGATGCGGGTCCACACTGGTGGCGAAACGGTCGACGACTACCTGATCGGTGCCTCATCGGGCGTGGGCACCGGCTCGTTCAAGTTCTCCGTCCGGGGGAACGGCGACACTTACGTCGGCGGCAAACTTTACGTCGGCACGACTGACATTGGCGCGAAGATCATCAGCATGGATGCCGATATCGCGACGATTTATTCGATGCTCGGCACCTCGGCCGGATCTGGCGCCATTGCATTTGGCGTAGGCTCGCAAGCGACCAGCCCCAATTCAACCGTCATAGGAAACAACGCAACGTCCACTGGGGCTAACGCCATTGCGATCGGCAGCGGAGCGCGCGGCAACGGTGTCTCAGCGATCTCGGTCGGGGACGCGACGGTGGCGTCGGGGGCGGGCGCCATTGCGGTCGGGTCCAGTAGCGTCGCGACGACGCAGTCCGCAGTCGCGGTGGGCTTCAAGGCCAACGCCCTTCGGACAAACAGCCTGGCGTTAGGCTCAGGCGCGTTGGCCGAGGGCGAGTCCGCTACGGTCATTGGCTATAATGCCGTCGCGACAGCCGCGAACGCGACGGCGATCGGCACGAACTCCCGAGCCTTGCATGCGGGTTCGACGGCAGTGGGCGCCGGTGCAGTGACGACTGCAGCGAACCAGGTAGCTCTTGGCGGTGCAGGCACAGCCGTGAAGGTTGGGGATATTGCAGCTTCTACCGCGGCCCAGGTAGGGCCGGTCGATGTTGTCACGGTCGACAAGAACGGCACGCTCGGCCGCCAGCAAGTGGTGACCACCGCGCAACTTGAGATGGCCACCGCGACCATGATGCAGGCCGTAAGCTCGGGCCATATCGGCGCTGTCGCTGTGTCCGACGTCCAGTTCAGCGAGTTGCAGGGCCGGGTCGAAGGGATCGAGGGGCAGGTTAGCAAGCTCTTCGATCTTGCTGCGTTGCAGTCGAAAGAAACAAAGCGCGGCATCGCGGCGGTCACTGCGCTCGCGCAGCCGCATTTCCCGAGCGAAGCGGGTAAGACCAGCTATGCGTCGAATATCGGCTACTACCGCGGCGAGGTGGGTGTTTCCGCCGGCGCCATGCATCGGTTCGAGGGCGACTTCGGCGTGCTGGCCGGGATCTCGTATTCTGGCGGCAAGAACACCGCGGCCCGAGTTGGCGTGGCGGGCGAGTTCTGATTTGAGCGATCGGCGTGCGGGCAATCAGCTCGCGCGCCGGGAGCAACTAGGCGGCGTGCTGGCGCCCAGCCTACCGGAAAAGCTCGACGCCCCGCCTCGACGCCCCATGTAGGTAGTTCCTGAGGTGGGGCGCGAAATCCCCTTTGGCTTTTGGGCCTCGACGAGCCAGCCAGGCACTGTGCCGGAAGACCAAACCGGGGCGTAAGCCCCGCCTGACCTGGCGAAAGGTGGCTGATACTCAAAGCGTAAAATGGTCGGGGAGAGAGGATTCGAACCTCCGGCCCCTGCCTCCCGAAGACAGTGCTCTACCAGGCTGAGCTACTCCCCGACCGGCGCTCCGGATCGAAACCCGGGGCGAGGCAGAGGCGGCCCTATAGGCAGGAGGTCTCGGGCTGGCAAGCGGGCATTTCGGGTGGTAGCGAATGAAGTGATGAACACCATGGCTCCTCCCGAAAACCGCCATTGGGAATGGCAATATCTCGATCTCATGCGGCGTATCTGGGAACGAGGAGACGAACGGATCGACCGTACGGGAATCGGTACGCGTTCGATCTTCGGGCCGCAGTTGCGCTTCGATCTAAGCGGTGGCCATGTTCCGCTGCTGACCACGAAGCGAGTCTTCTGGAAGGCCGCCGCGCGCGAAATGCTGTGGTTCCTTACCGGGGAGACCAACATTCGCCCGCTGCTTCAGCAGGGCGTGACCATCTGGAGTGACTGGCCGCTCGCAAAATACCGCAAGGCGACCGGCACGGACATCTCGCAGGAAGCGTTCGAGGCGCGAATCGTCGAAGACGAGGGCTTCGCTGCAATTTGGGGCGACCTAGGCCCGGTCTACGGCAAGCAATGGGTCGACTGGCCGACATTTGAACCGGCGGGTGAGGGGCTCTATCGCTCGGGACCGGGAATCAACCAAGTCGCGCAATTGATCGAAGGCCTGAAGAACAATCCTGGCGGCCGGCGCCACATCGTCGAGGGTTGGAACGTCGCTGAGCTCGATCGGATGGCCCTGCCGCCGTGCCACAAGACCTACCAGTTCCATGTCTCGGGCGATCGGCTCAACTGCCAGCTTTACCAGCGCAGCTGCGACGTGGCGCTGGGCCTGCCGTTCAACCTGTTCGGGGCCGCGCTGCTGACGCGCATGGTCGCTGCCCAAGCTGGTTTTGAACCGGGCGAGCTGATCTGGACCGGTGGCGACACGCACCTCTATCTCAATCACGAGGAACTGGTGACCGAGCAATTGGTACGGATTCCAGAAGGGCAGCCTCGGCTGGTCATCGCTCGCAAACCGGATTCGATCTTCGATTACCGGTTCGAGGATTTTGAGGTTGTCGACTACGCGCCGCAAGGACGACTGAGCGCCCCCGTAGCCGTCTGATGCACCGTTGACCGATCGAGCGCGGAATAATAAAGTGTCTCTGTAGTGGAATAAAGTTACGCGACGTCACCGGAGGTGAGGATGGTTAGGAAGAGGGCAGATGCCGGAGCCAACCGCCCCCGCTTGTCGCTGCACGTGCCTGAGCCGAAATTCCGACCGGGCGACGCGGTAAACTATTCCCATCTCACGATTCCCGAAGCCGGCGCGCAGCCGCGTCCTGACGAGACCGGACCGGCGTCGGACACTTACGCACTTTGCAACGACATGATCCGCGTGCTGGGGAGCGACAATAAGGCCCACGGTCCGTGGGATCCGCGCCTCTCGCCCGACGCAGTGCGGCAGATTCTCCGCGACATGGCGCTGGTGCGGACGTTCGACAATCGGATGTACCGCGCCCAGCGGCAGGGCAAGACCAGCTTCTATCTCAAGTGCACGGGTGAGGAGGCGACGTCGGTCGCGGCCACTCGCGCGCTCGACTACGAAGACATGATCTTTCCCTCGTATCGCCAGCAAGGCTGCCTGATCGCCCGCGACTATCCGATCCTGGAGATGGTCAACCAGATCTACTCCAACCGCGCCGACCGGTTGAAAGGGCGGCAGCTGCCGATTCTCTATTCGGCGCGTTCGGCGAACTTCTTCACCATCTCGGGCAATCTCGCGACCCAGCTTCCGCAAGCGACCGGCTTTGCCATGGCCAGTGCGATCAAGGGCGACAGCAAGATCGCGGCCGGCTGGGTGGGGGAGGGCTCCACGGCCGAAGGGGACTTCCATTCCGCGCTGACTTTCGCCGCGGTCTACAATGCGCCGGTGATCTTCAATGTGATCAACAACCAGTGGGCGATCTCGAGCTTCTCGGGCATCGCCGGGGCCGAGCGCGCGACCTTTGCGGCACGGGCCATCGGCTATGGCATCGCCGGCCTTCGAGTGGACGGAAATGACGCCTTGGCGGTCTACGCAGCCGAGCGTTGGGCCGCCGACCGGGCCCGATCGAACGCCGGTCCGACACTGATCGAGTTCTTCACCTATCGCGGGGAGGGGCATTCGACCTCCGACGATCCCAATGTCTACCGCAGCGCGCACGAGCGTGAGCAATGGCCGCTTGGCGATCCCATCGAGCGATTGAAGGCTCACCTCATTGCCATTGGCGAGTGGTCGGACGAACAGAACGACGCGCTTGAGCGCGAGCTCGACGAGGAGGTCAAGGTAGCCCAGCGCGAGGCCGAGAAGAACGGCATCCTCGGCCACGGCCTCCACCATCCGTTCCACACCATGTTCGAGGACGTGTTCGAGGAACTGCCCTGGCATCTCGAAGAGCAGGCCGAACAGGCGATCAAGGAAAGGCAGATCAAATGGCCCGACTGACCGTCCACGACGAACCTGTCACCTTGTCCGAGGCCCCCGCCCGCAGCCTGACCATGATCGAGGCGATCAACGACGCGCTCGACACCATGCTCGAGCGCGATCCCGACGTGATCCTGATGGGCGAGGACATCGGTTACTTCGGCGGCGTGTTCCGTTGCACCGCGGGCCTGCAGGAGAAGTACGGGCACACGCGGGTGTTCGATACGCCGATCAGCGAATGCGGCATTATCGGCGTGGCGGTAGGGATGGGGGCCTATGGCTTGCGGCCGGTGCCGGAGATCCAGTTCGCCGACTACATCTATCCGGGCCTCGACCAGTTGATCAGCGAAGCCGCCCGGCTGCGCTATCGTTCGGCCGGTGAGTTCATTGCTCCCCTGACTGTGCGCAGCCCCTTTGGCGGCGGTATCTTCGGGGGGCAGACGCATAGCCAGAGCCCGGAGGCGCTGTTCACGCACGTCGCAGGGCTCAAGACAGTGGTGCCGAGCACGCCGCACGACGCCAAGGGTCTGCTGATTGCGGCGATCGAGGATAACGACCCGGTCGTCTTCTTCGAGCCCAAGCGGATCTACAACGGTCCCTTCGATGGCTACTACGACCGTCCGACGCGGCCGTGGAAGGATCATCCGGACGCGCGGGTGCCCGAAGGCTATTACTCGATCCCGCTCGGCAAGGCCCGGATCGTACGCGAAGGTTCGGCGCTGACGGTGCTGGCTTATGGCACGATGGTTCACGTGGCTGAGGGGGTCTGCCGCGAGAAGGGCGTCGATGCCGAAATCATCGACTTGCGGACCCTGGTTCCGCTCGACATCGAGGCTGTGGAAAACTCAGTGGAAAAGACCGGCAAATGCCTCGTGTTGCACGAGGCCACGCGCACCTCGGGCTTCGGCGCCGAACTGGCTGCACTGGTGCAGGAGCGGTGCTTCTATCACCTCGAAGCGCCGGTCGAGCGCGTGACCGGGTTCGACACGCCGTATCCGCATAGCCTTGAGTGGGCCTACTTCCCCGGGCCGATCCGCGTGGGCGAAGCAATCGACAAGTTGTTGGAGGCGTAAGGATGGGGCGCTTCACTTTCAGGCTGCCGGATATCGGCGAGGGCATTGCCGAGGCCGAGATCGTCGCCTGGCACGTCAAAGTCGGCGACCGTGTCGAAGAGGATGGGCGCCTGGCCGATCTGATGACCGACAAGGCGACCGTCGAGATGGAGAGCCCGCGCGCGGGTGTCGTGCTCGAAGTCGCGGGGGAAGTTGGCGATGTGATCGCGATTGGTTCGCCTCTGGTGGTGCTGGAGGTCGAAGGCGAGGTTGATGAGCGTCCTTCGACAGGCTCAGGACGGACGGAGGCAGTGGCTGTCGTTGCCCCACCACCGCCACCGCCACCGCCTTCGCCTACAGCATCTCCGTCGCCGCCTCCCGCTCCTCCCGAACCCGTTCGTGCTGAGCCTGTCGAAGGACCCGCACCAAGCCGGGCGCCTGTAAGCAAAGCAACCAAGGCAGCCGCCAAAGTCCTCGCCAGCCCGGCCGTTCGCGCTCGCGCCAAGGAACTCGGCATAGAACTCTCCGAGGTCCGCCCGGCCGAAGGCGAGCGGATCCGGCACGCCGATCTCGACGCCTTCATCGCCTATGGCGGCGCCAGCGGCTACGCACCGGCCGGGGTTGCCGGGCAGGACCAGGTAATCAAGATCGTCGGCCTGCGCCGCCGCATCGCCGAGAACATGGCCGCCTCGAAGCGCAACATCCCGCACTTCACTTACGTTGAGGAATGCGATGTCACAGCGCTCGAGAAGGTGCGCAGTGATCTGAACGACAATCGTGGCGCCAGGCCCAAGCTCACGCTGCTGCCGCTGCTGATCGTCGCAGTCTGCCGCGCGCTACCGAAGTTCCCGATGCTCAATGCCCGCTATGACGACGAGGCGGGCGTGGTTACCCGGCATGGCGCGGTGCACTTGGGCATGGCGACGATGACCGAGGCTGGCCTGATGGTCCCGATCATTCTTGACGCTCAGGCGCTGAACCTGTGGCAACTCGCCGGCGAGATCGTGCGCTTGTCCGAAGCGGCAAGGGACGGGAAGGCCAAGTCGGACGAGCTCTCGGGTTCGACCTTTACGCTGACCTCGCTCGGTCCGCTTGGGGGGATTGCTTCGACGCCGGTGATCAATCGACCCGAAGTGGCGATCCTCGCGCCGAACCGCATCGTCGAGCGGCCGATGTTCGTGGCCGACGGGATGGGTGGCGAGCGCGTCGAGAAGCGCAAGCTGATGAACCTGTCGATCAGCTGCGATCACCGGGTGGTGGACGGCTACGACGCGGCGGCCTTCGTGCAGGAAGTGAAGCGCCTGATCGAAACGCCCGTGCTCCTGCTGGCTAACTAGGCGGCGTTAGCGGACCACCGAACGGTAGCTAAGCCGGCCCCCGCTGCCTTCCAGGCGCCAGCGCAAGTGGGTGATCCCTGCCGGAATGTGCTGCGGATCGGCCAGTCGCTGCCATGAGCGGCCGCCATCGCTGGATATCTCGACATTTGGATGACTGGCGCTCTGCACCGTCAAGCCGGCGGGTACCGGGCTGACGACCGTGTACGATCCGTCCTGCGGCGCGTCCCAGCTGAGAATCGTCACCACGCGGTCTCCGCGCAGCAGTTGCGTGGCGGGCTCGACCTGCATCGCACCGCCGACCGAGCGTTCGCGGTAGACCGAGCGGTCGATCGCGATTCGTTGCGCGCTAAGAGGAGTTGCGGCGACCAGAGCCGCCATCGCTATCGCCCAACGCATGGTGGTCCCCACTCTCCCACGCGGCAGTCGCCGCAACGGCGGGGAGTTGGTCCTCAAGTCGCAAAAATATGGTTAACGAGGACGCAATTTGTGCGGTCCGCGCCAAGCTCGCGATATGTTTGCGTCGGGCTGTTGACAGCCCCGAAGCGCTTCTCTAGTGGCGCGGCTCCCAAGCGGTGCAAGCCCAAATACGCGGGTGTAGCTCAGTTGGTTAGAGCGCCGGCCTGTCACGCCGGAGGTCGCGGGTTCAAGTCCCGTCACTCGCGCCACTTGGGACTTTTCGGCAATGCGATTGAGTGGGCTTTTCAGCCCCAGCGGCCGGTTTCCATCCAGATCAGGAAGCGCCTCAACGGCAGCAGCCAGATGAGACCCAGCGTCAGGTAGACCGCGGCCTGCAGCAGCGTATGCATCTGCTCGATCCATTGCGAGGCCCAGACGACAGCCGCGGCATAGAGCGCCAGGCAGAATGTCAGGCCCAACACGCCGAGCGGGATTCGCAAGGTGGGCTTGTCACGCATCAGAACGGCCCCAAGACCCGCGTGGGGGTGACGATCGCGCTCAACCGCATGTCGTGCAGTTCGATCGGCAACTCCGGCAACTCCTGCACGTCCCACGCCATGCCGATGGCGATGGTCTGGGGGTGGGCAGCAAGGTAGCGGTCGTAATAGCCCCCACCTTGGCCCAGGCGGTCGCCCTCGGCGGTGAAGCCGACCAGCGGCATGAACAGCACTTCGGGCACGACCACTGGCGCATCCAGGCCTGGCTGGCGCAGGCCCCAGACGCCGCTTTCGAGGTCGTTTTCCTCGTAGGGATCGGTGTGCAGGCGAAATTCCATCGGTTTGTCGAGGGTGGTCACCCGCGGCAGCGCGATTCGATTGCCGCGCTCGAAGAAGAACCGGATGTAGCCGCGCGAGGGCGCTTCGCCGATGTCCGAGCGATAGAGCCCGATCGTCGCACCCTCCGGCACGAACTCAAGCACTTGTCCCGGTGGGCGGTTGAACACCAGTGCGCTGACCTCAGGTGGGAGGGCTTCCGCGTGTTCACGGCGCTTGCGGCGGAGCTCGGTCCGCAGCTGCTTCTTCAGATCGATGACGTCGGACATGGGCCCGACTCTGCCGTTCGTTCATGGCAGAGTCGAGAAACGAAGAGTTTGCCCGAGAGAAGCGGGCGGGCGGGGGAAGTGACGGAACCACCATGGGTCGTTGCCGAGAAATCCTCTGACGCCTCAACGTCAGGTGGGCGCCATGTGCACCGAACCCCGGGACGAACCCGTGATCCGGGCAGGGACAGCTCCCATGGATTGCTTATAGCCTCAGGGATTTTCAATAACGGCTCGTGCCGGGCAGTCCCGCCGATCCCTACTTAGGCGTTCGGCGTGGCGTTCTCAAGGCGTTCCGCAAGTCCTTCGAGTTTTTCGGCCAGAGTTTCCAACGCCTCGGCAGTTTGCGCGTCATTCGCCGGCGCTGCAGCGGGCGCACCCGGCTGCAATTCGTGCAGTTCATCCGCCAGCAGCAAGGCCGCGAACAAAAGCGTGCGGGACTCGGCCTGCCCGGCGAGGTTGGGAATGTCCTTGAGCTTGCTGTCGATCGAACGGGCGAGCCGGCTGATGTGCCCTTCCTGGCCCGGATCGCACGCGACGGTGTAGCTACGTCCGGCGATGGAGACAGTGACGTTGCTCATGTCTCCAGCGTCCCGATCAGGCGATCGAGTTCAGCCAGCGCACCATTGGCTTCGCTACGGAGCGCGTCATACTTTCTCTGAAGGTCCGGATCGCCGCCGCTTCCGCCCGCCGAACTTCGCACCGCGGCCTCTATCCGAATTGCCGCGGCGTCGATTCGGGCCAGTGCTTGCGCAATGCGATCTCCCGCCATGCTTGCCGATTTAGTGGAAAGTCCCTTTAGGGGCAAAGCGTTGCCCGCAAGACCTGTGAATAAACCTAGGCAGCGCCACACAGGTCGGGCGGGAGGGGCCGCGCTTGACCGGGGGCGGGGCGTATCCCAATGAGCGCGGCAATCGAGTCGGGGGTCGAATCGGACCCTTGGTTCCCACGTTTGTCCGGAGCACCTGAATGAGCCTTGATTCCGCCCGTCTCGCGCCGATGGCGAACGCCATCCGTGCTCTTTCGATGGACGCGGTCCAGGCGGCCAACATCGGTCACCCGGGCATGCCTATGGGTATGGCCGACGTCGCCACCGTGCTGTGGTCGGAGTTTCTCAGTTTCGATCCGGCCGATCCGCACTGGCCGGATCGTGACCGTTTCGTGCTTTCGGCCGGACACGGCTCGATGCTGATCTACGCGCTGCTTCACCTCACCGGGTACGAGCGGCCGACGATGGACGACATCCGCAACTTCCGTCAGCTCGGCAGCCCTTGCGCCGGCCACCCGGAAAACTTCCTCATCGACGGCGTCGAAGCGACCACTGGTCCGCTGGGCCAGGGCCTGGCCATGGGTGTCGGCATGGCTATTGCCGAACGTCACCTCAACGCGAAGTTCGGCAACGAGCTGGTCGACCACTATACCTGGGTGATCGCCGGTGACGGTTGCCTGATGGAAGGCATCAACCACGAGGCGATCGGCCTTGCCGGGCACCTGGGCCTTGGCCACCTGATCGTGCTGTGGGACGACAACGACGTCACCATCGACGGTCACACCGACCTTTCGACCAGCGAAGACATTCCCGCCCGTTATCGCGCCACCGGCTGGCACACCGTCGCCTGCGACGGTCACGATCCGGCCGATATTCGCCGCGCCCTGGCCGAAGCCAAGGCCGATCCGCGTCCGTCGCTGGTCGCCTGCAAGACGGTGATCGGCAAGGGTGCCCCCAACAAGCAGGGCACATCGGCTGTCCACGGCAACCCACTGGGCGCCGACGAGATCGCCGCGGCGCGCGTCTACCTCGGTTGGGATGCTCCGGCGTTCGAGATTCCGGCCGACATCATGGCCGACTGGCGCTCGCTTGGTGCCAAGGGCGCCGAAGCCAACCGCGCCTGGCAGGGCCGCCTCGGCAGCAGCGCAAGCAAGGGCGAATTCGAAGCCCAGTTCAGCGAAGTCGCAAGCCTCGCCGGACCGATCCTCGAACCGCACATTGCCGCGCTCGCCAAGGATCCGCCCAAGGTCGCCTCGCGCAAGGCTTCGGAGATGGCGCTTGAGCCGTTGACCCAGCAGCTGCCGCAGCTGATCGGCGGCTCGGCTGACCTCACCGGTTCGAACAACACCAAAACTTCGGCAACCAAGCCGTTCTCAAAGAACGATTATTCGGGCCGCTACCTCTATTACGGCATTCGCGAATTCGGCATGGCCGCGGCGATGAACGGCATGGCGCTGCACGGCGGCGTGGTGCCTTACGGCGGTACCTTCCTGGTGTTCTCCGACTATTGCCGCAACGCGATCCGCCTCTCGGCACTCCAGCAGGTGCGCGTGGTCTATGTCCTGACCCACGATTCGATCGGCCTCGGCGAAGACGGCCCGACCCACCAGCCGGTCGAGCATGTGATGAGCCTGCGCCTGATCCCGAACCTCAACGTGTTCCGCCCGGCGGACGCGATCGAGACGGCCGAGTGCTGGGCCCTGGCGCTCGGTACGCCCAAGACGCCGTCGGTGCTCTCGCTGACCCGCCAGAACCTGCCCCCGGTACGCGACGACGCTGGCGCCGAGAACCGCTCTGCGCGCGGCGCCTACCGCCTTCGGGCCGCAACGGCCGAGCGCAAGGTCGTACTCGTTGCCACCGGCTCTGAAGTTCACGTCGCTGTGGCCTGTGCCGAGCAGCTCGAAAGCGAAGGCATCGGTGCGGACGTGGTCTCGATGCCATGCATGGAACTGTTCCAGGCGCAGGACGAAGCCTATCGCCGCGACGTGTTGCCCGCCGACGTCCTCAAGGTTTCGGTCGAAGCCGGCGTGACGCTGGGCTGGGAACGCTTCATCGGTAATGACGGCCTTGCGATCGGGCTCGACCGCTTCGGCGCCTCGGCCCCGGCTGAAGTGCTGTTCCGCCATTTCGGCTTCTCGGCAGAAGCCATCGTCCCTAAAATCAAAGCGAAGTTAACAGCTTAACAGGAGTATTTGGCATGGCGACTAAGGTTGCGATCAACGGTTTCGGGCGCATTGGACGGCTGGTTGCCCGCGCCATTCTCGAGCGCACCGACCACGATCTCGACCTGGTCGCGATCAACGACCTGGCCGACGCCAAGGCCAATGCCCTCCTGTTTGCGCACGATTCCACTCATGGCCGCTTTCCCGGCACGGTGACATCGGACGGTGACAGCATCACCGTGAACGGCAAGCGCATCGCGGTCACCAAGGAACGCGACCCGGGCAAGCTGCCGCACAAGGAAATGGGCGTTGAGCTGGTGCTCGAATGCACCGGCTTCTTCCAGTCCGACGAAGCGAGCCGTCCGCATCTGGCCGCTGGTGCCAAGCGCGTGCTGATCTCGGCCCCGGCGACGGGTGTGTCCAAGACCATCGTGTACGGCGTCAACCAGGACACCCTGACCGCTGACGACGTGATCGTCTCGAACGCCAGCTGCACCACCAACTGCCTGGCGCCGGTCGCCAAGGTGCTCAACGACTTGGTCGGTATCGAACGCGGCTTCATGACCACGGTCCACAGCTACACCAACGACCAGCGCATGCTCGACCAGATCCACTCGGACTTGCGCCGCGCGCGGGCCGGGGCGGTGAACATGATCCCGACCACCACCGGCGCTGCTCGTGCAGTTGGCCTGGTGCTGCCGGAGCTCAAGGGCAAGCTCGACGGGTCTTCGGTCCGCGTGCCGACGCCCAACGTCAGCCTGATCGACCTCGTGTTCACGCCGGGTCGCGATACCACGGTGGAAGAGATCAACGCCGCGCTCAAGGCGGCGGCCGAGGGTCCGATGAAGGGCGTGCTCGACTATACCGACCTGCCGCTCGTCAGCAGCGACTTCAACCACCAGCCGGCCAGCTCGACGGTCGACAGCCTTGAGACCGCGGTTCTCGAGGGCAAACTCGCTCGCGTTGTTTCGTGGTACGACAACGAATGGGGCTTCTCGAACCGGATGATCGACACCGCTGGGGTGATGATCAAGTTCCTGTGATCCCGATCTCGTCATCCCCGCATAGCCAGGGATGACGAATACGGCTGAGGTGGCGTGCGATGACGACGGGTAAACTCGCAGGAATCGCGCGCCACGCGCAGCCCAAGGGGCCGATGGAAACGCTCGGCTCGGTTTCGGTGACCATATCTGAGGGCTTGCAAGGGGACAGCCGGAGTGCGCGCGCAACCTTGAAGCCTGGACGTGAGCGTCAGGTCTCGTTGATCGAAACGGCTTGCTGGCGATCGGCGTTGGCCGAAGCGGCTGCCTCGGTCGATTGGTGGCAGTCCCGCCGCAATCTGCTCGTCGATGGCCTGCGCATTCCGCGAGAGCTCGGCGCCAGGGTGCAAATCGGCCAATCGCTAGTGCTCGAAGTGACGGCCGAATGCGATCCGTGTCTCCGGATGGACGCGCTTCATGAAGGTCTGAAAGCGGCGATGATGCCGGATTGGCGCGGTGGTTTCCTGGCCCGCGTTATCGAAGATGGTGAGGTCGCGGTCGGCGACGAGGTAAGGATTTTCTGATGGCTACATTCCGCACGCTCGACGATCTCGGCGACGTCAACGGCAAGGTCGCGCTCGTTCGCGTCGATCTTAACCTGCCGATGAGCGATGGACGCGCCACTGATCTTACGCGGGCTCGTGCCGTGGCCCCGACAATCCTTGAACTCGCTGACGCCGGTGCGAAAGTGCTGCTGCTCGCCCATTTCGGACGGCCGAAGGGCGAACGCCATTCGACCCTGTCGACCAGCCTGATCCAGGGCGCCCTTGGAGGGGTGCTGGGGCGTGAGATCATGTTCATCCCGGAAGTGGCCGGGCCAGTCGTGGCGCAATCGGTCGGCATCCTGCGGCCGGGCGACATCGGCCTGCTCGAGAACACCCGCTTCTGGCCGGGTGAAGAGAAGAACGATCGCGAGTTCGCGCAGGCCATTGCCGACAACGGCGATTTCTACGTCAACGACGCCTTCTCCGCCTCGCACCGCGCTCACGCTACGACAGAGGGCCTGGCGCATCTGCTGCCGGCCTACGCGGGCCGCGCGATGCAGGCAGAGCTCGAAGCGCTCGGGAAGGCGCTGGGCAGCCCTGAGAAGCCCGTGGCGGCGGTTGTCGGTGGGGCCAAGGTCTCGACCAAGCTCGCCGTGCTGGAACACCTCGTCAGCCGCGTCGATCACCTGATCATCGGTGGCGGCATGGCCAACACCTTCCTGGCAGCGCGCGGGATCGATGTGGGCAAGAGCCTGTGCGAACATGACCTCGCCGCCAAGGCTGAGGCGATCCTCGAGGCGGCCGATGCGGCCGGCTGCACGGTGCATCTGCCCTATGACGTCGTGGTGGCGAAGGAGTTTGCCGCCAATCCGCCGAGCTTGCGCATCTGCAATGTCCATGAGGTCGCGCCGGACGAGATGATCCTCGATGTCGGGCCGCAGGCTGTCGAAGCTTTGGGCGATGCGTTGAAGACCTGCCGCACCCTGGTGTGGAACGGACCGCTCGGTGCGTTCGAGACGCCGCCGTTCGACGCTGCGACCGTGTCGCTGGCGAAGACCGCTGCGGCGCTTACGCGGGAGGGGTCGCTGATCTCGGTCGCCGGCGGTGGGGACACCGTGGCGGCACTCAATCACGCCGGCGTGGCGGAGCAGTTCACCTATGTCTCCACGGCAGGCGGGGCCTTCCTCGAATGGATGGAAGGTCGCGACCTGCCAGGCGTGGCGGCGCTCGAGAGGGCTTAGAGCCCTCCGGCGAACCTGAAGCCGAAGCGATAGGGCTTTTGCGGCCCGGCCTGTTCGCCCGCCATAAGGTCGGGCTGCACTTCGACCAGCGAGAGCTGCCCGTCGGCCACCTGGACCGGCTTGTCGGTCGATAGCTCGTGCGTTTCGCTGCGTGAACCGAGGTCGACCCTGACCGATAGCCGCGTCCTTCCCGCCCAGATGCAACGCGCGTTCATCGGGCAGCGGCTGTCTTCCAGCACCGCGAGCGGGGTGACGTAGGGCCCGTCGACATAGACCCGTTCGTTGAGCCCGGCGCGAGCGATGCCGTCCTGCGGATCGGCGGGGGCGGACGCGGTGGCGCACGCCGTCAGGGCAAGGGGGGCGGCGAGGGTAAGTACAAGCTTCATCGGTCAATTTTCCTCCGCCGCAACTGAACCGCTCCGGAACCGTCTGTAAGGCTTGCCCTTCCTACAGCGCGGCAACTGTGTCAGCTTCCCTGCAGTCATGCCGAACGCCTGAGTACGTCACTAGCTCCGGGGGCCCGCTATGAACCGAGAGGAAATGTCCGCCAGGATCGCCGCAGGGCATGGCTTCATCGCCGCGCTCGACCAGTCCGGCGGTTCGACGCCCAAGGCGTTGCGGGCCTACGGAATCGCCGACAGCGAGTGGAACGGCGACGACGAAATGTTCGCCTTAATCCACGAGATGCGCAGCCGGATAATTCGCTCCCCGGCCTTTTCAGGGTCCAAAGTCGTCGGAGCGATCCTGTTCGAGAAGACCATGAACGGTTCCGTTGATGGCACGCCGGTACCCGCGGCTCTCATCGCCAAGGGCGTGGTGCCGTTCCTCAAGATCGACAGGGGTCTGGAGGACGAGGTCGACGGAGCTCAACTCATGAAACCCATCCCCGAGCTGGGCGACCTGCTCGAGCGGGCAAAGGCCTTGGGTGTGTTCGGAACCAAGGAGCGGTCGGTGATCAACTCGGCGAATGTGTCGGGCATCGCTGGTGTGGTGCGGCAACAGTTCGAGTTGGCAGCGCAAGTGCTCAGTCACGGCATGATGCCGATTCTCGAACCGGAATACTCGATCAAAGCTGCGGATCGCGCTGAGGGAGAAGCGATCCTTCGCGAGGAAATCCTGCATGGCCTGGATGCGCTTCCGGCCGGGGAGCAAGTCATGCTCAAGCTGTCGCTGCCGGTGACGGCCAATTTCTACCGAGCGCTCGTCGAGCATCCCAAAGTGCTGAAAGTCGTCGCCTTGTCGGGAGGCTATTCCCGCGATGAGGCCTGCGCAGCGCTCGAAAGGAACGACGGCATGATCGCAAGCTTCAGCCGCGCGCTGCTGGACGGATTGCGCGCATCTATGAGCGAGACTGAGTTCGACGCCGAGTTGGGCGAGGCGATCGACGCAATCGATCGGGCCAGCACCATGAAAACCGCGCCTAGTGCGTCCTCGGCACCGTGAAGCGGAAAGTGAAGCGGTAATCCGAGCCTACGGGACGCACGCCTTCGACCGGCTGCGGGCGCGCTTCCTCCAATATCAGCGTTCCCCCGCTCACGAGCTCCGGTCGTCCGAGGACAAGCGTTCGCTGGTGCGGGCCCTGGGGCGGCTGGACCGTCACTCTGACGCGGAGTTGACCGGGCGAGGCGCACTGCGTTCCCGCCGGGCACCGGCTATCCTCGATCAGCTGCAGCGGGACCACGCGAATGGTCCCGAGGGCCGCAGACTGACCGATGCCGACGCGTGCGACGTTCGAGTTCGGTGCCATCGACCCGACGCAGGCGCCGAGCAGAAGTGGCACGCCGATGGCGGCGGCCGGTTTGATGAGCGATCGCATGTCTTTATCCTGCCGGGATGATTCCGGCTCGTCCAGAGTCTTGGCGCGCGGCGATGGCGAGGGTAGGGCGTTGCGGATGTCTGATTGCCAACTCTACCTAATCTCCCCGCTCGACGTTTCAGCAGGCTTTCCTCAGCGGCTTGAACGCGCGCTCGACGCCGGACCGGTCGCGGCGTTTCAGTTTCGCGTGAAGGGTGTCGATCAACACCAAGCGGCCCGCCTGGCCGAACCGCTCCTGGCCATTTGCCGTGCGCGGGATGTCGCGTTCATCGTCAACGACAGTGTTTCGTTGGCCAAGCGCCTGGGCGCGGATGGGGTGCACCTTGGACAGGGTGACGGATACATTCGCGAAGCGAGGGATGTATTGGGCCGCGACGCGCAGATCGGCATCACCTGCCATGCGAGCAGGCACCTGGCGATGGAAGCGGGAGATGCCGGGGCCGACTATGTTGCCTTCGGATCGTTCTATCCCAGCACGACCAAATCGACTGAGGATCGGCCCGAACTTGAGATCCTCTCCTGGTGGCAGAACCTGTTCGAGATCCCCTGCGTGGCGATTGGCGGGATTACCCCGAGCAACTGCAGCCCCTTGATTGAGGCAGGAGCGGATTTCCTCGCCGTAAGCGGCGCCGTCTGGAATGGCGATGAATTTCAGGCGGTAGAGGAGTTCGCCAAGATTATCCGGGCTCAATAGGCCACTTGTTGCCAACGGTTTCAGGCCTCTCGGGAACCTTGACCAGAGTTGTTCGTATTATCCAGCTACGAGGCAATTTGGGTCAGGGTTTTCCCGCATAAGGCACTGTCAATATGTCTAAACCCGCATTGTCCTCGTATTGAAGCTGTGACAAAAAGGGTTCGAATCAGTGAAGGGGTTCAGGTTATGAAGTTGAGTAAAGCTCTGGTTGCTGCGGTGGCGACATCGCTCATCACTGCACCAATTGCCGCCCAGGCTGCTACTTCGCCGTTCGGCGCGGCCCGTGACGGTTCAGAAATCGAGGGTGAAGCGCTCGGCGGCGGCGGATTTATCATTCCGCTGCTCGCAGCTGTTGCGGTAATCCTCGGCATTGTGGCCGCTACCGGTGGCAGCAACGACCGTCCGACCAGCCCCTAACCGGAGCTAGCACAGCCGGCCAAATACCCGGACGGGTGGCTGGCAGTGCGGTCCATATGGTAGTCTGCGACCGTGTGCTTTACGCGCACGGTCGTTTTCGTTTGTCAGTGCGATGAATCCGTTCGGCTTGATTGATGGGCCGAATCGCGAGGCGTCAACGGCTTGAGCGGACGCAGCGCAGCCGCCCAGGCTTTCCGTCCTCGGCCAAGCGCATGAAATTCGGGCTAAGGATGATGAAGCTTTCGCCTTGGCGGGGGCCACTGGTGAAAGTCAGGACATCGCCCCGACGAAGGTAAGCGCCGCGCCCCTTTTGGGTGGAATAGCGCGAAGCACTTTTGATCGTGAAGTTCAGATCCGGTTGGGCGATGCCTGCGCTGCTTGAAGCATCGCCCGGGAGTTCACATACATATTTGCCCCGTTGAACTACGCCGATGGCACCCTGCGCATGGGCTGGCGCGGTGATAATCGCCGCCAGGGCGATCAAAGCAGGGACGAATTTCATCGCAGCGCGCCTACCGCGAAACGGCTTGCATTGCCATGAACGCGGTAAATCGCTAGGGGCCGCCCACATTTTCCCATTCCCGTTTGAAAGCTTACCTGCGATGAAGATCAGCGGCGTGGACATCCGTCCCGGCAACATTCTCGAATACGAACGCGGTATCTGGAAAGTTGCCAAGATTCAACATACCCAGCCCGGCAAGGGTGGGGCCTATATGCAGGTCGAAATGAAGAACCTGCAGGATGGCCGTAAGACGAACGTGCGTTTCCGCAGTGCGGATACCATCGAACGTGTTCGTCTCGACACGAAGGACTTCCAGTATCTCTATGCCGAGGGCGATATGCTCGTCTTCATGGACAAGGATACTTACGACCAGATCCAGCTTCCCGCCGATTTGATCGGCGATGCGGCGGCGTTCCTTGAGGACGGCATGGAAGTCATGCTGGAACTGTGGGAAGAACGCCCCATCAGCGTCCAGCTGCCGGACCAGGTAGAAGCCACGATCGTTGAGGCCGACGCTGTGGTAAAGGGCCAGACGGCTTCATCCAGCTACAAGCCCGCCGTTCTAGAAAATGGCGTACGCGTGATGGTGCCACCGCATATTGAAAGTGGTACGCGGATCGTCGTGGATGTTTACGAACGGACTTATGTTGGCAAAGCTGGATGATATGAGCGGCATCAGCGATCCACGTTTCAATGGCATCGATTTCGAGAACAGCTATCTCACGGGCGTCATCTATGACGACGAGTCGCTGACCCTCGAAATGGATTTCAACTTGTCGGAGAAGCATCCGCAATTCGCGCTGCCGCAGGACGGTGACGACAGTTGCTACCGCGGCGGTTATATCCGCTTCGCCGACATTGAAGATTTGCAGATCGAGAAGGCGCCTGAGCAGGCCGACGATTACTCGATCGTATACTCCGTCTCCGGGGATGGACGGCGCTTCGAATTCTCCAGCGGATGGGGCCAGGTCAAAGTGACCGCAGGCTCGGTCCGTCTCGCGCTCGACTGACCACGAAGGAACGAAAAATTGGCCGCAGTTTCCGGATTAATCCGCGTGATGGAGCGCGCCGCTCGTAAGGCGGGCAGCCGCTTGCGGCGCGACTTTGGCGAGATCGAACATCTTCAGGTCAGCCGCAAGGGCCCCTCGGACTTCGTGTCCAAGGCGGACCAGGCTGCTGAACGCACCCTGTGGGACGAACTACGTCAGGCGCGCCCTGATTGGGGCTTCGTGCTGGAGGAAGGCGGAATTATCGAAGGTGCGCCGGACAAGCCGCGCTGGATCGTCGATCCGCTCGATGGGACCAGCAACTTCCTCCACGGCATCCCGCACTTCGCCATTTCCATTGCCGTGCAAGAGCCCAAGCTCGACGGGAGCGGCTGGGGGGACGTGGTTGCTGGCGTGGTATACCAGCCCGTCACCGACGAGACCTATTGGGCCGAAAAGACCCGCGGCGCCTGGCTACAGGATGCGCGCCTGCGCGTATCCTCTCGCCGGAGTCTGTCCGATGCGCTCGTCGCCACGGGCATTCCCTACCAGGGCCATGGCGACTTCGGCGAATGGATCAACATCCTCAAGGCCGTGGGACCGCAAGTGGCCGGCATCCGCCGGTTCGGTTCGGCCGCGCTCGATCTCGCGTGGGTGGCCGCGGGCCGCTACGATGCGTTCTGGGAGAGCGATCTCAGTCCTTGGGATACAGCGGCAGGTTGTCTGCTGGTGCGAGAAGCCGGCGGTTTCGTCACCGACTATCGCGGCCGTTCGCTTCCGGTCTGTGACCAGCAGATCATCGCCGGTAACGACACGGTTCACTCGCGCCTGCACAAGCTTATTGCGGCAGCGATAAAGGCCTGACACGAGTATCGGCCTTGAACCCATTCGATTGCGCGGCTAACCCGCGCGCCTGATGGGAGCCCCTGTGGCGGAATGGTAGACGCGATCGACTCAAAATCGATTGTCGAGAGACGTGCCCGTTCGAGTCGGGCCAGGGGCACCAACCGCATTTATCGGCTGATCGCAGCCTGATCCCCTTCACGCCGTTCCCGTTGCGGAACCCTCGTTTCCCGCGACCGTTCATTCGGCCATGGTGAAGGAGGCAAAACCATGGCTGAAGAACGCATTACTCAAGTAGATAGTCCCTCGGGAACCACTCACACCACCGTCATAAGCGATGGCGCTCGCGGCGGTGGTGGCGGTGCCCTGTGGGTGATCGTGTTGCTGCTGGTTCTCCTGGCGGGTGCAGCAATCTGGTTCCTTGCCGGCGCGAACAGTTCTGAGGTTGCGAAGGACAACGCCGTGGCCGAAGCGGCCGGCGATGTCGGCAATGCCGCCAGCCAAGTCGGCGACGCGGCGCAGAAGGCTGCTGACAAGGTCGGCAACTGATAGCGACCTTGCGTCGATCCACGAGTGTAAAGTTTA
The DNA here is from genome assembly GCF_001427865.1 of Altererythrobacter sp. Root672. Taxonomy (NCBI): domain Bacteria; kingdom Pseudomonadati; phylum Pseudomonadota; class Alphaproteobacteria; order Sphingomonadales; family Erythrobacteraceae; genus Altererythrobacter; species Altererythrobacter sp. Root672. The sequence continues at coordinate 804,688 of NZ_LMHH01000001.1, forward strand.
CCGACATTTCACTTCTCGTCGCTAACCGGTCGTAGTCCACCAAATTGCGTGGACGCGGCCGGTTGGAACGATGGTTCGTCTCTTCAAGCATTATGTACCGCATGCCGTCCTGCTTCTGGGCTTGATCGACTGCGGACTCTTGCTGCTTTCGGCAAATTTGGCCTGGTCGCTGCGGGCGACGCAGATCGGGATGGACCCAGGCCTACTCGCCGATCGGCTCGCCATGCTCGCCGGCTTCACGTTCGTCGTGATGGCCGCGATGATCTCGGTTGGCGTTTACGGCAGCGATGCGTTGCGCTCGTTCCGTTTTGCCGCCGCCCGATTGCTGGTCGCGGTCAGCCTGGGTCTGATCGCCCTCGCGCTGCTCGACTTCGTGTTGCCGGGTCACACCTTCTGGCGATCCACCCTTCTCTACGCGATGGGCCTGTCGATCCTGTTCCTCATGCTCAACCGCGTCGTCGTTGGCGGCATACTCGGGGCAAGCGCCTTTCGCCGGCGGGTCCTGGTGTTGGGGGCAGGGGTCAGGGCAGGACGTCTCAAGGCACTAAGTGAAGACCCGGGTAGCGGCCTCAGCATCGTCGGCTATGTCGACATGAACGAGGGGCGGCCCTTGATAGCAGAGGCGGTCGCCCGATCGGCGATCTCGGATCTCTCTGCCTTCGTGGCCAATCTCGGCGCCAGCGAAGTGGTCCTTGCGCTAGAGGAGCGACGCAATGCCCTGCCGCTCAAGGACTTGCTTCGGATCAAGACGGCGGGTGTCCATGTGAATGACTTTTCGAGCTTCATGGAGCGCGAGACGGGCCGGGTGGATCTCGATACGCTCAATCCCAGCTGGTTGATCTTCTCCGATGGGTTCTCGGCAGGGCGTGCGGTTTCAAGCGCGGCCAAGCGTCTGTTCGACATTGGGGCTAGCAGTTTGCTTCTGGCCTTGTCGTTTCCGGTGGTGGCGCTGTTCGCCTTGCTCGTGAAGCTCGACAGCAGAGGACCCGCGCTGTTCAGGCAGACCCGTGTTGGGTTGTACGGTCAGCCGTTCACTATCCTCAAGCTACGTTCGATGCGTATCGATGCCGAAGCGGGCGGTGCGAAATGGGCGGAGAAGGACGATCCGCGTGTCACCCGCGTCGGGCGCCTGATCCGCAAGATTCGTGTCGACGAACTGCCGCAAGTCTGGACGGTTTTGACCGGCAAGATGAGCTTCGTCGGACCGCGGCCTGAGGTGCCGACGTTCGTCGACGATCTTGAGGACCGGCTACCGTTCTACGCCGAACGGCACATGGTGAAGCCCGGCATCACCGGTTGGGCCCAGATCAACTATCCCTACGGCGCATCGATCGAAGATGCGCGGCGCAAGCTCGAGTACGATCTGTACTACGCGAAGAACTACACGCCCTTCCTCGATCTGCTGATCCTGCTGCAGACCCTGCGCGTGGTCATCTGGCCGGAGGGCTCACGCTAATGCACACGCTGTGGTCCTTCATCGCGCTGTTGCTGTACCTGCTTTGCGCCGGCTCGGCGCTGGCGCTTGCGGGCTGGCTGCTGACGCCACGCAAGGATCGTGGTCCTGCCGCACGAGCAGAGGCCACGGCCCTGATCCTGACGGCTGGCTGGGCCTTGAGCTTCATCGGTCTCGGCACTTCCGCAACCGGCACGGCTGTACTGCTTAGTTTCGCCAACATTGCCTGGTTCTGGGGGCTCTATCGGTTCTTCGCGCATGACGGGCGCGATCGGATCGGTGCAATTCGGTCCGTGCTGCTGGTGCTGGCGTTTGTCGAGCTTCTCCAGATCGCACTGCTGGCGCTGCAATTGCCCTATTCGGGAAGCGCGTCGATCGCCCAGAGTTTCCTGGGGTTTGAGGCGACGCTGCGAGCCTTGGCCAGCATTGGCGGCCTCGTCCTCGTCCACAATCTTTACGCCGGCGCGTCCAATGCTGCGCGCGAGCCGCTTCGATGGCCCGCGGCCGGTTTGACGGTCCTGTGGCTCTACGATCTCAACACGGCGACTGTTACCTATCTCAGTGGGACCCACCCGGACACTTTGCAGATGCTGCGGGTGGTGCCGGCGATCGCGACGACGGCGCTATTGGCGATCGGTTCATTGCGGGACGGCGCCAATCTGAGGTTCGGCCCTTCGCGCTACGTTGCATTCCGGTCGTTCTCGCTGCTGATCATCGGCGGGTATCTGCTCGCAATGGTGCTGGTGGCCCAGGGGCTTGCCTACGCCGGCGGAGAGTTCGCACGGCTGATGCAGTTGGGCTTTATCGCGCTGGCAGCCGCGGCGGCACTGCTGGTGATGCCATCAAGCCGGCTTCGCGGCTGGTTGCGCGTGATCCTTTCCAAGCACTTGTTCCAGCATCGCTACGACTACCGGGCCGAGTGGCTTCGGTTCACCGACACCATGGGACGTGCCGGTCCCGGGGCTTTGCCGCTGCGCGAACGTATCGTTCAGGCGGTGGCCGACGTAACCGACAGCCCCTCGGGCCTGCTGCTCGTTCCGCGCGAGGACGGAGGGCTCACGCTCGACACCCGCTGGCAGTGGTCCCAGGTCGAGGTCCCGACCGAAGCCCTTTCGACCGCCGGAGTGCGCTTTTTCGAAGCCAGCCGGTTCATAATCGACCTCGATGACTTGCGCGCCGGCCGCGTGGAGGCGATCCCGGCAGCTGCCCATCCGTCGTGGCTGATGGACGAGCTTTCCGCGTGGGCGATGGTGCCGCTGGTCCACTACGACAGGCTTGTCGGCATCGTCGTGCTGGCCAGGCCGCCCATCACCCGGCGGCTCGACTGGGAAGACTTCGATTTGCTTGGCGTCGTTGGCCGTCAGCTGGCGAGCTATCTTGCCGAACAGGCCAGCCAGGACGCACTCGGCGAGGCGCTGCGGTTCGACGAGTTCAACCGCCGCATCGCCTTCGTGATGCATGACATCAAAAACCTGGCGAGCCAGCTGTCGCTGTTGGCGCGCAATACGGAAAGACATGCCGACAAGCCGGAGTTCCGGGCCGACATGCTGATTACCCTGCGCAACAGCGCGGACAAATTGCAGGCTCTGCTCGCGCGCCTGGGTCGCTATGGCGCGCAAGGCAACGAGGCGCTGCAGACGATCGCTATCGAAGATGTCATCGCCCGACTGGCCGAGCGTTATCGCGGCCAGCACGAGGTTGCCCTTATCGACCTGACGCCGTGCATGGTGCGAGTTGACCGGGAAGGCCTGGAGCAGGCGCTTGTCCATCTGGTCCAGAATGCCATTGAGGCCAGCGACGAACTCTCCCCGGTCATCCTGCGTCAAAGCTGCGAGGAAGGCCGTGCCGTGCTGGAGATCATCGATTCCGGTTGCGGGATGAGCGCCGAATTCGTCCGTACCCGGCTGTTCAAGCCGTTCCACTCGTCCAAGCCTGGGGGCTTCGGCATCGGCGCGTTCGAGGCCCGAGAGCTCATTCGCGGCATGGGCGGGCAGCTCGATGTCGAATCTCGCGAGGGATTGGGCACCCGTTTCCGCATCGTGTTGCCCCTGGCCGGGACGGTCGAGCAACTCCGTTCACTCAAGACAACCAAGACTGAGGTGGCACAATGACCGTCACGAAACCCAAGCTCCTGATCGTCGAGGACGATCAGGGCCTGCAGGCCCAGCTCAAATGGGCGTACGAGGATTTCGAGGTGGTGATCGCGGGCGACCGCGCCAGCGCCATCGCGGCGTTGCGAGCGGACGAACCCGCCGTCGTGACGCTCGACCTCGGATTGCCGCCAGATCCCGATGGAACCACCGAAGGGTTTGCCGTGCTCAACGAGATCATGGCGCTTAAGCCTGACACCAAAGTCATCGTCGCTACCGGCCACGGCGCTCGCGAAAGCGCGCTCAATGCCATCGAATGCGGGGCCTACGATTTCTACCAGAAGCCGGTGGACATCGAGCAGCTCGGCCTGATCGTTCGGCGCGCGCTCAACCTGCATCGGATCGAAGCCGAAAACCGCGCGCTGGCCGAGCGGGCTGGCGATGAAAACACTGTTCTGGGCGGCCTTATCACCGCTGCTCCCGAGATGGTTCGCGTGGCCCGCACGATCGAGCGCGTCGCCAATGCCAATGTCTCGGTCATGCTGCTCGGTGCCAGCGGTACCGGCAAGGAACTCTTGGCGAAGGGCCTGCACCAGGTCAGTGACCGGAAAAGCGGCGCGTTCGTCGCCATCAATTGCGCGGCGATTCCCGAGAACCTGCTCGAGAGCGAGCTGTTCGGGCACGAGAAGGGAGCCTTCACCGGCGCGGTCAAGACGACCGAGGGCAAGATCGAGCTCGCCAATGGCGGCACACTGTTCCTCGACGAAGTGGGCGACATCCCGCTGCCGCTTCAGGTGAAACTGCTGCGGTTCCTGCAAGAGCGCCAGATCGAGCGCGTCGGCGGCCGCAAGGCGATCGATGTCGACACCCGTATCGTCTGCGCCACGCACCAGGACCTCGAGGCGATGATTGCCGATGGGCGCTTCCGCGAGGACTTGTTCTACCGCCTGGCAGAGGTGGTGGTGAAAATACCGTCGCTGGCCGAACGGCCCGGCGATGCCGCGCTGCTGGCAAAAGCTTTTCTCAAGCGCTTCGCGCGCGAGATGAACCCTCAGATCAGCGGTTTCTCGCCCGACGCGCTGGCGGCCATCGATGCCTGGGGCTGGCCAGGCAACGTGCGGGAGTTGGAGAACCGGGTGAAGCGGGCGGTCATCATGGCCGACGGCAAGCTCGTCACCGCTGGCGATCTCGATCTGCAGCAGGGTGGGGAGGACGATCCCGATGTCCTCAACCTCAAGAGCGCTCGCGAGCGGGCGGACCGTAAGGTCATTCGCCACGCGCTGGCGCGGAGCGAGGGCAATATCTCCAGCACGGCGCGCCTGCTCGGGATCAGCCGGCCAACCCTCTATGACTTGCTGAAGCAGTATGGGCTGCAGGCCTAACCTGCGTGTCTGCCTGATCGCTGCGGTTGTTCTCGCAGCCAGCCCGGCGGCGGTAGCCGCTCCGGGGCGCGATCTCGTATCCGAAGCGGAGGCCGCCCTCGATCGGGGTGACGGTATCGCGGCGGAACTCGCAGCGAAGCGCGCGCTCGATGCGGGTGTATCGAGCGCGCAGATTTCCGCCGTCGCGGGAGAAGCAGAGTTGCTGCAGGGCGATCTGGCAGCGGCCCGCAAGTGGCTGGGAACCGAGAACTTCTCGGACGCCACGCAAGAGCGGGGCTTGCGAGCGCTCGCTCGGCTGGAGATCGAAGAAGGCGACTTCAGTGCTGCTACGCGGGCCTATGACCGCGCCCTGGCGGATGGTCATGGGTCGGCACAGCTTTGGGTCGATGTCGGACGGTTCCGCTATCGGTCAGGACAACACCACATGGCGCTCGAGGCGGCCAGAACGGCCCTTGAGGCCGACGGGAATGATCCCCGTGCTCTCGAATTCCGCGGACAGCTGGCGCGCGACGCCGTCGGCCCGGTCGCCGCGCTGCCGTGGTTCGAGAAGGGCCTGGAACGGGCGCCGGACGACCTCTCCCAACTCGGTGAGTATGCTGCGACTTTGGCGGAGGCCGGGCGCAACGTGGATATGCTGCGCGTGGCTCGCCGAATGGTGGCGATCGATCCGCGCGATCCGCGCGCGTATTTCCTCCAGGCCGTGCTGGCGGCAAGAGCCGGGCACGCGGGGCTTGCGCGTAGGCTGCTGGATCGAACCAACGGGGCCTATGACGACACGCCTGCCGCGCAGCTTCTTTCCGGAATACTCGAACTGCGCAATGGGAGTGCCAAGCTCGCCGCCGAGCAGCTTGAGACGCTGACACAAGCCCAGCCCGACAACGGCAACGCGGCGATGCTGCTCGCAAGGGCGTTGCTTTCCAGCGGCGACGCCGAGGGGGTTGTGGCGCGCTTTCGCGCAGCTGCCGACCGTCCGGATGCCTCGCCGTACCTGCTGACCATGGTTGGACGGGCCTATGAGCAAATGGGCCTGCGTCTGGAAGCGGCGCGCTACCTCGATCGCGCCGCGCGCCCAAGGCCGGCGATGATGGCGGTGCTTCCCGTTACTGCGGGTAGTTCGAGCGGGCCGGAGGCTCAGTCAGCCGTACGGCTATTGCGGCAGATGCTGGCGCAGGGACGCAGGGCGGAAGCGATCGCGACGGCCAACCGGGTAGGTCTCGAATATGCCGGTTCGGCCGACGTGGAGATCCTTGGAGGCGACGTGGCCCTGCTGGCGGGCAATCCCCGGGCAGCGCTCGGTGTCTATTCGCGGGCGGCGCAAGTCCGCCGGGATTTCTCGCTGGTCGAGCGAATGGTGGCGGCGCAGCGAATGATGGGGCGGGAACAGGACGCCAGGCGATTGCTGGCAGAGTATCTCACCCACAACCCGCGATCCGTCCCTGCGGCGGCGCTGCTGGGCAGGATAGAAGGGCAGGGAGGCAACCTGTCGGAAGCCGTGGCGCTGCTCGGCTTTGCCAATGACTCTACCGGCCGACAGGATCCGCTCTTGCTGGCCGATCTGTCCGAGATTGGCGCCCGACGAGGTGACCTGGCGACTGAGACGGCGCAACGCGCCTATCAGTTGCAGCGAAGCAACCCGCGCATCGCAGCGACGCTTGCGAGGCTGTTAGAGGCCGATGGCGCCGGCGGAACCCAGGCGAACGCGCTTCTCGCCAAAGTGCAGCGGACTGCGAGCGGGACCTTACTCGCCCAGCAGTAGCGAAACGCGCCGGCCATCTGGACAGCGGGGCCTGGTACGGGCAGTTCGCGAGCATGGCACTAGCCCGTATTGCAGGCGGCATCGACCCGCTCGTTCGCCTCCTGTTGCTGGCGATTCTGCTCGCCACCTTCCTGCCCGTGTCTGCCGAGTACCGGCCGCTTGCCCAAGGGGTCTCCAACGGGGCGATCTTCGTCCTGTTCCTGCTCAACGGACTGCGTCTCCCGCGGGCAGAAGTGCTGCGCGGGATGCGGCATCTCCGGCTGTTGTTGCCGCTGGCGATCTGGTGCTTTGCGGTGATGGGCCTCGCAGGATGGGGCCTGGCGAAGGCGGGTGCCGCACTGGCCCTGCCACCGCAGGTCGCGCTGGGCTTGTTGTTCCTCGGCGTCTTGCCTTCGACAGTGCAGTCGGCGACGGCCTACTCATCGCTCGCCGGCGGCAATGTCGCCGTTTCTGTCGTGGCTGCGGCGTTCCTCAACATCCTCGGCGTGTTCCTGAGCGCGCCGCTGTTCTCTCTCGTGGCGGGGAGCAAGGCTGCTGGCTTCGACATCGACTCGCTTGAACGGGTGGCCCTGATCCTGCTCGTCCCCTTCATCATCGGCCAGATCGCGCAAGGCAGGGTCGGGCACCTGGTGAAGGAGCATCGCCAGCTCGCGACGTGGATGGATCGCACCTCGATCGCGATTGCCGTCTATGTGGCGTTCTCAGGGGCCGTGGAGCAGGGTCTGTGGCAAAAGGTCGACCTGGCCGCCTGGGCCTCGCTCATCGCGCTGGTTGGCCTGTTTCTGGTCATCGGCTTTGCCGGATCCTGGCTGCTTGGTGGGGCGATCAAGCTGAGACGGGACGATCGCATCGCGTTCCTGTTCGCCGGAGCGCAGAAGAGCATCGCCCTGGGCGCCCCGTTGGCGAGCCTGCTGTTCCCTCCGGCTGTGGCGGGGCTGCTGCTCTTGCCGGTGCTGACTTACCACCTGCTACAGCTGGTGATCTCGGCCCCGCTGGCCAACCGGTTCAGTCGCCGCGCAGAGCTTCCTCGATAGGATCGGGATGGCTCCGGTTGTGGCGGACGGACCACCACAGCGAAATACCGATCAGCGTGGCGCCGATCAGGCCGGTGATGGTCTCCGGAATGTGGAAGTGGGCCGACAGCAGCATGATCGCGCCCAGGGCAATGATCGCCCAGAACGCCCCGTGCTCGAGATAGCGGTACTCCGAGAGGGTTCCCTTCTGCACCAGCATAATCGTCATCGAACGGACGAACATCGCGCCGATCGAAAGCCCGAGGGCGATCACGATCATGTTGTTGGACAGGGCGAAGGCGCCGATCACGCCGTCGAAGCTGAACGAGGCGTCGAGCACGTTGAGGTAGATGAACCCGCCGAGGCCCGATCGCACGACCACGCCCGTTGCCGCACGAGCTTCCTCTTTGAGCTCGAGGATCTTACCCACGGCCTCGACGCCAATGAAAGTGACCAGGCCGAGCAGGCCGGCGGTGAGGAACGTCAACGCGTCCTCTTCGGGCAGCAGCAGCGAAATGAAGTAGAGCGTGACCAGCAGGAACGCGATCTCAACCGCTTCGATGCGCGAGAACTTAGCCAGCTTTTCCTCGACGACCGAAATCCAGTGCACGTCTTTATCAGCGTCGAAGAAGAACTTCAGGCCCACCATGGCCAGGAACGCGCCGCCGAACCCGGCGATGCCGACGTGAGCGCTCGACACGATTTCCTCGTAGCGCACCGGGTCGTTTAGTGAGAGATGGATAGTCTCTAGCGGGCCGAGACCCGCGGCTATTGCGACGATCGCCAGCGGAAAGACGATCCGCATGCCGAACACCGCGAAGACCATGCCCCAGGTAAGGAACCGGCGCTGCCAGACCTTGTCCATCTCGTCGAGGACGGTGGCGTTGACCACCGCGTTGTCGAACGAGAGCGAGATCTCCAGCACCGAGAGCACGATCACGATCCACAGCATCGAAAGCGTGCCCGATGCCGTCCCTGTCAGCTCCCAGCCGTACCACACCGCCAGGGCGAGGCAGACCAGAGTGAAGACGATCGATCCCTTGTAGTAGCGCAGCACGTCGGTTTCCTATCGGACTTGCGCGCGCCATAGCGGGCGCGGCATTGAACGCAAGCGACCCTCGTTCATGATCTCCACCGGTCGAACCTGCTAGCCGGGCTGATAGGTCTGCGCTTCGCCCGGAAAGGTCCGGGCTTTCACTTCCGCGGCGTAGGCCTCTGCAGCGGCCGAGATGCGGCTGGCGAGGTCGTCATAGCGCTTCACGAACCGCGGCACCCGCTCGAACATGCCGAGCATGTCGTCGGTCACCAGGACCTGGCCGTCGCACTGGGCGGAGCCGCCGATGCCGATGACGGGGCAGGGCACCGCCTTGGTAACCTCGACCGCCAGAGGTTCGACCACGCCTTCGACCACGATGGCAAAAGCGCCGGCGTTGGCGAGGCTCCGCGCGTCGCTGATGATCTTTCCGGCCTCGACATCGCCTCGTCCGCGCGCGCCGTAGCCGCCGAGGACGTTGACCGCCTGCGGCGTCAGGCCGACGTGGCCCATTACCGGGATGCCGCGCTTGATCAGGAATTCGACCGTCTCGGCCATGGCTTCGCCGCCTTCGAGCTTGACCGCTGCGGCCCCGCTCGCCTTGAGCAGGTAGGAAGCGCTTTCGAAGGCCTGTGCGGGCGAGGCTTCGTAGGAGCCGAACGGCATGTCGACTACCACCACCGCGTGATAGCTGCCGCGCACCACCGCAGCGGTGTGATTGGCCATCATCTCCTGCGTGACCGGAACGGTGGACTCCAGCCCGTAAATTACCTGGCCAAGGGAATCGCCCACCAGCAGCACATCGCAATGGGCATCGAGTAACTGCGCCTGCCGCGCCGTGTAGGCGGTGAGCATGACGATAGGCTCGGCCGTAACGCCATCCTGCTTGCGCTTGCGGATGGCCGGGACGGTCAGGCGCCGCATCGGCTGCGGTGTCGGATGAGCGCGGCTGGTCGAGGTGTCGAGCTGGAACGTGGACATGAACGGCTTGTAGAGCCCTTGCGGTCGCTGTGCAAAGGACCAGCAACGCGCTTGCCTTGCGCACGAATGCGGTTAGCTTCGCAACCAATCGAGGGGTCGGTGCCGTTCCAAGTGTGCCGAAGTGGGAGAACCGCATGTTCGGTCGTGTCAAACCGTTGGACGCCATTTTGGCGACGGCAGAAAAGAAATCGCTGCATCGCTCGCTTGGCTGGTTCCAGCTGACGCTGTTTGGCATCGGCTCGGTTATCGGTACCGGGATCTTCGTGCTCACTGCGGCCGGAGCTCAGAAGGCAGGGCCAGGCTTGATGCTGGCCTTCGCCATCGCTGGTCTGGTCTGCATTGTTGCGGCGCTCTGCTACGCCGAGATCGCGTCGATGATCCCCGTCGCCGGAAGCGCCTATACCTACAGCTACGCCACGATTGGCGAGATCCTGGCCTGGACAGTCGGCTGGGCCCTGATCATGGAATACGCGATTGCCGCAGCTGCGGTGTCGGTCGGATGGTCGGGTTACTTTTCCGGGACCATACTCCATCAATTTTTCGGCATAAGTCTGCCACCATGGCTCGCAGCGGGTCCGCTCGCCCTAGGCGGCGCTGAGGGCGGGTTTATCAACTTCCCGGCGTTTGTGATTGCCTTGCTTGTAACCGGCCTGCTGATTGTCGGCACGAGTGAGAGCGCCAAGTTCAACGCCGTGCTGGTTGCCATCAAGGTCGTGGCTCTGACGATCTTCATCGCCTTGACCTTTACCAGTCCCGAATTCGACACCGCCAAGTTCAACCCTTTCCTGCCGGCCGGAGTGTTCGGAGGATTTGGTACCGGTGTCGGTGCGGTGGGTGCGGCAGCGACAATCTTCTTCGCCTATGTCGGCTTCGATTCGGTCTCGACCGCCGCCGAGGAGACCAAGAATCCGCAGCGCAACGTCCCGATCGGGCTGATCGGATCGCTGCTGTTCTGCACGGTATTCTACATTCTCGTCGCGGCCGGCGCGATCGGTACGCTCGGCGGCCAACCGATCATGGGGCCGAACGGCATTCCGTTCCCCGCCGGTTCGGAGGAACTGGCCCGCCAGTGCGCACTGGCACAGTACGCGCAGGAACTGGTTTGCTCTGACGAGGCGCTGGCCCACGTGCTTCGGTCGATCGGCTTCTCGACCGTCGGCAACATGCTCGGCGTCGCGGCGTTCCTTGCGCTACCTTCGGTTATTCTCGTGCTGCTGTTCGGTCAGACGCGCATCTTCTTCGTGATGAGCCGTGACGGATTGCTGCCCGAAAAGCTCAGCAAGGTGCATCCGAAGTTCCGTACGCCTTATGTCGTGACGGCTCTTACCGGCGGCGCCGTGGCGATTGCTGCCGCGTTCTTCCCGGTGGGGCAGTTGGCCGACATTTCCAACGCGGGAACGCTTTACGCCTTCCTCATGGTCGCCATCGCAGTCTTGGTGCTGCGAAAGAAGGATGCCGGTCGCAAGCGCCATTTCAGGGTTCCCGGCGTATGGATCGTTGCGCCGGTGACGATGCTGGGCTGCACGTTCCTTTTCTTCAACCTGCCAGTTCAAGCCATGCTTTTCCTGCCGATCTGGGGCGCGCTCGGACTGGTGATCTATTTCTTCTACGGCCGCTCGCACAGCCACTTGGGTCGCGGCATCGTGGAAGTACACGAGCCTGAAATCGCCGATATCGAACCCGATATCCCGGGCGTTCCCGATCGCGGACGTCCCTGACGTACAAAGGGCCGCTTTCCTCCTGGAGAGCGGCCTTTTCCGTTATAGCTTAGTCTGGACGTGCTGGCCGGCCGCGGTTTCGCGGATGTCGTAACCGAGCATCATCTTGGCGGTGTTGATCAAACCATAGTCGAGGTTCCAGATCTCGGCGTCCTCGATCTCCATGCGCAGCATCAGCAGATTGGGATCGTCCTTCCCGCCGGGAAACCAGGCCTGGACCGCGGGACTCCATTCCAGATCGAAGCGGGCAGCGTCGGTTTCCTCGATCAGGGTGCCGGAGAAGCGGGCGAACAGGTCGTGGCCTTTACCGGTGAACGTCGCCGTGGCTTTGCCACCTTGAGCGAAGGGGCCTCTACGGCTGGTGAAGAACCAGATCGTGCTGTGAGCCTCGCTGTCGAGCTGCGCCATCATCGGCACTGCGGTTTGGGGATCGTCACCGACCTGCAGGAACACGAACGGGCTATCCGCAAGCGTGGTCCAGAATTTGTGCTTGAGGGTCGTGGCCTTGTCCATGCGAGTTTCTCCGCTTTTCCGAACAACCCCGCAAGGCCGGGCACAGTTCCGTTGCCATTCCCTCCAAGTGGGAACATAAAGTGAACATTGGAGTCGATTCGCCGTGAACTTGTCCGCCTTCCCAACTGCCGCGCAGTTATCACTGCCGGGCGAACGCGCTTCCCGCTGGCGGGAGGGCTTGCCCTGCGCGCCGCATAGCGAGGTTTTCGCCAATGGGGACGAAGGTAGCGGGACGGCCGCGGCGCTGGCCCTGGCGCTCGATGGATTGCGCGGACAGGGCGGGGAGGGGCGCAGCTTGCTGTGGGTGCAGGACAACGCCTCGCTTCGCCTCAATGGGCGGCCTTATCGCGCAGGCTTGCCGCCTGCGCTGCGTAGCCGGGTGATCCATGTCCTCGCTCCCAAACCGGAAGACGCGCTGTTCGCGCTGGAGGAAGGAATACGCTGCCGCGACATGGCCTGCGTGATCGGAGAGATCGTGGGTAATCCCAAGGTGCTCGACTTCACGGCCTCGCGACGTCTGACGCTGGCGGCCGAACGGTACGGCGTTCCGTTGTTCCTGGTCCGTCACGACGCGCAGCAGGACCTGTCTTCGGCACGGATGCGTTGGCAGGTTCGCTCGGCCGCGTCGCTGCCACCGCAATGGAATGTTGCTGCTCCCGGCACACCCGCCTGGCATGCCGAGCTGTTTCGCGCCCGCAATCTTGCCACCGGAGAATGGATATTGCGCGATGACGGAAAAGGTCTCGCCGCCGAACGCCCTTCCGCCGCGCCGGATCATGGCGATCTGGCTGCCGCGGCTGGCGGTCGATCGCTGGCGGCAAGCTGAAGGCTGCGGCCGGGGGCAGGGCGCGGATGCCGAACCCTACGCGCTGATCGCCGAAACCGCCCACGGACTCCGTATCGAAGCGGTCAACGACACCGGCCTCGCCGCCGGCGCGCGGCCGGGCATGGCGGTAGCCGATGCCCGGGCCGTGTGTCCGGCGCTCAAGGTTGCGCCTTCGGACCCGCTGGGCGACCTCGCGTTTCTCGAACGCCTGGCGGCTTGGGCGCATCGCTGGGGGCCGTGGGCGGCGCTCGATCCGCCTGACGGTTTGCTGGTCGACATCAGCGCCGTTGCTCACCTGTTCGGTGGAGAGGAGCAGTTGCTGGCCGAGGTGCAAACCCGCTTTGCCGCGCAAGGCCTTGCTGCACGTGCAGCCATCGCGCCGACGGCCGGGGCGGCTTGGGCGATTGCCCATTATGGAAACGGCTCGCTGATCCTTACGCCCCAGGACAGTACCGAAGCTCTCGCCGGGCTGCCGGTGGCGGCCTTGAGGCTCGACGGCGAAGTGTTGCTGGTGCTGCGGCGGCTGGGGCTCAAACGCATCGGCGATCTGGCCGGGGTCGGGCGCGACGCGCTCAAGCGCCGGTTTCGGCATCGGTCACCGGCCGCCAATCCTTTGCTGAGGATGGACCAGTTGCTGGGCCGAGCACCGGAGCCCTTACTGCCGGTGGTTCCCGTGAGCACGGCCCTGGTCCAGCGCGGATTGCTCGAACCGATCCGCCACAGCGAGTTGCTCGCTCGCGTCGTGGCGGACCTTGCCGCCGACATGGCGCGCGAACTCGAAGCACGGGGGGAGGGCGCGCGGCGGCTCGAGCTCGGGCTGTGGCGAGTGGATGGCGACGTGGTGCAGCGCTCGCTCGAACTGGCCGCGGCCACGCGCGAAGCAGCGCACATCGCTCGCCTGTTTGCCGGTCGGCTCGACGATATCGATGCCGGTTTCGGGATCGAGCTGGTGCGGATGCGCGCGCTCTGGGTAGAGCCGCTCGCGGTGGTCCAAAGGGGCCTTGGCGCCCAGGCCGAGGATGCCGGCACTTCGCTGGCGGCCTGCATCGACCGGCTGACCATGCGGCTCGGCACGTCCGCCGTCCGCCGTCCCGTTCCTTATGCGAGCCACATTCCCGAGCGCGCGCAGCGTTGGCAGCCCCCGCTCGAACCCGAACCGGTCTCGCAGGAGGAATTGACGTTCCATGCCCGTCCGCTGAAGCTGCTCGACCGGGCGGAGCCGATAGCCGTGCTCTATGCGACGCCCGATGGTCATCCCCGTCAGTTCCGCTGGCGCGGTGGCTTGCATGAGGTCGTGCGCGTTGAAGGGCCCGAACGGATCGCACCCGAATGGTGGCGCGAAAGGGGCGGTACGCGGCTGAGGGACTATTACCGCATCGAGGACAGCGAAGGTCGCCGCTACTGGATTTACCGCGCGGGTCTGGCGGGAGACGGACGTGGCGGTGCGCCCGATTGGTTTCTTCAGGGGCTGTACAGCTAAACCATGGCTGGACGCGGCAATCCGAACCAACCTAGGGGCCTTCGATGCAAGCAGTGATCGAATCTCTCGTCACCGGTTATCGGTCGGCAAAGCAATATCTGTCGACCGTCACCGGTGCTTCCGAGGACCTGCTGCACGTTCACACCGGACTGCTGATCTTTGTCCTGGCTGCCCTGATCCTGCGCAAAAAGATGCGCTCTCCGATACCCCTCGCTCTGGTCGTCTTCTTTGCCACGCTGAATGAAGTGGTGGATTGGTATTCAGGCACTCCGCAAGCGCCCTTCGAACACTACATCGATTTTGCCAACACGGTGTTCTGGCCGACCGTGCTGTTCCTGCTCGCGCGGCGCTGGCGCTAGGCCAGCCGACCGAAAAAGAGCCGAGGGTTAAGACCGGGGTCTTGAAAGGAACAAATAGCGAACATAAATATGGATCGTAGCGATCTTTGCCTGCGCGTTTGAAAGCCAGACGGCTAAGGTGCCATGCCCGAATCCTCACTCACTCCCGGCAAGCGCCGGACCCAGGTCGATCCCGACACGATAACCCCGCCCCCACGGGCGGCGTTCGTCGAACTCGGGCTCATTTCCTGCTTTTCGTTTCTGCGCGGGGCATCGGACGCGGTCGACCTGGTGAATGCCGCCTCGGCGCTGGGTTACGATGCGGTCGGTATTGCCGATGTCAATTCGATGGCCGGGGTGGTGCGTATCCACACAGAGGCCCGAACCTTGAAGCTCAGGCCCCTCATCGGTTGCCGGATCGAGACGGTCGAAGGTCTCGCCTTCCTCGCCTACCCGACTGACCGAGCCGCCTATGGCCGCTTGTGCCGGCTGATCTCGGCCGGGCGGATGAGCACGCTTGAGGGGGAATGGCAGGAGAAGGGCGTCTGCGATATCTCGTTGCGGCTGCTGGCTGAGCACGCCGAGGGCGTGCAGCTGATCCTATTGCCGCCTCGGGATATCGATGCCGAACTCACCGTAGAGATCGAAAGCAACGTCATCCCCCTACCGCTTGCGGGAGGGGCTGAAACGTCACCTGAGCAGGACCGCAGTTCGCTAACTGCTCGGTTTCTCGAGATCCTTCCCCATCTCGCCCAACAACTCCCCACGCTGCGTCACCTCGCCGCGAGCTATCTCTATCGGGGTGACGACGTGGCCCGGATCGACCGGCTCGACACCTTGGCCAAGGTGAACGGCCTGGCTCTCCTCGCCACCAACGACGTTCATTACCACGCGCCCGACCGCCGGCCGCTGCATGATGTGATGACGGCAATCCGGCACAAGACCACTGTCGCCAAGGCGGGGCACCGGCTCCACGCCAATGCGGAACGGCATCTCAAGAGCCCCGACGACATGCTCGCACTGTTCGCGCGATGGCCGCACGCCATCGTGGCGTCGCGCGAAGTGGCCGATGCCTGCCAGTTCAGCCTCGACGAGTTGAAATACGAGTACCCGAAGAAGGCCTATCCTGATGGCATGACGTCACAGGAGTATCTCGAACAGCAGACGTGGGAAGGCACTAAATGGCGTTATCCCAAGGGCTTGTCTGACACTATCAAGAAAACACTTGAGCGTGAGCTGGAATTGATCCGCAAGCTTCGGCTTGCGCCCTATTTCCTGACCATCAAGGAGATCGTCGACTACGCCCGCAGCCGGGAACCGCCGATCCTGTGCCAGGGCCGCGGCTCGGCAGCCAATTCGGCGGTCTGCTTCTGCCTCGGGATCACCTCGGTCGATCCGGCCGAGCACCAGTTGCTGTTCGACCGCTTCATTTCCGAAGAGCGGAGCGAACCGCCCGATATCGATGTCGATTTCGAACACGAACGGCGCGAGGAGGTGATCCAGCACATCTACGAAGAATACGGCCGCTCTCACGCCGGGCTTTGCGCCACGGTGATCCACTACCGCCCGCGCATGGCGATCCGCGAAGTCGGTAAGGTCATGGGGCTGTCCGAGGACGTAACCTCGTCGCTCGCCCGCACAGTCTGGGGTGGCCATGGGAATGAGATCGACGAAGACCATGTCCTGAGGGAAACGGGCCTCGACTTGTCCGATCCGCACTTGAGACGGGTTCTGAAGTTGACCCAGCAAATGATCGGCATGCCCCGGCATCTGAGCCAGCACGTCGGAGGCTTCATCCTCACCGACAGCCTGCTGACCGAGACCGTGCCGATCGGGAATGGCGCGATGCCCGAGCGGAGCTTCATCGAATGGGACAAGGACGACATCGACGACCTCGGCATCTTCAAGGTCGACGTTCTCGCACTCGGCATGCTGACGTGTATCAGGAAGGGCTTCGATCTCCTTGAAAAACATCATGATCGCAGCCTGACTCTCGCGACTTTGCCCCAGGAAGATCCGGCAGTTTACGACATGCTCTGCAAGGGGGACTCACTCGGGGTCTTCCAGGTGGAGAGCCGGGCGCAGATGAACATGCTCCCACGCCTCAGGCCGCGTCGGTTCTACGATCTGGTGGTCGAAGTGGCGATCGTGCGTCCGGGGCCGATCCAGGGGGACATGGTCCATCCCTACCTCAAGCAGCGCAAGGCGGAGCGCGAAGGGAAGACCAGCTTCCACCTGCCAGGCCCCGCACCGGAACATGGCCCCGCCGATGAGCTGTCCTCAATTCTCGGGCGCACTTACGGCGTGCCGATCTTCCAGGAGCAGGCAATGAAGATCGCGCTCGATGCAGCAAAGTTCACGCCGGCCGAAGCGAACCGGCTGCGCAAGGCCATGGCGACGTTCCGTTCGCGCGGTATGGTTCATGAGCTGGAGGACCTCATGGTCGGCCGCATGGTCGGGCGCGGCTACGATCCGGAGTTCGCCCAGCGCTGCTTCAACCAGATCAAGGGATTCGGCGAGTACGGCTTTCCCGAAAGCCACGCGGCGAGCTTTGCGCACCTGGTCTATGTCTCGAGCTGGCTGAAATGCCACTACCCGGCCGCCTTTGCCGCCGCGTTGCTCAATTCCCAGCCGATGGGCTTCTATGCCCCCGCGCAGATCGTCCGCGACGCGGCGGAGCACGGGGTCACGGTCCTGCCAATCGACGTTAATCATTCGGACTGGGATTGCACCTTGGAGGAGCGAGGGCACGGCGTCGCGCTCCGCCTTGGCCTGCGGCAGGTCGATGGGCTCCCCGAACATGTCGCAGCGAAACTGGTGGCAAGGCGGCAGGCGGCAGGGCCTTATCGCGACGTGACCGAACTGCGCGACCTGGCCAAGGTCCCGCCCGCTCATATCGAGCGCCTCGCCTCGGCCGATTGTTTCGGTTCGCTCGCCCTGCCGCGGCGGCAGGCCTTGTGGGATGCGCGGAGCCTGACGGCGGGATCTGAGCTGCCGCTGTTCCGCTATGCCGAGGAACGCGAAGAGGGGGCGGAGCGCGCGATCACGAGCTTGCCCGCTATGCCTCTGTCGGAGGAGGTGATCGCCGACTACCAGACCCACCGCCTATCGCTGAAAGCCCATCCGATGAGCTTCCTGCGCGCTTCTCTGACCGAGCGCGGCTTTCTGCGGGCCAGTGACTTGCGCAGCCGCAAGCACCGCGCGATGGTCAATGTCGCCGGCGTCGTGCTGATCCGCCAGCGGCCGGGTTCGGCCAAGGGCGTGGTGTTCATCACGCTCGAGGACGAGACCGGGGTCGCCAACCTGGTCGTGTGGCCGGACACGATGGAGCGATATCGCAAGGTGGTGATGGGCGCGCGGCTGATCGAGGTCCGCGGCCGTGTCGAATATGACGAGGACGTGATCCACGTGATCGCCGCGCATCTCACCGACGCGACGGAACAACTGCACCGCTTGTCCGACGACATGCTCAAGCCGGCCCTGGCCTATGGCGACCACGGCGGAAACCATCGTCACCCGCGCAATGTCAGGGTCATTCCCAAGTCACGGGACTTCCACTGACGAGGTACCTGCGCCGGAATACCGGCGCTTTCCGTCGAACGCAGCTTTGCCTGCACAGTTCGTCGCCCTAGGACAGTGGACTACGAATCCACCAAAGAGAGGAAATCATGAGCATTCGTCGCATCGAACCGGGCCCGCGGATGAGCCAGGCAGCAGTTCACAACGGTATCGCCTACCTTGCCGGACAAGTCGGTGCGCCGGGTGAAAGTGTCGCCACCCAGACCACCGCGGTCCTGGCGCAGATCGACAGGCTGCTGGCCGAGGCGGGCTCCGACAAGTCGCGCATCCTCACCGCCACGATCTGGCTCGCCGACATGGCCGACTTCGCGGAAATGAACTCGGTCTGGGACGTGTGGGTCGACAAGGACAACCCGCCCGCCCGCGCCACCGGCGAAGCGAAGCTTGCTACCCCGGACTACCGGGTCGAGATCATCATCACTGCGGTTTGCTGATGAAGCGTTGTGGGTGGGGGACGGGTCGCTCCTCACCTACCGTGCGACTAATCCAAACGGTCGAGCAAGCGTGATAGCAGGCCGGCAAAGGTCTGCATCTCTTCCTCGGAGAAGCCCTCCAGCACCGCCTTTCGGGTTGGATCGACCACCGGCTGAACCCGGGCCAGGACCTGCGATCCGGCGTTTGTGATCTCTATCAGCCGCGACCGGCGGTCGTCCGGGTTTTCGTTCCGCACGATCAAGCCGTCGGCCTCGAGCGAGTTCAATGTCCGGACCAGCGCGGGCCATTTTACGCCCATCCGCTCGGCGAGCTCGATGGTTGTCGCCCGGCCACCCTGGAAAGCGATGGCGAACAAGGTTTGCCATTGCGGTCGTGCGTAGCCGGTGGACTTGCTGACCTTGCTGTCGATCAACGCCATCCAACGGCGAGATGACAGAATGAGCAGGCGTGACAGGCGGAACTCCAGGTTGGATCGACTGCCCTTCGGATAGAAGCGCCCGAACTCCGTTGCCCAGCGGCCAAAATCGTCGCCCAAGATCTGCCCCTCCCCGTATTTCGCCCCACTGATCGGTAGGCCGGCGCCCGTCATTTGCCAAGCGATCGGGCGATGCCTTGACATATATGTAACAAGGTACGTACCAATATACGCAAGAAAGCCGCGTCATAACAGCGGCTTGGAACTGGGAGAGAGACATGGCCTCTACGGCTTGGCGCGTGCGTTGCGCGATTGGACTGGCAACTGCGTTGACGCCGATTTCGATCGCAAGCGCGCAGGACGCGACGACCGATCAGATCTCGAACCCAGTAGAGGCTTCGACTGAGACCGAGCCTGCCGAAGGCGAAATTGTCGTCACCGGTTCACGCCTCGGTTCCGGCCTCAGCAGCGGCTTCACTTCGCCGACTCCGGTCACGGTGCTCGACAGCCAGCGGGTAGAAGCGCTGGCCATCACCAACGTGGGCGATGCGCTCAACCAGTTGCCGAGCTTTCGCGCCACGAGCGGACCGGCGACCCAAGCTAACCAGGGTGGCAATATCGGCGCCCGCGTGCTCGATCTTCGCGGGCTAGGTTCGCCCCGAACTCTGGTCCTGGTCGACGGCCATCGCTTCGTTCCCAGCACGTCGCAGGGCACGGTCGACGTAAACCTCATCCCTTCGGCTTTGGTGAGCCGGACTGAGGTCGTGACTGGCGGCGCCTCTGCAGCCTATGGCTCCGACGCCGTCGCGGGGGTGGTGAACTTCATCCTCAATCGCCGCTTCGAAGGCATCCGAGCCGAGGCAATCGGCGGTATATCCCAGCTGGGCGACGATGAGAGCCAATACCTCAGCCTCACGGCCGGCAGCCGCATCGGCGACCGGCTGCACGTCGCCATTTCGGGGGAGTACGAGAACAACGAAGGCCTCGGCACATGCTATTCTCGATCCTGGTGCGCGACTGAGACGCTGATCTTCGGCAATACCCCAGCAGGAACGGGCGGTCTTCCCGGCAACCTCATCATCGGCAACGTGCACACTTCGACTGTGGCGCCCGGGGGCCTCATCAACCGTTCCTACGATGCTGCGGGCAGCCCCATCGGCACCATGGCCGGCGATCCGCTGCGCGGTACCACCTTTACTCCCGACGGAACCCCGCGCGCCTTCGAATATGGCTCGTCGGTGGGGTCGCTGTTCATGGTCGGGGGGGAGGGCTACGGCCGCAATTCGTTCTTCTACCCGCTGCTGCTCAAGGTGCCGGTCGAGCGCTATTCGCTCTACGGCATCGCCACACTCGACGTGACCGACACCATCCGCGCGAGCCTCGACGTTTCGTACGGCAAGGTCAGCGGCACAGTGGTGTCGAACGTACTGCGCGATCCCAGCGGCTCGCTGATGGGGCGCATCCAGCGCGACAATCCGTTCATTCCACGGGCGATCGCGGAACAGATGGATGCGAATGGCGTCGCGGCCATTCAACTCGGCAAGGCGGACTTCAGCCTCGGACCCGCTTACGCCACCTCAGATACCGAAACCTGGCGAACGGTTGCCGGACTGGAGGGCGAGTTCGGCGCAGGTTGGACCTGGGATGTCGGCTATCAGTACGGGCGCACCCATTTTCGTCAGAACACCTACAACGCGATCAATCTCGTCAACCTGCAGCGCGCCGTCGATGCCGTTGAGGGACCGCAGGGTGCGATCGTTTGCCGGGTCAATGCCGACGCCGATCCGGCCAATGACGATCCAGCCTGTGCGCCTTACAATCCCTTTGGCGAGGGGCTCTTTTCGCAAGCCGCCGACGGCTACATCACCGGCAACGGCTTTCAGGATACGATCAACGATCAGCATATGGTCGCCGCGAACTTGCGTGGCAGCCTGTTCGATCTGCCGGCAGGGTCGGTGGCCCTGGCCATCGGTGCTGATTATCGGCGCGACGAAATCGAGGGGACTACCGATCCGGTCTCGATGCAGAACGGCTTCTGGACGCTGAACGGCTCGGCCCTTTCCGGGGCAGTCGAGGTGAAAGAGGCTTATGCCGAGTTAGCGGTGCCGGTCTTCGAGGACTCCGCGCTTGGCTACGCGCTCGATCTCAACGGCGCGCTCCGTCGCACCGACTATAGCACGACGGGGGCGGTCACGACTTGGAAGGCCGGTGTGGTCTATCAGCCCGTGGATGGGATCCGGCTGCGCGCCACCCGATCGCGCGATATCCGGGCGCCCAACCTGGTCGAACTGGTTGGCCCTCGAACCAAGCGGTCGATCGGCTTCACAGATCCAGACACCGGACAGCAATCCAGCCCCACAGTGATCACGGGCTCCAATCCCGATCTTCGCGTCGAGCGAGCGGACAGCTGGACCATCGGCGGGGTGATTTCGCCGACCGGCAGCGGACCGCTCAGCCGCCTGCGTCTTTCGGTCGACTACTACGATATCAGCGTGAAGGATGCGATCGGCATACTAGGCGCGCAGACCCTGGCCAATCGCTGTTCGGAAGGTGTCAGTGAATTCTGCGCGCTCATTACGCGCGATCCTCAAACCAATGCGATCGTGCAGATCGATGATCTGTTCCTCAATTCCAACGAGCTGCGAGCGCGAGGGTTCGACATCGAGTTCCGATATCGCCAGCCCCTCGGCACAGCCGGTGACCTCGACTTGTCGGTGCTGGCGAACATCGCTTCGGAACTTACCACGGTCGATGTTGCCGGGGCGATCGACCGGGCTGGGCAGACGGGCTGGCGGACCGGCACCGTGCCGGGCGTGCCGGACTACGCGATCGACGGCATGGCGACGTGGACGCTCGACCAGTTCCAGCTCACTGCCCATGGCCGATACATCCCTTCGGGCATCTTCTGGACCAATTTCGTCGGGCCGGACCAGGAAGGCTATTCGATCACTTTGCCGAACAGCGTCGACAACAACCGTGTCCAGAGCCGCTTCTATCTCGACCTTGCGTTTCAGTGGCGTGTGGAAGCCGGCGATCGGGAGTTCGAATTTTTCACCGCAGTGAACAACGTGTTCGATCGCGATCCTCCCATTGCACCTGGCAGCATGGGGACGACCAACCAGCTGCTGTTTGAGCCTGTAGGGAGGGCGTTTCGCGCGGGTGTGCGTGTCCGCCTCGGCGCCTGAGGGCGGTCGCCTCGCACGATTCAGGTCTGCACGGATACTCTTGGCCGCATCATTGCGGGCGTCGGCTAACGCTTCCCAACCGACGCGGGGTCCACTTGTCTTTCGATCAGGATAAAGGGACCAAGCGGTACGCCTTCGTCCATTCGGTGATGCCCAGGATCCCAGAGCTGCGATACGCTGCCGTCCAGGAACAGGGCATTGGGCGTCTTCAACCGGTCCCGGAAATAGCGGGCGAGCTTGCCGAAGCTGACCGGCGTCTCGCTGATCACGAAATGGGCGCGGCCCTGTGCGTCGATGCCAACGGCGTTGCGGATCTTCCTCGATTGGCCGTTTTCATCGAAGCCGGGATGAAGCTTGCCGCCGATGACTAGCATCGGGCCGGATTGGGTGGCGAACTCCGGTCGATCGCTGACATTGGCGGCGAAATCGTCCGTGCTGCGTATCTGCCAGACGCCGCCGGAGCCGTAGAACACGCCATTTGGCTTCAGGTGGAAGTTGCCCGCACCATCGTTGCGGTTGAGCGTGTGCCGCCGCTCTCCGTGCTCGACATAGTAGCCGATCGGATTGCCGTCTTCATCGTACATCCCGGCGTTCATCGCGAACGCAAGCTGTCCGGGGTCTGGCAGACTTTCCGCGAGTACGGCGAAGGAGCGCGCCGGCTTGCCATCCCGTCCGTCGAGGGCCGTGCGGATGACGTGCTTCGTCGGATCGGCAATGCAGTGGGTGAGGGCGGCGTCCTCGAAGATGACCGCTGCACAATCCCGTTGCGGTTCAGCTTGAGGCTCTTCCGCCCCGCATGCGGCAATGGCGAACGCAAGCAGCGCCGCCGCGCGCTTCACTGTCCGAACCCTGCCTCGCCTGCAACCCGTGCCGCTTCCTTCGCCGCAGCGATAAGAGCGCCGGCCTTGTGGCGGCACTCGGCGGCCTCGTAGGCGGGGTCGCTATCGGCGACGATCCCGGCGCCGGCTTGGACGTGCATCACGCCGTCCTTCACCACCGCGGTCCGCAGGACGATGCAGGAGTCGACCGATCCGTCGGGCGCGAAGTAGCCAACGCCGCCGGCGTAAGGGCCGCGTGTTTCGGGTTCTAGCTCGGCGATCACCTGGCAAGCGCGGATCTTGGGTGCGCCCGAGACTGTGCCGGCAGGGAAGCCCGCGAACAACGCGTCCAGGGCGTCCTTCGAAGGATCGAGACGGCCCACCACGTTGCTGACGATGTGCATCACGTGGCTGTAGCGTTCGATGGTGAAGCTCGCGGTGACCTTGACGCTATCGGCGGCCGCGACCCGACCCACGTCATTGCGGCCGAGATCGAGCAGCATCAGGTGTTCGGCGCATTCCTTGGGATCGGCCAGGAGGCTGCGTTCGGCCTCGATATCGTCTTCCTCGGTCGTGCCGCGCGGGCGGGTGCCGGCGATCGGCCTGATGGTGACTTCGCCGTTGCGGACGCGCACCAGGATCTCGGGGCTCGAACCAACAACGGCAAAGCCGGGGAGGTCGAGGAAGTAGAGGAACGGTGACGGGTTAACTCGCCGCAGCGCGCGATAGAGCGCGAATGGCGGCAGCGGAAACGGACAAGTGAAGCGCTGCGCCAGCACGACCTGGAAGATGTCGCCCGCGGTGATGTATTCCTTCGCCTTGAGGACCATCGCCTCATAGTCTTCGGCGGGCATGACCGGTTCGAGCGCCATCTCGGGTAGGCCGAGATCGCGATGAGGTGCAGGCGAGGCCGCACTGAGGCGGGCGAGGGCGGCGTCGATCCGCTCACCGGCGAGTTCGACGGCGCGCTGTGGTTCGCTGCCGTCGGCCCACAGCGGCGCGATGGCGAACAGAGCGTCGCTGAGCCCGTCGAACACGAGGATCAGGGTCGGCCGCGCGAACAGCACGTCGGGGACCGCCAGCTCGCTTTGCGGAGCCCTCGGCAGGTTTTCGACCAGGCCGATCGTCTCGTAGCCGAAATAGCCCACCAGGCAGGCGAGGGCCGGGGGAAGGCCTTTGGGCACGTCGATCCGGCAGCTGTCGGCAAGCTGGCGCAGTTCGGCCAGGCTATCGCCCGGCAGCGGCTCGAAAGCTTCGCGGTCGAGCTTCCAACTACGGTTCACTTCGCACGAATGGCCAGTGGCGCGGAAGACGAGGTCCGGGTCGAGGCCGAGCAGGCTGTAGCGCCCGCGAACCTCGCCGCCTTCGACCGATTCCAGCAGGAAGTCCCCGCGACCGGGCTCGATCAGCTTGAGCGCCGCGCCGACCGGTGTTTCGGTATCGGCGACGAGCTGGCGCCAGACGAGTGCCGGCTCACCAGCGGCAAGCCGGGAGCGAGCCGCCTCGGCGTTCTCGGGGAGCATGGCTGGCAAGGCCGCGCCTCAGTCGGCTTGGGTGCCGGTGAGGGACGCCACCACGGCATCGATCGCCGTCTGGTTGCGTTCCACGCCCACGTCGTCTTGCGCTGCGTTGACGAACTGCTCGACGTATTCCTCCGCGGTGATGCGGCCCAGCTGGTTCAGCGTCGTGGTAAGGATCGGGTCGTTGGCCGGCACTGCGCCTGCCTCGATCTTGTCGAGCTTGACGATGAACCAACCCTCGTCCTGCGGAGCCTCGAGCTTCTTCACCGTGCCTGCGGCCATGCTGAAAAACAGCGCGAGCGACGACGGGACACGGCCGATGCGGGCCATTTCCTGGCGGTCGATGTTGAGTGTTTGCGGTGCGGGGATGGCCTTCTTTTCGGCAGCCACGGCGGCCGCGAGATCAGTCCCTTGAGCGAGGCGCTGCATCACACGTTCAGACGCTGCCTTGGCGGCCTTGGAGCCCTCGTCGCGGCGCCAAAGGGCGATCACGTCAGGCTTGATCTCGGCCAAAGGCGCCGTGGCCGAAGGGGTGATCTCGGTGACCTCGTAGACCAGGACGGTTTGACCCGCGACGATCTCCGTCAGCTGTGGCTGTCCTTCCTCCATGTCGAACGCGACCTTGAGCACTGGGGCCAGCATTTGCGGCAGGGTCTCGGTAGGATTGCCATAGAGCCGGCCGTCGGCCGTTGCCGGAGCGGTGGTGGCGAGCGTGAGCTTGAGTTCCTGGGCCACTTCGCCAAGGCTGCGGCCACCTTCAATCTCTTCTTCGATGCGCGCAGTCATATCGGCAAACGCCGTGCGACGCTGCTCTTCGGCGAGCTCGGCGACGATTTCGCCGCGAGCCTGTTCGAGAGTCCGGCCGGGCACGCGGTCGATCTGGTCGACACGCAGCACGTACCAGCCAAGGCCGCCGCGAGCCGGGGCTGCGAGAGCGCCACGCTCAGTCGCAAAGGCCGCCTGGGCGACTGAGGGCGAGGCCGAAGCGGCGAATTCTGCGCGGGTCGACGGGCCGATGGAGGCCGTGGCCAGGCCCTTCGACCGGGCGGCGGCATCGAGCGCCTTGCCACCTTGGACCTCGGCGACGAGGGCATTGGCGGCGGCCTGCGTCGGGACGATGACCTGAGTAAAGGTGCGGCGCTCTGTCGGTGCGAATTTGGCCTGGTCGCGCTTGAAGCGAGCGGCAATCTGCGCCTCGGTGGGCGCCGGGCGGTTACCCAATGCCTCTTCGCCGAACGTGGCGTAACGGATCACTCGGCGTTCCGGACGCACGAAATTGTTGCGGTTCGCGGTGTAGAATGCCTGCAGTTGGGCTGCCGTCGGATCGCCTTGCGGGGCGAAGGCCGCGCTGGGGATCAAGGCAACGGTGCCATGGCGCCGCTCGCGCAGCAGCGATGCATACTGCTGCACCGCGCTGTGGGGCATGACTGGGCTGAATGTGATCGGCGTGATCAGCTGGCGTGCGAGCAGGCCCATCCCGAGGTCGTTCCGAACCATCGTTTCGCTGAGGCCCTGCTGCGCGATGGCAGCGCGGAATGCGTTTTCGTCAAAGCTTCCGTCGGCGCCCTGGAAGGCTGCGATCTGCACGATCTGGCTGTCGACGAGTCGGTTCCCCGCGCGCATGCCGTGATTCTCTCCGAACACGGCGAGCGAAGTGCGCTGCAGCAACTGCTTCAGCGTCGATTCGAGCCCGCCTGCATTCAGGAACGTCTGCATCGTGAGTGTCGGCTGCTGCTGGCGCTCCCGTTCGAGCGAGGCCGTCAGGTTTTCCTTCAAGTCGGCAGCATCTATCCGCCGGTCGCCCACAACGGCGACGCGATCACCCCCGGAGACTCCGCCGAACACACTGGTGTTCGCGACGTCAGAGCTGGCGAATGCGAGGGCGATCAGGGCGAGAAAGCCCAGCGTGACGACGACGCCGATCTTCGATTTGAAGAAGTTGCGGAAGAACTGGAGCATGAAGAGAGGGGTTTCTCGGCTGATTGCGGTGTTGGCGTAAGACCAAGGAGATAGGGCCCACGCGTTCGAAGGGCGGCTTTATCCCGCATGCGATTTTGCCGCAACAGTCGAACGGGGGTTTCCAGCAGCTGTCAAAAGCTGTTTTGACAACTGAGGCTCGCCGGACTAGCGCGCAGCCGATTCCGGCGCCTGTCGCACCGGGAAAATTCACTTGATATTTAACAGGACCCTTGATGGCCCAGCGCCCTTATATCGTCGGCAATTGGAAGATGCATGGCACGCGTGCCATGCTGTCGGAAGCGCGTGCGATCGATCGTGCCGCCGAACGGCTCTTGAAAGCCGAAGTTGCGATCGCCCCGCCGTTCACCCTCATCCATGCTTCGCGCAAGGAAGCCTCGTTGATCGGTATCGGCGCGCAGGACTGCCATGCGGCCGAAGGCGGCGCGCACACCGGCGACATTTCCGCGGCCATGCTCAAGGATTCGGGCGCAGGTTTCGTGATCGTCGGCCATAGCGAGCGCCGTGCCGACCACGGAGAAACTGACGCTGCGGTAAAGGCGAAGGCTGAAGCGGGTCTCGCCGCAGGCCTGAGCGTGATCGTTTGTGTCGGCGAAACCGAAGCGCAGCGCGACAGCGGCGAGGCTGAAGCTGTCGTAGCTACGCAGCTCGATGGCTCGCTCCCGCGTGGCGAAGGCGTGGCCGAACGCGTCACAGTGGCTTACGAGCCGGTCTGGGCCATCGGCACGGGCCGTACCCCGACGATCGAAGACATCGCCGCCATGCACCGCTCGATCCGCGCTCGCCTCGGCGAGATCTACGGCGAGGCCGGTGCTCAGGTGCGGATCCTCTACGGCGGATCGGTCAAGCCGGAGAACGCCTCGGAAATCCTGGCCACTGAAGAAGTCGGCGGTGCCCTTGTCGGTGGCGCCAGCCTTACAGCGGAGAGCTTCGTCGGCATCATCGTCGCCGCGACAGAACGCGCCGAGTAAGTCCCGCGCTGCCCTTGCGCCCATGTACGGGCGCGCCTAAATGGCCGCGCACGCTAGATTGAGATTTTTCCATGTCGCTGTTCCTCTTCCTCACAGTTATCCAGGCGATCATCGCCGCGGCGCTCGTCGGCATCGTGCTGATGCAGCGTTCCGAAGGCGGCGGCCTCGGTATCGGTGGGGGCGGTAGCCCGGGCGGGCTGATGAACGCGCGCGGCGCGGCTGACTTCATGACTCGCGCCACCAAGTGGCTCGCGATTTGTTTTGTGACTCTGGCGATCGTTCTTGCGGCCCTTGCTGTCGACACGACGACGGGCCGTGACATCGACACTTCGCTCGATCGTAGCGTTGCCCCGGTCCAGGATCCCCTGGCACCGGTGACTCAGACCGGACCGGGGCTCGACCAGCCCGTTGGCGGTGCAGCGACTCCGGCCCAAACGGCGCCGGCGACCAAGGATCCGCTCGCCGGTACGGCCGAGTAACTTCACTTCTCACGCCAACTTGCGGGCATTTGGCCCGTAACCTGTTAAATTCCCCCAGTCGGCCCTTGCGCCGAGTGCATGGGGGCGCTTAAGGCTCGTCTCCCATGGCGCGGTATATTTTCATCACCGGCGGCGTGGTCTCATCGCTTGGTAAGGGACTGATGGCGGCAAGCCTTGCTGCCCTCCTGCAAGCGCGCGGCTACAAGGTCCGCATTCGTAAGTTCGACCCCTATCTAAATGTCGATCCGGGCACGATGAGTCCGTATCAGCATGGTGAGGTCTACGTCACCGATGACGGGGCGGAGACCGACCTCGATCTCGGGCATTACGAACGCTTCACCGGCGTATCCGCGCGACAGAGCGACAACGTCACTTCGGGGCGCATCTATCAGCAGATCATCGCTCGGGAACGGCGCGGGGATTATCTGGGCGCGACCGTCCAGGTCATTCCGCACGTGACCGACGCGATCAAGGAATTCGCGCTCGCGGAAACCGACGACCTCGATTTCGTGCTGTGCGAGATCGGCGGAACCGTCGGCGACATCGAAAGCTTGCCGTTCATCGAGGCGATTCGCCAACTGCGCAACGAGCTTGGGCGCGATAACACCTGCGTGGTCCATGTGACCCTGGTGCCGTACATCTCTGCCGCCGGCGAACTGAAGACCAAGCCTACCCAGCATTCGGTCCGCGAGCTCACCAGCCTGGGCGTCCAGCCTGATTTGCTGCTGTGCCGTTGCGAACACCCCCTGCCGCCGAGCGAACGGGCCAAGATCGCGCTGTTCTGCAACGTCCGCCCGGAAGCGGTGATCCAGGCGCTCGACGCCTCGAGCATCTATGCCGTGCCGCTGCAGTACCACGCCGAAGGCCTCGACGAGCAGGTGCTCAGCCATTTCAGCCTTGAGACTTCGGCTCCAAACCTGTCGCGCTGGACTGACATTGTCGACCGGTACGAGAATCCTGAAGGCGAAGTGACCATCGCGGTGGTCGGCAAATACGTTGGCCTTCCTGACGCTTACAAATCGCTCAACGAAGCCCTGGTGCATGGCGGAATGGCCAACCGGGTACGGGTGAAGATCAAGTGGATCGACGCCGAGATTTTCGAGCAAGCCGATTCGGACATCGCCGCTCAGCTCGAGCCGATGCACGCGATCCTTGTGCCTGGCGGGTTCGGGACACGGGGCTCCGAGGGCAAGATCGCCAGCGTGCGGTTCGCGCGTGAGCGCAATGTGCCGTTCTTCGGTATCTGTCTCGGCATGCAAATGGCCTGCATCGAAGGCGCCCGAAACACTGCCGGGATCTCCGATGCGTCGTCGACCGAATTCGGCGAAACCTCGGAACCCGTCGTTGGCATCATTACCGAATGGATGGGTGCCGAAGGGCTGCAGACACGGTCCGCGGAAGGCGACATGGGCGGAACCATGCGCCTCGGGGCTTATGAGGCGGTTCTTGCCGGGAACAGTCACGTTTCAACGATTTACGGTGGAACGACCAATATCTCCGAACGCCATCGCCACAGGTACGAAGTGAACTCGGCTTACAAGGAACCGCTCGAGAAGGGCGGCTTGGTCTTTTCAGGAATGTCGCCCGACGGGCTGCTGCCGGAGATCGTGGAACGGCCGGATCATCCGTGGTTCGTTGGCGTCCAGTTCCATCCGGAACTCAAGAGTAAGCCGTTCGACCCGCACCCGCTGTTTGCCGGCTTCATTGCCGCCGCGGTGCGCCAGTCCCGACTCGTGTAACTGTCCCGCAACGCAACATAGTTAAAAAACCGATTGCTCATCCTGCCCGATGAGGCGTAGATTGTTGCATGGGGAAGCAGGCTGCCAAACGGGGGTTTTGGTGGCCACTATTACGTACACGGCTGCCCACAAACCAGAACGGCCTTCAGGGCTTGGTCGTTTCTGCACGGTTTAGTCTTGCCCGATGGTTTGGCCGTCTTTTGCGACCCGGACGGTCATTTCGAAAGGCAGGTCGGCGCCTAAGCGTCGAGGGGGCGGACACCACTAGGTTCCGCCCCCAACTCTTTTCCAATCGATATTTAGGGATCAGGCCGCGTCGGCTTGCTTGCCGTCCTTGACCACTTCGAGGTTCGGTTGACCGCCAATGGCGATCTTCTTCGGCTTCATCGCATCGGGCACTTCACGCACCAGATCGATCACCAGCAGGCCGTCGGCCAGGTCGGCGCGCTCGACGCGGACGTAGTCGGCCAGTTCGAACCGGCGTTCGAAGCCGCGATTGGCGATACCGACGTGAAGCATGTCCGCTTCGACATTCTCGTCGCGCTTGCGGCCTTGGACCACCAGCAGATTCTGTTCGGCCGTTATGTCGAGGTCTCCCGGGCGGAAGCCCGCGATCGCCAGTGTAATGCGATAGCTGTCCTCACTGCGGCGTTCGATATTGAAAGGGGGGTAGTTGTCGCCAGCGGTGTTGCGAGCCTGGCTTTCAAGCAAGTTGAACAACCGGTCGAAACCGACTGTGGACCGGCGGTAAGGGGTAAGATCAAAACGATTCATCGAAACAAATCCTCCAAAGAGCAATTTGACTGACGGGGCCCGCTGCCGCGGCACCCCTCTGCCGATCACCCTCGCGGCGTGATACGGCAGGTGTTAGATACGTTCGCCTTGCCCCTGTTCAAGGGGCGCAGGGCGGCATTGCAAGGGGTGACGCGTGAGCCAACCAACTGTCGAGATCTATACCAAGGCCTTTTGCGGATACTGCTTTCGCGCCAAGCGGTTGCTCGAAAGCAAAGGTGTCGAATTTACCGAATACGACATTACCTTTGGCGGCGAAAAGAAGGCCGAGATGCTTGAGCGTAAGCCCGACGCCAGCACCGTGCCGCAGATATTCATCGGCGGTGCGGCCGTGGGCGGCTCCGACGATCTCGCGAGGCTGGACCAGGAAGGCAAGCTTGACGCCTTGCTTGGGCTCTAAGAACCGCTAGGCGACCAATCCATGACCCGTATCGCGATCCTGCAAATGACGTCGGGCATCGACCCGGACGAAAATGCCGCAACGCTCGTTCAGGCCGTGACCGAGGCCGCGCAAGGCGGGGCAGCCATGTTATTCACGCCAGAGATGTCGGGCCTGCTCGATCGCGATCGCGAGCGCGCTGGCCCGCACATTGTCAGCGAGCAGGAAAATCCTGTGCTGGCCGCGGTTCGTTCGGCAGCAGCGGCGCATGGTATCTGGGTTGCGCTCGGCTCGCTCGCCATTTTGCGCGAGGATCGTCGGTGGGCGAACCGCTCGTTTTTGCTCGGGCCCGACGGCGAGGTCGTTGCTCAATACGACAAAATCCACATGTTCGACGTCGAACTCGCCAGTGGCGAGACGTGGCGCGAATCCGCCGCCTATGCGCCTGGCGAAACGGTGGTGAGCGCGGAGACTCCGGTAGGTAAACTCGGCCTCGCGATATGCTACGATGTGCGCTTCCCGGCCTTGTTCGAGGCGCTCGGGCAACTGCGCTGCGACGTGATCGCCGTTCCCGCCGCGTTTACCGTCCCGACTGGCAAGGCCCACTGGCACCTTCTGCAGCGGGCCCGAGCGGTGGAAGCCAGCGCCTATATCGTTGCCGCGGCGCAGGTCGGTGAGCACGCCGATGGGCGGCGGACATACGGTCATTCGCTGGTGATCGACCCCTGGGGAGAGATCGCGCTCGACATGGGGGGCGATGCGCCCGGCATCGGTTTCGCGGAGATAGATCCGAAGCGGATCAAGGAGGTTCGACAGCAGCTGCCGAGCCTTGCTAACCGCCGCCACTTGCCTACATCGAATACGATATGATCGTGTTCGACCTCACCTGCGACGGCGGCCATCGTTTCGAAGGCTGGTTCGGCTCGTCAGAAGATTTTTCCGGGCAAATGGCCCGCGGCCTCGTCACTTGTCCGCAGTGCGGGTCTGATGCGGTCGAAAAGGCGCCGATGGCACCAGCGGTGTCGAAGAAGGGGAATCAGCGCTCTCCTGACCAAGGCGATGCGAAGAAGGTGCTGACACACGGCCCACTTCCCGTGGAAGTCACTGAAGCACTGGGGAAACTGGCCGAGGCTCAGGCTCAGGCACTCGCCAGTTCTCGTTGGGTAGGCGACGGTTTCGCCGAACATTCGCGGGCGATGCATTATGGCGAGCGCGATGCAGAAGCGATCCACGGCCGCGCGTCGGCCGAAGAGGCGAGGGCGTTGATCGACGAAGGTATTCCGGTGGCCCCGCTGCCTTTCCCGGTGGCTCCTCCAGAAGAGCTCAACTGATTTCAGGACATTGCCTTGCCGCGCCGGGCCACCTAAACGACCTCGGCGTGCGCCCGTAGCTCAGCAGGATAGAGCATCAGATTCCTAATCTGGGGGCCACAGGTTCGAATCCTGTCGGGCGCACCAAAAACAAGCACTTAGGTGACAATCTTACGGCGCCACCACGTTGCGCTCAGGCGTTTACGACACCTCTCCAGTCGCGCAGCCGTTCGGCGAGCAGTCTTGCGCGCTGTTCGTCGTTACCGTCGTCCAGGATGCGAATGTCATCAGCATCGGCGCGCACGTAGACCCCGGCGGTGCGGGCATTTACCTCAGGCTGAGTGTCGGAACGGGTGGTGAAATAGCCTGACGCGCGGTCGGCTGATTCCAGACGGATCTCTCCCGTGCCATGGAGTTGGGGTGCGTCGGCAGACAGAGGCCGCTCGCCCTTCCAATAGTAGAAAAGGCCGGCGGGTTCGCGCTTCTCTTTCGCTGCCTCGCTCCAGTACCTCGCAGAGAGTTTCCCATCCTCTCGCCAGGAATTGCCCGTCAGTTCCAGTGCACCGTCGCGGCCCCGCGAAATCCGCAGCAGGCCTAAGGCCGAGGGCTCCCGTTCGGTGCGTTCGGTAAGGGAATATTGCCACCAGCCCCCTTGCATCCGCGATAGGTGCCCTTCGCTCTCGATCGCCTGCCGGAGCTTCTGGTTGATGTTTCTGGTCTCCGCCGGAGTTATGACGTCCTCGTATCGTACGCAGGTGAGGCCAAGCAGATCTGTCGGTAGCTTCGAACCGCGCGCGTGAAGGATAAATGTCCGGCGCATGCCAAGTACCCCGCCGAACAGGCCGGCTTCGAAGACGACATTGTCCCTCGGAGAAGCCTGGCCACTTTCAGGCTCTACAGCAGTGCTCGTCCAATCGTCCTGGGCGAAAATGAACGCGGCGAAATCGACCTCGCGAGTTAGTTCGATGAGGCGCTCAAGGGTCGTCGTTCCTGGGCTGAAACTGGTTGTCCAGGGCTCGACTTGCGCCACGTCTTCGAGGCCGCGGGTCAATGCCGCGAGCAATTTGGCCTGTTTGCCCGACGAACCCAAGAATAGACGCGGTTTGCCCATTCAAATCCTCCCATTCGCCGGCGATCAATCGTTCAGAGCAGGCTCCGCCTCTTCGGCCAAGGCCTGCTGGACCGCGCTCCGCTCGGAGACCAGCTCGAACGCGTTTAGCAGGCGGGGCGGGATGGTTAGACCAAAGGCCTGGGCCCAGCGGAGCATGACGAAGAGATAAGCGTCAGCCACTGTGAAATCCGAACCGAACAGATAGGGTTCGACAATGCGGCTTTCGAGCAAATCCAAGCGTTTGGCCACCGCCTCAGCGGCTTCGCGCCTCTCCGTCCCACCGGCTGCATGCCAGAATGGCTTGAAGGCGATGTGCAACTCGGTCGAGAGGAAGGATAGCATCTCGATCAGACGCGTGCGCCCCAACGGGCCTCCGACACCCAGCTTCGGTTCGCGATTGGCGATGAGATCGAGAACGGCGACGTTTTCTGTGATCGCTGCGCCATCGTCGAGCACGAGCATAGGAACCGAGCCGGCGGGATTTATCGCGGTGTAGTCGCGCCCTGTTTCGGTGATCTTGGCCCTGAGGTCGACGCGCTCGAACTCGGCCGCGATCCCGGCTTCGTGCAGCGAAATGCGGGTGGCGAGGCTGCAGGCACCCGGAGAATAATAGAGTTTCATCGACCTACTCCTTGGGACTGGCCCGGCCAGTGGGGCCGGGCCAGCAATTCGACCTCAACCAGCCACAGGCTGTGCGTCCGCCTCCTGTCGCTCGGCTTGTAGGTCTTCGCCACGGAGGAAGGCCAGGATATCCGCGTTCACGATCTCGGGATGGGTTTGGCACAGCCCGTGAGGCAGGTCCTTGTAGGTCTTGAGCGTGCCGTTCTTCAGCAGCTTTACCGTAAGGGGTGCCGAGTCCGCGTAGGGCACGATCTGATCGTCCTCGCTGTGAATGACCAATACGGGCACATCGATCACCTTGAGATCCTCGGTGAAGTCGGTTTCGGAAAAGGCCTTGATGCATTCGTATCCGGCCTTGGCGCTACCCATCATCCCCTGGCGCCACCAGTTGCGAATGAGCCCTTCGGAGACTTTCGCGCCCGGCCTGTTGAAGCCGTAAAACGGGCCGGTCGGGATATCGAGGTAGAGCTGCGCGCGGTTGGCTGCGAGCGCGGCCCGGAAGCCATCGAACACTTCGATCGGCGTGCCGCCCGGGTTCGTGTCCTTCTTGACCATCACCGGTGGGACCGCGTCGATCAGGATAGCCTTGGCGACACGTCCCGGTTCGGCGCCCGCGACGTAGCGCGTTACTTCGCCGCCACCCGTCGAATGGCCAATGTGGATCGCATTGCGGAGATCGAGTTCGGCGACCAGCGTGGCGACGTCGGAGGCGTAAGTATCCATGTCGTTGCCTTCGCTCGTCTGGCTCGACCGACCATGGCCGCGGCGATCGTGGGCGATCACGCGATAGCCTAACGCACCAAAGAACAGCATCTGATTGTCCCAGTCGTCGGCACTAAGCGGCCAGCCATGGTGAAACACGATCGGCTGTGCATCTCTCGGCCCCCAGTCCTTGTAGAAAATGCGGGTGCCATCAGAGGTCGTGACATGAGTCATGGGAGAAGATCCCTTACCAAAATGCCGGCCTGCAGGACCGGCGCTGCTGAACCGAGATCGAGACCTCGGGCAATGGAGACACGATCCAGGTCGGGTCGAATCTGACGGAAAGAGTCCGGGCTGCAAGCACTAGTATCAATCGGGGTTAAACCCGAGCGCACGGCGACCTGTCGCTCAGCAGCCTCTTCTCGCCAGCGCGGGAACCACGTGACCCACGAGAGAGTTTAGGCTTCTGGGGGATTGTTCTGCTTGTCACTCATCGAGCCTTGAAAACAAGAATGCGGAGCGGATCACGCTTCGCGCAAAACTGCCTGCACCGGAGATCGAACATCAGGGAGTAGCTCTATGAAAGTGTTGTTTCGACCGTATGTACTGGCGACGCTTCTGGCTCTTGCGGCGGCGCCATTGCCAAGTGCTCACGCACAAGATCCTGCACCGGTAAGCGACACCACGTTATTCCAGAATGTCCGCATTTTTGACGGCACCGGCTCGTCACTATCTGGCCCGTCCAACGTCCTCGTCCGGGGCCACACAATCGAGCGCATCTCTACCGGAGCCATCGAGGCCGAGCCGGGGGCCACGGTGATCGACGGCGGAGGGCGAACCTTGATGCCGGGCCTGATCGACGCCCATTGGCATACGATGCTGATCCGGGGGAACCCGATCCAGATGATGGCCGACGACGTCGGCTACACCAATATCGTCGCGGCCGACGAGGCGACGGATACCCTGATGCGCGGCTTTACGACTGTGCGCGATGTCGGCGGCCCGGCCTTCTCACTCAAGCGCGCCATTGACGAAGGACTCATCGACGGTCCGCGCATCTATCCATCGGGTGCCATGATCACGGTCACCAGCGGTCATGGCGACTTCCGCCAGCTAGTCGACCTGCCGCGCGTGCCCGGCAAGCTCTCCAGGATCGAAGAAATTGGCGGTGCCGCGATCGTCGATAGCCCGGACGAAATGCGGATGCGGGTGCGTGAACAGCTGATGCGGGGCGCATCCCAGATCAAACTTACTGCTGGAGGTGGCGTGTCGTCACCATTCAGTCCGGTGGACGTTTCGACGTTCACTGAAGCGGAGATACGTGCTGCGACTGAGGCGGCAACCAACTGGGGGACCTACGTCACCGCGCATGCATTTACCGATGATGCCATCAGGACGTCGATCAACGCAGGCGTCAAAGTGATCGAGCATGGCTTCCTGATGACTGAACCAACGGCGCAACTCATTGCGCAAAAGGGCATTTGGCTGAGTTTGCAGCCGCTACCAGAGGCGCTTCGCGAGGGATTTCCCGTCGGATCCGTCCAGCGGCAGGGAGCTGACGAGGTCTGGCCTGGAATCGATAAGACCTACCAGTTGGCCAGAAAGTACCATCTCAAGGTCGCCTGGGGCACCGACGTGTTGTTCTCGCGCGCGCTCGCGCAGCAGCAAGGGGCGATCCTGGCCTCACTGACCCGCTGGTATACCCCGGCCGAGGCGCTTGCGATGGCGACGGGCACGAACGCTGAGCTCCTGCAGCTGTCTGGCAGGCGCAATCCCTATCCCGGTAAGCTAGGCGTCGTGGAGCAGGGGGCGTTTGCGGACCTACTGCTGGTGGATGGCAATCCACTGGAGAACATCAACCTGATCGCCGATCCGGAGCGCAATTTCCTGATCATCATGAAAGACGGCAAGATCTACAAGAACACTCTTGCCCACTGAGGCTTCGCCGTGGTCACAATGGGCGGCCGTCAAAGCCGCCTATTGATGTCCTGAGTCCGCACGGATTGCCAAGTTTGTGCGGTAAATGATTATTCCAGATTAGAATTTCACGACGACTTTGCCGACCTGCTGGTTCGACTCCAGGAACTCGTTCGCGGCTAAGATCTGGTCGAGCCCGTGGAATTCCTTGGCGATAACGGGCTTTAGGTGACCGCTCGCAAGGCCGGTAAGGATCTTCTCCTGTGCCGTCTTGTAGCGATGTGGGTGGTTCCAGATCTCGCTCGCGACCCATCCACGTACCGAGAGGCCTTTGTAGGCGCACGGCCAGTGGGGGTAGGGCGTGGCTTCGCCACTCAGGCCGCCATAGATGAAAAGGATCCCACGTGGGGCGAGCGCATTTGCCAGCGTTTCGACGTAGGGGCCGCCCACTGGATCGAAAGCGGTGCGGGCACCTTTCCCGCCGGTGATCTCCATCACCCGAGCGACCAGGTCCTCCTCATCGGTTGCAACTACGTGCGCGGCGCCCTGATCGAGCAGAGCCTGGGCCTTGTCTGAAGTCCGAGTACAGGCGATCGAGATCGAGCCCGCCCAGTTGGCCAGTTGGATGGCCGCGATGCCGACACTTGAGGAGGCGGCGCGGATGATCACACCATCACCGATGCCAATCTCGGCCACCTCGATAAGGGCGTAGGCGGTCATATACTGCATCCAAATCGATGCGGCTTCGCTGGGTGTTAGGCCCGGAGGCGCGGGCAGGAGAATGCGGGTCGGAACGATCGCCTCCTCCGCCCAGATGCCGTATTGTCCCTGATGGATCATCGGCAGGACGCAAACCCGATCGCCGACCTTGAAGTCATCCACATCCGGACCGAGTTGTTCGATCACACCAACACCTTCGTAGCCGATAAGGCTGGGCAGTTTTGGTGCGATTGGATAGCGGCCGGCGCGATACATGGCTTCTGCGCGATTTAAGCCGACGGCCTCTACCCGGATGCGGACTTCGCCAGCTCCGGGCGTACCGATATCGAAGTCCTCGATCTTCAGGACCTCAGGGCCACCGAGGCTGTGGATACGAACGACCTTTGACATCTCGCTATTCTCCCTCTTTGCGATCGAAAGTGGGCCAGCGTGCCAACGGTTGTCCAGCGCTAACGACTTGTCGCCGGACAAATAAAAAGGACCCTCCCGCAAAGGAGGGTCCCGGGTTTTGGCTGTTGCCGCTTCGACTAGAAATGGGCTTTGGCAGCCGGGAAGAAGCGGGCATTGCTAGATGGAAGCCTCAGCAGCCTCCTGGGCCGGCATACTGATAGAACAAAATGCCGTACTGCACGCCCCATGAATAACATAGGTTGCCGCCGTCACCGTAGAAGGCGCCACCTACGTTCGTTCCGCCGACATAGTCGGACCAATAGGTCACGTAATAGCCTGCCTGGGCTGGAGTGGCTGCCGCCATTGACAGTGCGCCAATGCTCGCGGCCGCTAGAACCTTTCGTGCGAGTTTGAACTTGAACATAGTCCTCTCCTATCGGTCGTGAGCGAGTTGCTCACCGTCGTAAGGTCTAGCTCTGCGTTATCACGGTCAATTGTGTGAGAACCGTATGTCGTTGTTTGACATACGGCTTTTTGCTGCGCCGCCTCAGAGGCCCGCACAAATAAAAAGGGCCCTCCTGTGAGGGAGGGCCCTAGAGTTTCGGCTGTTGCCGTTTCGATTAGAAGCGGGCGTTGGCGCCCAGGTAGAAGCGACGGCCGTTGGTGTCGTGTGCACCAAGGAAGCTGCCGCCCTGAAGCGTGCCGTTGGTGGCCGCAGTCGCGTCCGTCACGGCAGTGTTGATGTTCCCAAGCGGCGGACGCTTGTTGAACAGGTTGTCGATACCAAAGCGGAGACCGATGTCGTCCGTCAGCTGGTAGCTCGTGTTCAGGCTGAACAGGTTGTAGCTCGGCCAGCCACTCTGGTTCGGAGTGCCGCCCGGAACAGTGGCTTCGCCACCGTCCTCGAGACCCGGGTAGTACTGCCACTGCAGGGCAACCCGTGCCGGACCCCAGCTGTATCCGACCGTCGTGAAGATACGGTACTCGAACACGTTGGGGTTCAGACCGTTCTCACCCGAGCCCGTCGTGCCGACATAGTCGACAAGCGGGAGAGCCGGGTAGAGAGCGGAGCTCTCGAAGTCCATCTGGTAGTTGAACACGGTGTTCAGCGTGAAGGTACCCGGACCGATGTCGTAGCCCCAGTCGAGCTGAGCATCGATACCCGAGAGATGCACCCGACCATCGTTGGTGTAGGTGATCTTCACGTTGCCGAGCTGACCGGTGCCGTTGCGCGGTACCAGTTGGCAGAACGCGTTGTTGGCAGCAGCGTTGGCAGCCGTCGTGGAGGCCGAAGCACCAGTGACGAGCGGGTTGAACTGCGGATCGAAGCACTGTTGCAGCACTGCGCCCACCGTCTGAGCACCGATCGCGTCCTTCACGGTGATGTCATACCAGTCGACCGAAAGGCGCAGACGCGACAGGAGTCCGCTGTCCATCGGAGACTGGATAACCAAACCGGCAGTCCACGTGTCGGCCGTTTCCGGGCTCAGGTTCGGGTTACCGATCAGAGTCGGGAACGCGAAGCCGAAGCTGCCGGGTGCCTGGTTCGTGGTCGGCGTCTGGCCGAGCGCAACACCGCCACCGTAGTAAAGCGCCGCTGCGTCAGGACCAGCCTGGGCCATCAGTGCACGGCAGACTGCTTCGACGTCCAAAGCGCCCGCCGCACCACCGGAGTTACCGGCACCGTTAATGGGGTTCGAGCCATTGTTAGCCGAGAACGCGTTCGGGTTCGCAGTCGAGCAGACGTCACCACGGTTGTTGATGCCGAAAGTCTGCTGGGCCGAGAGGAACAGCTCGCCAATGTTCGGCGCACGTTCAGCGCGGTTGTAGCCGCCACGGAAACGCAGCCAGTCGTTGACCGACCAGTCAGCCAGCAGCTTGTACGTCCAGCTGGTGCCAGTGGTGTTGTAGTTC
The DNA here is from genome assembly GCF_001427865.1 of Altererythrobacter sp. Root672. Taxonomy (NCBI): domain Bacteria; kingdom Pseudomonadati; phylum Pseudomonadota; class Alphaproteobacteria; order Sphingomonadales; family Erythrobacteraceae; genus Altererythrobacter; species Altererythrobacter sp. Root672. The sequence goes on from NZ_LMHH01000001.1 coordinate 844,245, forward strand.
GACATACGGCCGCCGAGTTCCAGGTTGAACGCCTGGATGAACGGAATGTCGGCCAGAACCGGAACCAGCAACTCGCCGTAGACTTCACGGACGTTGATGCTGCCGAAGGCGTCACCGCTCGGGTAGATGCCGAGAGCCTGGTCGAGGAACGAACGGCCCTGGGTGGTCAGCGTGTCGTTGATGAATTCGTATTCCATCTCACGATAGCTGGCACCGATAGCGCCGCGGAGTTCACCAGCCGGAAGGTTGATGAGCGAGCCCTGGGCGTTAACTTCGGCAATCGTCTGGCGGAACTTCGAACGGTTCTTCAGGTCCGCACGCATGGCTTCGAGGCAGTCCTCGCTGAAGCCACCCGACGGCGGGCTGAAGAAGTTCAGGCCGGTGGTGCACTTACCGGTCGAGGCGCCGAAGAAGTTCGACTCCGAGTTACCGGTGGAGCTGAAGCCCTGACCAAAGTTCGGCGAGCTCAGGACCGTCTGAACGCGTTCGAGCGAGTAGATGCCGGTCTGACGGGCGAAGGTGTGCGATTCGCCGTGGCTGACGAAAGCTTCCCAGGTCCAATCGGTGTCCGGCACGGAGCCCTGAAGGCCGGTCGTCATGTTGTAAGTCAGGACGTCCGTGAAGGTCTCACGATCGTCCGGCATGTAGGTAGCGAGCTGGAACGGTGCGTTCGGATTCGAACGGTTGTTCAGCAGCGTCTGCAGATCAGCCGGCAAGAACTGGCCGGTCACCTGGTTGTTGGTACAACCGCCAATGGCCTGCGTGGCGCACGCAAACTGGTTGCGATAGAGCGCAGTGAACGCCGGGTTGGTCGGGTTGTCCGCCAGGTTGTTCGGTGTCGCGTCAATATACGGCGTGAAACCGTTCAACTGACCGTTCAGGATGACCGAGCTGATGTTGCCGGTGCCCAGAACCTGGCCGTTGCTCTGCGGAGCCTGGCTGCCAACGTACACGCCGGTACCGTAAGGAATGAACGCGTCCCAGCCGTTGGTGATCGGGCCCGGTTCGTTACGGGTGTAGGTGCTGACCGAGCTGAAGTTAGCCTGGCCGAACACACCGATCCAGTCGTTGATCTCGTAGTTGCCGCGAGCGAGCGCGTTGTAACGAGTCAGCGGCAGGATCAGGTACAGGTTGGTGTTGTTGAAGCCGATGTTGCCAGCGGCCGTCTGCTTCCAGGGTTGGCCGTCAAGCGCACCAGAGTTGAAGCCCTGCGTACCGCGACGCTGGGCAAAGTTGTTGCCGGTCCAGGCGGAGCCGTCCGGGTTGAAGAAGATGTTGTAGCCTGCGCCGCCGAGAGCCGGTCCGACGGAAGCATCCGGGAACAGCGTGTTGTTCACGAAGGCTTGGCCGCCCGCAGTAAGCGGATTGCCGAACGACAGGATCACGCCCGGCGACGGGTTGAAGAACGCCGAGCCAGGAACCTGCGGGTTGTTGTACAGGTCCGAGTACCAATCGCGGTCGCGCTGGTAGTTGGCTTCGCGAGTGTTCATCGAGAGCGCGAGGCTGATGTTGCCGCGGCCGTCTTCGAAGTCGGTGCCCATGATGCCCGACAGCTGGTATTCGAAGCCGTCACCTTCCTGGGTGATGCCGGCCTGAGCGTCGAGTTCGAGGCCCTGGACGTTCTTCTTCAGGATGAAGTTGGTGACACCGGCGACGGCGTCAGCGCCGTAAGTCGCCGAAGCACCGCCCGAGATGATTTCGACGCGTTCAATGGCGGCCGACGGGATGGTGCTGATGTCGGTGACGCCCGAAGCGTTCGACGGGGTCGAACGACGGCCGTCGACGAGGACGAGCGTGCGGTTCGAACCGATACCACGGAGCGACACGGTCGCGGCGCCCGGGGTGTTGGTCGCGGTCGGCTGAATGTCGCCGCCCAGAGTCGGGGTCTGCGCCGGAACGAACTGCGGCAGCTTGTTCAGGTTCGATTCCACCGCGGTGGTCGAGGAGTTCTGCAGCAGCGCTTCGTCAGCGGTGATGGTCGGGCTGGTCGACTCGAAGTCCTGGCGCTGAATGCGCGAACCCGTGACGATGATCGCGTCGTTGGCGACAGCGCAAGCCGGATTGTCCGGAGTGGCATCGCAATCAACGTCTTGCGCGTAGGCTGGCATCGCCAGCGAAACGGTACCCGCGCATCCTGCCAATAGCAGGGCCTTATATACCCCCATGTTTTGTAGACTCCTCACGTCGTGCTCCCTTCACAAAGATGGCCCGAGCTGTTGAGCCTGGGCCGGTGTTCGAATTTATAGTTGGGGGTGTGCAAATGCGCCGGCAGCCGAAAGCATCGGCGAGCCAGAGGCGCGTGTCTGCAAAAATGTCGTGGACATTGTCACCTCCCCTTGTGCGGCCTCGCTCTTCGGAATCGGCAAGAGGTCCGCTTACGGGGAACACATATTGACAGGTATCGGCGGTGTCTAGCGAAGGAATCCCCCAACGCCGCTGAAAGTGTCTCAATTCCGGGACTTCGGGCAGCATTGTTGCGCAGGGTCGGGGAAATCCCCGAGAGGCCGATGATTAGCTAAGTCAACGTTTTTGGCGGATTTCTGCTGTTTTTGAGCCGTTCTGGCTCCTTGCTCGAACGGCATGTGTTGCCAAGGTGCATCGCTTCTCAACTCGATGTCCGAGGGACAGTTTTCAGGGGGATAGCAAGGTTAATCGCTTCGGCCGGGCTGGCGTCGCCGGCAATCGAATCCGCAACTCGAGCGGGTCGTCTGTTCATTCCCGGAATAACGGTTATACGTTCCAATCTAAGGGAAGAAACGGTCGGGAGAGACCGCACTAATGGACACGCGGCACGCGCCGCCGGAAGGCACTTTCGTGAACAGCGGGCTCGATGGGCCGATCGTAGAGGCGGCTGATTGGCGGTTGCTTCTGCGCTCCCATGCCGAAGCCGTTTGGCGGGCCGGGACCGGAAAGGCACCGATTGGCAAGATCGGACACTCTGTCCTGGCGCGGGCAATTGGGCCCTCGGTCGACGATGCACTCAGAGTGGTCGAGGCTTACGCCACGGGAGCCCGGCAATGGGCTCGGCCGGAGAATACTCCAGCACGATTTTCAAGCGGCCTCGATCTGATCATCAAGGGGATCGAAGTTGCCACGCGCGCGTCGGTCCCGTCCGCTGCGGCGGACGTGGGCGCTCAGCCTCACGTTATTCAGAGTGAGCTGTGGCAGGTCCTGCATAAGGTCCGTGAAAGCGCTGAACTCTCTTACTCTCGCGAACAGTATCTGATCGAACTCGACAGGAGACTGCTTTTCCTGCTGCAGAGCGCTGGCGCGTTGGTGCCGGCGGACATCTCCAGTGCTGTCGGAGTCGATAAAGCGCAGGTCAGCCGCTCGGTGAAGCGGCTGCTTGAAATGCGGCTCGTCGAAAGAGAGCAGATCCGTGCGCCGCTTCGTCTGACGCGCGATGGCGAGCGGCTTGGAAAACGCCTTTCGCGAATGGCGGAACTGCGCAATCGCGAACTGACCATAGACATTTCCGAGGCTGAACTTTCGGAGTTCTTCGAGGCCATCGAGATCCTGCTCGACCGCGCGATCGCACTCTATGATCAGGAGCGGGCGTTGGTGCAGGGCGGAAAGCCGGCCGATTCTACTGACCGAGAGGATGAGGAGAGGCAGGTCGAAAAGGTCGTGATCGACCGTTCGCGCATCATCTCGCCGCTGATGACGCTAAGTGCGTACTTCAGTCGTAGCGGCGCCCTGGCATTCAAGCGACTTACTGGACTTTCGACTTTCGAGGCGTTCGTGCTCTCTGAGATCGGCATGAATCCGCCGATCGAATGGAGCGCTCTCGTGGCGGCCCTGGCGCGGGACCACAGCCAGGCCGCGCGGACGGTCAACGCGCTTGTCGAGCGAGGCCTCGTCGCACGCGAAGGGAAGCCCGGCCGTCGGCACGGCCGCTTCTATCCGAGCGCCGAAGGGCAAGAGCTCGTCGAGGTGATCCAGGAAGCGGGCCGGCAGCGCAGCACCTTCCTGCTCGCGCCTTTGGAACCGGGCCACAGGGCCAGGTTCCTCGCGACTTTCGACAAGGTGCGCCGAAACGCAGTCGCTCAGCTCGCCCGCGAACGGGCCTTTGCCGAGATCGACCGGGCCTAGCTTAGCGCATGCGCCGGACGGGGACCGGTTTCTGGCCCTCAATGCGCATTAGGTAACCGCCCATCGCTCCGCGCTCGATCTCGATCGTCTGTCCGCGTCTCGGCGGACGGTAGGCGTAATCAACACCCTCAGAAAAGAGCCACTGTGCGCCGTCAGACAAGGTGACCAGATAGACTCCCGGTTCACGCTGCACCGCCGCGCTGACGGTTGCGGAGACCTGCTGTTGGGATGGAGCCACCGGGGTGAAACGCTCTTCGCGCTGCTTTACGCTCTCAAAGCCGAAACCCTGGGGTCCTGGCTGAGCGGCCGGCGCACCACCGCCAACTCCCGCTCTGGTCGAGGGCGGCGGCATCGGCGCGCCCGGATCGATATTGCGGACGTTGTTGTCATAGCAGGCGAGACGAGCCGTAGGATCGCCGATCTTGGAGCATTCGACCATGATGTTGGCCGCGGTGCGTTGATCAATCTGGGCCAAGGCAGGACCGCTTGCCACTACCAGCGATCCGGCCGCAGCAGCCATGATCGTTGCGCGGTACCTGATGATCAACATTGAAACTCCCCTCTCATTCCTTGCCGCGCTTAGTGGCGGGAACCCGGATAGCGCGCAATAGGCTTGCGCCTGACTGAACGGGGAAAACCTCGCCAAGGCGCTAGTCTGAGCCCAAGACGCCTCGCTCAAGCTGGTCGTCTTCCATCGACTTGAACAGCGCGCTGATGTTGCCTTCGCCAAAACCTTCGTCGCCCTTGCGCTGGATAAATTCGAAGAAGACCGGGCCGATCATCAGCCGGCTGAAGATCTGCATCAACAGCCGAGGGTCCCCTCCTTCAGTCGTGCCATCGACAAGGATGCCGCGTTTCCGGAGCTCATCGAGGGGCTCCCCATGGCTGGGCAAGCGTCCATCGAGTTGGCGATAGTAGGCCTCGGGAGGTGGAGGGGCGAACGCCATTTCGCGCAAGGCAAGGTTGTCGAGCGAGGCATAGAGATCGTCGCTGGCCAACGCGATGTGCTGGATGCCTTCGCCATTATAGGCACGAAGGTATTCGGCAATCTGGCCTTTGCCGCCGGCGCCACCTTCCTCGTTGAGCGGAATGCGGATCTTGCCGTCCGGTGCCATCATGACCTTGGTGTTCAGCCCGGAATACTCACCGGTCACGTCGAATTGGCGGAACTCGCGGAAGCCGAAGATGCGCGAGTAGAAGTCCTCCCAGTGGCTGGCTCTGCCGCTGTAAACATTGTGCGTCAGGTGATCGATAGTGTGAAAGCCTGCGCCGATCGGATAGCGTTCGACGCCTTCCAGATAGGTAAAGTCGATATCGTAGATGTTCAGGTCGTCGTCGTAGCGATCGATGAGATAGATCAGAGAACGCCCGATGCCCCTGATTGCAGGGATGTTGAGCTCCATCGCGCCGGTTTTGACCTCGGCCGGCTCGGCCCCTCGCTCGACAGCCAAGGCATAAGCGCGGCCAGCATCTCGTACCCGGAAACCCATGCCACAGGCCGATGGGCCGTGCTCGGCCGCAAAGTAGGCCGCGGGGCTGCGCGGTTCGTAATTGGCGATGAGGTTGATATGCCCCTGGCGCCAGAGCTGCACATCCTTGCTGCGATGGCGTGCGACCTGGCTGAAGCCCATGCGTTCAAACGCCGGTTCCAGCACGCCCTTTTGTGGTGCCGAGAACTCGAGGAATTCGAAGCCATCGAGGCCGAGCGGATTATCGAACAAGTCTGACATGGTTGCGACTGTAACCGCTTTGGGGCGACCGGACAATGACACTCAGCGGGGGGGCGGTTGCGGATAAGTCGAAGAATCCGACGAAAGCGCTTGAAATGCGGAGGTGACTGTGATTCTCTCAACTCATGAATTCGGTGGTAACCAAGCGCGAAATTGTCAGGGAGAAGGTCGCCCGGTTCGGTGCACTGGGTGTGCTGCTTGTGCTTGGCGCTCTCACCTTCGTCGGTCCCTACGGTGTGCTGGCCTGGGGGGAGAACTTGGCTTTGCTCCAGCAGAGGCAGGAGCGGATCGCTAAGCTTCAGGCCGAACGAGACGAGCTTGAAAACCTGGTGGATCGGCTCGATCCCAACCACGTCGATCCGGATTTGGCGACGGAATTGCTGCGCAAGAATCTCAACGTCGCGCATCCTGACGAATACGTCGTCGAACTCGACAAGGCCGATCAGGTCAACTGAGAGGCGTAGCCTCCGGCTACTGCAAAAATAGCGACAATCGGGGCGTTGCCAGCGACGCGATCTATTGCCTATAGGCGAGGCTCATCCTGCGCCATCACGGCGCCATCAGGGGAAGAGGCCTTGGCACGAGCCGCCAGTTCAAGTTCCGGCAAGACCAAACGAGTGCCGGCAAAGAAGCCCGCTGCAGAAGCCGCTGCAAATGCCGGAAATTCGGGCGATAATTTCGCCTTGCACAGCCTTCAGGAAACCTTCGAAGGGGACCGGCGCTTTCACGCGACCACCGAAGAGCTCCTGACGTTTTACGAAAGAATGCTGCTGATCCGCCGCTTCGAGGAAAAGGCCGGCCAGCTTTACGGCCTGGGCCTGATCGGCGGCTTCTGTCACCTCTACATCGGTCAGGAAGCTGTCGCTGTCGGTCTGCAGGACGCTCTGCAGGGCGGTAAGGACAGCGTCATCACCGGCTATCGCGATCATGGACACATGCTCGCCTATGGCATCGACCCCAAGATAATCATGGCCGAACTGACCGGGCGCCAGGCTGGTATCAGCCATGGCAAGGGCGGTTCGATGCACATGTTCTCGACCGAGCACGCCTTCTACGGCGGGCACGGCATTGTCGGCGCGCAGGTGCCGCTGGGTGCAGGTCTGGCCTTTGCGCACAAATATCGTGGCGACGGCGGGGTCTGCATGGCCTATTTCGGCGACGGCGCGTCGAACCAGGGGCAGGTCTACGAGACCTTCAACATGGCCAGCTTGTGGAAGCTGCCGATCGTGTTCGTCATCGAAAACAACCAGTACGCCATGGGCACTTCGGTCAAGCGCAGCTCGGCCGAGACCGAATTCTATCGCCGCGGGACGGCGTTTCGCATTCCGGGCATGAAAGTGAACGGCATGGACGTACTCGAAGTCCGCAAGGCCGCAGAGATCGCCGTCGCCCACGTGCGCGAAGGCAATGGGCCGGTACTGATGGAGCTCAACACCTATCGCTATCGCGGCCATTCGATGTCGGACCCGGCCAAGTACCGCACTCGTGAAGAGGTGCAGGGCGTGCGCGACCACAGCGATCCGATCGAGGGCGCCAAGGCGGACCTGATCAAGATGGGCATGGACGAAGAAAAGCTGAAGGACCTCGACAAGCGCATTCGCGCGCAAGTGGCTGAGGCGGCCGATTTCGCGGAAAGCTCTCCCGAACCTGCGCCCGCTGAGCTCTATACCGACGTCCTGGTGGAGACTTACTGACCATGGCGATCGAGTTGAAAATGCCAGCCCTTTCACCGACGATGGAAGAGGGCACCCTTGCCAAGTGGTTGGTCAAGGAAGGTGATTCTGTTTCCGCTGGCGACGTGCTCGCGGAAATCGAAACTGACAAGGCGACGATGGAATTTGAATCGATCGATGAGGGAACTGTCGGCAAGATCCTCGTGCCTGAAGGTACTGAAAACGTTGCAGTAGGGACTGTGATTGCGGTTCTGGCGGGCGAGGGTGAAGACGCTATGGTGTCGGCACCGGCTCCCACCGCGCCAGAGCCCAAGGTCGAAGCTCCGGTCGTGGCCGCGGCCGTCGATCGGCCGGTTGCCAAGTCGCAACCCGCTGCCGATCCGGACATTCCCGCGGGCACCAATATGGTCAAGCTGACCGTGCGCGAGGCTCTGCGCGATGCCATGGCGGAAGAGATGCGCCTGGACGATCGCGTGTTCGTGATGGGCGAAGAAGTCGCCGAGTATCAGGGTGCCTACAAGGTCACCCAGGGATTGCTCGAAGAGTTCGGCCCGCAACGGGTGATCGATACCCCGATCACCGAATATGGCTTCGCCGGCATTGGTACGGGCGCTGCAATGGGCGGCCTGAGGCCGGTCGTCGAGTTCATGACGTTCAACTTCGCCATGCAGGCGATCGACCACATCATCAACTCGGCTGCCAAGACCAACTACATGTCGGGCGGGCAAATGCGCTGTCCGATCGTGTTCCGCGGCCCGAACGGCGCCGCGAGCCGTGTCGGTGCTCAGCACAGCCAGAACTACGCACCGTGGTACGCCAGCGTGCCCGGCTTGATCGTGATCGCGCCGTATGATTCCTCCGATGCCAAAGGCCTGATGAAGGCGGCGATCCGGTGCGAGGACCCAGTAGTCTTCCTCGAAAACGAGCTGGTCTACGGGCGGAGCTTCGAGGTCGCTCAACTCGATGACCACGTCTTGCCGATCGGCAAGGCCCGCGTGGTCCGCGAGGGAAGCGACGTGACGATTGTGTCTTACTCGATTGCCGTCGGACTGGCGCTAGAGGCGGCTGACGCGCTGGCAGCCGAAGGCATCGAAGCCGAAGTGATCGACCTGCGCACCCTGCGTCCGCTCGACAAGGAAACCGTCTTGGCGAGCCTCGCCAAGACCAATCGCCTTATCGTCGCGGAAGAAGGCTGGCCGGGTTGCTCGATCGCCTCGGAGATCATCGCGATCTGCATGGAAGAAGGCTTCGACGATCTCGACGCCCCGGTTCTGCGGGTCTGCAACGAGGACGTGCCGCTGCCTTACGCGGCCAATCTCGAAGCACTGGCGCTGATTAACACCGACAAGATCGCTGTCGCCGTTCGGTCGATCGTCGGCCGCTAACGGCCGACGTCCGCCTTCAGGGGCTTAGAACGTCGAGTCCAGCTTGTTGCAGGTTGAGGCCGAAGCCGTCGGCGAGGGATTGTAGATCTGTGTCAGATCGCGATCGTCGCGGACGTAGAAGGCCGCTTCGCGACGTAGACGGATCTTGCCAAGCACCCAGTCGCCGAAGACAGGCTTATAGTCATAGCTGACTTCGGCGAAGATAATGGCGCTGTTCGCTTCCGCTTGAACACGGTTGGAACCGGCGCCCATACCTTGGAAACCAGAGGTCCCGGACGAAGGTTGCGTGGCGCCCTGCGCCCCGTAGCTTGAAGGGGCGTTTAGCTTACCTTTGCAGCGCTGCCAGGTGATTGTCTGCAGGCCGGAGGCATTCCGCTGCAGGCTCGAGACAACGATCCGGCCCTTCTCGAGGATCTCCAAGCTACCGCCACCTTGAATCCGCGCACCGAGCAGTGCGTCGTTGATGTCGACTTCGCGAAGCTGGGGCAGGCCGAGTGGTACCGACTGCTTGGCGCGAGACAGGTTGTCGGCGACGGTCATGGCGATCTGGTTCACGCGCATGTTGGCGATAGCTAGGCCTGCCACTTCCACGCCCGTGAAGCCGAGCGCCATGAAGATGGGCAATGCGAAGCCGAATTCGATGAAGGCCATGCCTTCCTCGTCGCCTTTAAGGCGGCCGAGAAATGCGCGCGTCTCCTTGATGGCGGTGGTTATGTTGCCGGACATATCTTGACCCCCACCCGAGCGGCTTGAGCGGAAAATGGCTGGTTGCGAAGGTAGGTCGACGCCATGATCGTATGGGTCTGTGAATCACCCAGCATCGCCCAAAGCGGGAAGATCCGCGTGTAGGTTACCTGGGCGCTGATCGAGAGGACGTCCTGCGCACCACCGCGCCCGGCCATGCCGACGTCGGTGTCATAGGTTCCGTTGCCATTTCGGTCGACGAAACACTCGTTCGCATCCCACTGGTTATTGCTATTCTTGTCGGTGAAATCTTCCGGCAGCATGATGTCGTTGTAGTTGGCATAGTACTGCGGATCGAACGTGAACTGGATATCCGTCGATGCATCACCGACCGGAAGAACGGCCACGACCTGACTATTCACGCGTTTCTTGATGGAGCTCCATTCGGTATTCTCCAGTGACGCCGAACGTGCGCCTTCCTCGACCGCGCCCTGGAGCACCGCTTTGGCGTAAATGAGAAAGCCAAAGTCGAAGACGGCCATCAGCATCAACAGGAAGACCGGGGCGAGGATCGCGAACTCGATGATTGTCGAGCCGGTTTCGTCGGTCAGGACCTTCCGCAAGGTTTTGAGGCTTGCTCTCGTAAAGCGCTCGATCATTGGACAAGCCTCAGGTCTGCGACTTCCTGCGCAATGCTCCTGAAAGCGTTGCGGAGTTCGGTCGTGTTGTTGGCCTGGTAGGCGCGTCCGGGATCGGCGCAGCTCGACAGGTTGCCGCCCACCGCCGTTCCGAAGGCGATCGCCCAGATGCTGACCGCGCCGCGCTGCGCATCGCACAAGGCCTGGAACCGGCGAGCGTGCAGAGTCGCAAGCCCCGTGCCCGTGGTACCCGCAACGCGCTTGGAGACATCCTCGACACCGTATGCGGTATAGGAGGATGAAGCTTCCGCCGGTTCACCATCGGTCAGGAAGATGATGTGACGGCTGATTTGACCGCCATTCGGGCCGGTAAGGTTGCGGCTCGCGAACATCCCTTGCGGGTTGATCAGGCGAAGGCCCCAGATCATGCCGACGTCGAGATAGGTGTTACCGCCCGGAGACAGCCCGTCGATGTAGGTATCGAACTCGGTCTTGGTCATGACATTGAGGTTGCGGATCCGCGCCGTCGGGCAGGTGTATCCTGGGTTGGGATAATTGCTCAGATCGCTGGTGTTGACCGTGCGCTGAGCCGTTTGCTTCCGATTCCACGTGATGTCGCGCAGGACCGGACGCCACCTGAGCGTGTCGCTTGTGCCACCATCGACGTAGTTCAGGTCCTTCGCGGCAGCCGGAATGGGCGCGAAGGTGGACACCGCCGTTGTCGTGCGTTCTTCGATGCAACCATCCCAAGTTGTGCTCTTGCCCGTAAGACCCGCCAGCTGACGCAGGGCGACCATGTCGAACGATCCAGCCGTGTCGACACTGAAATCAGTGGGCAGAGTGCTCGGGTCAGAGAGGTAGTTGATCGCCGTTCCTGACTTGAACGCAGATACGTCAAGATTCAACGGCTTCAACGTCCAGTTCGTGAGTTTATATTTGGTCTGCTTGATGTACTTTGTTTTCGTTACCTGCCTCGTGCAGCTATATTTGTTCCCATCGCTCCAGGGATTTGTAACGCGCGAGAAGGTCAATTTGTAGTAGTAGGCAGACGCGTCAGTGGGCTCGCTGGTTAGCCAGCTTCCCGAGCCGTCCTTCTGGTAGAGAACGGAATCCCCCTGGGCCTCCCCGCCCGGCCAGGACGTGCGCGGATACAGCCACACGTTAGGGGAGCTATCGATCGTGAAGCTGAGGTTGGACCCGTACTGATCGCAGTCATAGGTCGAGACATTCGACCCGGTCCCACTCTGCGCCAGGAACGGCTCTTTCGTCGCGGCGGTATCTTTGTTGAAGATCTGCGTGAGTGTTGTCGGCGTTGAACTCGAATCCGGAGCCCATTCGGTCACGGCCGTATTGAAGTTCGCAACACGGGATTCGACTTCCATGCTGTCGATCAGATTGCTGAGCGGAGCCTCGCCCTTCAAAGTGTTGGGGCTGCTCTTGAACAGGTCCTTCACGTTCACGGCCTGGCTATATGGCACGAACCCATATCGCAGCTGCGACTGGGTATTGCCGACCATCGCGGTTTGCAGCGTGGTGTAGAAGTCCTTCGCGGCAGACTTCAGCGCGTCGATCTTCTTCGTCCCACTGATCGACTCGTCCATCGAACCGGTAACGTCGAGCACCAGCACGACGTCGATGTTCGGGACCTGGACGTCGGCGCTGCAGTTGACCGTAAGTTTGTACGGCTTTGCCCCGAACATTCCCATGATAACCATTGGAAGCGTGGTCTTGGCCGTTCCGCTGACCTTGCCCGCGACATCCGCAGAGGTCACGAAACTCGTGGTGTTGGTTCCGTAGTCTGCGTCTTGGAAGTTGAAGTTGAACATGCTTCTGGCGCGGGCCTTCGCCGCGTCGGTGTATATGGCCGCGGGCATAGCCTTGCGGCCCGCCAGAACAGCTGAGTCACATGCAGCCTGAATGCGGCTCTTCGTGAGATATACACGGCTGATGTCGACCGCGCCGCCGATCACGGCAAGCATGGGCAGCGTGGCGGCAGCAGTCAAAGCCATGATGTTACCGGCTTCGTTGCGCAATAGCTGCTGGAGCACGCCTTTTCGGCTGCTCCTGCTAGGATTCCGCGATGCGTTTTGCTTGGCATCAAGCATGGAACTGACCCCGAATAACTCGACCCAGTTCCAGCCATTACAGTTTTACGGTGACCGGACCCTCAAAGAGGAGGGTTAACAATGTGTTTCGAGACCCCTGTCCAGAATCCACGGCCTGACATCTGCCGGGGAAAGGCATCATGACGCTTTATCACCTTATAAATCAATGATTTATAGAGTGTTGAAATTAGTCGGCGCAGCAGCGGTCCGATCTCCGCTGGGTTGCGTTACCTCGGGTGCATCAACCCATGCTGTGGCCAACGATCGTACCGCGCTAATCGCACTTGGAAGGCGTTGCGTTCAGCGTTGGGGGTTCTGTCAGGTCGCGATCGTCCCGGATGTTGAACGCGGCGAATTCCCTGATTTCGCCGAGGGGCAGGCCCATGACCGGCATCAGCCGTTGGTATCGATAGACGACCTCTACGACCATCACCGCGGTGTTGGGTGCCGCGGTCACTTCGGCTCCGGCCGGTCCCATTCCGCTCGCGATCGTGGCCCCTTCCACGCCGTAAGCCGATGCATCATCCTGTTCGCCGAAACAGCGCTGCCAGACTATCTTTTGACTGCCGTCGTCGTCTCGTTGCAGGCTCGACAGGATGATGCGCGCGTTCTTGTCGATGTCGAGAGGGCCGGCTTGCAGATCCGCGCCGATGAACACGTCGTTGATGTCGGCTTCGCTGATGGGTTTGTTTCTGAGCCCAGATTGTGATCCCATGCGTGAGGCGTTGTCGGACACCATAGCGGCCAATTCACCGATCTGCTTGGTGGCGATCACGTAGTTGGCAAGCTCAAGTCCCGATCCCATGAGAATTAGGAGTAGCGGCAACGACAGCGCGAATTCGACGAAAGCCACGCCCCGCTGGTCTCGGCGCAGTTGCCCATAGGAGTGCAGCCTGCGGAATTTCGCAAATGGTGCGATCAAAGCGGTCCTCACGACGAGCAATGCAATTCTTGAGGTTCGGCCTGCGTGCCGAACGGCTGATTGCGAAGGATCGTGCTAGCCGTGAGCCTCGCTTGCGGATTCCAGCCAAGCAGGCCGGCGAGTGGGAACCAACGGTTGTAGGTGAGGTTCGCCGTGTAGATCACGACGTCATTGGCGTTTCCACCACCTCTTACTCCGGCATCCGCATCCCACTGACCGTTGCCGTTTGCGTCGATATACAGTTCATTATTGTCGCAGACGCCGTTGCCGCTCGAAGCGCCGCCGCCTGTGTCATTGAAGGCTTCGGCCCGGTTCTGGGCACCCCCATAGGATCTGTAGGCGATGTACGTAAACTCCAGGTCCCCATTGGGGACGATCCTTTGGACCTGGCTCTCGATACGGGCATCCATTGCCGCACGGGTCGCATCAGTCGCGGTTTCAAGCGTCGAGGAACGCCCCGCCGCGTTGATTTCCCCTGCAAGGACCGAGCGAACGTAGAGATAGTGCCCGAGGTCGAACACAAACATCAGCATTCCCAGAAAGATCGGTACGACAAGGGCGAATTCGACGACGGTCACACCCCGACAGTCATGCAACAGGCGCCGAACCGATCGAAGCAAGCCGGAGCTCTTCATCCGGTGATCCGTAGGGCGGCGATCTGCGAGGCGATGTCGGCGAAGGTCTTGTTCAACGCGGCAGCATTTTTGGCCGGATAATACCGGCCGGTCGAAGCGCAATCTCCAAGCATTTTAAGGGTGGCATTGTTCTTGAGGACTTCGTCGCCGAAGGCGATGGTCCACACCGTGATGTTCATGCCGCCCTTCGCCTGCGCGCATAGTTCACCCAGGCGTGCTTCAGTGACCTCATTGTCGAGAGCATTGTTAGTGAACGCGGAATCCTTCTTGATGCGCAGCCGGTCCATCGCGGACACACCCCAGGCGGTGTAGGCGCCGAATTTCGTCTGGATTTCTCCGTCTGTCATGAAGATCAGATGGCGGTTGACCCGGCCATTTGCCTCCGCGAGTTCATGTTCGGTCTTGAAAAGCCCGATTGGTGACATGAGGCGCAGGCCCCACATGAACCCGATGTCGTGATAGGTGTAGCCTTCCATGCGCAGCGCATCGACATAGGCCTTAACCGCGGCGACATCTTCTTCTCCCGAGGTGAACTTGCGCGCGGGGCTCGGGCACGAGACGTACAGCGCATCTGGCGCGTAACGGAATGCGTCATTAGTAGTCCGATTCCTCGGATCATTCGGATCGTCAGTGTAATTCCATGAACTGGGGTTCGATTGCGCGGGACTTGCAAAGCGGGCGAAAACGAGCCTTGGAAGGTAAGGCTTCCACTGGGTCTTGGGATCCGAAGTGGGTATCAGGTTAACGTCCATGTCATACCTGATCCCGCTTTCGCCTGGGCGAAGCGTGGCGCGCTCTTCGATGCATCCCGAGGTCGGGTCATCAACAGGCTGGTCTCCGGCCCTCGCGCCAGGCTTCTGTATCCACCAAAAGGATTCGGCCACCGTGTCGTTGCGCGAGGTTGTCGGAGTGTCTCTAAACTTAGCGTAACTCAGAGTATTTATGTCTATTTTGCCGCCCGCTGTCCCACCTCTTCCGTCAGGCTTCTTCAAGCCGTCGATGGAAAAGGGGATCTTTCCGTAATTGTAGAAATATGAATAAACATCAACTTCAGTTTCCGGATAAAATTCCGTCTGTCCGGCTTTGGGATGTCTAGAAATTTCATAGAAATATGTGACTACAAGATTTTTGAATTCAGTTTTTAATATTTCACACTTACCATTAACCATTCGGCTTCCGTAGTAATAGCCATCTCTTGTAATGACTCTCTGAAATCTACGCGGGAGTGCAGGTGCTGCTGGCACTGGATCAGTTGACTTGTCCGTAGTGACATCGGTATTTTTGTAGCCAGAAGGAACTGTGCAATCTTCTGGATTTCCGTAACCTACGATTACGGGATTCAATGCTTCGCCGGTAGATGTCTGTCCCAAGAGATTTTGGACCGTCAAGGCCTCGGGATAAGTGTAGCTGCCTCCGCCGCTTTTGACCTTCTGCTTCGTCGCCTCGTAGGTCATGCGGGAATTGTATTCAGGCTTGTCCTGGATCCATTCCGGCTTGAGCAGTCTTCCGACGTTGACTGTGGATGAATAGGGTACAAAGCCATACCGGATCGTGCTGCCGTCGGGCTTCACATCTTCCAGCGTGTCGATGAACGATTTGACCGCCTCCTTCATGGCCCTTTCACGAGATGTGCTTTCACCCGGATCGGTCTGGGTCATCGACAATGTCGTATCGAGCACGAACATCACGTCGGTATTGGGTAAGTGCAGGTCAGCCGTACACGTAACGGCCACGTCACTTTCTTTGACGTCGAACATCGCCATCAGAGTCATCGGCACAGGAACACTGGCAGTGCCTTTAACTGCACCGCTGTCCTTGCTTTCCTTAGCCTTACCGAAATTGAATTCGATGGTGCCAGTCCCGTACCGACCCTCGGGGAAGTTGGCCTTGAAGAACTGGTTCGCGATCGCTTCGCTGTCTTTTGTCCAGGTTACCCCGTTCATCGATTTGCGCGCCGCCAGCGCGCCGGCGTCGCAGGCCTGCTGGAGGCGGGTCTTGGTCAGGTAGATGCGGCTTAGGTCGACACCCCCGCCCACCAGAGCGATCAGAGGAACGAGAGCCGCCGCCGTGATGGCAATGACGTTGCCGCTCTCGCTATAACGCAGCCGGCGCAACAGGCCGCGGTTGCCATCGGCTTTCGGCTTCTGCAGTTGACGCGGAGTGGTGTCATGCATGGAGAGGTTCCCGGGATTGCCCGACCGATCCCCACCGAGGCACCTTAACGAAGATAAACTTTTCGAAGGGCGGAGCGGCAATGGTCAAGTCTCGATCGAAGTTCAGATTCTTGCCGCCCGGACGCCAGCCTTTCCCCAGTAGGAAGGCGTAATGATGGCGGCTGAGGCGACTTTGCTTGACGGTCTACTAGAACCAGAAAGGCTCGCTTTTCACTACGTAGATGGCCGTAGTCGCAAGGAGTGGTTAACCATATTGGCGCTCGACCAGCGCATGACCGCGATCCTTCGTTTGCGCCGTGAACCGCTCATGGCGCAGGTCCGCCTGGCCTGGTGGCGAGAGACGCTCGGGCGCGATCCAGCGCGGTGGCCGCTGGGCGAACCGGTGCTCGAGGCGTTGCGCGAATGGCGTGATCCCTCCGGCCTCGCGGCGCTGGCTTCGGGCTGGGAGGCGCTGCTTTCGGAAGACCTCACATCCGACGTAATCGCTGAATTCATCGCGGGGCGGGGGGCGGCGTTTACCTGCCTTGCGCGCGAGTTGGGAGTGGAGGCGACCGAGGACGCGCGTGCGGCCGCCGAAGTGTGGGCGCTGGCGGACTTGGCGGCCAACATCTCGAACGATGCGGAGCGGGCCCGAGTGGTGGGCTACCGAAAGGACCTGAGCGTCCCGCGCTTGCCGCGCTCGCTTCGGCCGCTGGCTGTGCTGGCGGGATTGGGAGCGGCAGCGCTGCGGAAGGGAGGGGCGCCCCTGCTCTCCGGCAGGGCAAGTGCGCTTCTGGTCTTGCGGATCGGGCTTATCGGGCGGTAGTTAAGTCCCTGAAATTAAAGGGGGCTCTGTGAATCGCATTGTGCTGGGCGCGTTTGGCGCGCTCGTGTTCGCCGGCATCGGCTTGTTCTGGCTACAGGGCAGGGCGGAGGTGGAAAAGGCCGCGCCGCCACCCACCGTCCCGGAGGCGGCTCCGACGGGGCTTCCCAGCGCCGACATCGCCGGACTGAAAGGTCCGGCCCCGCCTGAAGCGAGCGAGCTCAACCAGGAGCAGCGTCGGTTCTTCCGCTACGATCGCAACCGCGACCTGGCGATCACCCGCGAGGAAATGCTCTCGACCCGCACCGGGGCCTTTCGCGACCTGGACGTCGACGGGAACAACCTGCTGACGTTCGAGGAGTGGGCCGTGACCACCGTGAAGCGCTTCGAAAGCGCGGATGCGGATGGCAACCGCTCGCTCACCCAGAAGGAGTTTGCAGCGACGGCGCCCAAGCCAACAAGCACCCCGCGTTGTAGCTGTTGAGGCCCCAGCCCGTCAGGCGGGGACCTTTTCGGTGGAAGCGAGCCATTCGCCAAAGTCGGCCTTGGCGCGTTCGGTGTAGGCTTCTTTCCGCTGCTTCTTCTTCACGTCGTGCAGCGGTGGGAAAAGGCCGAAGTTCACGTTCATCGGCTGGTAGTTTTCAGCCTCGGCATCTCCGGTGATATGCGCGAGGAGGGCGCCCATCGCGCTCGTACGGGGAGGGGAGGTCCAATCGTGCCCAGCCACTTCCGCCGCGGTCATCAAGCCGGTGAGGAGACCGACCGCCGAGCTTTCGACATAGCCCTCGCAGCCGGTGATCTGCCCGGCGAAGCGAATGTGCGGAGCGCTTTTCAGGCGCAGCTGGCGGTCGAGCAGGGTGGGGGAGTTCAGGAACGTGTTGCGATGGAGCCCGCCGAGCCGGGCGAATTCGGCATTCTCCAGGCCCGGGATCGTGCGGAACAGCCGGACTTGTTCGGCATGGCGGAGCTTGGTCTGGAACCCGACCATGTTCCACAAGGTGCCGAGCTTGTTGTCCTGCCGCAGCTGCACCACGGCATAAGGCCAGCGGCCGGTGCGGGGATCGTCGAGCCCGACCGGCTTCATAGGTCCATAGCGCAGTGTGTCGACGCCGCGCTCGGCCATGACTTCGATCGGCATGCAGCCTTCGAAGTAGGGAGTGTTCTCCTCCCACTCCTTGAAGGTGGTCTTCTCGCCGTCGATCAGGCCCTGGTGGAAGGCTAGGTACTGCTCCTTGTCCATCGGGCAGTTGATGTAATCCTTGCCGTCGCCCTTGTTCCACCGCGACTGCATCCAGCACACCGACATGTCGACGCTCTCGTGGTGGACGATGGGCGCGATGGCATCGAAGAAGGCCAGGCTGTCGCTACCGGTGGCGCGACCGATGCTCTCGGCGAGCGAGGCTGCGGTCAGGGGGCCGGTGGAGCAGATGGTCAGGCCGCTTTCGGGGAGTGCGTCGACCTTTTCGCGCACGATCTCGATGTTCGGATGGCTCTCGAGGGCTTTCTGGACTTCCCCCGAGAACACGTCGCGGTCGACGGCCAGAGCCGAACCTGCGGGTACACGCGCGACTTCGCCAGCGCGCATGATGAGCGAGTCCAGGCGCCGCATCTCGTGATGAAGCAGGCCGACGGCGTTGCGCTCATCGTCGTCGGAGCGGAAGCTGTTCGAGCAGACGAGCTCGGCCAGCCCGTCGGTCTGGTGAGCGGGCGTCGACCCGCCGCCGCCGCGCATTTCCGAAAGCCGAACTTTTACGCCGCGACGGGCGAGTTGCCACGCGGCTTCGCTGCCGGCGAGGCCGCCGCCGATGATATGGACCTGGTACGTCATGCAACGGGCGCTTGCTCCCGGGCGCCCGCCGCGTCAAGGAAAGGCATGTCCCGACGCGCGCTAGCCGAGAAACGTCCGCTCATCCTGGCCAGCATCGTCGCGGCCCTGGCGTTCTACTACTTGCGTTGGGGGCCATTGCCCGAACTCTACCTCATCCCGATCAAAGGCGCGGCCGTCGGGTTGCTCGCCGCGTACCTGTGGCTGCGTCATTCAAGTCCCGACGCGAGGCTGATGGCCTGGGCCTTTGGGGCAGCTGCGCTTGGTGACGTGGCGTTGGAGGTTAGCGCGGAACGGACGATCGGCGGGCTGCTGTTCTTTGCCTACCACGTGATGGCGATGGGCGTTTACCTGCGAAACCGGCGCGAAGAACTTTCGCCGAGCCAGAAGGCCGCGGTCGTGGCGATGTTGATCCTCACGCCACTGATCGCCTGGATGATGCCTGCGGATCGCGCCCAGGCGTTGAACATGGGCCTATATGGCCTGGCACTCGGCGCCATGTGCGCCAGCGCCTGGGCCAGCGATTTCCCCCGCTATCGGGTTGGGGCGGGGGCAGCGCTGTTCCTGGTCTCCGACTTGCTGCTGTTCGCCGAGATGGGGCCGTTGCAGGGCAGCGTGGTGCCGCTCGTGCTTGTCTGGCCGGTCTACTACCTCGGGCAACTCCTGATCGCGACCGGGCTCGTAAGCACGTTGCGCAAGCGCGATCCGGAGCTGCGCCTGGTCAAGAACGGCTAGGCTTCGAGTCGAGAGGCATGCGTCTTCATCGCGGTTGCCAGCCACTCGGTGAACCCATTGCCGTGCGCCTCATATCGGGCGCGAAAGCCCGGGTGCGAGAGGTATAGGTCAGCGAGACCTCCATAGGCTTGGGGCGGACATTCACGACCCCACATCGTCGAAACCCAATCGCGGTGACGGTTCAATGCCGGAGAGAGACTGGCATCGACTGCAGGGGCGCCCGCGCGGAAGCGTTCCACCAGCGCCATTTCCGCGGCATCGCCTTCCTCCAAGGCTGCACGCATCTTCTCTGGTCCGGCTTCGCCCCAGTGCGCTTTGCTGGCTTCGATCCCCTTGCGGGCGTCTTGGCCTAAGTGGTCGACTAGTTGCGCCTCGTAGTCCGCTTGTTTTTCCGGCGCGAAGCCGTGGTAGAGGTCTTTGTCTTTCATCGTGCCTTCTCCGTTCAGTTCCGCGATCGTGCGGTCGATCGTGCGGAGGAGTTGGCGAGAACGCTCGACCCGGTTGGCCAGAATGGACCGGTGTTCCGAGAGAATGGCTACGCGGTTGCGCCCTTCGCTTGCCAGGAGCCGTGCGATTTCCTGCAGCGGCACGCCTAGCTCACGATGGAACAGGATGTCCTGCAGGCGCAGCAGTTCCTCGCGCCCGTAGTAGCGATAGCGGTTCTCGCCGATGAACGCCGGCCGGAGCAGCCCGATTTCGTCGTAGTGATGAAGCGTGCGCACCGAGACTCCGGAGAGCCTGGCGAGCTGCTTGACGGTGTAAGTGCCCATGTCGTCGTCCTTCCGCAGGGCGACTCAATAGTCCCTCACGCCACGTGAGGGTCAAGGCCGAAGAGTGCGATTACTCTTCGGCCCCGTTTTCGTCTCCGTCGGGTGTCGGTTCGGGTGCGGGTTCGGAGCTATCCACTTCGACCCCGTCCTCAGCCACCAACTCTTCCACGTCCTCGTCCGGCTCGTCGAGGCGAACGGCGCTGACCACGTGCTCGTCGTCGGCGACGTTGAACAGTCGCACGCCCGCCGAGCCACGCCCGATCACGCGCAAGGACTCGAGCCCGATGCGGATCAGCTTGGCCTGGTCGGTCACCAGCATGAGCTGGTCGGCCTTGGTCGCGGTGAAGCTCGCCACCACCGCGCCATTGCGGGCGATGTTGTCGATGTTGGTGATGCCCTGGCCACCGCGGCCGGTGCGACGGTACTCGTAAGCCGAGGACAGCTTGCCGTAGCCGTTGGCGCAGACCGTGAGGATGAACTGTTCCCTTTCAGCCAATTCCGCAAAGCGGTCGGCAGACAAGTTCGGTTCGCCTTCCTTTTCGGCCTTCCAGGGTGCGAAGCGCAGATAGTCGTCACGCTCGTCCTGGTCCCTCACGCCGACGCGGTGGAGGATCGAGAGCGAGACGACTTCGTCCTTGCCCTTCAGGTTCATGCCGCGAACGCCAGTCGACGTACGCGACTGGAACTCACGAATGTCGTCGGCAGCGAAGCGGATCGCCTTGCCGTCGCTGCTCGCCAAGAGCACGTCATCGCCGGAATCGAGCAATGCGACCCCGATCAGGCGATCGTCGCTTCCATCCTCGAAGCGCATGGCGAACTTGCCGTTCGTTGGAATGTTCGCAAACGCGTCCATCGAGTTGCGCCGGACGTTGCCCTTGGCCGTAGCGAAGACGACGCTGAGGGCGCCCCAGCTATCCTCATCCTCAGGCAATGGAAGAACGGCGGCGATGGCTTCGCCCTGGTCCAGCGCCGGCAACAGGTTGACGATCGGACGTCCGCGCGTGGCCGGGCCGCCTTCGGGCAGCTTCCAGACCTTGAGGCGGTAGACCTTGCCGGCGGTGGAGAAGAACAGCACCGGGTTATGGGTGCTGGTGACGAACATCTCCGAAACCGCATCCTCTTCCTTCGTCGCCATGCCGGCGCGGCCTTTGCCGCCGCGGTTCTGGGCGCGGAAGGTGGAGAGGGGCGTGCGCTTGATGTAGCCGTCGAGCGTGACGGTCACGACCATCTCGCCGCGTTCGATCAAGTCCTCGTCGTCGATGCCGTCCCAGGCCGGTGCGATCTCGCTGACGCGTGGCGTGGCGTACTGTTCGTGAATCTCGGTCAGTTCCTGCCGCATGACTTCGTAGAGTCGACGGCGGTCGCCGAGAATCGAGAGGTATTCCTCGATCGCAATCGCGAGCTCCTTGAGCTCGTCGCCGATTTCGTCGCGGCCAAGCGCGGTCAGGCGATGCAGGCGCAAATCGAGGATCGCCTTCACCTGCATTTCCGACAGACGATAAGTACCATCGGCCCCACCCAGGTCGGGCTCGACCGCCTCTACCAGCGTCAGGTACTGGGTGATCTCAGCAGTCGGCCATTCCTTGGCCAGCAACTTGGTGCGCGCGTCTGCCGGGTTCGAAGATCCGCGGATCAACGCCACGACTTCATCGAGGTGCGACACCGCGACAACCAGGCCGAGCAACAAGTGCGCCCTGTCGCGCGCCTTGTTCAGTTCGAACTTGGTGCGCCGAGTGATGACTTGTTCGCGGAACTGGATGAACGCGTGAATGATTTCGCGCAGCGCCAGCGTTTCGGGACGCCCACCGCGGATCGCCAGCATGTTCGCCGGGAAGCTCGACTGCGCGGGGGTGTGGCGCCACAGCTGGTTGAGTACGACATCTGCGGTCGCGTCGCGCTTGAGGTCGATGACCACGCGCACGCCCTGGCGGTTGGATTCGTCGCGGATGTCCGAAATGCCTTCGATCCGCTTGTCCTTGGCGGCCTCGGCGATCTTTTCGACCAGTCCGGCCTTGCCGACCTGGTAGGGCATGCTCGTCAGCACTATCGATTGCCTGTCGCCGCGGCCCTCTTCGATCGAGTGACGGCAACGCTGGAGGATGGAGCCGCGGCCGGTGGTATAGGCAGCTCGGCTGCCTGCGCTGCCGAGAATAAGCGGGGCGGTCGGGAAATCGGGGCCGGGGATGTATTCGATCAGTTCCTCGGTCGTGATGCCGGGATTTTCGATCATCGCCAGGCAGCCGTCGATCACTTCGCCCAGGTTGTGCGGCGGGATGTTGGTTGCCATGCCGACCGCGATGCCGCCCGTGCCGTTGACCAGCAAGTTCGGGAAGCGCGCCGGAAGCACCGAAGGCTCGTTGCGCGAGGCGTCATAGTTGGGAACGAAATCAACGGTATCCTTGTCGAGATCGTCGAGCAGCGCGTTCGCCACCCGTGCCAGGCGCGATTCCGTGTAACGCATCGCCGCCGGCGGATCCGGGTCCATCGAGCCGAAGTTGCCCTGGCCGTCGATCAGCGGCACGCGCAGCGACCACGGCTGCACCATGCGGGCGAGCGCGTCGTAGATCGCGCTGTCGCCGTGCGGGTGGTACTTACCCATCACGTCACCGACGATGTTGGCCGATTTGCGATAGGGACGTCCGGCGACGTAGCCGCCTTCCTGGGCGGCGTAGAGAATACGGCGGTGAACCGGCTTGAGGCCGTCGCGCACGTCGGGCAGCGCACGGCTGACGATCACGCTCATCGCGTAATCGAGGTATGAAGTCTTCATCTCATCGACGATGTCGATGCGTTCGAAGTCACCCGGTTGGGACACCGGTGGCTCGGGGGTATCGGTAATGTCGTTCACCTGCGCGGTTAGCCCGTCTTGCTGTCGTTTCGTCTTGTCTCAAAGGCCCTAGGCCAAAGGGCACTATCAGGCCAGTCGAAGGGTATAGGGTGCATGGCAGTCTGGCTCTTTATCCACACTTGCCGCCGCTACTGGAGTGAACCTCTGAACGGACTGTCCGGAGGGGAGGTCTGCAAGTGGTTAAATGGGCGTTCATACCGCGATTCCTAGGATGAATTGCAAATTTCGGAGTTTCCCGGCAGTAGCGCGCGCACTATTTGCTATGGCCCGCCACGAACCGGTTCAAGCCCCCCAAAGGAGAGTTTCGAAACATGTTCCCCAAGACAGGTAATGCATGCCGCAAGTCTCGCGGCGGACTGAGTTCCGCCCTTGCGCTGGCGCTCGCCCTGACGGGCGGTGCCGTCGTCGGCACGGCAATGACTGCGTCCCCCGCATTTGCGCAGAATTCGAAAGGTTTTGCCGCAGCTTACAAGCCGGTGGCGGACATCACGAACGCGCCCGGTGGTGATCTTGCAGCAGCCAAGGCGCAGCTTCCCGGCGTCATCGCTGCGGCTGAGACCCCGGACGATAAGAACATCGCCGGCAATCTCTCGCTGATCCTGGGCAACAAGCTCAACGATCCCGTGTTGCAGCGGCAGGGCCTCGAGTTGATGCTCGCCAGCGGCAAGGTCGATCCGGCCCAGGTCGGCGAACTCCAATTCCTCGTCGGCAACCTGGCCTATAACGCCAAGGATTTCCCGGCCGCGCGCACAGCTCTTCTGGCGGCTGTTGCTGCGGGTCGTACCGCGGACAATCCTGAAGGCCTGATTGCCGAGTCCTATTTCGGTGAAGGGCAGAACGCCCAAGGGCTCGATTATCTACAGAGCCAGATCGAAAAGCGCGTCGCCGCCGGCCAGCCCGTTCCCGACCAGTGGCTGGTGCGCGGTCTGCAGGTTGCCTACAACGCCAAGCTCGACGACAAGACGCTTGAGTGGTCGACCCTGCTCGTGACTCATGGCACGTCCGACAAGAAGTGGCTCCAGGCCCTCCAGGTGGTCAACTCGCTGACCACGACGGATAAGCAGGCCCAACTCGACTTGCTGCGTCTCATGGCGCTGACCAACGCGATGAGCGACCGGCGCGAATACGTCACCTACATCGAGACGGCCGATCCGCGCGTCATGTCTAACGAAGTCGGGCGCGTGCTCGATGCAGCCGTTCAGGCCGGCGTGATGACGACGGGCGACCAGTACTACAGTGAAGTCAAGCGCGTGGTCGATGAGCGCGCGGCAGCCGACCGCAAGGATGCGCCGCAGCTTGCCGCCGATGCCCGCAAGTCGGGTTCCGGCCGCGACGCGCAGGTCGCTGGCGACGTGTTCCTCTCGATCGGCTCCTATGCCGAGGCCGAAGAGATGTTCAAGCTGGCGTTGGAGAAGGGCGGCGTCGATCGCGACCAGACTCTGACCCGGCTCGGCATCGCGCAAGTGCACCAGAACAGGTACAGCGACGCCCAGGCGACATTTGGCCAGGTGACCGGCGCCCGTGCGACGGTGGCCCGGATGTGGGCGGCCTACGCAGACTCCCGCGCCTGATAGCGCGGCAAAGCTGGCAAGAAATGCGGCGCGGAGGGCAAGGCCTTCCGCGCCGTTTTCGTATCAGACGTTGAACTTGAACAGCATGACGTCGCCGTCTTGCACCACGTATTCCTTGCCTTCCTGGCGCAGCTTGCCGGCCTCACGAGCGCGAGCCTCCCCGCCGAGCGTGACGAAATCGTCGAACGCAATCGTCTCGGCGCGGATGAAGCCCTTTTCGAAGTCGGTGTGGATTTCACCTGCCGCCTGCGGGGCTTTGGCTCCGTTGTGGAACGTCCAGGCGCGCGCTTCCTTGGGGCCGGCGGTGAAGAAGGTCTTGAGGCCGAGCAGATCGTAACCAGCGCGGATGACGCGGGCGAGCCCGGTTTCCTTGAGCCCCAGCTCGCTTAGGAATTCACCGCGGTCTTCGGGATCCATGGCGACCAGTTCAGCCTCGATGGCTGCTGAAACCACGACGGCCTGCGCGCCTTCGGCCTTGGCCTTGGCGAAGACCTGTTCGGACAAGGCGTTACCGCTCGCGGCGTCCGCTTCGGCGACGTTGCACACGTAGAGGACCGGCTTGGCGGTGAGGAGCTGGGCCTGGGCGAAGACGCGAGCTTCTTCCTCGTCCTTCGGCTCGGTCAGCCGGGCGGGCTTGCCTTCGCGCAGCAGGTCCAGCGCCTGGCCGAGCACGCTGGCGGCGAGCTTGCTTTCCTTGTCGCCGCTCGTGGCGCGCTTCTGTGCAGCGGGAACCCGCTTTTCGAGGCTCTCAAGGTCCGACAGCATCAACTCGGTTTCGACCACTTCGGCGTCGGTCAGCGGATCGATCTTGTTCGCGACGTGCTGGATGTCGTCGTCCTCGAAGCAGCGCAGCACGTGGACGATCGCGTCCACTTCGCGGATGTTGCCGAGGAACTGGTTGCCGAGACCTTCGCCCTTGCTCGCACCTTTCACGAGGCCGGCGATGTCGACGAAAGCCAACTGCGTCGGCACGATCTTGGCCGAACCGGCGATCGCAGCGATCTTGTCGAGCCGTTCGTCAGGCACGGAGACCTGGCCGACATTCGGTTCGATCGTGCAGAACGGATAGTTGGCCGCCTGGGCAGCCTGCGTTTCGGTAAGCGCGTTGAACAGGGTCGATTTGCCCACGTTGGGCAGGCCGACGATCCCGCAGCGGAATCCCATGAAAAGTGTCCTCTGGTCTGGTGTGCGGCGCGCCTTAGCGGGGCTTGACCCGAAAGGCCAGCCAAGCGCTGCTCAGAGCGCTAGGTCAGCAGAACCGTAGCCAGCGAAAGGAAGATGCCCATGCTCGCCACATCGCTCGCGGTGGTAAGGAAGATGCTTGAGGCGGTGGCCGGATCGGCACCCAGCTTCTTCAGCGTCAACGGGATCAGCGCGCCCGCGATACTGGCGACCGTACAGGCGACGATCATCGACACGGCTACGACAGACCCAAGGACCCAGGGCTCGGCTTCTCCCTGCATGGTGGCGTAAATGATCATGCCAATGCCTGCGGTCGCCCCGACGAGTAGGCCGTTGCAGAAGCCGAGCGTGCCTTCCTTGATTACCAGGCTTCGCTCCGACCCCGGCTTGAGGTCGCCGAGCGTCATGCCCCGCAGTGTGACCGCCAGGGCCTGACAGCCCGTGTTGCCGGTCTGTCCGGCCATGACCGGCAGGAACACGGCGAGGATCACGAGTTTGCTCAGGGTGCCTTCGAAGATGCCGACGACCGCGGCGGCAACGAAGGCCGTGAGCAGGTTGATCTGCAGCCAGGGATGGCGGAGCATCAGACTGCGCCGGAGCGGTGTTTCGAGGCGTTCTTCCTTCTCGACACCGACCATGCTTCCCGCCTGGCCGCTGATGGCGATGGCCCGGTTGGCGAACAGCGTTTCGCCGCGCACCAGTCCAGCCAGCGTGCCGTTGGCGTCGATCACCGGATAGACCGGATAGTGCCGCACGAGCGCGGACTTCAGCGCTTCGTCTAGCGGCATGTCTTCCTGCAGCGTGAAGGGATCGCGCAGCATGATGTCGGACAGCTTGTCTTCGGGCTTGGCCAACAGCATGTCGCGCATGACCACCAGGCCTTCGAGGCGGTTGTCCTCGTCGGTGATGTAGCAATAGGTGATGAAGGCGGTGCGGGTGGCTTCCCTCAGCGCTTCGGTCGTTTCCGCCACCGTGGCGTTGCCGCGATAGACGCCGACGGGCGGCGCCATGATGTCGCGTACGCGCGCGTTGCGCTCCTGCGCCTTGGCTGAGATTACGGCTGCGGGCGGTACCGGCGCCTTGCTGGAAACGGTCTCTTCCGTAAGAACCTGGTCCATGAGCCCCCCAGATCTGTGTTGCCCGAGGATAAGTGCGAACTGCCGATCGGCAAAGCACAATATCGGGGAAGACTAGTTCTTGCGAGGTAGTGCCGGATTCCAGGAGTCCATCGTTTCAGTGCTTTGCACCAGCCAGTCCCGAGCTTCGCGTGGACTGCGGAGTGCTATCACCGGGACGCCGGATTCTGCGATCCTCGCCGCCCGCCGTGGTTCCACGTCGATGCGGTAGCGCCAGGTATAACGCCAGAACTCCAGGTCGAAGCGCTCGTCGCAGCCGGGAGCCACGTCTGGGCGGGTGCGGCCCCAGTTCTTGAGCAAGCGCCAGATCATCCGGGGGAAGAACACCCGGCGCGGATAGTCGAGGTTCACAACCAGGTCCGCGCGTTGCAGCCGGCGCGCCAGCGAACTGCCGTAGTTGCCGTCCATGACCCAGCGCGGTCGGGCAATCAGCTCCTCGACTTTGGCCTCCCATTCCTCGCGCGGCGGCTCGATCCAGCCCGCTCGCCAGTATTCAGCATCGAGATGGATGACCGGCAGGTCGAGGCGCTTGCCAAGCTCGGCGGCCAGGGTGCTCTTGCCTGCGCCACA
The DNA here is from genome assembly GCF_001427865.1 of Altererythrobacter sp. Root672. Lineage (NCBI taxonomy): Bacteria > Pseudomonadati > Pseudomonadota > Alphaproteobacteria > Sphingomonadales > Erythrobacteraceae > Altererythrobacter > Altererythrobacter sp. Root672. Next base: position 871,722 of record NZ_LMHH01000001.1, read on the forward strand.
AGGGCCGAGCACCAGGATCCGATCCATCGCCTCAGTCCTGTTGGCGTAGTGCCACGTCGTTCATGAACCGCACTTCGTCTTCCTGTGCGAGCCATTCCGCCTCGGAGCCGATCGCCCCAAGCATGCCTGCGAGCGGGTCCATTTCGGTCTTCGTGTAGTTGCCGAGGACGTAGCCCGTGACGCGGTCCTTGTGACCCGGGTGGCCGATGCCGATCCGCACGCGCCGGAAATCGGGGCCGAGGTGCTGGTCGATCGAGCGCAGCCCATTGTGCCCAGCGGTGCCGCCGCCGTGCTTCACCTTGACCTTGAAGGGGGCGAGGTCGAGCTCGTCATGGAATACGGTCAGGGCACTGATATCGAGCTTGTAGAAGCGCAGCGCCTCGCCAACCGCGCGGCCGCTTTCGTTCATGAAGGTGGCCGGCTTGAGCAGGAGGACGCGAATGCCCGCGATCCTTCCTTCCTGGAGCCAACCCTGGAATTTCTTCTGCACCGGACCGAACGAATGCATGTCGGCCAGCACGTCGAGCGCCATGAAGCCGACGTTGTGCCGCTGCATCGCGTATTGTGGACCGGGATTTCCGAGGCCAACCCAGAGCTGCATCGCGGTTCCCTAAAAGCAAAACGCCGGCCTTGCTAGGCAAGGCCGGCGCTTCGTAGTTCGTTTCGTCGGGCTGGATCAGCCTTCGGAAGCTTCCTCGGCGGCTTCGCCAGCTTCCTCTGCGCCTTCTTCAGCAGCAGCGGCTGCGCTCTGCTTCAGGGCCGACGGAGCAACGATCGTGGCGATCGTGAAATCACGGTCGGTGATCGCGCTTTCCGAACCTTGCGGCAGGGCGACGTTGCTGATGTGGATCGAATCGCCAATGTCGAGCCCGGTCACGTCCAGCTGGACTTCGCTCGGGATCTTGTCGGCTTCGCAGACCAGTTCGAGGTCGTGACGAACGACGTTGAGCACACCGCCCTTCTTGAGGCCGGGGCTGGCGTCTTCGTTCACGAACACGACCGGGACCGCGACTTCGACCTTGGCGTTCTTCGTCAGGCGGAAGAAGTCGACGTGCAGCGGACGGTCGGAGACCGGGTGAAGCGCAACGTCCTTGGGCAGGGTGCGCACGGTCTTGCCGCCGATCTCGAGCATGACGATCGAGTTCATGAAGTGACCGGTGTTGAGCTGGCGGGAAAGCACCCGCTCTTCAACGTGAATTGCAATGGGTTCGTCCTTGCCGCCGTAGATCACAGCGGGGACACGACCGTCGCGACGCAGTGCACGGGAGGCTCCCTTGCCAGCCCGTTCGCGTAGCTCGGCCGGCAGGGTCAGAGCATCGCTCATGTCATTTGCCTTTCGAAAGCGTTTGATACAACTTCCCGCCACGCCTCCAGGGATGACCATGGCCAGGAAGGGCGCGCCCTTACGGGCAAAGGCCCCGCGATGCAAGCGGAAGCGGCTCGCTACTGGATCCGTTTGACCTCGTACCCACGCTTGGCAAGCAGCGCCGGCAGTCCGTCCGAACGCAGCATGTGCGCCGCGCCTACGGCCACGAACGGCTTGCGGCCCTGTTCGAGCGTGGCCGCGACTTTGGCCGCGAACAGGTGGTTGCGGTCGGTCAGCAGCGCTTTTCGCAGCGCGGGGCTCATCAGGTAGCCTTGGTTCATCTGGGTTTCGAGGGCGGCGATGTCGCCCGTGAGCCAGGCCTCGATCCGCTCGTCGGTCTGGTCCTGCGCGGCCTCGTGGGCGATCCCGGCGAGCAGGTCGCGCTGTTGCAGCGGGCTGAGGCCATCGAACCGGCCGAACTGACCCGAAAAGGTCTCGAGCCCTTCGACGGGTTTCCCGGCCTCGAGCAACGCTCGGTCGACCCCATTGCCCGCCTCGCTATCGCGGACGGCGTTGGCCAGCATTAGCGCGGCGGCCCAGGTTTTCACGTCCCAGAAGTCGTCGTCCGACATCCCGGCCCGCTGCATGAGCGCGGCGAGGGCAGCTTGGTCGGCCGCGGCGACCCGAGTGCTGAGCTTGGGTTGCGGAGAGGTCTTGGCGAAGGCCTGGAAGGCATCGGCTGCCTCCTGCGCGTCACCGAGGTTGCCGATTTCGACCACGAGCAAGTCGGACTCGGCAAAGGCTTTCTCGAACGCGGGCGTCCGCCATTCGGCGCCATCAGGCAAGGCGTGGATCGTGCCGAACAGCCAGGCCTGCTCGCCATTCCGGCCGGTCACATGCCACAGTGCAGGCGAGGGGGAGGGCCACTCGCGGGCGGGCTTCGGGGGCTCGCTCTGGCACCCGGCCAGTGCGAGTGCACCGAGCACCGCCAACAGGAAACGCAGCATCACCAGATACGCCGGACCTTGAGTCCGCGCTTGCGCAACTGGTCCTGCACGCTGCCTTTGCCGGCGAGGTGTCCAGCGCCGACGGCGATGAACACCGTTCCCGGCTGCTCAAGACGCTGCACGATCCAGCCCGCCCAGTTGGCGTTGCGCGAAGTCAGCAGCCGCTCGTAAAGCGCCGGATCGCTCATCTCTGAATTCATCAGCGCCGCGAGTTGCTTGGCATCGCCTTCGAGCCATTCGGCCACCATCGCATCGAGCGAGTTGGTCGAGCTCGGCACGGCTTCGACCGTCTGGTCGAGGAACGCCAGCTGCGCTTCGAGCGGCATGCCGTCGAACAAGGCGATCTGCTGGTCGATTGTTTCAAGCGCGTCGCGCTTCTTGCTCTCGCCGGCGAAGCCACCCAGCGCCTTCTCGACCCCCGCTTCGGTATCGTATCCGGAGCGCAGGACGGGCAGCAGCGAAAGCGTCATCGCGGCGAACCAGGGCTCAATCTTGTCGAGCGCCTCGACCGGTAGGCCGAGCGATACCAGGGCCGCTTCGTACTCCTGGCGATTCTCCGGCGTCATCATGTCGCGCAGGGACTTGCCTTCGGGCAGCATTCCCGCGGCCTGGAGCGCGCTGGTCGAGCCCGAAACGTCAGTCAGGTCGACTTCGGTTACCAGTTCGTCCGATGCGTTGAACGCTTTCTCGATACGCCCATCGAACCAGTTCTTGTCTTTTGGCAAGGCGTGCACGGTGCCGAACAGGTAGATCGTCGTATCGGCATCCGAGACGGCCCACAGCGCCGGACCCGGCACTGCGCCGGACGGCGGAGTCTCGACAGTCGCGCAGCCGGATAGTCCGAGCGCAAGGGCGGCAACGCTGGCAACGAGACGTTTGAACGACATTGGGATGAAGGCCCCTGGAAATTCAGCCTCATTTAGAGACTCGCCCGCGCGTTCGCCACTAGTTCCCTCATTCTTCTAAGCGGGTGTGATATTGACGCTACTGTGACCGTCCGCCATGGCCGCGCGCAATGAACCGCGACCCGTCCAAGAGCTTCCAGGACATGATCCTCGCGCTCCACGATTTCTGGAGTGCCCAGGGCTGCCTGATCCTGCAACCCTACGACATGCGCATGGGGGCAGGCACTTTCCACACCGCGACGACGCTGCGCGCGCTAGGGCCGGAGCCGTGGAACGCCGCCTTCGTGCAGCCCTGCCGCCGTCCCACCGACGGGCGCTACGGCGAAAATCCCAACCGGCTGCAGCACTATTACCAGTACCAGGTGATCCTCAAGCCGAGCCCGCCGGACCTGCAGGAGCTCTACCTCAAGAGCCTCGAGGTCATCGGCATCGACCCGCTCAAGCACGATATCCGCTTTGTGGAAGACGATTGGGAAAGTCCGACACTCGGCGCCTGGGGCTTGGGCTGGGAAGTCTGGTGCGACGGGATGGAAGTGACGCAGTTCACTTACTTCCAGCAAATGGGCGGCTTCGACTGCAAGCCGGTCTCGGGCGAGCTGACTTACGGTCTCGAGCGCCTGGCGATGTATATCCAGAACAAGGACAACGTGTTCGACCTGGACTTCAACGGTCGCGGCGTGACGTATGGTGACGTGTTCCTGGAGAACGAGAAGCAGATGTCGAAGTGGAACTTCGAGGTCGCTAACACGGATGCACTGTTCGACTTGTTCGCCAAGGCGGAGGCTGAGTGCCGCAACGCTCTGGCGAATGGCGTTCCGATCGCTGCTTATGAACAGGCGGTCGAGGCGAGCCATGTGTTCAACCTGCTCCAGGCGCGCGGCGTGATCAGCGTGCAGGAGCGGGCTAGCTACATGGGCCGGGTGCGTGATCTCGCGCGTGGGTCCTGCGAGGCGCACATGGCCAAGGAAGCGGACCGTTGGGCCCGCGACTACGCGGGGTGGACGGCATGACCGACTTCCTGCTCGAACTTCGCTGCGAGGAAATCCCCGCCCGGATGCAAGCCGGCGCACGCGCCGATCTCGAGAAGCTGTTCCGCAAGGAGCTGGAAACGGCGGGTGTCACCCCTGGCCAGATCACAGTGTGGTCGACGCCGCGGCGCCTGGCGCTGATCGCGCGTGACTTGCCCGAAGCGACCGAGGCCGTGCGTGAGGAGACCAAGGGGCCCCGCGTCGGTGCGCCGCCTCAGGCCCTCGAAGGCTTCCTGCGCAAGAGCGGCTTGACGCAGGATCGGCTCGAAGAGCGTGACGGCGTGTTGTTCGCGGTGGTCGAGAAGCCGGGCAGGGCGGTCAAGGTCGTGCTGGCCGACGCCATTCCCGTCATCGCGCGCGCTTTCCCGTGGCCCAAGTCGATGCGTTGGGGTGCAGCTTCGCTCACCACCGACAGCCCGCGCTGGGTGCGTCCGCTTTCGGGCATCGTGGCGATCTTCGGCGAGGACCTGGTCGAGTGCTCCGTCGGCGATGTCGCCAGCGGCTACATGACGCTCGGCCATCGTTTCCATCACGCCGGCCCGATCACCATCGGCGGCGCGGCGGACTACCAGGAAAAGCTGCGCGCCTGCCACGTAATCGTCGATCACGAGGAGCGGCAGAACCTTATCCGTTCCGGCGCAGCTAAGGCTGCGGCCGATGCCGGGCTGGCGTTGATCGAGGATGAGGGCCTGGTGATCGAGAACGCCGGCCTCACCGAATGGCCGGTGCCCTTGCTCGGCCGGTTCGATGAGGCGTTTCTTGAGGTTCCGCCTGAGGTCATCCAGCTAACCGCCCGTATCAACCAGAAGTATTTCGTCTGCGAGCAAGGCGGCAAGCTCGCCAATGCCTTCGTCTGCACCGCCAATATCGAGGCGAAAGACGGCGGCGCGGCGATTGTCGATGGCAACCGCAAGGTCCTGGCCGCGCGCCTGAGCGATGCGCGGTTCTTCTGGCAGCAGGATCGTAAGACCCCACTGGTCGAGCAGGCGAAGAAGCTCTCGCGGATCACCTTCCACGAGAAGCTTGGCACTGTGGCCGACAAGGTCGAGCGGGTGGCCAAGCTGGCCGAGTGGCTGGCGGCTGAGGGCATCGTCCCGAACTGCGATCCGAAGCTGGCGCGCCAGGCTGCGGAACTGTGCAAGGCAGACCTCGTCACCGACATGGTCGGCGAGTTCCCCGAACTGCAAGGCCTGATGGGCGGCTACTACGCCCGCGCCGAGGGGCTGCCGGATGCCGTCGCTGATGCCATCCGCGATCACTACAAGCCGGTCGGGCAGGGTGACGAAGTACCCACCGCGCCGGTGACCGTGGCGGTGAGCTTGGCGGACAAGCTCGATACGCTCGGGTGTTTTTGGGCCGCTGACGAGAAGCCCACCGGTTCTAAGGATCCGTTCGCATTGCGTCGCGCGGCACTGGCAGTTCAGAGTTTGATTCTGAGGAACGGGCTGCGGCTCGGACTTATTCCGACGCTCGATAAGGCAACCCAAGCGGGTGGTGTCGCTATGAAGGCGGCCCAAGATGCAGCAGTTCGTAGGAAGATGGAGGCGCTAAGAGCTGACGGCATCGGGAGCGAGGCCGTCATGAGCATGCTCGGTGTGGGCCTAAAGCCCTTTGGGGCATACTCCGCCAGCTTTGACGTCAGGGCACACGATCTCCTCGAGTTCTTTGCCGACCGCCTCAAAGTCCAGCAACGCGAGGCCGGCGTCCGTCACGATCTGATCGACGCGGTGTTCGCGCTCGGCAGCGAAGACGACCTCGTCCGCCTGCTCGCCCGTGTCCGCGCCCTCCAATCCTTCGTCGGCACCGAGGACGGCACCAACCTGCTCGCCGGCTACAAACGCGCCGCCAACATCCTCAAGAAGGAAGACTGGCGCGGGATCGAGGGTGAGATTGCCCGCACTGGCGAGGAAGATCCCCTGGCGTTGGTCGACGATCCCGACCTTGCCCCGGTGATCGCCGCCAAAATGGCCGAGCGGCATGGCAAAGAACTCTCCTACACGCCTGAACCCGCGGAAAAGGCCCTGATCGACGCGCTCGACCTAGCCGAGCCCAAGGCCAGCGCCGCCATTGATGCCGAGGCGTTCGAAGGCGCCATGGCCGCGCTCGCTTCGCTCCGCGCACCGATCGACCGGTTCTTTGACGAGGTGACGGTGAACGACGAGAATTCAGACAAGCGCGCCGCCCGTCTGGACCTGCTTGCACGGTTCCGTGGTGCGGTGCACAACGTGGCGGATTTCTCGCGCATCGAAGGGTAAGTTTACAATTCGGGGTACCGTGTCACCCCGTCACCCCCAGACAGAAAACCGGGAGTTAAGATGAGCAAGACGGTCTATACCTTTGGCGGCGGCGCGGTTCACGAGGACCCGCGGGCCAAGGACAAGACCGTCACCGGCGGCAAGGGTGCTAACCTCGCCGAGATGGCCGGGATCGGTCTGCCGGTCCCTCCGGGTTTCACCATCACCACCGAGGAATGCCTCGCCTACAACGCTGGCGGGCAGACCTTGCAAGCCACGCTTTCGGACGAGATCCGGACCGGCATCGCTCACATCGAACAAGCCACCGGCTGTCGCTTCGGCGTTCCGGGTTCGGGCGTGCCGCTGCTGGTCTCGGTCCGCTCGGGCGCCCGGGTCTCGATGCCGGGCATGATGGACACTGTGCTCAACCTCGGCCTCGACGAGCAGGCTGTGGAGAGCCTTGCACGGTCGAGCGGCGACGAGCGCTTCGCCTGGGATAGCTACCGCCGCTTCATCCAGATGTACGCTGACGTTGTCATGGGCGCCGATCACGGCCTGTTCGAAGAAGCGCTCGAGATCGCCAAGGAAGACCAGGGCGTCCTGCTCGATACCGAACTCGGCGTTGCAGACCTCAAGGCGCTGACCCAGCGCTACAAGGCCATCGTTCGCGAAGAGAGCGGGCGCGAGTTTCCCGACGATCCGTGGGACCAGCTCCACGGCGCCATCGCCGCGGTGTTCGACAGCTGGGAGTCCGACCGCGCCAAAGTCTACCGGCGCCTCAACGACATTCCGGGCGATTGGGGCACGGCGGTCAATGTTCAGGCGATGGTGTTCGGCAACATGGGCGAGACCAGCGCGACCGGCGTCGCGTTCACTCGCGATCCTTCGACTGGCGAGCGGGCCTACTACGGCGAATGGCTGGTCAACGCCCAGGGCGAGGACGTCGTCGCCGGCATCCGCACGCCGCAGTACCTGACCAAGTCTGCCCGCGAACGCGCCGGAGCTTCGGCGCTGTCGATGGAAGAGGCGATGCCCGAGGCCTATGCCGAACTCTCCCGCGTGTTCGATCTGCTCGAGCGGCACTACCGCGACATGCAGGACATCGAGTTCACCGTGCAGCAGGGCAAGCTGTGGATGCTCCAGACCCGCAGCGGCAAGCGCACAGCCAAGGCGGCGCTCAAGATGGCGGTCGACATGGTCGATGAGGGCCTGATCGACGAGAAGACCGCGATCCTGCGCGTCGACCCGATGGCGCTCGACCAGCTGCTCCACCCGACGCTTGATCCCGATGCGCCGCGCGACGTGCTGACCAAGGGCTTGCCTGCCAGCCCCGGCGCCGCGAGCGGCAAGATCGTGCTCGATGCCGATACAGCCGAGGCGTGGCGCGCCCGCGGTGAGAAAGTCATCCTCGCCCGTGTCGAAACCAGCCCGGAAGACATCCACGGGATGCACGCGGCCCAAGGCGTACTGACCGCTCGCGGGGGCATGACCAGCCACGCGGCTGTGGTGGCGCGCGGAATGGGCAGGCCGTGCGTCTCCGGCGCGTCGGCGGTGTCGATCGACCTGGCAAACCGCAAGCTGCGCATCGGCAGCCGCGAGTTGGTGGAGGGCGACACGCTCACCATCGATGGCGCGACTGGTGAGGTCATGGCCGGCGAAGTGGCGACGATCGAGCCTGAACTGGCGGGCGACTTTGGCACCTTGATGGAATGGGCCGACCGTCACCGTCGGATGAAGGTCCGCACCAACGCCGAAACGCCACTCGATTGCCGCATGGCGCGCCAGTTCGGTGCCGAGGGCATTGGCCTGTGCCGTACGGAACACATGTTCTTCGATGCCGACCGCATCAGCGCCGTCAGGCAGATGATCCTCGCAGACGACGAAGCCGGCCGCCGCCGCGCCCTGGCCAAGCTGCTGCCTGAACAGCGGGCCGACTTCACCAAGATATTCCAGTCGATGGCGGGCCTGCCGTGCACGATCCGCCTGCTCGATCCGCCGCTGCACGAGTTCTTGCCGCAGGAAGAGCACGACTTTGCCGACCTCGCCGAAGCGACCGGCATCGGCATCGACCACCTCAAGCGCCGGGCCGAGGAACTGCATGAGTTCAACCCGATGCTTGGCCATCGTGGCTGCCGGCTCGGCATCACGTTCCCCGAGATCTACGAAATGCAGGCGCGGGCGATCTTCGAGGCGGCCTGTGAGGTCGCCGAAGCAAGCGGCGAAGCTGTGGTGCCTGAGGTGATGATCCCGCTGGTGGCCACGAAGAAGGAACTGGCGATCCTCAAGGCACTGGTCGACGAGACGGCCGCCAAGGTCTTCGCCGAGAAGAGCCGTACGCTTGACTACACGGTCGGCACGATGATCGAGCTGCCGCGCGCCGCACTCATGGCGGGCGAGATTGCGGAGGAAGCGAAGTTCTTCTCGTTCGGCACCAACGACCTGACCCAGACCACGCTGGGTGTCAGTCGCGACGATGCTGGGCGGTTCCTCGAGGTCTACGTGGCGCAAGGCATCTATCCGCGCGATCCGTTCGTTAGCCTTGATGTCGAAGGGGTAGGGGAACTGGTGAAGCTGGCTGCCGAACGAGGTAGGGCGACCCGACCCGACCTCAAGCTCGGCATTTGCGGCGAGCACGGTGGCGATCCGGCCAGCATCGCCTTTTGCGAAGCCGTCGGCCTCGATTACGTCAGCGCTTCGCCATACCGGGTGCCGATTGCGCGGCTTGCCGCTGCGCAGGCTGCTCTGAAAGGCAGCTAGTCGGGGTTCTTCGAAGGATGCCGGCCGCTGAGCGTGACGATTTCAAAGGTCTCGACCACGCGGCCACGCTCGTCCATCGCGGCTGTGAAGGCCGCACGAGCCCGCTCCAGCCCGGCCTTGCCCAAAGGTGGCGTGCGCGACGCAAGGACATTGCCGAGACCCTGCGCCCGCAGGTCAGCGGCCAATTGTTCGAGCGAGCGATAGGACACGGCCAGCGTTCGACTGTCGGCCACGGGATCCGCCCAACCGGCACGCTGGAGCAATTGCGCCCCTGCGCGCACATCGACTTGTGGATGAAGCCGCGCCGCCGGCCGGTCGCCGTCGGCCCTCAGCATGATCTGGCGAAGCGCGGGCAAGCTGCCCGCTCCAACAAAGCTGGCGATGGCCCGGCCGCCAGGGGCCAACGCTTTGCGGATGTGGATCAGGGCGCCGGGGAGGTCGTTCACCGTGTCGAGCGACGAGACACTCGCTACGAAATCGAAGCTTCCTGCGGCGAAGGGCTGTTCTTCATCGAAGCCATCGGCAGCGTCGGCCTCGTGAACCTCGGCACGCTGCTGCCGAAGGCAGCGCGCCAGTTCACCGGTCCAGTCCCCAACCACAAGCGCCTGCTTGGGCCCATGCCGCAGGAAGGCAAGCCGCTCCAGCATGTCGCTGACGATATCCTCGACCACGAAGCGCGCCGCGTTCGTCCGCCGCTGCAATTGGGGGATGCGACGGCGCGCCGCGATCCGCCGAGTGGTCGAGAAGATGGTCGGCGGCGCGCTGGACATGTGCGGCTCCTGCATTGCGCGGCCGCATCGCGCAAGGCCAGGCGCGGATGAAGCTTGCCGAGGCCCTAAGCCCGCTCGTGGATCTGATCTATCCGCCAAGGTGTCCTTCGTGCGGAGATGGGATCACCCGGCAAGACGGCCTGTGCCCTAACTGCTGGGGTGAACTCGTGATACCCGGAGAGCCTGGCTGCACCATGTGTCAGCGCCCCTTCGACATCGGTACGGTGGTGGTCGGCTCGGTCTGCGCCCCGTGTCTGGCGCAGCCGCCTCGTCACGACGGCATTGCCGCCGGTGCTTTGTACAACGATGCCTCGCGCAAGTTGGTGCTGGCCTTCAAGCACGGGCGGCGGATCGCCTTGGCATCGATGCTGGCGCGCATGGCGGCCGCGCGGCTTCCTGAGCTTGACGGCGCCTGGCAGGTCATCCCGGTTCCGCTGCATCGTTGGCGGCTGTGGCGGCGCGGTTTCAATCAATCCGCACTACTGGCGCGGGAAGTCGCTCGCCTGCGTGATCAGGAGCTCGTCGTGGACGGTTTGGTGCGCCGAAAGCCCACGCCTTCGCTAGGCGGGCTTGGACGTGGCGCAAGAGCGCGAGCTTTGTCGGGTGCCATCGCGGTCAACGCCAGTCGCCAGGCCCGCTTGAAGGGCGCAAATGTGGTGCTCGTCGACGATGTGATCACCAGTGGTGCCACAACCGACGCCTGCGTCCGCACGCTCAAGCGAGCCGGCGCCGACAAGGTGATCATCGCGTGCTTTGCGAGGGTGCTCAACGAAGCGCTTTAGCCATACGCAAAACGCCCGGGGGTTAGCCCCGGGCGTTCGCGTGACGAAGTTCGCTGGACCGGTTCCCGCATCGCCCCCCAGCGGATGCGTCGGTCCAATCCCTCATGTTCTCGGCCCGCCCTTCGGGCTGTTGCCGAGACCCCCCTTCCTTGGCCCGTTTCACCGGCCTCCGGTCGGTTGCGGCCCGTCAAAGCCGCGGCGACATTCATCCCATCGAAAGGTTCTGATACAAAGGGCCATCGCGGCGCAGCATGGATTTTGGGCCACGTCTGTGGTTATCGTGCAACAAGGGTCGTGGGCACGTGCCAGTTTTTTCCCTTAAGGTCAGAAGGATAGGTCCGATTTCGAAGTCAGATAACGCCACCGACATTGAACAGGGGAGTGTCTTCCAGCCCAAGTTTGACGCGAATGGTCTGTTGAGCGCCATCGTCCAGGACGCCGCAAGCGGGGAAATCCTCATGTTTGCCTTCATGGATCGCGAGGCGCTTGAGCAAACCCGCGTGACTGGGAAGGCTCACTTTCATTCGCGCAGCCGCGGGCGGCTATGGATGAAGGGCGAATCGTCGGGCCATATCCTCAGTGTCGAAGCGATTCTGGTCGACTGCGACCAGGATGCATTGGTGCTCAAGGTGCGTCCTGCTGGCCCGGCATGCCACACTGGTGCGCGGAGTTGTTTCTATCGAACGCTCGAGGGTGAAAGCCTGACTCGCATCGCAGACTGACCGGCGCTAGGCGGCACTCATGTCCAGCTACACACCGCCCATCCGCGACGTCCGTTTCGTCCTCACCAACCTCCTCGACATCGAGAGCTACTCTTCACTGCCGGCCTTTGCGGCAGTTGACGGAGACCTGATCGATTCGATCATCGAAGAAGCCGGTCGCTTCTGCGCAGAGGTCATCGCGCCGATTAACGAGGTGGGCGATCGCGAGGGTTGTACGCGGCATCCGGACGGTACCGTGACTACGCCGCAAGGATTCCCCGATGCCTATGCCCAGTATCGCGACGCAGGTTGGGGGGCGCTGGCGATGCCGGAGGAATTCGGCGGGCAGGGTCTGCCGCATGTCCTTGGCACAGCCGTAGAGGAGTTCCTCAACTCCTCTTGCCATGCTTTCAACATGTACACCGGTTCGATCATCGGTGCGGTGTTGACGCTGGCGGCAAAGGGCTCCGACGAGATCAAGGCCGAATGGCTGCCCAAGATCGTGTCGGGTGAATGGCTGGCGACGATGGCCCTGACCGAGGCACAGGCTGGCACAGACCTCGGCCTGCTCCGCACGAAGGCGGAGCGGTGCGACGATGACACCTTTGCCATTACCGGCGAGAAGATCTTCTGTTCAGGCGGAGAGCACGACCTGACGGACAACATCGTCCACTTGGTTCTCGCCAAGTTGCCGGACGCTCCGGAAGGATCGCGTGGGATCTCGCTGTTCCTGGTCCCGAAAGTGATGCCAGACGGCTCACGCAATTCGCTGAGTTGCGGAGCCATCGAACACAAGATGGGCATCCGCGCCAGCGCGACATGCGTCATGAACTTCGATGGCGCCAAGGGCTGGTTGGTCGGGGCGGAGAACGAAGGTCTGGCGGCCATGTTCATCATGATGAACGCCACTCGCCTTAGCTGCGGCAACCAGGGCCTCGGTCACGCGGAACATGCCTATCAGAAGGCGGCGAGCTATGCGCTTGAGCGCAAGCAGGGCCGGGCGCCCGGGAGCCGAGCAATCGCGGACCCGCTAGTGGTTCACCCAGATGTGCGCCGCATGCTGATGGATGCCCGAGCTTTTACCGAGGGCTTCAGGGCGCTGGTGTTATGGACGGCCCTGCAGATCGACCTTTCGCACGGCGCGGCCACCGAAACCGAACGGGGAGAGGCCGACGCGTTGGTCGGGCTGCTTACGCCGGTCATCAAGGCATTCGGCACCGACCGGGGCTTCGAGACGGCCGTGGCGATGCAGCAGATCTTCGGTGGTCACGGCTATATCGCTGAGTGGGGCATCGAACAGATCGTCCGGGATGCCCGCGTCGCGATGCTTTATGAGGGCGCGAATGGTGTTCAGGCGCTCGATCTCGCCGGCCGCAAGGTCGTGCGCGATGGGGGCGCTGTCCTCGAGCAGTTTCTCGCGATGGTCGAGAGCGATTGTGGTGATGCTGACGAGGCGCTGGCCTTCATCTCGGCGCCGCTGAGCGAAGGGGCTCGGGAAGTTCGGGAGGCCGCTCGCACGATGATGGCGATGGCCAAGGCTGACCCGAACAATCTCGGCGCAGGATCCTACGCGTTTCTCCAGATGATGGGTGTGACTGCAATCGGATGGATGTGGCTGCGACTGGCGAAAGCGGCCTTGCCGGATCGGGATGAGGCCTTTTGCGCCGCGAAACTCGTTACCGCACGGCACTATGCGCTGCACGCGTTGCCGCAAGTTGCGATGTTGCGCCAAAAGGTCGAGGCCGGCGCTGAGGTACTTATGGCACTTCTTGCCGAGGAATTCTTGCGAGGCTAATCCGGCGCTGCTGCCGTCCTAATGCTCGAAGGTGGGCGCCCACGCGCGCCCTGCTAATCGAATACCTCGTCAAATAGCTCCAACATGGCAGCCCAGCTCTGCCGGTCGGCGCTGGCGTCGTAGGCCGTGGCGGGGTTGTCGTTAGGGGCAGGGTTGGTGAACCCGTGCTTCACACCGCTGTAGGAATGGAAATGCCAGTTGGCCTGGGCATGATCCATCTCCTCCCAGAATGCGATTACCTGACTGCGCGGAACCATTGGGTCGGCATCACCGTGGCAAACCAGGATACGCGCGCTGATCCCGCCCGGTTCGGCCGGGAGCCCGGTGTCGAGCAGGCCGTGAAAGCTCACCGCCGCCCTCAGTGGGGCCCCGTCGCGCGCGAGTTCCAGCGCCGCCTGGCCGCCCATGCAAAAGCCAATGCCGGCAAGCGGAAGTCCGCGAGCCTCGGGCTGCGTAGCAAGCGCCTTCAAGCCGGCTTTGAGGCGGCGGCGATAAGTGAGGGGGTCAGGACGAATCTCCGCCGCTGCGGACCGCGCCTCGTCGAAGTTCCTTGGTTGCCTGCCGTAGAAGTCGGCGATCAGCGCGAGGTAGCCGGCTTCAGCCAAAGCTACTGCCTTCGCTTCCACTGCGGGCGTCGAATTCATGATTGTCGGGAAGACGAGAATGGCAGCCCGCGGCGTCGCGGCGGGGTGGACGACACAGCCCGCAAGCTGCGTCGTGCCATCGAAGTACGTGAAGGGTTCAAGGCTCATCGTTAACCAATAGCCAGAGAGTAATAGCGGCGGAAGGCCGGATAGCGCGCCCGCTTAGATCAGAACATTTGTTGGAGGGCGAGAGATTTGGTAGACTAACCCGATGCAAATCACGGGCCTTCTAACTCTGGCCGCGGCTGCTGCGACCTCGATTGTATCTTCGCCGTCGATGGACCGAACCGGCGAGTGGTGGATTCGGTTTTCTGCGCCGGTGATCGAGTTGAGTGAAGGCGCCTCAGAATCAGTCGCCAAGATCCCGCTCAATCTCGAAGCATTCCCCGGCTCCTCCTTGATCCTTTGCTCGACGAAGTCTGTGGCTGATCTCGGGGAGGCACGCCGGGCAGAGGTCTCTGACGCCCTTGCCACGGCTGGTGTGCCTCGGGCGCAAATTCACGACGCCGGAGATTGCGGATTCGAAGGCGATTCTCGGTCGTTCGACAACGCCGAGTCGGTGCTGATCATCATGCAACGCGTCGGCTAAGGCCGAGCTTTACTCTGTAGGCAGGAAGTCCGGCACCGAGAGGTAGCGCTCGCCTGTGTCGTAGTTGAAGCCGAGCACCCGCGTTCCTGCGGGATACTCGGCCAGCTTCTGCTGGATAGCCGCCAGCGTAGCGCCAGAGCTGATCCCGACGAGGAGGCCTTCCTCCCGCGCGCACCTGCGGGCCATTTCCTTGGCGTCCTCCGGCTCGACCTGAATCGCACCGTCAATCGCCTGAGTGTGGAGGTTGGCCGGGATGAAGCCGGCCCCGATGCCCTGGATGGGGTGCGGACCGGGCTGGCCGCCCGAGATGACCGGTGAAAGTGTCGGTTCGACCGCGTAGGCTTTGAGCTCCGGCCAGGCTTTCTTGAGTTGCTCGGCGCAGGCGGTGAGATGGCCACCGGTGCCAACGCCGGTGATGACGAGCGCGGGTGGGGTATCGGCAAAGTCCCTGAGAATTTCCTGTGCCGTCGTCTCGGCGTGAACTTTGACGTTCGCAGGGTTCTCGAACTGTTGCGGCATCCACGCGCCAGGTGTTTCGTCGACGATCTGTTGCGCCCGCTCGAGCGCGCCCTTCATGCCCTTTTCCTTGGGCGTGAGATCGAACTTCGCGCCATAGGCCAGCATCAGCCGCCGCCGTTCGAGCGACATCGATTCGGGCATGACCAGGATCAACTTGTAGCCCTTGACCGCGGCCACCATGGCGAGGCCGATGCCGGTGTTGCCGCTGGTCGGCTCGACGATCGTACCGTCGGGCTGCAAGGCGCCTGACTTCTCGGCATCTTCGACCATGGCGAGGGCGATGCGATCCTTGATAGACCCACCGGGATTGGCCCGTTCGCTCTTCACCCAGACTTCGTGGTCCGGGAACAGCCGCAAGAGGCGGATGTGCGGGGTGTTGCCGATGGTTGCGAGGACGTTGTCTGCTTTCATGTGGCGGGTTCCTTGCCGGTCTCTTCGTGCAGAAATGTTGGGGCGAACGTCCTTGCTTTACGCAGCTCAGGAAAGATCCAGGCCCAGATTACGGTAATTACTATCGCACCGACACCGCCAAAGGCAACCGCGCCGGCGGCACCAAGGACTGCGGCGGCCAAGCCCGACTGCAACTCGCCCAGTTCGTTGCTGGCGGACACCGCCAGGCCGGAAATGGCCGAGACCCGACCACGCATGGTGTCGGGCGTGTTGAGTTGGACCAGTGAGTTGCGGATGAACACGGAGATCATGTCCGCCGCACCGAGCACCGCGAGGATGCCCATCGAAAGTAAGAAATTACGCGACAGAGCGAACGCGATCGTCGCGGCGCCGAATACGACCACCGCCCAGAGCATCTTGACGCCAACGTTGTTCGCCAACGGCCGCCACGAGAGCCAGGCTGCCACCAAGGCCGCTCCAACAGCCGGTGCCCCGCGCATCAGGCCAAGCCCTTCGGGTCCGACATGAAGAATATCGCGCGCGAACACGGGTAGCATCGCTGTCGCACCACCCAGCAGGACGGCGAACAAGTCCAGCGTGATGCAGCCGAGCAAGAACCGCTCGCGACGTACAAACGCGAAGCCATCGAGAATTTGGCGCAGCGGGTGGGCCGGCGGTCCCTGGTGCACTGCGCGAACTGGGCGAACGCTCGAAATGAGCAAGCCCGAGATCAGGAGCAGTCCGGCGGCGATAAAGTACGGCAGGGCAGGCGTATGAGCGAACAGGAAGCCGCCCACTGCGGGCCCGGCCACTGTCGCGACTTGCCAGGCAATCGAGCTCAGCGCGATGGCTTTCGGCAGCAGGGCCGGTGGAACGATGTTTGGCGCGATCGCGCTCAGTGCCGGTCCGTTGAACACTCGGGCAGATCCGTGCGCGGCCGCAAGCCCGAACAACAGCGGCAGGCTCAGGGCATCAGCGGCCGTCGAGAGAGCAAGGGTTATGGCAATGCCGCAGTCGATCACGTTGGCAAACAGGACCACGCGGCGTCGGTCGAAGCGGTCGGCCGCCACGCCGGCGACCGGGGTCAGGAGGAACAGCGGCACGAACTGCGCTGCACCCAGCAAGCCAAGCATGAACGCCGCATCGCGGACGCTCATTCCATAGTCGGCGCGGGCAACGTCGTAAGTCTGGTAGCCAATCAGGACCACCATCGACAGGGTGGCGAAGACGGCGAGAAAGCGGGCCATCCAGAAGCGCCGATAGTCGGCGATCTGAAGCGGAGAGGTGGGCTCGACGAGAGAAGCGGTCACTCGCGCCCCATGACAGGTGAGCGCGAGGGCGCCAAGATATTAGCTCTTATCAGCGCTCAAGCGGTCGTTGCCCCGCAGAGACGGCTCAGCCGCGGCGGCGAAGGCGCGAGTTGGGTTGGATCTGTTCGATCATGCCTACGAAATCGTCGAGCCGCAGAATGCGCTCGAACTGGAATCCCGCGCGATCTTCAGTGCGCCAGATGCAGTAGGCTTCGATTCGCCCGATTAGGGGCAGCCGCACGATAACGCGGTCGCCGCGGACCGGCGGGGCGGTGTCAGTCTCGATCGCATCGACCATGAAGCCATGAGCCGAAACGTTGCTGATGTGCAGCTTTATGTCGCCAACGGTCCGATGCTCTCCGATCGTTGGAAAATCGACCGGATGGCGCGCCGCGCGACGCATCTCTGGAACAGAAAGCTGGGCTCCGCCTGCCATACCGCTCACTAACCCCTCAATCAGTTGCAACCCCAAGGAAGCAAATGCCAGCAAATGCTGGACAAAGGGTAAAGGCGGAGTGCGAGAGTTGCCTAGGCGCCCCGCAGGATGGCGTGGCGCTTGCGTCCGAGACTGAGTTTGCGCTCCTCGCCCGCGGCCAGTTCGATCAGCAGGCCCGGATCGGATTGCGCGACGTCGTCGAGTCGCACGGCACCCTCAGCGATCTTGCGCTTCGCCTCGCCGTTAGACGCGGTGAAGCCGAGCGCAGTGCAGGCTGCGCCGAGGCGAATGCCCTCTGAAGTGACTTCGAGAACTGGTAAGTCCTGCCCCAGTCCACCGCCGGCGAAGGTCTCCGCTGCGGTCGCTTCGGCCGTGTTCGCGGCGTTTTCACCTCGGACAAGCTTTGTCACTTCGTTGGCGAGGACGATCTTGGCCTGATTGATCTCAGCCCCTTCCAGAGCCTCAAGTCGGGTAATTTCATCCAGCGGCAGGTCGGTGAAAAGACGCAGGAACCGACCGACATCGCGATCGTCAGCGTTGCGCCAGTACTGCCAGAAATCGTAGCTCGGCAGTTGGTCCTCGTTGAGCCAGACGGCACCTGCCGCGCTCTTGCCCATTTTCGCACCATCGGCGGTGGTCAGCAGCGGAGTGGTGATTCCGAACACCTCAATGCCGTCCATGCGGCGGGTGAGTTCCACGCCGTTGACGATGTTGCCCCACTGGTCAGAGCCGCCCATCTGCAGGCGCACCGCCTGATCCTTGCACAAGTGGCGGAAGTCGTAGCCTTGCAGGATCATGTAGTTGAATTCGAGGAAGGTCATCGGCTGCTCGCGCTCGAGCCGCAGACGGACCGAATCGAAGCTGAGCATGCGGTTGACGGTGAAGTGCGTGCCGACTTCCTGCAGCAGCTGGATGTAGCCGAGCTGGCCGAGCCAATCGTGGTTGTTGACCATGATCGCGTCGGTCGGGCCGTCGCCGAACCTGAGCAGCTTGGCAAAGACGGTGCGGATCGAGGCGATGTTCTCCTCAATGGTCGCGTCGCTCAGCATCTTGCGGCTCTCGTCACGCCCGGTCGGATCGCCGATACGGGTGGTGCCACCGCCCATGAGGACGACGGGCTTGTGTCCAGCCTGCTGCAGGCGCCGCAGCATCATGATCTGCACCAGGCTGCCGATATGGAGCGATGGCGCTGTGGCGTCGAAGCCGATATAGCCCGGGACGACCTGCTTCGCCGCGAGGGCATCGAGCGCCTCCGCGTCCGTCATCTGGTGGATGTAGCCACGCTCGTCGAGCAGGCGGAGAAGGTCGGACTTGTACTGGCTCATAGCGCTTCCTTGATCGGGGCGGGCGCGTAGCACGGGGTTGAACGCTTGCAAACGCATCTGCTGACCCCGCATCTTGATCATCCTGCTTCAGAAGTGAGCCGTATTGAGGCTCGCGTGATAGGTTCCGACGCCAACTGGCTTCGCGTGCGCTGGCGTATCGAGGGCTCCCAACAGCTCGTGGTGCCGCCTTTCGGAGGGAAGGGCAGGGCGGACGGGTTGTGGGAAACCACCTGCTTCGAACTGTTCCTCAAGCCTGAGGGGCACAGCGCTTACGTCGAACTGAACCTCTCGCCTTCCGAACGCTGGAATGCCTACGACTTCGAAGCTTATCGCTGGGGCATGACGGAGCGCCCGTTCCCGCGCGAGCCTGAATGCACCATGCGCCAGGGAAGCAGCTTCGCCATTTTCGACGCCGCGATCCCCATCGGCGGTCTTCCCCTCGTCGATTGCGCCATGGGAATGAGCGCCGTCCTCGAAGAACAAGGCGGCGTGAAGAGCTACTGGGCGCTCGCTCATCCCGACGGGGCACCCGACTTCCACTCACCCGCTTGCTTCACCGCCACGCTTCCGGCACCGGGAGCGGCATGAAATTCGGGATCGACCGCCTGCTCGCGGAGCAGGAACTGAGAGCACCTCTGGAAGGCAAGCGAGTCGCGTTGGTCGCGCATCCTGCCTCGGTGACCGCCAACCTGACCCATTCGCTCGACGCGCTTGTCGCGGCCGGGATCAACGTGACCGCGGCCTTTGGCCCGCAGCACGGGATCAAGGGCGACAAGCAGGACAACATGGTCGAGAGCGTAGACGAAACCGACGCCCGCTACGGCATCCCATTGTTCAGCCTCTACGGTGAGGTTCGCCGCCCGACCGAGCTGATGATGAGCTCTGCCGACGTGTTCCTGTTCGACCTGCAGGACCTCGGCTGCCGCATCTACACCTTCTGCACCACGCTGCTCTACCTGCTCGAAGAGGCTGCGAGGTACGGCAAGGAAGTCTGGGTGCTCGACCGCCCGAACCCAGCGGGCCGGCCGGTCGAAGGTACGCTGCTCATTCCCGGGCACGAGAGCTTCGTCGGCGCCGGCCCCATGCCGATGCGCCACGGGCTGACCATGGGTGAGATGGGGCATTGGTTCATCCATAGCTTCGGCCTCGACGTGGCCTATCGCGTGATCGAGATGCACGACTGGCTCCCCGAAGCAGGCCCGGGCTTCGGCTGGCCGGAAAGCCGCATCTGGATCAACCCGAGCCCCAACGCGGCCAGCCTCAACATGGCGCGGGCCTATGCGGGCACGGTCATGCTCGAAGGCACGACGCTGAGCGAGGGCCGCGGCACCACCCGTCCGCTCGAAGTGCTGTTCGGCGCACCGGATGTCGACGCTGGGGCCGTGCTGGCAGAGATGCACCGCGTGGCGCCGGATTGGCTGGCTGGCTGCGCGATCCGCGAATGCTGGTTCACGCCGACCTTCCACAAGTACGCAGGAGAGCTTTGCAACGCCTTGATGATCCACGCCGAAGGCGGGTTCTACAAGCACGAGGCGTTCCGGCCGTGGCGGCTGCAGGCCTTGGCCTTCAAGGCCATTCGCAACCTTTATTCCGACTACGAGATCTGGCGGGACTTTCCCTACGAGTACGAGTTCGAGCGCCTGGCGATCGACGTGATCAACGGCGGTGATGTGCTAAGGGAATGGGTTGATGATGCTGCGGCCAAGCCGGGCGATCTCGACACGCTGACGAGCGCGGACGAGACCGAATGGCGCGAGGATGTGAAAGACCTGCTGCTCTATTGAGCGGCAACCTGGTCTAACGAAGCGGGCGTACCTGCGCCGGTTCGTCGATCGTCGGCACCGGACGGATGTCGCTGGTGTCGTTGCGCATGACCAGGACCGAACAGCCGTCGACTTTATGGTCGACCGCGGCGATCAGCAGCCCTTCTTCGGTCTTGGCGTCCCGCTGGAGCGCTGGTTGGCCCCGTTCCTGACGGACCAGTTCTATACGGCCAATGCAACTATCGGCCTTTGTGATGGCCAGGGCGTGCTTAGCGCCGGGCGCCGGCGCCAGCGGGACTTCCTGCGGCGCGGTGGCGCCGGTGGTGAGTGCAAGTGCGATAAGGGCAATGGCAGTACGCAACAGGTCCTCTCCTTTTGACCGCCTTGTATCACGATTCCACCATCTTCAAAATCCCGCACCCGCTGCTAAGCCTTGGCCAAACACAAGGAGAGACGGATGCTCAAGCTGTACAGCTTCGGACCAGGTGCAAACTCGCTGAAGCCCATGCTCACGCTGTTCGAGAAGGGCCTCGAGTATGAGCAGCACCAGCTCAACCCGGCGAAGTTTGAGCACCATTCGGACTGGTACAAGGCGGTCAATCCGCGCGGGCAGGTCCCGGCGCTCGACGACAATGGGCGCATCGTCACCGAAAGCACGGTGATCTGCGAGTATCTCGAAGACGCGCACCCGACCGCGGTGAAACTGCGTCCTGACGATCCCTATGACCGCGCCCAGATGCGTGTCTGGACCAAGTGGGTCGACGAATACTTCTGCTGGTGCGTCTCCACCATCGGCTGGCACCGCGGCGTAAGGTTCATGGCCCAGCAACTGTCCGATGCCGAGTTCGAGGAGCACCTGAAGAAGATCCCGATCCCCGAGCAGCAGGTAAAATGGCGCCGGGCACGCGAGGGCTTTCCGCAGGACCTTCTGGACGAGGAAATGCGCAAGATCGGGGTCTCGGTGCGCAAGCTTGACGACCACCTGGCCGACAACGAATGGCTCGCCGGCGGCATGTTTTCGCTCGCGGATATCTGCAACTTCGCCATCGCCAATGGAATGGAGGTCGGTTTCGCCGACCAGGTGAACAAGCAGGACACGCCGCACCTCGTCCGCTGGATCGAGCAGATCAACGCCCGCCCGAAAGTGCAGGAGATGTTCGCGGCGGTGCCTCGCGAACGGTTGGGCCCGCCGAAGTAGAGCTGAGGGCCGTCCCGCGGTAACGGAGTGGCAAGGGCTTCGTGGTTAATGGCTAGCCATGAAGTGGGACTTCTTCCGCAAGGCAGACTGGCTGGATAGGTCGCGGGCTACCGTTTACCTGGGCCTCTTCGCGGCGATCAACATCGCATCGCTGGTGGTGTTGGTGGCGACGTCGCACGGGGGCGTCGATCGCAACGGCTCCTTGCTGGGTTCCGATTTTCTGAGCTTCTGGGCGGCGGGGCAGATGCTCCACCACGGCGCGCCGGTTTACGATGCGGCCGCCCACATTGCCGCACAGCGGGCGTTCTACGCACCGGAAGAGGGCTACATGGCCTTCTTCTACCCTCCGTCGTTCCTGCCGTTCTGCTGGCCACTGGGGCTCCTTGGCTATTTTCCGGCACTTGTTGGCTGGCTGGTGGCGACGGGCACGTTCTATGTTTTCGTAGTGCGTAAATGGCTCGATGAGCTGGAGGTCGATCGATCGATCTGGCTTCTCCTCGCAGCATCTCCTCCAGTCCTGCTGACCATCACGCACGGACAGACCTCGTTCTTGCTGGCCGGAATGCTCGGCCTTGGCGCAATTCTGGTGCCTCGGGCGCCGATACTGGCCGGAGCGTTGTTCGGCTTGGCGACGATCAAGCCGCAGTTCGGGCTGCTCCTTCCCTTGGCCTTGCTCATGACTCGCGAATGGCGCGTCATCATGGCCGCCGGGGTTACTGCCTTGGCTCTGGCCGCAATCAGCACCCTGGTGTTCGGCTTGAACATCTGGGGCGATTGGTACCTGGCGAGCGATCGGGCTCAATCGGCGCTGGTTGCGGGCGAAGTAGCCTACGCCAAGATGATGAGCCCGTTGGCGGCTTTGAAGCTGCTGGGAGCGCCGAATAGCGTGGCCTTCGCGGTGCAAGGCATCGTTGCACTCTCCGTGGCGGGTGCCGTGGCATGGGCTGCCTGGGGCAAGCGCTGGAATATCGGACTTGCAGCCCTGGTCCTGGCAGGTGCGCCGTTGGCCACCCCATTTGTGCTCGACTACGACATGGTCCTGCTGGCGTTTCCTTTGATCTACCTGGCCGCCACCGGATTTCGCGATTGGGAAAGACTGGCCCTGGCATTCGGCTTTGTTGGAGCGGCGATCGCACGGCCCCTGGCCTTGCATGCAGGCGTGCCGGTTATGACGTTGATTACTGGATTGCTCTTCGTGGTCCTGACTCGCCGGATGCTTGTTGGAGCCCCTGTCCCTTTGAGGGCGGCCAAATAGCCTTAACGTCTCGCTAACCAAACTAATGGTACCGCTAACTCCACAAGATAAGGGTGGGGGTTAGAATGCTGCAAGAGTCCATTCGCGTTCCCGATGGGGACGCGATTGAAGGCATTTCGGAGGCGTGTGGCGAGGTCACCGTTGGCTGTTCCGACGTTTCCGGCCTGATCCAATCGGTCATCGCCTCGTCCGAACGGCTGCGTGCCGAACATTCCGCGCTGCTCGGCACGGTCGAGACTCTCAACTCCGATCAGGATCAAGTTGCACAGGCCTGCGATGAATCGCGCCTGCTGTCGCAGCGAGCCATCGACCAGTTGGGCGAAGGCACCGGTCACATCCGCTCGTCGCTGGCCGAGATCGGCAACCTGCTTCAGCTCGTCGACAAACTCACCCATCACGTGACCGGTTTTGCGGCGGCGATGGAGCAGGTGCGTCGCTGTTCACAGGACATCGACAAGCTCGCCCAGACCACCAACATTCTCGCGCTCAACGCGACGATCGAAGCAGCTCGCGCCGGTGCGGCCGGCCGCACTTTTGCGGTTGTCGCGGGTGAGGTGAAGAGCCTGGCAAACGATACGCGCCTTGCTACCGACGAGATCATGCGCACGATCGACGCCCTTGGTGTCGAAGCCGAGCAAGTCATCGTCGAAATCGAGAAGGGTGTGAAGGTTCGCGACGGTGCCCGCAATTCGGTCGCTCGGATCGAGGACACGCTGATCAGTGTCAGCGAAGTCGTGACCGAGGTCGATCGGCAGAACGACCAGATTTCGCGCGCCACCGGCGCCATTAGCGGCCATGTCGAGCAGCTCCAGCAAGTGCTGGCGTCGTTCAACGAGGCGGCGAAGGACAACGAGGGCAAGCTGAGCAGTGCGCAGCATTGCATGGGCGATCTCGAGGAAATGGCGAGCGTGATGTTCGACCGGATCGTCCACGCGGGCCTTGCCCCGAAGGACAGCGAGATGGTCGAGCGTGCCCAGGCCGCTGCCGACGAAGTTGTCACTCTCGCCAAGGAAGCGATCTCGAGTGGCAAGCTCAGCGAAGCCGCCTTGTTCGACGACAACTACGTCGAGGTTGTCGGGACCAACCCGCAGCTCTTCCGCAACAAGTTCTGCGATTGGGCCGATGCCAACTGGCGTCCCGTGCTCGATCGGATCAAGGCCTCCGACACGCGCATCGTTGCCACAGTCTGCGACGACCGCAACGGCTTCCTGCCGACGCATCTGTCGGACCGTTCGCGCAAGCCGACGGGCGATTACCAGCACGATCTGCAGTTCTGCCGCAACGGCCGCATCATCTTCAACGCCATCGACAGGCGCATCAAGAAGAGCGCCGCGAGCTTCTCGATGGCGGTCTATCGCTACGAAGGCGACGGCAAGCAGTACCGCGTCGTCCGCCTGGCCAGCGTGCCGATCGTGATCAACGGCCGGCGCTGGGGCGACTACGAGATATCTTACGCGCTTTGATCGACGGGTTCGGGTCGCGGCTCCTTGCGGTGCAAGGTCGCGACCAGGACGTACGAGATGTACATCAGCAGATACCAGGCGCCGAGCTTCGCGGGCGAAACCATGGACCAACCGTCTTTCTGATCGGGATAGGCCCAGGCGCGGGCGAGCGTGCCCAGGTTCTCCGCAAACCAGATGAACAGCGCGATCAGGAACCAACCGACGAGCAATGGCATCCAGCGCTGTTCGCGCCATACGGTGAAATAGGCCCGCGTGCGCCAGAACAGCAGGCCCATCGCGACAAACAGGACGAGGCGGATGTCGGGCAGCCAGTGGTGGGCAAAGAAATTGACGTAGACGGCAACGGCCAGAAGCTGCGTCCATAAGGTTCGAGGATAGGGTTCGAAGCGCATGTCGAAGATGCGCCAGATACGCGCGAGATAGCTACCGACGGCGGCGTACATGAACCCTGAGAACAGCGGCACCTCGCCAATCCGCAGCAGCGCGGGTTCGGGATAAATCCATGAGCCCGCCGAGGTCTTGAACAGTTCCATCGCGGTTCCGACCACGTGGAAGGCGAAGATGACCTTGGCCTCTTCGAGAGTCTCGAGCCTGAGAGCCAGCATCGCCAATTGGATCGCTAAGGCTGCGAGTGTCAGGAAGTCGTAACGCGCCAAGGGAGCGGTAGCGGGATAGAAGAGGTGGGTCGCCAGGAGCAGCCCGAGCATCAGGCCGCCGAACAGGCAGGCCCATCCTTGCTTGAACCCGAACAAGCCGAATTCGTAGAGCCAACTCGGCCAACCTGGGGGTGGGGAGTAAGCCTCGAGGCGGGACCTGACGCGCGCGAAGCGGGTATGCGACCTGTCAATCTGCGGCATCTGGTCCCCCTCCACCATGCTTGTCGGGGAAGGTGACTTTCACCGCGATGAACTGCAAGCGGCCAGGCGTTCAACCTTTGATTTCTGCGTTGCAGCATTGTTGTTGCAATGCACGATATCGTGCGGCATCGTCTGTGTCCTATGGGGGAATTAGCAGTTTCGATCCGACCTGAGATCGAGGATCTTCTCGCGCAGCTGGGCGAGCAGGCCGGGGACATTTCGGTCCAATGCAGCGACACCGGCGGTATCGTCGGCAAGCTCAATCGCCAGATCTCGGCTGAAGCTGTCCGGCTGGACCAACTCGTCGAGGCGATGGCCTCGCTTAACGCCAGCCAGGCGGAAAGCCGCGGGGCGACCGAGGAACTGCTGCAGACTGCCACCGTCGCATTCGACGTGCTCGAGCGCGGCAACAAGGTCGCGCAGGTCTCTCTCAACGAAGTTTCGAAGCTGGTGAGCGATGTCACCGGCATCGACGGCCAGCTCCAGGGCTTCCTCGAAACGCTGGGCACGATCGGCGACGTGACGCGGACGCTCAACCAGTTGGCCGAGCAGACCGAACTGCTCAGCTTCAACGCCCGGATCGAGGCGGCGCGGGGCGGGGAAGCGACGCGGCCGTTCGAGGTCCTGGCGACGGAGATACGCCGACTGGCGCACACCACTTCGGACTCCTCGACCCAAGTGGGACGCAGCATCACCCGGCTGGAACAATCCGCCGGGACATTGATCGGCTCGCTGAAGGCCAATATCGCCAGCGGCCGGGAAACGACCCGTCATATTGAGGCGCTGAGCGATTCCCTGTCCGAGATGGCAGCACTGGTGCACCAGTTTCGCGACCGCTCGCTGGCGATCGCGGCCAGCAACAAACGCGCCGAGGTCGACGTTGCGACGCTTGACGCAGGGCTCGTCGAATTCGGTGAGGTCGCGGCGGAAAGCACGCTCAAGGCCAAGCAAGCAGGCGAACAGCTCGATGACCTGGAAACCCGGGCCAACGACATGCTCAACCAGGTCGCCCATGGCGGCATCGAGACGCGCAACACACCGCTGATCGAGTTTGCACTGGAGGGCGCGCGCGAGGTCACTTCGTTGATCGAACGACACCTTGGGGGCCCGGAGTTGCGCGAAGCCGCGCTGTTCGACACCAACTACATTCCCCGGCCTGGCACCGATCCGGTCCAGTACGATAACGCCTTCGCCGACTTCGCCGACAAGCACATTCGGCCTTTGCTCGACAATCACACTCGGCTCCAGCGCGCGGTGGTCGGCTGCTGCCTGATCGACATGAACGGCTACCTGCCGACCCACATTACCGAGCGCAGCCAGGGCCAGATTCCGGGCCAGCGCCTGCGCAACCTGGAGTTCGCCCGCAACCGCCAGATCTTCATGGACAACCAGACGCGTCGCGCGCTCGATGGGGAGGGGGAGTTCTTCCTGTTCGCCTATCGCCAGGACCTGGGCGATGGACGGTTTCGCGCGTTGCGCAGCGTGTTCGTGCCGCTTACCTTCGCGGGACATCGCTGGGGTCTCTACGAGGTCGGCTTCCTGCTCTAGGCGCCTGCTCAGGCGTCAATCATGTCGCGGTCCAGTTCGCCGGCGCGGTTCTGGATGAAGTTGAAGCGATGCTCCGGATTGCGGCCCATCAGCTGGTCGACGAGCTCTTTCACCGCAAAGCGCTGCTCGTGCTCGGCCGGCAGGGTGATGCGCGTCATCGTGCGCGTCTCCACGCTCATGGTCGTCTCGCGCAGCTGCTGCGGGTTCATCTCGCCGAGCCCCTTGAAGCGGCTGACCTCGATCTTTCTGCCCTTGAACACGGTCTCCTCCAGCTCTTTCCGATGGGCGTCATCGCGGGCGTAGCGGCTCTCCTTGCCGGCCGTGAGGCGGTAGAGCGGAGGCTGGGCCAGGAACAGGTGACCGTTCTTCACGATCTCGGTCATTTCCTGGAAGAAGAAGGTCATCAGCAGTGTGGCGATGTGCGCACCGTCGACGTCGGCGTCAGTCATGATGACGACCCGGTCATAGCGCAGCTGGTCCGGGTTGCAGTCCTTGCGCACGCCGCAGCCGAGGGCGAGGATCAGGTCGGCGATTTCGCTATTGGCGCGGATCTTGTCGGCCGTGGCGCTCGCCACGTTGAGGATCTTGCCGCGGATCGGCAGGATCGCCTGGGTCTTGCGATCGCGCGCCTGCTTGGCGCTGCCACCGGCGGAATCGCCTTCGACGATGAATATCTCGGTTTCGGCATCGCCTTCGCCCGAACAGTCGGTGAGCTTGCCCGGCAGGCGCAGCTTGCGGGCGTTGGTCGCAGTCTTGCGCTTGATTTCGCGCTCAGCCTTGCGGCGCAGGCGCTCGTCCATCCGCTCCATCACCGAACCGAGCAGCGCGCGCCCGCGCTCCATGTTGTCGGCAAGGAAATGGTCGAAGTGATCGCGCACTGCGTTCTCGACCAGGCGCGCGGCCTCGGGGCTGGTCAGGCGGTCCTTGGTCTGGCTCTGGAACTGCGGCTCACGGATGAACACCGAAAGCATGATCTCGCTGCCGGTGATGATGTCATCGGCCGAGATGTCCTTGGCCTTCTTTTGCCCGACCAGCTCGCCGAATGCGCGAATGCCCTTGGCGAGAGCCGAACGCAGGCCCTGTTCGTGCGTCCCGCCATCGGGGGTGGGAACGGTGTTGCAATACCAGCTGGTTGAGCCGTCCGACCACAGCGGCCAGGCGACAGCCCATTCGACGCGGCCCTGTTCTTCGGGGAAGTCCTGCCGCCCGGTGAAGAACTCGCTGGTGACGCACTCGCGCGTGCCGACCTGTTCGGTGAGGTGGTCGGCGAGACCGCCGGGGAACTGGAACACCGCCTCCTCGGGAACGCCGTCAACGGCGAGCGAGGGATCGCAATTCCAGCGGATCTCGACCCCGGCGTAGAGGTAGGCCTTCGACCGCGCGAGCTTGAACAGGCGCATCGGCTTGAACTGCCGGTCGCCAAAGATCTCCTGATCGGGAGTGAAGGCTACGGTCGTGCCGCGCCGGTTGGGCGTGCTGCCGATACGCGTGAGCGGGCCCGTGGGGTGCCCTCGCGAGAACTCTTGCGCGAAGACTTCCTTGTTGCGCGCAACTTCGACCCGCACGTTTTCGCTCAGCGCATTGACCACGCTCACGCCAACGCCGTGCAGGCCGCCGCTCGTCGCATAGGCCTTGCCCGAAAACTTGCCGCCCGAGTGAAGCGTGGTGAGGATCACCTCCAGCGCCGACTTGCCGGGAAATTTCGGATGCTCGTCGATCGGCATGCCGCGACCGTTGTCACTGATCGTCAGCCGGTTGCCGACATCGAGCGTGACCTCGATACGGTTGGCGTGGCCCGCCACCGCTTCGTCCATCGAGTTGTCGAGCACTTCGGCGGCGAGATGGTGCAGCGCGCGCTCGTCCGTGCCGCCGATGTACATGCCGGGACGGCGACGTACCGGTTCCAGCCCTTCGAGGACTTCGATCGCGGAGGAGTCATAATCCCCGCCACCGGCGGGCAACTTGTCGAACAGGTCTTCGGACATGATCAGGCTATAGGGTGCCGCTTTGCGCGGGTTCAAGCGACAGGCGAGAAGTTATCCGCTCCCGCCTGTCGCAAAAGGTCTTCAGAACCGAGTCGGAGCGGGATCGAGGACAGAAACCGTCCCATTCCCGACCTGCCGCACTTCCATGGCCCGTTCGCCGATGCCGGTGCTCCGGAAGCGGAATGGTCCGTCGAGGCCGAGGAAACCGTCGTCGCCGAGCATTTGCCCGGTCGGGAAAGGACGGCCAGGTTGCCAGTCGCGGGCAATGCGCAAGGTCAGCAGCACCGCGTCATAACCCAGCGTAGCTACGCGGAAGGGCTGCTCGCCAAAGCGCGTTTGATAGCTGGTGGCGAACTGGCGGTAGCGGGTGTCGGACACCGAAGAGTACCAGGCGCCGCGCATCGCCGGTGCGTTGGCAATGCTGGCTTCGCTGCTCCACAGCTCGGTGCCCAGCAAGCGGAGGGCGCCCCCATCCTTCAGCGCATCTGCAGCCATGATCGAAAGCCGGGCGCCCTCGGCAATGAGCACCGCGTCAAACCCACCGCGAGCCTTCAGCCGCTCTGCAGCGCTGACAATCGAGGTATTTCCGCGATCGAAGCGCTCCGTGGCGACAACCGTGCCCCCTGCGGCCTGGACTGCCGCAGTCAAAGCTTCGCCGGAGCGACGCCCGTAGTCGCCATTAGGCAGCAAGGCCGCGAAATTGCGGACACCTTGAGCTCGTGCGTAAGCGATTGTGCGAGCAATCGACTGCTCGGGAACATGTCCCATCACGAACACGTCGGGCTGCGCCACGGAGGTGTCGTTCGAAAACGAGACCAACGGCACGTTGGCCGGGCGAGCGCGGGCGAGTACCGGCTCCACGTCCTCGCGCAGCAAGGGCCCAAGGATGAGCTTGTTGCCGTCGCGAATGGCGTTGGCCGCAGCCGAGCCGGCCCCGGTGGCCGTATCGTACGTGGTGATGCGCAGGTTCTGGGCGCTGGTGTCGAGCAGAGCCATGGTCGTCGCGTTGGCGATCGACCGGCCGACAGCTGCGTTTTCCCCGGACAAGGGCACGAGCAACGCAACGCGATGGCGCGCCGTGTCGGTGGGAAGAACATCCTCGCTCGGTCCCGGTGCCGTAGTCGGCCCAGGCGCCGGCCCAGGACGGCCGCTGTCCGGCACGACCTTACAGGCTGCGAGGAGAACGGTGAGCAAACCAACGGCGAGAACTCGCCTGGTCATTGCCAACATGCTTGCGGCTCCAACTTGAACTGGGCCACAAGCATCGTGTGAACGATACCGACCGACCCGAACCTCTCTCGCACGGCCTCTATATTGTTGCCACCCCGATTGGCAATCTCGGTGACATTACCTTGAGGGCAAAGGACACTCTAGCGCGCTGCGATGCCGTGGCGTGCGAGGATACCCGTGTCACGGGCAAGCTCCTGCATCACCTCGAGATATCGAAACCCCTGTGGCGATATGACGATCATGCCGGGGAGCGGGACCGAATGCGCCTCCTCGAAGCCATGCGCACGCAGGCTGTCGTCCTGGTCAGCGACGCGGGGACGCCCTTGATCTCAGATCCGGGCTATCGCCTGGTCAGCGAGGCAAGAGCGGCGGGCATTCCGGTCACCAGCCTTCCAGGGCCCAGTGCGCCCATCATGGCGCTTACGTTGTCCGGGCTCCCTAGCGACCGGTTCCTGTTCGCGGGCTTCCTTCCGAATAAGGAGAAGGCTCGCCGCGACGTGCTGGAGGAACTGGCGGCAGTTCGGACCACGCTGGTGTTCTTCGAGACAGCCCCGCGACTGGGCAAGGCGCTGGAGGCGATCGGAGAGGTGCTGCCCGGCCGCGAAGTGGCGGTCGCGCGTGAGCTCACCAAGCTTTACGAGGAGTGCCGCGTGGGCAGTCCGGCCGAGCTAGCACTGCACTATGAGACAAACCCGCCGCGCGGCGAGATCGTGCTTCTGGTTGGTCCTCCAGCGGCCGAAGTGGTAAGCGAGGCCGATGCCGACGCTCTCCTTCGCGAGGCGCTGGAGACGCTGAAGACATCACAGGCGGCGGCGCAGGTGGCGAAGCTGACCGGCCTCGACCGCAAGGCGCTCTATGCGCGGGCGATGGAACTGCGCGGCGAGTGAAGCGTGAGATTGCCGAGCGGAAGGGCCGGCGCGGCGAAGGCTTTGCCGCGTGGTGGTTGCGTCTCCAGGGCTGGCGTATCGTCGGTCGCCGCGTGAAGACGCCACGGGGCGAAATCGACCTCATCGCCAGGCGAGGTCGCACTGTGGCTTTTGTCGAAGTCAAATGGCGCGCAGGCGACGTGGGCCTCGCAACCGCTATCGATGGCTACCGCCTGAAACGGGTCGCGGCCGCCGCCGAAGCCGTTGCGCACAGATATTCTTCTCCGGGAGAGAATATTCGCATCGACGTGCTCCTGCTTGCGCCGCGCCGCTGGCCGCGCCACATCGTCAACGCCTGGCAGCCCTGAGGGGGATCAAATGAGTTTGCGTGTCGCGGTCCAGATGGATCCGCTTGAGAGCATCAACATTGCGGGAGATTCGAGTTTCGCGCTGATGCTCGCGGCGCAGGCGCGCGGGCATCGGTTGTGGCACTACGACGTGCGCTCGCTCGCGTGGGAAAACGGCAGGGTCACTGCCTGGGCGCGTCAGGTGCGGGTCCAACGCGTCGAAGGGCAGCACTTCGGATTCGAAGGCGACGAGGCCAAGATCGACCTCGGGTCCGATATCGATGTGGTCCTGATGCGCCAGGATCCACCATTTGACCTTGGCTACATCAGCGCGGCCTTGCTGCTAGACCGGCTCAAGGGCGAAACGCTGGTGGTCAACGACCCGAGCAGCGTGATCAACGCGCCCGAGAAGATGTTCGTGCTCGACTATGCCCGCTTTATGCCGCCGACGCTCGTCGCGCGGCGGATCGAGGACGTGCGGGCCTTCCAGCAGCAGCACGGCGCGGTCGTAGTGAAACCGCTTCATGGCAATGGCGGCAAGGCGATCTTCAAGCTCGAGGCCGATGGGACCAATCTTTCGGCCATCACCGAGCTGTTCGGCCAGGTTTGGCCCGAGCCCTTTATGGTCCAACCCTTCCTCCCCGAAGTGGCCGACGGCGACAAGCGCATCGTCCTGGTCGATGGCGAGTTCGCGGGGGCCATCAATCGCAAGCCTGGCGAGGGCGAGTTCCGCTCGAACCTTGCCCAGGGCGGCTACGCCGAGGCTACCGAACTGACTGCGCGGGAAGAGGAAATCTGCGCTGCAATGGGGCCGGAGCTCAAGCGGCGCGGCCTGGTCTTCGTCGGGATCGACGTGATCGGCGGCAAGTGGCTGACCGAGATCAACGTCACATCACCGACCGGGATCGTTGCTATCGACAAGTTCAACGGCACCGATACTGCGGCCTTGATCTGGGATGCGATCGAGGCGCGGTTGCGCTGAAGTCCTTCGACAGGCTCAGGACGAACGGTTCTTGGGCTATGGGTCCGGTTATCTAACTCAAATCCGTTCGTGCTGAGCTTGTCGAAGCACCGCTCCGAACCCATCCCTTAAGTTCGAACATTGTAAGCCCCATGCACGAATTCATCATCGATGCCATCGCGTTAGGTGGATACTGGGGGATCGCCTTGCTGATGGCGATCGAGAACATTTTCCCGCCCATCCCGTCCGAAGTGATCATGGG
Source organism: Altererythrobacter sp. Root672 (assembly GCF_001427865.1). NCBI lineage: Bacteria > Pseudomonadati > Pseudomonadota > Alphaproteobacteria > Sphingomonadales > Erythrobacteraceae > Altererythrobacter > Altererythrobacter sp. Root672. Next base: position 903,955 of record NZ_LMHH01000001.1, read on the forward strand.
CATTGGCGGCCTGCTGGTCGGGCGGGGGGAGATGGAGTTCTGGCCCCTGCTTATCGCCGGGACCGTGGGCTCTACCGCCGGCAACTACGTGTGGTTCTGGCTCGGCGACAAATGGGGCTATCGCCGCCTTGCCCCGCTGATCGAGAGGTATGGCCGCTGGCTGACCCTCGAATGGGAAGACATTGAGAACGCCACCCGCTTCTTCCAGCGGCACGGACAATGGATCGTGCTGGTCCTGCGCTTCTCGCCGTTCCTGCGTACGATGATTTCGCTGCCGGCCGGACTGTCGCACATGAAGGCGTGGAAGTTCCTGCTGTTCACCTTCATCGGGGCCGGAATCTGGAACGTGCTGCTGATCTACGGCGGCCAGTGGCTCGGCCGCTACTTCGAGGAGTCGCAGGACGTGCTGGCGTGGATCGTGCTCGGGGCCTTCGGTCTGGCGATCGTGGCCTATGCCTGGCGGGTATTCACCTGGAAGCCGCGCTCGGAACGCTAGGCCTTTTCCCGCGGGTGGGCTGAGCGGTAGGCCTCGAGCATCGTTGCCGCGTCGACCCGGGTGTAGATCTGCGTCGATCCCAGGCTCGCATGTCCGAGCAGTTCCTGCAGGCTGCGCAAGTCCGCGCCGGCCCCGAGCAGGTGTGTCGCAAAGCTATGCCGTAGGGCGTGAGGGGTTGCCGTGGCGGGCAGGCCAAGCGCGATGCGTGCCCGAGCCATGGCCTTCTGCACCATGCCTTGGCTCAACTGTCCGCCCTTCGCTCCACGGAACAGGGGCTGCGAGGACTCCAGCGGGAAGGGGCAGCGCTTCACGTAGTCCGCCACCGCCGCTCGGACCAAGGGCAGGATCGGCACGACGCGCTGCTTGTTGCCCTTGCCCGTCACCACCAGCGTTTCGCTCAAGGGAGCATCCGAACCCTTGAGCGACAGCGCCTCGGCGATCCGTAGCCCGGCGCCATAGAGCAACAACAACACCGCCCGATCACGCGCACCGATCCAGTCTTCGGCTGAGGTTTCCTTCACCGTCTCGGCAAGGTTCGCCGCCTCGTCGGGAGTGACCGGGCGCGGCAGGCCCTTCTTGATCCGTGGACCGCGGAGCCGGGGAGGGGCGGCGTCCACGAACCCGGCTTGCTCCCTGGCATAGGCGAGAAATGCCTTCAGCGCCGACAACTCGCGGGCGGCGGAAACGTTGCTCAGTCCTTCGGCGCGCCGCAGGGCCAGCTGCATCCGCAAGTCCGCCGGACCTAGCCGGGCAAGCGTTCCCCAATCGGCCGCGTCGATCCGCTCCAGCCAGCGTTCTGCAGTTGCGACGTAAGCCCGGACAGTGTGCGGTGACCGCCGTCGCCCCATCGCGAGGTGCTCCCGCCATTGGTTGAGGAGCACGCCTTCACTCATGCGGCAGCCAGACTCCCCGGCACCAATTCGCCCAGGAGCGCATCGAGCACTGGCATCCCTTGCCCGGTCACACCGGCCCGCCCGTCGGCGCTCCACACGAGGCCGAGCGTCTCGATGAACACCAGCTTCTTCCGGTCGAGCAGTTCGGCCTCGGCTAAGCCAAAGCGCTTCGCCAAGTCCGCGATGCCTATGCCCTCGCGCAGCCTGAGCCCCATGAGCAGCGCCTCAGCTGCCTGCTCACGCGGATCGAGCAGGCGCTCCTCTACGAGCCCGTGACCGTTGCGCTCCACTGCGGCGAGGAAGTTCTCCGGCTTCTTGTGCCGCTGTGTTGCCATGCCCGATCGCCGGCCGTGGGCGCCTGGACCGATCCCGGCGTAGTCGTTGTAGCGCCAGTAAGTGAGGTTATGGCGACTCTCCTCGCCGGGACGAGCATGGTTGCTGACCTCGTAGGCCGGAAGTCCCGCCGCCTCGGTAAGCTCCCGCGTGAGCGCGAACAGGTCCGCTGCCGGGTCGTCTTCCATCGGCTCGAATATTCCCCGACGGACGTCGGTGGCGAAGCGCGTGTTGGCCTCGATCGTCAGCTGGTAGAGCGAGAGATGCCCGGTGCCAAAACCGAGCGCTCGCTCCAGTTCCGCACGCCATTGCTCCGGCGTTTGCCCGGGACGCGCGTAGATCAAATCGAAACTGACCCGCCCGAAGTGCCGCTGGGCGACTTCGAGCGCCGCGAGGCTCTCTTCGACGTTGTGGAGGCGTCCAAGAAATTGCAGCGTTTCGTCATCGAGGGCCTGCAAGCCGAGCGATACCCGGTTCACGCCCACCGTCGCCAGCGAAGCAAAGTTCGCCGCCTCAACGGAGGAGGGATTGGCCTCAAGGGTGATTTCGATCTCCGGCCCGAAGCCCCACAGCCGTTCGGCTTCCTCAAGCAGAGCGCCCACAAGTGCAGGCGGCATGAGCGAGGGTGTCCCCCCACCGAAGAAGATCGACTCGAGCGGCTCTCCTGCGGCGAGTTCGGCTTCGTGGCGCATGTCCGCCAGCAACGCCGCGCGCCAGGCGTCGTTTTCCACCTGCTCCCGGACATGCGAGTTGAAGTCGCAATAGGGGCACTTCTTCAGGCAGAAGGGCCAATGAATGTAGAGCGCGCGAGCCACGCGGCTATCCTACTGGGCGAACTGGTCCGCGACCAGCTTGGCAAACGCATCCGCGCGGTGGCTGATGCGGTGTTTCTCTGCCGGATCGAGTTCGGCGAATGTCACGTCGTAGCCGTTCGGCACGAAGACCGGGTCATATCCGAACCCCATTGTCCCGCGCGGCGGCCAGGTCAGGGTGCCGTTGGCGCGGCCTTCGTAGACCACGTGGTCGCCGTCGGGCCAGGCGAGGGCGAGAACGCAGGAGAACCAAGCCTCGCGATTGGCCTCGGGACCCTTGGCCTGAACCATGCCCTCGAGTTTACCCATCGCCATGTACCAATCCCGGCCCGGCTCGCCTTCGAACCACTGGCGTTCGGCCCAGTCCGCGGTGTAGACCCCAGGCCGTCCGTCGAGAGCCGCCGCCGACAGCCCGCTGTCATCGGCCAGCGCGACGAGGCCGGAGCTCTCCGCCGCCGCACGGGCCTTGATCAGCGCGTTGTCGACAAACGTCCGCCCGGTCTCGTCCGGCTCCGGCAGGCCGAGGGAGCCCGCCGAGATGCATTCGAGCCCATAGGGCGCGAGCAACGCGGCGATTTCCTTCAACTTGCCCGCGTTATGCGTGGCAATGACCAGCTTGCCGGAGCCGAGCTTTCTGCTCACCGGCCGACAGCAGCCGCCTGCGCGGCAAAGATCTGCTCACAGCCGATACGAGCGAGGCGGAGAAGGCGCAGCAGGCCTTCCTCGTCATAGCAGGCACCTTCGGCCGTGGCCTGGGCCTCGGCGATCTTGCCGCCTTCGAGCAGCACGAAGTTGGCGTCGGCATCGGCCGAGCTGTCTTCGAGATAATCGAGATCGAGAACCGGCGTACCTTCGTGGATACCGCAGCTCACCGCGGCGACCTTGTGGAGGATCGGGTCCTCGCTGATCGCTCCGGATGCGAGCAGCTTGTCGACTGCAATGCGCAGGGCCACCCACGCGCCGGAAATGGCGGCGGTGCGGGTGCCGCCATCGGCCTGGATCACGTCGCAATCGAGCACGATCTGGCGCTCGCCAAGCTTCTTGAGATCTACCACCGCGCGCAAGGAACGCCCGATAAGACGCTGGATTTCCTGCGTCCGGCCGCTCTGCTTGCCCTTGGCGGCTTCACGGCTGCCACGAGTGTGGGTTGCGCGGGGAAGCATCGAGTACTCGGCGGTGACCCAACCCTGGCCCTTGTTGCGCAGGAACGGCGGCACCTTGTCTTCGACGCTCGCGGTGACGAGCACGCGGGTGTCACCGAAGGAAACCAGCACCGAACCTTCGGCGTGTTTGGTGAATCCAGTCTGGATGTCGATAACGCGCATTTCGTCGGGCGCGCGGCCGGAAGGTCGCATGAGATACTCCATTGCCGGGGGTTCGGCTTTTCTGCAGCCGCCGTAGCGACTAGATAGCCGCCTGTCATGCCCACACCCCCGCTTACCGAACTCAGCGAACGCGCACGGGAAATCTTCCGCCTGGTGGTGGAGGGTTACCTGGAAAGCGGCATTCCTGTCGGGTCGAGAACCCTGGCGAGCGAGGGGGTGCTCAATCTCTCACCCGCGTCGATCCGTTCGGTCCTGAGCGAGCTCGAGGCGAGGGGCCTGTTGGCTGCTCCTCATACCAGCGCCGGGCGCATGCCCACGGAAACGGGGCTGCGGCTGTTTGTCGACGGCATGATGCAAGTTGCACAGCCTAGCGCGGAAGAACGGGCCGCGATCGAGCGCCGCTTGGCACAGCCCGGCCCCATCGAGGCGGCAATCGAGGCGACCAGCGCGGTGCTCTCGGAGATTTCCGGCGCCGCCGGCATGGTCATGGTCCCGCGGCGCGATTCCCGGTTGGCGCAGATGAACCTGGTGGCTCTCGATCAAGGGCGTGCGCTGGCGGTGCTGGTGGGACAGGACGGTTCGGTTGAGAACCGCCTCCTGCACTTGCCCGCCGGAACCGGAGCGTCCTCGCTCCAGGAGGCGTCGAATTACATTTCCGCCCACCTGGTTGGTCGTACCTTGTCGGAGGCGGCGCTGGGGATGAAGACCGAGATCGCCTCGGGCCGGTCGGCGCTCGATTCTGCCAGCCGCGACCTTGTTGAGCGCGGCCTGGCGATCTGGAGCGAAGATGCGGCGCGGCGCCCAGTGTTGATCGTGCGCGGGCAAGCAAAGCTGCTCGATGATACGGCGCTGGGGGATATCGACCGGGTCCGATCGCTGATCGACGATTTGGAGAACAAGCAGTCGGTCGCCGAACTTCTCGACAGTGCGCGCGAGGCGGAAGCGACTCGGATATTCATCGGCAGCGAGAATCGGCTGTTCGCTTTGTCGGGCTCGTCGGTAATCGCTGCGCCATATCGCGATCGCGACGGTCGGGTCGTCGGTGTGCTCGGTGTGATCGGCCCCACGCGGTTGAATTACGCGCGTATCGTGCCCATGGTGGATTTCACTGCCCGATCTCTGGGCAGACGCATTGGCTGAAACCGGAAATTATGACGAACGAAAACGAAAATCCGCGCGATGAGGCGGTCGAGAAGGAATTGGCCGGGGTGCCTGACGCACTGCTCGATAAGGGCGCTGAAGGGGCCGACGAAGGCCAGGCCGGTCATTCGCTTGAGAACGCTCTCTCTTCGCTGAGAGGCGATCTAGAACAGGCGCAGCAGGACATGCTCTACGCCCGTGCGGAAGTGCAGAACGTGCGCCGGCGGATGGAGAAGGACGTCCAGGACGCGCGTGCCTACGCTGCGACGGGCTTTGCCCGGGACATCCTTTCCGTGGCGGACAACCTCGCCCGCGCCATCGACCATTTCCCTGCCGAAATGCGCGAAGACGAGAAGCTCAAGAACTTCTTCGCCGGCATTGAAGCCACCCAGCGCGAGCTCGACAAGGTGTTCGGCGTGCACGGCATTACCCGCATCGCGTCGAAGGGCTTGCCGCTCGATCCGAACCAGCACCAGGCGATGCTGGAGATTCCCACCAACGATGCCGAGCCCGGCACGGTCGTGCAGGAAATGCAGGCCGGTTACATGATCAAGGACCGCTTGCTGCGGCCCGCGATGGTTGGGGTGGCGAAGAAGCCGGACTAAGTCCGGCTCACCTCACAGATCTTCGTGAACCATGTCGATTTCGCGCACGCCGCGCTGGCGGCGTGCCGAATCGACCAGGCGGCGCAGGTTCTCGCGCCGCGCCTGAGCTTCGCCGATGTGGCGCATCTTCAGTTCGTTGATTCGGGTGGTCTCATCGCTTGAGGTGATGGTGACCGTGCCGATGCCGACCCACTGGTTGAGCAGGGTGAAATCGATCCGCACGTCCTTGATGCGGTAGAGCTCGATCTCGTCGATGCTCTTGAAGATGATCCCGCGGCGGACGATCAGCCGCTCGCTGGTCAGTTCGTACTTAGCCGCCATGGTCTGCAGCCACTTGGCGAAGACGATCACCAACGCAAGAAGCGTCAGCAACAGCGGCCAGGCGCCCCAGTTGCCGGCCTTGGCGATCAGGATGGCAAATCCCGCGATGCCAAGGAGGATCGTCCCGAGACCGACAGCCGTGCCTCTTAGCCAACCGCTCAGCGAAGAGCGGTAGCTGTCGAGCAACGGTTCGGTCATGGCCTCATCCCCCAAAAGTCAGGGCCGAATTGTTAGCAGGCTTTCGCTGTCGCTCAAACGTCGCCGGGTGAGATATCAGCCGTCTGCGCGGCCTCCTCCTCGGTGATCCTTGCGATCTTGAAGCCGGTGAAACCGTAGAGCATGTCGATCAGCGGGCTCATGTAATTGAAGATCGCATAGGGCAAATAAGCGAAGGTCGGGACGCCGAGTACGGCAGCCATATAGGCACCGCACGAGTTCCACGGCACCAGCGGCGCGGTAACGATACCGCCGTTGGACACCGCGCGGGACAGGTTGGTGCTGGCGAGGCCGCGCTTCTGGAACTCGACCCTGAACAGGCGCGTCGGGAGAACCACGGCGACGTACTGGTCCGCGGTGATCACGTTGAGGCCGATCGCGGTCCCGACCGAAGTGGCGATCAGGCTGCCGGTCTGCTTGGCGCGGGTCAGCAACGGGGTCACCAACTTTGAAAGGAAGCCGAACTCATCGAGGATTGAGCCGAAGGCCAGGGCGGCTACAATCAGCCAGATGGTGAGCAGCATGCTGGCCATGCCCCCGCGCGAGAGCAGGTCGTCTACCGGGCCGATGCCGCTGTTTGCCTGATAACCGGTGGCAATTACCTGCCAGACAGCTTTGATATTGCCTTCCAAGGTTCCGACAAGGTCCGGGTCCATCATCATCTGCACGGCTTGCGGCTGGGTGAAGCAGGCCAGCACTCCGGCAAACAGGGACGACCAAGTGAGCGCCAGTGAAGCAGGAACCTTGCGGAGCGACATGATGATCAGGAGCAACAGCGGCAGCAAGTTGATCGGCGTGATCCAGAACAATTGGTCGAGCGCGCCCAGCTCCGAGTTGATAAGCGCTTCACCTGCAGCGGGCGTAGGTGCGGCAAAGCCGAGCACGGAGAGCCCGATCGCTGCTACGAGAAAGGCCGGGACGCTTACCCACGCCTGGTGCCTGAGGTGCACGTAGAGATCATTGTTGGTCAGCTGGGCGGCTAGGATGGTTGTCTCCGACAGCGGGGACAGCTTGTCTCCGGTATAGGCCCCAGAGACGATCGCCCCCGCGGTGATCACCGGGGAGACGCCCGCCAACCATGCCAGTCCCATCAGGCCCACGCCGATCGTACCGACAGTGGTCCACGAACTTCCAATCCCGAGCGAAATCAAGGCGCAGACTATGAGGCTGGCGGCGTAGAACCAGTTCGGATCGATGATGGCGAGGCCGTAATAGACCAGCGTCGGAATCGTCCCGGCCATGTTCCAGGTGCCGATCAGTCCGCCGACGGCCAGCAGGATGAAGATCGCGCTGACCACCGACCCGACGCCTCGACGGCTGGCATCCGATACGGCTTCCCAGGAATGCCCCTTGCGCAGGACGATGATCGCGGCGGTCATGCCCGACAGCAGCATGGCCACCTGCAGCGGCCCCTCCATGGCGTCGAGCCCGAACAAGGCCACCGATCCGCCAACGAGGATGGTCAGCACGATAAGCGGCAGCACCGCTTCGAAATACGAGGGTTGTTTGTCCGGAGGGACGGTCGCGGCGACGTCGGCAACGCTCATGGCCGCAGTATCCTGCGCGGAAGTTGGGGGTCGGTCTTCAAAAGGACCATTTGCGCCATCGCTCTCCTTGGCAAGGAGCATATGCGAAGGCCGCTACGCCGCTAATTGGGATAAACCCTCAAGCCAGCGATGAACCACCTGAGCCCGTAGGCTTAGAGAACGGCAAGGTTCGCTCTAACTGGGCCAGATCAACGACCCCGGTCGGCCTCACGCTATGTCGCTGGAGAAAGGCGTGACGCACGATCTCCGCCTGCTGCTCGATTCCATAGCGGTCGAAGGAACGGGCCGGATCGAAGGTGTATGCGTATCGGCAGAACGGATGCCGCATTAGCGGCAGGTACCATTTGCCCTTTCGCTGGGCCTGCCACACGTGAGTCATCTCGTGGACGAACAGCCCCTGAAGGCCGAGGTGAGCGTGGGAGTAGTCGTCGCTCCAGTTCGGGCTTTGCGGATGGACCCAGATATGGCCATCGGGCGCCATGACGATCCGCTTGGGTTGGAACGGCCACCACTTGCGCCGGTGGATGCGGACCGCATCATAGTCGATCGCGCTGCCGAACATGCTTGAGGCGAGGGCGACCTCCCCGTTTGTTAGCCGACGATTGCCGCCGGCCGGACAGGTCGCCCTCGTTTCCGTCAGCGCTCGTCGCCTGCCGCGCGGATCTCAGCCGGGAAGGTGACCTTGTCGCCACCGACGAAGGTCAGCGTCACATCGGTCTTGGTCCCCGCCTTGGCGGTGTCAGGAAGCCCGTCCACCATCAGGTGGAGGCCGCCGGGTTCGAACTTCACGGTTTCGCCACCCTTGACCATCACCTGCAGCGTTTCCTGCATCGCTCCGTCCTGAGTGACATGCATGGTCGCGCCCTTGGCCCCTTGCACCGAGGCCGCGCGGATCATCCAATCGTGGTCTCCGGCGTTGGTTACATCGAAATAGGCAGCCGCGGGATTGCCCGAGACTGCCGACAGCATGACCCTGCCATTGCCGGCGCTGATTCCTGCCGGCCCGACCGGCTTTGCTTCGGCTTCTGTGGGTTGTTCGCCACACCCAGCCAGCCCGAACGCCATCACTGCCAGAGCCAGCGCGGCCCAAACTCTTCTTTTCATTTCGCTCTCCCCCTCATGAACCCCTTTGAGGAAGCTATACCCGCGGCGCTCTTGTGCCAAGCCAAACCCCACCTATATCCGCCGCGTAATCGAGCTGCCGAGTGGCCTCGCCCAGAACCGGGGAGGCCGATGGGCGGCGTCCAAGTCTTAAGAGGATGTGGGGAACATCTATGGCCAAAGTAATCGGTATCGACCTCGGCACGACCAACAGCTGCGTTGCAGTGATGGATGGCGGCAAGCCCAAGGTAATTGAAAATGCAGAAGGCGCGCGGACCACTCCGTCGATCGTCGCCTTCACCAAGGATGGGGAACGTCTGATCGGTCAGCCGGCCAAGCGCCAGGCAGTGACCAACCCCGACAACACGATTTTCGCGGTGAAGCGCCTGATCGGCCGCCGCTACGACGACCCGGTGACCAAGAAGGACACCGAGCTGGTCCCGTACACCATTGCCAAGGGCAAGAACGGCGACGCCTGGGTCAAGGCCGGCGGCGAAGACTATTCGCCCAGTCAGATCTCTGCGTTCATCCTGCAAAAGATGAAGGAAACCGCCGAGAGCTATCTCGGTGAGACCGTCACGCAGGCCGTCATCACGGTCCCGGCCTACTTCAACGACGCCCAGCGCCAGGCGACCAAGGACGCCGGCCAGATCGCGGGCCTCGAAGTCCTGCGCATCATCAACGAGCCGACTGCGGCTGCGCTGGCCTATGGCCTCGAGAAGAACGACGGCAAGACCATCGCGGTTTATGACCTTGGCGGCGGCACCTTCGACGTCTCGATCCTCGAGATCGGCGACGGCGTGTTCGAGGTGAAGTCGACCAACGGCGACACCTTCCTCGGCGGTGAAGACTTTGACTCCAAGCTGGTCGAATGGCTGGCCGACAGGTTCAAAGCCAAGGAAAACATGGACCTGAAGACCGACAAGCTCGCTCTTCAGCGCCTGAAGGAAGCGGCTGAGAAGGCCAAGATCGAGCTTTCGAGCACGGCCACGACCGAAATCAACCTGCCCTTCATCACCGCTCGCATGGAAGGCGGCAGCACCACTCCGCTGCACCTCGTCGAAACGGTGACCCGTGCCGACCTCGAAAAGATGGTCGCTGGGCTGATCGAGCGCACCAAGGAACCGATGAAGAAGGCGCTCGCCGACGCCGGCCTCAAGGCCAGCGACATCGACGATGTGGTCATGGTCGGCGGCATGACGCGCATGCCCAAGGTTCGCGAGACGGTGAAGGAATTCTTCGGCAAGGAACCGCATGTCGGCGTGAACCCGGACGAAGTCGTGGCCATGGGCGCCGCGATCCAGGCCGGCGTGCTTCAAGGCGACGTCAAGGACGTGCTGCTGCTCGACGTGACCCCGCTTTCGCTGGGTATCGAAACGCTGGGCGGCATCATGACCAAGATGATCGACCGCAACACCACGATCCCGACCAAGAAGAGCCAGGTCTACTCGACTGCCGAGGACAACCAGCAGGCGGTGACGATCCGCGTGTTCCAGGGCGAGCGCGAGATGGCGGGCGACAACAAGTTGCTCGGCCAGTTTGACCTCGTCGGCATTCCTTCGGCCCCGCGTGGCGTGCCGCAGATCGAAGTCACGTTCGACATCGACGCCAACGGCATCGTCAACGTCAGTGCCAAGGACAAGGGCACCGGCAAGGAACAGCAGATCCGCATCCAGGCTTCGGGCGGTCTCAGCGATTCCGACATCGACCAGATGGTCCAGGACGCGGAGAAGTTCGCCGAAGAGGACAAGAAGCGGCGCGAATCGGCGGAAGCCAAGAACAACGCCGACAGCCTGGTTCACGCAACCGAGAAGCAGCTTGAGGAACACGGCGACAAGATCGACGGTGGCCTCAAGTCAGAGATCGAGGCGGCACTCGCCGAAACCAAGACGGCCATCGATGGTGGTGACGTCGAGGCCATCAAGGCCAAGGCTCAAGCGCTGACCGATCTAGCAATGAAGATGGGACAGCAGATCTACGAGAAGGAGCAGGCTTCCGCAGCCTCTCCGTCGGCAGACGCTCCGAGTGACGGCGATGCCGGCGGCGAGGAAGTTGTGGACGCCGAGTTCTCGGAAGTAGACGAAGACAACAAGGGCTGATGTCCTGATGGACGCCTCATTCGCCACCGACGCACTCCGCGCCGGTGGCGGATAAGGCCTGGGGGTTTTGGACGTGCCTTCGATGGAAGTCGATTATTACGAAGTGCTTGGCGTCAGCCGTGACGCGGACGATCGCACGATCAAGTCCGCCTACCGGCGGTTGGCCATGGAATTCCACCCGGACCGTAATGGCGGGTGCAAGGACAACGAAGCCAAATTCAAGTCGATCAGCGTCGCTTACGACTGCCTCAAGGATCCGCAGAAGCGGGCGGCCTACGACAAGTATGGCCACGCCGCGTTCCAGCAGGGCATGGGCGGCGGTGGTCCGCAGGCGGACTTCGGCGATCTTGGCGATATTTTCGAGACGATCTTCGGGAGCGCCTTCGGCGGCGGCGGACGCACTCGGCCGCGTCGCGGCGCGGACCTGCGCTTTGATCTTGAGGTAAACCTCGAAGACGCATTTCACGGCAAGACGACCGAGATCAAGATGGAAGTCTCGGTCACTTGCGAGCCGTGCAAAGGCTCGGGCGCTGCCCCGGGCACCGCGCGGCGCGGCTGCGAATTATGCGCCGGACGGGGCAAGGTCCGCGCGCACCAGGGCCTGTTCGTGATCGAACGCCCGTGCCCCAACTGCCATGGCAGCGGCGAAGTCATCGAAAGCCCTTGCCGCGAATGCCGCGGCGAAGGACGGGTCGACAAGGTTCAAGCGCTTGCGGTGGAAGTCCCACCTGGCGTCGACAACGGCACCCGCATCCGCCTTACCGGCAAAGGCGAGGCCGGGCCAATGGGCGCGCCTCCGGGCGATCTCTACATCTTCGTGCACATCAAGCCGCACGCCGTGTTTGAGCGCGAAGGAACCGCACTGTTCACCCGCGCGCCCATCAGCTTCTCAACCGCGGCGCTCGGCGGCACGATCGATATTCCGGGCCTCGACGGAGAGGTCCACGCGATCGAAATCCCCGCCGGTATCCAGTCCACCCGCCAGTTGCGTAAGCGCGGCGCGGGCATGCCGGTGCTGCAAGGGCGGGGCCGGGGTGACCTGGTCGTGGAAATTCAAGTCGAGACTCCGACCAAGCTCAGCGCTCGTCAAAAGGAGCTGCTGCGCGAGTTCCAGGAGACCGAGACCGGCGAGGAATGTCCTGAAAGCGCAGGCTTCTTTGCCAAGCTGAAGAGCGCCCTGAAGGGCTGATCGACAGGCGCCCCCCTTTCCGGTTACGATCGGGCAAGGGGGACTCGCCATGAACTACCGGCCGATTGTCTTCATTTCCGCTATCGCGCTGTCGCTGGCGGGCGCCGCCATTGCGCAGCAACAGGAGCCTGACTGGGACGCGATCCAGGTCGCGGCGATCCCGATCAAGCCCGGCATCGCCGTGATCACCGGCAACGGCGGCAATATCGGCGTGAGCTATGGTGAAGACGGCACGATCATCGTCGATGACCAGTTTGCGCCGCTGACCGAGAAGATTCAGGCCACCATCGCGGGGCTCGGCGCAACGCCGGTCCGATACCTGGTCAACACGCACTGGCATTTCGACCACGCAGGTGGGAATGAGAACTTCGGCAAGGCCGGGGCGCTGATCGTCGCGCAAAACAACGTGCGGACGCGTCTCGCCGCCGGAGGTCTGGTGGCAGGCAACACCTCGCCCCCTGCGCCGAAAGCGGCCTTGCCGGTCGTGACTTACGATCGCGGGCTGACCTTCCACCTCAATGGCGACACGATCGACGTGTTCCACACCGGCGGCGGGCATACTGACGGCGATAGCGTGATCTATTGGCGCAAGGCCAACGTGCTCCACACTGGCGACATGATGATGAATGGCGCGGGCTTTCCGTTCATCGACCTGAGCTCGGGCGGAAATGCGCTGAACTTGGTCCGCTCGCTCGATCAGGCGATCGCCATTACTAACGCCGACACGGTTATCATTCCCGGACACGGACCATTGGCCAGGAAGGACGATCTGATTGCCTGGCGGGGAATGATTGCAACCTCCATCGATCGGGTCAAAGGGCTGAAGGAAGCCGGCCGATCGCTTGAGGATGCCAAGGCCGCAAAGCCGCTGGCGGGCCTCTCCAACAACCCCAACGGGTTCGTCGCGGAAGATGCCTTTGTCGAGTCGATCTGGCGAAGCCTTGAGGCGCAGCGCACCTGAGGGACAAGTTCCAGGGGACACTTGCGTTCCCTTTACGTTCCCCTTAGACGAGGGCCATGGCCAAGCCCAAACGCCGTTATGTTTGCACCGAATGCGGCAGTGTCGCGACACGCTGGCAGGGCCAGTGCGTCGACTGCTCGCAATGGAACACCCTGGTTGAAGAAGTGCCCGGAACCGTCTTCTCGGTGAGGCATGATCTGTCGACAGGTGGGCGGCCGGTCGTGCTCGAATCGCTCAACGCTCCGTCGGAGCCGTTAGTTAGGCGGACCACTGGCCTGGCGGAGTTCGATCGGGCGCTTGGCGGCGGGATTGTTCCTGGCTCGGCGATTTTGATGGGCGGCGAACCGGGGATCGGTAAGTCGACGTTGCTGCTCCAGGCGGCCGCCGCGATGGCCCAGTCTGGTGCTCCGACCGTCTACATCAGCGGAGAGGAAGCGACGGGGCAGGTGCGGTTGCGCGCGGCGCGACTGGGTCTGGCTGGCGCACCGCTCGGCCTCGCCGCTGCCACTTCGGTGCGTGACATCCTGACGACACTCAACTCGGCGCCGCCACCGGCGTTGCTGGTCGTCGATTCGATCCAGACGATGCACTCGGACACGATCGAAGGAGCCCCAGGTTCGGTGAGCCAGGTGCGGGCCAGCGCGTTCGAGCTGATCCGTTATGCCAAGGAAAACGGTGTCGCGCTGGTGCTCGTCGGTCATGTCACCAAGGACGGCACGATCGCGGGTCCGCGCGTGCTCGAACACATGGTCGACGTCGTCATGAGTTTTGAGGGTGAGCGCAGCCACCAGTACCGTATCCTGCGCGCGCTCAAGAACCGCTTCGGCGCGGTCGAGGAAATCGGCGTGTTCGCGATGGAAGGGCAAGGGCTCGCCGAGGTATCGAACCCCTCGATGCTGTTTCTGTCGGGACGGGAACAGCCGCTGGCGGGAAGTTCGGTCTTTCCGGCGCTGGAGGGGACGAGGCCGGTTCTTGTCGAAGTCCAGGCGCTCATCGTTCGGCTGCAATCGGGCGCTACACCGCGGCGTGCAGTGGTCGGGTGGGACAGCGGCCGACTTGCCATGCTGCTTGCCGTGCTAGAGGCGCGCTGCGGGTTGAGTTTTTCGTCGGCCGAGGTCTACCTCAACGTCGCTGGCGGTTATCGCCTGACCGATCCCGCGGCCGACCTTGCGGTCGCGGCGGCGCTCGTCTCCGCCCTTGCCGACAAGCCGCTGCCCTTGCGCGCGATCTGGTTCGGCGAAGTATCGCTTTCCGGAGAGGTTCGCCCGGTCGCGCATGCCGGTCTGCGCCTGCGTGAAGCGGCCAAGCTGGGATTCGATACCGGCTGCGGACCGGCGGACGGCCTTAAGGACCTCGCGGGATTGCGCTATTTCGGGTTGGAAAGCCTGCCCAAGCTCGTTGACCGAATACTCGCCTCGGCCTAGATTTCGAACCGATGACGGGTTTCGATATTTTGGTCCTGCTGATCGTTGGCGTGGGGGCGGTTGGCGGCTTCATGCGCGGCTTCGTGCAGGAAGTCCTTTCGCTTGGGGCGTGGATCCTGGCAGTGATTGCCATCCGCTTCCTTCATACCGACCTTACGAGTGCGCTCTACGGGTTCATCGGCACGCCTTCGGGTGCGGCGGTCCTGGCGTTCGTGCTCTTGCTGCTTGTCCCCTATACCGTAGTCCGGCTCATCGCCGGGCGGATCGGCCGGGCGAGCCGGAATTCGGTACTGGGGCCATTCGATCGTGTGCTCGGTTTCGGGTTCGGAGCGGTGAAGGGCGTGGTGATCGTGATCATGGCGTTCTCGCTTCTTGTCCTAGGCTACGATTCGATCTGGGGCGTCGCCGGCCGGCCAACATGGATGACCACTGCCCGAACTTATCCCTTCGTCAGTGCTAGCGCGGATGCGATGGTAAAACTGATCCAGGAGCGCGAGGAAGCACTCCTCGGGTCCGGGCACGACGTGGAGGAAAGCCGGGATTGAGCGCCATGAGTTCCGTGCGCCTCTATACGCCCGAGTTGCTGGCCCTTGCTGTCGAGTTGAGCACCTGGCCTCCCCTGGAAAACGCCGCGTTGCACGGTGAGGCGAGGTCGCCGACCTGCGGAAGCACGCTCGCGATGGATGTCTCGCTCGACGGTAACGGCGCGATTGGCCGGCTAGGGATGCGCGTTCGGGCCTGCGCCATAGGCCAGGCTTCCGCCGCCATTTTTGCCCGCCATGCTCCAGGCCGTGACGCTGATCGCCTGACCACAGATCTTCGTCTGCTCGAGGCTTGGGTTGAAGGCGAAGGCGCCGAGCCCGAATGGCCCGACCTCGCCCTGATTGACGCGGCGCGGGCCTATCCCGCCCGGCATGGGGCGATCTTGCTGCCGTGGAGGGCTGCCCTGGCTGCCCTTTCCAGCACTCCAGACGCAGGCTAACAAACCCCTCGGGAGTAGGTAGGGGTAGTAATGGCCAGTATTTCGGCAGCGTCGCCGGTCGTAGAACCAGACCGTAGGGAAATGCATCTCGTCATCGGTGCTTCGTCAATCGGCACTGTGTTCGAGTGGTACGACTTCTTCATCTACGGCACGCTTGCGGCCTACATCAGCCATGCGTTCTTTCCCGCCGATAACGAGACCTTGTCGCTCCTGCTCACCTGGGCCGGATTTGCCGTAGGGTTCGGTTTCAGGCCGCTCGGGGCGATTCTGTTCGGTTATCTCGGGGACAAGCTCGGCCGGAAGTACACCTTCCTGGTTACTGTGACGCTCATGGGTGTGGCCACGGCGGGCGTTGGCATGGTGCCGAGCGCCGAGACGATCGGGCTCGCAGCTCCACTTATCGTGCTGTTCCTGCGCATTCTCCAGGGCTTGGCCCTGGGTGGCGAATACGGTGGCGCGGCCATCTATGTCGCCGAGCATTCGCCTCCGGGGCGTCGGGGTTTCTTTACCAGCTTCATCCAGGCGAGCGTGATCGGTGGCTTCGTGCTGAGCCTGCTCGTGGTGCTCGCCTGCCGCTTTCTGATCCCCGAGGACGCGTTCAAGGAATGGGGCTGGCGAGTGCCTTTCCTGCTCTCGATCGCCCTGCTCGCCGTTTCGCTGTGGATGCGTCTGAAGCTCAATGAGAGCCCGGTGTTCAAGGCGATGAAGGCCGAGGGCAAGACTTCGCGCAACCCCTTCATCGAGAGCTTCACCTACCCCGGTAACAAAAAGCGCATCTTCGTGGCGCTATTCGGCGTGGCCTGCGGGCTGACGATCATCTTCTACACCGCGCTGTTCTCGGCGCTGTCGTTCCTCAAGGGGCCAATGCGGGTGGACGATACCGTCGCGGAACTCCTGGTCGGCACGGCCTCGCTCGTGGCGGTGGTGTTCTTCGTCTATTTCGGATGGCTGTCGGACAAGGTCGGGCGCAAGAAGCCGATCGTGTGGGGCTACTTCGTTACCCTGATTGCCCTGTTCCCGGCGTTCTGGGGTATCGCCGCCCTGGCCAATCCGCAACTAGCCGAAAGCGCGCGCTACGCCCCGGTGGTCATCTCCGGCCCGCAGTGCGACTTCAATCCTTTCGCCTCCAAGCAAGCCACCCAGTGCGGCCAGTTGCTTGAGGATCTGACTGCGATCGGCATCGCCTATGACGTGGTCGCCGCGCCAAACCTACAGCTGTCGGCCGGCCAGTCGGTCTTCGCGCTCGACCAGGAGAACTGGTCCGACCGAGACGCGCGCCGCGGCGCCATGCGCGAGTGGCTGACGCAGAACGGCTACAACCTGGAAAAGCAGGTGCCGCCCATGATGAACATGATCGGCATCTGGGTGATTCTCGTGGGACTGGGATCGCTCTCCGGGGCGACGTTCGGTCCGGTTGCCTCGTTGCTGTCGGAGATGTTCCCTCCGCAGATCCGCTACAGCTCGATGTCGATCCCTTACCATATCGGCACTGGCTACTTCGGCGGTTTCCTGCCCTTGATCGCCGGATCGATCGTGGCGCTCACCGGGAATATCTTTTCCGGGCTTTGGTACACTTGGGTCTTGCTGGTAGTCGCGCTAGTGGTCGCTGCATGGGGTCTCCCTTCCGGTCCACCACGCGATTTTTCCGATGAACTCACCTGACCTGCCGCCTCCGACACTTCGCCTCCAACTCGACAGCGATGCCCTGACCGCCAATTGGCGCGCCCTGGACAAGCTCTCCGGCTCCGCAAGGGCCGGGGCGGCGGTCAAGGCCAATGCCTATGGTTTGGGAGTCGACAAGGTCGCTCCTGTTCTACGTGAGGCTGGTGCGGCCGACTTCTTCGTCGCCCACTGGAGCGAAGTACCGGAGGTGCTGCGCCACGTCTCGCCGGGCTCGGTCGCCGTGCTGCATGGGCCGATCCGTTCTGAAGATGCCCGGTTCGCTCGCGCGACCGGGGTTCGCCCCGTAATCAACAGCCTTCACCAGGCGCGACTGTGGATCGACAGCGGTGGCGGCGCCTGCGACCTGATGGTCGACACCGGCATCAACCGGCTCGGACTGCCGCTTGAAGCTCTTGCAGAGCCCTTGGTGGCGCAGCTGGAGGTCAATGCACTACTGTCGCACCTCGCTTCGGCCGACGAGGACGTGGCACAGAACGCCCGCCAGCTCGCCGCATTCGAAGAGGTCTCAAGGCATATCCCCGCCAAGTCGCGTAGCCTCGCCAACAGTGCTGGGATCGCCCTTGGAAACGACTACGCGTTTGACCTGACCCGTCCCGGAATCGCCCTTTACGGCGGCATTCCGCGACCCGAACTCGACGGCGTGATCAGGCAGGTGGTGCATCCGCAGGCGGCAGTGTTGCAGGTGCGTGATCTCTCCGCCGGGGACAGCGTCGGCTACAACGCCACCTTCACCGCGAACGAACCGATGCGGGTGGCGACCGTATCTCTCGGTTATGCTGATGGATTCTTGCGCTGCTGGTCCGGTCGCGGCCGCTTGCGCTTCCAGGGCTCGGACCTGCCATTGCTTGGCCGGGTATCGATGGACATGGTCGTGGTCGATTGCCGCACTGCACCTAATATTTGTGAAGGTGACTGGCTGGACGTCCCATTTAGTCTTCCCGAAGCGTCAGCGATCACGGGACTTTCGCAATATGAATTACTTACGACGCTGGGCCGCCGCTACCTGCGCGAATAATTATGGGTAGTCCCGTTGCACAATTCTTGTTGCAAGTGCAAACTGCCATGATCGGGGGCAGAATGGAGAAGATTGATGGACGAAGCGGCGGCCGGCGCAGAACCCGTCATTATCAAGAAGTATGCCAACAGGCGGCTCTACAATACCCAGTCATCGAGCTACATTACGCTTGACGACCTCTCGCGGATGACGCGCAACGGCATCGATTTTCAGGTGCTCGACGCAAAGACAGGCGCAGACATCACGCACGCGATCCTGACTCAGATCATCATGGAAGAAGAAGCTAGCGGAGAGCAAATGCTCCCCATCAGCTTCCTGCGCCAGTTGATCGCGATGTACGGCAATTCCATGCAGTCGTTGATGCCGCACTATCTCGAAGCGACGATGGACAACTTCCGCAATAACCAGCGCAAGATCCAGGAAACCTGGACCACCAGCATGGGGCCTGATGCACTGGCCAAGCTCGCCGAGAGCAACATGGCGATGTTCAAGGCCGCGGCCGGAGCATTCATACCAGGCAACAACGCCGGTGCTGCCCCTGCGCAACCGCAGGCGGCACCCAAGCCCGCTGCAACCTCCGGTGACGAGTTGGAGGCGTTGAAGGCGCAGATGGCGGCGATGCAGAAGAAGCTCGACGAACTGGGCAAATAGTCGCTCAACTCAAGTGGCGATTACCGGCGGTCCACTGCCGCCGAAAGCTTCCATCCTGGCGGGATAGGCTCTAGGGGCCGGGCGAACATTCCACTGCAGGTAGTCCCATGTCCGCCATTCGCCACGCCCTGACCATCAAGCGCGAAGACGATTTCGCCCAGTGGTACCAGGAAGTCATTTCAGCCGCCGACATGGCCGAGGAATCGGGCGTGCGTGGATGCATGGTGATCAAGCCCTGGGGCTACGGCATCTGGGAGCGGATGCAGCGCCTGCTCGATGACCGGATCAAGGCGGCCGGGGTGCAGAACGCCTATTTCCCGCTGTTCATTCCGCTCGGCAATTTCGTGCGAGAAGCCGCGCATGTCGAAGGGTTCGCCAAGGAAATGGCGGTCGTCACTCATCACCGTCTGATCTCGGACGGAAAGGGTGGCCTGATTCCAGATCCCGAAGCCAAGCTCGAAGAGCCGCTCGTGGTCCGGCCGACTTCGGAGACGATCATCGGCGATGCCATGAGCCGCTGGATCCAGTCCTGGCGCGACCTGCCGCTGCTGCTCAACCAATGGGCCAACGTCGTCCGCTGGGAGATGCGCACTCGCATGTTCCTGCGCACCAGCGAGTTCCTCTGGCAGGAGGGGCACACGGCCCACGAAAGTCGCGAGGATGCCAAGCGCGAAACGATGCGCGCGCTGGAGATGTACCGCGAGTTCGCCGAGCAGCAGCTGGCCCTGCCCGTGATTGCGGGTGAAAAGCCGGAGAACGAACGTTTCCCGGGCGCGGTCGAGACATGGTCGATCGAGGCCATGATGCAGGACGGCAAGGCGCTGCAGGCCGGTACCTCGCACTATCTCGGCACCAGCTTCGCCGATGCGGCCAACATTCGCTTCCAGGACCGTGAAGGTGGGCAGCAGCTCGCCCACACCACCAGCTGGGGCGTTTCGACCCGCATGATTGGCGGCGTGATCATGACGCATGGCGACGATGACGGGCTGCGTGTGCCGCCGGCGATCGCGCCGTTCCAGGTCGTGATCCTGCCGATGCTGCGCGACAATGAAGGTGACGCGGCCCTGCTCGACTATTGCGATGCCTTGCGCGCTTCGATCGCGTCGCAGAACGCGCTCGACGAAAAGATCCGCGTCCAGCTCGATTCTCGCCCCGGCAAAGCCGCGGCCAAGCGGTGGGACTGGGTGCGCAAGGGCGCCCCGGTAATCATCGAGGTAGGCCCGCGTGACATGGAAGCCGAGACGGTGAGCCTGCTGCGCCGCGATGCCCTGTGGGGCGCGGACGGCAAGCCGGCGTTCCAGGCACCGTCCAGGGATGCCGTTGGAGAGGCGATTGGCGGCTTGCTCGAGGAAATCCAGCAAGCCTTGCTGGCCGAGGCGACCGAACGGCGCGAGGCGAATATCGTCCGCGACGTCGAAAGCTTCGAGGCCCTTGCTGCGTACTTCGGTGAAGACCGTAAGTACCCCGGGTGGGTCGAAGTCCAATGGTCCAAACCGACGGGCGAAGCGCTCGACAAAGCTGTCGAGCGGCTCAAGGCCTTGAAGTTGACGTTCCGCAACGTTCCGCTCGATGCCGCGCCAGCGAACGGCAAGTGCCTGTTTACCGGCGAATCTGCGGTTGAACGGATCTACGTCGCTCGCTCCTATTAAACGCGCCCAGGAGTCTGTGGGCTCGCGGCACTTTCTCTTGCCGCGCGGGCGGTAGGCCGGAATAAGAGGCGGATGCGTCTTCTCGTCCTGCTTTCCGCCGCCGCCGTTCTCGCAGTTCCCGCCCAGGCCCAAGAGGAGGCGGTGTCGGAAGCGCGCCTGCGCTCGGATGTTGAGGCGCTGGTCGGGTTCGGAACGCGGCATACGCTCTCGGTGCAGGACGATCCCAAGCGAGGGATCGGGGCAGCCCGTCGCTGGGGTGAGCAACAGTTTCGCGAGGCGAGCAAGGCTTGCGACGATTGCCTCGAGGTCGTGCTGCCCGAGCGCATGGTGACGGGGACGCGGGTGCCTGAGCCAACCCGGCTCGTAAACGTCGTGGCTATCCAGCGCGGCACCGAGCGTCCCAACGAGGTGGTCATTGTACAGGGCCATATCGACAGCCGCGTGACCGACGTGATGGACGCCGCGAGCGATGCTCCTGGGGCGAACGATGACGGATCAGGAACGGCGCTGGTGATCGAAGCAGCGCGGGTTCTGTCGCGGCACAAGTATCCCACGACGATCGTCTACGCGCTGCTCTCAGGCGAGGAGCAGGGCCTCTACGGCGGGCAACTGCTGGCGGACTATGCGGCGGAGCAGGGTTGGACCGTGAAGGCGGTGCTCAACAACGATATCGTCGGCGGCTCGTGCGGATCGGATGGCTTTTGTGACGCGGCGCATGTTCGCGTGTTCTCCGAAGGCCCGCGCGGCGATGTGAACCAAGAGACGCTCGATGCCATGGCTCGCTTCGGTGGCGAGAACGATAGCCCTGGGCGCAATCTATCGCGCTACATTGCCGGTCTCGCCGAAGGAAACGACCTGGCGGTCCGGCAGGTTTGGCGCACCGACCGGATGGGACGGGGCGGCGACCAGCTGCCGTTCCTGGATAAAGGCTATCCAGCAGTCCGCTTTTCGGTTGCGGTCGAAGACTACGATCACCAGCACCAGGACCTGCGGGTCGAGAACGGCGTGACTTATGGTGACACCATCGACGAGATGGATTTTCCCTATCTCGCCAAGGTCACGCGCCTCAACGTGCGCACGTTGGACGCACTCGCCAAGGCGCCGCTCCCCCCTTCTTCGACGGCCGAGGCGGCAGTGCAGACATTTACCACTGTGCGTTGGAAGCCAGTGTCTGGGGCGGTTTCGTATAATATCTGGCGTCGGCGGACGGATGCACCAAGTTGGGAAGCGGAGCCTGTCGTTGCTCGCACTACGCAGAGCGAAGCCAAGCTTGAAGGCATTCGTGGCGATGACTGGCTCTTCGGGGTCAGTTCGATCGCCCCTGACGGTTCGGAAAGCCCGATTGCGAGCGCTGTCCCCGGCGGCGCGTTCGCTCCGCTTGTGGGTAGCTGAGGCTACGCCCATATAGCGGCGATGCCGCGCAAAATTGTCCCCGGCTTGCCTTCGCGCGAGCAGATCCTCGAATTCATCCAAACGTCCGATACTCCGGCGGGTAAGCGGGAGATCGGCAAGGCCTTTGGTCTCAAGGGCCAGGAGCGGATCGCGCTCAAGCGCCTGCTCAAGGATATGGCCGAAGATGGCCTGATCGATGGCAAGAAGACCGCGTTTCACCGCATGGGCGGGGTGCCCAAGGTAACCGTGCTGCGCGTGGTCGATGTCGACGATGGGGAGGCGATTGCCGTTCCCGATGCCTGGCATCCAGACGATGCCACCCCACCGCCGCGTTTGCGAGTGATCGAAGGCAAGAAACAGGCCGCGCTCAAGGTCGGCGACCGCGTTCTTGCCCGGACTGAAGAAACCGGCAGCGGTTGGACTGCCCATTCGATGAAGAAGCTGCCCGCCCGCGACGATGCGATCCTCGGGGTGGTCGAGCTCGATGGGTCGGGCAAGGGCTGGCTCGCGCCAGTGGACAAGCGGGTACGTAACTCCTCGCCGATCGCTGACCTCGGTGGAGCGGAAGCTGGTCAGCTCGTGCTGGCTGAAGCCGCCGGTCGGTCACCGCGCGCGGGTGTCAAAGTGGTGGAAGTGCTGGGCGATCCGCTCGCGCCGCGTTCTTACAGCCTGATCGCGATCCACAAGTACGGGATCCCGCACACCTTCCGCGAAGAAGCGCTGGCCGAGGCCGAAGTGGCGGCCAAGTTGCCGTTTAGCGAGGAACAGCGCGAGGACCTGCGGCACTTGCCGATCGTCGCCATCGACCCCGCTGACGCGCGCGACCACGATGACGCGATCTGGGCCGAGCCCGACGGGGAGGGTGGGTTCAACGCCGTCGTCGCGATCGCCGATGTGAGCTTCTACGTGCGCCCTGGCGGCATGGTGGATCGCGAGGCGCGCAGGCGCGGCAATTCAGCCTATTTCCCCGACCGCGTCGTGCCGATGCTGCCTGAAGTGCTCAGCGCGGACGTTTGTTCGCTCAAGGAAGGCGCCGACCGCGCCGCGATGGCTTGCCACCTGCATATCGATTCACATGGCCGGGTGAAGGACTGGCGCTTTACCCGCGCGCTGGTGCGCATTTCAGAGGTCATGGCTTACGAGGATGCCCAGGCCCGGATCGATTCCGGAGAGGCTGGCGAAAACCTGCGGAATCTCTGGGCCGCCTGGCGTGTGCTGTTCAAGGCCCGTGAGGCGCGCGATCCGCTTGAGCTTGAACTGCCCGAACGCCGTGTCATCCTAGACGAGAGGGGACGCATCGCCGAGATCGCCATTCGCGAGCGGCTCGACGCGCACCGCGTGGTCGAGGATTTCATGATCGCCGCCAACGTCGCCGCCGCCAAGGCGCTCGAGAGCAAGGCTTCGCCTGTGGTCTATCGCGTCCACGAGCCACCGAGCCGCGAAAAGCTGATCGCGCTACGGGACTACTTCGCCAGCATCGGCAAGAAGCTCGCGCTCGGCCAGGTCATTACGCCCAGCCTGTTCAACCGCATGATCAAGGACATCGCGGACGAAGGCGAAAAAGCGTTGGTGATGGAAGCTGTGCTGCGGAGCCAGACCCAGGCCTACTATGGCCCCCAGAATGCCGGGCACTTCGGCTTGTCGCTGGGCAGCTACGCCCACTTCACCTCGCCGATCCGCCGCTATGCCGACTTGCTGGTACACCGTGCACTGGTCGATTCTTTCCACCTCGAGCAGCCTAAGCCGAAGGGCAATCTGCCGCCGGCCAGTGGGCTTTCCGAAAAGGACCGCGAGGACCTTTCCAAGGTCACCGAAGCGATCAGCCAGACCGAACGACGGGCGATGGAGGCCGAACGCGACACGATCGACCGATATGTCGCTGCCTGGTTGTCAGGACGGGTAGGCGAGACGTTCAAGACGCGGATCACGGGCGTGCAGAGCTTCGGCTTCTTCGCCACGATCGTCGGCCTTGGCGGCGATGGACTGGTCCCGGTTTCGTCGCTGGGACGCGAGTATTTCCGCTACGACGAAGCGGCGAGGGCGCTTGTCGGAGAAGACACAGGCACCCGCTTCGCTGTTGGCGACATGATCGAACTTCGTCTGGGAGAGGCCAATCCTCTGACCGGCGCACTCAAGTTCGAGCGCATCGACGGCGAGGGCGGTCAGCGGATCGAACCGCGCGGCGCGAGGCCTGAGGCGAAGAAGAAGCCACCCTTCAAGAAACCGCAAGGGCCGCGCGGCCGTCCGGGTAATATCCGTCACCAGGGCAGGGGGCGGAAGAAGTGAGCGAAAGCCCTCTCCCACAGGAAGAGGGGTAAGTTTCAGCTCAGGCGGTCGATTTCTTCTTCGCTGAGCCCGCCGGGCACGATGAATAGCGGGCAGGTCAGATTTCCGGCTCCGGCGGAGAAGTGCGCCACCAACGGCCCCGGCCCACCTTCCGCGGCTGCACCCAGCACCAGCGCGGCTACCTCCGGATGCTCCTGGAGGTACTGGTTGATAACCGTGGTCGCATCGCCGACCCGTACGGCGATTTGCGGCATGATGCCGCTTTCGCTCATCAATTCGCCGCCGGCGCTGTTCGCCAGTACCTCGGCGCGGTCGCGCGCTTCTTCCTCGATCGTCGCCTGGACCTGACCGAAAGCACTGAATTCCTGCTTGGGAACGAGGGCGAGCAAGTGCACGGTGCCATTGGTGTCGGCCGCGCGCCGCGCCGCGAAACGCAACGCGCTGTGCGCTTCCTGCGTGTCGTCAATGATCACCAGATAGACGCGCATTGCCTTACATCCCCCTGCGGCGCGATATCCGATGAAACCCCTGACCGCGCAAGGTCCTTGCTCCCGCCACACAAATTGGCTTTAGACGAAATCGCTTTAGCCCTCCGGAAGGATACCGCGAACCGCCATGCCGATCGCCATCAAGATGCCCGCCCTCTCGCCAACCATGGAAGAGGGCACGCTCGCCAAGTGGCTGGTCAAAGTTGGCGATAAAGTCAGCTCCGGCGACATCATGGCCGAAATCGAGACCGACAAGGCCACGATGGAATTCGAGGCCGTCGATGAAGGCATCATCGCGGAGATATCTGTGCCCGAGGGTACCGAGGGCGTGAAGGTCGGAACCGTGATCGCCACCTTGGCCGAAGAAGGCGAGGACCTGTCGAAAGCCAAGGCGCCTGCTGCTGAGGTAGCCAAAACGGCTCCAGCTCCGGTGGCGGCCCCAGCGCCAGCTAGTACACCCGCTCCTGCAAAGGCCGCTCCGGCGACCGTTGCCAAGAGTGCGGGTGATCGCGTGATCGCGTCCCCACTCGCCAAGCGCATCGCCGCGGAGAGGGGTGTCGACCTCGCGGGCATCAAGGGCTCAGGCCCGAACGGACGCATCGTCAGGGCGGACGTCGAAGGCGCCAAGCCTGGTGCTGTGCCCGCGGGCGCTTCGGCTGTGGCAGCACATGCTCCGGCTGCGGCTCAGGACTTCGGCATTCCGCACGTCGAGGAAAAGCTCAGCGGCATGCGCAAGACCATCGCGCGCCGTCTGACCGAATCGAAGCAGCAGGTTCCGCACATCTACCTGACGGTGGACATCCGTCTCGATGCGCTGCTCAAGCTGCGCGCCGAACTCAATTCCGCGCTCGAGGCGCGTGGCGTGAAGCTCTCGGTCAACGACATGCTGATCAAGGCGCTGGCCCAGGCGCTGCTTCAGGTCCCCAGCTGCAACGTCCAGTTCACCGGCGACACGCTGCTCAAGTTCAGCCGCGCTGATATCTCGGTTGCGGTCTCGATCCCGGGCGGCCTGATTACGCCGATCGTGGCCGATGCCGGCAACAAGTCCATCAGCACCATCGCCAGTGAGATGAAGGACCTCGCCGCCCGCGCTCGCGAAGGCAAGCTGGCGCCGCACGAATACCAGGGCGGAACCGCCTCGCTCAGCAACATGGGCATGTACGGGATCAAGCAGTTCGAAGCGATCATCAACCCGCCCCAGGCCATGATCATGGCCATCGGTGCGGGCGAAAAGCGGCCCTACGTGATCGACGATTCGCTGCAGATCGCCACCGTGATGAGCGCCACCGGCAGCTTCGACCACCGCGCCATCGACGGCGCCGACGGGGCCGCGTTCATGAAGGCGTTCAAGGAACTGGTCGAAAAGCCGCTCGGGTTGGTTGCCTAAGCGCTGTCTTACGAAAGCCTGGGCATGACCCAACATCGCGATCCCGCCATCCGTGTCACCGCCATGCCAGCGGACACCAACGCCTATGGCGACATCTTTGGCGGGTGGCTGCTCAGCGTAATGGACAGCGCCGCCGGCCTCACCGCCGCGCGCCGGGCCAAGGGCAGGGCAGTCACCGTGGCGATGGACGGCATGGTGTTCCACCAGCCCGTGAAAGTGGGCGACGAGGTCTCGGTCTATACCGAGATCGAACGCGTCGGCCGCACCAGCTTGACCATTGGCGTCGAGGCATGGCGGCGTGAACGAACGGGCGAGGAAGCCATGAAAGTGACGGAGGCGAAGTTCACCTTCGTCGCCATCGACGACAACGGGCACCCGCGCCCGGTAGACGGTTAGGAGCAAGCCGAAGTGGCTGAGAATTACGATGTTATCGTTCTGGGTTCCGGTCCTGGCGGCTATGTCGCAGCGATCCGCGCGGCGCAGCTGGGGCTGAAGACCGCGATCGTCGAGCGCGAACTGCTCGGCGGCATCTGCCTCAACTGGGGCTGCATCCCCACCAAGGCGCTGCTGCGCTCGGCCGAGATCTATCACTACATGCAGCACGCCAAGGATTATGGCCTGGTTGCCAAGGGGATAGAGGCCGACATTGAAGCCGTGGTGAAACGTAGCCGCGGCGTTGCCAAGCAGCTTAATCAGGGCGTCACGCACCTGATGAAGAAGAACAAGATCGCGGTTCACTTCGGCACTGGCAGCTTCAAGAGCGCCAACACGCTGGAAGTGAAGGGTGAGAAGGGCGTCGAAACGCTCACCGCCAAGCACATCATCGTCGCCACTGGCGCACGGGCGCGCGACCTGCCGTTCGCTCCGGCCGACGGCAAGCGCGTGTGGACCTATCGCCACGCGATGACGCCGAGCGAGATGCCGACGAAGCTGCTGGTGATCGGTTCGGGTGCGATCGGGATCGAGTTCGCCAGTTTCTACAACGACATGGGCGCCGAGGTAACGGTCGTCGAAATGCTCGACCGCGTCGTGCCGGTCGAGGATGCTGACGTTTCAGCTTTCCTCGAAAAGTCGCTCACCAAGCAGGGCATGACGATCAAGACCGGCGCTGCGCTGGAAGAGCTCAAGGTCGGCCCGAATGGCGTCTCGGCCAAGGTGAAGGGCAAGGACGGCAAGGTCGAAAGCGGCGAGTACAGCCACGTCATCGTCGCTATCGGGATCGTGCCGAACACCGAGAACATCGGGCTCGACAAGCTGGTCGAGATGGACCGCGGGTTCATCCAGATCGATCCCTATGGCCGGACCAAGACCAAGGGCATCTGGGCGATCGGCGACTGCGCTCCCGGTCCGTGGCTGGCGCACAAGGCGAGCCATGAGGGCGTGACCGCCGTCGAGGCGATTGCGCAGGAACTCGGCAACAAGGACGTCCACCCGCACCCGCTCGATCGCAATGCGATCCCGGGCTGCACTTACTGCCACCCGCAAATCGCCAGTGTCGGCATGACCGAAGCCAAGGCGAAGGAAGCGGGCTACACCGTCAAGGCGGGCACGTTCCCGTTCATCGGCAACGGCAAGGCCATCGCTCTGGGCGAGGCCGAGGGCTTCGTGAAAACCGTGTTCGACGCCAAGACCGGCGAATTGCTCGGCGCGCACATGGTCGGCGCTGAAGTGACCGAGATGATCCAGGGCTACACCATCGGCAAGGTACTAGAGACCACCGAGGCGGAGCTCATGAACACGATCTTCCCGCACCCGACGATCTCGGAGTCGATGCACGAATCCGTGCTCGCAGCTTACGGTCGCGCGGTACACATCTAGGGCGCGGGAAACCGTTCGTCGCATTTGCTTTCTTCACCCGGAACACCCCATTTTGCGGGGCGTTCTCTGGGTGAGGAGAGCACCCGATGGAATACGAGATTGAATCGGAAGAGGGGCTGTTCGATGCCAGCACCAATCCGAGCCTCAGACACGGTCGGCGCGTCCACAAACGCCCGCCGATAGCTCGCCAGGGCGACCCCAAATATAGCTATATGCGTCAGCGCGCTGAGCAGATCCCCGAAGAAGAGGATCAGCTGACCTAGAGCGGCTAGACCGGCTCCATCGCGTAGCCGGCCGAGCGCACTGTCCGGATCGGATCGGCTAGACCTGGAACCGAGACCGCCAGACGCAGACGGCGGATATGCACGTCAACCGTGCGTTCCTCGATGTCGCTGTCGTTACCCCACACTGCATCGAGCAGTTGCCCGCGCGAGAACACCCGTCGCGGGTGCTCCATTAGAAACTTGAGTAGCCGGTATTCGGTCGGCCCCAAACGCAGCTGACGGCCGCGGCGTTCGACGCGGTGGGCGACTGGATCGAGTTGCAGATCGCCAACGCGGATTGTCTCGCCCGCCAGTGCCGGCCGCACCCGCCGCAGGACAGCGGCCACACGGGCCAGGAGTTCGCGGGGGGAGAAGGGTTTGGTGAGATAGTCGTCCGCACCCGTTTCCAGGCCGCGGACCCTGTCGTCCTCGCCCTCGCGGGCGGTGAGCATGATGATCGGTACATGCGCGGTCGATTGTTGGCGCCGCAGGCGGCGGCACACTTCGATGCCGCTCGTCCCTTCGATCATCCAGTCGAGGATCACGAGATCGGGCAAGGCCTCGGACGCCAAGACCAGGGCATCGTCACCGTCTGCGGTCGTGCGGACGTTGTAGCCTTCGGCCTTGAAGCGATATTCGAGGAGTTCTGCGAGGGCGGCATCGTCCTCGACAAGCAGGAGCTTTGGTTCTGACATTGATCCGTCCTAAAGCCCCTCAATATTACCGGCTTATGACAACTATCCCCGATCCGGAGGATAAGTGCCAAGCGCAGCAAAATGCACCATTTCTGCAACATTCGTCGCATGGTCGCCGATCCGTTCGATGTTGCGAGCAACGAACAGGAGTTGGGCGGCCGAACTGATGGTCGATGGGTTTTCGACCATGTAGCTCACGAAGTTGCGGAAGATGCTGTCGTAGAAAGCATCGACCTTGGCGTCGCGCTCGATCACTTCTCGCGCCAGCACCGGGTCGCGGGCGGCAAAGGCGGTCAGCACGTCGTGGACCATCTCCGCGGCGACTTCGTTCATGGCTGGCAGCAGTGTCAGCGGCTCGAAGCGATTGCGACCTTCGATCTTGCCGACCCGCTTGGCAATGTTCTTCGCGTAATCGCCGATCCGCTCGAGCACGCCGGCGATCTTCAGCGCCGCGATGATCTCGCGCAAGTCGTCGGCCATCGGTGCGCGCAAGGCGAGCGTGCGCACCGCCAGGGTATCGACTTCGCTCTCCAGCGCGTCGAGCTTCTGGTCACGTTCAACCACGGCGCGTCCCAGTTCTTCGTCACCGCTGAGGAGAGCCTGCATGGCCTCTGCAATCGCGAGCTCGGCAATTCCGCCCATCTCGGCAATCAAGCCGCGCAAGCGGGTAATGTCGTCGTCGAACGCCTTGACCGTATGCTCTGCCATTAGCCGTACCTACCTGTGATGTAGTCCTTGGTCCGCTCTTCCGTCGGATTGGTGAAGATGTCCGAGGTGTGTCCGTATTCGACCATTCGGCCGAGGTGGAAGAACGCTGTCCGCTGCGAGACGCGCGCGGCCTGCTGCATCGAGTGGGTGACGATTACGATGGCATAGCGGCCGCGCAGTTCGTCGATCAGTTCCTCGATCTTGGCGGTGGCAATCGGGTCGAGCGCTGAACAGGGCTCGTCCATCAGGATCACTTCGGGTTGCACGGCGATCGCTCGGGCGATGCAGAGCCGCTGCTGCTGCCCGCCCGAAAGCGCGGTACCTGACTCTTCGAGCCGATCCTTGACCTCGTCCCACAAGCCGGCGCGGCGAAGGGATTTCTCGACGATCTCCTGGAGCTCGATCTTGCCTTCAGCCAGGCCGTGAATGCGCGGACCGTAGGCGACGTTCTCGAAGATCGACTTCGGGAACGGGTTGGGCTTCTGGAACACCATGCCGACGCGCGCGCGGAGCTGAACCACGTCCATCGAGGAGTGGTAGATGTCCTCCCCGTCTAGCTCGATAATGCCATCGACGCGGGCGCTGGCGATCGTGTCGTTCATGCGATTGAGTGCGCGCAAGAACGTCGACTTGCCGCAACCTGACGGACCGATGAACGCGGTCACGAACTCGGTCGGAACATCGATCGAGACCGAATCCACGGCTTTCTTGTCGCCGTAGAACACGGAGACGTCGCGGGTTCGCATCTTGGGCTCGGTGGAGAGTTTTTCCTGGATCACCATCTCTTCTCGAAGCGATTGCGCAGATAGATGGCGAGGCCATTCATCAGCAGCAGGAACAGCAATAGCACGATAATCGCAGCGCTGGTGCGCTCGACAAATCCGCGGTCGATCTCGTCGGACCAAAGGAAGATCTGCACCGGCAGGACCGTCGCCGGATCGGTGAAGCCGTGCGGCGGTGTAGCAACGAAGGCGCGCATGCCGATCATCAGCAGCGGGGCCGTTTCGCCAAGTGCGCGGGCCATGCCAATGATCGTTCCGGTCATGATACCCGGAAGCGCCAGGGGCAGGACGTGGTGGAACACGACTTGGATCGGCGAGGCACCCAGTGCCATCGCGCCGTCGCGGATCGAGGGTGGCACCGCGGTGATCGCGTTGCGGCCGGAGATGACGATCACCGGCATCGTCATCAGCGCCAGCGTCAGGCCGCCGATCAGCGGCGCGGAACGCATGTTGGGGAACATCGTCAGGAACACCGCGAGACCCAGCAGGCCGAAGATGATCGAGGGCACCGCGGCCAAGTTGTTGATCGATACCTCGATAAGGTCGGTCCAGCGGTTCCGCGGCGCGTATTCCTCAAGGTAGAGGGCTGCCAGAACACCGATCGGAAACGCCACCACGAGCGTGACCAGCATGGTCAGCATCGACCCCTTGAGCGCGGCCCAGATGCCGACTTGCTGCGGGTCGGTGGCGTCTGAGCGGGTCAGGAAACCGATGTCGAAGGCCTTGGTCAAGCTTCCCTCGGCTGCCAGCTTCTTCGCCAACACCTGCATTTCGGGCGAACCTTCGCCGGCAAAGCCTGCGGCGAGGTTCTTGCCTACCGGCAAGGCGAACTCGGCCTTCCTGCTTAACAAGCTTGGATCGGCGACAACACGCTCGGCCACGACGCGCCAGGCATCGTTGCTGACCTGCTTGGCGACATCTTCGCCAAAAGCGTTCTCTGCGCTGAAGCGCACGAGATCGGGCAGCCCCTGGCTTTCGAGTGCGCGGATCGCCGTATTCCGGTCCATCTGCCCCGGCGGCATGCTCAGGCCGACGGTGGTGAAGTCGACCGGCGTCGTCAGCACGGTGCGTTGGAAGCCGCCGATGCCGTTGATCAACATCGATCCCAGCAGGAACACCAGCACGGCCACCGACAATAGGATGGCGCTGAGGCCGGCTAAGCGGAACCGCCGCTCGGCGGCATAGCGCTTCTTCAGCCGTGCCTCGAATGCCGGCGTACGCGTGGGGGAGAGGCGCTCAGTCATAAGCTTCCCGGAACCGCTTCACCACGCGCAGGGCGATGAAGTTGAGGGCCAGCGTAACCATGAACAGCACGAAGCCCAGCGCAAAGGCGCTCAGGGTGGCAGGATGATCGAAACTGCCTTCGCCGGTCAGCATGGCGACGATTTGGAAGGTCACCGTGGTCATAGCCTCGAACGGATTGACCGTGAGGTTTGCTGCGGCGCCCGCGGCCATCACCACGATCATCGTCTCGCCGATCGCGCGGCTGATGGCGAGCATTACGCCGGCGACGATGCCGGGCAGGGCGGCCGGGATCAGGACCCGGCGGATCGTCTCGTTGGTGGTCGCGCCCATGGCCAGACTGCCGTCGCGCATGGCCTGGGGAACTGCGGCAATGGAATCGTCAGCCATCGACGAGACGAAGGGGATAATCATCACCCCCATCACCAGGCCCGCCGCGAGAGCGCTTTCGCTTGAAGCGTTGGCAATGCCCACGGACCGCGCCACGTCGCGCACAAAGGGAGCCACGGTCAGGGCGGCGAAATAGCCGTAGACCACGGTCGGCACGCCAGCGAGCAGCTCCAGCGACGGCTTGAGTACCTTCCTCCACCTGGGAGAGGCGTATTGCGTGAGGTAGACCGCGCACATCATCCCCAGCGGAATGGCCACCAGCATGGCGATGATCGCGCCGATATAGATCGTTCCCCAGAACAGCGGAAGCGCGCCATAGCGTGAGGGGTCGGGATTGGCCGCGCTGCTCATCGGGTCCGGGCCCCAATGGGTTCCGAACAGGAAATCGCCCGGACTTATCATCCCGAAGAAGCGCGTGGTCTCGACGACCAGGCTAAGGAAGATGCCAAACGTGGTCAGGATCGCCACGAGCGAGGCGAGCAATAGGACGACCATGACCATGCGCTCGACCCGGGTGCGGGCGGCGAAGTCAGGTTTCAGTCGGAGGAAGGCCCAGACACCCGTGCCGAATGCAAGGATCAGGGTCACGGCCAGACCGATGAGGTTGTAGCGGGTTAGGGCTTCGCGGAACGGTTCGACCAGGGCGCGAGCACCGGGATTGAACACCGCAGGAGCAGCACCGGAGGCCACGTTGCGTGCCTCTGCCAGCATCGTTTCGCGCTGCATGCCGAACGGCGGCAGATCGGCCGCGGCCGGACTTGCCAGCACCGCCTGGTTGACGAGCTGGGGCGAGGCGACATTCCAGACCAGCGCGAACAGCAGCACCGGCACCACCACCCACAGCGCGACGTACCAGGCGTGATACGAAGGGAGGGCTGCCAACCGGACGCCAGGCTCGGCGCGGCGGAAGCTCCAGGCGCGTGCGCGCGCCGCCAGCCAACCGGCCAGACCAAGCCCGAGGGCCAGGAGGAGCAGGAGGCTGGGCGGCATCGCTGGGTCGAACCTTACTTCAGCTCGGACGGGTTGAGGGCGGTGAACGCCGTGGACGCGGCCTGGCTGCGCGCGGCGACATCGTCAGGGTTGGAAACCAGACCGATCGCCGTCAGCGGACCATCGCGGCCCCATGACTTGGCCCATTCGGCCACGAACTCACGCAAGCCGCGGATCGCATCGAGGTGGGCGTTCTTGACGTAGATGAACAGCGGACGAGCGCCTGGATACTCGAAGCTCGCGATGTTCGCGTAAGTCGGTTCGACACCGTTCATGCGCAGCCCATGGACCTTGTCCAGGTTCTCCTCAAGATATGAGAAGCCGAACACACCGATGGCGTCGGGATTGCCCTCGATCTTCTGCACGATCAGGTTGTCTTGCTCGCCCTGGTCGACATAGGCGCCATCCGAACGCACTTCGGTGCAAAGCTGT
Source organism: Altererythrobacter sp. Root672 (assembly GCF_001427865.1). Lineage (NCBI taxonomy): Bacteria > Pseudomonadati > Pseudomonadota > Alphaproteobacteria > Sphingomonadales > Erythrobacteraceae > Altererythrobacter > Altererythrobacter sp. Root672. The sequence goes on from NZ_LMHH01000001.1 coordinate 937,270, forward strand.
TCGTGCTTGTCCTTGTCGCTATCCTTGAGCGCCTTCATCTCGGCGTTGTTGTCGCAACCAGGGATCAGGATCAACTCCTTGAGCGCGTCACGCGTCCCCGAGGTGGAGGGAGGACCGTAAACAAGGATCGGCTTGTCCGGCAGCGACGGATCGACATCGTGCCAGGTGCGCGCCGTCTGTTCCTTGCCGAACGGCTTGGCGGCCAGAGCGCGATAGACGATCTCGGGCGTCAGGTTCATGTCGATGCCACCCTTTGCCGAAGCGAAGGCGAGACCGTCGAGGCCGACCTGGATCTCGGTGATCTCGTTCACGCCATTCGCCTTACAAGTGGCAAACTCGCTGGCCTTCATGCGGCGCGAAGCGTTGGCGATGTCGGGCGTGTTGGCGCCTACGCCGGCGCAGAACAGGCTGATGCCGCCACCAGTGCCGGTGGATTCGATGATCGGCGACTTGAAGTCGGTGTTCGAGCGGGCGAAATTTTCCGCGACCAGCTTGGCGAACGGATAGACGGTCGAGGAACCAACGGCACGGACTGAATCGCGTGTATCGCTCGCCCCGCCGCTACATGCAGCAAGAGAGGCCGCGCACAGAGTGGCGACCGAAAAGCGCCATTTATTCGTCATGATAAGTCCCTTCCAAGATCGGCGGGTGGCTACGGCTTGGGTGTTACAGCTTTAAGACAAGAACCGGTCATATCCCGGACATTTTTGGCGTCAGAAGTCGAACTGCGCACGCATCCCGAAGGTGTCGACCTGGTAGTCCTGATCGGTGCCGGCGGGGATCGCCGCGTCGCTGACCCACAAGTGCCCGTAGTTGAGGATGAAGCGCACATAGTCCTCGGGGATCCAGATCGCCGACAGGCCGGCAGCCTTTTGCAGTCCACCCACGATATCCTCGTCGGTGAGGTCAATCCGGTCATAGCGCGCGTTCACCTGGATCGCGCCGATGCCGCCCTTGGACAACGGATTTACCGGGCGAATGCGATCGTAGATGCCGCCCTTGTAGGCTGTCGTGTCGCCACCCGTCACAAGCATGCCGAGTTCCGCATACCCGCCGCGAAAGGTCGGGTTGCTCAGGTCAGGACGAAGAGCCGTGACTTGGTGGCCTTCGATCGTCGCGTGAAAGGGCCCCTGCACGTAAGCCAGTTCCGCGCCGAAGCTGCGTTCACCGGTGGCGGGGATATTGCCCGTGTCCACCAGGCGTACGTCGGTCGTGTGGAAGAAGGGGCGAGCGCGGTAGCGAACCGATGTCGCCGCGTCGTTGAGGTCGCGGAAGTGCGCCGAGCCGCCGATATGCAGGCGACCCTCACCGATTTTCGGAGCGTAAACGATCCGGCCGTCGAAACTGTAGCTATTGGTCTCGTCGGCAGTGAGGTCCTCGGCATTGGCGGTGAACGCCCCGAGCTGCACCAGAAGGTCTTTGTTCGAATAGGCGCCGCTGAGCCCGATGCGCCGTTCGAAATTGAACGCGGAGTTGAACGCGCCGCGCTCGAGCATCGACGTGAACAGGTCGCTGGTCAGCTCCTCCAGGCCCCAGAAGGCCTTCTGGTGGCCGAGAGTGAAGGTCAGCTTGTCCGTCGGCTTAAAGGTGAGGAACACGTCGGTCAGTTCCACTGACGACGACGCGACGTCGACTTCCATCCGGTATCCAAAGTTGCCGGGCAGAGTGCCCTCAACGCCAAGAAAGGCGCGGCGGACTTCGGTGCCGAAGCCAAGGCCGTCACCAGCATCGACCGATGCAGGCGCGTCGATCACCGCGGTGTCGAGCTGCAGCCGACCGCGCGGCTTGAACGACCAACCGCCGGGTGCCGAAACTTCGGGGCCTCCCTTCCATGAAACGCGCGTCGCATCCGGTGCCGGAGCGGGCGCTGGAGTGGTAGTCGGAGCGGAAGCCTGGGCAGCCTGTGCGGTTTCTGGGGCCGTATCTCGGGTCTGCTCCCGAGCCTGAAGCTCCTCCACCTTTCCGGCAAGGCGAGCGATCTCTGCCTGCATCGCGGCGATCTGCTGCTGAAGGTCGGCGACCTCCTTCGACTGGGCGAGTGCAGGCCCAGGTGCGATTAGGGCGGAACCGGCGAGGAGGACCGGCAGTAATGAGCGCATTGCGGTGAAGTCCGTTTACAAACGTGTCTGTTGCGTAACCGCGCTATGACCGGACTATTACAGTACGATGACACCCCTTATCGTTGTCCACAGCCCTGTATCATTGCGCCTGCGTGGAGTCATTTCCGTCCGCGACGGGCAGTGACACGGTAACCGTCGTCCCCTCGCCGACACGACTGGCGATGTCGAGGCGGCCGCGGTGCCGTTCGACGATATGCTTCACGATTGCCAGCCCAAGGCCCGTGCCGCCGGCAGCTCTGCTGCGGCCTGGGTCGGTTCGGTAAAATCGCCGGGTGAGGTGCGGGATATGTTCAGCCGGGATACCTTCGCCGCGGTCGCGAACAGTCAGCACGGCCATGTCGCGTTCCCCGCGCTCGATGGCTACCGAAACCGGTGTTCCCGCTTCACCGTACTTGAGCGCATTGTCGACGAGGTTGCGGACCAGCTGTTCGAGCTGCTTCTCATCGCCGCGTACGAGGATCTCTCCATCGAGCTCTGCCAGATCGAGGCGCTCAAGACGGTCGTGCCCGGCACCGTCGCGCGCCGAGCGCTGGGCGAGCCCGACGAAATCGAGTTTTTCCCGTGGGTGATCGTGCTTCTCGGCCTCGACTCGTGACAGCGACATGAGGTCGCTGACTAGGCTCTGCAAGCGCTTGGCTTCGCGCAGGACCGTCGCGTGAAACCGGTTGGCCTGTTCCGGCGGAAGATCCGCTCCCTCGTCGACCAGGGTTTCGACGTAGCCGATGATTGAGGCGAGCGGGGTGCGCAGCTCGTGGCTGGCATTGGCCACGAAATCGGTGTGCGCGCGGCTGACATCGATTTCGGCCGTGCGGTTGACCAGTTCGATCAGGGAGTAGCGTCCGTCGATCAATTGACGCGACATCTGCCAACTGCTGCCGGGCCCAGTCAGTCCTTCGATTGTCGCGCTGCCGCCGTTCGGCTCCGACAAGAGCTCCACCGCTGTGGGATGGCGGAACAGTACGCGCGCATCCTGGCCAAGTGTATGCGAACCCACAGCCTCCCTCGCAGCGGCGTTCGCCACGACGATCCGCTCGCCATCGAGCATGAACATGGGCAGGCCCGAGTGCTCGATAAGGTCAGCCATGCCCGTTGCCGTGAGCTGCACGCCTTCGCGTGACTGAGGTATTGCCGTCGGTGGAGGAGTTGCAACCAGCCAGAACGAAGCGATCCAGACAAGCATCGCTGCGAGAACGAGCAGGATATTGGTACCTGCAAAGGCCATGACCGCCCCGGTCAGGAGCGCAATCACTATCCCAGCGACGGGAACGCTTCGACGATCGGTCATTGGCTCCCGCCTTTATCGGCAGGATATGATAGGTACTAGTCGGATTGATGACCGATCGGAGAAATGGCGCACTGGGTGGCCGTCAGTTCGATGGCTCAAATCCCGCTTTCACTTGCCGGCCGCTCCCCGTCCCGCATCGCCTCCGCCGCCATTAGCGCCTCTTCCGGGGTCGTGAAGATGTGATCCAGGCCAACCATCTCGGCCAGGCCCGAACGGTAGAGAATCTCCCGGAAGCGACCGTGTCCTCCACCGATCAGGAGCACGATACCGCGCTCATCAAGCTCCTCGATCAGCGAGGTAAACACGGCCACTGCCATGCTGTCGGCATGCATCATTACCGAGGTGTCGAGGACAAGGTAGCGCGTTCGCGGCGCGGCTTTGAGCGCAAGGCGCACGCGGTCACCGAAGTAGTCCGCGTTGACGAAGAACGGCGAGGACTCGAACAGATAGACCAAGATCTGATCAGATTGCAGCGCCGCCGGATCACGCCGCAACGTAACGAGCGATCGGCTTCCCGGCGCGCGACCCATGACGCTGTCACGCGGGCGGGCCGCCATAATTACCAGGTGCGCTAGCGTGGCCCCAACCGCGATCACCACGCCTTCGAGCACCCCGATCCAGATCACCCCGATTACCGCGACGAGAGCGAGCACCAGTTCATGACGATTGATCCGCGCGAGATCGCGAAAGCCTTGGATATCGACGAGGTCGACCGCGGCCGAAGCGAGGATGGCGGCGAGTGCTGCACTAGGTAGCAGGGCGATCGGGCCAACCAGGAACATCGCGACCAGCCCGACGAATGCGGCCGCCGCCACTCCGACCAGCGCCGACCGACCGCCCGAGCTGACCGCGGCCGCGGTCCGAGAGTCCGAACCGGTGACCACAAAACCCTGGAAGAAGGCCGCCGCCAGATTGGCGACGCCAAATCCGGCGAGTTCCTGGTTGGGCCGGCTGCGAGCCCCGACGTATTCGCCGAACGCCCGAGCGGTGATGATCCCGCTCGAAGCGCTTACAACCATGATCCCCACCGCGGCCTTCACCAAGCCGGTCCAGTTGCCGGGGTTCTCGGGAATGCGGAAGCGGGGGAGTCCGGATGGCACCTCACCGACCAGCGCTACGCCCAGCCGGCCGAAGTCGAACCACCACGAGGCTGCAATGGCGAGAACTAGCACGACAATCGGACCCGGGATCGGCCGAAGGTATCGCTTCACGAGGCGCAGGACCACAAACAGCGCGAGCCCCAAGCCTACGGTCAGCCAGTGAATTTCCGCCGCGCGATTGGCCAACTCTACCAAAGGACGGACCAAACCAGGTGATTCCAGCTCGACGCCCGTCAATGGACTAAGCTGGTCGAACAGCAGTGTCGCGGCAACGCCGGCCAGGTAGCCGAGCAGGACCGGGCGCGAGATCAGCGTGCAGATGAGGCCGAGGCGCGCAAAATAGGCGATGAGGCACATCACCGCTACCATCACAGTCAGTATGGCGATCAGGTCCATTCGGGCATCGGGGCCGACAGCGCGGAAAGCCGTCGCGCTCGCCGCGAGTAGCATGCAGGTAGCGGTATCGGGCCCAACGACCATGAAGCGGGAGGACGGTCCGACAAGGGCGTAGACGAGCGCCGGGACGATGCAGGCATAAAGACCGACTTGCGCTGGCACTCCCATAAGCTGTGCCATCGCCAGGCCGCCGGGCACGGCGATTGCGGCCACGCTCATGCCAACGACGATTTCGGTCGGGATCAGGCTCCGTGGGAGGCTGACAATGCTGGCCAGGCCGGGCGCAAATTTCCAGAGGCGCGATGCATGGCCGCTCGCCCTTTCCGGGCCCTCGGTGTTTCCCGATCCCATCGGTGCAGGAGAAGGCTTCAGCGATGTTCGGGCAATCAAGGGTTCCCCGCAATTCGCCCCGACAAAACCCTAATACGGACCTGGGGGAGGGAGTGCGCCAAACCAACGAGTTGCTGGCGGTAGACACGGATAACCTCAGGGATTCCCGTCGGGATATCTCCTGATACCTTTACGCGTCGCGCCGTGGTCCAGTTCCTTTTCGCCGGAGGGCCGGACATGACAGCGCAAGTGCACAGGCCGTTTGAAGAAAACGCCAAGAACGTCGCCAAGCCGAAGAAGGGCAAGAAGCCTGCCGGGAAAGACAAGGCGAAGCCGGAGAAGCTCTCTCGCAAGGTCTATGAAGACGAACTGACCAAACTGCAGGTCGAGCTATGTCACCTGCAGGAATGGGTCAAAGATCGCGGCGAGCGGGTGATCATCATCCTCGAAGGGCGCGATGCGGCCGGGAAAAGCGGCCTTATCCGAGTGATAAAGGAGCGGGTCAGTCCCCGCGTCTTTCGCGTTGTCGCACTTAGCTCGCCCAAGGACGAGAAGCGGTCCAAACTTTTCTTGCAGCGCTATATCGAACAGTTCCCGGTCTCCGGCGAAGTCGTGATCTACGATCGCAGCTGGTACAACCGGGCGGGCGTGGAGCGGGTGCTGGGTTTCGCCAGCGACAAGCAGGTCAGCCGCTTTCTCATGGACGTCCCGATCTTCGAGCGCTGGGCGACCGATGCCGGTATAATCCTCATCAAACTATGGCTTGAGATCAGCAAGGAAGAGCAGGAACGCCGTTTGCGCCAGCGGATCAACGACCCGCTTCGTCAGTGGAAGTTCAGCCCGTTGGACCTCAAGTCCTTTACGAAATGGTACGATTACTCGCACGCTCGGGATGAGATGTTCGAGGCCAGCGACCTGGAGATAGCGCCGTGGTACGTCCTGCCGAGCGACGATAAGAAGCGCGCTCGCCTGAATGGAATCAGACACATCCTTTCGCGAGTTCCCTACGAGCCGATCAAGCACGAGAAGCCCAAGCTGCCGAAGCGTTCGAACAAGAACCGCTACGACGACAAGCTCGATCCTGAAAAGGTGAGGTTCGTCTCTCAGGTCTATTGAGGGAGGCCGGCGGCCGCGAAGATCGCGGTCGCGTGGTCGATGGACTCTTGAGTGGGCGGCTCGGTGCCTTCGAGCTGGTAGGTGAGACCCAGCCTCTCCCACTTGTATCGGCCGAGCTGGTGGAAGGGCAGGACCTCGGCTCGCTCCACCACGCCAAGCAACGCGGCGAACTCCGCCAGTCGTTTCATCTCCTCGTCGACGTCGGTCAGTCCCGGCACCAGTACATAGCGCAGCCACATCGGTCGCTGCAGCGCCGCGAGGCGGCGGGCGAAGTCCATCACCGGCTCGTTGCTCAAGCCACCCGTCACCCGTTTGTGCTGCTCCAAGGTGAACCCCTTCATGTCGAGGATCACGAGATCGACGTTTGCCCACTCCTCATCGGATAGCCGCTCACCGTAGTAGCCGTTGGTTTCGAGCGCGGTGTGAACACCCATCTGGCTCGTCGCGGCAAGCAGGCGCGAGGCGAACCGGTCTTGCATCAGCGGCTCCCCTCCTGAGAGGGTAAAGCCGCCCCGCATGAGCTTCAGGCTGTTCGCGTATCGCTGGATCTCAGCGATCGCGCGATCGAGCGCGACCGGGATCCCGTTCGCCAAGGTCCAGGTGTCGGGGTTGTGGCAGAACTGGCAGCGGAACATGCAAGCGGTCGTCCACGCGACCAGGCGGATGCCCGGTCCATCCACGGCAGAGCCCGTGGTGAACGAGTGCAGGAAGCCCATGTCGCCGGTCTTGAGGGCAGACCGCACATCCGTTTCCGGCACTTTCTCGCCCAGCTTGACCCGCATCTCGAACGGGTTCTTGGCCTCGAGCGATACGGGCGCGTCGGTCTGCGGCATGTTACTCGCCGTGGAACGTGCGGTTGATCACGTCCATCTGCTGCTCACGCGTCAGCCGCACGAAGTTGACCGCATAGCCCGACACCCGGATCGTTAGGCTCGGGTAGTTCTCCGGATGGTCCATGGCGTCGAGCAGGGTCTCGCGGTTCAGCACGTTGACGTTCATGTGATAGCCGGTGACGCCGAAATAGGCGTCGAGGATCGCGGTGAGATTGGTGATGCGCTCATTCTCGTCCTTGCCGAGACCAGTTGGGACCAGGGTGGTCGTGAGCGAAATGCCGTCTGCCGCGTCGCGGTAGGGTATCTTGGCCACCGAGGCCGCGGAGGCGTGGATGCCATGGCTGTCGCGGCCGTGCATCGGGTTGGCGCCCGGTGCGAAAGGCTCGCCCTTGCGCCTGCCATCGGGGGTGTTCCCGGTCGCCTTGCCGTAGACGACGTTCGAAGTGATCGTCAGCACCGACTGGGTGTGAAGCGCGTTGCGGTAGGTCGGGTACTTGCGCAGCTTCGACATAAACGTGCTGACCAGCCACGTCGCCAGGTGGTCGACCCGGTTGTCGTTGTTGCCGAACTTGGGAAAATCGCCCTCGGTCTCGTAGTCGACGATCAGCCCGGTATCGTCGCGGATGACCTTCACCTTGGCGTATTTGATCGCCGAGAGACTGTCAGCCACGACGGACATGCCGGCGATACCGAAGGCCATGGTGCGCAGTGGCCCGTAGTCGTGCAGCGCCATCTCGATCCGCTCGTAGGCGTACTTGTCGTGCATGTAGTGGATCGCGTTCATTGCGCTGACGTAAGTGCCGGCGAGCCAGTCCATCATCGCTTCAAGGCGTTCAAGCACGTCGTCGAAGTCGAGATAGTCGCCCTGCACCGGATCTGACGGCGGCGCGATCTGCTCCCCGCTGATCTCGTCGCGCCCGCCGTTGATGGCGTAGAGCATGCACTTGGCGATGTTGGAGCGGGCACCGAAGAACTGCATCTGCTTGCCGACGCCCATCGGCGAGACGCAACAGGCGATCGCGCCATCGTCACCCCAGGCGTTGCGCATGATCTCGTCGTTCTCGAACTGGATCGAGCTGGTGTCGATCGCCGCCTTGGCCGTGAACCGGCGAAACGGTTCGGGGAGTAGCGGTGTGTACCAGATGGTCAGGTTAGGTTCGGGCGCGGGTCCGAGGTTGTAGAGCGTCTGCAGGAAGCGGAAGCTGGTCTTGGTGACCAAGGGCCTGAGGTCGTCGCTCATACCCGCTATGGATTCGGTCACCCAGGTGGGATCGCCCGCGAACAGGGCGTCGTATTCCGGGGTGCGCAGGAAGCGCACGATGCGCAGCTTGATCACGAAATCGTCGATGATCTCCTGCGCTTGCTCCTCGGTCAGCAGCCCGGCCTTGAGGTCACGTTCGAAATAGATGTCGAGGAAGGTGGAGACACGCCCGAGCGACATCGCCGCGCCGTTCTGTTCCTTCACGCTCGCGAGATAGGCGAAGTAGAGCCACTGCACGGCCTCGCGGGCTGTGGTCGCCGGGCCAGAGATGTCGAAGCCGTACTTGGCCGCCATCTCCTTGAGTTCGCCGAGAGAGCGGATCTGCTCGCTCAACTCCTCACGGTCGCGGATGATGTCCTGGGTCGTCCACTCGCGGTCGAGTGCGGCCTTTTCCTCCTTCTTGCGGTCAATCAGGCGGTCGACGCCGTAGAGTGCCACCCGGCGGTAGTCGCCGATGATACGGCCGCGTCCGTAGGCATCGGGAAGTCCGGTCAAGACGTGCGAGCGGCGGCAACGGCGGACGTCTTCGGTGTAGGCATCGAACACGCCGTCGTTGTGGGTCTTGCGGTACTTGGTGAAGATCTCGACGACTTGCGGATCGGGCTCGTAGCCGAAGGCCTCAAGCGAGATCGTGACCATCCTCAACCCGCCGTTCGGCATGATCGCACGCCTGAGCGGAGCTTCGGTTTGCAGACCGACGATGATCTCGCGGTCCTTGTCGATGTAGCCGGCCTCGTGGGCGGTGATGGAGCTCGGAATCTGCGAGACGTCGAGCACGCCCTTCTTGCGCTCCTCGACGAACAGGTCCTGGAGTATTTTCCAGATGGCCAGCGTGCGTTCGGTGGGTCCCGCCAGGAAGGATTCATCGCCGTAGTAGGGCGTGAAGTTCTCCTGGATGAAGTCGCGGACGTTGACTTCCTTGGTCCACAATCCTGCGCTGAAGGCCTCCTCGACACCGGCTTTCGCGGCTGCGGGCTCTAGCTCTGTGGTCGACATAAGAACTCCCTAGGGGGTCAGGGTTGGGTTTGCGGGGTCGATGGGGGCGGGGCGGTTGTCGTCGGGCGCGCAGCGGATCCGGTTTCGCGCAGCAGCAGGGTCAGCACGATGGCCAGCGCCACGCCCCAGAGCATCGGCTGGAAAGTCGCCTGGTAGTGCTCAAGCTCGCGCGCTCCGCCCCCGCTGGAACGGATCAACAAGCCGGCGAACACCGGGCCGAGCAGCGCCGAGATCGAGAAGTTGATGAAGTTGATCACACCCGTCGCCGTCCCGCCGTGTTCCGGCCGGTTTGCTTCCTTGATCACGGTGTACGGGATCATCGCCGCGCCCGAAGCAATGCCTGCGATCAGGCCGAGGCTGTAGGCTGGAAGCAAGCCGGGAGGGCCGTAGAGGATCAGCGCCAGGCAAATGAACAGCACGACTGCGGCGCCAGCGATCACGGGCTTGCGTCGACCCAGGCGGTCGGACAGCCAGCCGAGCAGCGGACAGCCGATGATCCACCCAAAAGGCACCGATGCTGATCGGAGCACGGCCATCGAGTAAGGCATGTCATGCGCTTCTTCGAGAAAGCGGACGCCCCAGACCATGTCGAACACGGTCGTCGGAATGAACAGCAAACCTGCGATCACGCCGCACAGGATCGACTGCGGGTTGATGAACACCGTCTTCATCGCGCGGCCCGCTTGCTGGAGGCGCCCCTCTCCGGCCTCGGCCGCGACCGGCTTGGGCGACTGCGAGGGAATGAGCAGGAACAGCACGACCGCCAGAGGCAAGCCTATCAGGCCCATCATCAGCCAGAAGCGGTCCCATTCGAGGCCGCCCGCGATGGCTGGCCCAACCAGGAATTGCCCCGCCGAACCGCCGGCCATGCCAAACATCTGGGTCGCACCGATAAGCGTCGCAGCCCGTGCTGCCGGTAGATAGTTGCTAGCGATCGTGACCGCGCCGATCAGCGCGAAGACGCCGCCCGCGCCTTGGAGGAAGCGCCCAATGCCGGCCAAGGTGGCGTCGCCAGTCGAAAACAGCAAAGCGCCAATGGCGACCGTGGCCGCGCCAAGTGGCACGACTTTGCGTGGGCTGAACTGATCGAGAGCCACGCCCGCGACGAGGCTGAAGGGCGCGTAGGCGTAGTAGAACAGCCCAAGCAGCGAGGCGACGCCGACTGGCGTCAGGCCGAAGCCGAGCGATATCTCCGGCACCATGACCGAAGGCGCCGAACGCAGGATGTACTGGTAGAAGTAGAAGATCGACGTAACGAGCCAGGCCGCGGCGACCATGCCTAGGGCCGTACGGCCCGGCTGCGCGGCCCGGTTCATCTCGCCAGCGTCAGCAGAGTACCAGCGAGACGGCCATGCCGCCTTCGGAGGTCTCTTTGTACTTCGAGTTCATCTCCTTGGCGGTCAGCGCCATCGCCGTGATCACGGTATCGAGGTCGACGCGCCGATTGGCCGGAATCTCATTCTGCGCCATCAGGAACCCAGTCCAAGACTTGACCGCGCCGAACGCGCAACGTTCGATGCAGGGTATCTGCACGAAGCCCGCAACAGGGTCGCAAGTCATGCCGAGGTGATGCTCAAGGGCGGCGCCGGCACCGTTCGCCATGACCTGGTTGGACGTATCCTGGGCCTGGGCGAGCGCAGCAGCGCCCATTGCCGAGGCCACGCCGATCTCGGCCTGGCAACCGCCCTCGGCGGCAGAGAGCGTCGCGTTGTGCTTGCACAGGTATCCGACCAAGCCCGCAGTGAGCAGGGCTTCGCGAATCTTCTGGTCCGATACCTTCGCGCCGTCGGGCCCAAGCGAGTAAACGATGGCCGGCATGACGCCTGCCGATCCACCGGTTGGTGCGGTGATCACCAAGTGGCCTCGAGCATTCTCCTCGGAGCCAGCCAGGGCCGCGGCAGAAACGACACCAATGCCGCGCCGGGCCGGAGACTCCTGCTTGAGCGCGTTCCGGTACACGTCGCCGGCTTTGGTCTTGAGCTTGATCGGTCCCGGCAGCACGGCCGTCGGGGCTTCGAGGCCCGTCTTCACCGTGGCCCGCATCGCCGCGATGATCTTGTCGAGGAAGGCGTTGATCTCGGCTTCGCTGCGACCGGAGATGCTAGTCTCATTGGCCATCATCAGTTGGGCCAGGGTGAGGTTGTCGCGCTCCGCGTGCGCCAGCGCTTCGGCCATCGTGGAATAGGGATACTTGGGCGGATTCTTCTTGGGCGGTTCGTATCCCTTCCATTCGATGAAGCCGCCGCCGACCGAGTAGTATTCCTGCTCCAACAACGGCTTGTCGCCGGCCAGCAAAGCGACCCGCATGGTGTTCGGGTGAGGGAAATCGCCCTTGGTCTCGTCGTAGATGACGTCGGCCAACGAGACGGGAATTTCCTTCGAGCCAAGCTTCACCTTGAAGCTCTGCGTGGGGTCTGCGGCCAGTCCGTCCAGGAACGCCGGATCAGTCGTCGCGGGCTCCATGCCGATGAGGCCGGCCAGCGCGGCGCGTTCGGTGCCGTGACCTTTGCCCGTGGCGCTCAGGCTGCCGAATAGATTGACCCTGAGGGCCGTGGCCTGGTCCAGCTGTGCCTGGGGCAGCTTGCTGGCGCGCTGATAGAAATCATAGGTGATCCGCATCGGACCGATCGTGTGCGAGGAGGACGGTCCGGGACCGACTTTGTAGAACTCGTCGATCAGCGTCATCACCGGCCCCTTCGTTCGTTGAACGACATTGAGGCTGGGATCGACGCCGACATTGACGATCGGGGCCAGTGCCGGGGTCTGAGCGAAAGCCGCCAGCGGCCGGCCGGTCAGCACTACAACCGCGGTCGCCAACGCGCTGCGCATCATGAACGCGCGGCGGTCAGATCCTAGCGGGGGTTCGGAAAAGTCGAGTTCGGGAAGGGCCGACTCGGCACTCCCGTTAACCTCTGGAGTCAGACAATCCATGGCCGAAGCCCTCCTGTCGACCCGCGCCCCGTCAATCGCGACATTGCCGCCTAGTCGGGCACGAGGGAGTGAAGGGAGTCGCGGCCCATGAAACCCTTCTACTTTAGGTATTCCTGTCGGGCTGGTTCAGTGAATAGGGTTAAACCCTCAATCGATGATCTTAAACTTCAATGGGATATTCTCTAGGCTTTCTGGGGATGAGCTCCTTTCTATACAAATAGTTAGCGAAATGATGCGCTGTTACATTTGTGTAAAATCACGAATGTTAATCATTGTGATTCAAGGGGTTACACCCCTTTTAAGGCACTTAAGTAAAAAGTTTCTGAATTCATCAGGATAAGTCCCGATGCAATGCACGCCAGATGAGTCGTAGCCAGACTCGTTGGCTCGGGGGGCCACATCAGCAACTCTCGGAGATGCTTGGATGTCGAAGCGCAACATGCTGCTGGCCGCCGTCGGGATCGTCGTGGTCGGACTCATCGCTTGGCTGTACTTCTCAGGCGACGACGTGCCTGATGGGTTCGCCCGTGGAAACGGAAGGCTCGAGGCCAACGAGATCTACATCTCGGCCAAGTATCCGGGCCGGATCGCCGAGGTCCTCGTCAATGAAGGCGATACGGTGAAGGCGGGGCAAGTGGTCGCCCGGCTCGACACCTCCGAGCTCGAAGCCCAGCTCCGGCAGGCGTTGGCCGTAATGACCGAGGCACAGCAGAGCGAACGAGTCGCTCGCGCCGATGTCGGCACCAAGGCCGCCCTGATCTCGGCACGCCGCGCTGAGATCGACGCCAAGCAAGCCGACTATCAGTTCGCTCAGCAGCAGTTCTCCCGGTCGAAGGACCTGGTCAAGACTGGCGCCGTTAGCGAACAGGAAGCCGAACTCGATGCCTCGCGGATGAACTCGACTCGCGCGCAGGTAGCGGGATCTCGCGCCGACCTCGCTGCAGCGTCGGCTGACCTGACCGGCTCGCAGGCCCTCGTTGGCCGCTCGTCCTCGACCATCGCTGCGGCTGCGGCCGAAGCCGACAGGATCCGCGCGCAGATCAAGGACTCCGTGCTTGTCGCTCCGATCCGCGGACGTGTCGAACGGCGGCTTGCCGAAGTCGGCGAAGTCGTCGGCGCGGGCGGGCGCGTCTTTTCGATGGTCGATCTGAGCGACGTCTACATGTACGTCTTCCTGCCTGAAACTGTGGTCGGCAGGCTCCAGGTCGGGTCCGAAGCGCGGATCGTGCTCGACTCCGCGCCGCAGTACCCCATCAAGGCGATAGTCTCCTACATCTCGCCGACCGCGCAGTTCACGCCGAAGACGGTCGAGACGCAGGAAGAGCGGCACAACCTGACCTTCAGGGTCAAGCTGCAGATCCCGAAGGACCGCTTGCAGCAGTACGAGGCGCTCGTGAAAGCCGGTGTCCCTGGCGTCGGCTATGTGCGGTTCGACAATGGCGCGCAGTGGCCAGCTGAGTTGCAGCCGCCCGCCAAGATGCCAGCGAACCTGTTCCAGGCTCCCGAAAATGCCGGCCGCTGAACGTGGACTCCGCCCAGCTTGAAATTGCCGCGAGCGTTCGCAACGTCACGCACCGATACCGCGATGTAGTCGCGCTCAATAACGTCAGCATCGACATCCCGGCCAACAAGATGATCGGCCTGATCGGACCGGACGGCGTGGGCAAGTCCACGCTGCTCGGCCTGCTCGCCGGGGTGCGCAAGATGCAGGAGGGCGAGGTCAACGTCCTTGGCGGCGACATGGGCGATCCCCGGTTCCGCACGCTAGTGGCCGAGCGCATCGCCTACTTGCCGCAAGGCCTGGGCAAGAACCTCTACCCGACCCTTTCGATCTTCGAGAACGCCGACTTCTTCGGCCGCCTGTTTGGACAGTCGAAGGAAGAGCGCGAATGGCGCATCGCCGACTTGTTCCATAGCACTGACCTTTCGCCCTTCCGCGACAGGCCGGCGGGCAAGCTGTCGGGCGGCATGAAGCAGAAGCTGGGGCTGTGCTGCTCGCTGATCCACGACCCTGACCTGCTGATCCTCGACGAACCGACCACGGGCGTGGACCCGCTCGCGCGGCGACAGTTCTGGGAACTGATCGACCGTATCCGCGAGCGACGCCCGCAGATGAGCGTGCTCGTCGCCACGGCCTACATGGACGAGGCCGAGGGCTTCGACTGGCTGATGGTGATGAACGCGGGCGAGGTGCTGGATACCGGCACGCCCGAAGAGGTGCGGCAGAAGACCAATTCGAGCACACTCGAGGAGGCCTTCATCGCCTTGCTGCCTCCCGAGGCCAAGGCCGGCCATCGCGAACCGGTCATCACCCCGCTCGTGTCATCCGGAGGCCCGCCGGCGATCGAGGCCCATGGCCTGACCCAGCGGTTCGGCGACTTCACTGCCGTCGATCATGTCAACTTCAAGATCGAGAAGGGCGAGATCTTCGGTTTTCTCGGCTCGAACGGCTGCGGCAAGACCACCACCATGAAAATGCTGACCGGCCTGCTCGAGCCCACCGAAGGCAGCGCGCTGTTGTTCGGCAAGGAGATGAAGGGCGGCGACATCGACGCCCGCCGCAAGGTCGGCTTCATGTCGCAGGCCTTTTCGCTCTACACCGAGCTGACCGTCCGTCAGAACCTGATCCTGCACGCCCGACTGTTCGATCTGCCGCCACAGAAGGGCAAGGAGAGAGTCGAGGAACTCATCGGGAAGTTCGGCCTTGGGCCGGTCGCCGATACACTCGCCGAAGACATTCCGCTCGGCATTCGTCAGCGCCTCTCGCTCGCTGTCGCGGTGTTGCACGAACCCGAGGTCCTGATCCTCGACGAGCCGACGTCAGGCGTGGACCCGGTGGCGCGCGACGGGTTCTGGGAGTTGCTCATCAAGCTGTCGCGTGAGGATGGGGTGACGATCTTCCTCTCCACGCACTTCATGAACGAAGCCGCGCGCTGCGATCGCATGTCCATGATGCACCAGGGCAGAGTGCTGGCGCAGGACAAGCCGGCCGAACTGGTGAAGCAACGCCAAGCCCCGAGCCTCGAAGCCGCCTTCATCGGCTATCTCGAAGACGAGGCCGCGGATGCCAAGGCGAGGGTCCAGGCGGAGACCGGAGCCGAGGAGGTTCCCGTCCAGGCTCAGGAGGAGATCGAGTTCGCCAAGCATGGCGCCGAGCCTGGCAAGTTCAGCTGGTCACGTGTCTGGGCCTTTGCCCGCCGCGAGGCGATTGAGCTGCGCCATGACAGCGTGCGCTTGATCTTCGCGATCCTCGGTCCGCTCTTCCTGATGGTGGTTTTCGGCTACGGCATTTCGCTCGACGTTGAAAACCTCACTTATGCCGTGCTCGACAACGACCAGACGGTCGAGAGCCGCGCCTATGCGGATTCCTATCGAGGTTCGATCTACTACGATGAGCGAGCGCCGATCCTGAGCGATCAGGACCTCGACCGGCGCTTGCGCAATGGAGAGTTGCGCTTCGCCCTCGATATCCCAGCGGGCTTCCAGGAAGACGTCGAGCAAGGCCGGCGTCCTGAGGTGGCACTGTACGTCGACGGTGCGGTGCCGTTCAGGGCGGAAACGACCCGCGGCTATGTCGAAACAACGCACAAGGCCTACGAAGCCACGCTTCGCCGGGACAAGGGCACTCCGGCGATCAGGATGCCGGTGAACATCGAGGCCCGGGCGCTTTACAATCAGTCGTTCGAAAGCGTCTACGCCATGGTGCCAGGCGACATCATGCTGCTGCTGATGTTGATCCCGAGCATGCTCACCGCGCTCAGTGTCGTGCGCGAGAAAGAACTCGGTTCGATCGCCAACTTCTACGCCGCCCCAGCGACGAAGGCCGAGTTCCTGTTCGGCAAACAGCTGCCCTACATCGGTGTGGCGCTGATCCAGTTCGTGTCGCTCGTCTTGCTGGCGGTGATTCTGTTCCAGGTTCCGATCAAGGGCAGCGTGCCTGTGCTCCTGATCGGTGGACTGGTCTTCGTTCTGGCGAGCACCGGGTTCGGCCTGTTGATCTCCGTTTTCGCTTCGACACAGACCGCGGCGATCTTTGCTGCCGCGATCATCGCCATCCTGCCGGCCGTGCAGTTCTCCGGCATGTTCGTGCCGTCGTCATCCCTGACCGGAGGGGCCTGGGGGGCATCGCTGATCTTCCCCAGTACCTACTTCCAATCGATCAGCGTCGGCACTTTCACCAAGGCGCTAGGTATCCAGGCGCTCTGGCCCAGCCTGCTGGCGCTGGCGATCATCGCCCTGGTCTATTTCTCGGTCTCTGTGGCCCTGCTCAAGAAGCAGGAGGCCTGAGCCGTGCGCGAAGTCTGGCACATCTTTCACCTCGGCATAAAGGAGCTGATCAGCCTGTCGCGCGATCCGGTGCTGATCTTCCTGATCCTCTATACCTTCACCTTTTCGATCTACACGCCGTCGAAGAGCGCGGTCATGGACGTCGTCAACGCCTCCATCGCCATCGTGGACGAGGACAGCAGCGAAGCTTCGCGGTCCGTCCATGACGCCATGCTGCCGCCACTGTTCCTGCCGCCGCGCCTCATCGACTTCGCCGAGATCAATCCGGACATGGATCGGGGGCGCTATACCTTCGTGATCAACATTCCGCCGGAGTTCCAGGACGAGCTGGCCGAAGACGGCTTCCCCGACGTGCAGATCATCACCGACGCGACGGCGATGAGCCAGGCCGGCCGCGGCCCGGGCTACATCTCGGCCATCATCAACAGCACGGTCGAACCGTACTGGTCGGGACGTGGCAACCCCGACAACCAACCGCTCGTAGGCTTGCAGACACGGGCCCGGTTCAACCCGAACATGCTGCAAGGCTGGTTCGTGGCGATCAACCAGTTGATCAACAACATCTCGGTGCTGGCGATCTTCCTCTGCGGTGCGGCCGTCCTGCGCGAGCGCGAGCATGGCAATATCGAGCACCTCTTGGTCATGCCCTTGCGGCCCTACGAGCTGATGTTCGCCAAGATCTGGGCTAACGGTCTGGTGGTGATCGTCGCGGCGATGGCCTCGCTGTTCCTGGTGGTCAAAGGCTTGATCGGCGTACCGATCTCCGGCTCGATCCCGCTCTTCGCCTTTGGCCTGATGGTCTACCTGTTCTCGGTCACCGCGCTTGGCATCATGCTTTCGACCATGGTCCGCTCGATGCCGCAATTCGGCCTGCTGGCTTTCCCGACCTTCATTGTCATGAGCTTGCTGTCCGGCGGGCAAACTCCGCTCGAGAGCATGCCGGTGCTGCTGCAGAAGGTCATGCAGTTCGTGCCCTCAACCCATTTCGTGAGCTTCTCGCAAGCCGTGCTGTTCCGCGATGCGACGCCCGCGATGGTCTGGCCCTTGCTGGCGAAGATGTTCGTCATAGGCATGGCCTACACATTTTTCACGCTCACCCGGTTCAGGAAGATGCTCGCTGCGATCCAGTGATTTGGAGGCGAATATGCGGATTGTTCATTGGCCACGCCTGGCAGTCGCCCTGGTTCCGCTGATGCTGGCGGGCTGCGTGATGGGGCCCGACTACGCCCGGCCAGATGTGGTGCAACCGGGCGAGTTCCGGTCGCAGATAACGCCGGCCGATGCGAACTCGCTGGCCGACCGTTCCTGGTGGGAGGTGTTCGACGATCCTGCCCTGCAGAATCTGATCTCGCAGACGCTGCAGAACAACAACGACCTGTCGGTCGCCGTCGCCCGCATCGAACAGGCTCGTGCCCAGGTGGGTGTAGCCAAGTCCGAGGGTCTCCCGCAGATCGGCGTCGATGGCTTCGCCGGCGGCCAGGAGAGTTTCCTCCCGACGCCCGACGAGATCGGCACGGCGGAGTTCGCCTCGGTCGGCGGCGTGATCGAAGCCGCGTGGGAGTTCGACATCTGGGGCCGCATCGCCCGTCAGACCGAAGCGGCGCGGGCCAACCTCTACGCCCAGGAAGAAGTCCGGCGGGGGATCATGCTGGCCTTGGTCAGCGACACAGCGAGCGGCTACTTCCGCTTGCTCCAACTCGACCGCGAGCTGGCCATCGCGGAGGAGAGCCAGGCGGTCTTCAAGAAGACTCACGAACTGTTCACGCTACGCTTCGAAGCCGGTCGTGATAGCCGCTTGCCCGTAGAGCGAGCCAAGGCCGCGCTCGATTCCACCGGCGCTCGCATTGCCGACCTCAAGCGCCAGATCGCCGAGCAGGAGAACGCCTTGAGCGTACTTGCCGGCGGGTATCCGCACGCCATCGAACGCGGCCAGCCGCTGACTGCGCAGCGCATGCCGGAAACCCCGGTCGGCCTGACGACTGACCTCGTTCGGCGCCGGCCTGACATCCGACGGGCGGAGCAGGACATGATCCGGGCCAACGCCCAGATCGGCGCGGCGATCGCCGATTTCTATCCGCGCATTGGCCTTTCGACACTGGCGGGCGTCATCGGGGTGAACGGGCAGGGCGGTCTCGATGGCACGTTCGGCCTCTGGCAGGCGGGCATAGGGCTCGCCGGGCCCCTGTTCACCGGCGGCCGGCTTGAATCGATTTACGACGAGCGCAAGGCGTTCTGGGATGAGAGCGTCGCCCAGTACCGGCAGACGATCCTGGTCGCCTTCCGCGAGACCTCGGACGCGCTCACCGCCCAGCAGACTCTCGTCGATCGCCGCGCCTCGCTCGAATCTCAAGTGGCAGCGATGCGCCAGTCAGTCGAACTGGCCGACACCCGCTACCGCGCCGGCCGTGCGAGCTATTTCGAGGTGATCGAAGCGCAGCAACAGCTCTTCCCGGCGGAAGCCGAGCTTGCCCGGGTCCAGCAGGCCCAGCTGGTGGCTGTGGTTAGCCTCTACAAGGCGCTCGGAGGCGGATGGAAGCTGGACGACGCCCAGTGGAACCGACCCGGCTGAGGCTCAGCCCGAGTGGAGACCGATCATGCCGACCCTCGAAGCGAGTTCCTCAACCGCCAGCGACAATCACGAGAAATTCAGGCGACTGGTCGAGCGGGCTCAACGCGAAGGGCCTGCCGTCACCGCCATCGTGCATCCGTGCGACAAGGTCTCGCTGGAGAGTGCCGTGGAAGCGGCGCACCTCAAACTCATCACGCCCATACTTGTCGGCCCACGCGAGAAGATCGAACACGCCGCGAGGGACGCCGGGATCGACACTAGCGGCCTGGAGATTGTCGACGCAGCACACAGCCATGACGCGGCGGCAAAGGCCGTGGAACTCGTGCGCGAAGGGCGTGCCGAAGCCCTGATGAAAGGCAGCCTGCACACCGACGAGTTGATGTCCGCCGTCGTCGCCCGCGAGACTGGCCTGCGGACGGGGCGCCGCATCAGCCATTGCTTCATCATGGACGTTCCAGGCCATCCGGACGCGCTCATCATCACCGACGCGGCGGTTAACATCGCCCCCGATCTCAAGGTGAAGGTCGACATCGTGCAGAATGCGATCGACCTGGCCCACGCCATGGGCGTGGCAGAGCCGCGCGTGGCGATTTTGAGTGCGATGGAAACGATCAATCCCGACGTCGCGTCCACTCTCGAAGCCGCAGCGCTGTGCAAGATGGCTGACCGGGGCCAGATCACCGGCGGAGTCCTCGATGGGCCGCTCGCGCTGGACAACGCCATCAGCATGGAAGCGGCGGCGGTGAAGAAGATCGTCTCACCGGTTGCGGGGCAGGCCAATGTGCTGGTGGTGCCGGACCTCGAGGCCGGGAACATGCTGGCCAAGAGCCTGTCGTTCCTCGCAGGCGCAGACGCAGCCGGGATCGTGCTGGGTGCACGGGTTCCGATCATCCTGACCAGTCGAGCGGACTTGCTTCTGACCCGCCTCGCATCCTGCGCGGTGGCGTTGCTCCTTGTTGCCGCGCGTCGAACGAGTGCCGCCGGAGCAATCCCGTGAAGCCCGCCTTCGCTCATCACGGACGCAAGAAATGAGTGAGCCGATCGCCGTCATCAACGCGGGCTCGTCGAGCATCAAGTTTGCGGTCTACGCCGATGGAGGCGCCGACGAGCTGTTGTTCCGCGGACAGGTTGAGAAACTGGGTACCGCGCCTCGCCTGCGCGTCACTGATGCAGGGGGTGAGGCGCTGCTTGATCGCGATTGGGCACCCGGGGAAATCGACCACCGCGAGGCGGTCAACGTAATCCTGCACTCCTCGCTCGACCTTCTCGGCGGCAGGAAGGTAGCCGGGGTTGGCCATAGAGTGGTTCACGGCGGGACCAGGTACAGCGAACCCGTTCGCGTCGACCCCTCGGTCCTAGGTGAATTGAGGGCGCTCAGTCCGTTGGCGCCCCTGCATCAACCTCACAATCTCGCGGCAATCGAGGCCATTGCGACAGCCGCTCCCGATATGCCGCAGGTGGCGTGCTTCGACACGGCGTTCCACCACACGCAGCCCGAATTGGCCCAGCTCTACGCCTTGCCCAAAGAACTGACCGATGAAGGGATCAGGCGTTACGGATTCCATGGTCTGTCGTACGAACACGTCACCGGTCGGTTACGTGAAGTCGCTCCCTGGCTTGCGAACGGTCGGGCAATCATCGCCCACCTTGGCAATGGATCCAGCCTGTGTGCGATCCGTAAGGGGGAGAGTGTGGCAACGACGATGGGATTCACTGCCGTCGAAGGGCTGATGATGGGGACCCGCTGCGGCTCAATTGACCCCGGTGTCTTGATCTACCTGATGGACCAGCATGGAATGGATGCGCGCGCTCTCGAAGAGTTGGTCTATAAAAAATCCGGCCTTCTGGGCGTGTCAGGTGTCTCATCCGATATGCGCGAGCTTAAAGCATCGACCGAGCCTCGCGCGTCGCTTGCCATCGATCTCTTCATTTATCGCATTGCCCGGGAAATTGGCTCTCTCGTTGCGGCACTGGGAGGACTTGATGGCCTCATATTTGCCGGAGGTATCGGGGAAAACGACGATGATCTTCGACTCCGCGTCGCAAAACGCTGCTCCTGGCTTGGCGTCGACATTGTTCAGTCTGGTGGTGTCGGCGAACGAAGACTCAGTCGCAGCGACGCGGCCGTGGATGTTTGGGTCATCCCAACTGACGAGGAACGAATGATCGCCCGCCATACCCGTGAGGTCCTTTCGGGCTGACCCCGGAACGGTCGACCTGACGCACAATGGGGCCGGAACCCGGCGATCTCCGCCAATCCCATTTGCGCAGCAAGTGAGGCGAGCCCAGGGGCATCCTCCGTTTCCCCCGAGCCCGCTAGGCCTATTCCTGTCCGATGCGCCTAGGAACCGCCGGAAGACGCCTCGGTCATCTTCGCAATCACCTGGTCGAGACTGAAGCTCGCCGCCTTCTGCCGCGGCGGGAACTCCTTGAACGTGGCCAGGAATTCGCCGACGATCGCCTGCGCCGGGACCAGCAGGTAGATGTGGCGGAACATCCAGTCGTAAAACGTGTTCGAGGTGATCTGTGCGCGCTCGTAGGGGTCCATCCGCAGATTGAAGATGTACGGCGTGCGTAGGGTCACGAACGGTTCCTGCCAGATCTTCAGGGTTCCTGGGACACGCTGTTCCATGAACAGCATCTTCCAGTGGTCATAGCGCAGCGCGGCCACGTCGCCTTCATCGGTGAAGTAGATGAAGCCCTTGCGCGGTCCCTTGTCTTCCTTGCCGGTGAGGTAGGGGACAAAGTTGTAGCCATCGAGGTGGACCTTGAAGGTCTTGCTGCCGATCTTGTGGCCCTTCTTGAGCTTCTCGGCGATGTCGGGCTCGCCGGCGATAGCCAGGATGGTGGGGAACCAATCCAGGTGGCTGATAATCTCGTTCGACTCCTTCCCGGCTTCGATCTTGCCGGGGAAGCGAACGACCAGGGGCACGCGATAAGCGCCTTCCCAGCTTGAGTTCTTCTCGTTGCGGAAGGGGGTCGTGCCGGCATCGGGCCAGGTGTTCATATGGGGGCCGTTGTCGGTGCTGTATTGCACGAAAGTGTCGTCAGCGATGCCGAGCTTGTCGATGAAGTCGAGCATCTCGCCGATGCACTTGTCGTGGTCGATCATCACGTCGTGGTATTCGGATTGCCAACGGCCGGACTGGCCTCTGCTCTCGGGCTTCACGTGCGTCCAGGCGTGCATGTGCGTGGTGTTGAACCACACGAAGAACGGCTCGCCGGCGTCGTGCGCAGCTTGGATGAACTTCTTGGCCGCGGCTAGGAACTCGTCGTCGCAGGTCTCCATCCGCTTCCTGGTGAGCGGTCCGGTGTTCTCGATCTTCTGGCCACCCTTGCCGTCGGCCCAGCAGTGCAGCACGCCGCGCGGCCCGAACTTCTTCTTGAAGTTGGGAAAGTCCTTCTCGCTCGGATAGTCTTCTTCCTCGGGCTCTTCCTCGGCGTTGAGGTGGTAGAGGTTGCCGAAGAACTCGTCGAAACCATGCGCGGTCGGCAGGTGCTCGTCACGGTCGCCCAGGTGGTTCTTGCCGAACTGCCCGGTGCGATAGCCGAGCGGCTTGAGCGCCTCGGCAATGGTGATGTCCTCCGCCTTGAGACCTAGCTCGGCGCCCGGAAGACCCACCTTGGTGCAGCCCGTGCGCAGTCCGCACTGTCCTGTGATGAACGAGGCGCGGCCAGCGGTGCAGCTTTGCTCCGCATAGGCGTCGGTGAAGATCATGCCTTCCTTGGCGATGCGGTCGATGTTGGGCGTGCGATAGCCCATCATGCCCTTGCTGTAGCAGCTGAGGTTCGACTGACCGATGTCGTCGCCCCACATGACGAGGATATTGGGTTTACCTTTGGGCATTGGAATTTCCTCTCTGGGTCCGGTTCAGGGGGGACGGTCGCAAATGAGGGATGGAGTCGACATTGGGGTAAACACCGAGATCGGACGATTGGACTTCGAAGTGGGGCGAGTGTTTTCGTACCGTCGGCGATACGGGGGATTTTGCCGAGCGAGGCTCAATGGACGTGGATAATCTCTTCGATGTGCGCGGGAACCGCTTCGCCTTCGGCAGTCCGTTCGGTCTTGAAGCGCGCAACCAGCTGACCCCGCTTCGCCCACGCACCGTTCGCGTTGGCATCGATGTCGCATTCTGAGAGCTCGACGGCATCGGTGGATGCCTACGTGGATTTCCTGTCGGCCGACCTGGAACGCGCCCTGAGCGCTGGGACGGCCAAATAGCCGCGGTCGCCGTAAGTGCGGGTCTTTTCAGATCGCACCGTCTCACGAGAAATTGTGAGGAGCAATCCATTGGTCACGACTCCACCCCAATCGCCCGCCCGCTACGAAGACGGGCCCGTCGGCAACAGCCGTGCCGGTTCGCTATTTCCTCGCCCGGCCCAACTGACACCCGTCACATCCGAGCGTGGTTGCTTGGTGGCAAGTTCATTGCCTTCGGCCAAGAGCGGCTGACCCGGGAAGAACTCCAGCACCTTCGTTCGGGACGGCCCAACACGTCCACCTTGGCACATCGATGTCGCCCGGGGCGACCACCTCGCCACCATCAGCTGTCGCTGCTGGTGGGTCGCCGTACTCGAAAATGGACTGTCGGCTTTTGCTCGCGTAGCGCCGAAAGCGGTCGGTCCGCTGCCGGCCAGATGCTGCCGGTCTGACTCGCGCCCATCTTCGTCGTTGAGCGTCGCGGCGAGTCATTCTGAAAATTGCCGTTCGTTTAGCAAGGAGACCAGCGCCAGTTACGCCTGGAACACCGCCTTACATCGGGATCCCAGACATGGGAGGCGTGGCAGCCGGTTCGATTATGGACACGACGACCTGGTGCTTGCCCGCTTTCTCGAATTCGAGGACCATCGGGAAGGTTTGCCCGGCTTTGAGCGGCTCGTCCAAGTCCGCGAGCCAGACGTGCAGTCCACTTGGATCGAGGCTCACTGGCTTGTCGGCCGGGATGGCGATTTCCTCAAGATATTTCATCTCCATCGCGCCGCCGTCTGAGTGCATTGTCATCAGGTCCGTCCTCCCTGCAATCGGCGTCGAAGCGCCGACGAGCCGGTCGCCGGCCTGCGCGGTGATGGTCATGTACACTGCCGCGGTCGCCTTCGTGCCGGCGGTGTCGCGCGCCCACGCGTCCTTCACCTCGATCTGAGCTTGTGGTGATTGGGATTGTGGTTGCTGCCCGCAGGCGGCGAGCGGAACTAGTAGACATAAAGCGAAGGCCAACTGGCGCATGATAATCTACCCCCCAACGTTGCGGACAGCTGCGATCCGCCTCGCGCTTCGACCAAGCCCTTAAGGATCGTTCGCCAACAACGGCGAAAATCAAGGCTGTTGGACCACATCTATAGTGGGACAAAAAAGCGATGCAAATTATGCGCGTGAACCGCCCGCCTCAAAGAAGCGCTAAGTATCAACATATTACGGTTCGATATTGGTCAAACGTCGCGCTACGTGACTGAGCGGACCTTGTGCGGGTAGGTACCACTTGGTAGCGCTAGCAGGGGGTATGGGGAGCGGGCCCTCAATGGATTCATCTGGTACCGGTTTCGTCCGCAACATTGATCGCCGGCTTCTGCTGCGCGGCGCGCTTGGTGTCGGTGTAGCTGCCGCAGTCGCGCTCCCAGCTCGCAGACTGTTGTCGCCGGCGACGGTCACCGAGCCTCTTACGGTTGGCGGACTGGCGGTGACCTGCAACCTGACACTACCAATCGCCTGCGCAGCCAACGAGGCGGCCAAACCCTTCGGCACGCGTGACGCTGCGCAGCTCGCATTCGGATTCAGTCGATACAGTGGATGGCCCGAGCTGAAGGAATCGCTGATGTCCGGCGACCTCCAGGCCGCCTATATGTTGGCCCCGCTGGTGATGGACCTCGCTGACAAGCAGGTGCCGGTAAAGATTGTGTCGATCGGTCACCGTTCGGGCGCGGTAATCATGGTCCATACCGATTCTCCTTATCGGCGGTTCCGGGATCTTGCTGGGAAGCGCATCGCGATCCCCAGCCGCTTCGCGGTCGACTTCCTGTTCCTGCGCAAGATGCTGGCCAACGAGGGCATGACGCCGCAAGACGTCGAGATCGTCGAGATGGCGCCGGCTGACATGCCCGCCGCGCTCTACGTGAAGGGGGTCGACGCCTACTGCACGGGCGAACCCTTCGGCGCTGCGGCACAGAGCGCCGGCTATGCGCGGGTGCTGCGGATGACCCGAGACGAGTGGCCACGGTACATGTGTTGCGTCCTGACGGTGCGCGAGGAGCTGATCCAGGCGAACCGTCCGTTGGTGCAGAACCTAGTCAATTACGTGCTCGCTGCGGGAGCCTGGCTCGACGGTCAGCGGCAGAACCGGGACAAGGCGGTGGAGATTGCCGCCAAACCTCGCTTCTTCAACCAGGATCCCGAAATCCTCCGCTTCGTGATGGATCGTCCGTCGGATCGCGTGACTTATGGCGACTTGCGCATAATCCCACGGGAGTTCGAGGAACTGATGCAATTGGCCGTAGAGGCCGGAGCGCTGTCCCGCCCGGTTCCCTACGCGAACTATGTGGACGAGAGTTTCGCGCGCGCAGCCCGTCCCGCGTCGATCGCGCTGTGAACGGGCGCTCGCCTCCCAAATTGGTCGGGGTTCTGCTTTTGGCAGTGCTGGCCGCAGGCGCGGCGATGCTTTTCGTGCGGGAGCCCGCCCAACCAGCGCAGATGAGGGCGGGGGCGTTCGATCCACCGCGTCTCGCGCCGGATTTTGCGTTGCGCGGATCAGACGGATCCGAGGTGACGCTGGCGCGCTATCGCGGCAAGGTTGTGCTGTTGACGTTCGGGTTCACCTATTGCGCGGCAGTCTGCCCGACCACGTTGGCGACGCTGGCGCAGGCCCGAAACAGCCTCGGCGGGGCTGCGGATAAGGTGCAGGTGATCTTCGTCACCGTCGACCCCGACCGCGACAATGCCGCCCATATGCGCAAGTACCTCGCGGCGTTCGACGACAGCTTCATCGGCGCGACGGACGCTCCGGAGGTGCTGGCGGCGGTGCGGGAGGACTATGGTGTCACAGCCGAAAGGCAGGGCACGGGCCCGAACTATGCGATGGCCCATACCTCGTCGATCTTCCTGATCGACCAGGCCGGAAGACTACGGGCGATGATGCCTTTTGGACATGACGCGACCGACTTCATCCACGATGTCGCGCTTTTGTTGGAAGGGTAGACCTAAGCTTGCAATCGCCCTCCTCGAAAGGCCCCATGCTCCGACGGCTGCTGTTGGTCGTGCTGGCGTTGCTCCTGCTGGGTGGACTCGGCTGGGCCGCACTGGCGCCGGTCCAAGCGTTTTCACGCGAGAAGCTGTTCGAGATTCCACTCGGCACCTCGGCACGCCGCATCGCCGGCGAGGAGCTCGAGATCCTGCCGCAGACGATCCGGCTCGGCGTCAACGATGTGCTGGTGCTGCGGAACGCCGACGAGGCGCCACACATCTTTGGCCCTACCTTGATCATGCCGGGCCAGGCGTTCCGGCTGCCATTTGCGAAGGCGGCGACTTACAGCTTCCTGTGCACCGCGCATACCGACGGGCAGCTCAACGTAATTGTCGAACCTGCGCCAGCGCGAGGGTGGGCAAGGTTACGCTGGCGTTGGCGCAGCCTCGCGGACAAGATTTGAGGCCTAGCGGGACCGATCTGGCGAAACGAAAGAGGACGAGGGGGACGGTGAGGGACATGGATGGCAAGCTGGCGAGGGTCGTGCCCCCGACGCTTCTAATCGCACTGCTGATCGCAGTCTGGTGGATCGTAGTTGCAAGAGCTGACAGCCCGATCTTTCCGACGCCGGGACAGGTCGCTACCGGGGCCTGGGCGCTCGCGCAGGACGGGACCTTGTGGCAGCATATCGAGGCCTCGTTGTTCCGCGTCGAGATCGGCTTCGGCCTTGCCTTGCTGGTCGCCGTTCCGCTGGGCCTGTGGATGGGGTGGGTCTCGGGCGCGTACTACACTCTGAACCCGCTGTTTCAGATGTTGCGGCCGATTTCGCCCATCGCGTGGATTCCCGTGGCGATCCTGTGGTTTGGCGTCAGCGACTTTTCACCGATCTTCCTCATCTTCATATCCTCGGTGTTCCCGATGATGGTGCAGACCACGGTGGGGGTGCGCACGATCGATCGCCGCTACTTGCGAGCGGCCTCAAACTTCGGCGTCTCGCGCTGGGTGCTCTTTCGTCGAGTGGTGATCCCTGCGGTGCTGCCGGAGATTATCGTCGGCATGCGTATCGGCCTTGGCGTGGCCTGGCTGGTGGTGGTCGCCGCAGAGATGATCGCCCTGAACTCTGGCCTGGGTTACTTGATCATGGATTCGCGCAATGCAGGCAACCGCTACGATTTAGTGATCGCGAGCATGATCATCATCGGCGTGATCGGGCTGCTGCTCGATGGCGCTACACGGCTCCTCGAGCGGCTAGATACGGTGAAATGGCGCTATGTCCGATAAGCAGATCGTCGTCGACGGAATCAGCAAAGGCTTCGGCGCCCTCTCCGTCGTAGATGGCGTGAGCTTTGAGGTCAGCGACGGCGAGTTCGTCGCCATCGTCGGCCCTTCGGGCTGCGGCAAGTCGACCTTGTTGAACATCATCGCCGGCTTCGAGCGGCCGGATCGAGGCAAGATCAGAATCGACGGCGTCGAGGCGACCGGCCCGAGCCGGGTCGGAATCATGATCTCCCAGCACGGGTCGGTGTTCCCCTGGTTGACGGTGCAGGAGAACGTCATGTTCGGCCTGACCGGCGCCAGCCAGAACGATCGGATGGAACTCGCCCACCGCTATATCGAGATGGTCGGCCTCAGAGGTTTCGAGAAGGCCTACCCGCACGAACTGTCCGGCGGCATGCTGAAACGCGCCGAACTGGCCCGTGCCTTCGTGGTGAAACCCGAGATCCTCTACATGGACGAGCCCTTTTCGGCGCTCGACGCGCTGATGAGCCTGAGAATGCAAACCGAATTGCGGCGCATCCTCGATGAAGAGCGCCATACGGTGCTTCTGATCACACACGATGTCGAGGAAGCGATCTATCTGGCCGATCGCATTCTCGTACTGTCCGCCCGACCGACAACAATCCAGACAACTTTCCAGGTGGACTTGTCGCATCCGCGAAAACTGTCGAGCCCGGAGGCGCAAGGTCTTCGCGAAGCCATCTTGAAGGAACTGGGCCTTTAGGAACGACTCCGCCCAAGGCACCTGTGGGTGGGAAGCGGACAATCGGCGGCCGCTTCAAACCAACGCGATCGCCTCGGAGATGGCGTCACTGAAGGCCCTGGGAGCCTCTTGGGGGAGATTGTGGCCGATGCCGCCTTCGATCAGACGGTGGACATAGGGTCCGCGGAACTTCGCGGCGTAACTTGTCGGGTCGGGGTGGGGGGCGCCGTTGGCATCACCCTCGAGTGTGACCGTGGGGACGGTAATGTCCGGCATTTGCGCCAGGCGCTGCTCGTAAGGTTCCAGGCGAGCCTCGCCTTCGGTTAGTCCGAGCCGCCAGCGATAGTTGTCGATCACTATCGCCAGGTGGTCGGGATTGTCGAACGCCTGGGCGGAGCGCTCGAAAGTAATCTCGTCGAAGTTCCATTTCGGCGACGCGGTTTGCCAGATCAACCGCGCGAAATCCTTGCGATTGGCGTCATAACCGCGGCGGCCGCGCTCGGTAGCGAAGTAGAACTGATACCACCATGCCAGTTCGGCGCGAGGTGCCAACGGAGCCTGGTTGGCGGCCTGGCTGCCGATCAGATAGCCGCTGACCGAAACGTGTGCTCGGCACCTGTCCGGCCATAGTGCGGCCACGATGTTCGCCGTCCGCGCACCCCAATCGAACCCGGCTATGACCGCCCGCGAGATTGAGAGCGCATCCATCAGGTCGATCACGTCGAGGGCGAACGCCGCCTGCTGCCCATTGCGCATCGTTTCAGGCGAGCGAAACTGGGTCGTGCCGTAACCACGCAGGAAGGGCACGATTACGCGAAACCCCCGCTGGGCCAGATCCGGAGCGACTTCGGCAAAGCTATGGATGTCGTAGGGCCAGCCGTGCAACAGGATGACCGGAGGTCCTTCGCGGGGACCGAACTCGGCATAACCAACGTCAAGCACCCCGGCGGGAACCTGCTTAAGCGCGGCTAACATCGGGCTTTCCGCGCTTTCCGTTTGGCCGAGCAGAGGCGAACTGACCTGGGCTGCGGCCAGCGCGATGGCGGTCCGGCCGAGGAATTGCCGCCGGTCGCCGACGAAACCCGTTGCCATGTCTCGTGATCCTGTCCTGACGCTCGGCGTGAGCAGGCGGTGCGCGAGTCAGCGTACCGAACGGAATGTATCGCGCAGGTCTTGGCTCAGGGCTTGAGGCTGCTCCCAGGCTGCAAAATGGGTGCCCTTGTCGTGGCGCCTGTAGAACACGAGGTTTGGATAGGCCTTGCGCGTCCAACTCTCCGGCGCCTGATAGATCTCCTCGCGGAAGGCGCTCACGCCGGTCGGCAGCGGCACGCCCTTTGGCGCGAAGAACGGGAGCTTGCTTTCCCGGTAGAGCCGAGCCGACGACACCGCCGTGTTCGTCAGCCAATAGAGCGCGATATTGTCGACAATATCGTCTTTGGTGAGGCCCTCGTCGGCTCCGTCGAATACCCTGGAAATCAGGTTATAGCTCTGGATATCATGGTCGATGATCCAGGCTGCGAGACCGATGGGCGAGTCTGCCAGCGCATAGAGCGTCTGCGGCCTGCCGGCCATTTCCTGCGCATAACCCAGGCCGTTCGAATAGAAATCGACAAGCTGGTCCCAGGCATGTTTCTCCTCGCTGTTCAGGCCTGCGGGCTCGGGCCCGCCGGGAATTAGCGGAGCGATCTCGGCCGGGACCGTGGCCGGCATGTTGGTATGGATCGCCAGCAAGCCGGGCGGCTGCTGAAGCGCCATCTGCTCGGTGACGGCATTACCCCAGTCCCCACCTTGCGCGACGTAACGATCGTAGCCAAGGCGCTGCATCAGTACTGCCCAAGCGCGTGCTATGCGCTGCGGATCCCAGCCATTGACGGTCGGCTTGCCGGAAAAGCCGTAGCCCGGGAGCGAGGGGATCACGACATCGAACGCATCGGCGGCGCTTCCCCCGTGCGCGGTCGGATCGGTCAGCGGGCCGATGATCTTCAGTTGCTCGATGACCGATCCAGGCCAGCCGTGGGTGACAATCACCGGTAGCGCGTTCGGGTGCTTCGATTTCACTTGAATGAAGTGGATGTCCACGCCGTCGATACTGGTGATGAAGTTCGGATAGCCGTTGATCTGTGCTTCGGCCCGGCGCCAGTCATGATGGTTGGCCCAATGATCAGCGAGCTTCTGGATCGTTGCCAAATGCACGCCTTGTGTCGGATCATTCTCGGCCTCGGGCCAATTCGTCTCCAGGATGCGCCGCTTCAAGTTGGCAAGACTTTCGTCGGAAAAATGAACGTGGAACTGGCGAATGGAGCTCGTGTCTGCGCGCCCACTGCTTAGGACTTCCTCTGCCGCTGACGCTGCAGTCTGGCTTAGCAGGGTAGCAGCGCCGGCGGCCGCAGACGCGGCAAGGACGGTGCGTCGGTTGACGATCAAGTCAGTCACGGTCGATCTCCATGTTCAGCCCGAGGCGTGTGATGCTCAGTTGAGAAGTTGTTCGAGGAGGCGCGCTCGATAGACGAGCCGCAGATACGAGCTTTTCGTGCGAGCGCTCATCAGCGCTCAGCGTTAGCGAGAAGTTCGCCCCCTTCGATTGTCGCGGGCATACGTGGCTCCTGTGAAGCTTTTCGAGACAGCAGAGGGTCGCGGCCGGTGCCGTGGGTCAGCGAAGCCTCGCTGAGCCGCATGTGCGAGGCAATCAGGTAAAACCCTGGACGCCATACAGCGCTACACGCTGCAGATTTCAGCCCTGCCTAGCAGTCGCAACGTCCGCAATGGGTCGTTAGCGGACGGTCCGCAAACGGATCGCTGAGTTTCAATTCCTTACTGGAGCACTTGGTCTGACAGTCCCGCGCCGTTCAGAAGCTGCCCAAATGGTCGAGCATTTCGGCCACCGTTCCGTTCCTCTCGGCAAAGCGTAAGGGCAGGACATTTGCGACAAGGTTCTCCTGCGCCTCGGGCTCGCGCTCGAAGTTGGCCATCGTTTCGTCAATATAGGCATCGAGCGGCATGTAGCCTTCGCGTGTTTCCTGCCCCGGCGTGAGCCGGGTCCGAACGGCGGGTGGCGGTATCTCGATCACTTCGACCTGTCCCTTCAGCCGCTGACGCAGCGACAGAGTGTAAGAGTGCACCCCCGCCTTACTCGCGCTATACGCCGGAGCGGCAGGCAGCGGCACGAAGCCGAGACCCGAGGACACCGTACAGATGGCCGCGTTGGGCTTGCCTGCGATCAGCGGAATCAGCGCTTCGGCCGTCCGCATCGTCCCGAGCAAGTTGATGTTGACCACCTCCTCGGCCGTCCCGATATCGCCGCCGCGGCCGAGCTCTTGCCAAGTCATGATCCCTGCGGAGAGGATCGCCGAGTTGAGAGCGGGAAAGTCATGCTTCAGCACGTCTATCGCCGCGGCGACCGAACCATTGTCACCGACATCAAGCGCGAGCGCGTGCATATTTGCGCGGCCCTCGATTGTCTCGCCAAGCCGCTCGACGCCGCGTCCGGCGACGATAACCGTGTTGCCAAGATCGTGAAACCGCCATGCCAGTGCCTGACCAATGCCGGAGCCGCCTCCGGTTACGAGCATCGTGTTGCCGATGAGTTTCATGCCGAACTCCTCATTATTGCTTCGCCAAGCTAGCGCTTCACTGCCTCAACGTTTGAAGCGTCGATTAGCCCAACGACGTCACATTGCCAGTCGGTGCAATTGGTCCGACAAAGCCCATCGGTGCGAAAGGAACGCACGGAGAGGACCTGATAGATGTCCGACTACGGCGATCTTGTTTCTCATGGAGAGTAGAGTTGGCCACTGCGCTTCACGTCGCCTGTGACAAGGGACAGGCCCAGGCTTTCGAGCCCGTTTCTAACGCGAAGCTCGCGCAACACCCACGCTGGACCATCGCGGCGACCATGCTGGCGTCGAGCCTCGCCTTCATCGACGGATCGGTGACGAACCTCGCGCTGCCTGCCATCGGCCAGGAACTGAGAGGCGGCGCCACAGACCTTCCGTGGACCATTAACGCCTATCTCTTGCCGCTATCCGCTCTGTTACTGCTCGGCGGCGCAATGGGTGACCATTTTGGACGCCGACGTATCCTAATAACCGGCGTGTTGATTTTTGCCGTGGGGTCGGTGGGCTGTGCGCTCGCAGCCGATTTCACCATGCTGTTCGCGCTGCGCGCGGTGCAGGGCATCGGCGCGGCGTTGTTGTTGCCAAACAGCCTGGGCATCCTCGGCAGTTCCTTCGAAGGCGAAGAGCGCGGCCGAGCGGTGGGCATTTGGGCCGCGGCCGGTGCAATCGCGAGCGCCATCGGTCCGCCGCTCGGCGGCTGGCTGGTCGACACGGTCGGCTGGCGAGCTATTTTCTATCTCAACCTTCCGATCGCCGGGGCGGCGATCCTCATTGCCTGGCGCTACGTCGATGAGAGTTCGGAGAGCAAAGACGCGCTGGATTGGCAGGGTGCAATTCTTGCGACTGCCGCGCTCGGCGCATTGACCTGGACGCTCACCCTGTGGTCGAGCCAACATCTGGTGACCATCCAAACGTGGCTGGGCCTTGCCACCGGCATCGTTCTGTCCGTTTTGTTCATTGTGACTGAGCGCCATCGGGGTGATCGGGCTATGATGCCGCTTTCCCTGTTTTCATCCCGGCCGTTCGTTGGCCTCTCATTGCTCACCTTCCTGCTCTATGGGGCGCTCGGGGGCTTGCTCATGTTGCTGCCCTATGTGCTGATCGTTGGCGGCGACTATAGCCCGACAAAGGCCGGGCTCGCGTTGTTGCCCTTTTCGATCGTGGTAGCCGCAGTATCGCCGCTTGCAGGCCGGCTGACTGAACGGATTGGGCCACGCTGGCCCCTGACGCTTGGGCCGATCGTTACGGGCCTTGGTTTTGCGCTGCTGATGCGCGCGGATCCGCACGCAAGCTACTGGACAAGCATCCTCCCGGGAATGGCGGTGATCGCTTTGGGAATGTCTGGTGCCGTTGCGCCGCTGACTACTGCCGTCCTGTCCTCGGTCGACGAGCACCATACTGGGACGGCGTCGGGCTTCAACAGCGCTACAGCGCGCACCGGCGGCCTGATTGCAACCGCGCTTTCCGGCGCAGTCATCGCCGAAACGGGCATGGGACTCATCGATGCGTTTCAGACCGCAGCGGTTATTGCGGCGATCCTTGCCGCACTTGCAGGCGTGGCCGCCTATCTGACGCTGGGCAACAAGTCGCAAACGCGCCTGTGACTGCCCTCATGACACGCCGGGCTGCGTCCCTCGCGATCCGCCTCCCGCCAGCGGCCGGTCAGCGGCTGGCCGTGCTCCCGCCTTGACCCGCACTCTGGCCCGGCGGCCGCGCCACCACAGGAGCAGGCCCGATCCGGCAAGAAACACCGGAACGAGCGCGGCGAGGGACCAGAAAACCTTGAAGCTTTCGCCGCACAGGCCCGGGCCACAACCCGGTATCCGGCCGCCGAACCGTCCGAAGTGCAGATAGGCCAACCAGTACGCGACCTTGTCGCCGGTTCTTTCAACCGGGTTCGCCTCGTCGAACGGTTCGAAAAAGTCGACGAGGCTCTCCATGACGCCGGGAAACACCAGGTGGAGTCCGGTGAGCCCCCACATGAACACGAGCGCGGCGGCCCAGATACCGGTGGTCATATGCAGGTAGCGCAGACCGCCAGGCCGCCGCTGGCCCGGCGTCCTGACCGCATCTCGGCCGCGCCGGGGCCTCCAGACCAGCGCACCGGAAAGCGCGAGGAACACAAATGAAAGCGCCAAGGCCCCGTTGGCCAGCCGCCCTGTTTCCCCGCCGACCAGCTCGGTATGAAATTTGAGCAAGGTGCTGGTCACGCGGAATCCGAGCGGAAGCGTGGGGCCGAGCGGACGGCCGGAATAGGGATCGAACAGGTAGTTCCTGATCTGTCCCTCGCTCTCCAGATCAACCTCGACGGCGTGGTTCGGCTGTCGGCCGCGCCAGACCTTCACCGCCGTTTCCGCCGGGAAGGCGCGCCCGGCGCTTTGCAGAATCTCCTCATCGGAAAGGAGCCGCGGGCCGGGGCTGACGACCAGCGGCTGGGGCTCGAATAACCGGTAGAGTTCCGGCCTGTAGACGAGCACGCTTCCAGTGAGGCTGATCAGCGCCACATAGGCCAGCAGGGTTATGCCGACCCACCGGTGAAGTTTGACGATCGCGCGGCGCATCTGTGTATCCCCCAACTTTGTCAGTGCCCGGGCACCTGACCCTGGCAGGCGCGAGATCGACAACTTCTCAATTTCTAGAGGTTATCCCCCGTCTGACAAGGCTCCTGAGGGAGCCCCCTATGTCCTTGCCAACCGCTGCATTTGCTCTGAAAGCAGCCCTGTGTTGGGTGGAAAGCGGTCTTTGTACCTAGACCATCAAGCGATGATCTTGTTCGCACTGAAATAGTGATTTTCGCTCTCATCTATGAAGGTTCCGACGATCTTCATCCCAGCATCGCGGAGAGCCGCGCTATACTCTTCAAAGCCAAGCGACACGGTTGGTCGTCCAGTATGCATGTCCGCTTTCAACCCATTGTGGTCATTAAGCGCTCCGGGGGGCGCTTTCGGAAGCAGAAGGTCCGCGTTGGGGAGCGACGTCTTCCCGCCGAAATGACCGACGTCTCATGGTATCCCCGCCAGCGAAATTCCGGGCAGCACTGCCAACCGTGTTTCTCCCGACGCTGGGTGCAATCGCCCTCCTGGCGCTGATCATCGGGACCGTCCTCCACTACTCCACAAGCCGGTCAGATGACTTGGCCGTCGAGCGACAAAACCGCCTTATCGCGCTTGGCATGCAGCAAGCCATCGCGAAGGTCGCAAACGATCAGGAGGCCTCGACCCGTTGGGACGATGCAGTTCAGCGCCTGCACCAGCGGCCTCTCGACTACCGGTGGATCGACAACAACCTCGGAATCTGGTTCCACTCTTACTACGGACACGATGAAGTCTACCTGCTCGATCCGGCCGACCAGCCTGTCTACGCCATGCAAGGAGGCGCTCGAGCTGATCCCGGAACTTTTCGACGGGTAGCGACCCAGGCTCTGCCGCTGACCGAAGAGCTACGCAGCACTCTTCGGTCACCTTCCCGTCCGCGCACGGCTGGCGAAGGTGAAACTCCCGGTGTGCGGGACATGGCGGTCGTCGCGGACCGACCAGCCATCCTGAGCATCAAGCCAATCGTGCCCGAGACGGGGGAGGGCAGTCAGCAGCCGGGTACGGAATACCTGCACGTCAGCGTGCGTTATCTTGATGGAACTTTGCTCAAACGGCTCTCACGCGACTTCCTGGCCAAGGATGCAAGGTTCAGCTGGAAGCCCGAGGGTGAGGCCTCGCTGCCTGTCCGAAACCGAGCAAGGCAGACCATCGGCTATATTGTCTGGTCGCCGTTCCAGCCTGGCGAGCAGGTCGAGAAGCGGATGATCCCTGCGCTCGCTTTGGCGTTAGCGTTCGTGGCGGCACTGCTCGCCTGGCTTCTCCACCAGGCGCGGTTGCGGGCGCGAGAGGAACGAGAGCTGCTCGAACTCACGTTCGAGAATGTCACCCAAGGCATCCTGCTCACCGATCCCAACTTGCGGCTGATGATCTGGAATCAGCGGTTGTGCGATATGTTCGGCTTTGCACCCGAGACCGTGAAGACCGGCACGGAGTTGCGCGATCTTATCATGATCAATGCCCTGCGCAGCGAAGTGGGGGAGGGAGATCCTGCGGAGATCACCGATAAAATCATCACCTCGATTGCGAAGGGTGAAGAGCAGCGAGCTGAGATGCTTCGCGAGGACGGCCGCATGCTCGAGCTTTTCGGGCGGACAATTTCAGGCGGGCGTTACCTGCTCATTACCCGGGACGTGACCGACGAGCGCAAGGCCGCCCGCTTGAAGGAGGAACTGGTCTCGACTGTCAGCCATGAGCTTCGCACGCCGCTCACCGCGATAGCTGGGTCGCTAGGTCTAATGGTTGGATCGGCGGTGGAGCCTGAAAAGGGAGCCAGGCTAGCGCAAATCGCGTTGCGGAATTGCGAGCGCCTCATAGCGCTTGTGAACGACCTCCTCGACATGGACAAACTGGCGTCGAGAACCGCCGAGTTCGAGTTCAAAGAAGTCGACCTGCGCGACCTGGTACGAGATGCCGTCGAACATAATCAGCCTTACGCAGAGCGCTTAGGTGTGGGGTTGAAGGCCCAACTCACGGCGAGACCGGTTATGGCCCGCGTCGACGCGCTAAGGATCGAACAAGTGCTGGCCAATCTGCTCTCGAACGCTGCCAAGTTTTCGCCCCGCGGCAGCGAAGTCACGGTGAAACTGGAAATTGAGGGCGCCAAGGCTCGGATCAGTGTGATCGACCAGGGGCCGGGCATAGCTCCCGAGTTCAGGAGCCGGCTTTTCACGCGTTTCGCGCAGCAGGACGCCACATCGCAGAGGCAGCAGTCGGGCACCGGGCTAGGTCTCGCGATTACCAAGGCCATCGTGGAGCGGCACGGAGGTCGGATCTGGCTGGACTCCGATGTGACCATCGGCTCGACTTTCCATGTGGAGCTTCCGCTCGCAGGCAGTTAGATCGGCAAATCTCCAAATTGACCCCACTTGATCTCACATTTCCGTGACTCATGTGGCTGAGGCATTCACCACGATGGTGGGCTCAATGACTAGGGCCCGACATCGAAATCGGACGGTCGGAGGCGATAGCTCTTGCTCGCCGAATTTCCGAGTGCGGTGGCAATGCGGTCGTTCCAGCCATAGGGATCTGCCCGGATGACGGGTTCACCTGCTTCGTCGAACAACACGGTTTGGTAAAAGAGCCTGACCGGGATCTCGCGTGGCAGCGGAACGAAGCCTTCCTTTCCCGCCGCGCGGGCGCGTTGCCACTGAGCCCCAATGCCTTCGTCGCGAGCCAGCATTTCGGCGAAGCCCACAGCATCCTCAACCCGAACGCAACCGTGGCTGCGCTGACGCTGGACCTCGCCGAACAGCTGCTTGGCGGGCGTGTCGTGAAGATAGATCTGATGCTCGTTCTTCATATCGAACTTCACGAGTCCGAGTGCATTCTTCGGCCCGGATTGCTGGACGATCCAGCCGTCCTTCCAGGTCATGTTATTACGGCGGAGATAACCGGCTCCTTTTCCCTCGATCTCCTTGCTCTGGATCGAGCGCGGCACGGTCCAGGTCGGATTGGCCACCAAACGGTAAATCGGCGAGCCCAGCTGCGGCGTCTCCGTTTCCGGTTCGCCGACCACCACCTTACGCGTGTCGGCTATCTTGCCGTCCCGCCAGTAGGTGAGCCTCGCGGAAGCAAGATTGACGTCGACACGCGTGGCCGGGGGATTTCGATCGAGCCAGCGCAGACGCTCCATGGCGACTGCGATAGCTCGGGCCTTCTCCGCGTCGGTGAGGTTGAGGATTTCGAGCGTTTCCTTGCCGATGACGCCATCGGGATTGATGCCGTAATCGGCCTGCATATGCTGGACCGCTCGCACGGTCGCCGGATCGTAGCGCTCCCCGAAATCGGTCTGCTGGAGATAGTCTGAAGCGCGCAGTTGGCCCTTGATGGCCGGGAGCCGCTTGTCGCTGGCGCCAGGCTTCAGCGGCTCCGCCATAGGCGGGATGGCGGCCGTGGGAACGCCTTGCTGCTTCCGTAGTGCCAGATAGGTCGCCGAGAGTTTGCGATAGTTGTTGTCTTGCGGTGCGAGGCTATCCAGCCACTCTGCGACGTCGCCGCCTGCCAACGCCTTGGCCAGTCCAGCGCGCAGTTCCGGATTGGGGCGCGGCACCGTGTAGATCGAGAACATCTTGCCTGGATCGATTGCGCCCCGTGCCAGGGCTCCGGCGTAGCGAAGAGCGCTTTGCGTGAGGGCTTGCTGACCGTCAGCATTGTCCACTGAGCCTTCCACGGGGAAGCGCATGCCATCAAGGCCGTGAACCGCTCGCCGGTCGATCGCCTCGCGCAATTCGCGCACTGCCGAGTTGTTCCAGACGAGGCGTAGCTCGCCGGTGCTCGATTGCTGGGATTGCCGGGAGAAGTTGTCGCAGCCGGTGAGTGTGAATGACAGGGCGAGTAGCGAAAGGGCAATCACACTTCGGCGCACAGATATCTCCTTGCAGGATTGAGATAACTCGGCAGCGGGAGCACCGTTCCGAAACGTGATTATCGGCTCCTGCAGGCGCATCGGTGCGATGCGCAATGCAGCATCGGGATCGCAAAGTGGAAAGCTTACGCCCGCGCGGCGTAGATCAGTCTGCCCTGACCAAGGTGCTCGAAGACCTTATCGAGGTCCCTCTCGCCTACGGCGAAACAGCCTTGGCTGCGCCCGAGTTTGCCATGCGAACGAAGCATGTCGGCATTCGCATACCACGCGCCGTGGATCACGATCGCGCGACCTAACGCATTGTCGTTCGTTGAATCCAGGCCCGCAAGCCGCTGCGACCGGCCGTGCTTACCGTCGTAATAGTCGCCGGTCACAAAGGCGCCCTCGCTCGAAGCGTTGGAGCCGAATGCGTTCGAAAAGCGCTGGAGGAAGCCGGTGTGGCTGGGGTCGGACCCCGCACCGTGCGCAACAAGTAGGGACGGGATCTTGCCGCCCTCGATATCAACGAAATGAAATCTCGGCTCGGACGAGGGCGCCGAGAAATCGATGATCGCCATGCGATCTCGCCGCTTGACTTGCGCGGAGTGTTTTTCGAGCGCCGCGAGGGCGCGTTTAAACAGCTCAGGGTCGAGCGAGTTGGGCTGCGCTTTCTCCGGACCGACTTCGGGGACGACGCGCACACGGCTACCCCCGTGATGCTGAGGGGGAAGGAGAAGGCTGGAGGATGACGAGGTGAGCGCACCTGTGGCCATCACTGCGCCTGACAAGATCACGCTCCGCCTGCTGAGGCGGATGGGCTGGTCAGTCATATCGCCTATATAGGCGATTCCAGCGCGTTTTTGAAGGACGGCGAGGAACCGATGGCCGCTCGAAAAGTGGCACTCATCTATGGAGCGCACACTCGACGACGATCATTAGTCGACCATATCGGCGACGAGACGGCGCAATTCCTCGATCGGAATGTTTGAGATGGGTCGGTTACCGGCACGCGGCATGCGGCGGTGGGCCTCCCCAAATGCGGGGAAGGTGCTGGCGCTTTTAATCACGCCGAAAGTCTGAATTGTCATTGTATCCTGGTGGGCGGCCATACGCCGCCGGTTCTTCTGTTGTTGATTGCCCAACGTTGACGCGAAGGTCGGCAGGTTGACTGCGCGTTCGTCAATTTGCGGGGTGAGGACGGATCCGGCTTTCTCGAATCTTTACATCCAAGTCGAATATGGGAGCGAAGGGGCGCTTTTCAAGATCGCACGTTCGACGGAATGAGGTGGATCCTTGGATGACCTTCCGCCCGGGGGTGGGTCAAAGTCTGGGCATCGCAAAACAGTAACCGCCCTAGGTATTACGAAGAGATTTCTTCTTCGTTTGAACTATATTCAAGTTTTAAAGTTCACCCAAAGTTCGCGCCGCTGGGCCAGAAGGCAGTGGCCGACCTAGTCGGGTCAGCCACAGACCCGGAAGGAGATTGGGCCGGACTCCTGCAATAGAGTCGCTTGATACCGAGTAACTTGCTTATCCCCAGAATGAGTTGGGGCATCGGGTATGGCATTACCTAAAATACCCAGATATCCATTTGATATAGTTAAAGGTTGTGGCGGACAGGGTGGGATTCGAACCCACGGTGGGCTTGCACCCACGGCGGTTTTCAAGACCGCTGCCTTAAACCACTCGGCCACCTGTCCAATTGCGTCCGGCTAGCGTCGATTGTTCGATCTGTCACCCCGTGACACTGCTGAATCCATAGGATAGGCTTTGCGCCAAGCTGCCCGGGCTGCTGCCAGGGGCGGGAGAGAGAGGGAGCCCATCATCATGAAACGTATCGTGCTTTGCGCGCTTGGCGCACTTGCCGCCGGAGTTGTCGCCAACCCAGCCTACGCCCAGGCCGGCTGCACTCGGGAGCGTCTGGTAGAAGTCGCCGAACAGTACCGCGCCGCGCAGGCCAGCGGCCAGGCGATCATGCACATGAGGCCGATGGGCGAGTGGGTGAACTACAACGAGAACTTCGAACTCTCGTCGATGACCTACGGCGGCGTGATCGCCACGCCGCAAAAGGTCGACTGGGACCGGGCGTTCTACGACACGACGAGCTGCTCGGTGTACGTCGAGAGCATCATCACCAATCCCGAGCACCCGTACGTGCTGGCTACGATCGTCAACTCCCGCGGCGGAACGATCAATGGCTTCGACGTGATCGTGGCTGACCAGGACGACTGGCTCTTCAACGCGGAAAAGACGCTCTATTACGCTCAGCGCGAGGACTGGAGCGAAATCCCGGAAGCACGGCGCAATACGCGCGAAGAGATCAAGGCGGCCGCTGACGCCTACCTCGACTTGTTCAAGGACAAGACTGCGCAAGTGCCCTGGGGCACGCCCTGTGCTCGCCTGGAAGGTAGCGTCTACACCGGTAAAGGCACGGCCGAGGATACCTGCAACGTCGGCGTTCCCGAGAACATCGACATGACCGAACGACGCTATGTGATCGATCCGGCCTACGGCGCGGTCGCGGTGTTCCTGAAGATGGGGCCGAACAAGCGCCCCGACGCGCACGTGTTCCGCATCGAAGACGGAAAGATCCGCTTCATCCACACGATCACCAACTGCAAGGGTGACAACAATTGCGGGTTCACGCCCTTTGCCGAAATGGTGAAGCGAAATCCCAACATGTGGCCCAACCTTGACCACCTGCCGGTGGTGAAACCGAAATAAGCCAAAGAGGTAAGGTGGCGCCGCGGCGGAACATTCTGTCGCGGCGCTGGCCGTAAGGGATTCCCTTGTCGCCCGGCTCATGCAAAGATGGGCCCATGGTATTGCGTCGCTTTTTTCCCGCCCTGTCCGCCTCATTGGCTCTGCTTATCGCCGCCTTGCCGGCTTGTGCGCAGGACAGTTCGTTCGACTATTACCTCCAGCAGGTTGCTGCCAAAGCCCGTGCCGAAGGTGTCAGTGAGCGGTCGATCGGGATGCTCAACGGGTTGACGCCCAACGAACGGGTCATCGCGCTCGATCGCGATAACGTTTCGGGCGGGACGACTAGCAACACGTTCCCAGCGCTTGCGCCCTACATCCGCGACCACAATACGCCGGCGCGGATCGCAGGCGGCCGCCGAGCCTATGCTCGCCTCTATCCTTACGCTGCTGACGTGACGGCCCGGTACGGCGTTCCCGAGCCGATCGTGATCGCCATCTGGGGTCACGAAACCAGCTATGGCGCCGTGCGCGGAAGCTTCGATCTGGTGCGTTCGCTGGCCACGCTGGCCTGGGAAGGACGACGGCGCGAGCTCTTCGAGCGCGAGTTGATCGATGTTCTCAAGATCGCCGACACTGGGGTGCCGCGTTCGACATTGGTCGGCAGCTGGGCCGGAGCGTTCGGTAATCCGCAGTTCCTGCCGAGCGTCTACTTACGCCTCGCAGTGGACGGCGATGGTGACGGCGATCGGGACATCTGGACCAGCGAAGTCGACACCCTCCACTCGATCGCAAATTATTTCCGCGATGCCGGTTGGCGCCCGGGAGAACCCTGGGCCGTCCGCGCCTATGCTCCGAACAGCGTCGATCGGGCTTCGCTGCAGACCCGCATGGTCTCGCCCATTTGTCCGCGCGTCCATATCCGCCACAGCCAGTGGAAGACGGTGCGAGAGTGGCGTGAGCTGGGCGTCGCTCCGCAGGCCCCGATCGGCGATGACGTCATGGCGGCACTGTTCGAGCCTGATGGTCCGGCGGCGCCGAGCTACCTTATCACTCAGAACTATCGCGTGATCCTCGAGTACAACTGCTCGAATTATTACGCGATGAGCGTGGGGCTCCTGGCCGACGAGATTGCCCGCTGAGGAACCCCGCTGGGGATTCCTTGCTCGCCACTCGTGGAGAAGCCGAAGCCTCGCTCGTCAAGGTTGGGGCCGCGGGTTATAGGAACGCCGAATCTAGACGAGCGGCTGATTGCGCAACGCGCCTGCCGTTCCGGCGGTTGGAGCACATTTGAAACTCTCGACTCTTCGACTGATCGCAAGTGCAGCTTTTGTCTGCACGGCGTTCCCTGCGGCCTCGCTCGGCGAGACGGCCTCGCCTCTGGTACTGACTTCAACGGTCGTCGCGCCGGTGCACGAAGAAATACCCGTCGTCCTGTTAATCGACATGTCGAGCGGCCAAACTCTCTACTCGCGTGAGCCCAACCGGCGCTTCGTCCCCGCCTCGGTCACCAAGGTGATGACAGCCTATACGGCGTTCGGGTTGCTCGCGGAGGGCAAGCTCAACTCGGACACTCCGGTGACAGTGAGCCAGGAAGTGGCCGAGCTGTGGTCGGGCGAAGGCTCTTCGATGTTCCTCAAGGCTGGCGACGTGGTGACGGTGGGCCAGCTGCTGTTGGGCGTGACGACAGTATCGGCAAACGATGGAGCCGTGGTCCTGTCGCTGGCGGCAGCCGGCACCCAGGATGCCTGGCTCAAGATGATGAACGCGAACGCGGCCGAGTTGGGGATGCGCGACACGCATTTCGGTACGCCCAACGGGTGGCCGGATGAAGGGCGCACCTACACCAGCGCGCACGACCTCGCGCTCTTGGCGGAGGCGATGGTCATCCGTTATCCCGGTCTTTATCATCGATATATCGGTCACCGCGGTATGAGCTATCGCGACATCACCCAGGCCAATCACGATCCGATAACCGGGGTGGTCGACGGTGCAGACGGCATCAAGACCGGCTTCACTCGCCAAGCCGGTTACAACTTCCTCGGTTCCGCCCAGCGCGATGGACGGAGGCTGGTCATGGTGATCGCTGGGGCACCGACGCCCAATATTCGTAACACGACCGCTCGAGACCTGATGAACTGGGGCTTCGATGCATTCGAAAGCCGCAAGATCCTTGCCGACAACACGATGGTGGGTGAAGCGCGGGTCCAGAACGGATCGAGCGACGTGGTCGAGCTGAGGACCAAGGGTCCGGTGCTCGCCAGCGTTCCGAACGGTAGCAAGGCGAACGCCACGCTCTCGGTCCGCTATCGTGGGCCTATCGAAGCGCCGATCAAGGCGGGGCAGGAAGTTGCCTGGCTGCGCGTGACGCTTCCCGGTCAGCAACCGCATGATGTGCCGCTGGTTGCCGCAGAAGACGTCGAACAGGCTGGCGTTTTCCGCCGTCTGGTCAATGGAATTGCGGGGCTGGCGACGTGAGGCGCGGCCGCTTCATTGCGTTCGAGGGCGGTGAAGGGGCCGGTAAGTCGACGCAGGCGAAGCTTGTGGCCAACGCTCTGCGGGAACAGGGCCTAGAGGTGATCCAGACACGCGAACCCGGCGGAACTCCGGGGGCAGAGGCCATTCGCGAGATGCTGCTGCATCCGCCCGGAAACGGATGGCAGGCGCGAGCCGAAGCGCTCTTATTCGCGGCCGCGCGGGCCGATCATGTGGAGCAAGTGATCCGCCCGGCGCTCGAAGCGGGCACCTGGGTCGTGTGCGACAGGTTCCTCGATTCCTCGCGAGCCTATCAGGGCGGGGGAGGGGGCTTGCCCGACGCGGATATCCTGGCCCTGCACCGGATCGGCTCGGCCGGACTGCTGCCCGATCTCACGCTGCTGATCGAAGTCCTTCCCGCCGAGGTCGCTGAACGACTGGCCCGCCGAGACTGCGGATTGGCCGATGCCATCGGGGGGCGTGATGCCAGTTTTCACGCCGAAGTGGGCGCTGCCTTTGCCCGGATTGCCGACGCTGAGGCCGAGCGCTTCGCGCGGATCGACGGCAATGGCACGCTTGAAGAGACGCACTGGCAGGTCATGCAGGCTCTCGCGCCGTTGCTGGACGGCAATCCGTGACCCTGGCCGGTCATGAGGAGCCGTGGCGCGAGTGGCGCTCGGCAAGTGCGGGCCCCCGCCTCCAT
Organism: Altererythrobacter sp. Root672; assembly: GCF_001427865.1. Taxonomy (NCBI): domain Bacteria; kingdom Pseudomonadati; phylum Pseudomonadota; class Alphaproteobacteria; order Sphingomonadales; family Erythrobacteraceae; genus Altererythrobacter; species Altererythrobacter sp. Root672. The sequence continues at coordinate 981,580 of NZ_LMHH01000001.1, forward strand.
CACGGATGGATATTGGCGGGCCCTCGGGGGCTCGGGAAAGCTGGCTTTGCGCTTCAGGCGGCGCGAGAACTCGTGGCGGAGCCTGGGAGCGCTCAGCCGACGGGAAATCATCCGGACATCATCCTGCTCGAGCCGCTCCCGGCCACTGCCGACGACGAGAAGAAGCGCGACGAGGGCAAGCCCTACCAAACCAAGCGCAACATCTCCGTCGAGCAGATTCGCGGGATGCAGCAGCGGCTGACCACCCGGCCAACGCTCGGCAGCCGGCGAGTAATCATCATCGACCCCGCGGACGAGCTTGAGAAGGGCGCCGCGAACGCTTTGCTCAAAAGTCTCGAGGAACCGCCGGCGGGGAGCTTCTTCATGCTCATCGCGCATCGCCCGGGACGCCTGTTGCCGACAATCCGCTCACGCTGCCGGACGTTGCTCTTTCCCAAGCTCACGAGTGAGCAAGTGGCCTCGATCCTCTCCCGCGAGGCGCCTGAAGCCGATCCGGCAACGCGGGAGGCGGCGGTTGCGGCGTCAGGCGGATCGCCTGGGGCGGCACTCGAATTCGTGCAGTTGGACCTTGGAGCGATGTATCGCCTGATGGGCGAGATCGCCGCCAAGGGCGACGCCAGCTTTGAACGGCGCGGGAAGTTGTCAGAGGCGCTGGGAGCCCGCCCGGACCGCAAGCGGCAATTGGCCGCGATCGATCTTGCTCGCGCGGTCGTCACCGAGGGCATGGCCAACGCGGGCCGGGGCGCAATCCCTCAATTGACCGACGTCCACGCCGAATTGGTGCGCCTCGGCGCTCAGGCTCCAACGTACAATTACGATCCGGGATTGCTGGTGATGGAAATCGGCACCTTGCTCGCCTCTCTCGCCGCCCCTAGTGAGCCAGCCTATGGTTGAGCCCTACTATCTTACTACCGCTATCCACTATCCCAACGGCCGCCCGCACATCGGGCATGCCTACGAAACGATCGCGGCCGATGTCATGGCCCGCTTCCAGCGGCTCCGCGGCCGTGAGGTTCGGTTTCAGACCGGAACCGACGAGCATGGCCTCAAGATGGCGCAGAAGGCGCGCGATCTGGGCGTAACTCCACGCGAACTGGCGGACGAAATGTCCAGCTATTTCCGTGAATTGTTCGACAAGCTTGATATCACTTACGATCGCTTCTTCCGCACCAGCGAGGCCGATCATCACCGCGCGAGCCAGGCCCTGTGGCAGGCGATGGAGGCCAATGGCGATCTCTATCTCGACCGCTATGAAGGTTGGTATTCGGTCCGGGACGAGGCTTACTACGACGAGGGTGAACTGGTCGAAGGGGAGGGGGGCGAAAAGCTCTCACCCCAGGGCACGCCCGTCGAATGGACGGTAGAAGAGAGCTGGTTCTTCCGCCTCTCGCGCTACCAGGAACCGCTGCTCGAGCTTTTTCGCAACGATCCCGAGTTCGTGCGACCAGACACCCGCCGCAACGAAGTGCTGCGCTTCGTTGAGGGTGGGCTACGCGATCTCTCGGTTAGTCGGAGCAGCTTCGATTGGGGGGTCAAGGTTCCCGGGCACGAAGACCACGTGATGTACGTCTGGGTCGATGCCCTGACCAATTACCTCACGGGTATCGGCTATCCCGATGACACCGCAGAGTTTCGCAAGTTCTGGCCGGCCAATCTCCATTTGATCGGCAAGGATATCGTCCGCTTTCACGCGGTCTACTGGCCGGCGTTCCTCATGAGCGCGGGCTTGCCGCTGCCCAAGGCCGTGTTCGCCCATGGCTTCCTGCTCAACCGTGGCGTGAAGGAGTCGAAGACTCTCGGCAACGTGACCGACCCCGGCGAACTGGCCGACCGGTACGGTGTCGATACCTTGCGCTACTTCCTGCTGCGCGAGTTCAGCTTCGGCCAGGACGGGTCGTGGTCGCACGAGGCGATCGTGAACCGCAACAATGCCGAACTGGCGAACAGCTTCGGCAATCTGGCGCAGCGAGTGATGAGCTTCATCGCCAAGAACTGCGACGGTGGCTTTACCGCCGAGGCGCCGGTACTCGAGGCCGATCAGGCGCTGCGGGACAAAGTGGCGCGCGCGTGCTCAGTCGAATTGCCCAAAGCGTTCGAATCCTTGGCATTTGCCGCTGGCCTGGAAGCGTGGATGCAGGCTGTCTTTGCCTGTAACGCCTACGTCGACGAGCAGGCTCCGTGGGCGCTTCGCAAGACCGATCCGGCGCGGATGGAACGCGTTCTGGCCACCCTATGCGGTTGTATTCGCGATCTTGCGGTTGCGATTTCACCGGTGACGCCGCGTGCGGCGACCAAGATGCTCGACGCCCTGTCGATCCCGGCGGACGCTCGCGATTTCGCCGCGCTGGCCAATGATCCGGCGCTCGAAGCGATCCGCGTGGACAATCCCTCGCCGGTGTTCCCCCGGCTCGAGCTGCCAGCAGAGGCTTCGGCTTGATGTTGATCGATAGCCACTGCCACCTCAACTACGAAGGGTTGGTTGAGAACCAAGGGGCTGTTCTCGCCCGTGCGCGAGAGGCGGGTGTGAAGGCGTTTCTCAACATCTCGACACGACGCAAGGAATGGGAAGCCATCGTCGCGACGGCTGAGCGCGAGCCCGACGTCTGGGCGAGCATTGGCATTCACCCGCACGAGGCCGATCAGCACGCAGACTTGGGCGAGGCCGCCCTGCTGGAAGCCGCCGCCCATCCAAGAGTGATCGGGATCGGGGAAAGTGGCCTCGACTACTATTACGACAAATCGGACAGGGCGGTGCAGCAGGCGCTGTTCCGGACGCATATCGCGGTGGCGCGCACGACCGGGCTTCCGATCATCATCCACACTCGCGATGCCGATGACGACACATTCGGGATCCTGGCGGACGAGATGGAGCAGGGGGCGTTTCCGGCGCTGATCCACTGCTTCACCGCGTCGGCCGAGTTTGGGCGCAAGGTGCTTGACCTCGGATTGACCATCTCGATCTCGGGCATAGTGACTTTCAAGAATGCGCGCGAACTACAGGAATTCGCTGCGGAAATTCCTGCGGACCGCCTGCTGGTCGAAACCGACAGCCCGTTCCTGGCGCCGGTCCCGCACCGCGGCAAGACCTGCGAGCCGGCGTATGTCCGCGACACCGCTGAATTTGTGGCCCAGTTGCGCGGAGAGAGCCTCGAGGCACTGGCGGCCAACACCACGCGCAACTTCTACGCCCTGTTCAGCAAGGCCGCGCCATGAAGCTCCTGGTGCTCGGATCCGGGACCTCAACCGGCGTTCCGCGCATCGGCAATGATTGGGGCGAATGCGACCCCAACGAGCCGAGAAACCGGCGGACTCGCGTCTCGATCATGGTCGAAAGCAACGAAGGGGCGCGGTTGCTCGTCGATACCTCGCCTGATCTCCGCCATCAGCTGTTGAACAACAACATCGACAAGGTCGATGCGGTCTTCTGGACGCATGACCATGCTGATCATTGTCACGGGATCGACGACTTGCGTCCGATGCGCTTCCATCGGAGTGCGCCGCTGGCAGGCTTTGCTTCCGCCGACACCGCGCGTCGTCTGCGGCAGCGGTTCGGCTACGTCTTCTCGGGTCGGGACGGCTATCCGACCATCGTTCAACTTGAGACCCTCGATGTAGTGAAGATCCACCAGGGCTTTGCCGTGGGCTCCGTGGAAATGCCGCATGGGCCAATAAAGAGCACCGGATATCGCTTCGAGGCTGACGGAAAATCAATTGGTTATGCGACGGACTTCGCAGAGATTACCGATGAGATGGTCGACTTGTTCTATGACATCGACATCTTGGTAACCGACTGCCTGCGCCGCGAACCTCATCCGACCCATGCGGGCCTCGGGACGGCGCTCAAGTTGATTGAACTGTGCGGTGCCAAAACGGCCGTTCTATCGCATCTCGACAAGAGCATGGACTATGCGGAGCTTTCCCAGGAAGTGCCGCCGGGTGTTCTGGTCGGATATGATGGCATGGAACTGATCGCATGAACGCCTACGCCTGGGTTTCGGTGATAGCGCTGACGGGATGGCTCGTGCTCGCCGCGGGTTCTTATCGTGCGCATCGGATCGGCGCAAAGAAGACCGTGGTCATGGCTTTGGCATGGGGCGCGATCTTCCTGCTGATCGCCGGGTTCTTCTCGGCGATAGGGCATTGATGCCATGACCATCCGTAATCTCATTTAACATAATATATATTATCATCCTGGCATGTCAGATCAGCTCAACCGCCTCCTCTCGATAATGGCCCGCCTCCGCGATCCGCAGCGCGGCTGCGAATGGGATGTCGCTCAGACCTTTTCGACGATCGCGCCTTATACGATTGAAGAGGCGTACGAAGTGGCCGACGCAATCGCCCGCGACGACATGGCGGAACTGCCAGGCGAACTCGGTGACCTCCTGTTGCAGGTCGTGTTTCACGCTCGCATGGCCGAGGAAGCCGGCCTGTTTGCTTTCGAGGATGTCGCGCGGGCCATCTCCGACAAGATGGAGGCCCGCCATCCACATGTGTTCGGCGATCCTGAGACTGATGGAGGTCGTCCTGGCTGGGAGGCGCTGAAGGCCGCAGAGCGTACCCACAAGGGAGCCGACAGCGCGCTCGATGGCGTTGCGCTGGCCTTGCCGGCGCTGCTGCGTGCCGAGAAGTTGCAGAAGCGAGCCGCTACGCAGGGTTTCGACTGGCCGGACACGGAAGGCCCCACTGCGAAACTCCACGAAGAGATTGAGGAGCTGAGGGACGCTCCGACAGACAAGCAGGTGGAAGAAGCGGGCGACCTGCTCTTTGCCGCGGTCAACCTGGTGCGCGCCTATGGCATTTCCGCAGAAGAAGCCTTGCGCGAGGCCAATGCGAAGTTCGAGCGCCGTTATCGAGCGATGGAGCAGCTATCCGAAGGCAAGTTTGCCGAGCTGGATCTCGATCGCCAGGAAGCGCTCTGGCAACAAGTGAAGCTGGGCGAGACTAACCGCTAGGCTCCGGAGTGCCGTTCGGCCCAGGTCTTGGCGCCTTGCTGCGATTGCCGACCTATTTCCGGCACTTCGATCGCCGCCGATGGATCTAGTCCCACGCCCAGATAGGCAGCGACTGCCTCCACCGCGGCGCTCGGATCAGCAACCACGTCCTCGTACCAAAGCTCTAGGGGTGTGATGCCAAGATCTGCGAGCATCGCGGCCCAAGCCCCTTCGGCATCTTCAATAAGTTGCGTCGCCCGCTCGATGGCGATCGACGAATACTCAGGCTCAGCTCTGCCCATGGCCTCCTGCTCCTTGCGCCACACACCGGACAGGATTGCCCGGGCGTAGGAGATCGCGTGAGCGGTTGTGTCGCGACGGTGGAGCCAAATCACCCGACTTGCCGGGCGTGAGGGGAAGATGCCTCGCATGACGTCCCCAAGGAGCCTTTGGTTGGAACTGTGCAGGGCGGCAAACTGCATGGGAAATCCCTTGAGGCCGAACACGCCGTTTGGCGATGTTCTACCCCGCAAGGCAGCCTGCCACAGGTTGATCTGTTCGACAGAAGACTCGCTGGCGTGCCCATAAGGACCGGTAGGGTCGAAATTGAGATATTCGAGCGGCGCGCCCAAACAGCCGGTCTGCCACAGGAGGTGGCTGAGATAAGTGCTTCCCGAACGCGGGACTGTGGCCAGTAGATAGGAAACCCGCGGCGATCCCTCCCACTCGGGAAAGTCGAATTTTGCTTCGTATCCGTTGTCGGCCGGAATCACGCCCGTTCGCGCGCCTTGAAGCGATCCATGTCGCCTGGTGAAAGCCGAACTTCGTACCACGCACGATCGCCCTCGATCCCGTGTTCGAGCACCTCACCGTTTTGATGAAGCCACGCTGCACCGGCACCGTCCGACAACGGCAGCTCAAGGCGGTATCGACGGTGCCCTTCAGTTAGCAGCGAGGCCACCCGCGCCTCTAGCGCTTCCACACCTTCTCCCGTGTGCGCCGAGATCAGCACCACGTCGGGATTTTCCTCCGCCGCATCGAGCAGATCTTCGCGCTGGTTTGGGTCGAGCAGGTCGAGCTTGTTCCACGCTTCGAGAATGGGAATGCTGCCCCCCTCCCCGCTTTCTTCGGCGCCTACAACGCCCAGGTCCTCGAGCACATGGAGGACCTGGCCTTTCTGCGCGGAGTTGTCCGGATTGGCCATGTCGCGGACGTGCACGATCAGGTCGGCGGCGGTGACTTCCTCGAGCGTGGCGCGAAACGCGGCGACGAGCTGCGTCGGCAAGTCGGAGATAAAGCCCACTGTGTCTGACAGGATGGCCTTGTCGATACCGGGCAGCCGTACCGCCCGCATGGCAGGGTCCAAGGTGGCGAAGAGCAGATCTTCCGCCATGACGTCAGCCCCGGTCATCCGGTTGAAAAGTGTGGACTTTCCGGCGTTGGTGTAACCGACAAGCGCGATCACCGGCCAAGGCGCTCTCCCTCGCCGCTCGCGATGGAGCGCTCGGGTCTTGCGCACTTGCTCAAGGTCGCGGCGTAGTTTGCCCATGCGGGCGCGGATCAGACGACGGTCGGCTTCGATCTGCGTTTCGCCCGGGCCGCCGAGGAAGCCAAAACCGCCGCGTTGGCGTTCGAGGTGGGTCCAACTGCGGACCAGCCGGCTTTGCTGGTAGTCGAGGTGCGCCAGTTCCACCTGCAAGCGGCCTTCGGCAGTCGCCGCGCGCTCGCCGAAGATCTCGAGTATCAACCCGGTTCGGTCGATGACCTTCCGCTTGAGCTTCTCCTCGAGATTGCGCTGCTGGATCGCGGAAAGTGCGCCGTCGATGATGACCAGCTCGGCCTGATCTTGTTCGCAGGCTGTGGCGATGCGTTCGATCTGGCCTTCGCCGAACAGGGTAGCGGCCCGCACGTCGCGTACCGGGATGATGAAAGCCTCGGCGACGACGATACCGATCGCCATCGCCAGGCCTTTCGCCTCTTCCAGGCGAGCTTCCGGGTCTTCGGCCTGCCGCCCCTTGCGGCGAATGTCTGGGCAAACGACCAAGGCCCGCGCCCCGCGGGTTACTTCGCCTTCGAACTCGTCATCGACAATCAGTGGGTGGGTCCCAGGCCGTGAGGCCTAGGCCTCCGAGTCTTCGTCGCCGTCAAAATCGGTCGTGAGATCGACCGGCGCCGCGGGTTGAATGGTGGAAACTGCGTGCTTGTACGCGAGCTGCACGTAGCCTTCGCGCTCGAGCAGCATGCAGAACAGATCGTAAGCAGCGATCCGTCCCTGCAGCATCACGCCGTTCACCAGGAACATCGTGACCTGCACGCCGGCATCGCGGACACGCGACAGGAACACGTCCTGCAGCAGGCGCTGCTTGCGCGAACCATCGCCCGAGGATTCGAACTGGGAAGCGTCGACCGGCTGACCGGGCATGATCGTCGAGATCGCGTGCTTGTAGACCAGCTGCGACTGACCATCGCGGCGGAGCAGGATCGAGAAGTTATCGAACCAGGTCACGATGCCTTGCAGCTTCACGCCCTTGACCAGGAACATGGTCACAGGCGTCTTTTCACGCCGGAGGTTGTTGAGGAACTGGTCCTGAAGATTGGCCGGCCTCATTCCGCTTGATGCTGCTGGTGCGGGCGCCGGCTCCGGTACGGCACGGGGACGCGCGCTCAGCTTTTCCTTGGCCATTCAACTGACTCCGTTTTGTTGGTGGCCGTTTTGCGGTCCACGTTCTGGCCCCACTCGTATGACGAGAAGACGGCCGACAAGTTTCAATCAACCTAGGCGGGACTTTGGCATCCCGTAAATACCAACTTTCACCTAGTGGAGCTTATTTTCACTCGTTTTCAATTTCATGACGTTCGCTCATTCCGAGCAGCTTGAGTTTGCGGTGAAGCGCCGAACGCTCCATGCCGATGAAACCCGCGGTCTTGGAGATGTTACCCGAGAAGCGACGGATCTGAATACGAAGGTACTCCCGCTCGAAGCTCTCGCGCGCCTCGCGCAAGGGAACGCCCATCAGCGTCGAGATACCCGAGCCGTTGTCGGCCGAGCCGCCCGTGATCTCTCCCGGAAGCATGTCAGGCTCGATCCGTTCCATCCGGTCGCGCGGGGCGAGGATGACGGTGCGTTCGACGACGTTGCGAAGCTGGCGCACGTTGCCTGGCCAGTCATAGGCCTGCAGCCCTGCCATGGCCTCGGTGGAGATCGCGGGGACTTGCAGGCCCTGTTCGCGGGCGTAGCGGGTGAAGAAGTGCTCGGCGAGCACCGGTATGTCCTCCCGCCGCTCAGACAGCGAGGGAACGCCGACCGGCACCACGTTGAGGCGATAGAACAAGTCTTCCCGGAAGCGCTTCTCGGCGATTTCCTTCTCCAGGTCGCGAGCGGTCGACGAAACCACGCGCACGTCGACCCTGATCTGGCGATTCCCCCCGGCCCTGACGAAACTCTGCTCGGTCAGCACGCGCAGGATTCGGGCCTGCGTGCTCATCGGCATGTCGGCCACTTCATCAAGATAGAGCGTGCCGCCGTCCGCCATCTCCAGCAATCCGGCACGGACCAACTTTCCGTCGGCCTCTTCACCGAACAGCTCCTGCTCGAAGCGCTCGGGCGTGATGCGGGCGGAGTTGACGGTGACGAAGGCCTTGTCGGCGCGCGGACTCCAGGCATGGAGCAACCGGGCAGCCACCTCCTTGCCCGAGCCAGCGGGGCCCGTGATGAGGACGCGGCTACCGGTGTTGGCAACGCGCTTCAACGTAGCACGGACCTGGTTGATTGCGCTGGAATTGCCGGTGAACTCTTCGGCCAGCGCAATCCCTTCGCGCAGGCGGGCGTTCTCTCGTTGCAGCCGCTCGGTCTCGGTGGCGCGAGCCACCAGAAGCAGTAGGCGCTCAGCCTCAAACGGCTTTTCGATGAAGTCCACCGCCCCGCGGCCAATCGCGGACACAGCGGTGTCGATGTTACCGTGGCCGGAGAAGATGATCACGGGCAGTTGCGGTTCGCGCGCCTTGATCGCGTCGAGCACCTCGAGGCCGTCCATGGGGCTGCCGTGGAGCCAGACATCGAGCAGGACCAGGCTTGGCCGCAGCTCGTCCACCATGCGCAGCGCGGTGGTGCTGTCACCGGCCGTTCGACAACCATATCCTTCATCGGTCAGCACGCCCGCGACGAGTTCGCGAATATCCTGTTCGTCATCCACTACGAGGATGTCGAGCGCCATTAGCTTATCTCCATTTGCATGCTCATTCTGCGGCCTCGTTTCTGGCGCCAGCCGCCATCGGGTCGCGCGCGAAGCGAAGTGTCGCGCAGGTTCCTCCATCGGACGCGGAGGAGAAGTTCAATTCGCCCCCGTGTTCCTCGACGATCTTCTTGACGATCGCGAGGCCGAGCCCAGTGCCCTTCTCGCGCGTCGTGACATAAGGCTCCATGATCCGCTCACCGCCTTGGGGCAGCCCGATACCGTTGTCGCTGACGCGGACCGTCACCTGCTGCTCGCCATTCTCGACGGCTACGGCAATTCGGCCGCGATAATCGGGTCCGGCATCGCGCGCTTTCGCTTCGATCGCTTCGGCGGCGTTCTTGAGCACGTTGGTCATCGCCTGGCCGAACTGGTGCCTGTCGCAGGCGATCGGCGGAACCTCGTCGGGCATCGAGAACGCGTAATCGATCTCCGGGTGACCGACTTCCTGCAGGAACATCGCCTGGCGGACGAGATCCACCGCATCCTCTTGCCGGAAAACCGGCTTGGGCAGGCGGGCAAAGGACGAGAACTCGTCCACCATCCGGCGGAGCTCGCCGACCTGGCGAATGATCGTGCCGGTCAACTCTTCGAACAGTTCACCATCTTGTTCGATCTGCTTGCGATAGCGCCGCTTGATGCGTTCGGTGGCGAGCTGAATTGGGGTAAGCGGGTTTTTGATCTCGTGCGCGATGCGGCGCGCGACATCGGACCAGGCCGCCTGACGCTGGTCGATCAACTGGCGCGTGATGTCCTCGAAGGTGATCACGTGGCCGTCTGACGTCGGGGCAATCTTGACCGCGAGCGTCAGCAGTTCCCCACCCTTGCGATATTGCACGACCCCGCTGGTGGCCCCGCTGCGCAGGAGCGTGGCTATCTGCGGCGCGACATCGGCGAGTTTTACGCCGAGCGGCATCGGTCCGACGTGATCGAGCAGAAGCGCTTGCGCCGAATTGTTCATCAGGGCGACTTGCCCTTCGGCATCGACCGAGATGATCCCTGCCGTGATCGACTGGATCACCGCTTCCGTAAAGGCGCGCCGTTCGGCGAGCTGGCGGTTCACGCCCATCAGGGCCGTTGTCTGCCGTTCGATCTGCTCGGTCATCCGGTTGAAGGCGCGGTTGAGCAGGCCGATCTCGTCGGGCCCCGTGCGGCCGGCGACACGCAACGAATAGTTGCCGCCGCCGACTTCACGGGCTGCCGCCACCAGTTGGGTGAGCGGTTTGACCTGTCGATCGGCAAAGCGAAGCGCGAACCACACCGCCAGGCCAACAAGCGCCAGCGACATGCCGAACAAGGCAAGATTGAACTGGATCTGCAGCACGCGGGCGCGGCGTGTGAAATCCTCGTAATTCCTGAGAACGGTCCGAGCCTGTTGCCACTGGCTCATAGCATCGGCCCGTAAGTTCCTCTCGGCATAGAGGAATATTCCCGCCTTGAGGTCGACCGGGGCAACCGCTTCGATGCTGTCCTGGCGGGCCGTTACCACGACCGGTTCGCCGCCCGACAGCCGCTTCAAGGCTTCTGGGGAGATGCGTTGGCGGGCGCTGTCTTCATCAGGATCCGCAATCACTTCGGTGATCAGCTCGCCATTGGGCTGCAGCCGCAAGATGGCGCTTTCGTTCAGTTCGCGCGCCAGGACCTGGAGGTAGAACTGCTCTACGAAATCGTCGCTACTGAAAGCGACCCGGCCGAGCACGTACCGAAGATCCTCGGTCATCGCGACCGTGGTCTTGCCGATCTCTTCCTGGTTCTGTTCGTAATAGCCGCGCGCCAGGCGGTTGGCGTTCTCGAGCATTCCGCGTGAATCGTCGGAAAACCAGAAACCCACTCCGGACTGGAACAGGACGCTCGCGAAAACGGCAACGAACAGCGTCGGTAACGCCGCCACCAACGAGAAGAAGAAGACCAGGTTGACGTGCAACCGCGCGGTCGTGTCACCCGCCCGGCGGAGCGCCAGGCGCCGCCCGAGCAAGACCAGCAGGGCCATTGCCGGGATCAGCGAACCGACCAGCATCGCCGCGGCCTGCGCCGAGGGAACGAGTCGATCCTGGTTTGCATTGCTGAGCGCCAGCCAGGAGCTTGCCAGCATGACCACGAGCGTCGCGCCGAAAACGATTTCAAGCCAAAGGTAAACGTTTACCCGCCGCGCATGAACCATTCCTCGCCGCCACCAGCGGGGGACGCGAATGGGCTTCTCGGAGCCCGCTGCAGGACCGGGGGGGTCGTCCATCGTTGCAGAGTTACAACGGTCCTGTTGCAAAAATGCAAGGGGTTTTTCGCCGAAGCGAGGGTCTATCCCCGGCGGGAGAAACGCTCAGGATCGATCTGCAAGTCGTCGAGCCGTTTGCGGAGCGTGTTTCGGTTGATGCCTAGCAGCTGAGCCGCCCGTAGTTGGTTGCCACCCGTTTCCAACAGCGCGTGTTCGAACAGCGGTACTTCAAAGGCCGCCAGGGCCTCGTGGTAGAGCGAGCCCGGGGCCGGTTTGCCCTGACTTAGCCATGATGCGAGGGCGCTATCGAAGCTGGCCTCCTTGGAGGGTTCGGGCGCTGGCCGGTCTGCCAGGAGCTGGCGGACAATGGCCGTGTCGAGCTCTTCTTCCCGCGACAGCAGTGCGGCACGGAACACGAAATTGCGTAGCTCGCGCACATTGCCGCGCCAGGGTTGTACCTCGAGAAGGTTGGACGCCTCCTTTGAAAGTCGCCGTGCCGGAAGGCCCTCTTCCGCCGCCTGACGCAGGAAGTGGCGAGCCAACGGCTCCACGTCACCCTTCCGCTCGCGCAGAGGCGGGAGGTCGATGGGCACGACGTTGAGGCGATAGTACAGATCCTCGCGAAAGCTGCCCGCCGAGATCATCGGCCCGAGGTCGCGATTGGTCGCCGAGATGATACGGACGTCGATCGCGATCTCTTCGCGTCCGCCCACGCGGCGGATCCGACCGGACTGGAGCGCGCGAAGCAAACGGGTCTGTGCTTCGGGCGGCATGTCGCCGATCTCGTCGAGGAACAGGGTGCCACCGTTTGCCTGCTCGAACTTGCCAATCGAGCGGCTGACAGCGCCGGTGAAGGCGCCCTTCTCGTGACCGAACAACTCGCTTTCGATCAGCTCGCGCGGAATGGCGGCGGTGTTCACCGCCACGAACGGACCGGTTCTGCGAGAGCCGAGCTCGTGGATCGCCTCTGCCACGAGTTCCTTGCCAGTGCCGGACTCGCCGAGGATGAGCACGGTCAGGTCGTTCCGCAGAACGCGGGTGATCATGCGATAGACGTCCTGCATCGCCTGGCTGCGGCCGATCAGGGGCAAGCCCTCCCCGGCCTCGTCGCCGCCGGCGCCGCTGCTCACTCGGGCATCGGCCGCCTGGCAAGCGGCGCGGATCAGTTCGTCCAGGTCGAACGGCTTGGGGAAGTACTCGAACGCGCCCGTATCGGTGGCGCGAACAGCAGTATCGAGCGTGTTTTGTGCCGAGAGGATAATCACCGGCATCTCAGGAAAGGCTTTGTGAACCTCGCCCAGCGTTTCGATCCCGTCGCCGTCGGTCAGGACGACATCGGTCAGCATCACCTCGTAGCTGCCCTTGCTGAGCAGCCTGTCGCGTCCGGCGATGCTATCGCAACGGTCCACGGTGAAGGCTTCGGCCTCAAGCGCAGCGGTAATGACCGTCGCAATCGATCCGTCGTCTTCGACCAACAGGGCGCGTCTTGCCATGCCCACCCCTTCCCTACTTCCCCATCGGCAGGTGCACGCGGAAATGCGTCCAGCCGCCGGTGGCGTCACGTTCGTGACCAATGCGTCCGTCCATGTCGCGGACCAGCTTGTTGACCAACGCCAGGCCGAGGCCCTGGCCGTTCTTCTTGCTCGATACGAACGGTTCGAAAATATGATCGCGCAGCGCCGGATCGATGCCGGGCCCGTTGTCGCTGACCTGGACTTCGATCGGCAGCTTTACCGGCCGGCCAAGTCGCATGACGTTGCGTGCCAACCCGCTAACGAACCGCGTGCGGATCACGATCTCCGGTGTCTTCTGTCCCTGGCAGGCATCCCGCGCGTTGCCGATCAGGTTGATCAGCACCTGCACCAGGGCGCCCTCGTTAGCGAGGACTGGCGGTAGCGAGGGATCGAACTCCTCGCGGATGCGGATTTCCTGGTCGCTGGCGGCGCTCACGGTATCGCACGCTCGCCGAACCGCGGCATGCAGATTGAACGGCGCTACCGGCTCGGGCTGCTCGCGGCCGAGGCGCTGCATGCGGTCGATAAGCTGGGCGATGCGGTCGACCTCGTCGGTGATGAGGTCGGTCAGCTTGCGGTCGCCTTCCTCAAGCTTGCGCGCGACGAGCTGGGCCGCGCCGCGAATGGCGGAGAGCGGGTTCTTGATCTCGTGTGCCAATACCGCAGGACCACGCAGGGCCACGGCGCGATCTTCTTCGCCCATGCGCTCTTCCTGCCCTGCATCGGAAAGCGTCACCACGCGCCAGCCAGGATGCGCCGGCAATGCCGAAACGGTCAGGTTTGTCAGCGCCGACCGCCCGTCAAAATTGATGGGCACGCCTCGGGCCACGAGCTGCGCCTCTTCGCCGCGCAGCCGCTCCCCGATCTGGCTGTCGGGAAACGAGAGAATGTCGAGCAGTGGCACGCCCACCAACCTGCGCGCGCTGCGGCCAATCAGGTTTTCGCCGCCGGGGTTGACCTGCGCGATGGTCAGATCGGGCGCCAGCAGCAGCAGGCCGAAAGTCAGGCCCGCGATCTGTTCTCTGGAATCGGGCGTGCCCGGATCGCCTTGGTTCACGCGGCTTCCCGGCGCAGAAAAGGGTCGTAGAAACGGGCGATTTCACCAAGCACTTGTTCGTGATCGTCGATGAAGTTCACGTAGTTTCTGAACTCCGCCGAACCCGGCAGGCCTTTGGTGTACCAGCCCAGGTGCTTGCGGGCGATCTTGACGCCGGTCTCTGCCCCGTAGTGATCGAGCATCGATCGGTAGTGTTCCACGAGCAGTGCATATTGCTCGTCGATGCCGGGCGTCGGTACCGCCTCTCCGGTACGCCACCAGTGCATGACCTGCCCAAGCAGCCACGGCTTCCCATAGGCGCCGCGCCCGATCATGACCCCGTCGGCACCCGATTGCTCAAGTGCACGGGCGCTGTCCTCGACCCCGCAAATGTCGCCATTAACGATGACGGGAAGCGAAACCGCGTCCTTCACCTTGCGGACGAACGCCCAGTCGGCTTCGCCCTTGTACATCTGGTTGCGCGTGCGGCCGTGCACGGTGATCAGCTTGGCGCCGAGGTCCTCGGCAATCCGGGCCAACTCGGGTGCGTTGAGGCTCGTGTGATCCCAGCCCATGCGCATCTTGACCGTGACCGGAACCGACACCGCCTTGACGGTCGCCTCGATCAGGCTCGCGGCCAGCGGCAAGTCACGCATCAGGGCGCTTCCGGCCTCTCCATTGACGACCTTCTTCACCGGGCAGCCCATGTTGATGTCGATGATCGCTGCCCCGCGATCCTCGTTGAGCTTGGCGGCTTCGGCCATCTCCGTCGGGCTGCAGCCTGCGAGTTGGAGCGAGACCGGTGTCTCGATCGGATGCCAGGCGGCCTTCTGCAGGCTCTGCCGGGTTTCGCGGATCATCGCCGGACTGGCGATCATCTCGGTCACGTTGAGGCCCGAGCCATAGCGGCGCACGAGCGTACGGAAGGGCATGTCGGTGACGCCCGTCATCGGGGCGAGAATCACCGGACAGTCGATCCGCACCGGGCCGATATCGATCGGCTTGAGTGCCGGAGGAGTGGGTAGAGTCGTCATTGCGGGAGTGTGTGCCTAAAAATCAGGCAGCGCATAGTGGATTGCGAGGGGTGCCGCAACCCGCTAGCGGCCCGCCCTACGATGGGCACCCCCACGACAGCACGGTTCGCCGCGGTCATTGTCGCCGCTGGCCAGGGCCTTCGCGCCGGTCAGCCGGTGCCCAAGCAGTTCGCCTTGTGGCGGGGCAAGCCCTTGGTGCGTCATTCCGCCGAGGCCTTGCTTGCGGCGGGAGCCAGGCCAGTCGTCGTGGCGATCGCGGCTGGCCATGAGGAAATGGCGGCGCAAGCGCTCGCAGGTTTACCGGACATCCACTTGGTCACGGGCGGAGCGACTCGACAGGATTCGGTGAGGTCTGCGCTGGAAGTGTTGGCCTCGGATGCACCTGAGGCCGTCTTGATTCACGACGCAGCGCGGCCCGACTGCCCTTCGGAAGTCGTCGAGCGGCTTCTTGTTGCGCTGGATGGCCAGCCGGGTGCGATACCCGTCCTTCCAGTTGTCGATAGCCTGGCGGTCGACGCCAGCGGCCTGATGGCGGGCAGCGCTCCCCGTGAGCAATTACGCCGGGTGCAAACGCCCCAGGCCTTTCGCTATTCCGATATTCTCTCCGCGCACCGGGCCTGGCAGGGCGCGACGACGGCCGGTGACGACGCCCAGGTCGCGCGGGCCGCGGGGCTTGCGGTAGCGTTGGTCGAAGGCGACGAGCGGCTGCGCAAGCTGACATTTGCCGAGGATTTCATGACCACCCTTCCTTATCCTCGCACCGGTACCGGCTTCGACGTCCATCGCCTCGTCGAAGGCGAAGAGCTTTGGCTCTGCGGTATTCGTATCGAACACACCCACGGCCTTGCCGGACATAGCGACGCGGACGTGGCTCTCCATGCCGTGGTCGACGCCGTTCTCGGTGCGGTCGGTGCGGGGGACATCGGGATGCATTTCCCGCCGAGCGACCCGCAATGGCGAGGTGCGCCTTCGAGCCGGTTTGTCGAACACGCGGTCGACCTGGCCCTTCGCGCAGGGTTCCAGATTGGCAATGTCGACGTCACCCTGATTTGCGAAGCTCCCAAAGTGGGACCGCACCGTGACGCCATGCGAGCACGGCTTGCCGAATTGCTCGGGGTCGGCATAGGGGCGGTTAGCGTGAAAGCCACGACGACCGAGCGACTGGGTTTCACCGGCCGCGGCGAAGGCATTGCGGCCCAGGCGGTCGCAACGCTGGTCCCGCTGGAAAGGATTTGAGGTAAATGTTTGCTGGAAAGAGGCTGGCAGCCGTGGCTGCTGCGGCCGCGCTGGCGGTTCAGCCTACGCTCGCAAGCGCGCAGCAAGCCTGCGTGACCCAGGCGGAAGTCGGCGCGATCGCGATCTACAGCACGCCCAACGTGTTGCAGGCCGTGCGCCTCAAGTGCGGAAGCGAGCTGTCCCAGCGGGGCTACCTCGCCCGCAGCGGGGACGCCCTAGGTCGGCGTTACACCGCGCTCCAGACGCGCGTATGGCCCAAGGCGAAGTCCGGCATCATCAAATGGCTCGGCGGACGCCAGGGCTCGGCCCAGGGCCTCGACACCCTCGCTAACCTGCCCGATGACGCCGTACGCCCGCTGGTCGACGCCCTGATCGTGCAGGAAGTCTCGGCGAAAATCGACACCAGGAACTGTAGCCGCATTGAGTGGGTAATAGAGGCAATGGCACCGATCGATCCTGAAGTCGCAGGCGGCGTGCTTGGCGCCGTGGTTGGCCTGGTCGATCCCGTTCAGCTGCCTGTGTGTCCGCGCCTGTCATGAGCGAGTTCCTCCTCCCCGATGAGATCACCGCCCTCGCCCGCCGAGTGGTCGAAGAAAACGCCGCGCTCGGGCGCACGGTCGCCGTGGCGGAAAGCTGCACCGGCGGCCTCGTCGCTGCGGCGATCACCGAGATTCCGGGATCGTCCAAGGTGCTCGATCGCGGCTTTGTGACCTATTCGAATGAAGCCAAGCAGCAATCGCTTGGCGTCGCGAGCGACATCATCGACGCGTTCGGCGCCGTTTCGGTCGCGTGCGTCTTTGCAATGGCGAGGGGTGCGCTCGAGCGGAGCAATGCCGACGTGGCGGTCGCAATCAGCGGCATCGCCGGCCCTGATGGCGGCACCGCGCAGAAGCCGGTCGGGACCGTCGTGTTCGCTCGCGCCGTTCGCGGGAACGACACGCCCGACGCCGAATCACAATTCTACGAGAACCAGGACCGCGGCGGGGTCCGGCTTCAGGCGACGCTTTGCGCGCTTGAGTTGCTGCTGCCGTAAAGCTCGGCCGCGCGCGTTTCGAACGCGGCCACCATCTTGCGGAAAGCGCGATCGAAATACTGCCCGGCCAGCATCTCGAACATCCTGTTCTTGAAGCTGAAATCGACACAGAAATCGAGCTCGCAGCCCCCGTCGGGCGTCGAGCGGAAGTGCCAGACGTTGTCGAGATCGCGCATCGGCCCGTCGACGTAGATCACTTCCAGGCGACCGGGCCGGTCCTTGATCACGCGCGAGGTGAACTTCTCGCGCAGGGCTTTGAAGCCGACCAGCATGTCGGCGACCATTTCCTTGCCGTCATCCGATCGCACGCGAGTCGCTACGACCCACGGCAGGAACTCCGGATAGTTGGCCACGTCGGCCACCAGGTCGAACATCTGCTCCGCGCTGTAAGGCAGCGTGCGGGTTTCGCGGATACCGGGCATCAGGCTTTTCGTGCAGCCAGCTTGGCCTCGCGGGCCGCCTTCATCTGCGCAAAGTCGTCCCCGGCGTGATAGCTTGATCGCGTGAGAGGGCTGGACGCCACCTGGAGGAAGCCCTTGGCCCGCGCGATGGCGCCGTAGGCGTCGAATACCTGTGGCGTCACGAAGTCAGCCACCTTGGCATGCTTGGGCGTGGGCTGAAGGTATTGGCCCATAGTCAGGAAATCGACCTCGGCGCAGCGCATGTCATCCATCACCTGGTGCACTTCGAGCCGCTCTTCCCCAAGGCCGAGCATGATACCCGACTTGGTGAAGATCATCGGATCGTGGCGCTTCACTTCTTCGAGCAGGCGGAGCGAGGCGTAGTACCGCGCACCGGGGCGGATCGTCGGGTAAAGACGTGGCACCGTTTCGAGGTTGTGGTTGTAAACATCGGGTCCAGCGGCACAAATTGCCTCGACCGCCGGCCGCATCTTGCCACGGAAGTCGGGAGTAAGGATCTCGATCGTGGTCGACGGGGTGTTGCGGCGCAACGCTTCAATCACCTTGACGAACTGCCCCGCCCCGCCGTCGGGCAAGTCATCCCGATCGACCGAGGTGACCACGATATGCTCGAGTCCGAGCCTCGCCGCCGCCACCGCGACGTGCTCTGGTTCGAGCGGGTCGACCTTGCGCGGCATGCCGGTCTTGACGTTGCAGAAGGCGCAGGCCCGCGTGCAGACGTCGCCGAGGATCATCACCGTCGCGTGCTTCTTGGTCCAGCACTCGCCGATGTTAGGACAGGCGGCTTCCTCGCACACGGTGTTGAGGTTGAGTTCCCGCATGAGAGTGCGCGTCTCATGGTAGCCCTTGCTGACTGGGGCCTTGACCCGGATCCAGTCGGGCTTGCGCTGACGTTCCGGGCGGGGGGCTGCGGAAAGGTCGTTCATAGAGTGCGCACTTAGGCATGTGCCTTGCCAGTGGCAATGGCGCGCGGCATGGGGCGAGCATGATCGTGCCGACAACCGAACTCGCCGAGCTCCTCCAGGGCTATCGCCGCTTCCGGGAACACGGCTGGAAGCCTGAGCGAGAACGCTGGGCGACTCTGCGTGAGAGCCAGTCCCCCAGGGTCATGGTGATCGCCTGTTCCGACAGCCGAGTCGATCCGTCGCAAATCTTCGACGTGAACCCCGGCGAGATCTTTGTCGTGCGCAACGTCGCCGCGCTGGTCCCGCCGTTCGAGACGGCTCCGGGCCACCACGGTGTATCGGCCGCGCTCGAATTCGCGGTGCAGGTGCTCAAGGTGCGTGAGATCGTGGTCATGGGACACGGTATGTGCGGCGGCTGCAAGGTCGCCCTGACGCAAGAACTGCGCGGCTCCGAGCCCGGCAAAGGCGGCTTCATCGCCGACTGGATCGAGCTGCTCGACGAGGCGCGCGATCCGATTGCCAAAGAGTTCGGTACTGAAGGCCGCGAGGCCGAACGGGCCATGGAACAGGCTGCGGTCAAGGTCAGCCTTGAGAACCTGCGCACCTTTGCCTGTGTGCGCGAGAAGGAGAAGCGCCACGACCTGACTCTGCGCGGCGCCTTCTTCGCCATCTCCGACGGCGTCCTGCACTTGCTCGACGAGCGCAGCGGCAAGTTCTCTCCGGCCTGACTTGCGCGCCGTAGCCGGTGGGCTCATTAACGCGCCATGCTGGACACGCCGCTCAAGAACATCGCCCTGCTGATCGACGCCGACAACGCGAGCCACGCGGGCATTGATCCCGTTCTCACCGTCCTGGCCGAGCTAGGGCAAGTGAACATCCGCCGCGCTTACGGCAATTGGGCCAAGCCGGCGCTGGCCAAGTGGAACCAGATCACCCATCGTTACGGTCTGCAGCCGATGCAGCAGTTCGACCTCACCAAGGGCAAGAACGCCACCGACATGGCGATGACTATCGACGCGGTCGACTTGCTCTATCGCGGCAAAGTCGACGGCTTTGGCATCATGAGCTCCGACAGCGACTTCACCCCGCTGGTCACGCGGCTGCGTCAAGACGGGCTGCTGGTCTACGGGTTCGGCAGTGACAAGGCACCCGAGGCGTTCAAGACAGCCTGCACCCGCTACATCGACGTCGATCAGCTGATCCGTACGCAAGAGCACGAAGACGATACGCCACCGGCAGAAAGCCGGCAGATCGATCGGGACCTGATCGAATTGCTCGGCGATGCCTGGAAGGCGGCGAGCCGGGACGAGAACGGCTTTGCGCGGCTGCAAGAAGTTGGCCAGATCGCCGGAAACCGTTCAAGCTTCGACGTGCGCAACCATGGGTTCAAGCGGCTTTCGGATCTGATGAAGGCGGCCAGCGACAACTTCAAGCTCGAGCGGCGCGACGACAACCACCTCTACGTCAAACGAACGCGCTAGCCGCCGCACTGGGCCAGGCCGGTCCCTTCATAGACTGGCCGTCCGTGGGGATCGCGCAAGGTCACCGTGCCTTCGTAGTTCTCCTTGCCATCGGCAGTCGCCTCGCCCTCGCCTTTGATCTCCAGCTGCAGCGAGAATTCCTTGCCGTTGTAGAGCGTGCGCGTGCCAAGCGGCAGTTCGCGAGAGCCGGGGTCGGCCGCAAACCGTTGAACCTCGCCATCGATCTTGACGAAAGCGTCGGCCTCCCGGGCGACAACTCGTGTCCCAAGGCTCGTACCCGGTGCATAGTTGCAGGCAGCGCCATAGAGATCGTAGCGCTCCAGGTCGGGCAGCAGGATTGGCTCGGGGGTTACGAGTTGGAGGGGCGGTTCGGATTTGTTCGCAGCTTCGACCATCGCCACATCGCGAGCATCTTCCAGCGCCTGTTCTTCGGGAGTGGAGCTGCTTCCACACCCGGCAAGCAGCATCGCTGCCGCTCCAATCGCCAATCCGCCCCGCATCAATGTCTCCCGAACAGCTTTTCGACATCCCCCATCGATAGCTTGACCCAAGTCGGGCGACCATGATTGCACTGTCCCGAACGAGGCGTCCGCTCCATTTCCCTGAGCAGCGCGTTCATTTCCGGAACCGACAAGGTCCGACCGGCCCGAACCGAACCGTGGCAAGCCATCGTGGCCAGCACGTGCTCGATCCTTTCCCCTAATAGCAAACTTTCGCCATGCTGGGCCAGATCATCGGCGAGGTCTTGCAGCAATGCCGCGGGATCGGCCTTGGCGAGGATCGCCGGTACAGCACGCACGAGCATGGCCCCGGGTCCGAACCTTTCGATCGACAAGCCCAGCTCGGCGAAATCGCTCGCCTTGTCCTCAAGCCGGTCGCAAGCCGGTTCGTCGAGCTCGACGACTTCGGGCATCAGCAGCGCCTGGCTTGCGCCGGCGCCTGCACCGCGAGCGGCCCGAAGGCGTTCCAGCACAAGGCGTTCGTGTGCGGCGTGCTGGTCGACGATCACCAAACCATCTGCGGCTTCGGCAACGATGTAGGTCTGCGCCACCTGCCCTCGAGCAACGCCAAGCGGAAAGTCTTCGGTTTCCGGAGGCAGGGGTTCGGCGATCTCGGCTCGGCCCTGCGGTGCATCGAAGATCTCGGTGACATGCGCGTTCCAAGGGCTCGATGGCTGCCGAACCGACGAATTCGGCGCGGACCAATCTCGTCCGGCAAAGATGGAGCCTAAGCTAGGCGCCGGCCCTGGCGCAGACGGCTCCACTTGCCACTTTGACATCGCGGAAGCGTCGGGCGCCTGGGCGCTGCGCTTGTCGCCAGTCGACAAGGCTTCGCGCAAGCCCGAGACGATGAACCCGCGAACCGAAGGCGCGTCACGGAAGCGCACCTCGGTCTTCGCCGGGTGCACGTTGACGTCGAGGTCTTCGGGCTCGAGGTCCAGGAACAGGGCCAGCACCGCGTGCCGATCGTGAGCCAGCATACCCGAATAGGCGCCCCGAACCGCGCCGATGAGCAGGCGGTCCTTCACTGGACGCCCGTTGACGAACAGATACTGGTGGTCGGCCACGCCGCGGTTAAACGTCGGCAGGCCCGCCAGGCCGCGCAACCGCATGGTCCCGCGTTCGAGTTCGATCGTCACTCCATTGTCGGCCAGCGCGCGGTCGACGATCTGCGCGACGCGCGCCTCGAGCCCTTCCCCGCCCTGCAAACCGAGAATTCGTCGGCCGCCCTGTTCGAGCGTAAAGCCGATATCCGGCCGGGCCATCGCCAGCCGCCGGACAACATCGAGGCAAGCGGCATACTCGCTGCGGGCCGAGCGCAGGAACTTGCGGCGCGCCGGGACTTTGCCGAACAACTGTTCGACGCGAACGCGTGTACCTGGAGGCAAGGCGGCGGGACCTTCCTCGACGAGCGCCCCGTGATCGACCACGCGCTTCCAACCCTGCTCCACCCCCCGCACCCGGCTTTCGAGCGTGAGGCGGGCAACGCTGGCGATCGAGGGCAGCGCCTCTCCGCGGAAGCCGAGCGTCGCGACTTGTTCGATGGCCTCGTCTGGCAGCTTGGACGTGGCATGGCGTTCTAGCGCGAGGGCCATCTCATCTGGCCCCATGCCGCACCCATCGTCGGTCACCTCGAGCAAGGCCAGGCCGCCCTCCTCGATCCTGACGGAAACGCGTGTCGCGCCGGCGTCGATGGCGTTTTCGACCAGTTCCTTGAGTGCAGACGCCGGCCGCTCGACCACCTCACCGGCGGCGATACGGTTGATCAGCGCTTCAGGTAGGCGGCGGATCGTCGGCATTTATGGGCCAGTAACGCCGAACTGGAGGCAATTCGAGCCAAGCAGTGCAAAACCGCGTGGGTAACGCCACAAATTTTTGGCCTTTGCTTTTACTTCGAGCTAAGCACGCGGCACTTCCGGTTGGCACTAACCGCCCCGCCCGCCGGTTCAGTCATTTCCCTCTAGCGGCAAGGCACGGGTTTTTCGATGGGATCGTTCTTTTCCAGGTTGTTCAAATTCGGCTCTCAGAACATGGCAATCGACCTCGGGACCGCGAACACGCTGGTCTACGTGCAGGATCGCGGCATCGTCCTGAATGAACCGTCGGTGGTCGCGATCGAGACGATCAACGGCGTCAAGCGGGTCAAGGCCGTCGGTGACGATGCCAAGCTGATGATGGGCAAGACCCCCGACAGCATCGAGGCGATCCGCCCGCTGCGCGACGGTGTCATCGCCGACATCGAGATCGCCGAGGAGATGATCAAACACTTCATCCGCAAGGTGACGGGCAAGCGCACCAGCATGTTCAGCCCGCCGGAGATCGTGATCTGCGTTCCCTCGGGCTCGACTTCGGTCGAACGCCGCGCGATCCGTGACGCGGCTTCGAACGCCGGCGCCTCGGAAGTCTTCCTCATCCTCGAACCGATGGCTGCTGCTATCGGCGCCGATATGCCGGTGACCGAGCCGGTCGGCTCGATGGTCGTCGATATCGGCGGCGGCACCACGGAAGTCGCAGTGCTCAGCCTGCGCGGCCTGGCCTACACCACTTCGGTCCGCACTGGCGGTGACAAGATGGACGAGGCGATCGTCTCCTACGTCCGCCGACACCACAACCTGCTGATCGGCGAAGCGACGGCCGAGCGGATCAAGAAGGACTACGGCATCGCCACGGTGCCCGAAGACGGCGTGGGCGAGCAGATCACGCTCAAGGGCCGCGATCTGGTGAACGGCGTGCCGAAGGAAATCACGATCAACCAGGCCAACATCGCCGAAGCGCTCAGCGAGCCAATCGGGGCGATCGTCGAAGGCGTGCGGATCGCGCTCGAGAACACGGCGCCGGAACTCGCGGCCGATATCGTCGACCAGGGCATTGTCCTGACCGGCGGCGGCGCGCTGATCCGCGGGCTTGACGATCACCTTCGCGAAGAGACCGGGTTGCCGGTCAGTGTCGCGGAAGATCCGCTTTCTTGCGTCGCCCTGGGTACTGGCCGCGCGATGGAAGACCCGGTCTATCGTGGCGTGTTGATGACCGCCTGATCGTTACTGCGAACTAGAGGGGTATGGCGGCAATGGCACCGCCCTCAAGCCGCCGTTCCGGAAGCAACAAGAAGGCCCAGCTCGGCCTGTTCACGGGCTATGTCCTGGCGGGCGTCGGCATCCTTGTGGGTGCCGCGCTCCTGGCCATTTCCTTGCTTCGTCCGGAGACGTTCAACGGGCTGCGCTCGATGGCTTCCGACGCTGCCGCACCTGTGGGTGAGGTCGGCGCGGCGGGCCGCACCGGCGGCAAGAACGTGTTCGAGGCGGTCGCCGGCTATTACCGCGCAGGCAGCCGCAACGCGAAGCTCGAGGAAGAAGCCAAGATCGCCCGGGTCAAGCTGGCCGAGGCCGAGGCGCTGCGGCAGGAGAATGTCCGCCTTAAGGCCGCGCTGCGCATGGCCGAAGGCGATATCAAGCCCGTCGCAACTGCGCGCCTGATTGGCTCCACTTCCTCCAGCGCCCGGCGGATCGCCTATATCTCGGCCGGCACCAGCGATGGGGTTCAACCGGGCATGCCGGTCACTTCGCCGATGGGGTTGGTCGGCCGGGTCGTCGAAGCCGGTACCATGAGCTCGCGGGTGCTCTTGCTCACCGACAGTGAAAGCATGGTGCCTGTCCGCCGCGCGACGGATAACGTGGTCGCCTTCGCCGAAGGTCGTTCCGATGGATCGCTGCGCCTGCGCCTGGTCAACCTGGGCGTAAACCCGATCAAGAAGGGCGATGTCTTCGTTACCTCGGGCGCCGGTGGACTCTTCCGGCCTGGAATCGCCGTCGCCCTGGCGACCGAGATCACCCGCGATGGGGCGATCGCCCAGCTGCTCAGCAACCCCGCGGCCACCGACGTCGTGTTGGTCGAACCGGTCTGGCAGCAGAAGGCGATCGAAGCTGCGGACCGTTTGGAGGAAAAGGCGGCTCGGGAGGATTGATGGAAACCCTCAATCCCAAATCGCGGCGCGATCCTTTCGGAAGCCGCATCAATCGGGATCAGTCGCCCCTGCTTGCTTACGGCTTGCCTTGGGCTTCGATCCTGCTTGGATCGCTGACCCCTTGGTTGCCGGTGATTTCCGCCGCCCCGGTCCTGCCGCCGCTCGGCCTTATGATGCTGCTCGCCTGGCGCCTGATCCGGCCCGGCCTGTTGCCGTTGTGGGCCGGCTTTCCGCTCGGGTTGTTCGACGATCTCTATTCCGGCCAGCCATTCGGCAGCGGGATCCTGCTCTTCTCGCTGGCACTGTTCGTTATCGAGCTGATCGAGATCCGCTTCCCCTGGCGCAACTTTTGGCTCGATTGGCTAACCGCGACGGCGATCATCGTGCCATACCTTGCCATCTCGGCGCTTGTTTCCGGGGCCAAGCTGACAATGGTACAACTCACAGTCATCGCCCCCCAACTACTGATCTCGATCATGCTGTTCCCCGTCGTTGCCCGATTAGTCGCCCTGCTGGATCGTCTGCGCCTGATGCGCGTGCGGCGTATTGCCTGAGGTATGCGCCCCAAGTTCTCATCACGATTGCTAGCCGAATCCTTCCACCGCCGGACCTTTGTCCTCGGCGCGGTGCAGGGAGGCGTGGGCCTGCTGCTGGCGGCGCGGATGGGCTACATAGCCGTCGCCGAGAACGAGAAGTACGAGATGGAGGCGGAGAGCAATCGGGTGAACCTCACCCTGATTCCGCCGCGCCGGGGCTGGATCCTCGACCGCAACGGCTCCCCCCTCGCCTCCAACCGGGCCGACTTCCGCGTCGACATCATCCCGGATCGGCTCAAGGACGCCGACGCCGAGATCACCACGCTTGGCCAGCTGCTCAACTTCACCCCGGTCGAGCTGCAGGACTTGCGCGACAAGATCGACAAGGCCGCCGGCTTCCAACCGGTGCAGGTTGCTGACGGGCTCGACTATGACACGTTCGCTGCGGTCAGCGTGCGATTGCCGGAACTGCCGGGCGTAGTGCCCCAGCGTGGCTTTTCTCGCTTCTACCCAACCGGGCCATCCGTTGGCCACTTGATCGGGTATGTCGGGACCGCCTCACGGGAAGAATACGAAAAGGAGCCGGTGCCGCTGCTGGTGACGCCGGGCTTCAAGCTCGGCAAGGACGGTCTCGAAAAGCAGTTTGAGCAAGTCCTGCGCGGGGAACCCGGCGCTCGCCGCGTCGAAGTCACCGCCTCGGGACGTATCGTCCGGGACCTCGACACGCGCGAGGATGTCCAGGGCAAGCCGATCCAGCTGACAATCGACGGCCCGTTGCAGGACTATGCTGCGCGCCGCCTCGGGCTCGAGAGCGGTTCGGTCGTGGTGATCGACTGTGCGAGCGGCGACCTCCTGTGCATGGCCTCGATGCCCAGTTTCGACCCCAACAGCTTTTCCGACGGGATCGGCCGCGTCGAGTACCAGATGCTCAGCGAGAACGAGCGCGTTCCGCTGCGTAACAAGGTGCTCAAGGGGCTCTATCCGCCTGGCTCCACGGTCAAGCCTATGGTGGCAATGTCCTTCCTTGAGGCCGGCCTGGATCCGAACGAGACAGTCGGCTGTGGCGGCGGGTTGCGTGTGGGCAATCGCGTGTTCCACTGCTGGAACCGCCGCGGGCATGGCACGGTCAACATGTCCAAGGGCATCTACCAGTCTTGCGACGTCTATTTCTATCACTTCGCCCAGAAGCTCGGCATGGACGTGATCGCGCCGATGGCCAAGCGCCTGGGGATGGGCCAGGAATTCCAGCTGCCGGTCGCCAGCCAATTCTTCGGCACGGTTCCCGACCCGGCCTGGAAGCTCAAGAAATACGGTAAGCCCTGGCAGTCGTACGACACCGTCAACGCGACCATTGGCCAGGGCTACATGCTCGCCAATCCCTTGCAGCTGGCGATCATGGCTTCGCGCCTGGCGACGGGTAACAAGATCATGCCGCGCCTGATCCTAGACGGTAAGACCCCGCACTTCGACAGCATGGGTTTCCACGGCGACCACGTGCAGATCATCCAGAAAGCGATGAGCGACGTGGTCAACGGCCCCGGCACTGCTGGACGGGCCAGGCTGCCGATCGAGAACGTGCTGATGGCCGGCAAGACCGGTACGGCGCAGGTCGTCGGCCTAAACGTCGGCAGCGGCAAGGGCGGGATCTGGAAGCACCGCGACCACGGCCTGTTCATCTTCTTCGCCCCGTTCGACAAGCCGCGGTATGCGGGGGCAGTGGTCATCGAACACGGCGGCGGCTCCGGCTCGGCCTACCCTATCGCGCGCGACGTGATGACCTTTCTGTTCGATCCGGCGAAGGGGCTCGAGGCGCTGCACGCGATGGAGCAGCAGTGGGGCGGCACGGCCAAGGAACGGTTCGATGCCGAATACGCCCGCCGTGCAGCCGCTGCCGGGATAGACGTACCGCCGGTTCCCGAAGACCAGGCGACGATCGCCCGGCTCGTCGATGCCGAAGCCCGAGCGGCTGCGGCCCAGCCCGCCGGGGTTGCGACCGAGGCCGTGGCGCCGCGTCCTGAACCCGACGTTCTTACCGGGCCGGAGCCACGATGAAGCTCGCCGTCCTTCCCGAGCCGCTCGCCGGCATCCCATGGCGGGTCATCCTCCCGCTGGTCATCCTCGTCTGCTTCGGGGCCACCGTGCTGCACTCGGCGGCCGGAGGGTCGTTCCAGCCTTTCGCGACCTCGCACCTTATCCGCTTCGGCGTGTTCCTCACGATGGCCCTGATCATCCGGCTGATGCCGCGAGAACTGGTCGTGATGGCGGCCTATCCGGCCTACGTCGGCGTCTTGCTGCTGCTGATCCTGGTCGAATTGCTCGGCGCGATTGGCGGGGGCAGCCAGCGGTGGCTCGATCTCGGCTTCATCGTCTTGCAGCCGTCGGAGTTCATGAAACCGGTGATCGTGCTGACGCTGGCGACATTCTATGGCGCGCTCCCGCCGGGCATGACCGGTTCCTGGCGAGCCCTGGTGCCCGCCGGGGTGCTGGTCGGTCTGCCGATGGGCCTGGTGCTGCTACAGCCCGACCTCGGTACGGCGCTCGCCATTGGCTTTGGCGCGGGGGTCCTGCTGTTCCTCGCAGGATTGCCGTGGAAGTGGTTTGCGGGAGCTGGCGCTGCAGCGCTGGTCATTGCGCCGATCGCCTACTTCTTCGCTCTGCATGATTACCAGCGCGCCCGGGTGACCACTTTCCTCGATCCGGAAAGCGATCCCCTCGGCACTGGCTACCACATCACCCAATCGAAGATCGCGATCGGTTCCGGCGGAATCACCGGCAAGGGCTTTGGCGAAGGTTCGCAGAGTCACCTCAATTACCTGCCTGAGCCCCACACCGACTTCGTCTTCGCCACCATGGCCGAAGAATGGGGTCTGGTTGGCGGCCTGCTGGTGCTGCTGATCTTCGGCATTATCCTGCGCTGGGGCCTGACGGTCGCTCGCAACGCGCCCGATCGCTTCTCCCAGCTCCTGGCGGGCGGCATGACGGCGACGATCTTCTTCTACGTGGCGATCAATCTGCTGATGGTCATGGGCCTTGCTCCCGTGGTCGGAATCCCCCTGCCGTTCATGAGCCATGGCGGCTCGTCGATGCTCACGAACATGATCTGCATCGGTACTTTGATGATGATCGACCGGTGGAGTCAGCGCTCGCGAGGCACGAGTTTCACCTAAGTCCAAACACGCCCTTTTCACGGCGACGACAATCGCTATATGGGCGTCTCCCGCGATTCGCGGGGCCACCGCGGTCCGGGTTTCCCGGCGCTTCGGGAGTGGACGCATAGCTCAGTTGGTAGAGCAGCTGACTCTTAATCAGCGGGTCCTTGGTTCGAGCCCAAGTGCGTCCACCACCCCCTCCCCTCAGGCAGTCGAATAGCTGAAAAGCGAGGGCGGCGGCCTGTGCCGGCCGCCCGCTCCCATTTCCGCTCAGGCTGGTTCGCTGGCCCTCTGGACGATCGCTTCGGCCAGCCTTCCGTTCACCTCCTCCAAGTGATCGAAGTGCGCATCGTAGGTCGCCATGCCTTGGCTCAGGGCGCGGATGTCCTTGTGTAGCGCCGCCAGTTCCGCCTCGGGCACCATGGCCTCGATCGTGTCCCAGCGTGACCAGCCTTCGCGCGGGGTCATCCCGAGCACTCGAGCACGGTGGCTGGCGAGCGCCGAGGTGATGCGCGAAGTGGCGCTGCCGGGCGTGGCGATGGTCACCTGGTCGATCGGTTCGAGCAGGTAAGGTGCCGAGGCCGCGAGGGCTTCGGACATCGCGATCCGTCCAGCCATGCGGAACGCCAGCTCGGAACTATCGACGCTGTGGTACGAGCCATCCAGCAAGGTCACGGCCACGTCGACCACAGGATGTCCGAGCGGCCCCTTGAGCATGGCATCGCGCACGCCGTGCTCGACTGCCGGAATCCATTGCTTGGGGACCACGCCGCCGGAGATCTTCTCCTCGAAGCGGAAGCCCTCGCCCCTCGGTTGTGGGCGCACTTCGATCACCACGTCGCCGTATTGGCCGTGCCCGCCGGACTGCTTCTTGTGCCGTCCGCGCTGGGTCGCGCTCTTGCGGATCGTTTCGCGGATCACGACCGCGGCCTGCTTGGCATCGATAGGCAGGCCGTAGCGGCGTTTCAGGCGATCGAGCGCCAGGGCGAGGTGCTCCTCGTTGATTCCGCGCAGGAGGGTTTCATGGGTTTCCTCATTGGTCTCGCAGGAGAGGCCCAGGTCTTCCTCGAGCAGCTTCGCCAGGGCGGTCGAGAGGCGGACCTCGTCCTTGTGGTCCTTGACCCCGATCGAGAGCGCGGAGTTGGCGGTGCGTCTGGCGCGTTGCTCAGGCGCCGTGGGCGCGGCGCCTTCGGACAGGCGGTGCCCGGCATGGACCGCGTCGGCCTTGGCGATCCCGACGACGTCGCCCGGTTCGCCCTTCTTGAGCCTGATCGTGCTCCCGCCGTGGATGCCGAACAAGGCCCCTGCCCGATGGCCGTCGCCGGCCGACGAGTTGAGCTCGGTGCCTTCGTTGAGCGGCTTGCCGAAGATGCGGGCGAGCGAGAGGCGGCCGACCGCGGTTTCGTTGGAGACCTTGAACACCTCGACCACCGGCCCGTCGATCAGCAGACGTTCGGCTGTCGCGCTGGCGGACGGCGTGTCGTGCCGCAGAGCCTTGAGCAGGCGGCGCACGCCGAAACCATTGATCGCCGAGCCGAACATGACGGGGACCACCAGTCCCTCGGCGGTCTCGCGCTTGAGGTCGCCGAACACGGTCGCGAGGTCGGGCGTTTCATCGGACAGCAGTTGTTCGAGCAGGACATCGTCATGGTCCGCGAGCTGTTCGAGCATGTGGAACCGCGCCTTGCCTTCGGCCTCTTCGAGCTCGGGCGGCAGCGGGACCAGCTCTGAAGCCTGGCCGGCGCGGTATTTGTAGGCGCGGTCGAGTGCGAGGTCGACGAAGCCGATCACCTCCTCGCCCTTGCGGATCGGGATCTGGCGGGCGACCAGGGCGGCCTTGCTTACCGGTTCGAGTGATTGCAGGAGATCTTCGAGCGTCCCGTGGGCCTTGTCGATCTTGTTGACGAAGATCGCGTGCGGCACGCCTCTGGCCTCGATGTCGCGCAGCAAGGGTTCGGCGAGGGCCGCGCGTTCGGGTTCGGGGGGCAGCACCACCAAAGCGAGGTCGGCGATATCGAGCGCCGCTTCGACTTCGGCCGCGAAGCCGACCGAGCCGGGCGCGTCGAGGATGATGTAGTCGTCCCCCGCCCAACTGAAACGCATCAGATTGAGCTCAGTCGATCCGCCGCGCGCTCGGGCCTCGGCGCTGGCGTCGCCCAGCGAGGTACCGGCCTCCACCGAACCGAGCCGGGGCATGGCGCCCGCCGCGTGCAACAGAGCCTCTGCCAGGCTGGTCTTTCCAGCGCTTGCGGGGCCGACGAGCGCGATGACTCTCGCACCGCTGCCGATGGCATCCATGATCCTCTCCTCGGTTGCCTCCCGTCGCGAAGCCCAAGGTGATCCCGTGCTGCGAAGATTGACTCAAGCGGCCCGGAACGCAAGCTAGATTCGAATTGGTGGTTCCGCTGGCGCCTCAGCTTGGTTAAGCGGTCCGACCAAAGACACGCATGAAGGGGATGGCTGTTGAGCATTCTGCAGGGCCGGGTCGCGGTCGTGACCGGCGCCAGTTCGGGAATCGGTGAAGCCTGCGCGGTTTCGTTCGTTGAGAAGGGCGCCAAAGTCGTGCTCGCCGCCCGCCGGGTCGAGCGCCTGGCCGCGCTTGTCGAGCGCATCGAGGCGATGGGCGGCGAAGCGCTCGCCGTCGCCACCGACGTCACCAGCGAAGCCGCGGTCGATAACCTCTTCGCCCAGGCGGTCGAGCGCTTCGGCACGGTCGACGTGGTGATCAACAACGCCGGCATCGCCGACAGCACCCCGGTCGACGAGATGTCGCTCGAAACCTGGGAGCAGGTGCTCTCCACCAACCTAACCTCGGCGTTCCTGTGCAGCCGCGCGGCGTTCCGCGTGATGAAGGGCAAGGGCCGTGGGCGGATTCTCAACATTGGCTCGATCTCGGCCCGCGTGCCGCGGCCGCACAGCCCGGCCTATGCCGCGAGCAAGTGGGGCCTTGATGGCCTCACCCGCTCGCTCGCCATCGACGGGCGCGAGCACAACATCGCCGCCTCGATCTTCCACCCCGGCATCGTCGCCACCGAGATCGCGCCGGGCGCGGTCAAGCTGCCGGAGAACTTCGCGGCCTCGCCCAAGGACATCGCCGACGTGATCGTCCACATGTGCGACATCCCCGACCACCTCAACTTCTACGAAGGCATGGTCGTGCAGATCGACTTGCCGTTCTTCGGGCGCGGCTGACGCTAGGGTGAAAGCCGACCTCGCCTGCTACAACATCGCGGACTTGCGCAAGCGTGCCCGGCGCCGCTTGCCGCACGGCATCTGGGAATACCTCGAGCGCGGGGTCGAGGATGAAGCCGGCATGGCGCGCAACCAGGCCGCGTTCGAGCAGGTGACCTTCCGCCCGCGCGTGCTGCGCGGGGTGCAGGCGATCGACACGAGTGCGCAGATCTTCGGGCAGAGCACCCCCCTGCCCCTCGCGCTCGCGCCGACCGGAGCGGCCGGGCTGATGTGGTATCAGGGTGACCTCGCCCTCGCCCAGGCAGCGGCCAAAGCTGGGTTGCCTTTCACGATCTCCAGCGCCAGCACGATGGACCTTGAGCAAATCGCGGTCGCCGGTGGGCGGCTGTGGTTCCAGCTGTACTTCTGGGAAAACCGCTCGCTGTCGTTCGACGTGGTCCAGCGCGCGCATGAACTTGGGTGCGAGGCGCTGTTCGTCACGCTCGATCTGCCGGTTCCGCCAAACCGCGAGTACATCCACCGCAACGGCTTCGGCACCCCGTTCCAGCTCAACGCGCGCAACACGCTCGACGTGCTGACCCATCCCCGTTGGCTGGCGGGCGTGATGGGCCGCTACACCGTGAGTGGCGGCATCCCGACCCAAGCCAACCTCCCCGACCGGTTGCGGGCCAAAGTCACCAAGGGCGCGCCTCCGGGGGCGCTGTTCAAGCAGGACGATCTCGACTGGGATGGGATCAAGGAACTGCGCGACCGCTGGCCCGGGAAATTCATCCTCAAGGGTGTGCTGCACCCCGAGGACGCCCGCCAGGCGCTCGCGCTCGGGGCTGATGGCGTGGTGGTTTCCAACCACGGTGGCCGCGCGCTCGATTCCTCGATTGCCTCGATCGAGGCCCTGCCCGAGATCGTCTCCGCCGTTGGTGGGAAGATGACGGTGTTCCTCGATAGTGGCGTTCGGCGCGGGAGCGATATCGTCAAGGCCGTCGCGCTTGGGGCCGATGCCGTGCTGGTCGGGCGTGCGCCGCTCTACGGCTTGGCGGCTGCCGGGGAGGCAGGCGTCTTGCGGGCGCTCGACTTGTTCAGGGCGGAGACCACGCGGACGATGGCCATGCTAGGCGCGCGATCGCTCGACGAAGTCAGGGCGCTGCTCGATTGATGCCCATCATGCGCAAATTGCTGATCGCCGCCGCCGCGCTTGCCTGTGGTTCGCAAGCCGTGGCGCAGGAGGGCGGCTCGCTCGATGCGCTTCTGCAGCAGGACGTTCGGCTCGCGACGATTGCCGAGCGGCTGATGGGTGCCAACCATGAGCTTTGCCGACAGCAGATGCCGCTGACCGGCCTGATCATGCACAGCCGCGACCAGTACCCCAAAGGCGGCCAAGACTCGGCCTTTGTGAACGGGGCGATTGCGGTGTCGGCCTTGGTCCCGGGTTCTCCGGCGGCCGCCGTCCTTGAGCCGCGCGACGGATTGGCAGTCATCGGTGCGGTGCCCACTTCCGGGCTGAAAGCGGAAGGTAAGTCGCCCGTGCGCGACGCCGCGTTTGAGGCTCTGGCCGATCAGCCTCCCCAAGGTCCCATGCAGCTGAAGATCGTGCGCCAGGGGCAGGAGCAGGCCGTGTCGCTCGGAGCCAGGCCCGGATGCCGCGTACTGGTGGAGATCAGGGTTGCGGATGGACTCAACGGCCAGTCAGACGGCCGGGTCATCCAGGTCAATTACGGCCTGGCGACGGTCGCCACCAATGATGAACTGGCCGTCGTGTTTGCCCACGAACTTGCCCATGTCGTGCTCGAACACCGCCGCCGCCTCAAAGCGGCGGGAGTCGACAAGGGCTTCTTCGGTGAGTTCGGGCGCAATCAGCAGCTCAACCGGCAAGTTGAGGTCGAAGCCGACCGAATGGCGGTGCATCTGCTCGCCAACGCGGGCTACGATCCCAGCATCGCACCGAAATTCTGGCGTTCGAGCCTTGGGCAGCGCACCTCGGGTGGGTTGACGCGCAGCCGGGTCTATCCCTCGCCAGAGGCGCGGGCGGAGCTAATCGAGCGTGAGATCGCCGACTATCTCGGCGGCGGTACGGGACCGAGTTATCCGGGGCACTTGCTGGTGCGGCGGGATCAGCCGTTCGAGAATTAGGCGTCGCGCTGAGGTCCTTCGACAAGCTCAGGACGAACGGAGCAGAGGGGGGGCACCAGATCCGAACATGGTGAGCCTGTCGAACCACAAGCTCACCACTAACGGGGGTGGAGCTTTCCTATCTTTCCGTTCGTCCTGAGCTTGTCGAAGCACGCCGAGCGCACCCCCCGCCCTTCAAACTCAGCTCTGAGCGCAGCCGCGCCCCGGCGCCTGGCTGATGTCGATGTACTGACGGTCGTAATAAGTCAGCGGCGTCGCGTCTTCGCGATGGGTTGCCGCAAGCAGCTCACCGATGAAGATCGAATGCGTGCCGAAGTCGTGGCAATGGACCCGGCGGCAGACGATGCTCGACTGCGCGGTGGCGAGGACCGGAACGCCATAAGCCTCCTCCCACGCACCGACCGCGAACCGATCCAGAGCACGATCCTTCATGAAATGCTCGGCCACGTCGCGATTGCCGAGCCCGAGCACGTTGACGCAAAACGTCTCCGCCGTGGCCAGCGGCGCATGCAGCGAAGCGGTGCGATTGACGCAGACCAATAGCGAGGGCGGATCGAAGCTCAGCGAACTTACCGCCGTCGCCAGAA
This sequence comes from Altererythrobacter sp. Root672, assembly GCF_001427865.1. NCBI lineage: Bacteria > Pseudomonadati > Pseudomonadota > Alphaproteobacteria > Sphingomonadales > Erythrobacteraceae > Altererythrobacter > Altererythrobacter sp. Root672. Next base: position 1,015,671 of record NZ_LMHH01000001.1, read on the forward strand.
TGCCATAGCGGTCGCCCCCATGTCCGGTCGTCACCGCATAAACGGTCGCGGCCACGTGCCGCATCGCGGAACGAAAGGAATCGAGGAGGTCCTCGCGGTTCTGGCTGGCTTCAGTCACTCAAGCTCCATGCGGCGCCAACTGCGTTCACGCAAGTGCGTGCCGATGGCCGAGCACGTCCTCGCATCTCTCGAGTATCTGCGCATTTCCCTCGAGTTTGATCGAGTCATTTCTCGCATTTGAGCGCCAATTCTCCGCTTTCGATGTGATCGACTGGATTGCCATCACATCGCAATGTGATATACCGAGTCGATGAACGCTTCAATCATCGATCGAGTCCGCGACCTGGTCAGCCAGGGCCGGATGACGCGGGCGGGCCTCGCTCGGGCCGCTGGCCTCCACGCCAACACCCTGCGCGACTGCACCGAGCCGACCTGGAACCCGACTGCCGACACGCTCGGCAAGCTGGACCGCTTCCTCTCGGCCAACGACGACACCCCAATCCTGGTGCCGATCGAACAGATCATCGACGAAGCGCGCAACGGCCGCATGTTCATCCTGGTCGATGACGAGGACCGCGAGAACGAGGGCGATCTGATCATCCCGGCGCAGATGGCGACGCCCGATGCGATCAACTTCATGGCCACTCACGGCCGCGGGTTGATCTGCCTCGCGCTCGGACAGCCGCGGGTCGAGACTCTGGGCTTGCAGCCGATGAGCCGCACCAACCGCAGCCGCATGGAAACCGCCTTCACCACCTCGATCGAGGCGCGCGAAGGCGTCACTACCGGCATCAGCGCGGCCGATCGGGCGCGGACCATCTCCGTCGCCATCGACGCCAGCAAGGGCTCGGATGACATAGTCAGCCCCGGCCACGTGTTCCCGCTCGTCGCTCGCGAAGGTGGCGTGCTGGTGCGGGCCGGCCATACCGAAGCAGCCGTCGACATCTCGCGCCTCGCCGGGCTCAATCCCTCGGGCGTGATCTGCGAGATCATGGCCGAGGACGGCACGATGGCGCGGCTCGACGACCTGATGCGCTTCGGCCGCATGCACGGCATCAAGATCGGCACAATCCGCGATCTGATCGCCTATCGTCGGCGTCACGACCACCTGGTCGAAAAGCGCGCGGAGAGCCGCTTCACCAGCCTGTGGGGCGGCGATTGGCGCGCGATCAGCTTTTACAACAAGGCGACCAAGGGCGAGACCATGGCGCTGGTCAAAGGCCATATCGACCCGGCGAAGCCCACGCTCGTGCGGATGCACGCGCTGTCGGTGTTCGACGATGTCTTCGCTCACGATACCGAGCGCCAGGGCATGCTCGAAGGCGCGATGCGGATCATTGGCGAGGAAGGCGCGGGCGTGGTCGTCCTGATCAACCGCCCCTCCCCCGGTCACGCAAGCAGCGCTATCCGGGCGCTCGACCGCGACCGTTCCGATCCAGCAGATGATGCCGACATGCCTTCTGAGCAGCGCGATTACGGCGTCGGTGCGCAGATCCTGGCCGAACTGGGCGTGCACGACATGGTCCTGCTGACCAACACCCGGCATTCGCTGGTCGGCCTCGAGGGCTACGACTTGTCGATCGTCGGCGAGCGGCCCATCGGTCCGGCGTGATCGTCAACCGCGGCCTCGATACCGAACTGGGCGATCCCAAGTACGCCCGGCCTGAACTCGAACGCCGTTGGCTGGTCGACCAAGCGGATCGGCCAAACCTCGAAGGGCTGGACTTCACGCTCATCGAGGACCGCTACATCGAGGGCACCCGTATGCGGTTGCGGCGGATGACACGACGTGGCGAGACCGCCCTCAAGCTGACCAAGAAGTACGAGACCGAACGGCCAGAGACACGGCCGATCGTCACAGCCTATCTCACCGAAGCCGAACATGCCCTGCTCGCCTCTTTGCCGGCCTTTGCGATGCGGAAGCGCCGTTTCCATCTGCCCGTCGATGGCCGGTACTGGAGCCTCGATTTGTTCGAAGGGCCGCTGGCGAGACTAGAGCTGGTCGAGGCTGAAGCCGCCGACGAAGCGGCGCTCGACGCGCTTGTGCCGCCAGCTTGGGCGACTAAGGAGGTGACGCACGATCCGCGCTACCAATGCGGCTCGTTGGCGCAGACTCTTTCAATTCCGGAGTAACAATGGCCCGCTTCCTGATCGTCGAAGCCCGCTTTTACGAGCACCTCAACGACATGCTGATCGCCGGCGCGCGGACTGCGCTTGAGGATGCCGGGCACCAGGTCGATGTCCTGACCGTCCCTGGCGCGCTTGAGGTTCCCGGCGCGATTGCCTCGGCCGCCGAGAGCGGTCGCTACGAGGGATTCGTCGGGATCGGCGTGGTCATCCGGGGCGAGACTTATCACTTCGAGATCGTCGCCGGGGAAAGCGCCCGCGGTATCATGGCGCTGACCATGGACGGCCTCGCCGTAGGCAACGGCATCCTCACGGTGGAGAACGAAGCGCAGGCGATTGTCCGCGCCGATCCCGCCCAGCTCAACAAGGGAGCTGGCGCTGCCGAAGCGGCCCTGGCCCTGCTCGCAATCCGGGAGAAGTTCGCATGACAAGCCATTGGTCGATTGACGGAATCTCGCTGGTTCTGGGCGGCAATGTGTTTGGCTGGACCTCGGATGAGAACTCCAGCTTCGCGGTGCTCGACCGGTTCTACGAGGCAGGCGGGCGCATGGTCGATACCGCCCAGGGCTATTCGGTGTGGGCACCGGGCCATGTCGGGGGCGAAAGTGAGACGGTCATCGGCAACTGGCTCAAGAGTCGGGGCGTTCGTGCTGAGATGCGCATTGCCACCAAGACCGGCATGTTCGGGAAGCCGGGCGATCTGGAACCGGCGAAAGTGGCCGAGGAGCTGAACAAGTCGCTCGAGCGGCTGCAAACCGACTACGTCGACCTCTACTACGCCCACCGTGACGAGACCGCGACATCGCAGGAAGAAGTCGCCACTGGCTTTGACGCGCTGGTCAAGCAAGGCCTCGTCCGCGAACTCGGCGCCTCGAACTTCAACGCCGAACGCCTCCGCGAGATAACCGACCTCACACATTCCAATGGGATGACCGGCTTCACCGTCCTACAAAACGAATACAACCTCGTAATGCGCGAAGAATATCCCCAGGAACTGCAGCGCCTCTGCCTCGATCGCGGAATCGCCATGCTCCCCTGGTTCGGCCTCGCCGCCGGGTTTCTGACCGGCAAGTACCGCACCCGCGAGGACCTCGAGCGTCACAATCGCGGATCGAGCATCGAGCGCTTTTTCGACAAGGGCCTGACGGTCCTGCCGACGCTCGACGCCGTCGTCGCCGAGACCGGGGCCAGCCACGGCGCCGTCGCCCTCGCCTGGTTGCTCAAGCAACCCGGCATCGCCGCGCCCATCGCCAGCGCTCGTGAGCCGGGGCAGCTCGACGTACAGTTCGAAGCGCTCAAGCTCGAGCTGACTCAGGACCAACTCGACCGATTGACTGCCGCGACTGGGTGAATCGTCGCCGACTGCGAACAAATTGGCGCGAACAGGCGTCATCGAACCGTGGAAATGATGCTCCTGCGCCCCTCGCCGAGTTGATGTGACAGCTGTGTGTCACTAAGCGCTCGGCAACAGGAGACCAGAACCCATTCGCCAAATTGCAGCCTTGCCTTACCTCATCGAGGGACCGGCGGCGGATTCGCCTGTCCGCCTGATGCTGGTGACGACGCGCGGCGCGCGCGGACGCTGGGTCATACCCAAGGGTAATTCCGACGCTAGTCCGCCCCATGTGAGCGCGGCCAAGGAAGCGGAAGACGAAGCCGGGGTCCGGGGCGCCGCGTGCCCGACGCCGCTCGGCAGCTATCGCTACCGCAAGCGGCAGCGCAATGGCGCGACGCTGATGCTCGACGTCGACGTCTTTCCCCTGGCGGTGACCGAGGAACTGGTGAGCTGGAAGGAACAGGGCGAGCGCGAGCGGCGCTGGTTCAGCCTCAGCGAAGCCGCCGAAGTCGTCGAGGAAGAAGACCTTCGCAACCTCATCCGCTCATTCGCTCCGGCCGAATTCAAGGCCGCCGCGCGGCGAGCAACCCTGCTCGATACCGTAGTCCGTAAATCAAGGATGGATGCCATGTTTGGCTGGTTCCAACGCCTGCTCCCGAAGACGGGTAATTTCTTCGAGATGTTCGAAGCCCACGCGGCGATCATCCTTGCCGCTGCGGACGCGACATCGCGCTTGCTCGACAACCCGACCGAGCCCGACCACATCCGCGAGATCAACGAACGCGAACACGATGCGGACGAGCTCAACCGCGAAGTCCTGCAAACGGTGCGCCAGACCTTCCTGACCCCATTCGACCGTGGCTCGATCGCCTCGCTGATCAGCGCGATGGACGACACGGTGGACGAGATGCAGGCCACCGCCAATGCAATCGGCCTCTACGAAGTGACGGTGATCCCGCAGGAAATGAAGGACATGGTCGCCATCATCGTCGATGCCGCGCGCGTCACGGCAGAGGCCATCCCACTGCTGCGCGATGTCGGCAGGAACGCCGGCCGCCTGCACGAGCTGACCGAACGCCTGGTGCGCATGGAAAGCCATGCCGACGCTATCCATGCCGCTGGCCTCAAGCGAGCCCTGCGCGAGCACGGCGCCAATAATACCCTGCAGTTCGTGACCGATCGCGAGGTCTACAAGCACCTCGAGCGGATCACCGATGCCTTTGAGGACGTGGCCGACGAGATCGACGGCATCGTGATCGAACACGCCTGACAGGCTGACACGCCATGCACGAACTGGCTTTTCCGCTCCTCGTCGGCCTTATCCTGATCGCGCTGGCGTTCGACTTCCTCAACGGGTTGCACGATGCCGCGAACTCGATCGCGACCGTGGTGGCAACGCGGTTGCTTTCGCCGGTCAGGGCGGTGCTGTTTGCGGCCTTCTTCAACTTCGCCGCCTACTTCCTCACCATCGCCATTCCCAGCTTGCATGCGGTGGCAGAAACCATCGGCAAAGGACTGATAGACAAGGATGTCGTTACCCCGGCGGTGATCTTCGGCGCGCTGGTCGGGGCGATGTTCTGGAACATTGTCACGTGGCTTAAGGGTATCCCCTCTTCGAGCAGCCACGCGCTCGTGGGCGGCCTGGTGGGTGCCGGCGTGGCGCATGCCGGGATCGAAGGGATCCAGTGGTCGGGCCTCAACAAGACCCTGCTCGCCATCGTGCTTTCGCCAACGATCGGCATGTTCCTGGCCATGTTCGTCATGCTCGTCAGCAGCTGGAGCTTGCAAAAGGCCACCGCCGTCAACGCCGAGCGGACCTTCCGCGCGCTGCACTTGGTGTCGTCGGCCGCCTATTCGCTCAGCCATGGCTTGAACGATGCCCAGAAGACGATGGGTATCATCACCGTGCTGCTCTATTCGACCGGCAACCTGCACGGCGAATTCGAGGTGCCGCATTGGGTGGCGATTTCTTGCTACATAGCCATCGCGCTCGGCACGATGACTGGCGGTTGGAAGATCATCGAGACGATGGGCTCGCGCATCACCAAGCTGTCACAGCATCAGGGCTTCAGTGCCTCGCTGGCTGGGTCGATCGTGGTGTTCTCCGCCTCCACACTCGGCATTCCGGTATCGACAACGCATACCATCACCGGTTCGATCATCGGCGCCGGCGTGGCCCGGCGCGCTTCCTCGGTCCGCTGGGGTATCGCGCGCAACGTCATGATCGCCTGGCTCATCACGATCCCCGCCTCAGGCCTGGTCGGAGCGCTATTCTACCTCCTCACCCGGTTGTTCTGAGCCGACTTACAGTAGCCATTCGATCGGAAGGTGGGACAAGAGCCAGATCCCACCACGCTGGAACGGCGTTGTGCCCGGCTCTGTCTGGTGGACGATCGTGACGCCGTCACGGCGTTCGATCCAATTGAGCTCGCCGTCCTTCCCGAGCACGACCTCGTAGGCGTTGGTCGGAATCAGGCTGTCGAATGAATCCGACACCGCCGCTGCGAGCACCGGGCTTTCGATCACGAAACCCTGCTCGGTGTTGAGATGCATCGAGCGGGGATCGAAGTTGAACGAGCCGATGAACAGCTTCTGCCGGTCGATCGCGAAAGTCTTGGCATGGAGCGTCGTCGCGGAGGACCGCAGGACCGGCCCCCCGTCAGAACGGCGCCCGCTGCCCGAACCCATTGAGGTCAGGCGGCGTCTGCGGTCGTCGATCCCGTCCACCGCGCTAGCCCGCATTTCAAACACGCGGACGCCCTTTTCCAGCATCTCCCGCCGGTAATGGGCATATCCCGCATGAACGATCCACACGTCGCTGGCTTCAAAAGCGTTGGTGAAGACCGCGGTGTCGACGCCGCGCTCGGCCAGGCGGCCCAATTCGTCGGCGCCAGCTTGGGTTGGCACAAAATATCCCGAGATGATCCGCAGCTCCTTGCTCGGATCGCCGACTGCCTTGTGCAGCGTGTTCATCAGGAGACCGTCTCCCTTGCCCCTCCCCACGCCTTTGGCGGGGTCGTCACTGAGCATGCGCACTGGCGCCCATGCGAACGGGAGCGTGCCGTCTAGGACCTGAGCGATGAACGGCAGTTCCTTTATCGCCGCGACGTATTCGCGCGCCGCCGCGCTGGTTTCGACCAGTGAAGCGTCACGGTGGATGACGTCGGTGTCGTTCTCCGATGGTGCAGGCAGGATGCGCTCCGCAGGGTAAGCCGACTGGCTGGCCCAGTAACGGTCGAAATCGGCCGAGACGTGGTCCACCACCGGTCCGATGGCCAGCACGTCAAGGTCCGCGAACAGCCCGCCTTCACTCGCCGAGAAGTACTCATCGCCGACATTGCGCCCACCGATCACCGCCGCCTGGTTGTCGGCTATGATCCCCTTGTTGTGCATGCGCCGGTTGAGACGGAAGAAATCGGTGGCGTAGCCGACCATCTTCGGGTGGCGGATAACGAAGGGATTGAACAGCCGAACCTCGATGTTCGGATGGCGATCGAGCGCGGCGAGCACGTGGTCCATGCCGGCGATGCCGTTGTCGTCGAGCAGCATGCGCACCCGCACGCCCCGCTCGGCCGCATCGAGCATGGCTTCGAGCATCAGCGTGCCCGAGAGGTCCTTGTGCCAGATGTAGTACTGCACATCGAGCGTGCGCGTCGCCGCGCGGGCCAGCATCACTCGGGCGGCGAAGGCATCGTAGCCGTCGATCAGCATGTGGACGCCAGAGTCCTCGCCATGCCCGGCACGGATGCCGGCGACACCCTGGCCCAGTGGGGTGTCAGCGGTCTCGGTGAACTGACGCGATGCCGGTCGCGGTTCCAGCGGCGGTAGGGGATTGGCGAGACGGATGATCAGGACGCCCAGGGCGAAGACTGCGGCGCTCGCAGCGACCCATTGTGCAATCAACCACAGCATCGGTCGCTTCGGCTTGCCTTTCAACGGCCCTGTCCGCCTTGCAGCCCGTTATGGGTAGCAGAAGGACAGGGCCGGAGGAACAGGCAGAGCGCCATTGTGGTTCGACAAGCTCACCACGAACGGAGTTTGGAAATAAACCCAGACCGTTCATCCTGAGCTTGTCGAAGGACTTACCAGATACGGACGCGCTGCTCCGGCGGCAGGTAAAGCTTGTCGCCCGGCTTGACGCCGAACGCATCGTACCAGGCGTCAAGGTTGCGGACGGTCAGCGCACGATACTGGCCCGGCGCATGGCCATCGGTGGCGATACGCTGGCGCAGCGCCGCTTCGCGCATCTTGGTCGCCCAGGCCTGGGCATAGGCGATGAAGAACCGCTGGTCGCCGGTGAAGCCGTCGATCTCGGCAGCGGGCTTGCCCGCGAGCGAGGCACGGTAGGCGTCAAACGCCGCGGCCAGGCCAGCCACGTCGGCGATGTTCTCGCCCAACGTCAGATCGCCGCGGACATGCAGGCCCGGGAACGGCTCATAGAGATCGAACTGGTCCGACAGCGTCTTGCCCGCCTTGTCGAACTGCGCGCGGTCGGCATCGGTCCACCAGTTGCGCATAGCGCCGGTGGAGTCGAATTCCGCCCCGTTATTGTCGAAGCTATGGCTGATCTCGTGCCCGATCACCGCGCCGATTGCGCCGTAGTTGAACGCCGGGTCAGCCTTGGGATCGAAGAACGGCCGCTGCAGGATCGCCGCTGGGAAGTTGAGCGAGTTCTGCACCGGCAGGTTGACGGCGTTGACCAGCTGCGGGTTCATCCACCACTCGCGCTTGTCGAGCGGCTTGCCGATCTTGGCCAGCTGCTGCTGGTAGCGCAGCTTCTCGGCCGCCTGCTTGTTGGCGTAAGCGGTAGCGGGATCGAGCTTCAGCGAGGAGTAATCGGCCCAGGTGTCGGGATAGCCGACGCCGACTTCCATCGATTCCACCTTGGCCTTGGCTTCGGCCTTGGTTTCCGGCGCCATCCACTCGATCGCGTCGATCCGCTTGGAGAACGCGGTCTTGATGTTCTCGACCATCGCCTGGATCTCGGCCTTGGCGGAGGCCGGGAAATACTTGTCGGTATAGAGCTTGCCCAGCGCATCGCCGATGTTGGTGTTGACCGCGGAGAGTGCCCGCTTCTCACGCGGACGAGCCTGCTCGGCGCCGGTCAGCTGTGTGCCGTAGAAGGCGAAGTTCAGCTGGTCGAGCTCGCTCGGCAGCACGGAGGTGTTCTGGTTGATCTGATGGAAGGTCAGCCAGTCCTTCCACGCGTCGAGCGATTCCGAGCCGACCAGCGCCGCGATCTTGGGGATGGCGTTCGCGTGGTAGGCGTTGAACTTCTGTTGGCTGCCAAGCTGCGCCGCATCGAAGAACGTGTTCCAGTCGAGACCCGGCGCCTTCTTGGCGAAGTCGGCCGGAGTCCAGACGGCCTTGGCCACCTGCCAATCGTCGCTTTCCTCGCGGGTGGAATGAGCGCGGGCGATCTTGACCTCGAGGTCGTAGATCCGCTGCGCCTTGGCGCCGGCGTCGGCGATTCCGGCCGCCGTGAGCACGTCGGCGATGTATTTGCGGTAAGCCGCCTGGTTGGCCTTCATGTCCGGCTCGGACGACAGGTAGTATTCACGCTCCGGCATGCCGAGGCCGCCCTGCAAGATGTAGGGCATGACTTCCCCACCAACGAGCGCGTGGGTCACGAACACGCCGAACAGGTTCTCGGTGGCGAAGTCGGTGGCGTTGAGCGGGTCGACGTCGGCCCGCACATTGTCGCCCATGATGCGGGCAAGCGCCGTCTTGTCCTTGATCGCGGCGATGCGCTGCAAGTCGGACTGGACCGGCGCCATGCCGAGCTTGTCGATGGTCGCGGTATCGAGGAACGCGTCGTAGTACGCCTTCACGCGCGCGGCGTCCGTTCCGGCTTCCGGTTCCGATTTCTCGAGGTCCGCCAACAGCACTTCTAGGTTCTTCTCGGTCTGCTGGTCGGCCACCCAGAACGCGCCGATGCCCGAACGGTCTGCGGGAATCTCGTTCGCCTTCATCCAGCCTTCGTTGGCATAGCCGTAGAAGTCGTCGCCTGGCTTGATCGCTGTGTTCATCGCCATGAGGTTGATGCCAACCTCGGTCCCCGGACTGACCGCTTCGGTCCCGCCTTCAACCATATTGCAGGCGACCGGGCCGAGCGTGAGGGTGGCAACGCCCAGCATGAGGGCGGCAGCGAGACGAGTTTTCATGAAGTGCATTCCCGTGAAGCGCGACCGAAGCGCACATTAGTTTCTAATGGAACTGCATAGAGTCCCTGGGCGACTGCCGCAAGAAACGTCCGTCGACCCCGATGGGTCCTTGGTCGATGGCTCAACCGGCCGAAGAGAGCTCGAACCCGACGCGAGTGCCGGGGCCGAGCGGTAAGTCAAACGCCACCCATCCAGCCACGATCAACGACCCTGCCAGGTAGAAAGCGATGGCAAAGGGCAAGGTGGCCGACAGCAGCGTGCCGAGGCGCATCTTCGGGTTCCAGCGCTGGCAGTAGATCAGCACCAGCACGAAGTACGGATTGAGCGGTGAGATCAGGTTGGTCACGGTGTCGCCCACGCGATAGGCAGCCGTCGTCATCTCGGGCGAGATATCGAGCAGCATGAGCATCGGCACCGCGACCGGTGCCATGGCGGTCCACTTGGCAGAGCCCGAGGCGATCAGGAAATCGAGCCAGGCCGATGCCGTGGTCAGCAGCGGCAGCAGCAGCGCCGGCGGCGCGTTGAGCGAGCGCAGGAACTCTGCTCCGTTGATGGCGGTGATTGGGGCCAGGTTTGACCAGCCAAACATCGCCACGAAGTGCGCGGCAAAGAATGCGATCACCAGGTAAGGCATCATGCCTTCGAGGCCCTCGGCCATGAAGCGAATGACGTCCCGATGGCCCTTGATCGTCCCTGCCCCCTTTCCGAACGCCCAACCACAACTGAGCAGCAGGAAGAAAAGGATCGCTGCAATCGAGCGGTAGAATGGGACGATCCGCTCGCCAGGCGCGGCCGTTGCGTCATAAAGCGGGGTAAATCCCGGCGTGAACACCAGCGCGGCGGCGGCCATTGCCACCAATAGCGCAGTCCATCCGGCCGCGCGCAGACCCTTGCGCTCCTCGGCCGTGAGTTCCGGCGGTGCCGGCTGCACGTCGCCTTCCTCGCCGGTCCACGCGTCTAGCCGTGGGCCCACGATCTTGGCGGCGATAAGCCAACCAAGGCCGACGAAGGCCACCGCAATCGCGATCAGGAACCACCAGTTGCCGAGCGGATTCATCGCCCAGCTAGGCTCAAGCAACGTCGCTCCGGTTTGCGTAATCCCGAGGATCAGAACATCGTACTGTCCGGGCAACAGGTTACCTGCAAGGCCCGTGGCACACCCCACGAAGCCGAGCACCAGGCCGAGTACGGGGTTGCGACCAGCATTGGCGAACACGACTCCCGCTAGCGGGATATAGACCAGGTACCCGGCATCGACCGCGTGAACTGTGAGCATGCCAAGTAGGATCACCGAGGGTGACAGCAGCCGGTCGGGAATGCCCTGCACCGCCTTGCGGATCAGGGCCGAGAGCAAACCCGACTTCTCCGCCACGCCCGCACCGAGCATGATCGTCAGCACCAGCCCCAAAGGCGGGAAGCTGGTGAAGGTCCGCGGCATTTCCGTCAGCAACTGGCGGACCAGTTCCTCGGACAGCAGGCTCTTGGCGGCCAAAGTCTCGCCAGTCGCGGGATTGACCGCCGTCCAGCCCATGCCAGCGCCGACCGCCGAGACCGCAACCAAGACCACAATGATGAACACGAAGATCGCCACCGGATCGGGCAGCGAGTTGCCGAAGCGTTCAACCGTGTCGAGAAAGCGATCCCCGCGGGTGCGAGGCACAAGTCCGGTCGAAGCAGTTGACGCCATACGTCAAATCCCCCCGCGTCCCGGGGAGACTAGACGTCAAGCGCGCCCGCTTGGCAAGTTAAACGGCAAGCCTCCCGAAGCACCCCGCTCCGGCATAGACCGCGCTCTCGCCCAGCTCTTCCTCGATACGGATGAGCTGGTTGTACTTGGCGAGCCGGTCCGAGCGGGCCAGCGAGCCGGTCTTGATCTGGCCGCAGTTGGTCGCGACCGCGAGATCGGCAATGGTCGAGTCCTCGGTTTCGCCCGAACGGTGGCTCATCACCGCCGTGTATCCGGCACGGTGCGCGATATCGACGGCCTGCAGCGTCTCGGTCAGCGTGCCGATCTGGTTGACCTTGACCAGAAGCGAGTTCGCCAGCCCCTTGCCGATACCCATGCGCAGCCGCTCCGGGTTGGTTACGAACAAGTCGTCACCGACCAGTTGCACGCGATCGCCGACCTTGTCGGTCAGCACCTTCCAGCCTTCGAAGTCGTCTTCGCTCATGCCGTCTTCGATCGAGCGGATCGGATAGGCCTTGGTGAGGTCTGCGAGGTAGTCGGCGAACTCGGTCGGCGAAAGGCTCAGCCCTTCCCCACTGATCTCGTACTTGCCGTTCTTGAAGAATTCGGTCGAGGCGCAGTCGAGCGCCAGCACCACGTCGCTACCTGGCTTGAACCCGGCCTGCTCAACCGAGGCCATGATGAAGTCGAGCGCATCGCGGGTGCTCGCGAGGTTCGGCGCGAAGCCGCCTTCGTCACCGACCGCCGTTGCCAGGCCCTTCTGGTGCAGACCCTTCTTGAGCGTGTGGAAGATCTCAGACCCCCAGCGGACCGCTTCGGCCAGCGTCGGGGCGCCCACCGGCATGACCATGAATTCCTGAAAATCGATCGGATTGTCCGCGTGCTCGCCGCCGTTGATGATGTTCATCATCGGCACCGGCAGGACATGGGCCGAGACTCCGCCGACATAGGCCCACAGCGGCATCCCCCGCGAACTGGCCGCAGCCTTGGCGGCGGCGAGGCTCGTGCCGAGGATCGCATTGGCGCCGAGGCGGCTCTTGTTCGGGGTGCCGTCGAGCTCGAGCATGGCCAGATCGAGGTCGCGCTGGTCTTCGGCATCGAATCCCAGCAGCGCTTCGGCGATCTCGCCATTCACTGCCGCGACGGCCTTGGTGACGCCCTTGCCGAGGTACCGGCCTTTGTCGCCGTCACGCAGCTCCACCGCCTCGTGCGCGCCGGTCGATGCGCCGGAAGGAACCGCTGCACGGCCGAAGCTGCCGTCCTCAAGCCAGATGTCCACCTCGACCGTCGGATTACCGCGGCTATCGAGGATTTCACGGGCGTGGATGTCGAGGATGGCGGTCATTCGAAACTCCGTAGCGGCGGGTGTTGCATTTCCATAAGACACCCCCAATATCGAGGAGGTCGAGGCGTCCTATGCGGCGGAACCAAGAGGTGCAAGCCGCGTTCGATTCCGGAGTTGGCGGGGATCGCAAACCTGCCAAGAATTGGATAAGAGTTGCCCGGTATTCTGGGCGAACGGAAAGGGAAACCATGGCCGAGACTGCTGCCAACACCGCCAAGCCGCGCAAGAGCTCGGCCAAGAAAACCGAAACAAACGGCACGGCTCTCGCTGCCTCCAACACTGAGGAAGCCAAGTCGCGCTTCAATGCGGCGCTGGAAGAAGCCCGCGCCGGCGCCATCGCCTTGGGCAACGAAGCCCGGGAACGCGCGTCCGCCTATCGCAGCCAGGCCTCCACTACTGGCGGCGATTGGGCGGCCGACGCGAAGACCAAGGCGACGGAGCTCGCAAACGATGGCAAGAAGGGCGCCAGCGGGGCTTTGACCAGCCTTAGCCGTCTGGTCGCCGACAATGCCGGTACGATCGAAGAAAACCTCGGCGCGAAGTACGGCGACTATGCCCGTACGGCGTCCCAGAAACTGCAGGAAACCGGCAAGGCTCTTGATGAGAAGAGCCTCGACCAACTGGGCGAAGATGCGCGCGAGTTCGTACGCAAGAGCCCCGGCGTCGCCATCGGCATAGCCGCGGGCGTGGGCTTCTTGCTGGCACGTCTGTTTCGGCGGTGAACCTACCGGGGGGTGGGGAAGAACTCGTCCCGATCGATCGGGACGAGGACGCGTCGCTGGCCATTGACGATGAGGCGCAAGACAGCGCGGTTGGAGAGCCGGATGACCGGTCGCTGCGCGAAGACGTCGAAGCGCTGATCGAAGACGGGAGGACGTACCTCGAAGCCGAACTGGTCTTTCAGAAGACCCGCGCTGCCTATGTCGCGGACAAGGCGAAAGGCGCGGTCATTTTCGGCGCTGTCGCCATCCTGCTCGCCTGCCTGGCTTTGGTCGGTCTCACAGTGGGCCTCATCATCGCGCTCACGCCGCTTCTCACTGCCTGGGGAGCAAGCGCCGTGGTCGTTGTGACTCTGGTCCTCGCCGCCGTGCTTTGTGTGCGAATGGCTGCGAAAAGCTGGGGCAAGCTCATGGCGGCTATTCAGGGCCCAGATGGGGGTGATGGATGAGCGACGTAGAGCGCCGCCTTGAGGAAGACCGCATGCTGCGCGACGCGGCGCTGGGCTTGTTCAAGGCCGATCTCGCGTTGATCCGCGCCGACATCGCCGAACGAGGCGTCGGCGCGCGGATCAAGAACCGCATCGGTGAAGGCACCGCAGACATGCTCGAAGACGCCGTCGACTATGCCGAGGAAAACCGTGGCAAAATCGCCGCCGCCGTTGCGGCGGTGGTGTTGTGGTTTGCCCGCGGCCCGATCATAGACGCGCTCGGACGCCTGTTCGACGATGGCGATGAGGAAGCGGTGGAACCTGTCGAGCCAGACAGCCGTTCCGCCTAAGACCAGAATTCACGGGGAGTTGCAGACAATGACCGATGCCAAGCGCCAGACCCTCAAGCAGAAGGTCGCCACCGGACAGGCGCGCGTCAAACAGCGGACCAAGGGCGAGAACACCACGACCATCGTCGACCGTGCAGGCGAGAAGGCGATCGAGGCCAAGGACAAGGTGTTCAGCTTCGCCAAGGAGCATCCGATTGCAACGGTGGCCGGCGCAGTGGTCGTGGGCGCTTTGGTGAGCACCTTGTTCAAGCGCTCGCCGACGCGCCAGGTCGCGACCAAGGCAGCAGGCCGGGCCTCGGGCCTGGCGGTGGTCGGGGCGCAACTGGCGCTGACCCTGGCCCAACAGGCGATGTCAGCGGCCGGTCAGGCGGCCAAGGCCGGGGCAGAAAGGTTCGACGGCGCAGGTGATGGCGCACTCGACCTCGGACGTAACGCGGCCGGGAAAGCCGGCAAGATCGGTGAAAGTGCCGCCATGGCGGCTCGCGATGCCGGAAAGCGGCTGACCCAGGCGTGGCGCGACAGATAGACTGAGCGGGTTGCGGTGCCCCCTCGCCCTAAGTAACGCGTGAAACCGACTCACATGGGCGAAAGGGTATTTTGATGGGGAAGCAACTTCTACACCTGGTCATGGGCGGCCGAGTGGTCGATCCGCAAGGTGTCGAGTTCCAGAACCTCAATGAACTGGATGTCGTGGGGATCTACCCCAACTACGCCGCGGCTGAGGAAGCCTGGCGGGCCTGCGCCCAGCGCACGGTCGACGATGCGGAAATGAAGTACGTGATCGTCCACTTGCACCGACTGCTCGAACCCGAACTGCCGGAGTAAGCCCCGGCCCTCTACGCAAGAGGGGGCTCAACCGGCGATGTGCTGCCTTACCAGGTTCGCCATCGCGGCTGACTCATCGTCACCCTTGCCTAACAGTCCGGCAACCACGCCAAGCTTATCGGCCTCTGCGCGGTTTTGGCTGGTCTTCCACTTGCCTTCGATCCGCGAAATCGGGATTTCGACCCCGACGATGGCGCCAACCATCTTGTCGATGAAATCGGCGGGTGCATCCTCAAGCGCCCAGGGCACGTCCTGTCCGGTTTCTTGAAGCTCGGTCAATTGCCCAAGATGCTCGTAGAGCCACTCCCGCTCCTCAATGAAGCGAGGGCGCCCGTGGACCGTAACCACCGTGTAGTTCCAAGTCGGCACCGCTTTGCCGTGCTCGCGCTTGCTGGGATACCACGAAGGCGTGATGTAGGTCTGCGGACCGCGAAAGGTCACCACGCCGGGCGGCGTGCCTGCAACGCCTTTCCAGACCGGATTGGCGCGCGCGACGTGCCCGCGCAGGGTGCCGAATTCCCCGCTTCCGGTATCGAGCACGAAAGGCAGGTGATTGACGACAAGTTCATCCGCCCCAGCCTCGACCCATGTGCCGAGGGGGTGAGCGCGGATCAGCGCGTGAAGAACGTCGGGCCGGGTCTCTTCATGTATCTTCGGAAGGTACATGCGCGCTCCAGCCCGCGTGAACTCAGACGAACTCGATCTTTTCGACCATGTAGAAGCGGTCACCCGAAGGCACCGTCACTTCGATGTCGTCACCGACCTGCTTGCCGATCAGCGCGCGGCCGAGCGGAGAATCGTACGAAATACGACCCTGGCGCACGTCGGCTTCGGTCTGGCCCACGATCTGGTAGCGCTGCGGCTTGTCGTCGTCGTCGAGGACGGTAACGGTCGCGCCGAACACAATCCGGTCACCCGAAAGGGTCGATGGATCGATGATTTGTGCGCGCGAAACGCGATCCTCGATCTCGGCGATCTGCGCCTCGACCTGGCCTTGGCGTTCCTTGGCGGCGTGATACTCGGCGTTTTCCGAAAGGTCGCCGTGCGCGCGGGCTTCCTCGATCGCATCGACGATCTTCGGCCGTTCCTGCCGCAAAACCTGGAGGTCGGCGGTCAGCTTTTCATAGCCTTCCGCCAGCATCGGCACTCTTTCCATGGTCTTCCCTGTCCGTCCAATTTGTCCCGTCAAAGGAACCCTGCCCCGCACCGTCGGCGGTTCGGCAGCGTTCAAATGTTGGGAAAACGTGTCAGCTATAATAGTCTTGGAGTGAGCGTACTTCAAGATCGCTGACCCTAACCGACGTGATGGCCTGGGCCACCGCGGCGGAAGCGGCTGCGGTTGTGTAGTATGGAACCTTCGCTCCGAGCGCTGAAGCGCGGATCGAATGGCTGTCCTTGTGGCTCTGCCAGCCCTCGGTGGTATTGAAGATCAAAGCGATACCGCCATCGATGATCTTGTCGACGATATGCGGGCGTCCCTCGGCCACTTTGTTGACGCGAGTGACCGGCACTCCCGCTTCTGCCAGGTACTGGGCGGTGCCGCCGGTGGCGACGATGTCGAAGCCCTTCTCGACCAGCTGCTTTATCGGACCAAGGATGTGCGGCTTGTCGCTGTCTTTGACCGAGACGAACAGTGTTCCGGACTCGGGCAACCAGGTGCCTTCGCCGAGCTGCGACTTGATGTAAGCGGTCGGAAAATCCCGATCGATTCCCATGACTTCGCCGGTAGACTTCATCTCCGGCGAGAGGACCGGATCGGAGCCGGGGAAGCGCGCAAACGGGAACACCGCTTCCTTCACGGTCATGTAGTCGATCCGCCAGTCGATCGGCGGCAGGTCGGCAAGCTTTTCGCCCGCCATGACGCGCGAGGCCAGCTTGGCGATGGGCACGCCGATCGCCTTGGCGACGAACGGCACGGTGCGGCTCGCGCGCGGGTTCACCTCGATCAGATAGACCACGCCGTCCTTTACCGCGAACTGGACGTTCATCAGGCCTATGACGCCCAGCGCAAGCGCCAGCGCTTCGGCCTGGCGTTCCATCTCGTCGACGATCTCGTTCGACAAGCTGTAAGGCGGCAAGGTCGCGGCGCTGTCGCCCGAGTGGACGCCAGCTTCCTCGATGTGTTGCATGACACCGGCGACGACGACCTTCTCGCCATCGCACAGCGCGTCGACGTCGCATTCGATCGCGTCGCGCAAGTACTGGTCGATCAGGACTGGGCTATCCCCCGAGACGTTCACCGCCGTGGCGATGTAGGAATCGAGTTGAGCCTCGGAATCGACGATCTCCATCGCTCGCCCGCCGAGTACGTAGCTCGGGCGCAGTAGCACGGGATATCCGATCCGAGCGGCCACTGCTGCCGCTTCGTCGCGGCTCCGCGCGATACCGTTCATCGGTTGCTTGAGGCCGAGCTTGTCGACGAGCTGCGCGAAACGCTCGCGGTCCTCAGCCAGGTCGATCGCGTCAGGCGAGGTGCCGAGGATCGGGATGCCTGCGGCCTCCAGCGTATCAGCCAGCTTGAGCGGGGTCTGCCCGCCGAACTGCACGATCACGCCGACCAGTTCGCCCTTCGACTGCTCGACCCGCAGGATCTCCAGCACGTCTTCAGCCGTCAGCGGCTCGAAGTAGAGACGGTCCGAGGTGTCGTAGTCGGTTGAGACCGTCTCCGGGTTGCAGTTGATCATGATCGTCTCGAACCCGGCCTCGCTCAGCGCGAAGCAGGCGTGGACGCAGCAATAGTCGAACTCGATCCCCTGCCCGATGCGGTTCGGACCGCCGCCGAGGATGACGATCTTGCGCCGGTCGCTGGGATCAGCCTCGTCTTCCGCCTCGCCGAAGCTCGGGGCCTCGTAAGTCGAGTACATGTAGGGTGTGATCGCCTCGAACTCGGCCGCGCAGCTGTCGATGCGCTTGAACACCGGCAACACGCCGAGCCTGTGCCGAAGCGCGCGCACTTCGTCCTCGCTGGTAGCGCCGGCCATGGCAACGAGTGCGTCGTGCAGGAGGCCGGAGCGCCGTGCCTGAGTCTCGGCCAATCCACCGGCGACGCCAACCGAACGAACGGCCAGCGTGGCAAGGCGCTTGTCGGAGAAGCCCATGGCCTTGAGGCGGCGCAGGCCGTCTGCGTCGTTTGGCAGGCCTTCGCGGCTGATGATCGCCTCTTCAGCGATGATCTCGCAGATATGGCGCAGGAACCACGGATCGTAGTGCGTGATCGCCTGGATTTCCTCGACGGTGAAGCCCTCGCGGAAAGCTTGGCCTACCCGAAGCAGCCGGTCCGGCGTCTGCTGAGCTAGCGCCGCGACGATTTCCTCGCGGCCGGCGCCTTCGAGCTCGAGCACGCGGTTGAAACCATCCAGTCCGGTTTCAAGGCCGCGGAGCGCCTTCTGGAGGCTCTCCTTGAAGTTGCGGCCGATCGCCATGACTTCGCCGACCGACTTCATCGCCGTCGAAAGCTCGGCCTTGGCGCCCTTGAACTTCTCGAAGGCGAAACGGGGGATCTTGGTCACGACGTAGTCGATCGTCGGCTCAAAGGCCGCCGGGGTCGCGCCGGTGATCTCGTTGGTGATCTCGTCGAGAGTGTAGCCGACCGCCAGCTTGGCGGCGACGCGCGCGATCGGGAAGCCGGTGGCCTTCGAAGCGAGCGCTGATGACCGCGATACGCGCGGGTTCATCTCGATCACGATCAGGCGGCCATCCTTCGGATTGACTGCGAACTGTACGTTCGAACCGCCTGTTTCGACGCCGATTTCCCGCAGCACGGCAAGGCTCGCGCTGCGCATGATCTGGTATTCTTTGTCGGTCAGCGTCAGCGCCGGCGCTACAGTGATCGAGTCGCCGGTGTGGACGCCCATCGGATCGACGTTCTCGATCGAACAGATGATGATGGCGTTGTCGTGCCGGTCGCGCACGACTTCCATCTCGTATTCTTTCCACCCGAGCAGCGATTCTTCGATCAGCACTTCGGTGGTCGGGCTCGCGTCGAGGCCAGAGCGGACGATCGCTTCAAACTCGGAACGATTGTAAGCGACACCGCCGCCGGTGCCGCCAAGCGTGAAACTCGGACGGATGATCGAAGGCAGCCCAGTGCGTTCGAGCACCGCGAACGCCTCGTCGACGGTGTTCGCCACGCCTGAGCGAGCGCTTTCGAGCCCGATCTTGTCCATCGCCTCGCGGAAGCGCTGGCGGTTCTCGGCCTTGTCGATCGCGTCGGCATTGGCGCCGATCATGGTCACACCGAATTTGTCGAGCGTGCCATCGTTGTAGAGCGCCAGCGCGCAGTTGAGCGCGGTCTGTCCACCCATCGTCGGCAGCAGCGCGTCGGGGCGCTCCTTCTCGATGATCTTGGCGACGATCTCGGGCGTGATCGGCTCGACATACGTCGCGTCGGCGAATTCCGGATCGGTCATGATCGTCGCCGGGTTGGAGTTGACGAGGACCACGCGGTAGCCCTCCTCCTTCAACGCCTTGATCGCCTGGGTGCCGGAGTAGTCGAACTCGCAGGCCTGGCCGATAATGATCGGGCCAGCGCCGATGACGAGGATCGAGGAGATGTCGGTGCGTTTGGGCATTAGGGCTGCTTCGATCCAATCTTGGGGGTTTTAGGGGCAGAGTTTCCGACGTTCGCCATCATGCTTGCCTCTCCAACATCCCCACGAACTTTTCGAACAAGTAGAAGCTGTCGTGCGGCCCCGGGCTTGCCTCGGGGTGATACTGCACCCCGAACGCCTTCTTACCCTTGATCGAAATGCCGCAGTTGGAGCCGTCGAAGAGGGAGACGTGGGTTTCCTCCACATTCGCCGGCAGCGATTGGTTATCGACCGCGAAGCCGTGGTTCATGCTGGTAATCTCGACCACGCCATCCGCGATCCGCTTGACCGGATGGTTCGCGCCGCGGTGGCCCTGGTGCATCTTGCTGGTCGAGGCCCCCGCCGCGATGCCGAGCATCTGATGGCCGAGGCAAATGCCGAAGATCGGCATGTCCTGGTCGAGCAGCCCGCGGATCGTCGGCACGGCGTATTCGCCGGTCGCCGCCGGGTCGCCTGGGCCGTTCGAGAGGAACACGCCGTCAGGCTTGAGCTCGAGAATGCTTGCGAGCGCGGTTTCAGCCGGCACCACAGTCACTCTCGCTCCCGCCTTCACAAGGTTGCGGAAGATGTTGTCTTTGGAACCGTAGTCGATGGCTACGACGTGAGGCTGGCCCTCATCGGCCGCGGCACCGTAGCCCTTACCCAGCTCCCACGATCCGCCTTCCCAACCTTGGCTGATTTCCCGGCTGACGATCTTGGCGAGGTCCATGCCCTCGAGGCCCGGCCACTCCTGCGCACGCTTGATGAGCGCGGGAATGTCAAATTTCCCGTTCGGATCATTGGCGATTACCGCGTTGGGAGCGCCGTTCAGGCGAATACGGCGAGTGAGCGCACGGGTATCGACCCCCGAAAGGCCAATCTTGCCGTGGTCGGCCATCCATTCGACGAACTCGCGCTCGGCGCGGAAGTTCGAGTGGCGGGTGACCTCTTCGCGCACCACACACCCGACCGCACCTTCGACCACCGATTCGATGTCCTCGGGGTTGGCGCCGACATTGCCGATATGCGGGAAAGTGAACGTGACGATCTGTGCCGCGTAGGAGGGATCGGTCATCACCTCCTGGTACCCGGTCATCGCAGTATTGAAGCAGACTTCGCCAACCGCGATTCCGGTGGCGCCGAAGCCTTTGCCCCAGATCACCGTTCCATCGGCGAGGACAAGGACTCCAGTCGCGCCTTTCGGTTGCGCATGCGAAGGGGCGGACTGGGCCATGGGCTCTCCGAGTTCAGTTTGTTCCGGCAGTAAGTGCTAAGTCGTGGCCGCTAGACCCCACCCCCCTCCGCGTCAACCTGTGCAGAGACGAAATATGTCGCTAATCGGCCCTGACATTGTTTCTTGCACTGGAAAGACCCGATCATGCTCCGCGACGATCTCAAGCAGGCCCAGATTTCGGCAATGAAGGCCGGCGAGAAGGACCGCCTCGCTGCTGTCCGCCTGATCCTGGCCAAGATCAAGGACCGCGACATCGAACAGCGTACGGCCGCCAAGCCGATGGAAGATGACGCTCTTGTGATCGACACCCTCCAGAAGATGGCCAAACAACGGCGCGAATCGATTCAGATGTTCGAGCAGGGCGGCCGCGAGGAACTCGCCGCCATCGAACGGGGCGAACTGGTGGTAATCGAGGAGTTCCTGCCCAAGCAGATGGACGAAGCGGAGACCAAGGCCGCGATCGAGGCGATCAAGGCCGAGCTCGGCGCCACGGGCATGAAGGACATGGGCGGCGTCATGGCCGAGCTGAAGGCGCGGCATGGCACGGTGCTGGACATGGGCCGGGCGAGTGGTTGGGTGAAAGAGAGCCTGTCCTAATCCCCCGAATCCACAGGCAGCGTCGGGAGCGCCCGCTGGCGAGAATCGCCTGTCGGGCGTAGGCTGTAGGTCTCATGGCGCTCTCACCCCAATGGCTCGACGAACTGCGGTCGCGCGTCACGCTGTCCAGCGTGGTCATGCGCACGACCAAATTGCAGAAGGCCGGGCGCGAGTGGAAAGCCTGCTGCCCGTTCCATAACGAGAAGTCGCCGAGCTTCACCGTCAGCGACGAGAAGGGCTTCTACCACTGCTTCGGCTGCGGGGCGCACGGTGATGTGATCCGCTGGATGACCGACCAGCGCGGCCTGTCGTTCATGGACGCGGTCAAGGAACTGGCCTCCGGCGCCGGGATGGAAGTCCCCCGCCTCGACCCGCGCGAGGCGCAGCGGGCCGAAGAGCGCGCCGGTCTACATGACGTCATGGCGGCAGCGCAGGAATGGTTCGTACAGAACCTGAGCGCTCCCGTCGGGGCCAAGGCGCGGGAATATCTGAAAACGCGCGGCTTCAATGAGCGGACGATCGAACGCTTCGGCTTCGGCTATGCGCCCGACAGCCGGACGGCGATGAAGCAGGCCCTGTCGCAATTCGACGATGCCATGCTGATCGAAGCGGGCCTGCGCATCCTGGTCGACGACAAGGATCCCTACGACCGGTTCCGAGACCGCCTGATGCTGCCGATCCAGGATGCTCGCGGGCGGGTTATCGCGTTCGGCGGGCGCATTCTCGACAAGGAGAAGAAGGACGCTCCGAAGTACCTGAACTCTCCCGATACGCCGCTCTTCGACAAGGGGCGCACGCTCTACAACCTGAACCGCGCCGGCCCCGCCTCGCGCCAATCGAGCCGGATCGTGGTGGTCGAAGGCTACATGGACGTGATCGCCCTCGCCGCCGCCGGGATCGAGGATGCCGTTGCGCCGATGGGTACCGCACTGACCGAGCAGCAGATCGAACTGCTCTGGCGCCTGGAGGAAAAGCCGGTGCTGTGTTTCGACGGCGACGCCGCCGGCAAGCGCGCGGCGATGCGAGCGGCCACGCGCGCCCTTCCGATGCTGCGCCCCGGTCATTCGTTGCAGTTCGTCGGCTTGCCGGGCGGCATGGACCCAGACGACCTGCTGAAAGCCAAGGGCCGCGCCGCAATGGACAGCCTGCTCGCCGAACCCACCGGCCTGCTCGACACGTTGTGGGCGCATGAACGCGATGCCAGTCCCCTCACCTCGCCCGAGGACAAGGCCGGCCTTAAGGCACGGTTGATCGAGCATACCGAAGCGATCCAGGACACCGACATCCGGTCGCTCTATCGGAGAGACCTGATGGACCGGTTCTCCGCTTTCGCTTTTCCGCGCCGCGAGCCGGCCAAGCGCGAATATGGAAACCGCAACAAGCCCTTCGGCCGGAACCCTGCCATACCTTCGCGTGAAGGCGCATCCGAGGAACTTCGCCGCACGGCCAAGTCCAATCGACGAGACACCTTGGCCCAGGCCGTCGTCGCAGGCCTTGTCCGCCATCCAGACCAGATTGCCCGCCATGCCGAGGCCCTTCTCGGCCTCTCGTCACATGAGCCGAAGCTAGCCGGCGCGATCGAGACGCTGATCGAACTGTCGGACACGCTTGAAGCCGGGCGCAGCCGCACTATATCCGCCTCCGGCATCCAGACGCCGCCGCCGGACGCACCTTACTCCTTCCTCGTGGAAGGCACCGATCCGCAGGCCGCGCGCGAGGAACTCGCCGAAGCTGTTGCACTGCTGGTGGAGAAGCCGGCGCTAGAAGCTGCGATCGCCGCAGCGACGGCCCGATTCGATGCCGATCCGGAAGGTGCCTTTGCCGAGCAGCAGCGGCTACGTGAACGAAAGCTGGAAATCGAATCGCGACTCGGGCACATGGCCCGGAAACGCGCCGCCGCAGCGGCGTTACAGGATCAGGCGTCAGGAACGGATTCGACCGGGCCGGACGAGAAAGAAATGGGTTGAAGCTGGAAACTATGTCGTCTGAAGACACCTCCACGAACACCGATGACGCACCGCTGATCGACCTCAACGAGGCCTCGATCAAGAAGCTCATCGGTAAGGCCAAGCGCCGCGGCTACATCACCGTAGACGAGCTGAACGAGGCCTTGCCGCAGGACCAGATGTCCAGCGAGCAGATCGAGGACGTGATGTCCGCCATCTCCGAGATGGGCGTGAACATCGTCGAGAACGACGATGACGCGGCCGAGGAAGACGGCAACTCAGAAGAAGCCAACGCAGCCGATGATGAGGACGATGCCGAGGATGATTCCTCCGGCCACGTTCCCGAAAAGAAGAAAGCCGCGACCACTGAGCGCACCGACGATCCGGTGCGCATGTACTTGCGCGAAATGGGCGCGGTCGAACTGCTCAGCCGCGAAGGCGAAATCGCCATCGCCAAGCGGATCGAGGCCGGTCGCGACACGATGATCATGGGCCTGTGCGAAAGCCCGATCACCTTCCACGCCATCATCACCTGGTCAGAAGCGCTCAACAACGGCGAAATGCAGCTGCGCGAGATCCTCGATCTCGATGCCATGTTGTCCAAGGAACCTCCCGTCGAGAAGATGGAAGAGGAGAACGAGGACGATAGCGGCGAGATCAGCGAAGAGACCGCCGGCCCGACCTACAAGGAAGAAGAAGAGGTCGAGGAAGAAGAGGAAGAAAGCGACGTCGACGAAGACGGCGAGCCGCGCCAGCGCCGCCGTGAAGAGGAAGACGAGGAAGACAACACCCTCAGCCTCGCGCAGATGGAAGCTGCCCTCAAGCCGGAAGCGCTCGAGCGGTTTGGCCGAATCACCGACTTGTTCAAGAAGTTCGAGAAGATCCAGGCAGAGCGCGTCGACGTGCTCGGTCGCGGTGAAGAGTTCCCGAAGGCCAAGGAAAAGAAGTACGAGGAACTGCGCGAGCAGCTCACGGCCGAGGTCGAGAGTGTGCAGTTCCACGCCACCAAGATCGAATTCCTGGTCGACAACCTCTATGCCTTCAATCGCCGCCTGACCACGCTCGGCGGTCAGATGCTGCGCCTTGCAGAACGCCATAAGGTCAAGCGCGCCGACTTCCTCAGCGAGTATGTCGGCCACGAGCTCGACGAGAGCTGGCTGCAGACGATGGCCAAGAAGGACAAGAAGTGGGCCGCCTTCGTCGAAACGGAAGCTGATCCGGTCGAGCGCATTCGCGCGGAAATCGCCGATATCGCCAGCCAGACCGGCATGAGCCTCAACGAGTTCCGCCGGATCGTGAACATGGTCCAGAAGGGCGAGCGTGAGGCGCGCATCGCCAAGAAGGAGATGGTCGAGGCCAACCTCCGCCTCGTGATCTCGATCGCCAAGAAGTACACCAACCGCGGTTTGCAGTTCCTGGACTTGATCCAGGAAGGGAACATCGGCCTGATGAAGGCGGTCGACAAGTTCGAGTACCGCCGCGGCTACAAGTTCTCGACTTACGCTACTTGGTGGATCCGGCAGGCGATCACCCGCTCGATCGCTGACCAGGCGCGTACGATCCGTATTCCGGTCCACATGATCGAGACGATCAACAAGCTGGTGCGTACTTCACGCCAGTTCCTCCACGAGCAGGGCCGTGAGCCCACGCCCGAGGAAATGGCCGAGCGTCTGTCGATGCCGCTCGAAAAGGTCCGCAAGGTGATGAAGATCGCCAAGGAGCCGATCTCCCTCGAAACGCCGATCGGCGACGAGGAAGACAGCCACCTGGGCGACTTCATCGAAGACAAGAACGCCGTGATCCCGGTCGATGCCGCGATCCAGGCGAACCTCAAGGAAACGGTCACCCGCGTCCTCGCCAGCCTCACCCCGCGTGAAGAGCGCGTGCTGCGCATGCGCTTCGGCATCGGCATGAACACCGATCACACGCTGGAAGAAGTCGGCCAGCAGTTCTCGGTCACCCGCGAACGCATCCGTCAGATCGAGGCCAAGGCGCTGAGAAAGCTCAAGCACCCGAGCCGATCGCGCAAGATGCGGTCGTTCCTGGACCAGTAAGATCGAAAGCCCCGCTTCGGCGGGGTTTTCTTTTGGGGGCGACGTGGCGGGTTCAGTTGGTCAGGCGCTTGCCCATGCTGACGCGCTCTTCCATCTCGTAGCCATGGCGGCGGTAAAAGGCCGTCACGGCCTCGTTCCCTGCCCTCACCTGCAGATTGATCTTGCCGCAGCCGAGGTCCGCCAGGCGGCGCTCTGCCTCTCCGAGCATTTGAGATCCGACCCCCTGACGCTGCTGCGAAGGTTTGACGGCGACTGAATAGAGCCACCCGCGGTGGCCGTCGTAGCCTGCCATGACGGTGCCGATTACCGTATCGCCGATTGTCGCAACCAGGAGCAGCTCTGGCTGCACAGCGAGCTTCTCTGGAAGCGCCCGCTCCGCCCGGTTCCACGGCGGATCGTTGGGGAACACTTCTTCCCACAATTCTCGCACTCCGTCGAACTGCTCACTGCGATATTGGGCGATCTGAAGCACTGGAATCCCTCGGTAAAAAATTTGTCAGGGGTGGGAACCGTTCCCAGAAACGGCCGTTGAATGTCTCACCAGTTGATGTGAAATCAACTGATGATGATGAAGCTCCTTCATTAAGTTGAAGAAGCCATCAGGAGCCCCGACGCCGGCAAGGCGCCGGGGCTTTGATTTTCAGGCCGCAGGAATCCAGACCGCGCCCTTGATGAAACGGATCAGCCCGGACGGGGCGAGTTGATAGAGAATCAGGAATTCGACATCGACCGAGACTCCGGCCGGGACGGGGGTCATCCCGGAATAACCCTTCTCCGCCAACAGCGCCGGCGAGAGGTCTTTCAGGCCAGTGAAGCGGATGACTACGTTCGAAACGAATCCGTCCTTGCCTGGATAGAACCCTTTGAAGATCACCTCTTCGCGGCAATACTCGTGGAAGAACGCGTAGAACTCACGGAACGCCTTCTTGCCCTCCACGCGGAAGCCGGCGTTCTCCAGCGCGAAGTCGTCGGTGAAAAAGGTCTCCAGCGCTGAATAATCCCGCGCGTTGAAGGCCTTGATGTAGCGATGATAGTCGTCCTCGGTCATTCGCGAGTGACTATAGCAGCGCTGGATGGGGAGAAAGCGGATTTGCGGTGGAACGGCGGGCGGGCACGCACTATGTGCCACCCATGAAAATCGCCCTCGCCTCCGATCACGCCGCTTTCGAACTGAAGGCGGAACTCGCAGCCTGGCTGGCCGAACAGGGCCACGAGGTAACCGACCTCGGTACCAACAGCGCGGATTCGGTCGACTATCCGGACTACGGATACAAACTCGCCGAACACGTCGCGGCCGGTAAATCGGAGCGTGGCATTGCCCTCTGCGGCAGCGGTATCGGCATCTCGATTGCCGCCAACCGCCATCCTGCCATCCGTTGTGCGCTTGTCTCGGAGCCGGTCTCTGCCGGTTTCTCCCGCACCCATAATGACGCCAACGTGATCGCCCTCGGTGCTCGCCTGATCGGGATCGAGATGGCCAAGGCCTGCGTCACCGCCTTCCTCACCGCCCCCTTCGCCGGCGACCGCCATGTTCGGCGTGTCGAAAAACTCTCGCACTTGCCGCAGGACGCCTGATCTATGAGTTCCGCTACCAACGCCGCCAATGCCGACCCGCTGTACCGGTTCTGGCATGACAGCCTTGAGCAAGCCGACCCCGAAGTCGCCGCAATCATCGGCCGCGAGCTCGGTCGCCAGCGCGATCGGATCGAGCTGATCGCGAGCGAGAACATCGCCAGCCCGGCAGTGCTCGAAGCAACCGGTTCGGTGTTCACGAACAAGTACGCCGAAGGCTATCCAGGCCGCCGCTACTACGGCGGTTGCGAATACGCGGACCAGGTCGAAACCCTCGCGATCGAGCGCGCCAAGGCGCTGTTTGGCTGTCAGTTCGCCAACGTGCAGCCCAACTCGGGCAGCCAGATGAACCAGGCGGTGTTCCTGGCGCTGCTGACGCCGGGCGACACCTTCATGGGTCTGGACCTTGCCGCGGGTGGCCATCTCACCCACGGTTCGCCGGTCAACATGAGCGGCAAGTGGTTCAACGCCGTGCCCTACGGCGTCCGCCGTGAGGACCAGCGGCTCGACATGGACGAAGTTCGTCGCCTCGCTCACGAACACAAACCGAAGCTCATCATCGCCGGCGCGACCGCCTATCCGCGCCATTGGGACTTCGCCGCTTTCCGCGAGATCGCCGACGAAGTGGGTGCCTACCTGCTGGTCGACATGTCGCACTTCTCCGGTCTCGTCGCCGGCGGTGCGCACCCCACGCCCTTCCCGCACGCGCATGTCGTGACCACGACCACGCACAAGAGCCTGCGCGGCCCGCGTTCTGGCGTCATCCTCACCAATGACGAGGCGCTGGCCAAGAAGTTCAATACCGCGGTGTTCCCGGGAATGCAGGGTGGACCGCTGGTCCATGTGATCGCGGCCAAGGCCGTCGCCTTTGGCGAAGCCCTGCGGCCTGAGTTCAAGATCTATGCCCGCTCGGTGGTGGAGAACGCCAAGGCACTCGCCGCGAGCCTCGAAGAGCATGGTCTGAACATCGTTTCCGGCGGCACCGACAACCACCTGATGCTGGTGGACCTCAGCCCCAAGGAAGTTACCGGCAAGGCTGCCGAAACCGGCCTCGACCGCGCATTCCTGACTTGCAACAAGAACGCCATCCCGTTCGATCCGCTGCCGCCGACGAAGACTTCGGGCGTTCGCCTGGGTACTCCGGCCGGCACGACCCGCGGCTTTGGTCCGGCGGAGTTCCGCAAGGTCGGCGCCCTGATCGCCGAAGTCCTTGAAGGTATGCGTCGGAATGGCGATGTAGGTGATGCGCAGGTGGAAGAAAGCGTCCGCCGCCGCGTGAACGAACTTTGTGAGGCATTCCCTGTCTATCCCGGGAGGTAAGTAATGACCGATCCCAATGAGCCACGCCGCGGTGAAGACCTGATTTCTGACGCAACTGCCGAGATCAAGGCCATGGCCAAGGAAGGCGCAGCGCATCCTTCGACCAAGCCGGTCGTGGTCGGTGCCGCGATTGGTGCGGTGGCCGGCGGGCTCCTTCCGGTGGTGACCTGGCCCCTGGGCCTGATCGCGGGTGCCGGCTTCATGCTTTACAAGAGGCTTCGACCGTAATTGCGTTGCCCCTTCTGCGCGCATGACGACAGCCAGGTAAAGGATTCGCGCCCCACCGAAGACAACACGGCGATCCGCCGCCGCCGCCAGTGCGACAGCTGCGGTGGCCGTTTCACGACGTTCGAACGCGTGCAACTGCGCGAGGTCATGGTGATCAAAAGCGAAGGCAAGCGCGAACCCTTCGACCGCAGCAAGGTCGAACAATCAGTCGCGCTCGCCTGCCGCAAGCGCAGCGTCGAACAGGAGCGGATCGACCAACTCGTTTCAGGCATCCAGCGCCAGGTCGAAACCGCTGGGGAGACCGAAATCCCCTCGTCCCTGATCGGCGAAATGGTCATGGAGGGGTTAAGGCAGCTCGACTCCGTCGCCTACATTCGCTTCGCCTCCGTCTATCGCGACTTCTCCGAAGCTCGCGATTTCGAGGAATTTGCCAGTAGCGTGCGTGATGTCGGGACAGTCTGAACCCCCGATCATCGTCCTCGTAAGGCCGCAACTGGGCGAGAACATCGGCAAGGCTGCGCGGGCGATGCTCAACTTCGGCCTGACCGAAATGCGCCTTGTCTCTCCACGTGATGGCTGGCCAAATCCTTCGGCCGGTCCCGCGGCCTCGGGAGCAGACGTCGTACTCGCCGGAGCTCAGGTGTTTGAGAGCGTGTCGGAGGCGGTCTCGGACTGCGCCCACGTCTACGCGACGACAGTGCGCAAGCGCGGCGTCACCAAGCCCGTCCTCACGCCTCATGAGGCCGCTGGGGAGATGCACGTCAACCAGGGACGTAGCGCGATCCTTTTCGGCCCTGAGCGCTCCGGATTGGAAACTGACGACGTTGCGGTTGCACGAGCGATCATCACCGTTCCGATCAATCCCGAATTCGGCTCCTTGAACCTGGCACAGGCCGTGATCCTGTGCGCTTATGAATGGTCACGCGGATGCGAGCTGGCACAGCCGCCCATGGAAGAGCTCCTTCCCCCTGCCCCGCAGGAAGAGCTCGAGGGCCTCATCGCCCATTTCGAAGCCCTGCTCGAACCGCGCAGCTACTTCTTCCCGGCAGGCCGAGCCGATGCCAATCGCCGCAATTTGCGTAACGTCCTTACCAAGCCGGGTTGGAACCACCTTGAAGTTCGCACCTTGCGTGGGGTTCTGTCGACGATCGAGAGATCGATTCGAAACGATTGAAAGACGCCTGCTGACCACGGGGCGTTGCCAGAAAGTCCAAAATCGTTATCCCTGTGCATGAAGGGAAAACACCTCACATTCGGGATTGGGATTTTTTGATGAAGGGTTTCTGGATATCCGCCGGGGCGCTGGTCGCTCTGGCAGGCGTTTCTGCCTCTGCCCAAGAGCAGCAGGCTGAGCCGGCTAAGGACGAAAAAAAGATCTGCCGCACCGAAAGGGTGACTGGCTCGCTCACTCGCTCATCGCGTATCTGCCTGACGGCTGCTCAATGGCGCGAGCTGTCCGTGCGGACGAAGAAGGGCGTCGACGAGATGCAGGGTGGTGCCGCCGGCGGGACTGCCGTCCAGAACAACGTCGGCCTGTAAGCCGTATCGGTTGACAATTCTTGAGCGAGCGGCCAAGGGCGCCGCTCGCGATTGGCCCCGCATCCCGGTGAAGCGGCGGCCGCGGCAGGCAACTGGCCTGTCGGTGCGATACCGGGTTGAAACGCTGCCACTGGGGTAGCGAAAGCAAATTGGAGTACGACTGAATGTCGAAGCGCAAAAGCGCCAAGCATAAACTTGACCGTCGCATGGGCGAGAACATCTGGGGCCGCCCGTCGTCCCCGGTGAACCGCCGCTCGTACGGCCCTGGCCAGCACGGCCAGCGCCGCAAGGGCAAGATGAGCGACTTCGGTCTGCAGCTGCGCGCCAAGCAGAAGCTCAAGGGCTACTACGGCGACGTCACCGAAAAGCAGTTCAAGGCGACCTACAAGAAGGCCGCTGCGATGAAGGGCGACACCGGTCAGAACCTGATCGGCCTGCTCGAGCAGCGCCTGGACATGATCGTCTACCGCGCCAAGTTCGCGCCGACGATCTTCGCAGCTCGCCAGATCGTCAGCCATGGCCACATTCGCGTGAACGGCGTGAAGTGCAACATCGCCAGCCGTAAGGTCCTGGCGGGCGACGTCATCAGCCTGGGCTCCAAGGCCAAGGAAATGGCGCTGATCATCGAAGCGCAGAGCCTTCCTGAGCGTGACATCCCCGACTACGTCGCGCCCGACGGCACCGACAAGGTGACCTTCACCCGCGTGCCGAAGCTCGACGAAGTGCCCTACCCGGTCACGATGGAACCGAACCTGGTCGTCGAGTTCTACTCGCGCTAATCGGTTTCCGGTTACGGAACACCAGAAGGGCGGTCCTGCGGGGCCGCCCTTTTCGTATGTGCTTGATATTAGTCAGTTATGGAACCCGAACAGCTGCTGTCCGTTGAGATGGTACCATGACTAAGTTCCGTTTCATTACCCCCCACCGCATCGGCAAATGGTACAACGACCTGCATCTCGCTCAGCGTTTCGCCAGTGCTATCGGCGCTGGCTTTCTCGACACGCGCAGCGGCCGCTTCGTCGCCTATCCGGGCACTCGCCTGGAAATGGCAGGACCCTCTCAGCTTGAAAGATAGTCGCGCCTGAAGTCGGCCGCAAAGTCGGCGAACCGGCCCCCACTAATCGCCTCGCGCATTCCGACCATCAGCTGCTGGTAGAAGCTCAGGTTGTGCTCGGTCACCAGCATGGCACCTAGGATCTCTCCCGACTTCTGCAGGTGATGCAGATAGGCCCGCGAATAAGTGGCGCAGGTGGGGCAAGTGCATTGCTCGTCTAGTGGCCCCGTGTCTTCGGCATGCTTGGCATTGCGCAAGTTGAGTGGACCGAACCAGGTGAACGCCTGGCCGTTGCGGCCCGACCGGGTCGGCAGGACGCAATCGAACATGTCGACCCCGCGCTCGACAGCGCCGACCAGGTCATCGGGCTTGCCAACGCCCATCAGGTAGCGCGGAGCATTTTCTGGCAGCTGGCCTGGAGCGAACTCGAGCGTGGCGAACATCGCCTCCTGACCTTCACCCACAGCCAGGCCGCCGATGGCGTAACCGTCGAAGCCGATCGCCTGGAGGGCGTCGGCACTGCGTCGGCGCAGTTCCTCATCCAGGGCGCCCTGCTGGATCCCAAACAAGGCCGCGCCCTCGGCGTGCGCTCCGCCAGCATCGAAGGCGTCGCGGCTGCGCTGCGCCCAGCGCATCGAGAGTTCCATCGAAGCGGCAATCTCATCGCGTGGGCGATCAGTCTTCGGACATTCGTCGAAACACATCACGATGTCCGACCCCAGCAGTCGCTGGATCTCCATCGACCGCTCGGGGCTCAGCATGTGCTTCGAGCCGTCGAGATGGCTTCGGAACTCGACGCCTTCTTCGGTAAGCTTGCGCAGGTCCGACAGGCTCATCACCTGGTATCCACCGCTGTCCGTCAGGATCGGCCGGTGCCAGTTCATAAACTTGTGCAGCCCGCCCAGCTTGGCCACCCGCTCGGCGCCCGGACGCAGCATCAGGTGATAGGTGTTGCCAAGGATCACGTCCGCTCCGGTCGCTCGGACCGCTTCGGGCTTCATCGCCTTGACCGTCGCCGCCGTGCCCACCGGCATGAAGGCCGGAGTGCGGATCTCACCCCGGCGCATCTCGATGCGACCGGTGCGGGCCTTTCCGTCGCGCGCCTCGACGGTGAATGCGAAACGCGCGGGTTCAGAAGCCATAGACGAGCGTGAAGCGCGAGAGGGTATCGGTCGACACGGAGCCAGGCGCAGGGTCGCTATTGTAGTCGACCGCATAGGAGAACCGCGTGCTCAATCTGTTGCTGACCTTGGCATCGATCCCGGTGACGAGGTTCACGCTGGTGTTCGACGAACTGATGAAAACCGCCGCGCCCGTTCCAGATTCGGCCACTGCATTCGCGTCCTGGGTCAGCTTGAGGCGGTCGGTGATCTTCCAGTCGAAGTCGAGCCCGGCGAGGGCTGCAAGGCTGTCTTCATTGCCGCCCAGGACATATTCCGTTCGCCGATAGGCCGGGCCAGCCTTCAAGGACAAGTTCACGCCGCCGCTGTTGATGACATGGTAACCGAGCCCGCCCGACACAGAGTAGCGGCCGTAGAAGCCCTGGAACTGGTCGCGTTCGTACTGCGCGAGGCCATAGCTAAAAAGCCCGTCGCTGATCTGGAAGCGCGGCTCGTACGAAGCAAAGAACTGTTCCCGCGTCGTCTGGCCGTTGGACTGCTGGTAATCGGCGGTGCCGCGCAGCCGATGCGTCCAGTCGACGCCCTTTCGGTCGAGCGTGATGGCCAGCGACAAGCCGAGGTTATCGGTATTGCCCGAGGACCGGAAAGCTCCGATTTCGCCGCGGCCGCTCCACCTTTCAAGCGGGCTCGCACTGCGGATCGCGGCCTGCTCGGCTTCGGCCTTGGTTGCCCGAGCGGCAGCAAGGTCGGCCTTGTAGGCGGTCTCGACAGCCTCGATCTCGGTGACGTCGTCGGGGTTGGTCTGCTTGGCAAGGGCAATGACAGTCGCCGCCGTCTGCTCGTTGCCTGACGCGATGGCAGCATCGATCATGGCGCGAACCGACGGTTGCAACTCGGCGCTGGCCGGTGAAGCGGCACATGCAAGGACAAGTGCGACGGGGAGTAAAGCACGCGTGCTCATGCGCTGCCTGCTAACGCCTCAAACGCGCAGGGGCTAGCCCGTACGGACGAAAGAGCGTGCAAGGTCGATGAAGCGCTGGGTCAGAAGTCGTACAGCAGGGTGAAGCGCGACAGGGTATCGACGTCCTTCACGTTGTTGGGCAGCGCCGTGTCATATTCGAAGCTGTACGAAAGCCGCGCCTTCAAGCCCTTACCTACGCCGGTCTCAAGCCCGGTGTGCGAATAGAAAGTCTGATTGCCGGCCTGGACATAGGCACCCGTCGTCTCGGTGAACTTGAGGTTGGATGCGATTTGCCATTCGAAATCGGCGGCCACGTGGATGGCAAAGTGTGAATTGCCTCCGTCGGGGATGTAATTGATCTCTCGCCACGCCGGCCCCGCCTTTAGTTCGACGCGCAAGTCGGGCCGCTCAAAGGGACGATAGCCCAGCCCGCCCGACACCGAATATCTCGATGAGAAGCTCTGGATCGGGTCGCGCTCGTATTGGGCCAGCGCGTAGAGGAACAGGTCGTTACCGATCTCGTAGCTGGGTTGGTAAGCCAGGAAGTAGTTCTCGGTCGTGGTATCGCCATCCGTGCTCTCGAACTCGGCTCGAGCGGTCAGCTTGTGCCGCCAGGTCAGGCCGGTGCGGCGCAAGAGCAGAGATGCCGTCAGCCCCACCTCGTCGCTGTTGCCGGTTGAATGTTTGGCCCCGATCTCACCCCGCCCATCCCAGTGCGTGAAAAAGCCTGACTCAGACGTTTCCTGCCTTGCCTGCAGCCGCTTTTCCTCGGCGGCCGAGACGACTCTCGCCTTGCCCTGCTGCTCCATCAGGTCGAGCTCATCCTTGAGCTCCGGATAGGCGGCGCGGACCATCTCGTAGACCGTCTTGGCCTTCGCCGGGTCTCCGCTCGCTTCGGCGGCTGAAATCACCTTGCGGACGGCTTCAGGCACTTCGGCGCGCGCTGAACTGCCGAAAGCCAACACGGCGCCGACGACAGTCGCGCGAAGGAGAAACCCCCTGAAGCCCATGCCCCCTGCTAGGCCGGGCGCCAGTCTCAGGACATCAGGCGTAACCCGAACACGGCTAGCTGAAAATCAGTAGCCTCGAACTCACCCGCGCAGGCGCCAACCGGTACGGAAGATGAAACCGATCACCGCAATGCACAGCGCCACAAAGCCCAAGGTTGCCGTGAGGGCCAGCCCGATGGGCACGTCTGACTCGCCGGTAAAGGTCCAGCGCAGGCCGTTGATTAGATAGAAGATCGGATTGAACTGCGCGACGGTGTGCCAGGGCTCGCTCAGCATCTCGATCGAATAGAACGTGCCGCCGAGGAAAGTCAGCGGCGTCAGGATCAGCATGGGCACGATCTGCAGGCGCTCGAATCCGTCGGCCCAAATTCCGAGGATGAAGCCGAACAAAGAAAAGGCCGCGGCGACCAGGATCACGTAGCCCACCGCGTAGATCGGATGGACGATCGTGTAATCGACGAACAGCAGCGCTGTCAGCAGGATGATCCCGGCGATGATAAGTGACTTCATCGCGGCCGCACCGACGAAGCCGAGCAAGGTCTCGGCAACGCCCACCGGCGCGCTGAGCAGCTCGTAGATCGCGCCGGTGAAGCGCGGCATGTAGATGCCGAAGCTGGCGTTCGAGGTACTTTCGCTCAGCAGTGTGAGCATCAGCAGGCCGGGAACGATGAAGGCGCCGTAGGGCACGCCGTTGATCTCTTTGATCTGGCTGCCCATCGCCGCGCCGAAGACGATGAAATAGAGCGACGTCGTCAGGACCGGCGAGACGATCGAGCCGAAAGCCGTGCGGAAGAACCGCAGCAGCTCATTGTGGAAGATTGCGAAGGCTCCGCGCGCGTTCATGCCGGCACCTCCCCTCGTTCGACCAGGTCGACGAAGATGTCCTCCAGGCTGGACTCGCGCGTTTCAATGCCTTCGAAGGCAATGCCTTGCGTCACCAGTGAACTGACGAGCTCTGCCACTTCGCGCTTGCCCTTCCCCGTGCCATCGCCGCCGCGGTAGACCAGGGTGCGGCCATCGTTCTCAAGCGAGAGCGGATAGCTGGCCAGCGCTTGGGGAATGACGTCGAGCGCCTGGGAGAGGCTGATGCGGGCCTCGGTGCTGCCCAGCTTGGCCATGATCGCGGCCTTTTCGTCCACCAGCAGCAGACGGCCCTTGTTGATGACCCCGACACGGTCGGCCATTTCCTGGGCTTCTTCGATGTAGTGGGTCGTCAGGATGACAGTCGTTCCGCGATCGCGCAGGGCACCGATCTGCTTCCACATATCGCGCCGCAGCTCGACATCGACACCGGCGGTGGGTTCGTCGAGAAACAGGAGTTCGGGATCGTGGCTCAGCGCCTTCGCGATCATCACCCGGCGCTTCATCCCGCCGGAGAGTTCGCGGATCTTGGCAGAGCGCTTGTCCCACAAGCTGAGCGAACGCAGGACCTCCTCGATATGGGCATCGTTGCGCGGGGAGCCGAACAGTCCCTGCGAATACTGCACCGAGTGATCGACCTGGGCGAACATGTCGAATGCCAGCTCCTGCGGCACCAGACCGATGCGCCGGCGAACGTCGCGCCAATAGCGGGCGGCGTCCTTGCCGAAGGCCTCGATGGTTCCGCTGGTGGGGCGCAACAGGCCGCAGACCGCACCGATCAGGGTGGTCTTTCCCGCCCCGTTCGGCCCGAGGAGCGCGAATATCTCTCCCTTGCGGATCTGCAGGTCCACGCCCGCAAGCGCGGTCGTGCCGCCCTTGTAGGTCTTGGATAAGTTCCGGATATCGAGAATCGGGTTGTCCAAAGCCCGGCGAAGATGGCGCGCCGGTTACTTTTTACAACCCAAACTTCCTAATCTTCGCCGGGAAGTAGCAGGCTTGCATCACCATAGCTGTAGAACCGGTACTCGTCCGCGATCGCGTGCCCGTAGGCGGCCTT
Source organism: Altererythrobacter sp. Root672 (assembly GCF_001427865.1). NCBI lineage: Bacteria > Pseudomonadati > Pseudomonadota > Alphaproteobacteria > Sphingomonadales > Erythrobacteraceae > Altererythrobacter > Altererythrobacter sp. Root672. Next base: position 1,051,774 of record NZ_LMHH01000001.1, read on the forward strand.
CATCCGCTCCAGCCCCATCAACGCGCTGACCAACATGAACAGGGTCGAGCGCGGCAGGTGGAAGTTGGTCATCAGGCCATCGATCGCGCGGAAGCGATAGCCGGGCGTGATGAAGATGGCCGTGTCACCCTCGAACGGCATGATCGTCCCGTCTTCGGCGGCAGCGCTCTCGATCAGGCGCAAGCTGGTGGTGCCGACCGCGATAAGCCGCCCTCCAGATTTCCGCGCGGCATTGAGGCGCTCGGCAGTGGCGGCATCGATCCGGCCCCACTCGGAATGCATCGCGTGAGCCTCGGTATCCTCCGCCTTTACCGGGAGGAAGGTGCCGGCACCGACATGCAGCGTCAGGGTCTCGCGCGCCACGCCGGCTTCATCCAGCGCGGCCAAGAGCTCGGGCGTAAAGTGGAGCGCTGCCGTGGGGGCGGCAACGGCTCCGGCCTCGCGCGCGAAGATCGTCTGGTAGTCCTCAAGGTCCGCTTCGTCGGTCGGGCGCTTACCGGCGATGTAGGGTGGGAGCGGCATCTGTCCGGCTCGCTCGAGCAAGATTTCGACGGGCTCTTCCCCGCCGAATGCCAGAGTCCAGCTGCCGTCAGGAAAGCGCTCTTCGGCCGTGGCCGTCACACCGGCAACGAATTCCACGGTATCGCCCTCGCGCAGCCGCTTGGCGTTGCGGACGAAGGCCTGCCAGCGTCTGAGGTCGAGCCGCTTGTGCAGCGTAGCGCCGATCCGAGCATCGCCGCGACGGCCTTCGAGCTGCGCCGGGATCACGCGAGTGTCGTTGAAGACCAGCACGTCGCCCGCCCGCAGGAGCCGGGGCAGATCGCGTACGCTCAGGTTGCCAAGTGTGCCCTGTCCTGGAATGACGAGCATTCGCGCCGCGTCCCGCGGCCGGGCCGGACGCAAGGCGATCCGCTCCGGCGGAAGCTCGAAATCGAACAGGTCAACACGCATGCCGGGCGCCCTAACCGGGCGGTCGCGGACCGTCGAGGCTTAGTTCGAAACCGGGTTGCGCAGATCGAGCTGGTTCAAGTCGGGCGCGAGCGGCTCGACTTGCGAGGCCGGAGCAAACTTCGGCGGCTTGTTGTCCGCTGCGATCGAGGCCTGGACGATGTAAGTCGGATGCTCGGGCGGCTCGCCCCGCTCGATCGCGTCCACCGCGTCCATTCCGGCGATCACGCGGCCGAAGTTGGTGTAGGTCTTGTCGAGCGAGAAGCGCGGGTAGAACACGATGAAGAACTGGCTGTTGGCGCTGTCCTTGTCCTGCGCGCGGGCCATCGACACCGTTCCGCGGACGTGCGGCAAGCGGTTGAATTCGGCCGGCAGGTTAGGAAGGTCAGACCCGCCCTGGCCGGTCCCGGTCGGGTCACCAGTCTGCGCCATGAAGCCGTCGATCACGCGGTGGAAGATGATTCCGTCGTAGAAACCTTGCCGCGTCAGCTGCTTGATACGCTCGACATGGTGAGGCGCCCATTCCGGCACCAGGCGGATCGCCACGCGCTGGTTGTTCGACAGGTCGAGGTAGAGGATGTTCTCCTTATCCACCGACTGATCGAGGTTCACCGTAAGCGGAAACGACTGGATCGGAGCCGGCACAGCAGGCGCGGCTTGATCCTGGGCAAGCACCGAAACGGGGACAGACGCGGCCATTAAAGCGAGCGCCGCAGCAAGAAGGCGATTTGTCATTTGTTCCGACAATTCCTGAAGATTGGGCAGCGTCTAGCCATAAGCCGCTGACAGTTCAATGAACGGCTGTGGGTTAGAACTCACCCCTGCGGCCGAGCTTCTCAACCCGAGCGTTCACCAATTCGCGCACCGCGTGGCTCACGAATGGGGCGATGTCTCCGCCGAACAGAGCGATTTCCTTGACCAGCCTGGAAGCGATCGGCTGCAGCGACACATCGGCCATCAGGAAGACGGTTTCGATCCTGTCGTTGAGCTGCTGGTTCATGCCGGCCATCTGGTATTCGTATTCGAAGTCGGCGACGGCACGCAGGCCGCGGATGATCAGATCCGCGCCCTCATGTTCGGCAAACTTCATCAGCAGGGCATTGAAACCCTTCACCTCGACATTGGCGAGGCCCTGCCGCGCAACCTCAGCGCGGACCATCTCGATCCGCTCTTCGGGCGTGAACATCGGATCCTTGCTTGGATTGGTGGTGACGCCGATGATCAGCCGGTCGACCAACTTGGCCCCGCGGCGGATGATGTCCGTATGGCCCAGCGTTACCGGGTCGAACGTTCCGGGATAGAGGCCGACTCGACCCGTCACCGATCCCGCTCCACCACGAAACGCGCCAGTTCGCGCAGCAAGTCGGCTTCCAGGCCATGGCTGGCGAGATGGCCGACCGCCTGCTCGCTCAGCGCCTTGGCCTGCTGGCGGGCCTGGTCCGCCCCCATCAACGAGACGAATGTCGCCTTGCCCTGCCCTTCGTCCTTGCGCAGCGCCTTGCCGGCCTTGGCCTCGTCACCTTCGTGGTCGAGGAGGTCGTCGGCGATCTGGAAGGCGAGGCCGATATCGCGGGCATAAGCGCGTAGGTGTGCCCTGCCCTCTTCCGGCACCTTACCGAGTATCGCGCCCATCTCGACCGCGGCGCTCAAAAGCGCGCCGGTCTTGAGCTGCTGCAAACGGGTGACCGTGCGCAGATCGAAGTCTGCGCCGTCGGCCGACATGTCCATCATCTGCCCGCCGGCCATGCCGTTGTGTCCGCTGGCGATAGCTAGCGCGTGGACCAGCTCAGCCCGCGTGAAGGGATCGTTGCTCGTTGCCGGGTCGCCAAGAATTTCGAACGCCAGCGCATGGAGCGCATCTCCGGCCAGTACAGCAGTCGCCACGCCGAACGCCTTGTGCACCGTGGGCTTGCCGTGGCGCATGTCGTCATTGTCCATGCAGGGTAGGTCGTCGTGCACCAGCGAATAGGCGTGGATTGCCTCGATCGCGCAGCCCGCGCGCACTGCCACTGTCCTGGAGACGCCGTACATCTCCGCCGTGGTCATCAGCAGGAAGGGGCGCACGCGTTTGCCACCGCCGATCACGGCATAACGCATCGCCTCTACCAGTCGCGCGCGATTGTCCTCTGGGATCGGGAGTAGTCCATCAAACACCCCATCGACGTTAGCCTGGACCCGCTCGAGCTCCTGCTTGAGCAAGCTGTCTGCAAGTACGAGTCCCACGGGTCTGACCGGCCTCAACCGGCGTCGAACGGCACGGTACCGGTGGCCTTGCCGTCCGGACCCGCCACGATCTTCTCGATCCGCACCTGCGCCGCGTCGAGGCGGGCCTGGCAATGCCGCCGCAACTGCTCTCCGCGCTCGTAGAGGCTGATCGATTCTTCGAGCGGAACATCGCCCGTCTCAAGCCTACGCACCACGTCTTCGAGCGCGCGCAGCGCGTCTTCAAAGCTCATTGCGCCGATTTCGGGTCCCTGCTCCTCCATTCCTCGTGTTTGGCGGCGATGGAGCCTAGGGTCAAGAACCCCAGACCTGTCCTTCGAAATCGCCCATCACCGAAGCCCAGAACTCGACATTGTCCTCGAACAGCTTCTGGCTCAGTCCACCATCGTCGAGATCGACGTCCATTTCGACTCGCGCCACGCCCTTGCTGTCGAGATAGGCGCGTCCAAAGCGGTGCTCTGCATTCCACTTGTTGAAGGACTCCAGGGTCATGGCAGGTTCTTGATACCCACTATGAAACTGGACCGTCCGACAATCGCGATTGTCGGTGCAGCCGTAAAAGAAGATCTCGAAGTCGCTGCCATTCGCGGCGCTGCGGATCATGGGGTCCCCAGAGCTGTCCGTTGTGAGTTGGGCTTTGTAGCCCCCCTGCTGCAAGGCCGAGACGACCGTGGCGGGGTCCTGCGCCCGGACCTCAGCCGCGATCGCCGGGATAGCCAAGCCAAGGGCAGCAAAGCTTGCCAGCGCAGCCGAGAATTTCCTCATCGTTTTCTCCGTCTCAGCACTTAAGTGGCTGATAAATATAACAGTGTGCAAATCTTAATCGGGCGGCGTCGGGACGGCAACTCGGTTTTAGACCTATTGACAGTGTCTTACGTGGACGCGCGTCAGTTTCTGACTGCTTGTGCAAGGCAATATGGTGTTCGGACTAGCATCGCCGAGGCTCCGACGCTAACGGGCCAACCATGTCAAAGATCACCCCCGAAATCGTCGAACAGCATGGCCTCAACTCCGAAGAGTACGAGCACGTCCTGAAGGCAATGGGCCGCGAGCCCAACCTGGTCGAGCTCGGCATCTTCTCCGTCATGTGGAGCGAGCATTGCTCGTACAAGAGCTCGCGCTTCCACCTGAAGAAGCTGCCGACCAGCGCGCCGTGGGTGATTTGCGGTCCGGGCGAGAACGCGGGCATCATCGACATCGGCGATGGGCAGGCGGCGATCTTCAAGATGGAGAGCCACAACCACCCGAGCTACATCGAGCCTTACCAGGGCGCCGCAACCGGCGTCGGTGGCATCCTGCGCGACGTGTTCACCATGGGTGCCCGCCCGGTCGCCAACTTGAACGCGCTGCGCTTCGGCCGCCCCGATCATCCGAAGATGAAGCACCTGGTCCAGGGCGTCGTCGCGGGCATCGGCGGCTATGGCAACTGCGTCGGCGTGCCGACCGTCGGCGGGGAGACCAACTTCCACCCGGCCTATGACGGCAACATCCTGGTCAACGCGATGACCGTGGGCGTCGCCGATACCGACAAGATCTTCTATTCGGCCGCGACCGGCATCGGCAATCCGATCGTCTATGTCGGCTCCAAGACCGGACGCGACGGTATCCACGGCGCGACCATGGCGAGCGCGGACTTTGCCGAGGATTCGGATGCCAAGCGCCCCACCGTGCAAGTCGGCGATCCGTTCACCGAAAAGCTGCTGATTGAAGCGTGCCTCGAACTCATGGGCACCGACGCGATCGTCGCCATCCAGGACATGGGCGCGGCGGGCCTCACCTCCTCTTCGGTGGAAATGGCCAGCAAGGGCGGCGCGGGCATCAAGCTCGACATGAACAAGGTGCCGTGCCGCGAAACCGGCATGACGCCCTACGAAATGATGCTGAGCGAAAGCCAGGAGCGCATGCTCATGGTGCTCAAGCCCGGACGCGAAGCCGAGGCAGAGGCGATCTTCCACAAGTGGGAACTCGACTTCGCGGTGATCGGCGAAGTGACCGACACCGGCCACATGGTTCTCGAGTGGAACGGCGAGGTCGTGTGCGACATTCCGCTCGCGCCACTCGCCGACGAGGCGCCGCTCTACGAGCGTCCCTATGTCAGCCCCGAAGAATACAAGGCTTGGGCCAAGGTCAAGCCACTCGGCGAAGTGCCGGAAAGCACGGACATTGGCGCAGACCTGCTCAAGCTGATGGCCTGCCCCGACCTCGCCAGCCGGCGCTGGATCTACGAGCAGTACGATAGCCAGGTCGGCGCGGACACGCTGCAGAAGTCAGGTGGCGACGCTGCCGTGGTGCGCGTGCACGACTCCAGGAAGGCGCTGGCGATCAGCACCGACTGCACGCCGCGCTATTGCTATGCCGACCCTTACGAAGGCGGCAAGCAAGCGGTGGCGGAGACCTATCGCAACATTTCGGCCGTGGGCGGCAAGCCGCTGGCGATCACCAACTGCCTCAACTTCGCCAACCCGCAACGCCCGGAGATCATGGCGCAGATCGTCGGCTGCCTCGAAGGCATGGCCGCGGCCTGCCAGGTGCTCGACTATCCGATCGTGAGCGGCAACGTCTCGCTCTACAACGAGAGCAAGGCCACCGGTGGCGGCAGCGCGATCCTGCCGACTCCGGCGATCGGTGGCGTGGGTCTGCTGCCCGACTACGACAAGTCGGCGACCATCGCCTTCAAGGCGCAGGGCGAGGCGATCTACCTCATGGGCCGGGAAACCTGGGCCGCTCCGAACCCGGACCGCGGTCACCTCGGCCAGTCGCTATGGCTCCGCGAAATTCACGGCCGTGAGGACGGTGACGCTCCGCCGGTCGACCTTACGCTGGAAAAGCACTCGGGCGAGTTCATCCGTGAACTGATCGAGGCCGGGCTGGTCAGCGCGGTGCATGACGTTTCGGATGGTGGCATCGCCGTGGCCCTCGCAGAGATGGCCCTTGCCGGCGGTCATGGCGCGGAAGTCGAGGCCCACCCCGACTATTCGCCGACCGCCTGGTGGTTCGGCGAGGATCAGGGGCGCTATCTGCTGACCGTGCCTGATGTGGCCGCCTTCCAGGCTCAGCTAGCCAAGGGCACGCGCGATGCCGATACGGCTTCCTCCGGGGTCCGCCACATTGGCACCGTCACCGGCGACAGCCTGTTCGGCGTGCCGCTGGCCAAGCTGCGTGACGCCAATGAGAGCTTCTTCCGGGATTGGATGGAAGTCTGACCGTGCCGCCAGCGGGTTACTCGGGAACTCCGCTGGGTAAGAAGCTCGGTTTGGTGGCAGGCAGCTCAGCATGGTTCCATGCCATGCCCGAAAGCGTACGCCGCGAGATCGGTGATACCGGCGTCGTCGAATGCAATGAACTGCAGCAGGGCATCAAGGCGGTGCACTTGTTCACGGTCGAGCGCCTTGAGCTGGAAGCCCTGCTAGTTCACCTTCGCGATACGATCGCGCCCGACGGCATGGTGTGGGTGAGCTGGCCAAAGAAAGCCGCCAAGGTTCCCACCGACGTCGACGAGAACGTGATCCGCGAAGTAGCCCTGCCTTTGGGCTTCGTCGATGTTAAGGTCTGCGCCGTCGATGCTGTCTGGTCTGGCCTGAAACTCGTGATCCGCAAGGGACTGCGTTAGCCGGCCTGCCAATCGCGCTCGTGGATATCCAGCAGCTTGAGGATGCTGGTCAAGTCGCCGCGGTCGATCCAGCCATTCGCCGCTTCGCGGGCCTTGGGCTTGGCGTGGTAGGCGACACCGTACGTCGCGGCCTGCAGCATCGGAATGTCATTCGCACCGTCTCCCGTTCCCAGGCTGACGGCATTGTCGCCCAGACGCGACATCTCTTCCTCGAGCACGCGTGCTTTGACCGAAGAATCGGTGATACCGCCAACGAGCTGCCCGGACAGCTTGTCCTGCGACACCGCAAGCCGGTTCGCCACTACGCGCTCAAACCCGAGGTCCTCGGCGACGGGATCGGCAAAGTGGTGGAACCCACCGGTAACCAGCACCGTCCGGGAACCATAATGCTTGAGCGTCGCGACCAATGTCCGCGCCCCAGGCATCGGCACGATCCGCTCTGCCAGGCATGTCGATATCGCCGACTCGTCGAGCCCGGCCAGAAGCCCAACCCGCTCACGCAGCGCGCTCTCAAAGTCGAGCTCACCTTGCATGGCGCGCTCGGTGATGGCGGAGATCTGCTCCTTGAGCCCGGCGAAGTCGGCCAGTTCGTCGATGCACTCCTGGCCGATCATGGTCGAATCCATGTCCGACACGAACAGATGCGGGATGCGGAACTCGTCGCGGGCGATGATCGCATCGGACTGCGCAAAGTGGGCATCGAGCGTTTCGCGCAGCGCCGAAGCATCGTCTCCCGGCAGCATCAACTCCAGCACGTCGCTGCAGGCATCGAGCATTCGCGCCTCGGCCACGGCCACGCCTTTTGCCGCTAATGCAGCAGTTGCTGCATCGAGGCTTGCTTCAAGGGTGGCGGGGTCTGCTATCAGCCTCGCAATGAGCAACGGACAATCTCCGGATAGAAAAGCGGTCGCGCTCATTGCAGGGCCGACCGCCAGCGGCAAGAGCGATCTGGCCGTGGAGCTTGCGCTCGAGCTCGAAAGACGGGGCAGCCGTGGTGTCGTGATCAATGCCGACAGCGCCCAAGTCTACCGCGACCTCAGGGTTCTGAGCGCCCGGCCCTCACCGGAAGAAATGCGCGGCGTCGAACACCGCCTGTTCGGAACGCGCGACGGTGCAAAGCCGTACTCCGCCGCGGACTGGGCCGCCGATGCGAAACGCGAAATCGCGGCCGCCCATCGCGAAGGAGCAGTACCGATCCTCGTTGGCGGGACCGGCCTTTACATCCGCACGCTGCTCGACGGCATCGCGCCGGTTCCTCCAATCGATCCGGCGGTGCGCGAAGAGGTCCGCGCCCTCCCCGTCGCCGGTGCATATGCCGCATTGCAGGCCGAGGATCCGGATCGCGCCGCCATGCTTAACGCTGGAGACACCACCCGTGTCGCCCGAGCCCTGGAGGTCGTTCGCTCAACCGGTCAGCCGCTCGCCTATTGGCAGGGCCGGCGCGAAGGCGGGATTGGCGACGCGATCCAATTATTCCCGCTTATCCTGTTGCCCGACCGCGAGCGGCTCTACTCACGCTGCGACGAGCGCTTCACGCGGATGATCGATGGCGGCGCTATCGAAGAAGTCGAGGCGCTTCTCGCCCGCGCCGTGCATCCGCTTAGTCCCGTGATGCGCGCGATAGGTGTCCCGGAAATCGCCGGTCATCTGAGTGGCGAGTTATCTCTGGAACAATCCATCGCCCAGGGCCGTCAGGCGACGCGTAACTACGCCAAGCGCCAATACACCTGGTTCCGCAACCAGCCTCCGGAACAATGGCCAAGGATCGCGAATGAAAGTTCCCAGACTGAGGGCTTATTTGAAACATTATTCCGATATTCGGGGTTGACATGACATTTAATGTCTCCTAGCAGCCCTGTCCGACGAGGGTAGTTGCCCTCACAGATTTCGAGAGGAGCGGCCCGGCGCGAGGCAATCGCGCCGGGTCCGTTTTTTGAGGAAGGGCCACCAAGGCCCAAGGAAGGAAAGTACCGTGTCCGAAGAACGCAGCGGCGCTGCGATATTGATCGAAAGCCTGGTCCGTCAGGGCGTCGAATTCGTGTTCGGCTATCCGGGTGGCGCGGTCCTGCCGATCTATGACGAGCTGTTCTCCGACAACCGCATCCGCCACATTCTCGTGCGGCATGAAGCCGGCGCGGCCCACGCGGCCGAAGGCTATGCCCGCTCGACCGGCAAGCCCGGCGTGGTTCTCGTCACCTCGGGCCCGGGCGCGACCAACGCGATCACCGGCATTGCCGATGCGTTCATGGATTCGATCCCCTTGGTGGTCATCACCGGGCAGGTTGCCACCAACCTGATCGGCACCGACGCGTTCCAGGAAGCCGACACCATCGGCCTCACGCGCCACTGCACCAAGCACAACTACCTGGTGAAGGATCCCTCGGAACTCGCCGCCACGATCGACGAGGCGTTCGAGATCGCCACCACCGGCCGTCCCGGTCCGGTCGTGATCGACATCCCCAAGAACGTCCAGGTCGCCACCGCGCCGCTCAGCGATGCTCCGCCGCAGCGCCCGAAGCGCTATTCGCCGCGCACGGTTGCCGCGGCGGACGAGATCGCCGAAGCCATCGAACTGATCTCCAAGGCCGAGCGCCCGATCCTCTACACCGGCGGCGGAGTGATCAATTCCGGCCCGCGTGCCACCGAACTGCTGCGAGAGTTCCAGAGGCTCACTGGCGCCCCGGTGACCTCGACCCTGATGGGTCTCGGCGCTTTCCCGGCCGATCACGCGGACTGGCTCGGAATGCTCGGCATGCACGGCACCTATGAAGCCAACCTGGCGATGAACCAGTGCGACGTCATGGTGAACATCGGCGCCCGCTTCGACGACCGCGTCACCGGCCGTCTCGACGCCTTTTCGCCGGACTCGACAAAGATCCACATCGATATCGACCGCGCCTCGATCAACAAAGTTATCCCGGTTGATCTGGGCATCGTCGGCGACTGCGCGACCGTGCTCGAGCAGCTCATCGCCGCCTGGAGCTCGCGCAAGCCGCGCGACCTGGGCGAATGGAAGGCGCGCATCACCGGTTGGAGAGGCCGCGACAGCCTCGCTTATCCCAAGCGCTCGGACGAGATCATGCCGCAGCACGCGATCGAGCGGTTGTTCGCCCTCACCCGCGACAAGGATCCGATAATCACCACCGAAGTCGGCCAGCACCAGATGTGGGCGGCGCAGTACTTCGGCTTCTTCGGACCGAACAAGTGGCTCACCAGCGGCGGCCTCGGCACGATGGGCTACGGCCTGCCGGCAGCTATCGGGGCCCAGCTCGGCAATCCGGATTCGCTGGTGATCGACATCGCCGGCGAGGCTTCGATCCAGATGAACATCCAGGAACTCGGCACCGCCAGCCAGTTCCGCCTGCCGGTCAAGGTGTTCATCCTCAACAACGAATACATGGGCATGGTCCGCCAATGGCAGGAACTGACCTATGAGAGCCGCTATTCGAACTCGTATTCGGACAGCCTGCCCGACTTCGTGAAGCTCGCCGAAAGCTATGGCTGGAAGGGCATCCGCATCTCGCAGGAGAGCGAGCTCGACGAAGGCATCAAGGCGATGATGGCTCACGATGGCCCGGTCATGGTCGACTGCCAGGTGTCGAAGGGAGCCAACTGCTTCCCGATGATCCCGAGCGGCGCGGCCCACACTGAAATGCTGCTCTACGGCGACATGGTCGCCGGCACGATGGACGATGAAGCGAAGGCGCTCGTTTGATGTGCTTCGACAAGCTCAGCATGATCGGCTTCAGCCACGCCAACCCAATCCCGTTCGTCCTGAGCTTGTCGAAGGACGCGTCCGAGAGAGACGAATGAAAATTCACCACCGCGATACCGAGCGTCACGTCCTCACCATCACCGTCGATAACGAGGCCGGTATCCTGGCCAAGATCGCCGGGCTGTTCACAGCCCGCGGGTACAATATCGACAGCCTGACCGTGGCCGACATCAGCGAAGACCACGCGCTCAGCCGCATCACCATCGTCACCAGCGGTCCGCCGCCGGTAATCGACCAGATCATGGCCCAGCTCGAACGCCTGGTGCCGGTGCACAAGGTCACCGACCTGACCGAAGCTGGCCCGCACGTCGAGCGCGAGCTGGCACTGATCAAGGTCGCCGGCAAAGGTGACAACCGCGTCGAGGCACTACGCCTCGCCGATGTGTTCCGCGCCAAGGTGGTCGATACCACGACCTCGAGCTTTATCTTCGAGCTGACCGGCGATCCGAGCAAGATCGACACGTTCGTCTCGCTAATGCGCGAACTGGGCCTGGTCGAAGTCGGCCGCACCGGCATCGTGGGCATGATGCGGGGTGCCGAAGGCGCTTGAGCCGACCGTAGAAAATTTCCGTCGCTCCCGCGTCAGTGGGAGCCTATCCGCCGTCCCATCGGACGCATTGCTAATTTGGCCCCGGTTACGCCGGGGTGACGAGGGAACGAAAATGAAGGTTTATTACGACGCCGACGCCGACCTGAACCTGGTCACGGACAAGAAGATCGCCATCATCGGTTATGGCAGCCAGGGCCACGCCCACGCGCAGAACCTGCGTGACAGCGGCGTGAAGGAAGTCGCCATCGCGCTCCGCCCGGGTTCGGCCACGGCCAAGAAGGCCGAAGCCGCCGGCTTCAAGGTGCTGACTAACAAGGAAGCGGCCGGTTGGGCCGATATCCTCATGATCCTCGCTCCGGACGAGCATCAGGCGGCGATCTGGGAGAACGATCTCAAGGGCAACATGAAGAAGGGCGCTGCCCTCGCCTTCGCCCACGGGCTCAACATTCACTTCGGTCTGATCGAAGCCCCGGAAGACATCGACGTGATCATGATCGCGCCGAAGGGCCCGGGCCACACCGTGCGTGGCGAGTACAAGAAGGGCGGCGGCGTGCCCTGCTTGATCGCGGTTCACCAGGACGCCAGCGGCAACGCGCATGACATCGCCCTCGCCTACGCTTCAGGCGTCGGTGGCGGCCGTTCGGGCGTGATCGAGACCAACTTCAAGGAAGAGTGCGAGACCGACCTGTTCGGCGAACAGGCCGTACTCTGCGGTGGCATCACCCACCTGATCCAGGCCGGGTTCGAAACGCTGGTCGAAGCCGGCTACGCGCCCGAGATGGCCTATTTCGAGTGCCTCCACGAAACCAAGCTGATCGTCGACCTGCTCTATGAAGGCGGCATCGCCAACATGCGCTACTCGATCTCGAACACCGCCGAATACGGCGACATCACCACCGGCCCGCGTATCATCACCGATGAGACCAAGGCCGAGATGAAGCGCGTTCTGGCCGACATCACCTCGGGCCGGTTCGTGAAGAACTTCGTGCTCGACAACCGCGCTGGTCAGCCCGAGCTCAAGGCTGCTCGCAAGGCCGCTGCGGCTCACCCGATCGAGAAGACCGGTGCCCAGCTGCGTGCGATGATGCCGTGGATTGGCGCCAACAAGCTGGTCGACCAAGAGAAGAACTGAGCATCGGAAATCCTCCCTGTCGGCGTAGCCGATGGGGAGGTGGCAGGCGCCGAAGGCGACTGACGGAGGGGCAAGTGGCGCAACGCCAGCCCCTCCACTATGCTACGCATGGTCCCCCTCCCCATCGCTTCACGACAGGGAGGATCTTGGGAAAATCTATTCCACCCCCAGAAACTCAAACGGCGCGCTGTCCTTGAACTCGGCCGTCGCGTTGCCCGAGAAGGTGTGATCCTGGTTCGGCCCAAGGTCGAGCGTCTTCACCCGCCCGGTCGCCTCCGAAAAATCGATGCCGTTGAGGTCCACCCAGAAGGTATTGGGGGTCAGCGCTGACTCGAAGAAATAGAGCTTCCGCTTGTGATCGAACACCGTGCGCCAGCGTGTGGACGAGATGTTCGGCTCGTCCGGCGTAGTGAGCCCGTAGGGTACCGAAGTGTTGCGGATCACGCTGAACACACTCGCCAGTGCCTTGTTAGGATCCTCGTCCTTCGGGATGGCATTCACGTAGAAGGAAGCGCGGGCAAAGCGGTCCGCGGCCCGGTTGGTCCCCGGCAGCATCACTGTTCCGCCGATCAGTTCCCAGTAGCGGTTGATGGCCAGCTGCTCGTCGAACGTCGGGGAGTTGGTCATCACCTGGAACTGCCGGCCGTGGTGGATGACCTGCTTGCCGCCAATATACTCGACAATCGCGCTATCGCCGGTGGCATCGGACAGCGACAGGTGAACGGTCGTCAGCCGATCTTCGCCTGGAATATTGTCGGTGACGATGGTGAACGGCTCCTTCTCCAACGCCGCGACCGCCTCGGCAACGGTGGCGAAGTTATCGAGCGCGTACTGCGCCCAGGCTGCGATGGTGAGTCCAGGTTTGCCGGTGCCGTCGAAGTGCGGATATTCGGATTCGACCAGCCACAGCATATTGGCCTCTAGCCCTGCCTCATTGACGCCGTCGGTCGTCGAAACATCGTAGCCGCTGACAACGACGCTCCCGTATTTGGCCTTCCAGTGGATCGAGTTGGGCCCAGCCTGCCCATTTCGCTCGATCCCGCGCGGGAGGATCCACAGGTTGCTCAAGATGTCGCTCTTCCAGTCCATCGACCGGGCGGTGATCACGATGTCGTTGGCACCGTGATAGACCATGCGGGTGCAGGCGGCGGCAGGAATGGCCGATGATAGCAGTATGGTGGAGATGATACCGGCCTCGAACAGGCGGCTCGAGAATTCAGTCAGACCCATGGCTTGTCCCGTGTGAACACTTCGCCCGCAAGCGAAGCGCGTGGTCCCCATCGAAGGCTCAAGCCTCGGCCCGATGACTGGTTCCAGGCTGGAACCTCAGCGGTAAGAATTAGGCGAGGTCGATAGGCTCGAATGGATCATCCATAGGTGAAAATCTCAGATAGGTTCCCAGTGGACATTGCGAAGCAGTCACGCCAGATTGCGCGCAAGCAAACCCCCGGGGAGACTCTTCATGCGTAAACTGACACTTACCCTTGCCGCTGCCGGCGTCGCGGCGCTTACGATCGGCACACTGCAGGCTCAGGGTGGTCCTCCGGGAGCGCGCGATCCGGGCCGTGTCACCGCTGGCAGCTACAAGACCGACCCGGCGCACTCGCTGGTTGGCTGGCGCGTCAGCCACTTCGGGTTCAACGACTACTTCGGGCTCTTCGGCGATGTTGAGGGCACGCTGACACTCGATCCCGCCAACCTCGCGGGCGCGAAAGTCGACGTCACCATTCCGATCTCCAAGGTCGTGACTGCCAGTGCAGGCCTCACCGAACACCTCACCCGCGCGGGTCAGGATGGCAAGAAGCCGGACTTCTTTGGCCCGAACCCGGCCCCGGCACGCTTCGTTTCGACGGCCGTCGTCGTCAACGGCCAGGAAGCCAAGATCACCGGCGACCTGACCATGAACGGCGTGACCAAGCCGGTCACGCTCGACGCCGAATTCACCGGCGCCGGCAAGCACCCGTTCAACCAGAAGGAAACGGTCGGCTTCGAAGCCGAGGCAACGATCAAGCGTTCCGACTGGGGCGTCACCGGCGTGATCCCGTTCGTCTCGGACGAGGTCAAGCTCGACATCACCGTCGCGTTCGAAAAGCAGTAAGCCTTCGCAGGATACTTCGGCAGGTCCGGGGAGGCGGCAGGCGCCTTTCCTGGATCTGCCGGAGTGCCGAGGGTGGACATTTGGTAACCATTCGCGCATAGGCTCGCACTATGGAACGTCGCGAGCTCCTTTCGCTGCTTCGACTTACGCGCCCTTAGGCGCGTCGTTCCGCCTGCGCGTTTGGCGCGGGCACACGCCTAAGGGTTTTTCGAACCACCAACGGTCGAAACGACGCCGCGGCCTCTTGCCCAGTGGCGTTCACGCGATAAGGCACGAACATGAGCATGCTGAAGGAACCGGGCCGCAAGTACAGGCCCTTCCCCCAAATCAACCTGCCGGACCGGCAATGGCCGAACCGCACCATCACGCATCCCCCGCGTTGGCTCTCGACAGACCTGCGCGACGGCAACCAGGCAATCGTCGATCCGATGGACGCGGTGAAGAAGAACCGCTTCTTCGACCTGCTGGTCCAGGTCGGCGTCAAGGAGATCGAGATCGGCTTCCCCGCTGCCGGGCAGACCGAGTTCGACTTCATCCAGGAACTGGTCCGCTCGGGCCGCGTCCCCGATGACGTGACCGTTCAGGTGCTGACCCAGGCCCGCGAGGACCTGATCAAGCGCTCGTTCGAAAGCCTCGAGGGCGCGCAACGGGCCATCGTCCACGTCTACAACGCGGTCAGCCCGGCTTGGCGCGAGATCGTCTTCCGCATGAGCCGCGAAGAGGTGAAGCAGATCGCCATCAACGCGGCCAAGCTGCTGCGCGACGAAGCCGCCAAGCGACCCAATACCGACTGGCACTTCGAATACTCGCCCGAAACCTTCTCGACCGCCGAGATCGATTTCAGCCTCGAGGTTTGCGAAGCGGTGATGGACGTGATGCAGCCGACCAAGGAACGGCCGCTGATCCTCAACCTGCCGGCGACGGTCGAGGCGGCGACGCCCAACATCTACGCCGACCAGATCGAATACTTCTGTCGCAACCTGCCCAACCGCGAGGCGGCGGCGATCAGCCTGCACACGCACAACGATCGCGGCACCGGCGTCGCGGCGGCGGAGCTTGGCCTGATGGCCGGCGCTGACCGCGTCGAAGGCTGCCTGTTC
This sequence comes from Altererythrobacter sp. Root672, assembly GCF_001427865.1. NCBI lineage: Bacteria > Pseudomonadati > Pseudomonadota > Alphaproteobacteria > Sphingomonadales > Erythrobacteraceae > Altererythrobacter > Altererythrobacter sp. Root672. The sequence goes on from NZ_LMHH01000001.1 coordinate 1,067,210, forward strand.
GGCAACGGCGAGCGCACAGGCAACTGCTGCCTCGTGACGGTCGGGCTCAACATGTACACCCAGGGCATCGACCCAGGGCTCGACTTCTCGAACATCGACCAGATCATCGAGACGGTCGAATACTGCAACCAACTGCCCGTCCACCCGCGCCATCCTTACGGCGGCGAGCTGGTGTTCACGGCCTTTTCGGGCAGTCACCAGGACGCGATCAAGAAGGGCTTCGAAGCGCAGGAACAGCGCAACGACGAGCTGTGGCGCGTACCCTACCTGCCGATCGATCCCGCTGACCTTGGCCGAAATTACGAGGCGGTCATTCGGGTCAATTCGCAGTCCGGAAAAGGCGGCTTCGCCTGGGTACTTGAGCAAGGCCAGGGCCTGAAGCTGCCCAAGCGCCTGCAGGTCGATTTCTCACGCCACGTTCAGCGCATGGCGGATGAGTTGGGTCGTGAGCTCAACTCCGAAGATATCTGGCACAGCTTCCAGGACTCCTATTTCCTAGCCGACCAGCGAGCGACTTTCGAACTGGTCGATTACGAGGAATCGCGGGCACACGACGGCACGCGGCTGTTCAGCGGCACGATCACGGTCGGCGGCAAGAAGCAGAGCGTCAGCGGCCGCGGCAAGGGCCTGGTGTCATCGGTCCTGGCAACGCTGCAGCAGACTTTCGGGCTCGAGATCGAGGTGCTGGACTATACCGAACACGCGCTCGGCAAGGGCACGGACGCGCGCGCAGCCGCCTATCTCGAATGCGCCCTCCCCGACGGGAAGGTCGTCTGGGGCGTCGGCATCGATGAGGATGTGGCCACGGCCAGCGTCCGGGCCATCCTGAGCGCGGCCAACGCCGCAGTGGCAGCCGAAGCCTAGACCGGCACCAAGGGACTGAGTTCCTTGGGCAGGAACTGAATGGCGATCGTGTCTCCGGGGCGGACTTCACCTCCCTGGAGCACGATAGCCATGACGCCAACCTTGCGGATCAGTGTGCCGTCTGCCGCGCGGTCCAGGACCGCAGCCATAGCCCCGCGCGCAATGTTATCGTCGATCTGATGGCAAGGATTGCGCAAACCGGTCAGTCCCACGACGGCCTCTCCACCCACAAGCAATTGAGTGCCGGTTGGCAGCGACAATAGGTCGATCCCCCGCGTAGTCAGGTTCTCGCCCAAGACCCCAGGACCCACCTCGAAGCCGGCGGCTGCCAGCTCTACAAACAGCTCCGCGTGAATGAGATGGACCTGCCGCAAGTTCGGCGCCTGGGGAGTGGTCCGCCTGGAGCGATGCTGCACCGTCCGCCCACAATGGGCGTCCCCGGCAACCCCGAGGCCGGGGAGCAGTGTGATGAAGTCGCAGGGCTCCTTGGAGAAGCGGTGTTCGGCATCCCGTGCGACGGCGATCACCTGGCCAGTCATTCCGCTAAGCCTCCCGGAACGGTGGCGCTGCCCGACCACAACGCTTCAGCCAGGCCATCAAGCGCGGTGAAATCGACCAAGTTCTCCACCCGATCAAGTCGGTTGAGGCGTACCGCCGGGCGTTTGTCCTGCAACAACCGCCTGCGGAGCGCGCGTTGAAGCAGGTCGATCCGCATCAGCGCCTGGCTTCGCGCAGGCTCGGGAATACGAGGGCGCAGGCGCGACCATTCCGCTTCGATCTGGCCAACGCGCTCCATCACCATGGCATTGTAGCCGCGATGCGGCCCGCGATGGAGCGGGAGCCCAAGACGTAGCGCCGACTCGCTCGTCGCCGGGAGGAGTAACCCGTTTCGCCGGAAGTCATCGAACGAGTGCTGGTTGCGGCCAATGGCCTCGAAGAACCGCGCGAAACTGCGATTCGATAGGAGCTGGCGCGGGAGCAGATGATGGCGCTGCATGCCCGATGTGTAGCCTGGATGGCCGCGGCGATTGACTGCCCAGAATGGCAGGCGATGGCGAGGCATCGCTCACTCCCGTTCACTTCTGTGATCCAGGGGCGAGAATGGCTAGAGTTGTTCAGCATTTACAAGATGATAGTCAGAAGAAGGTGTAAGCCGTAGTGCACGACCATCGGGGCCGGTGACGACCTGTGTTTCAGTCAAGCGGCCGTGCTCGACCAGCCAATGCGCAAGTCGCAGCGCGATTTTCGGATCAGGGGCGCTTCCCCCTTCCGGATCCGAGCCCAAGCGCAATTCCTGGCTGGTGAACAGGGCGAGCCCTTCGCTCAGAATTCCACCGTCCGGCGTCGGGGCGAGCGCGGCGAGGCTGAACATCGGAAAGGGACCGCCTTCGGTCCAGTAAAGCACCGAGCTTCGAAACTGCCGCGGTACCGACCAGCAGCCAGCAGGGTGCCACGCGATCGCCTTGATCCCAGAAAGCGCGGCCAATTGCGCCGTGAGCCCGGCGAGCGAGCGCACGATCGGTAGAATCGGTCCGCCTGCGGCAAGGTGAGGTCCGGGCCGCAAGGTGACCCCTTCCAGTTCCTCGACATCCGAGGGCAGACCATAACTGTGGCGTAATGCAGGGACTGACGACGACGTTCCGGGCTCCAGGCCAGTAAGATCGAAAGTCAGCCCGTTGGCGAGCAATTCCAGCCAGCGCGCTGGATCTGCACACTCGTCGTCCGCTGCAGCCACCTCAACACCGACGTGGCCTCCCACCGGATCAAAGCTGATCGAGAACGCCTGGCAAGCGAGGGAAAGTTCGGCAATCGCGGATACATCGGGCCGTTCGCCCGGGGCAAACAACAAGGTCGCCGCGGTTTCCGGTCTCCGTGCATCAGTGTCTTGGGGGTTCGAAATGGATATGCCTCGTTGCAGGACCTTGGCGCTCTGTCTGGCGCGAAAGCGCGCGAAGATCGAGTCTCCCGCGAGGGGATGACTCGGTATCGGATCATTCCCTTCATTGCTCCTTGCAGTTTGCCCCCGCGCGGTGTCTGTCGATTGCCCTCCCCCAGTGCTTCCAAGCTATACCCCCCTCGTCTAGGCATCTTTCATGGCCACCCGTCCCGCAGTTTTCGGCGTCGAACGCTCACTCACCGGCAAAGCCTGGCGTTGGCGTGGCGGCAATATGGAACTCGGTGGCGGTGTCGCCGGGCTGGAAGACGATGTGGTGACCCAACTGCTGCTCGCCCGCGGCGTACCGCGCGACGATCTAGCCCGGCACCGCAGCCCCAACCTCCGCAGCTTCCTGCCCGATCCGTCCGTCTTCAACGACATGGACCTCGCGGCCGACAGAATTGCCGAAGCGGTGCTCGCGAGCGAATCGGTGACGGTCTACGGTGACTACGACGTTGACGGCGCCACGAGTGCGGCACTCCTGATCCGGCTGTTCCGCATGCTCGGCCACCAGGCCCGCCACTATATTCCCGATCGCCTGCTCGAAGGTTACGGCCCGAGCGGCGAGGCTCTGGTGCGCCTCGGCGCCGAGGGATCGAGCCTGGTGGTAACCGTCGATTGCGGCGCCATGGCCTTCGACGCGCTGGCTGCGGCCCATGAGGCGGGCATCGACGTGATCGTCGTGGACCACCACAAATGCGCGACGGAGCTTCCAAAGGCGCTGGCCCTCGTCAATCCCAATCGGCTCGACGAAAATGACACTGCAGCGGCTCATGGGCACCTGGCAGCGGTGGGCGTGGCGTTCCTCCTTGCTGTGGCTGTGGTGCGGACCCTGCGCCGGCGAGGCTTCTTCGAAGGGCGCGCCGAGCCTGACCTGATGTCGCTGCTCGATCTCGTCGCCCTGGGCACCGTGGCGGACGTGGCGGCGATCCATGGCCTCAACCGGGCGTTCGTCGCGCAGGGCCTCAAAGTCATGGCGCGACGGGCCAATGTCGGCCTGGCCGCCCTGATCGACGCGAGCAGGCTGAATAGAGCCCCAAGCTGCAGCGACTGCGGCTTCGCTTTGGGGCCGCGAATCAACGCCGGCGGACGTGTCGGAGAGGCAACGCTCGGCGTGCGCCTGTTGACCACGGAAGACCCGGAAGAGGCGCGCGCCATCTCCAGCCAGCTTTCGCAACTCAACGAGGAACGGCGCGGTATCGAATTCGCGGTGCAGGAGGCGGCTGAGGCGGCCTTGTCCGGCCAGCACAACCGCGCTGTCCTGACCCTTTCCGGCCAAGGCTGGCACCCGGGGGTGATCGGCATCGTTGCAGGCCGAATCAAGGAAAAGACCGGCAAGCCCGCCTTGGTGATCGCGCTCGATCCGGAAACCGGTCAGGGCAAAGGCTCCGGCCGATCGATTTCCGGTGTCGACCTCGGCGCAGCGATCATCGCCGCGCGCGATAGCGGGCTGCTCGTCGCGGGAGGTGGCCATGCGATGGCCGCGGGACTCACGGTGGAGGCAGACAAGGTCGAGGCGCTGGGCGAATGGCTCGACGAGCGACTCTCGGCCGCCGTGGCGGCCGCTTCGCTCGACCGCTCGACTCTACTCGACATTTCGGTCGCTCCACGCGGACTCACCCCTGAATTGGTTGAGACGCTAGAGAGCGCGGGCCCCTTTGGTGTGGGTTGGCCCGGCCCGCGTGTCGCGGTCGGGCCGGTACACCTGATCAAGGCCGATATCGTGGGTGACGACCATCTGCGTCTGGTCGCGGGCGGCCAGGATGGCGGATCGTTCAAGGCCATCGCCTTCCGCATGGCGAGCAGCGAACTTGGGCAGGCTCTGCTTCACGGTGCAAAGGGACGCCGCCTGTGGCTCGCAGGGAGAGCGAAGATCGACGATTGGGGCAACCGACCCCAAGCCGAACTGCATCTCGAGGACGCCGCCTGGGCAGATTAATTGCCAGAGTTGTTTTTTGCTTAGGAGCGGGCTTGACCGCGCCCGCAGCCCCAACTAAGTGCGCGCCTCGCCTCCGGGCGTGGCCCCTTCGTCTAGCGGTTAGGACGCGGCCCTTTCACGGCTGAAACACGGGTTCGATTCCCGTAGGGGTCACCAACGGAGGTGCGATGCCGATAGGCATGGCCCCTTCGTCTAGCGGTTAGGACGCGGCCCTCTCACGGCTGAAACACGGGTTCGATTCCCGTAGGGGTCACCAGCGCTACCCACCAAATCGCGAAGACTTTCGAATAATCCTCAGTGAGGATTATCCGCTCCGTCACGCCACTTCCATCCCGGCGGGACTGGCTCTATGGCGACGCCATGATCCTGGTCATCGACAACTACGACAGCTTTACTTTCAACCTGGTCCACTACCTGATGGAGTTGGGCGCAGAGGTTGAAGTCGTGCGCAACGACGCGCTCAGCGCCGGACAGGCACTGTCTAGCGGCGCCAAAGGCTTCCTGATCTCGCCCGGTCCCTGCACGCCGAACGAAGCGGGCATCAGCCTGGAACTCGTGGCGGCCTGCGCGGATGCGGGACGGCCTCTTCTCGGGGTGTGCCTCGGCCATCAGGCGATCGGCCAGCACTTCGGCGGCCGCGTGACCCGTGGTGGGTTGATGCATGGCAAGACTTCGCCCGTCACCCACGATGGGACCGGTCTCTTCGCCGGCCTGCCCTCGCCTTTCATCGCCACGCGCTATCACTCGCTGATCGTCGAAGACATTCCCGAGACCCTGGTGGTCAATGCGCAGAGCGAGACACCCGGGCTCGACGGTTCGGCCGTCATGGGCTTCCGCCACCGCGAGCTGCCGATCCACGGGGTGCAGTTCCATCCAGAGAGCATCGCCACGGAACACGGCCACGCGCTGCTCGCCAATTTCCTCGAGATCTGCGGCGTTAGGGCGAAAGTCCCGGCGTGAACGCACTGCCCCCGGTCGATAGCCCGCTCGACGAGAGCGAGGCCGAAGCAGCGTTTGGCGCCATGCTCGACGGCAAGCTGTCGGACGAGGACATCGCGCAGTTCCTGATCGCGCTGTCCGACCGTGGCGAGACAGCCGCCGAGATCGCCGGTGCGGCGCGAGCCATGCGGGCACGCCTGGTACCGATCGCCGCTCCCGCCAATGCGATCGACGTCTGCGGAACCGGTGGCGACGGCCATCACACGCTCAACGTCTCCACCGCCGTCTCGCTGGTCGTCGCGGCCTGCGGGGTACCTGTGGCGAAGCACGGCAACAGGGCTGCCAGCTCCAAGGCAGGCGCGGCCGACACGCTCGAGGCGCTCGGGCTCAACCTCGACCGGGCTATGGAAACGGCCGAGGAAACGCTTGCCGACCTTGGCATCTGCTTCCTCTTTGCCGGCAAGCACCACCCCTCGATGGGCCGAATCATGCCGATCCGCCGGCAACTAGGCCGCCGCACCATCTTCAACCTGATGGGGCCGCTGGCGAATCCGGCTAACGTGGGCCGACAGCTCGTCGGCATTGCCCGGCCGGCGTACGTGCCGATCTACGCTGAAGCGCTGGCCATGCTCGGCACCGAGCATTCGATGGTCATTTCCGGCGACGAGGGCCTCGACGAACTTAGCCTGGCAGGCGGCAACGAAGTGGCCGAAGTGCGCGGGGGCGAAGTGCGGATGAAACGGGTCGAGCCCGCAGAAGCTGGCCTGGCAATCGCACCGATCGATGCCATTCGTGGCGGTGATCCGGCGCACAACGCCGCCGAGCTAGGCAAGCTCCTGGCGGGCGAACCCGGCGCCTATCGCGATGCCGTGCTGTTCAACGCTGCCGGCGCGCTGATCGTCGCTGGTGAAGTGAAGACCTGGGCCGAAGGTGTCGAGGAAGCCGCCGAGGCGATCGACAAGGGCCTGGCCAAGACACTGCTCGATTGCTGGGTGGCCCACACGAAATGACCGACAAGCTGACCGAGATCTGCGCCACCAAGCGCGACGAAGTGGCCGTCCGCAAGACGCTGGCGACAGTGGATGACCTCGACCGCGCCGCAGCGTCTGCTTCGGCCCCGCGCGGCTTCCACGCCGCGCTTCAGGCGAAGGCTGAGACGGGCTTCGGCCTGATCGCAGAAATCAAGAAAGCTTCGCCCTCGAAGGGATTGATCCGGGCTGATTTCCGTCCCGCCGAACACGCCGTCGCTTACGAGCAGGGCGGGGCCGCGTGCCTGTCCGTGTTGACCGATGCGCCCTATTTCCAGGGTCACGAGGACTACCTGATGGACGCCCGCGCCGCGTGTGCCCTGCCGGTGCTGCGCAAGGACTTCATGGTCGATCCGTGGCAAGTGGCTGAAGCTCGCGCGATTGGAGCGGATGCGATCCTGATTATCGTCGCAGCGCTTGAGGATGCCGAGATGGCCGAGATCGAAGCCGCGGCTATCGAGCGTGGCATGGATGTCTTGGTCGAAGTCCACGACGAGGCCGAGATGGAACGCGCCGCCAGCCTGCGTTCGCGCCTGATCGGGGTCAACAACCGCGACTTGCGGACATTCCGCACCGACCTCGGCACTACCGAGCGCCTTGCGACTCTTGCTCCGGCTGGCACGCTGCTGGTCGCCGAGAGCGGCATCAACCACCACTCGGACCTCGAACGCCTCGCACAAAGCGGCGTGCGCTGCTTCCTGGTCGGCGAAAGCCTCATGCGCCAGCCCGACGTGAGGGCCGCCACCCACGAGTTGCTGGGGACCTGACTTGACCCGCGAGGTCGTCGTCAACGACCTGATGCAGCGCGGTTATCGCTATGTCCGCACACGCCCCATGGGCAAGGAATTCGATCCCGATTTCCTACCCGAACTGACTCCGGCCGAAATGCTCGAACTGGGAGTGTTCTGCGGGAAGTACATGCGCGATTGCCGGGCTGAGTTCCCCGCAGACTGGTTCGCCAAGGCCAAGCTTGCAGCCACCTTGCCCGACTGCTCCTTGAACTATTTCGGTGTCCGGGCCGGTAGCTCGCTTAGCGTGTGGCGGGACAAGGGCTGGCTCCATCCTGACGATCCGCGGGGGTGGTTCCAGTGGTATTGCCGCTACTACTCCGGTCGCCGTTTGGAAGGCGAAGACGGGCGCCAAATCGCCCGCTGGCGCGCGTTCCGCCGGCACGTCCGCCAGGTCGAGACAAACTGTGAGCCCGGTGATCCGTTCTGCCGGCCGCGGCAGCGCCAAGCCCTGTTGCAATGGGCCTACGACAGCCGCCGGATCTAGCCGTTCGCCCGCATGGCGTTTGTCCTCGGACTGGCGTAAGCTGGCCGCGGGTCATGGGGGAGAATGGTAATGGGCGGAGTGTTTCACTTGGCGATGAAGTCAGTCAGCACCCTGCTCGGCGTGCTGATGGTCTGCATGGGCGGCATCTGGGTACTTCAGGGCCTCAACATCGCCTTCCTCGACAGCTTCATGGCGAACGATCCGCAATGGGCGGTCTACGGCGCAATCCTCGCGCTGTTCGGCGTTGGCCAGGTGATCTGGAGCGCCACGCGCAAGCGTTGACGCCCGGGTCTGTCCTACTCGCCCCGGTTCTGTCATGGGCGTGAGCGGATGAACAAACTTACCCATCTGGATTCGCACGGCCAGGCGAGAATGGTCGACGTCGGCGGCAAGCCGGAAACCGCGCGCAGCGCGACTGCGGCCGGACGCATTCGTATGTCGGCAGAAGCGCTCTCGGCAATCCGCGACGGTAGTGGTCCGAAAGGCGATGTGCTCGCCGCCGCACGCATTGCCGGGATCATGGCCGCCAAGAAGACCGGCGAGCTCATTCCGCTGTGCCACCCGCTGGCGCTTGATGCGGTCACGGTGGACTTCACCTTCGAAGGCGACGGGATCCGCGTTACCACGCAGGCTTCGCTGACCGGCAAGACCGGGGTCGAGATGGAGGCCATGACCGCCGCTTCCATCGCCCTGCTCACGATTTACGACATGGCCAAAGCGATCGACAAAGGCATGGTCATCGGTGAGGTCCGCCTGCTCGAGAAAACCGGCGGCAAGAGCGGCACATGGAGGGCAGAGGGCGCGGGCGAATGACCCCGCCCCTACCCCTGATCGAGGCGCAGCAGCGGCTCCTGGACCTCGCCCGACCACTCGGCCCGGAAACCGTGACGGCGGAGCAATCGCTGGGGCGCTACCTGTGGAATGATCTGAGCGCCCGGCGGACGCAGCCCGCAGCCGATCTGTCGGCCATGGATGGCTACGCGGTTCAGGAGCCGAACGGCGGCCCCTGGCGCATAGTCGGCGAGAGCGCTGCTGGCCGGCCCTTTGCGGGGCTCCTGGAAGCCGGTGAGGCCATCCGGATCAGTACTGGCGCGCTCATGCCCGAGGGAGCCGTGGCCGTCCTGTTGCAGGAGGAAGCTCTCCGCGACGGCAGCGACCTGACCATCGCCCCCGATGGCGAAGCCTCCGCTCGACATATCCGCCGAAAGGGGTTCGACTTTGCGATCGGCGACACGATCCTTCAAGCCGGCACCCGAATGGGACCGGCACAACTCGCCCTCGTGGTTTCAGCCGGACTGGGCAGCACTGGCTTGGAAACCGGCAGCCTGCCTCGGGTCGCGGTAATCGACAACGGGGACGAGTTGGCGGTCGATCCCGCGGCGTGGGACGACCACCGCCTCCCCGCCAGCAACGGGGCGATGATCGCTGCCATGGTGCAACCGCTGTGCTCGTCGGTGGACCGACTCGGACCGGTGCCCGACAGCAGGGAAGCGCTGGCCAAGGCCCTGGGAACTGCGAGCGATGCCGATGTGATTGTCACCTCGGGCGGTGCTTCGGTTGGCGATCACGACCTGGTCAGGCCGGCGCTCGAAGAGTGGGGTGCGTCGATCGACTTTTGGCGAGTAGCGATGAAGCCGGGCAAGCCGCTTCTGGTTGCGCGGAAAGGGGACGCCCTCGTGCTCGGACTGCCGGGCAATCCGGTGTCCAGCTACGTCACGGCGTTCCTGTTCCTGCTCCCGCTCTTGCGCCGCCTTGCAGGAGCCAACAGTGCCTTGCCGGTCAAGTTCTCTGCACGAACGGCGACGGCCTTGCCTCCTGGTGGCCCCAGACTTGAGATGGTCCGGGCCCAACTCGCGGGCGGCATAGTCACCCCGCTTGGCCAGCAGGATTCGAGCGGCTTGCGCGCGCTTGCCATAGCCAATGCCCTGATCGAGCGGCCGATCGATGCCCCTTCCGCTGCGGCCGGAGACGAAGTCTCGATCTATTGGCTCCAAAATGGTGGGATGGGTTGACGAGTTCGCAAGAGTTGCTTAATTGTTCCTTGTTCGTTCCGAAGTGGAACATTTGAGGGAGAGCGCCTCCATGTTGACGGCCAAGCAGCACGAGCTTCTTCGTTACATCCAGGTAAAGCTGGAAGAGACCGGCATCTCTCCTTCGTTCGAGGAAATGAAGGAAGCGCTGGACTTGAAGAGCAAGTCGGGCGTCCACCGGCTGATCTCCGCGCTCGAAGAACGTGGCTTCATCAGGCGGCTTCCGAACCGCGCCCGTGCGCTCGAAGTTCTGCGTCAGCCTGAAAATGTGAGCCCTGCCTCGGCGCGGTCTGCACCGGCCAATGATTTGATTGGCAGAGCACCCCCACCGGCTTCCCGCCCCGAACCGGCGAACGACGTGATCGAGATTCCGCTCCACGGCCGAATTGCCGCCGGTGTCCCGATCGAAGCGCTCGAAGGCCAGGCCACGCTTCCGGTACCCGCTGCCCTCCTCGGAGCCGGCGAGCACTATGCGCTCGAGGTATCAGGGGATTCGATGATCGAAGCGGGCATCTTTGACGGCGACTTTGCGCTGGTGAAGCGGACCGATGTGGCGCGCGATGGCGACATCGTGGTGGCACTTGTGCGCAACGAGGAAGCGACGCTTAAGTACCTACGCCGCGAAAACGGCATGATCCGCCTCGATCCGGCCAACGGTGCCTACGATCCGCAGATCTATCCAGCTCATGAAGTCCAGGTTCAGGGCAAGCTGGCAGGGCTGCTGCGCCGCTATCACTGAGCCTATCGGCGGTCGGGTACTTTTCCCTGCCACCATCCATGGCTGCCTTGGCTCTGGGCGACAGTGTTCACGCGTTTGCTTTCAAAGGTGATCGCTAGTCCACCTGTCTCGCCAAGCGATCTTCGGTCGGCTTTGAACCAACGGGGACGGCAACTTGCCGGAAGCCAGCGGTCGGAGACCACAACGTCCACTCGTTCACATGCCGCAGCGAGCGCGCGTTCGGTGACGATCTCTCGGCTTCGGCTCATGAGAATTCGCCATTCGCGCGCACCACGCTGGATGGCAACGATGCAGAAATCACGGCTGCATTGCGCTCCGGGCCATTGTTCAAGCGGTACGGGCGAGCCTGAAACGCCAGCCAGTTCCATCAAGTTTTCGAGGGTGAAGTCGCTACGGGACTCGCGCAGCACCAGTAGCTGCTCGCCCTCGCCGGTTATCCCGACATGACGCCCGTCGCCGGAGATGAGCAGGTCGGGAATGGGGGTCGTCAACAACAGTCCAGTCGCGGCAAGCGCCGGCAATAGGCCTAAGAGGCGAACTCGACCTCGCCACAGCGCCAGCCATAGCCCTCCCACCACGAACAGCGCGAAAGCCAGGCCGCTCATCTGCGGCATCAGCTTGACTGCTCCGGGCTGCCCGGCGGTGAAGTGGGCGATCTGGAGCAAGAGTTCGAGCGACTGCCCGGCGAGCCACCAGGCTGGCGCCCCCGCCCCCACCAGGTCCAGAATCAACCCCAACGCAATCAGCGGCATCGACACGAAAGTCACGAGCGGGATCGCCACCACGTTAGCCACCGCGCCATAGATTCCCGCGCGATGGAAATGGAACAGCACGATCGGCGTCAGCACGATCTCGATCACTAGCCCGGTTGCCAGCAGCATCGCCGCCCGTCGCAAGCTCCAGGCGAGCCAGCCCTCCTCACGCGGCGCCAGAAAGGCCCGCACGGGCGCACAGCCGTGCAGCGCGACGATCGAAACCACGGCGGCAAAACTCATCTGAAAACTCGGCCCAGCCAGCGCTTCGGGCCAAACCAGCAGGACCGCGATCGCCGTTACGGCCACCATGCGCAGCGACAGCGGTTCGCGGCCGAGCGCCAGGGCCACGAGGACGAGCATGGCACCCACACAGCAGCGCACGGTGGGGACTTCCGCGCCCGTCAGCAGGGTATACCCAACCCCAACCAAGGCGCCCGAGCCCGCGGCGACCAATGGCAATCTCACCCGCAACGCCATCCATGGCCACAGCGCCAAAAGCTTGATCGAAACGAAGTAGGCCGCGGCGATCACTGCGCTGACATGCAACCCGCTGATCGAGAGCAAATGGGTCAGCCCCGCGTCGCGCATGGCCTCCTCGTCCGACGAGGCGATCGCGCCTCGATCTCCGCTGGCGAAGGCGGCGGCTATGGCACCCGCTGAACCGTCGAGACGGGACCGGACATGCTGGGACAGCGAACGTTGCACGCTCGCCAGCAGAGCCCCACCATGGGCCTTCTCGAGGAGTTCGATGTCGCCCTGCGCGCTTCCGGTTGCCGCCAGCCCCTGAAACCAGGCCGTGCGAGCAAAATCATAGCTTCCCGGCAGCATCGGTGGTTGCGGCGGCATCAGTCTCGCCTGCACGCGAATCCGCGCGCCTTCATCCAATCCCGGCAAATCGCGATCGATCGGAACATTGATCCGTACTTTGATCGCCCGCGTTCCTCCCGGCTCGCGCGTGGCCAGGACGAGACGGATTCGCCGCTCGGCGGGCTGTTCGATCCGCTCGAGTACGCGACCCTCGATCACGGTAGAGACCGGGCGCTCGAGCGGCTCCGCGCCGATCATCTCCGACCGTGCCCAGGCACAGGACAGTCCCACCGCATAGAACAGTCCCACACCGATCACCGCGGCGAGAACTTGCGTGCGTCGCTCCTTTCCCCGCCAAAGGGCCACTGCCCCAAGGGAGCTCATGACTCCCAAGACTGCCGCCAGAAGCCACTCAACCGCCTGGTCGAGCACGAACCACGAGGCTATTCTCGCCCCGAATGCAACGGCAAGCCACGGCCCCCTATCGAACCCCGCGCGAGCCAGAATAGCCTCGGCTGCATCGCCCACGCTGGACAAGTTTGCGCGTATTCGCCAAGGCGACCGCTGCAACGCAGCATCCTCAGGGCCGTCCTGTAGCGGCACCCATGGCGATGGCTGTGGCGAACCCATTGATTTCATTGAAGAGGAAGCGGTTGATCATGGCAAGCGGTAGCGACAACGGGACGCAGCCGAAACGGCCGATCGTCACCCGCTTCGCGCCTTCGCCGACCGGTTTTCTGCATATCGGCGGTGCGCGCACCGCGCTGTTCAACTGGCTCTTTGCCCGGCGTAACGGCGGCAAGTTCCTCCTGCGCATCGAAGACACTGACCGCGCCCGTTCGACCGACGCCGCAATTGCAGCGATTCTCGACGGAATGCACTGGCTCGGCCTCGATTGGGACGGGCACGAATACTACCAGTCGCAGTTCTGGGCGCGACACGCCGAAGTGGCGCATGAACTGCTGGCACGCGGCCATGCTTATCGCTGCTGGATGTCGCAGGAAGAGCTGGCAGCCCAACGCGAACGCGCTCAGGCCGAGCGTCGTCCGTTCCGTATCGAAAGCCCGTGGCGCGACGCTGATGGTCGCGAGGGCGACGGCGCGTTCGTCGTCCGCCTCAAGGCCCCGCGCGAGGGCGAGACCGTTATCCAGGATCTCGTGCAGGGCCGCGTCGCGGTCCAGAATGCCGAGCTCGACGACTTCATCCTGCTGCGGTCGGACGGCACGCCGACTTACATGCTCGCGGTGGTGGTCGACGACCACGACATGGGCGTGACTCACGTCGTCCGCGGCGACGATCACCTCAACAACGCTTTTCGCCAGCTCGCGATCATCCATGGCATGGGCTGGCCGGAACCGATCTATTCCCATGTTCCGCTGATCCACGGCCAGGACGGCGCAAAGCTGTCCAAGCGCCACGGGGCACTAGGCGTCGATGCCTACCGAGATGAGTTGGGAATCCTGCCCGAAGCGATGTTCAACTACCTGTTGCGGCTCGGTTGGGGGCACGGCGACCAGGAAGAGTTCACCGTCGAGGAAGCCACGCAGGTGTTCGACCTCAGCGGCGTGGGCAAGGCGCCCTCTCGCTTCGACATCAAGAAGCTGCTCAGCCTCAACGGGCATTACATCCGTCTCGCCGACGACCGGCGCCTCGCCGAAATCGTCGCCGCGAAGATCGGTCCGCAGGCTGACGTGGAGCTGCTGACCGAGGCGATGCCGGTGCTCAAGACCCGCGCGCGCGACGTGAACGAGCTGGCCGATGGGGCCGCCTTCCTGTTCAAGAGCCGCCCCTTGCCGATGACCGAGCAGGCGCAGGCCTTGCTGACCGACGAAGCACGGACGCTTTTGTCTCGGATTTCGGCGAATCTCAGCACTGAAGAAGGCTGGACAACCGACGCGTTGGAAGCCAATCTCAAGGCCTACGCGGAAGCACAGGGTCTCGGCTTGGGCAAGCTGGCGCAACCGCTTCGGGCGGCGTTGACGGGGCAAACCACGTCGCCGGGAATTTTCGATGTACTGGCCCTCCTCGGCAAGGAGGAAAGTCTCGCGCGGATCGACGCGCAGGCTGCCGGCTGACAGACAAGCGATCGCAAGGAGATAGAATTTGGCGGACAACCCAGCAAAGTTGGCGGTCGGGAACCAGGATTTCGATCTGCCGGTGCTGAAGGGCACTACCGGCCCTGACGTGCTCGATATCCGCAAGCTTTACGGTCAGACCGGGATGTTCACCTACGACCCGGGCTTCACCTCGACCGCCAGCTGCGAAAGCTCGTTGACCTATATCGACGGCGAAGAGGGCATCCTGCTCCACCGTGGCTACCCGATCGGGCAGCTGGCCGAGCATTCGAGCTTCATGGAAGTGTCCTACCTGATGCTCAACGGCGAACTGCCGAACGGCCAGGAACTCGACGAATTCTCCCGCACGATCACCCGTCACACCATGCTGCACGAGCAACTGGCGACGTTCTACCGCGGCTTCCGCCGTGACGCCCACCCGATGGCGATCATGTGCGGCGTGGTTGGCGCGCTGAGCGCGTTCTACCATGACAGCACCGACATCTCGGACCCGCATCACCGCAAGGTCAGCTCGCATCGCCTGATCGCCAAGATGCCGACCATCGCGGCGATGGCTTACAAGTACTCGGTGGGGCAGCCGTTCCTCTATCCGGACAACTCGCTCAGCTACACCGCCAACTTCCTGCGCATGACCTTCGGCGTACCGGCAGAGCCCTACGAGGTGCATCCGGCGGTCGAACGCGCGATGGACCGCATCTTCATCCTCCACGCCGACCACGAGCAGAACGCCTCGACTTCGACCGTGCGCCTGGCTGGTTCCTCGGGCGCCAATCCGTTCGCCTGCATCGCGGCCGGCATCGCCTGCCTGTGGGGCCCGGCCCACGGCGGGGCGAACGAAGCAGCGCTCAACATGCTGCGCGAAATCGGCACGCCCGACCGCATCAAGCATTACATCGAACGGGCGAAGGACAAGAACGACCCGTTCCGCCTGATGGGCTTCGGCCACCGCGTCTACAAGAACTACGACCCCCGTGCGGCGGTCATGCAGAAGACCGTGCGCGAGGTGTTCGAGGCGCTGAAGGTCACCGATCCGGTGTTCGAAACCGCGCTGCAGCTCGAGGAAATCGCGCTCAACGACGACTATTTCCACGAGAAGAAGCTGTTCCCGAACGTCGACTTCTATTCGGGCATCATCCTCTCGGCGATGGGCTTCCCGACCACGATGTTCACCGCGCTGTTCGCCCTCGCCCGCACCGTGGGTTGGGTCGCGCAGTGGAACGAGATGATCTCTGACCCCGGCCAGAAGATCGGCCGTCCGCGCCAGCTCTACACCGGCCCGACGGAACGCGATTACATCCCGCTCGATAAGCGCTGATCACCCTCACCCAACCCTCTCCCTCAGGGAGAGGGCTTTGGGGGTCAATCGACAGCGGCAGGCAAATCCGCGGGTAAATCCAGCACGAAGCGCGCGCCTTGCCCGGGCGCGCTTTCGACGCTCAATTCGCCGCCCATCGCCCGTGCCAACTTGCGCGAGATGTAGAGGCCAAGGCCTGTCCCACCATCGCCGCTGCGGCCGAGCCGTTCGAACTTGTTGAACACCCGCGCCTGATGCGCTTCCGACAGACCCTCTCCCTGGTCCGCCACCACGATGCGAGCGATCTCGCCTTCGGTCTCGACCCGCAGCCACACGACTGAACCTTCGGGTGTATAGCGGATCGCGTTGCCGATCAGGTTCAGCAGGATCTGCAGGACTCGCCTGAACTCCCCAATCGCCGGGACCTTCTCACCCTTCTGCGGCGCATCAATGCGAATGCCCCGCTCGCGAGCACGCATACCCAGTATCCCGGCAGCCCGCCGAGCGAGATCGGAGAGGTCCACATGATCCGGGGCGGTGGTGAACTGCTCGTCCTCGACGACTTCCAGATCGGTCAGATCGTCGATCAGCGCCAGCAGGTGCTCCCCCGCCGAAGAGATGTCGGCTGCGTAATTGCTGTATTCCTCGGCGAGTGGACCCGCGAGCTGCGAGCGAATGGTCTCCGCATTGGCGATGATGCGGGCGATCGGCTGTCGCAAGACCGGCGCAATCTCTCCGCCCATGGCCGCGCTGAAGGTAGCGGGCGCTTCAACGGGAGGGACGCTGACCGGTTCATCCCGTTCCTCGGCCACGAAATAGAGCTCGAACCCAGTGCTTCCAGGCTCGGGAGCACCCAAGGGGATGAGATGCGCCTTCCAGTGCCGCACCGAACCCTGAATGCGCAGGCGGGCGCCATCCAACAGCCGCCAGTGAAGCGGCTGTTCGTGCGAGTTGCCCTCGAGCTCGACAAACTCCGTCCACGGGCGGCCGAGGCCCTGGCGCATTTCCGCGACAATGGTTGCCAGCTCAGGCGATTGGCTCTCCACGGACAACAAGTCCTGCCGCGGCCCCAAGCGGGCGGTCAGCTCCGCTATCTGTCGCGCGATCCCATTGCGGCGCTGAGAGGCTTCGCGCCCGTCGGAGTCCTGCAACGGAAGGATTTGCCAGTTCGACACGCCAATAGTGCACCCCTCCCCTTCGGGATCGGGTGAAATCTCGACCCAGGCCGTCACTTGCTCGTGGTCGTCCTGGGCCCGGATCGGCCGGGCGAGCCGCAGGCCGTAGAGCCGTGCCTTGCGCACCAGTTCGAGCAACGAAGGCGTGGCAATGATGCCGGGCAGTTCCCCGCCGCTGCGAAGCTGCAGGGTCGCCAGCGGTTCTTCCGCTTCGAGCAGCCAGTCGCGCCCGTCAGTGCGGGCGCGAGCTACGAAAGAGGTGCGCCGTACAGTCACTTCAGAAGGCCGCGCTCGCCCTGGGTGCCGAGAGCAGAAGCGCGGCGATCTCGGCCGGCATGGTTTCCACGCCCGCCGGCATGGCTGCTTCCGGATGCAGCGACAGGAGTTGCATGCGCACTTCCCGCGCGCTGAGACCGGCTACCCGCAAGGCGAGGCTCAGTCGGGCGGGCTGCCTGTCGACCATCGAAACGACCGCCAGGCTACGGTCCTGGTCGGATCGATAGGCCAGCGCCGTGGCAAAGGCTGATACGCCGGCTTGATCGACCGCGAGGGCGCGATCGGCTTGCTCAGCCAATCCTACGAGCAACCGCGTGAGCAGGCTGAGGCGCCCAGCGCCCTCATCGTAAGCCGCGCGTAGCGTTCGTTCGCCGTCTCCGGTGACGTCAGGATTGATTCGGCCAAGCATGAGAGCCCGGTGAAACAGGTCACCCGGCAATTCTCCGATCGGCAACTCCATCCGCCGATACTGTTGCATGAAGCGCGCCTGCGCAGCGAGCACCGCCATGGCTAGCGCCGCCTTTTCGGGGTTGCCGGAGGCCATGAGGTCCTGGATCAACGCCGGAGTGACAGGATCGAGACCGCTGCGGAACTGTAGGCGCTCGGCCAATTGGGCTTCGAGAACCAGAGTGTGCACGTGGGCCAGGAATGCCGGATCCTGAACGAGCGCCAAGGCCAGCGCATCCTGCCGCAAGGGGTCATGCCCTGCCTCAGAGGTCTCGTCATGCTCGGCCGCCAGGACTTGCGCCGCCACATCGAGTGACATTCCCCGGATCCGCGCGACCACTTCGTCGCTGAACAGGTCTTGCCCCTCGATCTGCAAGAGGTTCAGCAACACCGATCGCGCCCGCACGAGCGTGGCATCGCCGCGCGCGAGTTCGTCACGCAACGCGTGCGCGTTCGAGTCATCGGTTTGCCCAGCGATGGGAGCGTCGCTCATTAGCTCGCCATATCCGCATAGGGTTAAGCCCGCGTTAGCCGTGCACTGCGCCTATTCGCGCGGCATTCAGCCCAATCACCGCCAACCCGGCCACCATGATCGCCGGCTCCGCATAGCCAAATACCGCAGCAATCGCGAAAACCCCGGCGAGCAGCGCACGGTCGCCTATCGCATGGACGATCCGTGGCATTCCTTCGGGAGGTCGCAAGTAGAGCGATGCCAGCAAGACCGCCGGCGGGAACAAGCGATGTAGCCAGGTTCCTTCGATAGCGAGCACCGAACATGCCACGAGAGCGGCATCGACGAGTGTGGGTAGTATCAGGCTCGCTCGGCGCTGAGGGGGCCGGAAGCGGCCGTCGAGCAGGGGCAGTAGTCCCAGGGCGAGCTGGATAACCAGCGCGCCAAGGACGACAAGCACGAGACCGAGCGGCGCATAGCCAAACCAACTTGCCGCCACGGCGCCCAACAAGAGGACCGTGGCACCACCGGCGAGGCTCGCAAACGATTGCTTCCGTTCGAGAAACCATGGCGCCAACGGGCGTAGCGCCTTCCCGGCAAGAAAAGCCGACAGGCCTTGAGACGCATTTGATTTCAGGCGGCGGTCCAACCACGCCTGGCCGACGGTCTCGGCGTCACCACCTTCTCCCACGATTACCCAAGATCCGTCTGTAATCGCTTGATCCGAAAGCCTTGCCTCAGGCACACGGGACTGCAGGGCCACTCGCAAGAGTGCCGAGGTCACTTCGATGTCCGCCGGTAATTCCGCCAGGCGCTCTACCAGCCCGCCAGGCACGACAGCCGCACCGGCCCAGGCCCGTTCGAGATCGATCCGCTCGAACCCTGCCGCAACCCCAGAGGAGGCCGGCAGGACGAGCACGACGTTGCTCTTGGCCAGCACCGGCAGCGCCGCGCGCTCGTCAGGCAGCAGGCCGGGCGCGATGACCATGAGTTCATCCGCGGCCCGAATCGTGCCAAGCAAGCCATGACTGTTGCCGACCGCCAGGAATTGGGCGCCGGCGTCTTCCGCGGCATGGCGGAGCGTGATGACGTCAGGCAGGCTGCCGATCGCGATGATCCGCTCGCAACCGGCTGCGAGCGCAAACTCAAGCTGCCGCTCGGCTACGGACTTGCCGGCGACCAGCAAGGCTGCGCCGCCTCGATCGCGCGGCTGTCCGGTAATCGAAATCAGGGCAGCGCGCACCCTCCACCTCCCCGCAACAGGCGAGTACGACCTACGCGGTCGTTCCGAACCTGCCAAGCGAGGAGACTATCAGGAAAGGCGTTCGGCCGTGAAGCGGTTCAATAGCAAGTTTAGTTTGCGGACCGCCATGGGGTCGCCAGGGGCGCTGTTGAGCGCCTCGTCGGCAAGGTCAACCAGTTCCGAGACATGAAAACTCGTACCGAGCCCTTTGATCCGCATGGCCGCGACTTCCCAGTTCCCATCGCAACGCGAACGGCCGAGCAAGTCGATCTGCTGTGCCAGGCTCTCCAGGAACGCAGCTCGGAGCTCTTCGCGCAAGGCGACGTCGTCCCCCGCAGCGGCGGCCAAATTCGAGTCAAAGTCTCCGGATGCGTAAGCCATCTGTCCTCCATGGTGGAAGATGGTTAAGGCGGGGTTTATCACTTAGGTCACTGTGGTAGTTTACCCAAATGGCAGGCAGGAAAAACCTCGTGGCGCTCGGTAGCGAAACCCAACTCGAAAACGAGGCCGAGATCGCGCAAGCCGCGCAGCCGGCAGAGAATGTTCGCGCGGACGACCTCGCGGGCGCATTCGACGAAGAGTGGGTGGAAGACCAACAGCCGGGGCGCTTCAGCCCGCTTGGTTGGCTGCTTCCAGCACTTGCGGGTCTGGCTGTCATGGGCTGGACCGGATTTTTCGGGTGGGTCCACCGAGAGACCCTGCTGAATGGCGCGAGCCCGGCGCAATGGGCTGACTGGATCGTCGACTGGTCCGTCCCCGTGCTGCTGGTCATTGGCGTGTGGCTGCTTGCCATGCGCAACAGCCGTCGCGAGGCCGTCCGTTTCGGCGAGGCGGCGCAAGCTTTGTCGCATGAGTCGGCACTCCTCGAACGACGCCTGGTGACCGTAAATCGCGAACTTAGCCTGGCTCGCGACTTCATCGCCGCCCAGTCACGCGACCTTGAATCGCTTGGCCGAGTGGCGAGCGATCGCCTGTCGCAGAATGCCGACCGGCTGCAGACGCTGATCCAGGACAACGGCGCCCAGGTCGAAGCGATCGGACGGGTCAGCACCACGGCGCTGGAGAACATGGACCGTCTGCGCGACGATCTGCCCGTCATCTCCAACTCCGCCCGCGACGTTGCCAGCCAGATCGGCCATGCCGGCGGCGTGGCGAAGGATCAGCTCGACGAGCTGGTAGCCGGCTTCAACCGGTTGAACGAATTTGGCGAAGCGAGCAGCCGGCAGGTTTCGAACTTGCGCGGAAAAGTCGACGAAGCCCTGCAGGCGTTCACCGCCCAGGCGGCCCAGCTCGACGAGATTGCAGCTAACCGTTTCGCCACCCTCGCAGAGCGTAGCGCCGCCTTCCGGGGCGAGCTCGACAGCCGCGAGGTCGAGGCGTTCGCCGCGATCCGCCGCCGGGCTGACACCCTGCGCGAAGAGCTGCAAGCGCGCCGCGATGATTACGACCTCGCTGAGGACGCCACGTTGACTGCCCTGCGCGAACGCATGAACGTGTTGCGCGACGAAGGCGCCCGCGTGGCGGAAACCTTGCGCAGTGGCGAGAACGAAGCCGCCGCGGCCTGGTCGAACGCGGTAACCGAGCTCGAACAACGCATGATCGAAGCGATCCAGCGCGTTCGTGACGTCGATGCCAAGGCGATGGAAAACGCCCAAGGCCGCCTCGCCGCGCTCAGCGCCGAAGCTGAACGCATTGATACCACCATCGTGGACCGCGTTCAGGCCTTCCAACAGCATCTCGAACAACGTCATGTCGAAGCGTCGGAACGCGAAACAGCAGCTCTGGCTTCGATGCAGGAACGCCTCTCTGCCTTCGACACCCAGATTTCGGAGCGGCAGGAAGAACACCTCGCCCATGTCGCCGGCCTCGCTGAACGAGGCGAAGCCCTCGCAGAGCGCCTTGCCGGCCTGAGTGCGGAAATGGAGCGCCTTGAGCGCCAGGGCCGCTTCACCCAGGATGGCCTGACCGAGGCCGCCGCCGGACTTGTCGAGCGACTGGTCGAAAGCCAGAACCTGATCGCGAACAGCGGTAAGGAACTGATCCGCCTGACCGACGACAGCGTTCGACTACTCGAACTGATCCGTTCTAGTGCCGAACACAGCGGTGAAAAGCTCCCACAGTCGCTCGGCGAAGCAGAGCGTCGACTGCAATCGTTCGAGAAGCAGGCAGCCGCGCTGACTGCGCTGATCAATGAAGCCGGTGACAAGGGTGCGGCCCTGGTCGACCATGTGGCAACCGCTCAAGAGCAAGGCTCGGCTACCCTGGTTCAGCTATCGACACTTGAGTCCCGCCTGTCCGACCTCGCTGGAGCCACCGAGAGCCTGGCCGACCATGCCCGCGGCGAGCTAGTGGCAGCGATCGAAACGCTTGAACAGGCGACGGGCGGCGTAGTCGCGAACCTGCAAGGCCAGCATTCGGAGGCCGTGCGGGCTCTGGCCGAGCGCATCGGAAGCGAAAGCAGCGCCGCGATCGACGAGGCCCTGCGCGTTCATGCGTCGGAAGCGATCGAAGAACTGCAGGCGGCAGCGAAGCAGGCCAGCGAGGCAGGCCGGGCGACGACGGTCCAGCTTCGCGATCAACTGTCAGCGGTCAACGAACTGGCGGGCAACCTCGAACGCCGGGTGGCTCATGCGCGACAGCGCGCCGAAGAGCAGGTCGACAACGACTTCGCCCGCCGCATGGCTTTGATAACCGAAAGCCTGAATTCGAGCGCCATCGATATCACTAAGTCGCTCGATACCGATGTCACGGATACGGCCTGGGCGAGCTATCTGCGTGGTGACCGCGGCATCTTCACCCGCCGCGCCGTTCGCCTGCTCAACACCCAGGAAGTCCGCGCAATTGCCGACATCTATCAGGAAGACGGGGACTTCCGCGAAACGGTCAATCGCTACATCCACGACTTCGAAGCCATGCTGCGCAACGTGCTTTCGACGCGGGATGGCCACGCGCTGGCGGTCACCCTGTTGTCGTCGGATATGGGCAAACTCTACGTGGCGCTGGCCCAAGCGATCGAACGCCTGAGGACCTGACGCCTAGCGCTGCTCGTCAGGCCGCTGCTCGTCGGGATAGCCAATCCACTCCCCGAAGAAATCCAGGTCCGCCGGTTCGATCCAGCCATAGACGTAATTGGCGACGTAGAGCCCGCACAGAACCACCGATAGCACGGTCGCCCGCAACGCGAGCTTGCCGGGTTGGAAGTTGGCCGGGGCGCTGTCTGCTTGCCCCGGAATCTTCTCTAGCCCGGCCTCGTCATGGGTCTTGATCCCGAACGGAAGCAGCAGGAATGCGCTCATGACCCAAAACAGCGCGTAGATCGCGACCACCGACGTCCAGTTCATCGCTTCACTCCGCCGGCAGCAGGACTTTGGTCTGCGGCTTCTTGCCCGACCATCGTTGGGCCGCGCGCCGCGCAGCAAGGCGGGCCGCTTCCGAGATTGACTCCGGGTCACGCGCCGCCGCGCCCTTCAGCCGCTTGAGAGCCTGAGCGACGTCCGCTTCGGCTTCAGAGACGAACTCGGCGTAATCCTCGTCCAAAGGCAAGCCGAGGCCATGGACCTGGGCCCCGCCCTTCCCGTCTAACGCCACGATCACCAGGCCGTCGCGCGCCAGGCGGCGGCGAGTAGTGATTGCATCCCCATCTGCCGGTACGACAATGTCGCCATCGAGCACGAGCCGGCCGGTATGTACCGACGCGAGCTTTCCCGGCCTGCCCGGAGCAAGGCGAACAATGTCGCCGTTCTTCTGGAACACCGTATCCGGAATCCCGCTGGCACTGCCCAGGCGCGCCTGTTCGTGCATGTGACGGATCTCACCGTGAACCGGCACCAGGATCTTCGGCTTCAACCAACTATACAGCGCTTCCAGTTCCGGGCGCCCGGGATGACCGGACACGTGGATCATGCTCTGGCGGTCCGAAACCATCTGGATGCCCCGCTCGGCCAGCTGGTTCTGGACCTTGCCGATGGCAAGCTCGTTGCCGGGGATCTGGCGGCTCGAGAACAGCACCACATCGCCTTCAGTCAGGCTGATCGGGTGGCTGTCGTCGGCAATGCGCGCAAGCGCCGCCCGGGGCTCTCCCTGGCCCCCGGTGGCGATGATAAGGACTTTGCCGCGCGGCAGGTCCATGGCGGTATCGAAATCGATCGGTTCGGGCAGGTCGCCCAAATAGCCGTTGGCCTGCGACACTTCGATCATCCGATCGAGCGACCGCCCGGCTACGCACAGTTGACGTCCAGTCTCTCGCGCCACGCGCCCGAGCGTCTGCAAGCGTGCGACGTTAGACGCGAACGTGGTGACCAGCACTCGCTTGCCGGCGTGCCGCTGCACTTCTTCCAGCAGCCCGCGATAGACTGCACCCTCAGAGCCGGACGGCAGCGGGTTGAAGACGTTAGTGGAATCGCAGACCATCGCCAGGATGCCCTCGTCTCCGAGCTGCGTCAGTTCCTCTTCGGTGGCGGGCTGTCCGATCAAGGGCTCTTCGTCGAGCTTCCAGTCACCAGTGTGGAACACGCGCCCAAAGGGGGTCTCGATCAGCAGGGCATTCCCCTCGGCGATCGAGTGGGCCAGCGGGATATAGGTGATCTCAAAGGGACCGAGGGCGATCGATCCATGGTCTTCCTCAACCACGATCAGTTCGACCTCGTCCGTGATCCCAGCTTCGTCGAGCTTGCGGCGCACCAGATCGGCGGTGAACGGCGTCGCGTAGAGCGGAACACCAAGGTCGGCAGCGAAGTAAGGCACCGCGCCGATGTGGTCTTCATGCGCGTGGGTGAGGACGATGCCTAGCAGATCCTCTCGCCGTTCCTCGATGAACTCGGGGTCGGCGAAGATGAGCTCGGTGCCCGGATACTCGGCCGCGCCGAAGCTCATGCCGAGGTCGACCATCAGCCATTTGCCGCGGCAACCGTAGAGATTGACGTTCATGCCGATCTCGCCCGACCCGCCAAGTGCAAGGAACAGCAGTTCGTCTTCTGGTGCAAAGTTTTTCTTCAACGCAATGCGGCCCTTTCGGCGAGAATGGCCATGCCCTTGAGTGTCAGGTCGGGGTCAACGGCTTCAAAAATTTGAGTGTGCTCATCGAACAGCAACGCCAGTCCACCGGTCGCGATCACTTTGGCTGGACGGCCGATTTCGGTCTGAAGGCGGGCGATCAACCCTTCCATCATCGCGACATAACCCCAGAACACCCCGATCAACATTTGGTCCTCGGTATTTCGTCCAATCACAGATTGGCCACGTGGGGCCTCGATGGCGATCCGGGGCAACTTGGCTGTGTTGTTGACCAAGGCGTCGAGCGAGAGGTTGATGCCGGGCGCGATGATGCCGCCCTTATAGGTGCCGTTGAAATCGATCACGTCGAAGGTCGTCGCAGTCCCGAAGTCGATGACGAGCAGGTCGCCTTCCCAGCCTGCGTGCGCGGCGATGGCATTCACCGCGCGGTCCGCCCCCAGCGTACGGGGATCGTCGACATCGATCTGGAAGTCCCACGCGGCCTGGCCCTCGCCAGCGATCAGCGGCGTTAGGCCGAAGTACTTCTCGCCCAGAACGTCGAGGTTATGCCGCGCCCGAGGGACGACAGTCGAGACGATCATCTGCGTCACCGCACTCCGATCGATCCCCTCGATGGCCATGAGTTGCAATAGCCAGACGGCATATTCGTCACCCGTCCGGCGAGGATCGGTCGCGATCCGCCAACGGGTGCGAATGTCGCGCCCTTCGAACAGGGCGAAAACCACGTTGGTATTACCGACATCGACCGCGAGCAGCATCGGTCAGCCTCCCTCGATCGTTACATCACCCGCATGAACCACACGCACGGTGCCATCGGCAAGGCGCAAGCGGAGCGCACCGTCGGGTTCGAGGCCGGCGAACTCTCCGGTCTCGCGAACACCATCTGCGTTATGGACCGCAAGCTGCGATCCAAGCGGATGTGCTGCGGCGAGCCAGCGCTTCAGCAACGGCTCGGTTCCATACTGGCGCCAACGCTCCAGTTCACGGTCGAATGAGATGGCGAGGTCGCGTGCGAAGGCATCCCTGTCAGGTGCCGGCCCTCGCTGGGCCAGATAGCCCGTCGTTCGATCCGAAAGCTGCGGTGCGACGCTCAAGTTCACGCCGATTCCGACGACCGCGACGCTGCCGGACCTCTCCAGCAGGATGCCCGCGATCTTGGCTCCCCCCAGCAGCAGGTCATTGGGCCATTTGAGCTGTAAGGCCTGAGGCGTCGCCACGTGATTGAGGACCGCCTCATAAGTGGCCAGCGCCGCCGCAAACGACAGGGTCGGCGCCGGCGGGTCCTGCGGATAGAGGTGGACCGTCGTCGAGCCCATAAAGTTGCCCGGACCATCAAGCCACGAGCGCCCTTGCCGTCCCCGCCCGGCAATCTGCCGTTCCGCTACCAGCCACATCCCTTCCTCGACAGGCTCGAGAGCCGAGAGGCGCTGGAGGAGATCGGCGCTGGTCGAGCCCGTCTTTTCGATGAGCTCGATGCGGATGGGTTTGTCAGGCAAGGAGGAACAGCGCAGCCGCCGCGCCGTCTGCCAGTTTGCCGAGCCAAGCCGTCAGCAGGTAGCCCAGCGGCGAGACCACGACCGCGCTGATCGCCAGCAGCGCCCAGTGCGCCCAGTCGCTCTTGCCCCGGATGGTGTCGGCAGGCTCGTCGAAGAACATGATCTTGACGATCTTGATGTAGTAGAACGCACCGATCACCGAAGCCGCAATGCCGATCGCGGCGAGCGCGATGAGGTTGGCCTGCACCGCGGCCTGGAACACCACGAACTTACCCCAGAAGCCGAACAGCGGCGGGATGCCGGCAAGACTGAACATCAGCATCGCGAGGCACCAGGCCAGCGCAGGGCGTGTCCTCGAGAGGCCCGCCAAGTCGGCGATCCCTTCGATCGGAGTGTCGTCCTCAGCGCGCATCATCAGCACGGCCACAAAGCTGCCCACCGTCATCGCGACGTAGATCGCAAGGTAGACGAGCAGGCCGCTCACACCCTTAGGCGTGGCGCAGGCCAGGCCGATGAGGATGAAGCCGACGTTGTTGATCGACGAATAGGCCAGCAGTCGCTTGATGTTCGACTGGCCGATGGCGCCAAGAGCACCGACGACGATCGAGGCGAGAGCGGCGAAGATCACCACCTGCCGCCAAGCGTCAGCCTGGCTACCGAAGGCTTCGATCGCCACACGGGTGGTCAGCGCGACTGCTGCGACCTTGGGGGCGCTGGCGAAGAAGGCCGTAACCGGCGTCGGCGCGCCTTCGTAGACGTCGGGCGTCCACATGTGGAACGGAACCGCGCTGATCTTGAAGGCGAGGCCGGCAAACACGAACACCAGGCCGAACAAAGTGCCGCCGCTAAGACCACCGCTCACCGCCGCGCTGATGCCTTGGAAGTTTATCGTGCCGGTGAAGCCATAAGTCAGGCTCATGCCGAACAGCAGGATGCCGCTGGCAAGCGCGCCAAGCACGAAATACTTGAGCCCCGCTTCCGAGGAACGGCTATCGCTGCGCAGGAAGGCAGCGAGGACATAAGCCGAGAGCGAGTTCATCTCGAGCCCGATGTACAGCGTCAGCAAGTCGCCGGCAGAGACCATCAAGCTCATGCCCACCGTGGCGAACAGGATGAGCACCGGGTACTCCGCCTTCATCGAGCCGGTCCGGCCGAAGAAGGCCGGTGCAACCACCAGCGCCGCGCCGCTCGCCGCGTAGATCAGGAGCTTGGCGAACCCGGCAAAGGCGTCCGCACGGAACTGCCCGAAGAAGGCTACCGTATCGGGTCCGGAAGCACCGGCACAGACGGCGGGCGCAACCAGGAAGAAGCAGGCACCCAGCGCCACGCAGGCCGCGATGCTGATAGCGCTCGACGCCTTGTCACCAACCCATGCCGCCACGAGCAGCAGCGCGAGGCCTGTGAGCGACAAGATCAGCTCGGGAAGGATCAGTCCAAGAGAGGCCACGAAATCCATTAGTGCGCCCCCTCGTGCGCTTCAGTTGTCGCTTCTGCTTTCGCCGGAGCGGCTTTGCTTATTACGAGGCGAGCATCGCCATCCGGTGCGGCGCGGGCGACCCGGGCGTTGAGCGCCTGGATGTCTGCCCGCATCGGCGCGAGGAAGCTCTCCGGATAGACACCCATCCACAGGACCGCTGCGGCGATCGGGCCGAGCATGAGCCACTCACGCCAGGAAAGGTCCGGCATGGCGGCAGCATCGGCGTTCTTCTGATCGCCGAATACCACGCGACGGTAGAGGTAGAGCATGTAGGCGGCACCAAGGATGATGCCGGTCGTGCACACGAACGCCACCCAACTCGACACCTGGTAGATGCCCGCAAGGCTCAGGAACTCGCCGACGAAGCCGCTCGTGCCCGGGAGCCCGATGCTGGCCATCGTGAACAGCATGAAGAACAGCGCGTACTTCGGCATGTTGATCGCAAGGCCGCCGTAACGGTCGATCTCGCGAGTGTGCAGGCGGTCGTAGATCACACCGACGCAGAGGAACAACGCGCCCGATACCAGGCCGTGGCTCAGCATCACGATCATCGAGCCTTCAAGGCCCTGCACGTTGAAGGAGAACAGGCCAACCGTCACGATCGCCATGTGGGCGACCGAGGAATAGGCGATGAGCTTCTTCATGTCGTGCTGGACCAGCGCGATGAGGCTGGTGACGACAACGGCGATCATCGACAGGGCGAAGATCACCCACATCAGCTGTGCGCTGGCTTCGGGGAACATCGGCAGGCTGAAACGGATGAAGCCATAGCCGCCCATCTTCAGCAACACGCCCGCCAGAATGACGGAACCCGCCGTCGGCGCCTGCACGTGGGCGTCAGGCAACCACGTATGGACCGGCCACATCGGCATCTTCACCGCGAAGCTGGCGAAGAAGGCCAGCCAGAGCCAGGTCTGCGCCTTCACCGGGAAGTCGTAGGCCATCAAGGTCGGGATGTCGGTCGTGCCGGCTTCGTTCGCCATCCACAGCATCGCGATCAGCATCAGCACCGAGCCGAGCAGTGTGTAGAGGAAGAACTTGTAGGCCGCGTAAATTCGGTTCGCGCCGCCCCAGATACCGATGATCAGGTACATCGGGATCAGGCCGGCTTCGAAGAAGATGTAGAACAGGTACAGGTCCTGCGCGGCGAACACGCCGATCATCAGCGTTTCCATGAACAGGAACGCGGCCATGTATTCGCCAACGCGCTTGTCGATCGACGCGCTTGCCAGGATGCAGATCGGCATCAGGAACACGCTCAGCACGATGAGCATGAGAGCGATACCGTCGATCCCAAGCGCCCAGCTGAAGCCGGCAAAGATCGGTGCCCGTTCCGTGAACTGCCACTGCGGCCCACCGATATCGAAGTTGGCCCACAGCACGATGCCAAACGCCAGATTGATCAGCGTGGCAGCGAGCGCGATCGTACGCGCCGCCTTGTCACCCACGAACAGGCAGGCAGCCGCACCGAGCATCGGGACCAGCAACATCAGCGAAAGAATGGGAAAACCCTCCATCAGACGAGTACCCAGCTGATCGCGGCGACAAGGCCAAGCAGCATGACCAGCGCATAAGTGGTCAGGTTGCCGGATTGGGCCAGACGAGCGCCAACAGCGCCCTTCTCGACCACCCAGGCGGCGCCATCGGGGCCGAAGCGGTCGATCAGACCCTCATCACCACGCTTCCAGAGCTGGCGGCCAAGCCAGAAGGCCGGACGGACGAACAGGAAGTCGTAGATCTCGTCGAAATACCACTTGTTGTACAGGAACCGGTAGACCGGGCCGAGCTGCTCGGCAGTCTTGCCGGGGAGCGAGCTCTTTCGGCCATAGGCCAGCCAGGCCAAGCTCAGGCCGATCAGCATCACCACAGAGGCGGTGAACTTCACCCAGGTCGGAACCTGATGCATCGCGTGCATGATGTGCTCGTTCCAGGCGATCGCCCCGTTCCAGAACTTGGGATCTTCGAGGAACGAGGTGTGGAACACGTAGCCCGCGAAGATCGCGCCGATCGATAGCAGCACCAGCGGAACGAGCATCGACCACGGGCTCTCGTGCGGATGATAACCCGCCGTGCCCTCGTGCGGGTGGACCTCGGCGTGCGCGGTGTCGCCATGCTCTTCGTCCGGGCTTTCGTGATGCCCGTGAACGGCGTGCTGGATGTGCTCGCTATCGGCCCAACGCGCCTTGCCCCAGAAGGTCAGGAACATCAGGCGCCAGGAATAGAAGCTCGTCAGCAGCGCCGCGAAGGCACCGAGCCAGAAAGCCGCGCGGCCGACGTCATTGCCGCTGGCATAGGCCGCCTCGATGATGGCGTCCTTGGAATAGAAGCCCGCAAAGCCGAACACGCCCGCAAAGCCCACGCCGGTGATCGCCAGCGTACCGGCCAGCATCGCCCAGAACGTAATCGGGATATGCTTACGCAGGTCGCCGTAATACCGCATGTCCTGCTCGTGGTGCATGGCATGGATGACCGAGCCTGCGCCCAGGAACAGCAGCGCCTTGAAGAAGGCGTGCGTGAACAGGTGGAACATCGCCGCGCCATAAGCGCCAACACCAGCAGCGAAGAACATGTAGCCGAGCTGCGAGCAGGTCGAATAAGCGATGACCCGCTTGATATCCCACTGCGTCGTGCCGACCGTTGCCGCGAACAGACAGGTGGCTGCGCCGATGAAGGTCACGAAGCCGAGCGCCACTGGCGCAGCCTCGAACATCGGCGAAAGGCGGCAGACCATGAACACGCCTGCTGTCACCATGGTCGCGGCGTGGATCAGCGCGGAGACCGGGGTCGGGCCTTCCATCGCGTCCGGCAACCAGGTGTGCAGGCCGAGCTGGGCCGACTTGCCCATGGCGCCGACGAAAAGCAGCAGGCACAGGATCGTCATCGTGTCGAACCGCGTGCCGAGGAAGGTGATGTGCGACACGCCCTTCATCGCCGGAGCGGCGGCCAGAATCTCGGGGATCGATGTCGTCTGGAACACCAGGAACGTGCCGAAGATGCCGAGCATGAAGCCAAGGTCGCCGACGCGGTTGACCACGAAGGCCTTGATCGCAGCAGCGTTGGCGCTCGGCTTCTTGAACCAGAAGCCGATCAGCAAGTAGCTGGCGAGGCCGACGCCTTCCCAACCGAAGAACATCTGCACCAGGTTGTCCGCCGTCACGAGCATGAGCATCGCGAAGGTGAACAAGCTGAGATAGGCGAAGAAGCGCGGCTGATCCGCGTCCTCGGCCATGTAACCCCAGGAATAGAGGTGCACGAGCGCCGAGACACTGGTGATCACAACCAGCATCACCGCCGTCAGCGCATCGACCCGCAGCGCCCAGTCGAACGTCAGTGTGCCAGAGGCGACCCACTTCATCACCGGAACCACAGTCGCGTCGGCATTGTGTCCGAGATAGCTGATAAAGATCGGCCAACTCAGCCCCGCGGCAATGAACAAGCCGGCCGTCGTGAGCGACTTGGCCACGACATTGCCGAGCATGCGGTTGCCGAGACCGGCAACGATAGCGGCCAGCAGCGGCAGGAATACGATAACCAGGATAGGGTGCACGTCTTAGCCCTTCAGCCGGTCGACGCTATCGACGGCAATCGTGCCGCGGCCGCGGAAGTAGATGACGAGGATCGCGAGACCGATTGCCGCTTCACCGGCGGCCACGGTCAGCACGAACATCGCAAAAATCTGGCCGGTCAGGTCGCCAAGGAAGGCGCTGAAAGCCACGAAGTTGATGTTCACAGACAGCAAGATCAGCTCGATCGCCATGAGGATGACGATGACGTTCTTGCGGTTGAGGAAGATGCCGAGGACGCCGAGCACGAACAGGATCGAGCTCACGACCACGAAATGTTCGATCCCGATCACAGCTCCACCCCCTGCCCGACTTCGGGCCTCGTGTTGACGGTTGCCTCGCTCGGCTTGCGCGCGACCTGCTTTGAGATGTTCTGCTGCCCGCGCGTCGCTCGAGCCGTGCGATGCGTCAGCACGATGGCGCCGATCATCGCCACGAGCAGGATGATGCCGGCGCTTTCGAACAGGAACAGGTAGCGGCCGTAGAGCAGCGCACCGATGCTCTCGATATTGCTGCGGTCGAGCAGCGGCGCAGCGCTGCCGTCAGGCGTGCCAAGCTGCAAGGCTCCCGCGCGATAGGCACCGATACCGAGCACCAGTTCTGCGAGCAGGGCCACGGCGATCAGGATGCCGAGCGGGAAGTTCTTCATGAAGCCTGCCCGAAGTTCAGAGAAATCGATGTCGAGCATCATCACGACGAACAGGAACAGCACCGCGATCGCGCCCACGTAGACGATGATCAGCAGCATGGCGATGAACTCGGCCCCGGCGATGACCATCAGACCCGCGGCGTTGAAGAACGCCAGGATCAGCCACAGCACCGAATGGACCGGGTTGCGCGCAAGGATGGTGAAGGCGCCAGAGGCGATCACCATGGCGGCGAAGAGGTAAAAGGCGATTGTCTGGATCATGGATCGCGGGCCGCCTAGCGATAGGGCGCGTCGGCTTCAAGGTTCGCGGCCAAAGCCCGCTCCCACTTGTCCCCGTTCGCCAGAAGTTTAGCCTTGTCGTAGAGCAGTTCTTCGCGCGTTTCGGTCGCGTATTCGAAGTTCGGCCCTTCGACGATCGCATCCACCGGACAGGCTTCCTGACAGAAGCCGCAGTAGATGCACTTGGTCATGTCGATGTCATAGCGCGTGGTCCGGCGGCTGCCGTCCTCGCGCGGTTCTGCCTCGATCGTGATCGCCTGCGCCGGACACACGGCCTCGCACAGCTTGCAGGCGATGCAGCGCTCTTCCCCATTGGGATAGCGGCGCAAGGCATGCTCGCCGCGGAAACGCGGGCTCAGCGGGTTCTTCTCGAACGGATAGTTGATCGTCGCCTTGGGCTTGAAGAAGTACTTCAGCGTGAGGGCATGCGCCTTCACGAACTCCCACAGGGTGAACGACTTGATGAGTTGCGCGACGGTCATGCGAAATGTCCGGTAGCCATGAGATAGCCGGAGATCAGCACCACGAAGATGAGGCTGAGCGGCAGGAACACCTTCCACCCGAGCCGCATCAGCTGATCGTAGCGGTAGCGCGGGACGGTCGCCTTCACCCAGGAGAAGACGAAGAAGAAGAAGAAGATCTTGGCGAAGAACCAGATCCAGCCCGGGATCACGTAGAGCGGAGCCCAGTCGAGCGGCGGCAGCCAGCCTCCGAAGAACAGGATCGCGTTGAGCGCGCACATTAGCAGCACGTTGGCGTACTCGCCGAGCCAGAACAGCGCGAAACTCATCGAGGAGTATTCGGTCTGGTAACCCGCCACGAGTTCGCTCTCCGCCTCGGTCAGGTCGAACGGCGCGCGCGCGGTTTCGGCCAGCGAGGAGATCAGGAACACCACCCACATCGGGAACAGCAGCAGGTTGAAGAAGAACCCGTTGACGATCCCCAGGCCATGGCCGCGCTGGGCTTCGATGATGGCGTTGAGGTTGAAGCTCCCCGCCCACAGGACCACGCAGATCAGCACGAAGCCGATCGAGACTTCATAAGAAATCATCTGAGCAGCGGCGCGCATAGCGCTGAAGAACGGGTATTTCGAGTTGGATGCCCAACCCGAGATCACCACCCCGTAAACGCCGAGCGAACTGATCGCGAGGATGTAGAGCAGGCCGACATTGATGTCCGCCAGTACCGCGCCCGAATTGAACGGGATCACCGCCCAGGCCATCAGCGCTACGGTGAAGGTGATGATCGGCGCGATCAGGAACAGGCCCTTGTTCGCTGCCGACGGTATGATGGTTTCCTGCAGGAATACCTTGAGGCCGTCTGCAAAGCTCTGCAGCAGGCCGAAGGGGCCGACCACGTTCGGCCCCCTGCGCAGCGCCATGGCCGCCCAGATCTTGCGGTCGACGTAGATGATCATGGCGACCGCCAGCATCAGTGGCAGCGCGATAAGCAGGATGCCCGCGATGGTCGCGACGAACCACGCCCACCCGTAAGTCATGCCGAGGGATTCGAAGAACGCGGTCATTCCGCCGCCTCCGCGAAATCCTCGCCGTGCAGCAGCTCGGCCGAGCAACGCTGCATGGTCGGGCTCGACCGGGCGATGGCGTTGGTCATGTAGAAGTCCTTGATCGGATAGGCGATTACGCCCGCGGCCTTCGCCTTGGCATCGCCCTTCGGCAAGGCGCCGTAGTCCGCCAAACCTTCGAAGCCAAGCGCCGAAACCTCGGCGGTCATGGCAGCGCGCAGTTCACCGAAACTGTCGAAGCCGACATTGACGCCGAGCGAATCAGCCAGGGCCCGCAGGATCGTCCAGTCTTCACGAGCGTCGCCCGGGGCGAACACTGCCTTGTCTGCGAACTGAACGCGGCCTTCGGTGTTGACGTAAGTGCCCGCCTTCTCGGTGTAGGCGCTGCCCGGCAGGATGATGTCGGCCGCGTGAGCGCCCTTATCACCGTGGTGGCCGATGTAGACCTTGAGCGAGCCTTCGAACTCGCTGAAGTCCACCTCATCGGCGCCCAGAGCAAGGACCACCTTGGGCTTTGCGGCAACGATGTCTGCCAGGCCGCCCTTCTGCGCGAAACCGAGCATCAGCGCGCCCATGCGAGCAGCGGCCATATGGAGGACGTTGAAGCCGTTCCATCCTTCACGGACGAGCTTCCATTCCGCAGCAAGAGCCAGCGCCGGTCCCAGAGCCCCAGCCACCAGACCGCCGGCGCCGACGATCACAGCGGGGCGTTCAGCCTTCGACATCACGTCGGCGACATGAGCCGGGAGCTTGCCGAGTACCGCAGCGTCATCGCCAAGGAATTCAGCGGCGTAAGTCGTATCCCAATGCGGACCGACGATGAACACCTTGGCCCCGCGCTTGACTGCCTTGCGCAACCGGACATTGACCAGCGGAGCTTCCCAGCGGACTTGGCTGCCGACGATCAGGATCGCATCGGCTTCCTCGATCCCGGCGAAGGTTGAGTTGAAGTTGACGGCAGTCAGGTTGTCGGCCGGATAGGCCATGCCACCCTGGCGGCTTTCGATCAGGGTCGAGCCGAGCGCGCCGAGCAGCTTCTTGGCCGCGAACATGGTCTCGCAATCAAGCAGGTCGCCGGCGATTGCGGCAATGCTGCTGCCCGCCTTGGCCTTGGCGATGGTCGAGAACGCCTCGTCCCAGCTCGCCTGTTCCAGCTTGCCTTTGCGGCGAATCCAGACCTTGTCGAGCCGGCGACGGGTCAGGCCTTCGACCTGATAGCGCGCCTTGTCGCTGATCCACTCTTCGTTGACGTCATCGTTGTTGCGCGGAAGCACGCGCAGCACTTCGCGCCCACGGCTATCGACGCGGATGTTCGAACCCACTGCGTCCGACACGTCGATCGAGAGCGTCTTGGTCAGTTCCCACGGCCGCGCCTCGTAGGCGTATGGCCGGCTCGTCAGCGCACCGACCGGGCAGAGGTCGATCACGTTAGCCGACAGCTCGTGCTTGGCCGCCTGCTCGAGGTAGGTGGTGATCTGCATGTCCTCGCCGCGATAAAGCGCGCCGATTTCGTCCACGCCGGCGATCTCTTCGGAGAAGCGCACGCAGCGGGTGCAATGGATGCAGCGGGTCATGATCGTCTTGATCAGCGGGCCCATGTACTTTTCGGTCACCGCGCGCTTGTTCTCGTCATAGCGCGAGGCACCGCGGCCGTAGGCAATTGACTGGTCCTGCAGGTCGCACTCGCCGCCCTGGTCGCAGATCGGGCAATCGAGCGGGTGGTTGATGAGAAGGAACTCCATCACCCCTTCGCGCGCGGTCTTGACCATCGGGCTGTCGGTTCGGATTTCCTGGCCTTCGGCAGCCGGCAAAGCACAGCTCGCTTGCGGCTTGGGCGGTCCAGGCTTCACTTCGACCAGGCACATGCGGCAGTTGCCGGCGATCGACAGGCGTTCGTGATAGCAGAAGCGCGGGATCTCCTTGCCGGCAAGCTCGCACGCCTGCAGCACGGTCGCCCCGTTGGGGACCTCGATCTCAACGCCGTCTACCGTGACTTTAGGCATTAGTGAGCACTCTCGGGACTTGCGACCGGCGCCGGAGAGGAATGCGTTGCCGCATGCCAAAGGCCTTCGCCGATCCAAATACGAAATAATGAAGGGTCGAGTTGGACTTGCCGACCCGACGGCAGACAAGAACTGAGCGCTGGCATCAGCTTCTCAAGCGCCTGCTTCTCCACATCCGATCCGGCTGCAGTCCGGAAAAGAAAATCGGAAGTGTAGGGGTCGGCCGCAACGACGCAGTCAGCAAGATCCATGGCCGCGACGACGCCGCCCATCTCGCCAGAAAGCGGATACTCACGTGCGGTAACCTCGTTGCCCGGCTGTATCCAAGCGGGACCATCGGCGTAACGGTCCATGTAGGCCTCTTGGACCAGCCACTGCCTAAGGGACGCCGCGCTGAAGCGAAGTTGCACTCCGGTTCCGTGGGTATTTGCGACACGGCCAAGGCAGTCCTTGAAGCCATAGACCCGCAACGCGCGTTCCTGGTCGTACCCGATCTGGTTAAAATCACCGAAGCCGTAGTCGGTCTTATCCAGCAACTCGACCGAGCCCGTACGGCTGCGCTGATAAACGCAGCGACTGAATTGGGTCATCATCGCCTTGCTGCGCGTGCGGGCCACCTCGGTCATCTGGTTGCCCCACGGGTTGTGCAAGTCCGTCGGGAACTGCCGCTTGCGCTTGATGCGCGAATTTAACGGGGTGTAGTCGTCATCGTTGCTTTGCGCGTAAACCGGCATGGCAACCGCGAACGCCGTCAACGCGGCGATGACCGTGATGAGGCGCTTCACTCCGCGGCCTCCTGGATCGCGCCCGTACGCTCCGTGATGCGGCGTTCGAGTTCGGGCCGGAAGTGGCGGATCAGACCCTGGATCGGCCACGCGGCCGCGTCACCCAAGGCGCAGATCGTGTGCCCTTCAACCTGTTTCGTTACCTGTTGCAACATGTCGATCTCCCCCAAGTCGGCATCACCGGTACGCAAGCGTTCCATCACGCGCCACATCCACCCGGTGCCTTCACGGCAAGGGGTGCACTGGCCGCATGACTCGTGCTTGTAGAAGTAGGAAATACGGCTGATCGCGCGGACGATGTCGGTGGACTTGTCCATCACGATCACCGCCGCGGTGCCGAGGCCCGAACCGACCTCACGCAGGCCGTCGAAATCCATCGGCGCGTCCATGATCTGCGCCGCCGGAACCAGCGGCACCGACGAACCGCCCGGGATCACCGCCAGCAGGTTGTCCCAACCGCCGCGGATACCACCGCAGTGCTTTTCGATCAGTTCACGGAAGGGGATGCTCATCGCCTCTTCCACCACGCAGGGCTTTTCCACGTGGCCGCTGATCTGGAACAGCTTGGTGCCCTTGTTGTTGTCGCGCCCGAAGCTCGAGAACCACGCCGCACCGCGACGCAGGATCGTCGGCACCACGGCGATCGATTCCACGTTGTTGACCGTGGTCGGGCAGCCATAGAGGCCCGCACCCGCCGGGAACGGTGGCTTGAGGCGCGGCTGGCCCTTCTTGCCTTCGAGGCTCTCGATCATCGCGGTCTCTTCACCGCAGATGTAGGCGCCGGCACCGCGGTGGACGAAGACGTCGAAGTCGTAGCCAGAACCGGCCGCGTTCTTGCCCAGCAGACCCGCGGCATAAGCCTCGGCCACGGCGGCGAACAGCGTCTCGGCCTCGCGGATGTATTCACCACGAATGTAGATGTACGCCGCCCTCGCCCGCATTGCGTAGCCGGCGATCAGCGCGCCTTCGATCAGCTTGTGCGGATCGTGGCGGATGATTTCGCGGTCCTTGCACGAACCGGGCTCAGATTCGTCGGCGTTGATGACCAGAAAGCTCGGACGGCCGTCCTTGCTCTCCTTGGGCATGAAGGACCACTTCATACCAGTCGGGAAACCCGCGCCGCCACGGCCGCGCAGGCCCGAGGCCTTCATCTCTTCGATGATCGAGTCCTGGCCGACTTCCATCAGCTTCTTGGTCGCGTCCCAGTCACCACGCCCCTGCGCGGCCTTCAGGCGCCAATCCTGGTAGCCGTAGAGGTTGGTGAAGATGCGATCCTTGTCGGCGAGCATCAGGCGAACCCTCCACCAAATGCGTAGAACCCGGCGAGTGTCAGGATCCCCAGCAGAGCAACTGTCTTCATCAGACCCTTGAACAGCTTCCAAGCGGCCACGACGGCCACCAGCGCGACAGCGATCGGAATGACGAGTTCCATCACCATTCGCTCCGGTAATCGTGGTTGGACTTGGCCATTTCCGTAAGCGTGCTCAGCGCACCGACCGGCTCCACCGTGTGGCGGGCCGGATCCTGCGTGCCTTCCTTCGGCGTTTCACCGCGAGCCAAGGCATCGAGCACGGCGTCAAAGCGTTCGACCGTGAGGTCTTCGTAATTGCCGTCGTTGATCTGGACCATCGGCGCACTCGAGCAGTTGCCCATGCATTCGACCTCGGTCAGCGTCCACAGGCCATCCTCGGTCGTGTGACCCTTGGCCATCCCGCGCTTCTTGCAAGCGGCCAGGATGTCGTCCGAGCCGCGCAGCATGCACGGCGTGGTGCCGCAGACCTGCACATGGAAGCGACCGACCGGCGCGACGTTGTACATGGTGTAGAAGGTGGCGACTTCGAGCACGCGGATCACCGGCATGTCGAGTTGTTGCGCTACGAACTCCATCACCGGAATCGGCAGCCAGCCCTGGGTATTGGTCTCCGCTCCAACCTGGCGCTGGGCGAGATCGAGCAACGGCATGACTGCGCTGCGCTGACGCCCTTCGGGGTAGCGCGCGACGATTTCCTTGGCCTTGGCGGCGTTCTCTGCCTTCCAAGTGAAATTGCCCCAACGCTCGCGCAGTTCAGGCGTGTCGGCTTCGATATGACGCTCAGCCATTCGAGCCTCCGCCCGCACGGCGGTCGCGGATGGCCTGGAAGACCATGAACAGCTCAAACCCGGCGATCGAGGCAACTACCATCGGCAGCCACTCGGGCGGCGGCGCGCCGAGCCATTCGGCGGCGAAGAAGATAGCCACGAGCGCGAGGCCCGAAATGCAGGCGAGCACGGACAGGCGGTCGAGTTGCGTCAGGTTCAACGGTCGCACTCCCCGAACACTACGTCGATGGCGCCGAGGATGGCGGTTGCGTCGGGCAGCATGTGGCCTCTGCTCATGAAATCCATTGCCTGGAGGTGGCTGAAAGCGGTCGGGCGGATCTTGCAGCGGTACGGCTTGTTGCTGCCATCGCTGACCAGGTAGACGCCGAATTCGCCCTTGGGGCTCTCGGTCGCCACGTAGACTTCGCCCGCCGGTACGTGGAAGCCTTCGGTGTAGAGCTTGAAGTGATGGATCAGCGCTTCCATCGACTGCTTCATCTCCGCGCGCTTGGGCGGGACGACTTTGCGGTCGCTGCTGGCGATCGGACCCTCGGGCATCTCGCGCAGGCACTGCTTCATGATCTTGGCCGACTGGCGCACTTCCTCGACGCGGACCATGAAACGGTCATAGCAGTCGGAGTTGGTGCCAACCGGCACTTCGAAGTCCATCCGGTCGTAGACGTCGTAAGGCTGGCTCTTGCGCAAGTCCCACGGGATGCCGGCGGCGCGGATCATGGGGCCGGAGAAGCCCCAGGCGACAGCGTCTTCCTTGCTCACCACGGCGATATCGACGTTGCGCTGCTTGAAAATGCGGTTGTCGATGACCAGGCTCATCGCGTCTTCGAACAGCTCCGGTAGGCGGGTGTCGAGCCAGTCGGCAATGTCGGTCAGCAGCTTGAGCGGCACGTCCTGGTGCACGCCGCCCGGACGGTACCAGGCCATGTGCATGCGCGCGCCAGAGGCTCGCTCGAAGAAGTTGAGGCAATCCTCGCGGATTTCGAACAGCCACAGGTTCGGCGTCATCGCGCCCACATCCATCACGTGGCTGCCCATATTGAGCATGTGGTTGCAGATACGGGTCAGCTCCGCGAACAGCACCCGCAGGTACTGGGCGCGGACCGGCACTTCGAGGTTGAGCAGCTTCTCGATGGCGAGGACGTAGCTGTGCTCCATCGCCAGTGGGCTGCAGTAGTCGAGCCGGTCGAAGTACGGCAGCGCCTGCAAATAGGTCTTGTATTCTATCAGCTTCTCGGTGCCGCGGTGGAGCAGGCCGACGTGCGGATCGATGCGTTCGATAATCTCGCCGTCGAGCTCCATCACCATGCGCAGCACACCGTGCGCGGCCGGGTGCTGCGGGCCAAAGTTGATCGTGTAGTTGGTAATGACCTCGTCACCCGTGGTGGGAGACTGGTCGAAAGTCAGACCGCTGGTCATGCGCAAATCCATTTGCCGCCGATGGTCCTCACCTGGCCGGCGGAGTCGGTAACGGTCAGGATCGCCGATTGATCGTTGCCGGCAACGTCGACCGTGATCCCTTCCCCACTGAAGCGAGTGCCCTTGCGGATGGCCGGAAAGCCGCCGGAGGAGGCCAGTTGATAGAGCTTGCCGTTAACCCGCACCACGGCGGTTCCTGCACTTGCCGGGTCAGCCGGAGCTCCGGCCGTCAGGCTCTCCGCGCCCTCGTTGCTGGCGAACGTGCATGTACCGGCGCGCGCACCCAGGTCGACGCCACTGATGTTACCCAGCTGGTCCAGCGTGCGCACATCGGTCCCGGCCGTTGGCGGTCCGACGACTGCGGTGGTCGCAACCGGTCCCGCAGGGGTAGCCTTTCCGTCAGCACCGACGCGCGAGGCGAAGTCGTCGTCGCTGTCGCTTTTCTGCGAGCAGCCAGCGAGGGCCAGCGCAGCGATCACGGCAAGGAAGAGCGGCTTGCTCATTCGGCGTCCTTCTTCGGCTTGCGCGCGGCGCGCGGCTTGGCCGGTGCCTTGGCCTTCGCGGGGCGATCGGAAGTCGCAGCCGGAGCGTCGGGCTCCTTCTTGCGCGTGCGCTTCTGCGCCGGCGCGCCGCTGTCGACCTTCTCTGCCGCCTTGTCGTTGGCTGCCTTGCCGGCGCCCGTGTCGGCGGGCTTCTCGGTCGTCTTCGGCTGAGCAACGGGCGGCGGAGGCGGCGCTACGGCGGCCTTCTCGTCACCCGGCAACACGTAGTCGGCGCCTTCCCACGGGCTCATGAACTCGAACTTGCGGAAGTCCTGTGCCAGCTCGACCGGTTCGTATACCACGCGCTTCTCTTCTTCGGAGTAGCGCAGTTCCTGATAGCCGGTGAGCGGGAAGTCCTTGCGGAAAGGATGCCCCTCGAACCCATAGTCGGTGAGGATGCGACGAAGGTCAGTGTTACCGTCGAAGATCACGCCGTAGAGGTCGAACACCTCGCGCTCGAGCCAACCGGCGTTCGGCCACAGCGTGGTGACGGTGGGCACGGGAGTGTTCTCGGCCGCGCGGACCTTGACCAGGATACGATGGTTCTTGGTCAGCGAGAGCAGCATGTAGACCACATCGAAGCGCTCATCGCGCTGCGGGTAGTCGACGCCGGCGATCTCCATCAACTGCTGGTAGCCATGCTCGTCACGCAGCAGACGGAGGGCATCCTCGATCCGCTCGCGCTGGACGCCGAGCACGATCTCGCCATGCTCTTCCTTCGAGGCGAGCAGCATGCCGCCCAGGGCAGCGCCGAGAGTGTCCTTCACGCCTTCGTTGGAAGCGAAGCGTGGGGCCGAATGCAGAACAGTCGCCATATTACCGTTCGATCGTTCCTTCGCGGCGGATCTTCCGCTGCAATTGCATCACGCCATAGAGCAACGCCTCGGCAGTCGGCGGGCAACCGGGGACGTAGATGTCCACCGGCACGATCCGGTCGCAGCCGCGCACGACGCTGTAGCTGTAGTGGTAATAGCCGCCGCCATTGGCGCAGCTGCCCATGGAAATGACGTACTTGGGGTCCGACATCTGGTCGTAGACCTTGCGCAGCGCCGGAGCCATCTTGTTGCACAGCGTGCCCGCCACGATCATCACGTCCGACTGGCGCGGAGAGGCGCGCGGGGCGACTCCGAAGCGCTCCATGTCATAGCGCGGCATGTTGACGTGGATCATCTCGACCGCGCAGCAGGCGAGGCCGAAGGTCATCCACCACAGCGAGCCGGTACGGGCCCACTGGAACAGCTCCTCGGTCGAGGTGACGAGGAAACCCTTGTCGTTGACCTCGGAATGCAGCGACTGGAAGAAATCTGCATCCGGTGTGCGGATCTCGCCGGGCTGCGCCGCTGGCACGGGCTGGTTCACTCCCATTCCAGGGCTCCCTTCTTCCACGCATAAGCAAGGCCCACCGCGAGTTCGAACAGGAACACCATCATGGTGATCCAGCCCGGCCATCCGGTGAGATCGAGGCTGACCGCCCAGGGAAACAGGAACGCGGCTTCGAGGTCGAACACGATGAACAGGATCGCGATCAGGTAGAACCTGACGTCGAACTGGCTGCGCGGATCTTCGAACGCGGGGAAGCCGCACTCGTATTCGCTGAGCTTTTCTGCCGAGGGATTATGCGCACCTGTCAGGCGCGCGACCCCCATCGGGAGAAACACGAAAGCGGCCGACAAGCCTCCTGCGATGAGCAGGAAGATCAGGATCGGCAGATATTGTTCGAGGTCGACCACAAACGCCTCTGAAGATGAATCGAAGGGCGGAATTCGGTTGGGCCTCTAGGCCTAGCCCCATGATACTGCAAGGCCCGGACTCCGCCAAAATTCGTTCGCTCTCGACGCTTCTCACTCGTTCGAAAAACCAAGGAATTTCTTTGGTTGCGAATGCCTCGCACTAGCAGACGTGTTGACGTCATTTGCGGCCTTCATGTCGCTCTAAGCGAAGCCCCTGATTGCCATGGCCGGAGGGCGTCACTACCTATCGAGGCATCATCAGCAGAAGGCCCCATCCATGCCCTCATTCAATGATTCCGATCCGATCGTTATTCTCTCCTATGCGCGCACGCCGATGGGCGGGATGCAAGGCGTGTTCGCCGATGTGCAGGCGACCGACCTCGGGGCCACGGCGGTCAAGGCGGCCGTCGAGCGGGCCGGAGTAAACGGCGACGACATCGACCGGATCTACATGGGCTGCGTTCTTCCCGCTGGGCTCGGTCAGGCCCCTGCCCGCCAGGCCGCGCTCAAGGCCGGATTGCCCAAGTCCGTCGAAGCCACCACGGTCAACAAAGTCTGCGGAAGCGGCATGCAGACTGTCATCATGGGCGCCGAAGCGCTCGCCTCCGGCACCGTCGACCTCGTCGTCGCGGGTGGCATGGAGAGCATGACCAACGCCCCCTACCTGCTCAAGAAGCACCGCTCCGGTGCCCGCTTCGGCCACGACACGATTTACGACCACATGGCGCTCGACGGACTGGAAGACGCCTACGAGGCCGGCAAGGCGATGGGCTCCTTCGCCCAATGCACGGCCGATGAGTACCAGCTCACCCGCCAAGACATGGACAACTACGCCATCGAGTCGCTCGCCCGGGCAAACAGCGCGATCCAGAACGGCGCCTTTGCCGACGAGGTCGTCCCCGTTACCGTCAAGACCCGTAAGGGCGACGTGACTGTCGACACCGATGAGCAGCCCGGCAAGGGCAACCCGGCCAAGATCCCGGAGCTTCGCGCTGCCTTCGCCAAGGACGGCACGATCACCGCTGCCACGTCGAGCTCGATCTCCGATGGCGCCGCCGCCGTCGTCATCACCCGCGAAAGTCAGGCGAAAGCGCAAGGCAAGACCCCTGTCGCCCGCATCGTTGCCATGGGCGCGCATGCGCAAGAGCCGAAGGACTTCACCACCGCCCCGGTCGGTGCGATCCGCAAAGTGCTCGACCAGGCCGGTTGGTCGGTCGACGACGTGGACCTGTGGGAGGTGAACGAGGCGTTTGCTTGCGTCGCCATGTTCGCCATGCGCGACATCGGCATCCCGCATGAGAAGATCAACATCCACGGCGGCGCCACTGCTCTGGGCCACCCGATCGGCGCCAGCGGGACTCGGATCATCGTTACCCTCCTCAACGCCCTCAAGCAGAAGGGCCTCAAGCGGGGCGTGGCCAGCCTGTGCATCGGCGGCGGCGAAGGCACTGCGGTGGCGGTGGAGCTGGTTTAGCGCCTCGCTTCAACGGGATACGAAATCGTTCCATCCGGAACTTAAAGCATGTTAATTGTGGCTCCCTCCCAAAACAGGAGGGATGCCATGAAAAAGCTCGTGCTCGTTAGCGTGCTCGCTGCCCTAGCCGCTTGCTCGCAATCCAATACTCCCGCTGAACCCGAAGCCACCGAGACTGCGGCAGCCGCAGCGGCCACCACGACGGCCGCGGCCTTTGCACTGCAGCCGGGTGTCTATGACTACAAACGGTCTGATGGGTTATCCGGCATCAACACGGTCAACGCAGACGGCACATTCTCCAATGCCCGCTCGACTGGCGACGTGGAGACCGGCAAGTGGGCCCAGGAAGGCGGCCTCAGCTGCCTGACTCCCGATGGTGAAGGCGCGACCAAGCGTTGCTATACTTTCACGCAACCCGATGCCGACGGCAAGTTCACTGGAACAACCGCTGAAGGCGTTACCGTCGAAGTCCGCAAGGTCGGCTGATCTTCGAACAATATCCCGGTCATAAGTACTGCTCGATCCCGTTGGCGCCGAGGCGCGCCGCGGGATCGTTTGCGTTCTATTCCCGCCAACTTCGCAGCAAAGTAACGAAAACGCTCTTTTTGTGGGCGGATTTGTGATAAGAGCGCCGCTCTCCAAGAAGGAGGCAAGCCATGAAGAAGATCGCACTGATCTGCGTGCTGGCTGCCTTGGT
The DNA here is from genome assembly GCF_001427865.1 of Altererythrobacter sp. Root672. Lineage (NCBI taxonomy): Bacteria > Pseudomonadati > Pseudomonadota > Alphaproteobacteria > Sphingomonadales > Erythrobacteraceae > Altererythrobacter > Altererythrobacter sp. Root672. The sequence continues at coordinate 1,111,229 of NZ_LMHH01000001.1, forward strand.
TGCTTGCTCCAGAAGCGAGACTGCGGCGGAGCGTGAAGCTGCAGAAGCGGCCGCGGTGGTGGTGGTACCGAACGGGCCATATCAGCTCGAGGCAGGAACTTACTCGTACACGCGTTCGGATGGCGTATCCGGCATCAACACCCTAGCAGCCGACGGCACTTTCTCGAATGCCGTCACTGGCGGCGCAGTCGAAAAAGGCAAATGGGCGCAGGAAGGCGAACTCGGTTGCCTGATTCCCGACGGTGGCGCTGAGAAGCGCTGCTACAGGTTCAGTCACCCGGACCACGAAGGCCTGTTCACCGGCGTAATGGCCGACGGCCTGACGGTGGAGGTACGTAAGGTCACCTGATCTCGGATAGTGACCGCCCGTTTCCCGCCTTCCCGATCGCGTGCTAGGCACGCCCTGGATCGCATCCTTGGGAAAGGCCGAACCGTGAAGAGACTTGTTCTCGTCGCCCTCCTCGCGGGGACTTTGACCGCTTGCGATAAAGCCGCGGACGAATCCAACGAACCTGAAGCCATCACCGCGGATATCCCGCCGTCCGAGACTTCTACGGTTGGAACTTACCAGGTGACGCTAGCCGACGGGACCAAGGGGACCTCAACCCTGACGGAAGACGGCCGCTACGTGGATCGCTTCTCCGGTCAAACTGAGGAGGGAAACTGGGCCGAAGTCGACGGCAAGACCTGCTTCGATCCTGACGAGGGCGACACGGCAACTCGCTGTTACGTCCTGGGCGAAACAGCGGCTGACGGCACATTTGTCGCCACCCCCGATGAAGGTGATCCGGTGACGGTGCGGAAGCTAAGCTAAGCGCCAGGCGAGTGTCAGGGCTCGCCGTCGCCCCACAGGCGATCCTCGCGGATCCAGCCCTTGTGGCCAGCGATGTCGATCCGGCACCAACCCGAATCGCAATCGCCCAATGAGCCGACGTTGCCCGGTTCGACCTTCCACAGCAGCTTGGCGTCGGCCTCGGCACTGGCGCGAATGTCCGCCAGCCCGTCGCCGATCACGATGGCACCTCGCTTGGGGTTAAGTAGCCGCGCGACGATCCATCCCTGAGCGCCGTCCGGATCTTCGACCAGACGCCACCCTTCCCTGAGGCGGATCACTTTTACGGGCAGGCCTTCGCGTTGATAGACCCACTCGATCGGAAAGGCCTCGCTCGGCCCCACCCGCATGTTCACTTCCTCGGATCGCAGCGTGGCCCAATAGGGCACCTCCCGATCCTGCGCGGACGCGGGGACGGCAATCAAGGTAAGCAGGAGAGGGATAGCCGAGACGGCGAAGGGACGCATCGAGCCTCCCTAACAGGGACGGGGGGCGGCCTTCAACCAGGGACTATCCTTAATAGCCCCCGGCTGGCCGCCCTTCCCCAGATCACTCAATCCCCGGTCAGGATACGATCCACCAATTGCTTCACCGTGGGGGTGAAGTTGTTCGAGTAGAATGGGTCCTGCTTGAACCGGAATGCGGCGTGGCCAGCAAACATCAGGTTCTGCTCGGTGTCTCCGCCATGCGCGATGTCCTGCAGGGTCTTCTGGATGCAGAAGCTGCGCGGATCGGCAAGGCGGCCGGTGGTGTAGTCGTCGTGGTCTTTCCAGGACGAGAAGCCGCAGTGCGAGAGGCAACCCATGCAGGCAGCCTGGTCCTCGCGGATAACGGCGCGTTCCGCCGGCGTGACGAAGACGACGGTATCATCGGGCGTCTTGAGCGCTTCGGTGTAACCCTGGGCAACCCATTCGCGAGCGTGGGTTAGATCCTGGGGGGCCACCCAGAAGTTCTTGCCCTTGACCCCGGCGTCGAGCTGCACGGTGTGCTCACCGGCCTGGACACGGGAGTAAGGTATCTGCCGGGCACTACGCGCCTCGAGCGAACGCAGGAACGGGTTGCGCACGGCCGAGCTGTAAAAGCCGGTCGGCGAGAAGCGGTGCAGCAGCACGTCGCCTTCGTCGAGTGTCCGCAGACGGTCCTTCCAACCCTGCGGGATCGGGCTCTCTTCGGTCAGCAGCGGACGGGTGCCGTACTGGAACGCGATCTGACCGAGTTCCGGATTGCCGATCCAGTGCTCCCATTCGCGCAGGTACCAGACGCCACCAGCCATGATGATCGGCACGTCATCGGAGATACCTTCCGCCCGCATCGTGTCGCGCACAGCCTTCACACGCGGAAACGGATCTTCGGGCTTCAGCGGATCTTCGGCGTTGGAGAGACCATTGTGCCCTCCGGCGAGCCACGGATCTTCGTAGACCACTGCGCCCATCAGTTCGTGGACCTTGTGGTAGGCGCGCTTCCACAAGGCGCGGAACGCACGAGCCGAGCTAATGATCGGCAGGTAGTTGACGTTGTAGCGCGCCGCGATCTCGGACAGCTTGTAAGGCATGCCCGCGCCGCACGTGACACCGGCGACGAGACCTTTGGTCCGTTCGAGAACGCCTTCCAGCACTTGCTGGGCACCGCCCATTTCCCACAGCACGTTGATGTTGATCGCGCCCTTGCCGCCGGCGACGTCGTAGGCGCGACGCACCTGCTCCACGGCACCGTCGATCGCGTAGCGGATAAGCTGGTCGTGCCGTTCGGTACGGGTCAGCTGATCGTAGATCTGCGGGATGATCCGGCCTTCGGCGTCGTAGCTGTCGGCGTTAACCGCGCTCACCGTGCCGATTCCGCCCGCGGCCGCCCAGGCGCCGGAGCTCATATGGTTGGTCGCGGAAACGCCCTTGCCGCCTTCAATCAGCGGCCAGACTTCCCGGCCGGCGTACATAATGGGTCTCAAACCCTTAAAACTCATTGTCAAATCCTACCGTCGTCCGTCAGGACGATGCTTCCCCGTTGATGCCTTGCCCCTTGCAAGGCTGAATTTCGCCCGGTTCCGGCCGCGGGCCCACGGCTTCAAATCGCGCATAATAGCCGGCAAGCTCCGGCTTGCGAACAAATTCCACCAATCGGAACCCAACTTGCTGGAATTCGCAGAATAACAATTCCGGGGTTACGCCGTGCTGGGCAGATGGCCTGCCGACGTCAACCACGATCACTTGTCCGCCCTCGGCCAGAGCCGGGCGCAAGCGCCATAAGAATGCGTATGGCTCCTCCACCTCGTGGTACATGTCCACCAGGAAGATGCGATCAAAGCTGTTGGGCGGCAGCCTCGGATCGTCAGGAGCCCCGAGCTTGATCGAAACATTGTCGAGCCGCTCGTCTTCCACGCGCCGGCCAAGCCGGGCGAGCGCGTCGCGGTCGATATCTTGCGCCAACACGCGCCCATCGGGCCCAACTCGTTCTGCGAGGCGAACAGTGTAGTAGCCGTCGCCAGCGCCAATATCCGCCACGGTCATGCCTGGCTCAATATTCGCCAGGTCCATTACCGTGACGGCCTCGTTCCGGTTGTCGCGCGCCTCTTCGGTAGTGATCGTCGCCTTGCCCGCCTCGGATACCGGGCGATAGGCACGCGGGAACTCACGCGAGGTCTCCGGCCGGTCGCTATCGTCGGCTGTGCGGTCGCAGGCGGTACCGCCAACGAGCAACAAGGTGGCCAAGGCCAGTCGGGCGAATGCGATACCCATCCCGTGTGGCGTCAGTCGACGTCCTCCACTTCGACAGCCTCGCCAGTGACCCGCTGAGCCAGCGCGGCAGCGATGAAATCGTCGATCTCACCGTCGAGCACGTCGCCAGGGGCCGTCGAGGTCACGCCGGTGCGCAGGTCCTTCACCATCTGGTACGGCTGAAGCACATAGCTGCGGATCTGGTGACCCCAACCGATCTCGGTCTTGGCCTGGTATTGACCCAGGGCATCCGCCTCGCGCTTGGCCAGTTCAGCCTCGTACATACGCGCCTTCAGCATGTTCATCGCGGTAGCGCGGTTCTTGTGCTGGCTGCGGTCGTTCTGGCTGGCGACCACGATCCCGGTGGGAATGTGGGTGATGCGCACCGCGCTGTCGGTGGTGTTGATGTGCTGACCGCCCGCGCCGCTGGAGCGATAGGTGTCGATCCGCAGGTCGCTATCGTTGATCTCGATCTCGATGTCGTCATCGATCACCGGATAGACCCAGACCGAGCTAAACGATGTGTGCCGCCGCGCCGAGCTGTCGTAGGGGCTGATGCGGACCAGGCGATGCACGCCGCTTTCGGTCTTGGCATAGCCGTAGGCGTTCTCGCCCTTGATCTGCAGCGTGGCGGACTTGATCCCGGCCTGCTCGCCAGCACCGTATTCGACCACTTCGACCTTGTAGCCTTTGCGTTCGGCCCAGCGGCTGTACATGCGCAGCAGCATCTCGGCCCAGTCCTGGCTCTCGGTGCCGCCTGCGCCGGCGTGAATTTCGATATAGGTGTCGTTGCTGTCTGCCTCGCCCGCGAGCAAGGCCTGGACCTTGTCGGCATCGGCCCGCTCGGCAAGGCGCTTCAACGAGGCGAGCCCTTCGGCCACCACGGCTTCGTCGCCTTCCATTTCGCCGAGTTCTACGAACTCGACGGCGTCGGCCATCTCCGACGTGATTTCGTTTACCGTTCCAATCGACGCGTCGAGTCGGCGGCGTTCGCGCATGACTTCTTCGGCCCGCTTGGGGTTGTCCCACAGCGTCGGGTCCTCGACCCGGGCGTTGAGTTCGTCGAGGCGGCGAACTGCACGATCCCAGTCGAGCGAGCGCCGAACGAGCGCCAAAGCCGCTTCGATCCGGTCGATATGGGCCTGCCCTTCGGCACGCATTTCAGTTGGTCTCCATCAGAAAGCGGCCCGCCTAGCCGAGGCGGGCGCTCAGGGAAAGGGCGCGATGCGTCCCGCTCCCCGGAAGCGACCCGGAGACGCCTAGGTTCCGCCTGGCAAAACCAGTCTGACCGCGGGAATTAGCCCTTCAGCGCCCGGACCGCGGCGAGCGTCGAGCTGACGTGTTCGCGCCAATCCATGTCCGAATGGACCATGACGATCTTGCCATCAGGCGCGATCACATAGGACGTGCGGCTGGTCAGATTGTCGTTCTTCTGGCCGTTCATGGTCAACGCCACGTCGAACGCCTGAATGCTCGACGGAGTGGCACGCGCAACGGGGAACGCCCCAGCGCATTCCTTCTCCGAGAACTTGGCCAGATCCTCCACGGAGTCTCCCGACATGCCGAACACTTGCGCGCCGGCCGCCTTGAAGTCGCCGATCGCGGCGGCGAAGGCCTGCGCTTCCTGGCTGCAACCCGGGGTGAAGGCCTTCGGGAAGAAGTAGAGCACCACCGGTCCCTTGCGCAGTTCCTGCTGCAAGTTGAACGAGAAGGCCTTCCCGTTGAGCGCCCCTTGGGTGATCAACGAGGGCACGTGTGCGCCTTCCTGCAAGGTCGCAGATGCGGGGGCCGCAGCGAGCATCGCAGCGGCAACGGCGGCGAAAAGCATAGGTCGCTTGGTCATGGCTTAATTGGCTTCCTCTACCGGACTGAGTCCATCGGCTCTCTCAATCGCGCATGCTGCCCCTAAGGGCATGCCGAAGCAACCGAATATTACCGCGCGGACAAAGTCCACGGGCGGGTCAATAGAGCCCGCCGCTGTCCTCGACGAAATCGCTCTGCTCCTGGTTCTGCGACCGGCCGCGATCATCGCCGCCGCCCTGCGCCGAACCATTGCCGCGCCGAAGCTGTGCAAGGATCATCTCCCGCAGCGCATCGGCATCGTCCTGGCGGCTCGAACGGCGCGGTTCAGTGTCGGGTTTGAAAGCTTCCCAGATCACCGAGGCCTTGGGATCTTCAGACGTCGGCCAGCCAGCGAAGACGCGCTTGCCGCTCTGCCGGTCGATGCGCACCATCCTAACGCCCGCTGGTGCGAGGAACGGCCGGCCCTGCCACTTGTCGCGGGTTTCCTGCACGAAATCCTTGAAGATCGGCGCTGCCACGCGGCCACCCTGCGCCCAACCGCCAAGGCTGCGCGGCTTGTCATAGCCGATATAGACGCCTGCAACGATGTCCGGAGACCCTCCGACGAACCACACGTCCGTCGGGCCGCTGGTGGTGCCGGTTTTACCGAACAGAGGCATGTTCAAATCGCGCAGCACGGTCGCGGTGCCGCGTTGGACCACACCTTCAAGCATGTGCACGACCTGATAGGCGGTACGCGCGTCGAGGACCTGGCGGCCCTGCTCGCGAATGCGTGGCATGGCCTTGCCGTCCCACTTCGCCATATTGCACCCGGTACAGTCGCGCTCGTCGGCACGCCAGATGACCTTGCCGTTCCGGTCCTGCACGTAGTCGATCACCGAAGAGCTGTGTTGCAGCCCATGATTGACCAGCGCGGAGTAGGCATTGACCATCTTCTCGACAGTCGTCTCGCCCGCGCCCAGCGCGAACGAGGGATAGTTGCCATACTTGCCGATACCCACGCGTTCGAAGGTGCGGGTGACGTTTTCCATCCCGGCATCCATCGCGATATGGACGGTCATCAGGTTGCGGGACTGTTCGAGGCCCCAGCGCATCGTATGCTCGCCACCGCCTTCGCCACCGAAGTTGCGGAAGCACTTCTCGCCCAGGTTTGCGCCCTGGTAATAGCAATAAGTCTGGTCCGGAATCATCGTTGCCGGAGTCATGCCGTTATCGAGGCCAGTCGCATAAACGAACGGCTTGATCGTCGAGCCAGGCTGCCGCTGGGCTTGGGTGGAACGGTTGAAATCGCTCAGACGGAAATCGAACCCGCCTTGCATGGCCATGATCCGGCCCGTGTTGGGGTCCTGGGCGAGGAAACCGCCCGACACCTCCGGCACGGTCCTCACGGCCCAGGCGTTGCCGCTTGGGGAGACCGCCGTCACGTCGCCTACTTTGATCGCGTCGGGTGACCCAATCAACGGAGCTTCCTCTCCGTTGGCGAAGCCAATCCGCCCCGGAGCGGTCACCACACCGACGCGCCAATTCTGGTAATTGATGCCGAGGTTGCTGCTGGCGAGCTGCTCGGTCAAATCGCCGTCACCCGGATCGAGCGTGGCGACCGGACCGTGCCATGCACGACCACCGCCAAAACGCATCAGGCCCTTGCGCAAGGCGTCGCTTGCCGCCCCCTGCATCTCGGTATCGAGCGAAGTGCGCACCCAGAGCCCGCCAGCATAGACACTGTGCGGCCCGTCCTCGGCCTTCTCACCGTACTTCTCGATCAGCTGGCGCCGCACTTCCTCAAGGAAATAACCGGCGTCGGCCGACTTCGCTTCAGGTCGCTGGCGAATGAGCCCGAGCGGCTGAGCCTTGGCTGCAGCCGCTTGGGCCGCGGTGATGTGGCCGTTCTCGGCCATGACATCGAGCACGAAGTTGCGCCGCTCAAGGGCATGCTCGCGGTATTTCTCTCGGCCGTACTGCTCAGGCGCCTTGGGCAGGATCGCCAGGAAGGCCATCTCATGTAGATCGAGATCGCCGACATCCTTGTCGAAGTAGGCCCGGCTCGCCGCTTGCACGCCGAAGCTGCGGCGGCCTAGCGGGATCTCGTTGAGATAGAGCTCCATGATCTCGCGCTTGGTCAGCACCGATTCGATGCGCCGGGCGAGAATCATCTCCTTGAGCTTGCGAGTGATCGAATACTCGTTGCCGATCAGGATGTTCTTGGCGACCTGCTGGGTGATCGTCGAACCGCCCTTGGCGCGCTCGCCGCTACCCATTTTGCTGACGTAGTCGAATACGGCGCCAGCAAAGCCAGGGTAGTCGATGCCACCATGGGTCCAAAAGGTCTCGTCCTCCGCAGAGGTGTAGGCGTTGACCAGCTGCGCCGGAAAATCCTTGTACTGGAGCTGCACCCGGCGCTCACGCGCGAACGAGTGGACCACCTCGCCGTCGACGCCTCGCACCACTGACGGCAGCGGCGGCTCGTAATCGAGCAAGGTTTCAGCGTCGGGGAGGTTGCGTGCGACCAGCAGCCAGGCCGCGAACCACAGCACCGCGAGACCGATAAGGCCATATCCGGCCAAGCGGAACCAACGCTTCTCGCGCCAATTCTCGCGAAACCACGTGATCACTCCACCGGCTTCGCGGCGGATGCGGTAGTGGAAGGGCTCTGCGGTCTGATCGGTTTCGGCCATTGGCCGGCCCCTTAGCATGCGGATTCTGTCGGGCGCCAGAACGATGCGATGGCTTGTGCGCGTCTACGCACCCGCCTCACGGGCAAAATAGATGCGGATGGCCCGCGCCATGGCCTCGGCAAAGCGGGCCCGCCCCTCAGGAGATGCCAGGCGCCCAGCATCCTCGGGATTGGAAACGAATCCCGCTTCGAACAGCGCCGAAGGCACATCTGGCGACTTGAGCACCACCAACGCGGCCGAACGCAGCGGCTGCGGGTTGAACTTCAGGTTGTCCGCCCCTTCCCGAACGATCAGCCGGGAAAATTCGTCAGACCCTTTCTGCGAGCGCCTTTGTGCAAGGTCGATGAGGATCGCGTTTACGTCCGCATCCTGATTGGCGAGCTCGACGCCGTTGACCATGTCGGCACTGTTCTCCCGCGCGGCGAAGCGTGCTGCGGCCTCGCTCGATGCACGGTCGGAAAGGGTATAGACACTGGCGCCAGTGACCCCCGCCTTGTCTCCGGCGGAATCAGCATGGATCGAGAGGAACAGGTCGGCGCTGAGCCGACGGGCAATCTCGGCCCGCTCCTCAAGCACCAGATAGCTATCGTCGTCACGCGTCATTGCCACGCGGATGCCGCCTTCGCGCAGCAGTTCGTCCCGAAGCGCGAGCGCCAGGTTAAGCGCGATAGCCTTCTCCTGCAGCCCTTCCGCACTCGCCCCCGGATCATGGCCCCCATGACCGGCATCGATCACCACCAAAGGCCGGCTGGCGTCCTCCGGTCCGAGTATCTCCGGCAACCCCACAGCCCCTCCGGGCTCGGGCAAGATCATGCGGACAACGTAGTTGCGTCCCAGCAGCGGCGCATCCACCCCAAGCAGGGCGCCAGCGCCGAGCAGCCCCGCCAGCAGGAGCAACGGGGTGATGAAGATCAGCGCTATCTGCAGGCGATGTGGCATTCCCGCGCCATCGTTAACGATACCCTGATTCCCAGAACAAGGGAATTTTGCGCCATCGCGCAATAAGGTTGCCGAGGCTTTCCCCCGATGCTAGCAATCCTGACACCGGGAGCTGAGCCTTCCGGCCACGCCGGCCCGCCTTTCTGCGGACCCGGCAATGCCTACAGGTTGATGCCCGAATGAGAAGCAAGAGCCATATTGCCAGTCCGCAGCCGCAAGGTTGCGCCATGGCGGTCGCTCTGGCGCAGCAAATACCCCCGCGCCTTCGCATTTCGGCAGACACATTCGACAGCGCCCCCCACAACATTGCACGCAAGTTGGCTCGGGGCGCCAATCCAATCTCCGTCCGAGTGACCGGCTATCGTCCGGCAAGTGGCGGAATTCACACAGATCGGCGCGCTTCGGCCCATGCCATTCCTAGCGGGAATTTGGTCATGGCAGCCGCGCGCGCCTGGAGACTATTTAATGGCAACGCGCATGCTGATCGATGCGCGCCACCCGGAAGAAACGCGGGTGGCGGTGCTCAAGGGAAATCGGATTGAAGAATTTGATTTCGAATCTGCCGAACACAAGCAGATCAAAGGTAACATCTATCTAGCCAAGGTAACTCGCGTAGAGCCGTCACTACAGGCGGCCTTCGTGGATTTCGGCGGAAATCGCCACGGGTTCCTCGCTTTCAGCGAGATCCACCCTGACTACTACCAGATCCCCCACGCAGACCGAGAGGCTCTGCTGGCGGAAGAACGCGCCCACGCGGAAGAAGAGGCTGCTCTTCGCGCCGACGAGGACGAGTTCGACGACGAGGCCGAAGGTGACGACGGCGATCTCGAACACTCGCATGTCGAGGAAATCGACACGAGCGAGAAGGACGATGTCGCGACCATCGAAGACGGTCATCTCGAAAACGGCGATAACGACGCCGACGAGGAGTCTGACGAAGGCGCTCGTGACGAAGGTGATGAAGAGACCGGCGAAGGCGATAACCAACGCGGCCGCCGTGGTCGTGGTCGCGGACGTCAGGGTCGCTCGCGCGCCAAGGAAATGGACGAGCTCCGCGCCAAGCGCCAGGCGCTGCGTCGTCGCTACAAGATCCAGGACGTCATCCAGCGCCGCCAGGTCCTGCTGGTGCAGGTCGTCAAGGAAGAGCGCGGCAACAAGGGTGCTGCCCTCACCACCTATCTCAGCCTCGCGGGCCGCTATTGCGTGCTCATGCCCAACTCGGGCCACGGCGGCGGCATCAGCCGCAAGATCTCGAGCGCGGCCGACCGCAAGCGCTTGAAGCAGATCGTCGGCGAACTGAGCCTGCCGAAGTCGATGGGCCTGATTGTCCGTACCGCGGGCCTCCAGCGTACCAAGACCGAGATCAAGCGCGACTTCGACTACCTCGCCCGCCTGTGGGACGAGATTCGCGAGAAGACGCTAGCCTCCAGCGCGCCGATGATGATCCATTCGGACTCCGACCTAGTGAAGCGGGCTATCCGCGACATCTACAACAAGGAGATCGAGGAAGTCGTCGTCGAAGGCGAAGGCGGCTACCGCGCGGCTAAGGAATTCATGAAGCTGCTGATGCCGAGCCATGCCCGGCGCGTGAAGCAGTATGCGGACCCGGTTCCGCTGTTCCAGCGCTACGGTGCCGAGGATCAGCTCTCGGCGATGTACGACCCGGTCGTGCAGCTGAAGAGCGGCGGCTACCTGGTGATCAATCCCACCGAAGCGCTGGTGTCGATCGACATCAACTCCGGCCGTTCCACCAAGGAGCACGGGATCGAAGCGACCGCGCTCAACACCAACCTCGAAGCCGCGCGCGAGATCGCCCGCCAGTTGCGCCTGCGCGACATGGCAGGCCTCGTCGTCATCGACTTCATCGACATGGAATACGGATCAAACGTCCGTAAGGTCGAGAAGGCGATGAAGGAGGCGCTCAAGAACGATCGCGCCCGGATCCAGGTCGGCCGCATCTCGGGCTTCGGCCTGATGGAGATGAGCCGCCAGCGCCTGCGCACCGGCGTGCTCGAAGCCACCACCCGCGCCTGCCCGCACTGCGACGGCACCGGCCTCGTCCGCACCGCCTCGAGCGCAGGCCTTTCGGCCCTGCGTCTGATCGAGGACGAAGCGGCCAAGGGCAAGGGGACGACGATCTCGCTCTTTGCTTCGACTGAGGCAGCGATCTACCTGCTCAACGCCAAGCGCGCCGATCTCGCAGAGATCGAAGAGCGTTATGGGGTGGCAGTGGAAGTCATTCCCGAAGGCGAAGACGAAGGCGCCAAGATGCGCGTCGGCAGCTCGGGTCCGCGTCCGACGACCGTTCCACGGTTCGAGCCGATCGTCGAGGAACCGGACGACAGCCTGCCCGAGGAATACGAGGACGAGGACGAAGAAGCCTTCGAAGCTCGCCCCGAACGCGAATCCGACGGCGAAGGCCGTGGCAAGCGCCGCCGCCGCCGCCGTGGCGGACGCGGTCGCAACCGCCAGGACGAACGCCAAGAGGAAGGTGAGGAACAACTCGCTGACGTCGATGGCGAGGAAGCTGGCGAGGAACGCCCGCAGCTGGCCGACGAAACTACGCCCGATGGTGAGGATCGTCCCCGCAAGCGTCGTCGTCGTGGTGGCCGTCGCCGGCGCCGTGGTGGTGATGGCGAGGGCACGACCGAAGGCGAGACCGGCGAGTTCGAAGGCACCGATACGGACGAAGCTAATGCTGAACCCGTAGCTGAAGAACTCACAGCAGGGACTTCGACGGACGAAGTTGAGGCCCCGGCGCCCAAGCCGCGCAGCCGTCGCCGGAAGGCCGAACCTAAAGCCGAGGAAGCGGAAGCCGTTACCGAAGCTCCAGTAGAAGCCGCCGAGGAACCTGCGCCCAAGCCCAAGCGCACACGCCGGAAGAAGGCTGATGTCGAGGCCGAGGCACAGGTAGAGGCAGCACCGGCGGAAATCGTCGAAGTGGCTCCCGAACCTGTCGCCGAGGAAGCGCCCAAGCCCAAGCGCACGCGCCGGAAGAAGGCCGAAGAGCCCGTCGAGGCTGAAGTAGCACCGGAGGCTGCTCCGGCGCCCGAGGCCGCTAACGACGCCAACGGCGAAGAAGCAACTGGCGACGACGAGGCCGGTTCGCCTCGCCGCGGTTGGTGGCAGCGCACTTTCGGGGAATAACCCTTAGAACTTGCGGGCGCTGCTCGGCTGGCAATTCTGTCAGTCGGGCGGCGCCCGCGGTTTTGAGCGCCTACCTATTTCAAGCATGACCGCGATGGCGCCGCAGCAACCTCAATCCTAACCACGTAACCCCTGCCAAGGCCGCGATCTTCAGCGTCGTACTTCCTGGCCGGCCTTTGCGTTCATTCAGTTCTTTCTGCACCCAGGCGTGCGGCATGGCCGAATTCGGAATTCTCGACATCATCTTGCGTCCCTTTGTGGTCCAGGCCTCAACGAGACCCTTCCCGCTTCGGTTCCGCCACGATCTTGCGTGCGTTCCTTGCAACAGCTGTTTTGTCCCAAGCGCTTGCCCTGTCCGCAACAGCGGCTAGATAGGCCGCGACGCAGCAGGATCTCCCGATGGCTACCTTCACGCTTCCGACGAACAGCAAGATCACCGGCAAAGGCCGTGAGCACAAAGCAACTGGCGCCGCGCGCGTGCGCAAGTTCAAGATCTATCGCTGGGACCCGGAAAGCGGCGAGAACCCTCGCTACGACACGTTCGAGATCGACCTGGACGAATGCGGTCCGATGGTCCTCGACGCGCTGATCAAGATCAAGAACGAGATCGACCCCACGCTGACCTTCCGCCGCTCGTGCAGAGAGGGGATCTGCGGATCCTGCTCGATGAACATGAATGGCCGCAACGGCCTCGCCTGCACCACCTCGATGGAAGACCTGTCAGGCGAAATCCGCGTCACGCCGTTGCCCCACATGGAGGTGGTCAAGGACCTGGTCCCAGACTTCACCCAGTTCTACGCCCAATACGCCTCGATCCGTCCGTGGCTGCAGACCGTCTCGACCACGCCGAGCGGCAAGGAACGCCTGCAAAGCCCTGAAGAGCGCGAGAAGCTGGATGGCCTCTACGAGTGCATCCTGTGCGCCTGCTGCTCCACTGCCTGCCCGAGCTACTGGTGGAACTCCGACGTGTTCCTCGGTCCCGCCATCCTGCTCCAGGCCTATCGCTGGCTGGCCGACAGCCGCGACGAGATGACCGGCGAACGGCTCGATGCGCTGGAAGACCCGTTCCGACTTTATCGCTGCCACACGATCATGAACTGCGCCAACGTCTGCCCCAAGGGTCTCAACCCGGCCAAGGCGATCGCGGAAACCAAGAAGATGCTGGCGGAGCGGCACGCCTGAGCGGACTGCTCGATCGTTATCGCGCGCTCGTAGCTGCGGGCGAGCTCCGCCCGGACCCCGCGCAAAAGGCTGCGGCTGAACGGCTGGTGGCCCTTCAACGCGACCTGGAGAGAGTTCCGTCCCGAGGCTTGCTTGGCCGGTTTTTTGCCCGCCCAAAGCTCCCCAAGGGTGTTTATCTCTGGGGCGGCGTGGGTCGCGGCAAGTCCATGCTGATGGACCTGTTCCACGAAACCCTGGCGATCGGGGACAAGCGGAGGGTTCACTTCCACGCCTTCATGATCGAGGTCCACCAGCGCTTGCGCGAAGCGCGCATGACCGAAAGCGGCGATCCGATCCCGCAAGTCGCGGAAGCGCTCGCACAAGACCTGCGCTGCCTCGCCTTCGACGAAATGGTCGTCAACAACAGCGCCGACGCCATGATCATGAGCCGACTGTTCAAGGCGCTCATCTGCGACGAGGGCGTCACCGTGGTCACGACCTCCAACCGCCCTCCCCGCGACCTCTACAAGGACGGCCTCAACCGCGAGCATTTCCTTCCGTTCATCGCTCTGATCGAGCAGCAGCTGGACGTGATTGAGCTCAACGGGCCCGTCGACTATCGGCTCGAACGCCTGGGCGGGATGAGCACCTGGTATTGTCCGGCCAATGGGCACGCGACCGCGCACTTGCGCGAGGCGTTCTTTCGCCTGACCGACTATCCGCCCGAGGATGCGGAGCATGTTCCGTCCGCTGAGCTCGACGTCGGTGGTGGACGAATGCTCCGTGTGCCGAAGAGCCTCAAGGGCGTCGCCGTGTTCAGCTTCAAACGCCTGTGTGGCGAAGCGCGCGGTGCAGCAGACTATCTGGCGGTAGCTCAGACCTATCACACCGTAATCGTGGTCGGCATCCCGATCATGGGCCCCGAGATGCGCAACGAAGCCGCACGTTTCGTGACGCTGATCGACGCGCTTTACGAGAACAAGGTCAAGCTGCTCGCTTCGGCAGCGGCCAAGCCCGAAGCCCTCTACCCAGCGGGCGACGGTCGGTTCGAGTTCGATCGCACAGTGAGTCGGCTCAAGGAAATGCAGAGCGCTGACTATCTGGCGGAGGGCCACGGCGAGGTGTAGGTTCCCACAAAGACAGTTGCGGGGGAGAATGAAATGCTTGTCGTAACCACCGAGAATGTGGCGAGTTATCGTACGGTCGAGACGATCGGCCAAGTCTTCGGCGTGGTCGTTCGAAGCCGCGGGCTCGGCGGCAATGTCGTCGCCGGATTGCGTTCGCTGGTGGGTGGCGAAATCAAGGAATACACGTCGCTGGTGGAAGACACACGGCGTCAGGCGATCGACCGTTTGGTCATGAATGCCCAACTTATGGGCGCCGACGCGGTGGTCATGATGCGCTTCGATTCCGGCTCGATCGGCCAGACGATGAACGAAGTCGTCGCCTATGGCACAGCGGTGAAGCTGGAGCGGGCATGAGCCCCAATGCCCGCCTTGCGGCCTTCGTCGTGGGCGCACTGGCGGTCGCTGGGGGCACCTTGATGACGATGGCTGGTGGTGGCCCAGGGTTATGGTTGTTGATCACTGGCGCCGTGATCATCGCCAGCTTGGCGCTCGAAGGCCGCTACGGCCGGCCTGGGGCACCGACTGATGTGCCGCCAACGGCGTGGCAACTGACCAACGAGCGCTTCGTCGATCACGAGACCGGGCAACTGCTTGAAGTCTGGATCGATCCCCTGACCGGAGAGCGTCGTTACGAGCCCGCCGGGCGCGATCCTCGACTGCCCGGCTCAGGGTCTTGAACAGCGCCATGAGCCACCACATCTATTTGTCATTCCGGCGGTAACTCCCCGCCGAGGTGGATTACCAGACATGATTGAAATCCGTCCGTTCGCCGATTTGGCGCACCGCAACCACGGCTGGCTCGACACCCGTTTTCACTTCAGCTTCGCCGACTACCACGATCCCGACCGCATGGGCTGGGGCCGTATCCGCGTGTGGAATGACGACCTGATCGCGCCCAAGAACGGCTTCCCGCCGCATCCCCATCGCGACATGGAGATCATCACCTTCGTCAGGAACGGAGCGATCACCCACAAGGACAGCCTGGGTAACACCGGCCGCACCGGCGCAGGTGACGTGCAGGTCATGAGCGCGGGTACCGGCGTCACGCACGCCGAATACAACCTCGAGGACGAGGATACCTCGCTGTTCCAGATCTGGATCATGCCCGACCGCGCTGGAGAGGCACCCGACTGGGGTCAACGCGAGTTCCCGCGCGGCGACCGTGCAGGTCGTTGGGAGATACTGGCGAGCGGCGATCCGGAAGGCGACGGCTCCCTGCCCATCCGCAGCGACGCGAAAATCCTCGCCGCCACGCTACCTGCGGGAGAGACCGTGACCTATGAGGCCGCCCCTTGGCGCCACCAATACCTCGTGGCCACAGGCGGGCGGATCCGCATCAACGGTCAGGAAGCCAACCCGCGGGACGGCATTGCCATCACCGGCGAGGAAGCGATCACCGTCGAGGCGATCGAAGACGCCGAACTGGTGTTGGTCGACGCCCGCTGAGCGGGCGCAGTAGCATCAGGCGGCTTTGTTGCCGACGCGCTGCTGAGCCCGTGTCAGCCGGCCCATGACCTTGAGGTCTCCATCAGTGAGCTGGAGCGCCGCGTCGGCCCATAGGTCAACGATGCGCTTCAGCTCCAGGAGGTCGATCGGGCTGGCCACTCGCATAGCCTTGCGGGCATTGACGAGGCCCGGGTGGCGCCGTTCTGACTTCTGGATGAAGTCCTCGCAGGCGGCCACGCCCTCGCCGTCTTCGGCCAGGTAGTGGACGATCCCGAGGTCGTACATCTCTTCAGCCGTATAAGTCCGGTTCGAAAGGATCAGTCGGTCCGCCATGGCACTGCCGAGCTTGCGCGAGAGGATCGCGTGGGCGCCCATTCCGGGGAACAGCCCGAACAGGATCTCCGGCAAGCCGAAGGTCGCGCTGCGTTCGGCGATGATGTGGTCGAAGGACAGCAAGGCTTCGAACCCGCCACCCAGAGCCGCGCCTTGCACAAGACCGATAGTCAACATCGGCAGGTCGAGCGCGTTCATGTTGCGGTGAAGGATTTCGACGCAACGATAGCCATAACGGGCGAGCCCGTCGCGGTCGCGATTGCGGATCAGGCGTTCGAACAGCTCAAGGTCGCCACCGAAACAGTAGACGCCCGGCGCGCGGCTGCCCAGGATGAGGTAGCGCAGCGGAGCCTGGCCCGAGCCGAAATTCTCGACAATCAGCCTTTGCCAATCTTCGAAATCGTGCAGCATCGAGGGCGTAAAGCTGGGACGGCCGTCCGGACGCATGAAAGTCCAGAGGGCGGCCTGATTACCTTGGTAAAGTACATCGAGTTCGGACAACTCGAACAGTTGCCGATCAATACGAAGGTGCCTGCTACTTTCCTGGACAAGACGTTCTTCGCCCGGCCCGAAGCCGATAACGCTATCGTCAGATTCAGAGAGGCTTTCGTTCAAACGATCTAGCTGGCTTGACAGCCGATCCATAAATTACCCCCATGCAACCCACTGGAGTGCCAGCGCTTTTGTTCGTTTTGAATTGACGTGATGCTATCATCACTTGTCTCATTGGCAACGAATTAATTGGCGGGGTTGATGGGTGCCCCCCGATGTTCCTAAAATGGCACATGACGATAACTACGTAGTATTACGTATCGTCAGGCGAAAATGCCCAAGCGGACCAATGATCGTTCCAGCATGAGCAGCTGCCAAAGTACGCGAGAATTGTCGGCCAGACCTGACGAATGAGCCTCCACAAGGCCACCGAGAGCCGCCTTGTCGAACCACTCCGACCGCGCCAGCGCGCCATTCGTCGTCATAGCCTTTGCCTGGTTGGCCAGCGGGCCGCGCAGCCATTCCTTGATCGGAGTCACGAAGCCCTGCTTTGGCCGATACAGGATGTCATCGGGAAGGTACCGGCCCATGGCCTTCTTGAGCAGCCACTTGCCCTGCCCTCCGCGCACGCGCATCCGGTCAGGCAGTCCGGCGGCGAATTCTATCAGCCGATGATCGAGCAAGGGCTCGCGCGCTTCGAGGCTGACGGCCATGCTCGTACGGTCGACTTTGGTCAGAATATCGCCGGGTAGCCAGAACTTCAGATCGGCATATTGCGCGCGATCGAGACCGGTTCGCGCCGGTGCCCGGTTCATCATGTCGATCACGGGCTGCTCGGCGCGGTAGCCGCCCAACGATCGCTGTAGCGCTGGAGCGTAGAGGCCGTCTCGAAGCATCGGCGGCACGACCGAGAGGCCGAGTGCGTAGCCCGCCGCCCCGTCTCCGGCCAACGAGAGCAAAGTGGCTTTGGCTCGCAGCCGCTGTGGAGCCCAATCGGCCTTGGGATAGATCCTGCCGAGCGGGCCGAGGACATTCCGTCGGAACGCCGCCGGAAGGAGGCTGCGCACTCGCTCCTCGTGGAAGTGAAATACCTGCCGACGGTAGCCGGCCATCGCCTCGTCAGCTCCATCGCCGGACAGGGCGACCGTCACACTCTCACGGGCGAGTTGGCAAACCCGCCAGGTCGGCAGAGCCGATGCGTCGGCAAAGGGCTCGTCGAACATTGCGGAAAGGGTGTCGAGGGCGTCGAAATCATCCGCGCTGACCTGCCGGGTGCGATGGTCGGTGCCGAACTTCTCGGCGATCTGGGCCGCGTAAGAGGTCTCGTCGACGGCAGCGACATCGAAACCGATCGTGCACGTCCGCACAGGATCGCGGCTAGCTTCGGCCAGCAGCGCGACCACGCTCGAGGAATCCACCCCGCCCGAAAGGAACGCGCCTAGGGGCACGTCGGCGACCATGCGGCTCGTCACGGCCTCGCGCAGGTGGTGCAGCAGCTCCGCCTCAAGGTCGCGCTCTGAACCACGGTGGCGTTCGGCGAAGCTCACGTCCCACCACTGGACGGGTGCAGTGGGAGGGCGATCATGCCTGAGCAGCCGGAAATGACCGGCCGGAAGCTTCTCCACCCCCGCGAGAATAGAACGGTGATCGGGCACATAACCCCAGGTCAGGTAGTCCTCGATCGCCAGCGGATCGACCTCGCGGCGCAGTAGCGGGTGTGCCAGCAGGCCCTTGAGCTCCGAAGCGAAAGCGATGCTGCCGTCGGACAGAGGCGCCATGAACAGCGGCTTCACGCCCAGTCGATCGCGGGCGAGGAACAGCGACCGCTCGCGCAGATCGTAGAGCGCGAAGGCGAACATGCCGTGGAGGCGAGACAGGCAGTCGGTGCCCCAGCGCTTGTAGGCGGCGAGGATCACCTCGGTATCGCCGTTAGTCCGGAACTTGGCGCCAAGGCCTTCAAGTTCCTTCCGCAACTCGCGGAAGTTATAGATCTCGCCATTGAAGACGATCACCGAGCGCCCGTCGGCGGAGAGCATCGGCTGGGGCGAACCTGCCAGGTCGATAATCGACAGCCGGCGGTGGCCGAGCCCTACTCCAGGCGCCGTCCAGACCCCCGAGCCGTCAGGTCCGCGATGGACAAGCGCGTCGCACATCCTTTCGACCCGCTTGGGATCGACCGGCTTGATCGTGCCGCAATGAAAAATCCCCGCGATCCCGCACATGAGGATGGACCGTTAGGTCAGTTGCCCGACGCGGTCCATCGCCGCGACGGTGACTGCCGTGGCAAACAAGACGAGCAGAACCGCTCGCCATCCGCCAACCTCGAGCCTCGCCAGGGCGGAAAGCAAAGGCGACGCCTCGATCGCCTGGGTATCGAGCAGTTGATCTTCGGGCGAACGGTCGAAGAACCGCCAGGAAGCCGCGAGCAGCCCACCCATGACGATCGCGAAGAAGACCCAACCGTAGACGATGTGATCAAACCCGGCGGCAAACTCCACGCCTTGGCTTTGCGCAACGTAGATCGTTCCCCAGGCTCGGACGCCGTTGGCGAGGATCGGAACGACTACCGCCGCCGTCATCCACGCGATGCGACGCTTAGGGCTGGCAAAGCAAAGATGCGCGACCAGAGCTCCAAGGGCGACCATCGCCACGAGGAACTTCACGCCCGAACAAGCTTCGGCCACCTCGAAGAGACCCGCCGGGGTGTCGATGAGTACGCCTTCGATTGTGGCCGGCACTCCGCTGGCATGCGTCAGACCGATGGCCAGCTTGGCGGTGATCGCCTGCAGCGCTGGCACGATCTCGTCACCGAAGGGCACGAGGAAAAGCATGTAGCCCAGCGGAAAGAGCAAGCCCGCGGTCACTCGGACCCCCAGAATGGTGGCAACGGCCGCCTGGAGCAGGACAACGGCCCCTGACTGGCTGAAGAGGTTTATCCCCGCCGCGCTCCCTCCGGACCAGATCAGCAAGCCTGCGCCGAGCAAGGCGAAGCCGGGCCACCATCCTTTCGGGCCCAGACTGGACACTTCCGACCAGCGCGTGCCGACGAGCCAGGCGATGATCGGAGGAACGAGCAGGATGTGGTTGTAGGTCGAGACGTCCCACCACTGGTGCGCCATCTCGGCCCAGTCCGCCCGCGTCAGCGCAATCAGTCCGGTCCAGGCAATGGCCAATTGCAGCAATGGAGCACGCCAGGCCTGGGGTAGCGCTCGCGATGGGCTCACTCTCGGCAGGATTGCTTCACGCGGCATGGCGCCGCCTGCTGCGATCACGCGGACGGCCGACGATCGCCGGTAGCGGCTCGAGCATCGCGCGCCAGCTCCGCTGCTCCACCACGACATCGCGCGCAGCAGCGCCCATGCGTGACGCCCGTTCGCGGTCTGAGAGCAAATCCAACGCACGGCTGGCGATTTCCTGGTCGGTGTCGGCAACCGCAAAATGTGTACCGTCGACGCCCGGCAATCCCGTCGCCGCCGCGGTTGTCAGAACGACAGGGCGGGCCATCGCCATGGCCTCCAGCACCTTGTTTTGAACCCCACGTGCGATGGTCAGAGGGGCGAGTACCACGCCTGCTCCAGACAGAAACGGGCGAACGTCGGGAACCTCGCCCCATACACGCGATCGGCACACGCCGTCTTTAGCGAGGAGCTCAGGCGCCGGCGACCGCCCGACTATGTGGAGGCGGGCTTCAGGCATGGAGGACAAAATCCGCGGCATGATGCAATCGATCATGCGAAGGGCCGCGTCGACGTTGGGCGGGTAGTCCATCTGCCCGGTGAAGACGATGTTTGCGCCCCCTTCACAGAGCGCGGGGTGAGCCCGCACCCGCCCCGGATTGAAAGCCGTCGCGTCGATGCCATTGCCCAATGCCGAGATATTGCCCTGCACGTCGGCGGGCAGTCGCGAAGCCAGCAAGGCCGCCTCTGCCTCACTCACCAACAAGGTGTGCGTCGCTTGCGCTGCCAGGCGAGCCTCTTCCACCCGCAGCAACCGGGCCTCGCGGGTATTGACCCACCGCATCGGCATGGGCTTCTCAGCGGAATAGGCCTCGAACTTGGCGGAATCGACATCAACCAGATCGACCACGAGCCGTCCGCCCCAATCCTTCGGCACGTACTGCCCCATCTGCCCCGAGAAGACGTAGATCGTATCGATGTCGGTCGTGGCCAGCATACGCCTAACCCACCGCGCCAGTTCGTAGTGATGGAAGGCTTTGAGGCTCACCGGCTTCGCCGCGCAGAGCGCCTCGAAGCCAGCCAGCGGCAGCGGCTTGGTCCGCGCCGGCATGCAATAGCCGGTGCTGACACGAGCCAGCTCCATTTCGCCGGCCTTGTCGGTCGCGGTATCCGCCAGGCAGCCGACATAGACAGGACCCAGGTTCGACAGGGCCTTGAGGATGTGGTGCGAGCGGATCTTGTCCCCACGGTCGGGTGGGAACGGTACGCGGTGGGCCAGGAAAAGGATGCCGCTCATCCGAGCCCCCTGGCGATGACCGGTCCAAGGCGTGCCGCAACCGACAGCGGCAACTTTCGCCACAAAGCGATGCGGGCGGCGTGTCGGCTGCTCGTGGGATCGGCATCGCGCGATGCTTGGTCCGGAGCCGTCCAGCTCGAGTAGGTCAGGGGTTCGGCCTCGAAACCCCAGTTCTTCTTGTACGCGTGGTTGCCGCTGCCGGTCTTGCTGCGGCCGAAGTCGAACCGCGTAAAGCCCTGGGTCCGCGCATGGAGCATGAGCTCGAAGTACATCCGGTCGTTGGCTCGCAGGCCGCGGGCCGCCCTGGTGCCGCCGCCCCAGTAGGGCATGGCCGTGTCAGCATGATAGATCGTCAGCACGGCGGCGACCGGTTCGCTCCGGTGACGAACGGTCAGAATATCGGCATCAAGTTCGTCGAGCACTGCCTGGAACAGCTTGCGCGGGAATACCGGGGTCCCAAGGTTGCGCACACTTTCGGAAAAGGTGGAGTAGAACGCGGCTTGCTCCGTCGCGCGAGTGCCGATGGTGATCTCAAGGTCGTTTTCCAGCCCTTTGCGGACTTCCGCGCGCTGCTTGCGCGGAATCGCGGCGAGCTCGGCATCATCGTGTGACGCCAGCGACTTCACGAAACCACAATGGCTGTCGCTGCGGCGGGTCCAATGTTCCGGCGAAATCCCGCCACGCAGTTCGATCGTTGTACAAGATCGCCGCGCCGCCAGCTCCTCAGCGGCTCGGCACAGCAGCAGCGATGTACTCTCCCGCTCGGCAAGCGCCCCGCCATCGACGGCAAAACCGCTCGAAGCCAGCATCCTGCCGAAGATCGGCGAATGAACCTCGCTCAAGGGCAGCCAGCCTGTGAGCATGCCACCCTTCTCCGCCACGAGCCCGAACCCCCGCTGCCCGGTCCCGCGCTCGATCGCCCGCAACCAGGCCGGGCGGTGGAATACACTGCCCTCCAGTGCCGACACGAATCCTTCGATCCGCGCCACTTCATCCGGTTGACGGAGGTCAGCCAGGCGAACGCGTTCCGCAGTCAGGGCGAAGGGCGCGTTCATCCGGCGTCTGCCGTGGTCCGCTCGGCATCGAGCCTGGCACTTTCGCGATGGGCCAGCAGATCCATTCGGCCCCACTGGAACTCTCGCACCAGCTGGCGCAGCTTGGGAGCCATCTGATCGAGCTTGGTGTAATGCCGCAGCCGCGACTTCAACGGCGCGCCGGCCACCCGAGGCTGACCCGGATCGATTTCCCAAGGGTGGAAGTAGAAGATCGCCGGACGTTCATCGCGGCGGTTGACCTGACGGATCGCCCAACGGCTGAAGGCATAAGGCAAGACGCGGAAGAAGCCACCTCCACCTGCCGCGAGCCGCTTCCCGCCGAATAGGGCGGTAGTGACCGGAATTTCGATCAAGGGCTTCCACGGCAGCGGCCGAAAGGCAAAGCGCGGTGCCTCGGGCCAGCCATAGTGATCGTGGAGTACGGGGGCGACACTGGAAGAATAGGCATAGCCCTGCTCGGCCAGTTCCATGAACGCCCAGGGCGTGCGCCGGTCGATCGAGAAACTCGGCGCACGGTAGCCGGTGACGCGCGCTCCCGTCACGTCTTCGAGCACGCTGCGCGCTTTCCGGATGTCGTCACCGAACTCGGCGCGATCCATGGTGAAGACCCGCCGATGATCCCATCCGTGGCTGGCGATCTCATGCCCGCGCGAAGCGACCTCGCGCAGTAGCTCCCCATGACGCTGCGCCACCCAGCCCAGCGTGAAGAACGTGGCCTTGGCCTCCACCTCGTCGAACAAGTCGAGGATCTCACGCACATTGCGATCGACGCGATCGGCAAGGCTTCCCCAATCGCCCCGCTCGATAACGCTCTCGAACGCGCCGACCTGGAACCAGTCCTCGACGTCGACGGACAAGCCGTTGACGATCGCAGCCTGCCCAACGGGCAGACCTGTCAGCCGTTCTAGAGAAGTGAGCGCATCCACATCCGTAGCCTGTGCCGGGGCGGCGGTTAGGCCGCCCTCGCCTGATCCATCTCGGCTTCCATCCATTCGATGAGCATGCCGAGCGTCTGCCGCACGGCCTGTTCCTGCTCCAGCAAGCGGGCCTCCATGCGCGCCATTTGATCCTTCAAGGCCGCGACATCCGGGGTGGATGAGGTTTCGGTGGCTGACTTGAGATGGGTCGCCAGCTCGATTACGGCATCTTGCAGCTCAACGATCTGCGCGTCGCGCACTGCCAGCTGAGCTTCGAACACGCTCATGTCCGCCTTGGGAGCCACCGGCGCAACCGCCACCGGCTCCGGCAGGTGTTCGGGTTCTGGAGCGGCCGCCGTCGGTACCTCGGCAAAGGTGCGCTCGCCCTCCATCTCGGCAACCACAGTCCGGAGCATCGTGGTATCGATGCGGGTGCTCTGCTCGACTGCACCGAGCAGCAGCAGACGGTTGGCGATCTGGTTGACCCTGCGCGGAATGCCGCCGCTGGCTTCGTAGAGTTCGGCAAATACCGCTTCGTCGAACTGCGGATTACCGTTCCAGCCAACCGTCTTCAGGCGGTGGGCAATGTAAGGCTCAACCTCGTCCTCTTCCATCGCCTCGAGATGATGCGCGGCAATGACGCGTTGACGCAATTGCTCGAGCGACTCATGGCCTTGCAGCGTCGAACGGAACTCGGGCTGCCCCAGCAGCAGGGTCTGCAGCAGCGGATGATTGCCGAGCTGGAAGTTCGACAGCATGCGCAACTCTTCGAGCGCCGAGACCGAGAGGTTCTGGGACTCGTCTACGATCAGCAGGCAACGACGGCCGGCACGCGCCTCGTCGTGCAGGAAGCCCTCGATGGCGCCCAGTGCGCTCGCCTTGTCGTGGCCTTCGATCTCGAGACCGAAGCTCTGTGCGACGACGTGGATGATCTCTTCCTCGTCGAGCTTGCTGGTCACGATCTGCGCCACGCTCAGCTGCGAGGGATCGACCGAGCCCATCAGGTGCGCGACCAGGGTGGACTTGCCCGCCCCGACTTCGCCGGTGATGACCATGAAGCCCTCACCCTGCGCCAGGCCGTAGCCGAGGTAGGAGAGCGCCTTGCGATGGGTCACGCTGCGGAAATAGAAAGCCGGGTCAGGCGTAAGCTGGAAGGGCTTCCCTGTCAGGCCGTAGAATTCAGCAAACATTGCGATGCCTCCGGTTCACCGGTCAAAAAACGAATAGCGCAGTCCCAGAAGGGCCGATGCGGCGAGAAAATCGGGTACGTTGTCGCGGACCACGCCATCGAGCCCGACGGCGGCAACGCCGCTCAGGCCGCGCAAGAGGTCACGGTTGTAAGCCATCGACATCGAGTAGCCGGTCGACTTCCCGTCGCTCGCGAAGGCGCCGTCGAACCAGTTGATCGATGCTCCTGCGGAAAGCGACGAACGCATGTCGAGCTCGGTCGAGCCGTAGACCGCGACCCAGATCATGTCGTCGGTCACCCCGCTGGCGTCGATCCCGCTGCCGGCCGCAGGAATGTACTTCCGCTGGTCGTAGCCTACCCCGGTGCTCACCTGAGTGCGGCCGAGGTTGAGCGAGTGGCTTGCGACAATGCCGCGGCTCTTGAACACCGACGAACGCAGCGAACCCAGTGCGCTGGCCAGGCAGTTCCCATTGTCGAGGCTTGCCACGCAGCCACCGACCTGGCCGTTGATCGGGTTTACGAAGGCGTCGAAGTTAGCCGGAAGTCCGGCCAGCTGGTTCACCAGCGCCCCGCCGAAGCTGGTCAGGTTGTCATAGACGGCGACGTTGTAGCTCTCCCGCGCATTCGGCGCGTAGGAGAACGTCCCGTGGTAGTTCATCATGCCATAGCGGTGGCCGACATAAGCCTCGAGCGCGGTACGGCGGCTCGGGCGCCACATTACGCCCGCGTCCCAGATCAGTCCGTCGGTCTGGTAGTCGATCCGGCGGGGTGAGCTCTTGTCGGTCACGAGGCGACCATCGGGTCCTACAACCGGATTGCCCGCCCCATCACGCACGACATCGCGGCTTGAGACCTCTACGTCCTCCAGCCCAACCCCGCCAACCAGCGCGACTGCCGGGCTAACCGGCAAGATCGCGTCGGCGCGGGCGTAAGCATCGCGGATACGCTGGTCGAAGTTCGAGATGTCCTGCTGAGTGAACCCGCCGCCTGCGCCGAAGCCGAACGGTGCGACCACATCCGGGCCGATGCCCGCGCGGGCCTGAGCCGTGTGGATCGTGCTCTCATCAAAGATGTCGGCCGGCTGCTGACCGGGTG
Organism: Altererythrobacter sp. Root672; assembly: GCF_001427865.1. Classification (NCBI taxonomy): domain Bacteria; kingdom Pseudomonadati; phylum Pseudomonadota; class Alphaproteobacteria; order Sphingomonadales; family Erythrobacteraceae; genus Altererythrobacter; species Altererythrobacter sp. Root672. The sequence goes on from NZ_LMHH01000001.1 coordinate 1,136,624, forward strand.
CGATAACAACTTCGTCCGGCTCTTCGACCTTGGTGTAGCCAAAGCGATAGTGCCCCTCGACCTCTACCTGGTCGACCATGGTATGCACCGAGGGTCCAGCATAAGCCGAGTAGATCTGGCTGGTGGAATCGTCGCTGACGAACCCGCCAAGCGAGGTCGAGCCGTCAGCCTCGACGCGAGTGCGGGCAGCGTAGCCGCCGGCCTCCATGGTCAGACCTTCCGCCAGCGCCACGCCGGCACGGGCGATCCCGCTGACGGTGTCACCTCCGACATCGTCGTCGTCCCAACCGATCCGCCGCTCGTAGCGGAGCGAGACCGAGGCCGCGCTCCTCTTACCGACAATCGAAGCGTCGATCCCGACGGCGAGGTTGGTCCAGGTCACGACGTCGTTCACCGGATCGATCTGCGCGCTGACGACTTGAGCGGCCTCGATGTAAGGGACCACTTCGGTGTGGTAGCCGTCCGCGTTGGTGGACAACGCATCATCGGCGGCCGCCTCAGCGGCGCCCGGCAGGCCGAGCGCGGCCAGCGCAACAACAAGGCGAAGCGCGAACTGCTTCACTCCCCATCCCCACCATATCCGTAATAGGCACCGAAGCGGCGGCCGCTCGGGCTGAAGTTGGCAGAGTTCAACAGCAGCTTGATGTCGGGACAGATCGAAAGCAGCGAAAGCGCGTCTTCCAAGGCACGCTGGCCGGTCTGGTCTGCGCGACAGATCACCAGTGCCTGCGCCACGTACTTCGCCAGTTCCGCAGCCGGCGAGGCCGCCAGCGCCGGCGGAGAATCGAAAATCACCACGCGGTTGGGAGCGCCGGCCGTCAGCCTGTCGAGCACTTCGCGCGTGCGGCCACTGGAGAGATATTCGCTGTCCGAAGACGTGCGGTCGCCCGCGGGGAGCACGAACAAGCCCGGAATGTCCGTCGCGACCACACAGTCCTCGACCCGCACGGCCGGATCGGCCAGCGCGTCCATGAGGCCCTTGCGTCCCTCAAGCCCGAACAGCGTCAGGATCGAAGGCTTGGCGAAATCGGCGTCGACTAGCACGACCTCGGCATCCCTCTCGGCCGCAACGGCGAGCGCGAGGTTGGTTGCGCAGAACGTCTTTCCCTCGCCGGGAAGCGGCGAACACACCAGCACGCGCTGCAACTCAGGCGACAGGTTCGATCCGGAACGTCCCTCCCGCATCGCGAGAAGGAGCTGGCGCTTCACAATGCGGAATTCCTCGAGCGGCGTCGTCACCGGCCCATCGGGCACGATGAAACCCTGTTCGAGCAGGCGGGCGCGATCGACCGATTGCCGCTCGGCGGTGAATTCCACTCGTTGAGCCATGACGCGAGGTACGGGCGCGGCGGCAACCGGCGCTTCGACCACCGTCTCGGCTACCTTAGGAGCCGCTTGCACGTCAGGTTGCACCAACGGCGCTACCGGCCGTCGAGGGCGATTGGCGGGAGGCGCGAGGACCGTTGGGACTGGCGCGGCCCGAAGCTCGCCGGGAGCGCCGAACAGGCCTTCGGCTCGCTCGAACAGCGAACCGCCCTTGTCACCTTGGCCGGGAAGCGGGATCTTGCTGTGCTCTGTCATCCGCCGCTCCTCAGGCCACCATGCTGCGTTGGATGTACTCGACACCGACCAGCACCACGAACAGGCCGCCAAGCGCACCCGAAGCCATCACAAAGCGCTTCAGCTTGCGCCGTTGCAGGACCCGCGCCGCCTCGGTCATCGTGTGCGAGACGGTGCCGATCACCGGCAGCTCGAACGTGCGTTCCAGCTTCGCCGCGGTGGCGAATGTGCCGTTGACCTGGCCCGTGGCGAAAGCCGCGCCGCCACCGGCACCGATCGCGATGACCAGGACCGCGAACAGCAACAGCGGACGGTTCGGGGCGGAGGGCACTCGCGGAGTGCTCGGCGGATCGATGATCTCGAACTTGATCGCGCTGCGCTCGGTCTCGACTTGGCCGCGCAGGCGCAGTTCCTCGCGATCCTGCAGCAGCTTGTCGTATTGGGCGCGCAGCACCTCGTAGTCGCGGCTGATCCGTTGGGCTTCCGCCGCGGCACCCGGTTCCTGGGCTTGGCTGGCGAGGATCGAGGCGATCTCCGAATTCAACGCCGCCGCGCGCGATTGCAGCGCCTGCACGTTGGCCTGCCGCTCGACCTTCATCGCCTGCAGCGAGGAAAAGGCCGGGTTCGGCGTACCGCCCAGGTCCGCTGCTGCACCCTGCGCCTGAGGCCGCAACGCGGCGATCTGCCTTTTCACGGCGGCGACATCGGGATGATTGTCGGTGAGCCCGCGGCTTTCGAGAGCCGCAAGGTTGGCTTCGGCCTGGGCCAGAGCCGCCCGAGGGCCGCCCGTTCCGCTGGTCACCAGGGTGCGCGGAGTGCCCGCCAGCTGCCCTTCGATAGCCGCCAGCGCGGATTGCGCGGCAGCGAGATCGGCATCGACGCTACGCAGTTCCGAGCGGGATGCGCTGAGCTGCGCCGAAATCGACGCTGCGCCACCGATCAGGTCGGGATGTTCGGCTTCGAACGCGAGACGGCGCTGCTCGGCTTCCTCCAGTTCGCGCTGACGGTCCGCGAGTTGCCGATCGAGGAAGTCGATGGTTTCGCGCATTTCGCCGCGGCTGCCGCCAAGGTTCTCCTCGCGGAAGATGTCGACCAGGCGTTGCGCGATCTCATGCGCAAGCTGGGCATTGGCCGAGTCCGAAAGGCTCCTGCGGCCGCTCGTGGTCGTGATCTTGAATACGTTCTTGTCGTCGGCGACGATCTTGATGTCTTCGGACAGGTCCTTGACCGCCTTCTCCATCTGGCTCGCACCGGTGACATTATCGCCGAGGCGGGTGGAGCGGACGATCTTCTCGAGATTTGCCGCGCTCGTCACCGTTTCCCGGACACGGTCGATGTCCTTCTGCCGGGTGGCAGCACCAATGCCGATCTGTTCGGCCAAGGCGTCGTCGAGCTGTAGGAACAGCTTGGCTTCCGAGGAATAGCTGTTGGGGAACAGGGCAATCGCCAGCCAACCCAGGACGCATAGTCCCCAGGTTACCGCCAGCGCCAGCCAGCGGCGGTTCCAGATGGTCCACAGGGCCGCCCGGAATTCTTCGAGAATGACGTTCAACCGACCCCTCCCCGAACTTGCTTAGAACATGCTTTCGGGGATGATGATCACGTCACCCGGCTTCAGCATGACGTTGGCCTTGCTGTCGCCCTGCTTGAGCAGGTCGCCGAGGCGCAGCTTGTATTCCTGCTGGTTGCCGCTGGCTCTGTCGAAGCGCACCAGCTTCGCCCGGTTGCCGGCGGCGAACTCGCTAAGCCCGCCGACCGCGATCATCGCGTCGAGCAAGGTCATGTTGGCGCGGTAAGGCAGCGAGGCCGGCTTTTCCGTGGCCCCGACAACCCGCACCTGCTGGCTGAACGTGCCGGCGAACTCGTTGACGATCACCGTCACCAGCGGTTCGGAAATGTACTGCGAGAGCTTTACGCGGATATCTTCGGCCAGCATGGTCGGGGTCTTGCCGACGGCGGTCATGTCCGCGACCAGCGGCGTGGTGATCCGCCCATCGGGCCGGACCTGGACTTTCGCGCCTAGCTCGTCGTTGCGCCAGACGTGGATCGTCAGCTGATCGAGCGGGCCAATGACGTATTCCTCACCCGGGCCTTCCTCCGCCGACACAAAGCTCGCGGGCGCCAATTGGGCGCCGCCACTGCTTGCGCAGCCGGTCAGGAAAAGCGTCGCACTCGCAGCTATGGCGAGGGACTGGCCAACGAATGACTTGCGCATGCCTTGCGTCCTTGCAGTGTTCGGGCGAACCGCCGGCTCACCGGAGTTCGGGGGGATAAGGCCCCGTCATCGCCGGAAAGCGTGAACATTGCGTTAGTCTTAAGCGCGGAAAGCCCGCGATTTCGCGGGTTACGACAGCGCCGTCCCGGATCGGGACAGCGGCGAGTGAAACTCTAAACGAGCCTCTCGCGCGCCGGCCCCTGGCCAAGGAAAGCAGACGGGCTGGCGCTGGCCCCGTAAGCTCCGGCACAGAAGATCGCGACGAGATCGCCCACCGCGGCGCGAGGAACGAAGGCCTGGTCGGCCAACCTGTCGAGCGGGGTGCAAAGGCAGCCCACGATGTTCGCTTCTTCCTCCGGCTCGGCGTCATATCGCGTGGCGATGGCGGCCGGATAGTTGCGGCGGACCACGGTGCCGAAATTGCCCGAGGCCGCCAGCTGGTGGTGCAATCCGCCGTCGGTAACGAGGAAGACTTGTCCGTGGCTCTCCTTGCGATCGACGATCCGCGCCAGATAAACCCCCGTCTCCCCCACGAGATAGCGACCCAGCTCGATGGCGAACTCCGTTCCCGAGAGTTCTGACGGAAGCGACGCGAACCGGTCAGCGAGGGCAGACCCTACGGTCTCGACGTCCAGCGCCTGGTCACCGTGGAAATAGGGGATGCCGAAGCCGCCGCCCATGTTGAGGTGTGAAAGCGGCGAACCAATCTCGGCGGTCAGTCGCGCGGCGAGATCGAGCACATTGGCCTGCGTTTCGATGATCGCCAATGCATCGAGCGCTTGGCTACCGGTAAAAATATGCAGCCCGCGCCACTCGGCCCCGGCACTGATCAGCGAGCGAGCGAGCGCCGCAACGCGATCCTGGTCGATGCCGAAGGGCTTTGCGCCGCCTCCCATCTTCATTCCCGAGCCGCGCAACTCAAAGCTCGGATTTACCCGGATCGCGAGGCGAGGCCTGATGTCGAGCCGGTCCCCGATCGCCAAGGCCCGCTGCGCTTCGCCTTCTGATTCCAGGTTGAGAGTGACGCCGTGGCGGATTGCCAGTTCCAGCTCTTCGTAGCGCTTGCCCGGACCAGCAAAGCTGATGAGCGTTGGATCCTGTCCGGCTTCGAGCGCCATAGTGAGCTCTCCGGCAGAGGCTATGTCGAAGCCATCCACCAAAGTTCTCATGAGTTCGAGGATGGGGTGGTAAGAATTTGCTTTTATGGCGTAATGAATGCGCAACTGATCGGGCATCGTTTGCCGGAGCAGTTCCACCCGCCGGCGAATGAGGTCCTGCGAGTAGAGGAACAGCGGGGTGCCCCCGGCCTCCTCGACCCAGGCGCTCGCAGTGCGGCCACCAATAGCGAGTTCGCCATCGATCGCCTCGAAACCGGCGGGGATGGGGCCGAGCGGCTTCACGCGGTCAATTCCGCCTGCAGTGCGGCCCGATCAATCTTGCCGTTGGGATTGAGCGGCATGGTCTCGACCCAGTGAATGGCCTGCGGTTGCATGAAATTGGGTAGATCGCGCCGGAGCGCCCCGCGCAAGCCTTCCCCGTCTCCCGTCCCCCGGACCACGAGGTGGACGGCTTGCCCCAACCGTTCATCGGGAACGCCAATAGCCGCGGCCTCGGACACGAGACCGCTGGCCAGCGCGGCTTCCTCGATTTCCTGCGGACTGATGCGGTTGCCGGCACTCTTGATCATCGCGTCGCGACGCCCGACGAAATAGAGCAGACCCTCCCGATCACGCGTCACGCGGTCACCGGACCATACCGCCGTGCCGCCATAGCGCGACGCCGCCGGGGCCGGCTTGAACCGTTCGGCCGTGCGTTGGGGATCGTTCCAGTAGCCGTGGGCCACCAGGGGGCCGCAATGGACCAGCTCGCCCTCCTCGCCTGACGTCGTGACGTCACCATTTTCGCCTATGACGAGTATCTCGGCGAACGGAATCGCCTGGCCCATCGAGGTCGGATGGATGTCGACGAGCGAGGGGTCGAGATAGGTCGAGCGGAAGGCTTCGGTCAGTCCGTACATCGGGAATAGCTTGGCATTCGGAAACTTGCCCCGAAGCGCTCGCACCAGGTCGGCGGTCAGTGCGCCGCCGCTGTTGGTCAACCGCCGCATTGGCGTCACCGCGTCGATGGGCCAATCCTGTTCGACAAGTTGAACCCAGAGCGGCGGTACGGCAGCCAGCGTCGTGACGCCGTGACGCGCGCAGGCCTTGATGACGTCACGCGGGGTGAGATAATCGAGCGGGACCACGCAGCCGCCGGCATGCCAGGTCGAGAGAAGCTGGTTCTGACCGTAGTCGAAGCTCAAGGGCAGGACCGCCAGGGTCACGTCGTCCGCCGCCAGCCCGAGATAGTCCGCCACGCTCACCGCGCCGAGCCACATGTTGGCGTGGCTGAGCATCACGCCCTTGGGCCGGCCTGTCGAGCCGCTGGTGTAAAGCAGTGCGGCAAGCGTCTCAGGATCCCATGCCGACGGGGGGAGCGAGGCCTCGACCTGATCGACTCCGGCGAGGACGGCATCCTCCGCGATGGCTTCGCATGTATCTGCCAGGTCGCCGTCTTCTAGCGTCGCAAGCCGAGCGGAAGTCGCGAGCAGCAGCCTCGCGCCACTATCGCCGACGATGTGAGCAACCTGGGCCCGCTTGAGCAGCGGATTGATCGGTACATGCACCAACCCTGCCCTCGCCGCGGCGAGCGGCATCAGGCAAGTCAGTTCGCTTTTGGCGGCCCAGGTGGCGACCCTTGCGCCCTTGTCCGGCACCCTATCGGCCAGCCAGGCGGCCAGGCGGCCGACACGGGTTCTTAAGTCCTTCCAGCTAAGCACCGCTCCACGCAAGACCAGAGCCGGTGCATCATCCCGTCCGAATTCGGCGAGATGATCGAGTGGCCGGGGCTTTGGATCGGGCGCGGAATTCATGGTTTCCTGGAGTGCGGAAGTGTGACGGCGGTCAGCTATCACGACACGGTTAACGATCTGCAAGGCTTAGGTTTAACGAGCCGCAATCCGTTTACCCGTCCGGAATGGTTCGCCCTGCTCGAAAGCGCCGGGGCCAAACCGGTGATCGCGCTCGCCCGCGATGGACGGGGCGTGGTGGCTCTGCCCCTTGCCCGTAACTCGCATGGGCTCGAGAGCTTCAGCAACTGGTACGCCTTCACATGGTCCGATCTTGCGACCGACGAGGGATCACGCGAGCCGTTGCTCGAACGGGCCGCCAGCGAGCTTTCTCGCAAGGCAACCTGCGTCACTCTCTCGAAGTTGCCGGACGAGGACGGCACAGCCACACGCCTGGAGAGCGCGTTCCGCAATGCCGGCTGGTTTGTGCATCGCGAGCGCTGCGACTGGAACCACTTTCTGCGCGTGGATGGCCGCGCCTTTGCTGAATTCCTTGCGGGCCGACCGGGCGCACTGCGAACGACGCTGAAGCGCAAGGCGAAGAAGGTCGAAATCGAACTTCTGACGGATTTTCATGATGATGCCTGGGCTTCCTATGAGGCGATCTACGCTCAAAGCTGGAAGCCCGAAGAGGGCGACCGCGCCCTCCTCCGCAACTTCGCCAAAGCCGAGGGCGAGGCAGGCCGCTTGAGACTGGGGCTGGCCTCGCACGAAGGCGAAGTCGTCGCCGCGCAAATGTGGACCGTCGATCACGGCACCGCCTACATCCACAAGCTGGCCCACCTCGAAAGCGCCAAGCCGCTGTCGGCGGGCACGACGCTCACGGCCGCCTTGTTCGAGCAAGTGATCGACCGCGACCATGTCGAATGCGTCGATTTCGGCACCGGAAACGATCCCTACAAGCGCGATTGGATGGAGGAGGTGCGCCCGCGATATCGCCTCACTTGCTGGCGCGCTGGCAATCCCCGCAACTGGCCCGCAATCGGCAAGTCGCTGCTGCGCCAGCTTGTTTCGCAGCCAAGCCCTCTGTAGGGGGCCGCGCAAGAAGGGGCATTTGGATGTCGAGCGAGCCGGTTTCCATGGGCGAGTTTTCCGCGACCGACCTGATCCTGCGCGGGGTTCTGCGCGACGTGCTGGGGCTTAGCTCCGCCCGCGTCGACGCCTTTACCGCCGAGACCGGCCTGTTCGGCCATCTGCCCGAGCTCGATTCGATGGCAGTGGCGGGCCTGCTGACCGAGATCGAGGATCGGCTTCACATCATCATCGAAGACGACGAGGTCGATGGCGAAATGCTCGAGACCTATGGGGCGCTGCTCGGCTTCGTCGAGACCAAGCGCCGCGACGGCTGACCTTTCCCAGTGATCGCCGCCTGGCCCAGCTCCACCGGCGGAGACGAATACGCGCTGACGATCGGCAGCGGCGGCGGTACTCGGGTCCTGATCCTGCCCGCGCTGTTCGACGAAGCAAACAAGCTGCGCCACTTCACGGTCGAGGTTATGCGCCGGCTTGAGCAGTCGGGCATAGCCTCGGTTCTCCCCGACCTTCCCGGCTGCAACGAGAGCCTCAGTGCGATCGAGGCCCAATCGATCGAGACCTGGCGCGAAGCGTCGACCGCAGCGGCCTCGTTTTTCGGCGCTACCCATGTCCTGACACTTCGCGGCGGTGCTCTCGTGGCGCCCTTCAGCCTCCCGGTTCTCCGCTACGCCCCCGCCACCGGGTCATCGATCCTGCGAGCCATGATGCGGGCGCGGATGATCGCCAGCAAGGAAGCGGGGATCGAGGAAGACCGCGAGACCCTGCTCGAACGCGGCCGCCGAGAGGGACTCGAACTGGCAGGCTATCGCCTTGGCGCGCAGATGATCGGAGAACTTGAGACCGCTGAACCCTCTGGCGGCGCCGCGCTCGCCAATTTTGCTCAGGGCGACCTCAGCGGCGCGGGCCTGTGGCTCCGGGCTGAGCCCGATCATGATCCGGCCCAGGCCGAGGCGCTGGCGGCGCTCGTCGTTTCGGAGCTTACCAAGTGAGCCGACGGCATCTCGCCTTCGGGTGCGAAGGGGACACGCTCGTCGGCACGCTCGACGATGCCGAGGGAACAGCGGGCCTGCTGCTGGTAAGCGGCGGCAACGAGATCCGCTCCGGCGCCTTTGCGGGTCAAGCCCAGCTGGCAGCGCGTCTGGCCAAAGCAGGCTTCCCTGTGTTCCGCTACGATCGCCGTGGCATCGGCGACAGTAGCGGCGAAAACCGAGAGTTTCGTGAGAGCGGCGCCGACCTTGCCTGTGCGGTCGAGGCGTTCAGGGCCGAGCGGCCCGGCCTGTCGCGCGTGGTCGGTTTCGGCAATTGCGATGCGGCGAGCACGCTGATGCTCAATTCCGGCGTGGGATGTGACGCCCTGGTGCTCGCCAACCCTTGGACCATCGAGCAAGACGACGGCGCCCCGCCGGCGGAGGCCATTCGGGCGCGCTATGCCCAGAAGCTGCGCGACCCGAAGGAAGTCCTCCGCCTTGTCACCGGCGGTGTGTCGCTGCGCAAGCTCGCCTCCGGCCTCAAGCGCGCCGCGACCGCTCCTGCAGCGCCATCGGGGCTTGCCCAGCAGATGAAAGTCGGGCTCGAGGCGTTTGCCGGACCGGTGCGGATCCTCATCGCAGAGCGCGACCGCACGGCGCAGGCCTTCCTCGCCGAATGGGACCGGCACGATCCGCGCCTGTCGACGTGCAAGGGCGCCAGCCATGCCTTCGTCGAGCCCGATGCCAGGGAATGGCTATTCGCGCAGCTTGTCACCGCGTTGAAGAAATAGGATAAAAACCATTTTCCTACAAAGGATTGGATATGCATGATGGTCTCCCATGCACAACTCTCTCCCCCACCTCGCCCGCCTTCTGTCGCGCTGGAAGGCCGCAGCTTTTCAACGATTACGATCGATCGTTCGAGCGCTATCGTACGAACAGACTCACCAGTTCGACATGTGTCGACCAGCGGAACTGGCCCACCGGTCTCAAGTCAGCGAGCCGATAGCCAGCATCGGCAAGGACCCTGCCATCTCGTGCCCAGCTAGAGGGATTGCAGCTGACATAGACGATCCGTGGCACCGAGCTCGCTGCCAGCTGAACCACCTGCTCCCGCGCGCCCGCCCTGGGCGGATCGAGCAAGACCCCGTCGAACCCAGCAAGTTCTTCCGAGCGCAGCGGGTTGCGGAACAAGTCACGATGCAGGGCCTCGACCGGCAAGCCAGCGCGCCCAGCGGCCGCGCGGCAAGCAACCAGCGCCTCACGCGAAGCCTCGGCTGCGGTCACACGGGCCGAACCGGCAAGCGCAAAGGTGAAGGTGCCGAGGCCGGCAAAGAGATCGGCCACCTTGCTGCAATCGGCCAGCCCTTCACGCGCCGCTTCCACCAGCGCCCGTTCGCCATCAGCCGTCGCCTGCAGGAAGGCGCCGGCCGGCATGGTAACCTCCGCACCGCCGAAGGAGACAGTCACTGGCACCGGCTCCCAAAAAGTCTCCGCCCCATAGCCCTGGTCCAGCGTCAGGCGGGCAAGGCCTTGGTCGCGACAGAAGTCGAGCATGGCCTCGGTCTGGGCCAGGCCCTCGAGCGAAAGGCCCTTGATCGCGCAATCGACGCCCTGACTTGCAAGCGTCAGCGAGATTTCCACCGCGTACTTGTCACGCCGCGGCGTCAGCATGTCGCGCAGAGGGGCGATCAGGGCGAACAGGTCGGGATGCAGGACATGGCACTCGCGCATGTCGACCACCCGGTGAGAGCCACCCTCGTTGAAACCGATCAGCGGCTTTCCCCCGCCGTTGATCGCGCGAAGCGTCGCACGACGCCTAGTCCTCGTCGGCGAGAGGTGGACGGGTGCGACTTGTTCAGGGATCAGCCCCTGCCCTTCGGCCGCATTCAGCACACGGTCGCGAACGAACTCGGCCAGTACTTCCTCGTCGAGCTGCTGCAGCTGACACCCCCCGCACCGGCCAAAGTGGCGGCACGGCGGCTCGGCGTGATGCGGTCCGAATTCGAGCGTGCCATCGGGCAGCACACGGTCTCCTGGCGCGCTCAAGGCGACGTGGCGGCCCGACGCGGTGACGCCATCGCCTTTGGCGGCGACGCGAACGATCTCTTCTGATGTACTCACAACGCGGCCGCGTAGGCTTCCGAAACGTATCGCGCCAGCCCGGAGGCGGTGAAAGCCGGCCCAGCGAGCCGTGCAGCTTCGCCGTGAAGCCAGACGGCCTCACAGGCGGCGGTGAAAGCATCGGCCCCGGTGGCAAGCCGGCTGGCGGCTATTCCCGAGAGCACGTCCCCGCTCCCGGCGACCGAGAGCCAACTCGTGGCCGGCGGCGCGATAGTAAGCTTCCCACCCGGCGCGGCGATGAGTGTATCGGGCCCCTTTGCGACAACGACCGCTTGGGCGGCCTCAGCAAGCTGCAAGGCTCGCTCCGTCCGACTGCCCGCCTCTATCCCGAAAGCCTCGCCAAGCCGCGTCATTTCGCCCTCGTGCGGCGTCAGGACCAGGGCGGCAGAGCGGCCTTCGCAGTGCCGTGGACGAAGCAGGGTCAGCGCGTCGGCATCAAGCACGGTTGGGCGGTCTGCGGCGAGGACTTCGCCGAGCTTCACCCGCGCCGTTTCGTCAAGCCCGAGGCCTGGACCGGCGAGCACCGCCGAGGTCCGGTCATCCGAGAGGAGTTCGACAAGCGGTCCGCGTTTCAAGACCAGGTCAGGCGTGGCCGAAGGGTGCAGGCCTTGCGCAGCGAGACGGATGCAGCCAGCCCCGGCCCGCAATGCTCCCTCGCTCGCCAATTGTGTGGCGCCTGGCATGGCTCCGCCAACGACGAGCACCAGGCCACGAGTGTATTTGTGCGCATCAATGGCCGGGACGGAGATGTGCGGTCGGCCGAGGAGTGTTGCGGCGCCTTCGACGGGCTCAACGCCGATCGAAACCAGGCGTCGGTGGCCCATTGCCGCCATGCCCGGCATCAGCCAATGCGCGAACTTCCAGGCACCCAGAGCGACGGTAACGTCGTTGACCGGCAGACCGTCGTTCAAGGGAAGACCTGTGTCGCTGTCGATACCGCTCGGCATGTCCACCGCCACGAGAGCGGAATGACGCACCGCCTCTCGCGACAGGAGCGCGGCGAGCTCAGGCGATAGCGGCCGAGTTAGCCCGCTGCCGAATAGGCAATCGACCAGGACCCCTCCGTTGCCGGCGAGGTCGATCGTTCCACGATAGGTTTCGCGCGCAGCCTTGGCCGCCTCCGTCGCTGGTTCGAGCGGCGCCACGACCACCACAGCCGCCCCACGACTGGAAAGTTCTCTCGCAATTACATAGCCATCGCCGCCATTGTTCCCAGATCCACACAGGACTGTGACCGAACGCCCATGAGCGATCCGCCAAACCCAATCGGCAACGCCCTTGCCGGCGCGCTCCATCAAGGAAGTGACGGTCTCGCCGCCGTCGATCAGCGCTTGTTCGGCCGCGCGCATCTGCGCGACGGTGAGGACCTGGTCACTGTGCGTCATGGCTCATGGCCTTGGCCGGAATGCGATAGCGATCGAGGCCCACGGTGACTTCGATCCCGTCCTCGCGCGGCGTGACCGACGCGAGCTGCGCTCCGTCAGCGGACGACACGGTCCGTCCATCGCTGACAACGGTGAAACGACGGAAGCCACCTTGCGGATGGAGCACTGTAAGCACCAGGCCCTCTGCGCCCACGCTGCTTTCAATTGCGCAGGTCCGCTCAAAGGCACCAGCCCCGGCAAGGGCACATTCGACGAGGTTTTCCGGATCCGGCGGCGGAGCGCCGTTTCCCTGGGAGCAGGCCGTGAGCAGGAATAATGCCGCGCTCACGGCCTTCCGCATCAGCGGCGGCCCTGGATTTGTGTCACGTCGCGCACCGCACCGCGCGCAGCGCTGGTCGTCATCGCGGCGTAGGCCTGGAGTGCAGGCGAAACCTGGCGTGGACGGGCCTTGGCGGGTTGCCAGGCAGCGTCGCCCTTGGCTTCCATCGCGGCCCGGCGTTCGGCGAGCACCTCATCCGACACGGCCAGGTTGACGGTGCGGTTGGGGATGTCGATCTCGATCAGATCGCCCTCCTCGACCAGGCCGATCGTGCCGCCTTCGGCCGCCTCGGGAGAGACGTGGCCGATCGAAAGCCCCGAAGTGCCGCCCGAGAAACGCCCGTCGGTAATCAGCGCGCAGGCCGCGCCCAGGCCCTTCGATTTGAGGTAGCTGGTCGGGTAGAGCATCTCTTGCATGCCCGGCCCCCCGCGCGGTCCTTCGTAGCGGATCACCACCACGTCGCCCGCCACGACATGTCCGGCAAGGACACCCGCCACGGCGGCGTCCTGGCTTTCGTAGACCTTTGCCGGGCCAGTGAACTTGAGAATCGCATCGTCGACACCCGCCGTTTTCACGATGCATCCGTCGAGCGCGATATTGCCCGAGAGCACGGCGAGGCCGCCGTCCCGGCTGAAAGCGTGCTCGACCGAGCGGATCACACCGTTCTCCCGGTCGAGATCGAGAGCTTCCCAGCGGCGCGACTGGCTGAACGCGGTCTGCGTCGGCACCCCGCCGGGAGCGGCGGCGTAGAACTCATGAACCTTGTTGTTGCGCGTGCGGCCCACGTCCCAGTCTTCGAGGGCATCACCCAGCGTCGGGCTGTGCACCGTCGGCAACGCGGTATTGAGCAGTCCGCCCTTCTCCATTTCGCCGAGGATCGACATGATCCCGCCGGCCCGATGGACGTCTTCCATGTGTACGTCGGACTTGGCCGGTGCGACCTTGCACAACACCGGCACCTGCCGCGACAGGCGATCGATGTCGGTCATCGTGAAGTCGACACCCGCCTCATGAGCGGCGGCGAGCAGGTGAAGCACTGTGTTGGTCGAACCGCCCATGGCGATGTCGAGCGACATCGCGTTCTCGAAGGCCGAGAAACTGGCAATCGAGCGCGGCAGGACGCTGGTATCGTCCTCTTCGTAGTAGCGGCGGGCCAGCGTCACCACGAGCCGGCCGGCGCGCTCGAACAGCTGCTTGCGGTCAGAGTGCGTCGCCAGCTGCGAACCATTGCCCGGCAGCGAGAGGCCGAGCGCCTCTGTGAGGCAGTTCATCGAGTTTGCGGTGAACATACCCGAGCACGAACCGCACGTCGGACAAGCCGAGCGCTCGATCGCGGTCACTTCCTCGTCGGTCATGTGTTCGTCGGCTGCAGCGACCATGGCGTCGACGAGGTCGAGCGCAACTTCCTTGCCGCGCAACACCACCTTGCCGGCTTCCATCGGGCCGCCCGAGACGAACACCGCCGGAACGTTCAAACGGAGCGCCGCCATCAACATGCCAGGCGTAATCTTGTCGCAGTTGGAGATGCACACCATCGCGTCGGCGCAATGCGCGTTGACCATGTACTCGACGCTGTCGGCGATAAGGTCGCGGCTGGGCAGCGAATAGAGCATGCCGTCGTGCCCCATCGCAATGCCATCATCGACCGCGATGGTGTTGAATTCCTTGGCCACGCCGCCGGCTGCCTCGATCTCCCGAGCGACGAGCTGACCGAGGTCCTTCAGGTGCACGTGACCCGGCACGAACTGGGTAAAGCTGTTGACCACCGCGATGATCGGTTTGCCGAAGTCATCGTCCTTCATGCCCGTAGCGCGCCACAGGCCACGGGCGCCGGCCATATTGCGGCCATGGGTCGAAGTACGGGAACGATAGGCAGGCATTGGCTAGACTTTCCGGAACGTACGCAAACAGATGTGCGGGCGCATTATATCAGATAGCGAAGCAGTCGAAGAACAAATCGGCAATTGGCGGGCAAAGCCCGGCTATTGCGTGAGTTCCAACCGCACTGTCGAGGCGATGCGGCCAAGTCGCTCGGCCCAGAGCGCTTGACCGGTCGCGTCTGTGATCTGATCCTGGCGCACTTCGATGCCGACGTAAGGAACGCCGTTCGCCTCAGCGTGGATGTTCATCGTCGCGTTGAGCAGCTTGCCCGAATAGGGCTGTTGGTCGCCGACAACGAGTCCGTCATCCTCGAGCAGCGGGATCGCCAGGCGCGAGGCTCGGTCGTCCTCGTTGTAGAGGACACCGACCTGCCACGGGCGCATTTCTTCCGGGCGGGTCGTGAGTTGCGGCGTGAAGCTGTGCAGCGAGACGATCAAACTCGGCGGTGCATGCCTGATCAGCTGGGCCAATGCCGTGTGATAGGGACGATGGAAGCGCGCCAGTCTCTCTTCGCGCCCAGCGACGTCGAACAGGTTGCCGGGAATGTCGTGTCCGTCGCTGGCGTGGGGAACAACCGCCGGCGCCTCTTCCTCCCGGTTGAAGTCGCACACCAGTCGACTGACATTGCCAAGAAAGGCCGCGAACTGCGGCATTGCGGCCAAGCGCTCCGCCACCTTCGCCACACCGATATCGATAGCCACATGCTGATCCAGCAGCGCGCGGTCGATTCCCAGATCGATATCGTCCGGCACCCGGTTTGATGCGTGATCGGACACTACGAGAATGCCGCAAGTGACTGGGGTTCCCAGGATACGGAAGGCTTCCTCAGTCACCTCAGACGTCCTCTCAATTGCCACCAGTCGGGACGGCGCAAAGCCAGCGTTTCCGCGGCATTGAGCATGACGTCATGACTGCTGTAGAGGGCAAAACAAGTCGCGCCCGAACCGCTCATGCGGACCAGATCGGCCGGCCCCCCGCGCAATTCGCCAAGCACCTCGGCGACCGGCGGACAAAGCGCGATGGCAGGCTCTACGAGGTCGTTCCGCCCTTCACGCGCGATCTTTGATGCCGGACCAGTGGTCAGTGGACCGCGATCGACACCTTCCCAGTTCGCAAAGACCGGTCCAGTGGACAACGGCAGGCGGGGATTGACCAGGAGAACAGCCGTGCCCGCCAGGTCATTCTCGACCGGCTCGAGTTCGGTCCCCGTCCCGCGACCAATACAGGCTTCGCTCTCAACGCAAGCAGGCACATCCGCACCCAGCTTTGCAGCGCGCGAGTGCCAGTCGTCAGGCAAGCCAAAGGCATCCCGCACGAGGCGGAAAATCGCCCCGGCGTCTGCCGAACCGCCGCCGAGCCCCGCTGCAACCGGCAGGTTCTTCTCCAGAAGCACGGAGAGGCCGTCTGGGCGGGGAAGAAGCGAAAGCGCCTTGGCGACAATATTATTCAACGGATCAGTGAGTTGTCCCGAGAACTCACCAACGACCCTAAGCTCATCCTGAGGAGCGGACCGCGCATTGATCCGGTCACCCGCGTCCACGAACGCGAACAGCGTTTCGAGCTCGTGATAGCCGTCCTCCCGCCGCCGCCGGACATGGAGAGCGAGGTTGATCTTGGCGTAGGCTGTTTCGGAAAGCTGCAACCTGCCCGCTCACATATTCGGATAGTTGGGCCCGCCGCCGCCTTCGGGCGTGACCCATTCGATGTTCTGCGGCGGATCCTTGATATCGCAGGTTTTGCAGTGGACGCAGTTCTGAGCGTTGATGACCAGGCGCGGTTCACCCTCCTCGACACCGACGTATTCGTACACTCCGGCGGGACAATACCGGGTCTCGGGACCAGCGTAGATCGGCCAGTCCACGCGCTCCGGTATCGTCGGATCCTTGAGCAGGAGGTGGCAGGGCTGGTCTTCCTCGTGGTTGGTGCCCGACAGGAACACCGAGGACAGCCTGTCGAACGAGATCTTCCCGTCCGGCTTGGGATAGGCGATCGGCCGATAGAGATCGGCACGCCCGGTTGCCTCGGCATCGGTGTGATGACTGAGCGAGAACGGCAGGCGGATTTTCAGCGTCCGCAGCCACATGTCGGCACCAGCGAGCAATGTCCCCAGCACATCTCCAAAGCTGGAGACCAGCGGCTGGGCATTCTGCACTTGCTTGAGTTCGTCAGCGATCCAGCTCGACCGGACGGCGCTGTCGTATTCGGCCAGTTCATCCTTCTCGCGATCGGTCGCGATCGCGGCGGCAATGGCTTCGGCGGCGAGCATGCCGCTCTTCATTGCGGTGTGGCTGCCCTTGATCCTCGGCACGTTGACGAAACCGGCCGAGCAGCCAATCAACGCCCCCCCCGGGAACGCCAGCTTCGGCACCGACTGCCATCCGCCCTCGTTGATCGCGCGAGCACCATAGGAAACGCGTCGCCCGCCTTCGATCACCTCACGAATGGCCGAGTGCTGCTTCCAGCGCTGAAACTCCTCGAACGGGCTGATGTACGGATTGGCGTAATCGAGCGCGGTCACGAAGCCGAGCGCCACCTGGCCATTGGCCTGATGGTACAGGAAACCGCCGCCCCAGGTGTCGTTCTCCGACAGCGGCCAGCCTTGGGTGTGAATGACTCGACCCGGCTCATGCCGGTCCGCAGGTATCTCCCACAACTCCTTGATACCCAAGCCGTAGACCTGCGGCTCACTTTCAGCGTCCAGCGCAAAATGAGCCTTAAGCCGCTTGGTCAGATGTCCCCGCGCACCCTCGGCCAGCAGGGTGTACTTGGCGTGGAGCTCCATGCCCGGCTGATAGTCAGGCTTGTGCGAGCCATTCGCAGCGACGCCCATGTCCTGCGTTGCCAGGCCCATGACCGAGCCGTTCTCGTCAAACAGCACTTCGGAGGCGGGGAACCCGGGAAACACCTGCACGCCCAGCGCTTCCGCCTGCTCCGCCAACCAGCGGCACAAGTTACCGAGCGAGCCCGTAAAGCAGCCGTCGTTCGACATGAGCGGCGGCA
This sequence comes from Altererythrobacter sp. Root672, assembly GCF_001427865.1. Classification (NCBI taxonomy): domain Bacteria; kingdom Pseudomonadati; phylum Pseudomonadota; class Alphaproteobacteria; order Sphingomonadales; family Erythrobacteraceae; genus Altererythrobacter; species Altererythrobacter sp. Root672. Next base: position 1,153,998 of record NZ_LMHH01000001.1, read on the forward strand.
ACAGGAAGTGCGGCATGCCCCACTTGCCGTTCCTGGTGAGGAACCAGTGGTGGTTCTCGGTGACGGGTACTTCGGCCAGCGCGCAGTTTTCGCGCCAATCGGGCAACAACTCGTCGAGAGCCCGCGGGTCGATCACAGCACCGCTGAGAATGTGCGCCCCGACCTCGGAACCCTTCTCGAGCACGACGACCTCTAGGTCTTCGTTGAGCTGCTTCAGACGGATCGCCGCGGCGAGTCCGGCAGGCCCGGCCCCGGCGATGACGACATCGACCGGCATGGCCTCGCGTTCTGGGTGTTGATCGCTCATCGGTGGCTGTCAGTTTGGGGGGTTAGCATGGGTTCGGGACTTGATCGTCGCATGCCAGCAGGTCAAGACCCGAGCGCACCACATGAACAACCGCCCCGCCCCCTCGCTCGCAGATAGCATCGCCGCTGCCCAGGCATGGTGGCGTGACGCGGGCGTCGACCTGGTCTTTCAGGACGAGCCCATTTCCTGGCTGGCCGAAGAAGTTGCCGCGAGTCCCGCGCCCGCAGCCAAAGTTCGTGTGGAAACGCCGCCGGAGCCGGAAACTCCGCCAATGGGTGGCGAGCGAACGGCTTGGCCGGCAGATCTCGCCGGCTTCAAGCAATGGTGGCTGGAAGAGCCGAGCTTTCGCCAGACCGGCCCTCACCCGCGCGTTCCGCCGCGCGGTGACCACTCCGCCCCAGTTATGCTTATCGTGCCGATGCCCGAAGCAGGCGACAGCGACAGTCTGCTTGGAGGCCCCCAGGGCAAGCTCCTGGCCTCTTTCGTGAAGGCAATGGGGCTTGCTCCGGAACAGGTCTATTTGGCGTCAGCCCTGCCGCAACATATCGAGATGCCCGATTGGGATCGCCTGTCTTCCCAGGGACTTGGCGCCATAATCAAGCACCACGTCGAACTGGCGAATCCTGCCCGACTGATCGTTTTCGGGACCGGCATTCTACCGCTTGTGGGGCACGATCCAGCGCAAGGCACTCCCGCAATTGGCGAATTCACGATTCAAAGCGGCACGCTGCCGCTTTTGGCGAGCTACGCGCCCGGGCGATTGCTTGATCACCCCTTGTTGCGTGCCTCACTCTGGCGGCGGTGGCTTGAATGGACGGACGGGGACGCATGATGAGGAAACTGATGCTCGCCCTGGGCGCGGTCGCCGCGGTTTATTCCGTGCCGGCTCTTGCTCAGCCGACGCGGGAGTATTTTTCGAGCCGGTCCTCGCGCAGCGAGGCGCCGCGGCAACTCGACCAGGCTACGCGCGACTATTACACGCAAGTGTTCGCGGCGATCGACCGGCAAGACTGGGCCGGCGCCGAAACCCTGCTGTCGCAGCGCGACGGTATTCTTCACCCGGTTGCCCGAGCCGAAATCTACCTCGCCGCCAACTCGCCAAAGGTCGATTTGCCTCGGATCGAGACCTGGTTCGCCGCTGGACGCGACTTGCCGCAGGCGGATCGCCTGGCTCGTCTCGCCTACACGCGCGGCGCGACGGCCATGCCCGAGCTGCCCTATGAGCAACGTTTCTATGCGACTAGCGGAGCGACCAAGCGCACGCGACCACGCTCGATTGAAGACGGCACCATGCCGGCCGACATTCGCACTGCCATCCAGGAACGGATCACCAACGACGACCCTGACGGGGCCCGCATCCTGCTCGACGGTATCGATGCACAGCTCAGCCCCGAAGCGAAGGCCGAATGGCGCCAGAAGGTCGCCTGGAGCTACTACATCGAGAACATGGATGCTCAGGCCTTCGCTCAGGCCGCAACTGTCGGCGCCGGTGCCGGCTCGTGGGTGGCCGAGGGCGACTTTACCATGGGCCTCGCGGCCTGGCGGCTTGGTGACTGCGAACAGGCGGGCCAAGCCTTCGAGCGCGCGGCCTATGGCGCAGGCAACACCGAACTCCGCTCTGCCGCCTATTACTGGGCAGGGCGCGCGGCTCTGCGCTGCCGTCAGCCTGACCGCAGTTCGGAATTCTTGCGCCTCTCCGCCGGTGCCGACGAGACGCTTTATGGGATGCTGGCGATCGAGCAGCTGGGTACGGCTCTTCCCGACCGCCAGGCGAAGGCCGACTTCTCCTACGAAGACTGGCACCGCATCGGCGGTATCAGCAACGTCCGCGTCGCTATCGCGCTGGCTGAAATCGGTCGAGACAAGCTGTGCAGCCAGGTTCTGCTGCATCAGGCTCAGATCGGTGATCCCGGCGATTATGGCGCGCTTTCGCGCCTGGCCCGCGACCTGAGCCTGCCCTCTACGCAGCTCTACATGGCCAACAATGCCCCGAACGGCGCGCAGGCCCATCCGGCCTCGCAGTATCCCTCGCCGAAATGGGCGCCGATGACAGGCTGGCGCGTCGATCCGGCACTGGCCTACGCCCATACCTTGCAGGAATCGAACTTCCGCTCTGAAGCAGTGAGCCCGGCCAAGGCCCAAGGGTTGATGCAGATCACGCCCATCACCGTGCGCCAACACGCACCGGGATTGGGAATGAGCGCCAGCCAGGTCGACATCTTCAACCCGAGCGTAAACTTGGCGTTCGGTCAGCAGAACCTCGAAATGCTGCGCGACAGTCCGGCGACTGGCGGCGCGCTTCCAAAGATCATCGCAGCTTACAATGCCGGCCTGACCCCGGTGACGCGCTGGAACTACGAGGTACGGGACCAGGGCGATCCGCTGCTCTACATGGAATCGATTCCCTATTGGGAAACGCGCAGCTACGTCTCCATCGTGATGAAGAACTACTGGATGTACGAACGGCAGGCCGAGGCCTTGTCAGGTAGCCGCATCGCCTTGGCGCAGAACGCCTGGCCGGCCTTTCCCGGAAACAATGAGACCGGTGGCGGGCGCGTTTACCTTTCGGCTGGGGCCAACTGATGGCGATCGATTTAGAGCGCCAATTCAAGCCCATAAACATCGCCCTTCTCACCGTTTCGGATACACGCGGCCCGGATGAGGATACCTCGGGCGATATCCTCGCCGAGCGTATCCTGGCCGCCGGACACAAGCTCGCATCGCGGGCTATCGAGAAGGATGACGCCGACGCGATCGCTCGGCGGTTCAACAACTGGATCGACGATCCGCAGATCGATGCCATCGTCTCGACCGGCGGCACCGGTCTCACCGGCCGCGATGTGACGCCCGAGGCGATCGACCGGATCAAGGAAAAGGACATCGAGGGGTTTGGGGAGCTGTTCCGCTGGATCAGCTACAAGTCCATCGGCACCAGCACGGTCCAGTCGCGCGCCTGTGCTGCGGTCGCTCGGGGCACTTACATCTTCGCCCTCCCCGGCTCGAACGGCGCGGTTAAGGACGGGTGGGACGGCATCCTGGCCGAGCAACTCGACAGCCGTAACCGTCCCTGCAATTTCGTCGAACTGATGCCTCGCCTGCGCGAAAAATAACGTCATCTTTTCGGATTTCAGCGAAACCTCACCCTCTCCTCATGACGTTCATGCCGGGCTGAACGCATTCTTCGCCATCTTCGATCGAGGAGGTGGACGATGCAGAACCAATCAAACGGTGAGAAGTCCGAGACGGGGCCTTCTAGCATGCGCTCGGTAAGTGCCTGGGTGCCCCTACTGATGTCAGGGGCGGCAACCTGTCTGCTGGTCACCTATCTCGCGACCGGCCCGCATGAACCCTACATGGTCGTTGAGAATGGCGTCGCGCGTCCTGACGAGAGCACCACCGCGCGCCTGTGGCAATTGCTCATGTTGCTGCAACTGCCGTTGATCGGGTGGTTCGGTGTCCGCTGGTTTCAGCGCGATCCAAAAGGAACGGTGACAATGATTGCCATACAAGCGCTGGCCATCGTTGCGGCCGCGATGCCGGTGTTTTTACTCGAAATGTGACGGACCGCGGGCTCAACCCAAGCGGTACGGAGTGGGATCCCCGATCTCTGCAATGAGCTCCAATCGAGCCTTGGCGAAACATCGCGCGTATCTTTCCGAAACGTCTTGCCGATCGCAACCGGACCTCTCGGCGGCAATGTCGACCAGCGCATCCTGCTCAAGTGCTGCCGTATCGCGAACAAGCTCGTTCTCCTCAACGCCGAGCTCCCGGGCGAGCAAGCGCGTCGCCCTGACACGCTGGCGGAAGTCGAAGTCCATCAGGCGAGCGGACTCGAACTCCTCTTTCTTCAGCATGGCGCGGCGAAGATCCCAAACCATCGTGCCAGTATGACGCGTGACTTCGAGAACTCAACCGCAGGACCTTGCAATCTTTGATTGCCGCCACCAGCTGTTCCCTGTATGTTCCACGCCATGAAATCCCGCCTGGATCCTGCCATTCTCGGCCGTGGTGCCCAATCCGGCGCGATCCCCGATCGTTTCGGCCTGGCCCAGAGGGAACAGGACGGCGACTGGCGCGACTACATGGAAACGCTCGATGGTCCGCCGGTCAAGCTCCGCACAACGGTCACGGAAGAGCACCCAAAAACGATCCTCACCTTCAACCAGTCGCCCGACATCGGCTTCGACCGTTCGATCAACGCCTATCGCGGATGCGAGCACGGCTGCGTCTACTGCTTTGCCCGGCCGACGCATGCCTTCCACGACCTGTCGCCCGGCCTCGACTTCGAAACCCGGCTATTTGCCAAACCGAATGCCGCAGCATTGCTTCGCGAGACGCTGGCCCGACCTCGCTACCGCCCGAAACCCATCGCGATGGGGACCAACACCGACCCCTATCAGCCGATCGAGGGGCGCTTCCGGATCACTCGCTCGTTGCTGGAACTATGCCTGGAGACCCGCCATCCGGTCACGATCACAACCAAGTCCGATCGGGTCCTCAAGGACTTAGACCTCCTGAAAGACCTGGCACACCTTCAACTCGTAGCCGTGGCGATCTCGGTCACCACCCTCGATGCCAAGCTTTCGGCGCTCCTTGAGCCGAGGGCACCCGCCCCCGCCAAGCGACTTGCGGCCCTAAAGACCTTGGTCGAGGCCAATGTCCCGGCTCACTGCTCGATCGCTCCAATAATACCGGCGATCACCGACGAGTTCATGGAGGACATCGTATCCCGCATCGGCGCCATAGGTCTGCGTTCGGTCGGATGGATCCCGCTACGCCTCCCCTACGAGGTCGCACCGCTGTTTCGCGAGTGGCTCTCGGTCCATTTCCCTGACCGGGGCGACAAAGTCATGGCAATCGTTCGCTCGATGCGAGGAGGCCGCGACAACGATCCAGGCTTTTTCTCGAGAATGAAGCCTAGCGGCGTGTGGGCAGACCTATTCCGCGCCCGTTTTCGGATCGCGAAAAAGCGGGCGGGCATCGAAAGCGAAAGGTTCCAACTCGATATCGGGAAATTTGTCCCCCCCTCTTTGCGCGGACAGTTGCGACTTCTCTAGCAAAACTGCGGTAACGCGCCGGAAGTGCAGCTTTTTCACAACAATAAGGCAATAAACGGAGTTCTAGGCACACCTTATCACCATAATGGGCTTGCCAGGGTCGCACTGCTTGTATCAAGAATTGAAATAGGGATCCGTCCGCACACGGCCCGACGAAGGGGAATAAAAAACATGCGCAATATAGCACTCGCGCTCGCGACAGCGTCGACGATCATCGCATCGCCGGCTCTCGCGAGAGACGACTTTAGCTACGGCGGTATCGGTATCGGCGTAGTCTTTCCAAACGAGATTGACTACGAAGTCGTCGGCACCGACGACGTCGTTACTGCGGATCCCGGCAATGGCTGGAATCTGGAATTCGAAGGCGTAATCGGTCACGACTTCGGCCTACTGCGGGTCGAAACCGAAGCCGCCTACAAGAAGTTCGACATTGAGACGATCACCGCACCGCTTCCCGTCGGCACTTTCGACGTAACGGAAGGCAATGTCACCGTGATGAGCGCAATGCTCAACACGCTCATCGACATTGGTGGCAATGACGGTGTCGGCTTCTCGTTCGGCCCCGGCCTCGGCATCGCCGGCGTCGACGCTGAAATCAATCAAGTGATCAACGCGGAAGACATTGGCTTTGCCTGGCAGGGTGTCGCTGAACTGCGCGTCCCGGTCAGCAGCTCGATCGATCTCGGCCTGAAGTACAAGTTCTTCAACGTCGAAGGCATCAAGCAGAACGCGGGTGAGTTTGCCGACGTTCCGGTGAAGAGCAGCCTGAGCAGCCACTCGCTGCTGGCGACGCTCAAATTCAACTGGGGTGGTCCGCCGCCGCCGCCGCCGCCGGCTCCGCCGCCGCCGCCTCCTCCGCCGCCTCCCCCGCCGCCGCCTCCGCCGCCTCCGCCGCCGGTCGCGCGCTGCAACCAGGGTCCGTTCATCGTGTTCTTCGATTGGGACAAGTATGACATCACGCCCGAGGCTGCGACGATCCTGAACAACGCGATCACGGCCTACAGCAACTGCGGTACGGCAGCGATCATGCTCGCAGGTCACACTGACCGTTCGGGTACCGAAGAGTACAACATGGCTCTGTCGGCACGCCGCAACACCAGCGTGCAGACCTACCTGACCGGCCGCGGCATCCCCGCAGCTCGGATCTCGAGCCAGGCGTTTGGTGAAACCATGCCTCGCGTGCCGACTGCTGACGGTGTGCGCGAACTGCAGAACCGCCGCGTGGAAATCACCTACGGTCCGGGTTCGGGTCGGTAATAACCAACCACGGCAAAGAAATTGGCCCGGGAAGCACTGCTTCCCGGGCCTTTTCTTTTCAACCTGAGCAAGTGCTCAGCTGACCCTTTCGGAGCCAGCTAGCTAGCGCTCCATCAATCCATCAGCAGGAATATGCCGAACGAAAGCCCTGCCCCGATCAGGAAAATGGGCCACGACCAGAAGAACTGGAAGTCTGCCACCATGACCTGGTGAACGTTGAGCAATCCGCCGGTGGCGCCGCTCGAACCGATGAACAGTGACACGATCGCCGCCAGGAAGGCGCCCAGCACGGTGGCTTTCAGCAACGCGAACACAGACTTCTCCCCCCTAGGGTCAGGCGACCAATCTCAGACTCGCTTGTGCCCGACGCGTAGTTAAAGACACGTTCGTAAGGCCTTCGACGTGCGCCAAGCGCTCCGCCAGCTCTCCGTCGATCCGGAAATCGCGACCCAGTCGCATCCAGACGTCCTCGCTCTCGGAGATGTGCAGGCGGGTGACGACTTCACCCCTGCCGCCCTCGCCTTTCCCGGCCTCGCCCTCGCTCAGCGCCAGGCGAAGTTCCTGGAGCGCCTCCAAGGTGTGAACTTCGAGCGTCAAGAGCATTCGCGCCGAATTGCTCACCTCGGTCAACGGCCTCGCACCGCGTACGGTGACCCGCGGCGGCTCATCAGGACTGGGAGCATCCAACTCGACATTGAGGAGCACGCAGACCGAATCCGCCGCCCATCGTTGAAAGCTCTCGACCAGTCCCTCTTCGAAGCAAGCGGCGGTGAACTGTCCTGACGAATCCGAGAAGTCGGCCCGAATAAACTCGCTGCCCTTCCGCGTGCGCCCCTTGGTCACACCCTCGACCAGGGCAGCCATCACGGCAGACTGGCGCCCTCCTGCAATCCCAGACTCCATCAGACCGGCAAAGCTGCGCGCGCCGTTCGCCGAGGCGACCGCGCGGAACTGTTGGACGGGGTGAGCCGCGAAGTAGAAGCCGAAGTTCTCGCGCTCGGTCGCCATCTGGTCGGCGCGACTCCAGGGTTCGGCATCGGCAAGCAACAGCGACGGTTCGGCGTGATCGGCTCCGCCGAACAACCCTCCTTGCCCACTAGTACGCTCACGAACCGCGGCATCGGCGACCGCCAGCAGCCGGTCGGCATTGGCGAGCACCTTGGCCCTGTTCGGTTCCAGCCCGTCAAAAGCGCCCGCCCCGGCCAGCCCTTCGATCTGACGCCGGTTCATCGCGCCGGGGGGCATTCGGCGGAAGAGGTCTTCCAGACTATCGAAGGGACCGTTCGCCTCGCGCTCAGCAACGACCTGCTCCATCGCCTTCTCGCCGACATTGCGGATGCCCGCCAGCGCATAGCGGACCGCGTAGCCAAGCTCGGTCTGCTCGACGGTAAACTCCGCCTCGGAGTGGTTCATGTCCGGACCAAGCAGGACGAACCCGTTGCGGCGCAAGTCATCGACGAACACCGCCAGCTTTTCCGACTGGTGCATGTCGAAGCACATGGAGCCGGCGTAGAATTCTTCTGGATAGTGCGTCTTCAGCCATGCCGTCTGATAGGCAAGCAGTGCGTAAGCCGCGGCGTGGCTCTTGTTGAAGCCGTAGCCGGCGAACTTGTCGATCAAGTCGAACAGTTCGTTCGCCTTGCCCTTTTCGATCCCCGAAACTTCCTTGCAGCCTTCGACGAAGCGCAAGCGTTGCGCGTCCATCTCTGCCTGGATCTTCTTGCCCATCGCACGGCGCAGCAAGTCGGCGTCGCCGAGCGAATAGCCCGCCAGGATCTGCGCGGCCTGCATCACCTGTTCCTGGTAGACGAAGATGCCGTAAGTCTCCGCCAGGATCTCCTCGAGCTTCGGGTGAGGATACTCGATCGCGACTTCGCCGTTCTTGCGCTTGCCGAACAGCGGGATGTTGTCCATCGGGCCCGGCCGATAGAGCGAGACGAGCGCGATGATGTCTTCGAACATCGTCGGCTTCACCGCCGAGAGCGTGCGTCGCATTCCTTCGGATTCGAGCTGGAACACGCCGACCGTATCGCCGCGTTTGAGCAGATCGTAGACTTGGCTATCGTCCCACGGCAAGGCGGCCAGATCGACCTCGATCCCGCGCCGCGCCAGCAGGTCGACAGCCTTGCGCAACACCGACAGGGTCTTGAGGCCGAGGAAGTCGAACTTCACCAGGCCCGCGTCCTCGACGAACTTCATGTCGAACTGCGTCACCGGCATGTCCGAACGGGGATCGCGGTAGAGCGGCACAAGCTGCGCTAGCGGTCGATCCCCGATCACCACGCCGGCAGCGTGGGTCGAGGAGTTGCGCGGGAAACCTTCGAGCTGCATCGCCAGGTCGACGAGGCGCTTCACTTCGTTATCGTTCTCGTATTCCCGCCGAAACTCGCTCACGCCATTGAGCGCGCGCGGCAGGGTCCACGGGTCGGTCGGATGGTTGGGCACCATCTTGCACAGCCGATCGACGTGCCCATAGCTCATCTGCAGGATGCGGCCCGTGTCACGCAGCACCGCACGTGCCTTAAGCTTACCGAAGGTGATGATCTGGGCGACCTTGTCGTGCCCGTAACGCTCCTGGACGTAGCGGATCACCTCTCCACGGCGGGTTTCGCAGAAGTCGATATCGAAGTCCGGCATCGAAACGCGCTCGGGGTTGAGGAAGCGTTCGAACAGCAGGCCCAGGCGAATGGGATCGAGGTCGGTAATCGTCAGCGACCAGGCCACCAAGGAACCCGCGCCCGAACCGCGCCCCGGGCCAACCGGAATGCCTTGCCCCTTGGCCCACTTGATGAAGTCGGCAACGATCAGGAAGTAGCCGGGAAAACCCATTCGAGTAATGACGTCGACTTCGAAATCGAGGCGGTCAAAGTAGACCGTTCGCTCTTCGTCGGTCAGGTCTTCATAGGGGTCAAGCCGCGCGAGCAGCCCGGCCTTGGCGTCTTCGGCGAGCATCCGCGCCTCGCCTTCGAGGTCACCCGCGAGGCTTGGCAGAATCGGCTTGCGCTTCGGCGGAGCGAAGGCGCACCGTTGGGCCACTACGAGTGTGTTGGCGGTCGCCTCGGGCAAGTCCGCGAACAGTTCCTCCATCATCGCCGCCGACTTGATGAACGCCTCAGGGCTCGACCGAGGCCGTTCAGCGCTGTCAATGTGGGTGGAGTTGGCGATGCATAGCATGGCGTCGTGGGCCGAATGCATATGCGGATCGCCGAAATTGGCCGGGTTCGTCGCCACCAGCGGCAAGTCGAGAGCATAGGCGAGATCGACTAGCGCGTCTTCGGCAGCGTCTTCCGACAGGTCACCGCGCCGCACCAATTCCAGGTAAAGCCGTCCCGGAAACAAGCCCGACAACCGATCCAGCATATCCCTGGCCCGCTCGGCTCGGCCGTCCGCGAGCAGCCGCGTCACGGCTCCCTCACCGGCGCCGGTCAGGGCAATCAGTCCCTCGGTATGCCCCTCGAGATCTTCGAGGGCGACATGCGGCTCCTGCTCCAGGGGCCTGTCCAAGTGTGCACGGCTGACCAAGTGGCACAGGTTGTTCCACCCAGCCTCATCCTGCGCATAGAGTGGCAGGTAGTCGATCGGGCCATCCGCTCCTCGCGAAACGCCAAGCAGAGTGCCGATGATGGGTTGAACGCCCTCGGCTTTGCAGGCCGAGGCGAACGCGGTCGTGCCATAGAGGCCGTTGCGGTCGCAGATTGCGATAGCGGGGAACCCGCGTTCCTTTGCCAGCTTGGCGATCGCCTTGGGGTCGATCGCGCCTTCAAGCATCGAATAGCTCGAGAGGATGCGCAGGGGAACGAACGGAGCAAATGGCATGCGATTCAGATTTAATCCTCGGGCCGAGAATCTAAAGAGCGAGGCGGCCCCTTTCCCCCGGATTGAGCGGCGCTAACCGGGAAAGTCCGGCCGCGCTGCCAGCGACATGATTTCATAAAGTTCGAGGCGATGATCGCCCGACTTCTGAATGGTGTAACGGTTCCGCTGCGCTTCGGGCATGCGACAGATCATGGCGACCATTTCGGCCAGCGTGCCACGGTAGAGAATCTTCATCGCGTCGAGCAGGCCGCCGCCGTCATCTTTCAAATGGATCGAAGCGTGATCGTTCCAGTCGACGCCCTCCGCCTTCGTCGTGAAAGCGCGGAATGTGCTCGGATGATCTGTCATGAAAAGCTCCCTCTTCAAGATCAACGCCGATCTGGGCAGATTTGTTTCTACGTTAGCACGCCCTCGTGGATCCGGACGATCCGATCCATGCGTTGGGCGAGACGTTCGTTGTGCGTAGCGACGAGCGCGGCGCTGCCCTGCCCGCGCACGAGTTCAAGGAACTGCGCCAGGACCTTGTCGCTCGTTACCTCGTCGAGATTGCCAGTAGGCTCGTCGGCGAGGACGAGCTGCGGCTTATTGGCCAAGGCGCGGGCCACTGCAACACGTTGCTGCTCGCCGCCCGAAAGCTGGCTCGGCCGATGGGTCTTGCGATGTTCCATCCCGAGCGAGGCGAGCAGTTCTTCCGCACGTACGGCGGCCTGGGCACGCTCTACGCCGCGAACGAGTTGGGGCAACATCACATTTTCCTGCGCGGTGAAATCAGGCAGCAGGTGATGGAACTGATAGACGAAACCCAGGTGGTTGCGACGCAGCGCCGTCCGATCTCCTGAGGCCAGCTCCGTCGCGTCGATCCCGGCGATCTCGATCTTGCCGCCGAAGCCGCCTTCGAGAAGGCCCACTGCCTGCAACATGGTCGACTTGCCGGTGCCGGACGGCCCCAACAGGGCCACGATCTCGCCCGGCATGACGGTCAGGTTCACGCCGCGCAGCACGTCGATGCGCACTCCACCTTGCTCGAACGAGCGGGTCAGGCCGGTCAGATGGACGACGGGCTCACTCATAGCGCAACACCTGCACGGGATCGGTACCGGCCGCCCGATAGGCGGGATAGAGCGTAGCAAGGAAGCTGAGGCCCATCGCCATCACGCAGATCAGCAGCACCTCGAACGGATCGGTCTTGGCGGGCAATTCGCTGAGGAAGCGGATCGACGGATCCCACAGGTTTTGCCCGGTCACGAGTTCGATGCCCTTCACGATCGGCTGACGGAACAGCAGCACGATGAACCCGAGCGCAAGGCCAGCCAATGTGCCGACGGCCCCGATGACCGAGCCGGTTGTGACGAAGATCTTGAGCAGGCTTTTCCGCGTCGCCCCCATGGTGCGCAGGATCGCGATGTCGCGCGTCTTGGAGCGCACGAGCATGACCAGCGACGAGAGGATGTTGAAGGCTGCGACAAGCACGATGATCGACAGCGCGAAGAACATCGCCACACGCTCGACCTGCAAGGCTTCGAACAACTGCGCGTTAAGTGTCTTCCAGTCGGTCACGACCGCCCGGCCCTGCAATTTCTGCGCGATGGGAGCGACGATCTGGTCGACCTTGTCGGCATCATCGGTCTTGATCTCGATCAACTCGATCGAGTTCCCGGTCAGCAGCAACGTCTGCGCGTTGGGGATCGGCATGACGACATAGGATTCGTCGTAGTCGTACACCCCGATCTCAAAGATCGCGCCGACGGTATAGCCGACCTGCCTCGGCATAGTGCCAAACGGGGTCGAGCGGCCCTGCGGATTGATCAACGTGATGACATCGCCGACGCGGGCGCCGAGATTCATCGCGAGGCGCGAACCGATCGCCACCGTGTCGTTTCCGGGCTGCAACGAGGAAATGTCGCCCATCAGCACGTTCGGCTTGAACTTGGCGATGTCCTCCGGCGTATTTCCACGCAGGAGCACACCTTCGACGCGGCCATTGAAGGTAACCATCAGCGGTTGGTCGACCAGCGGCGAGGCCGAGGTGACACCGGGCGTCTTGCGCACGTCCTCGAGCACTTGTTCCCAGTTATCGAGCCGCCCGCCGTAGGCCTGGATGATGGCGTGGCCGTTGAGGCCGACGATCTTGTCGAGAAGCTCTGCGCGGAAGCCGTTCATCACGCTCATCACGATCACCAGCATGGCAACCGAGAGCATGACGACGCCGATGCTGATCGAGGCAACGAGGGCAATAACCGCCTCGCCGCGACCGGGCAGCATGTAGCGCTTGGCGATGGTCCATTCGAAGGGGGAGAGGATCAAGGAGTGCGCTTTGCCTTGTTAGGTCTGCGGGCGGTGTAGGAGGCTCGACTGACGGAGGCAACAACGTTCGAGGTAGGTAGATTCCGAAGCGTTTCGCGCAACACCTGTTGCGTTCGCGGAATTTGCCCATCTGTGCCATCGAGGCTATGGAGCCGCCCATGGTCGAGAACGCAGACGCCCTGCTGCTCGCGCGCTTCCAGTTCGCCTTCACGGTGAGCTTCCACTTTATTTTTCCGGCATTTTCGATCGGCCTGGCGAGCTACCTCATGGTGCTCGAGGGACTGTGGCTGAAAACCGGGAAGAGCCTCTACCTCGACCTGTTCAAGTACTGGATCAAGATCTTCGCCGTTACATTCGCCATGGGCGTCGTTTCGGGGATCGTCATGTCCTACCAGTTCGGGACGAACTGGTCGGTATTTTCGGACAGGGCCGGCCCGGTCATCGGCCCACTGATGGCTTACGAAGTGCTGACGGCCTTCTTCCTCGAGGCCGGGTTCCTTGGGGTCATGCTGTTCGGGATGGAGAAAGTCGGCAAGAAGCTCCACTTCGCCGCCACCTGCATGGTTGCCCTCGGCACCGCCGTATCGGCCTTCTGGATCCTCAGCGTGAACAGCTGGATGCAAACGCCTGTTGGCTACGAGAGCGGCGCCAATGGCCAGTTCCTTCCCGGAGAGAGCTGGTGGACCATCGTGTTCAACCCGAGCTTCCCCTATCGCCTCGTCCACACAGTCATCGCCGCCTACCTCACTACGGCGATGGTCGTCGGCGGGGTTGGGGCTTGGCACCTGCTGCGCGACCGAAGCAATGCCCACGCCCGCAAGATGTTCTCGATGGCCATGTGGATGGCCGCGCTCGTCGCCCCGATCCAGATATTCGCTGGCGACATGCACGGCCTCAACACGCTCGAGCACCAGCCGGTGAAGGTCATGGCGATGGAAGGACATTTCCAAAGCCATCCCGACGGCGCACCGCTGATCCTGTTCGGTATTCCCGACAGCGAGGCGAATGTGATCAACTATGCGATTGAAATACCCAAACTCTCGTCGTTGATCCTCAAACACTCGCTCGACGCGCCGCTCGCGGGCCTCGACAGCGTCCCGGAGGAGCTGCACCCGCCCGTGGGCATCGTATTCTGGTCGTTCCGCATCATGGTGGCGATCGGCACGGCGATGCTTGTGCTTGGCCTGTGGAGCCTGCTCGCGCGTTGGCGGGGCAAGCTTTACGACTGGCCGTGGCTACATCGCGCAGCGCTGGTGATGGGTCCGAGCGGGTTCGTGGCCGTGATCGCCGGTTGGGTTACGACCGAAGTCGGCCGTCAGCCGTGGACGATCTACGGCCTTCTGCGAACGGCTGACTCCGTATCCCCGCTGGACGCCCCCGCTGTCGGCATATCGCTGCTGGCCTTCGTGGTGGTCTACTTCGCTGTGTTCGGGGTCGGCACCTGGTACATCCTGCGGCTGATGAACGCGGCCCCTCACCCGCATGAGGAAGGCCTCGAACGCGAACCCGCACCCGTCCGCACCGCCGGCATCACGCCCGCGGCTTCGCAGTTGCCGGCTGACGGCAGGGAGGACGTGTGATGGATCTCACGGTGATCTGGGCGATCATCATCGGGTTCGCGGTCTTCGCCTACGTAGTAATGGACGGTTTCGACCTCGGCATCGGCATCCTGTTCCCGAGCTTCAAGAGAGGTCCCGAGCGCGACCAGGCGATGAACTCGATCGCGCCGGTGTGGGACGGCAACGAGACCTGGCTGGTACTCGGTGGTGGCGGGTTGCTGGCTGCGTTCCCGCTGGCCTATGCGGTGATCCTTCCGGCGACCTATCCGCTGATTATCGCCATGCTGCTGGCGCTAGTCTTCCGCGGCGTGGCCTTCGAATTCCGGTGGCGCGATCCCGAGCATCAGCCGTTCTGGGACATCGCTTTCTTCGGGGGCTCGCTGGTGGCGGCCATGGCGCAGGGTATGACTTTGGGCGCCTTGCTCCAAGGCATCGAAGTGGTCGATCGCGCCTATGCCGGGAGTTGGTGGGACTGGCTGACGCCTTACACCCTGCTGACGGGCCTTGGGGTGACCGCGGGCTATGCCCTGCTCGGCGCCTGCTGGCTGGTGTGGAAGACCAGCGGAAGCGGCCAGGACCATGCCTATCGCCTCGCCCTACGCGCCGCGGTGGCGACGCTGGTCCTGCTCGCCGCGGTCAGCCTCTACACGCCGTTTGTCGAGGCGCAGTATTTCCGGCGCTGGTTCACCATGCCGAACATCCTCTTTGCCAGTCAGGTGCCTCTGCTGACGGCGATCATTGCCTTCCTGCTGTTCCGGGGCCTCCTGAAGCGTCAGGAGGCCATGCCGTTCCTGCTCTCGCTAGGAATATTCCTGCTCGGCATGGCCGGGCTGGCGGTCTCGATGTGGCCCTATGTCGTGCCTGACGCCCTGACGATCTGGGACGCAGCAGCCCCGCATCGAAGCCAGGTGTTCATGCTGATCGGCGTTGGGCTGACCATGCCGCTGATCCTCGCTTACACCGGCTGGGCTTACTGGGTGTTCCGCGGCAAAGTGGACGAAGCGGGCTATCACTGATGGCCCCCGCCGAACCCAAGGAAGCCCCACTGTGGCAAAGGCTTCTGTGGATGGCGGCAATCTGGGGGGCCAGCGTCGCGGTGCTAGGCGCAGTGGCTTTCGTCATCCGCGCGTGGCTGGCCCCCGGATAGCTCAGCCGATGCCGGGGATTTCCCCGATCAGCGACTTCTTTTCCATGAACTCCTCAAGCCCGAACTTGCCGAACTCGCGGCCATTGCCCGACTGCTTGTAGCCGCCGAACGGACTGTTGAAGTCGAGCCCGCCCGAGTTCACGAACACCGAACCCGCGCGGATCCTGCGTGCGACCGGACCCGCTTCGGCCGGGTTGCCGGCGATATAGGCGCCAAGGCCGTAAGGCGTGTCGTTGGCGATCTCGACCGCCTCGTCCACGTCGTTGTACGGGATCACCACCAGCACGGGGCCGAAGATCTCCTCGCGAGCGACCGTCATATCGTTGGTCACGTCGCGCAGGACGGTCGGCTGGACGTAGTAGCCCTTATCCTTGCCCTCCGGACGGCCCGGACCGCCAACGGCAACCTTGGCGCCTTCGGCAATGCCCTTGTCGATCAGGCCCTGGATCTTCTCGAACTGCGACTGGTTGACGACCGGACCGATGTGACCGCCTTCCTTGGCCGGATCGTCGACGCCCTTGGCGCCGAAGATTTCCGCGAGTTTGTCGATCGCTTCGTCGTACTGGTCCTTGTGAACCAGGAACCGCGTCGGCGCGACGCAGGACTGGCCCGAGTTGAGCAGGATGCCGCCTGCACCGCCTGGCAGCGCGAGGTCGAGCGGCGTGCCCGGCAGAACGATGAACGGCGATTTGCCGCCCAGTTCCTGGTGCACGCGCTTGACGGTATCGGCCGCGTTCTTGGCAACCTGGATCCCCGCACGGGTCGAGCCGGTAAAGCTGATCATGTCGATTTCAGGGTGCTTGGCGAGCGCCGTGCCGACGCCTGGGCCATCCCCCTGGACGAGGTTGAATACGCCCGCTGGTACGCCCGCGGCGTCGAGAATCTCGGCAAAGATCTGAGCGCTACCCGGGGTTTGCTCGCTCGGCTTGAGGATCACGCAGTTGCCCGCCGCCAGCGCCGGAGCGACTTTGGCGACGATCTGGTTCATCGGCCAGTTCCACGGCGTGATCAGGGCAACGATGCCGGCGGCTTCGTAAAGCACGTGGTTCTTGCCGGTGTTCTCGACGAATTCGAAGTTCTTCAGCGCTTCGATGGTTGCGCCAAGGTGGCCCATGCCGGAACCCGACTGAGCCGTGCTGGCGATCGAGATCGGCGCGCCCATTTCCTCGCTGATCGCCTTGGCGATATCCGGAATCCGCTTCGCGTATTCGCCCTGGATCTTCCCGAGCAATTCGAGGCGCTCTTCCTTGCTGCTCTGCGACCAGGCGGGGAAGGCCTTCTTCGCCGCAGCGACTGCCTTGTCGACATCTTCTGCCGTGCCGAGGACGACCTTGCTGACCGGTTCCTCGGTCGCAGGATTCACCACGACCTTGGTGTCGGAGCCGGTGCTCGCGACCCATTCGCCGCCGATATAGTGCTTGAGATATTCGTGCATGGTGAACCCTCTCAATTCGGGAAAATCGTCGGGCCCGATATGGGTGCTCAAACCGGTTTCGCCAGTCCGATCGGGACCTCTTGAGGGGTTTGGTCGACGAAGCGCGGACGCTCTCAGGACAATCGCATTCCGCGATAAATCGCCCCTGACCGTCTCACGAGATCCATCGGGGATGCACGCGACGATCTAACGCCGTCCGCAATCCTTCAAGGGGTCATCCTGGCGAGTGGCAAGCCGGAATTACCAACTGTTAAGAAGTATATGCGATCTGGTGAACAAGTCTTTCGCATTATAGTGTCATTTCTATTACCACCCTGAAGAGGACCTGCCCGTGAAACTTGGTAAAACCATTCTCACGTCGCTTCTCGCGATCACGATGACCAGCACGCCTGTCCTCGCACAGGCAGCCACCGCCTCTTCGAGCGCGACCGCTCGCACCGGCACGGAAGTGACCAATAGCGACGAGTTCGCCGGCGGCAGCATGCTCGTCGTCGTTGTCGTGATTGTCGGCCTGCTCGCTGGCTTGCTGCTCATCGGCGGCGACAACGACACCCCCACCAGCCCTTGAATTCTGTTCAACCTCCTCTGAGCAGCTGGACACCCCAGTCACGCTCGAACAGGTAAAGCAGAACGCGCGCGGCCTCCCCTCGCACTGAGGCGAGGCCGCCGTCGCGCTCGACGAGCAAACGGGCATCGTCGCTCGCCATCGGCAGTAGACGTTCGATCTGTTCAAGATCGGCGATGCGGAAGGGCGTGTCGCCCGATTGGCGCGTCCCCAGCAGCTCGCCACCACCACGCAGGCGCAAGTCTTCCTCCGCGAGCCGGAAACCGTCCTGTGTTTCGCGCATCAAGGCCAGGCGTTCGCGGCCGACTTCGCTCAACTGCTCGCTGCGGAGGAGGAGGCAGACAGACTTGGCGCTTCCCCTGCCGACCCGGCCGCGCAACTGATGAAGCTGGGCGAGACCGAAGCGTTCGGCCTGCTCGATCACCATCAGCGTCGCGTTGGGAACGTCCACCCCGACTTCGATCACCGTGGTGGCGACGAGCAATCGCGCCTCCCCTCGCACGAACCGCTCCATCGCGGCGTCCTTGAGCTCGGGCTTCAATTGTCCGTGCACGAGCACCACGGCATCACCGAAGCGCGCCTTCAAAGTTGTGAAGCGGGCTTCCGCCGCGGCGAGATCTTCGGTTTCGTGCTCACTTCCTCGCACCATCGGGCACACCCAGTAGGCCTGTTGCCCAGTCTCAAGGTGGCGCGCCAAGCCGTCCGCCACATCGGACAAGCGGTCGAGCGCAATCACCCGGGTATCGATAGGCTGCCGTCCCGGAGGCATTTCGTCGAGGCGGCTGACGTCCATCTCGCCATATTGCGCCAGAGTCAGCGTGCGCGGGATCGGCGTTGCCGTCATGGCCAGGCAGTGCGGGGTGACGCGCCCCTTTTGGGTCAGCATCAGCCGCTGGCCGACGCCGAAACGATGTTGCTCATCGATCACGACCAGCGCCAAGTTCTTGTAGGAAACGGCCTCCTGGAAGATCGCGTGGGTGCCGACGACGATGTCGATGCTCCCATCGACCAGTCCCATGAGGATGGATTCCCGTGCCCGGCCTTTGTCTCGCCCAGTCAACAACGCGATGTTCACGCCGGTCGGTCCCGCCATCTTCCTGAGCGTGTCGAAATGCTGCCGCGCCAGGATCTCGGTCGGCGCCAGCATGGCTGCCTGCGCTCCGCCCTCGACCGCGATCAGCATGGCTTCGAGAGCAACGACGGTCTTGCCCGCACCGACATCACCCTGCAGCAGGCGCAGCATCGGGGATGTCTGCGCCAGATCGCCCTCGATCTCACCGATCGAACGCCGTTGGGCGCCGGTCAGCGGGAACGGCAGCGACAGCTTGTCGCGCAACCGCCCGTCACCGGTAAGCGGCTGTCCTCGGCGCTTGCGGTTATCGGCGCGGACCAACATCAGCGCGAGGCTATTGGCGAGGAGCTCGTCATAGGCGAGCCGGTCGCGTGCCGCAGGATTCTCACCGCGATGGGCGAGGACCAAGGCGTCGCGCCAGGCTGGCCACTTCTGGCGATCCAGCACTCCGGGTTCGATCCATTCGGGCAGTTCAGGAGCGCGCTGGAGCGCTTGATGAGCGAGATTGGCAACCTTGGGCTGGGTCAATCCCTCCGCGAGCGGATAGACCGGCTCGACCAGGTGTCCGACGAGTTCCGCGCTGTCCTCTGCAACGTGATCGGGATGCACGATCTGCAGCCACTGGTCGTACTGCTCTAGCTTGCCGGCGACCCAGCGTTTCTCGCCCGGCGGAAACAGCTTCTTGGCGGTGTAGGAAGCCTTGCCGAAATAGACGAGTGCGCAGACGTTGCCCTTGGCGTCGCGGGCCAGAACGCGGTGCGGGGCGCGGCTGTTGGAACTGGCGCGATGCTCCGTCACGGTCAGCGCCACGACGACTTGCTCCCCCACTTGCGCGTCGTCGAGATCGGGCACCGAGCGGCGTTGCACGAACCGATCGGGCAGGTGGTAGGCGAGGTCCCTCACACGCGTCAGTCCGAGCTTCTCGAGCGGTTTCTTGAGCTTGGGCCCAACGCCTTCGAGACTCTCGGTCTCGGCAAACAGCGGGTTGAGCATTTCGGGGCGCATAGTCCGCCTTCTCTATTCGCATTCTGCGCCACTCGAAAGGCCACCGCTTAACTTCGGTTTAAAGGGGAACGACGACGGAGACGGTGGATTGGGCTGTGGAGGGCTTCGAGGTCCGAAGCAGAGGAGTTTATCATGGCGCAACAAGAGTTTTCCGACGCGATCGCCCTGCTCAAGGCCGATCACCGCGTTGTCGAAGGGCTGTTCTCGAAATTCGAAAACGCCAGCGGCGACGGAAAGAAGCAGCAGATCGCCGAACAGATCTGCGACGAGTTGAAGATCCACACTCTGCTCGAGGAAGAGATCTTCTACCCGGCCCTGCGCGGAAAGATCGAGGATGACTTGCTCGACGAAGCCTATGTCGAGCACGATGGCGCCAAAGTTCTGATCAATGACATCATGGCCGGTGGCGCAGGTGATGCCTTTTATGACGCCAAGGTCACCGTGTTGAGCGAAGAGATCGAACACCACGTCAAGGAAGAGGAAGCGCCGAGCGAGGGCATGTTCTCACAAGCCCGCAAGGCGGATGTGGACCTCGTGGCTATGCGTGACCAGATGATAACGCGCAAGGAGGAGTTGAAGCAGCAAGCCGAAAGCCGCGGCCTTCCCCCTGCAGAACCGGCCGTGGTCAACCCGCGCGCCGCTTAGGCCTGACTGCCGGCGGCACTTCGTGGAGGAGAGCGGCGAAGCGATCCAGGGCACACTGCCGTCCTGGGTTGCTTCGCTTCTTTTCGCGCGACGCGCTTGAGGTCAGCCGGTCACCACGTTACCGCCGCCCACCATGACGGACCTCTCACCTCGCCTCGCCCGAGCCAAGTTCCGTGCCTGGCACCGCGGCACACGAGAGGCCGACTACATGATTGGCGGCTTCTTCGACCGGCATCACCTGTCGTGGGACGAAACGGAATTGGCCTGGTTCGAGGCCTTGCTGGACGAGGACGACGTGGACATCATGGCCTGGGCCCTGCAAGCGCAGCCCGCGCCCGAGCGCTTCGCCGGTGCGCAGATGCAGGCTCTGCAAAAGCTCGACTACGTAACCATATGACTTGCGCTCTGCTGCCCATCGCATAGGGCAGCGGCGACGAAAACGACCCCGGCAACGCGACCTTTCGGAACGCGGGGCCGGGTTTGCTGCGTGCCCGGAACAGACGGCCCGCCAAAAGCTTGGACATCACAATGGCCGATTTCTCCCGCATTATTTCCGCCAGGCACCCGCTGTCGCTGACATCCGTTGCACGAGGCTCGCAGCCGCTGGTCCTCGCCGACCTGGCCCGCGCGGCCAAGGGACGTGCGGTGTTCGTCGCGCCCGATGAACAGGCGATGCGCGCCGTCACCGACGCGGCCCGTTGGTTCGCACCCGAACTGCAGGTGATCGAGTTCCCAGCGTGGGATTGCTTGCCGTACGACCGCGCCAGCCCCGCCCTCTCGGTCAGCTCTCGGCGCCTCGCGGCCTTGCACCAGCTCCAGGCGGGCAAGACCACCAGCCAGTTGCTCGTCACCACGGTCAACGCCGTACTCCAGCGCGTACTGACCCCCTTCCGCATCCGCGAGGCGGTTCGCGAACTAAAGCCTGGCATCCAGATCGGCTACGAAAGCCTTACGGCGTTGCTCCAACGCCAGGGCTACAGCCGCACCGATACCGTGATCGACACCGGCGAGTTCGCTGTGCGCGGGTCGATCTTCGACGTGTTCCCCGCAGGACTCGAGCAAGGCTTGCGGCTCGACTTTTTCGGCGACGAGCTGGAATCGCTGCGCCTGTTCGATCCGACCACCCAGCGCACCACCAGCACGGTCGACGGTCACCTGCTCCTGCCCGCGAGCGAGGCCCTGATCGACGATGACTCGATCAAGCGTTTCCGCAGCAATTACCGCGAGCGCTTCGGCGCCAATGCCACCCAGGATCCGCTTTACCAGGCCGTGAGCGACGGACGGCGTCTCGCCGGGATGGAGCACTGGTTGCCGATGTTCGAAGACCGGCTGGCGACGCTGTTCGATCACCTCTCGGCCGACGACCTGATCGTTATCGATTCATCGGCCGTCGCGGCCGGGGAAGAGCGGCTGACCGACGTCGAGGACTACCACCGCCAACGCATGGAAACCGCTGGACAGGCCGCCGGAAGCTATCGCCCGTTACCGGCCGATGCGCTCTATCTGACCCGCTCGGAGTTCACCAACGCGCTCGAAGCGCACCCAGTCCACCGTGCGGTGATCTTTGCCGAACCCGAGAGCGACAAGGTAATCGACTTCGGCTTCCGTTCAGCGCGCGACTTCACCCCCGAACGCTCGCAAGGCGCGAACGTCTACGAGGCAGCGGCGGCGCACTTCAAGGCGCTCGGCAAGTCCGGCAAGCGACCGCTGCTGGCGGCCTATTCCGAAGGCTCGCGCAGCCGCATTACCTCGATCCTCGGCGAAAGCGGCACCGAGATGAAGCTCGCCGGGAGTTGGCAGGAAGCGCTCGGGCTTTCCGCCAAGGGCGCCCCTGTGGCGATGGTCCTGCCGCTCGACACCGGCTTTTCCAACGACGAGCTAGAGCTCGTCACCGAGCAGGACCTTCTCGGCGACCGCCTGGTCCGCCGACGCAAGCGCAAGAAAGATTCCGACGCCTTCCTGGCCGAGCTCTCGGCGCTCAATCGCGGTGACCTCGTGGTCCACCTCGACCATGGGATCGGCAAATACCTCGGGCTGGAGCCGATCACGGTCGGCAAGAGCCAGCACGATTGCGTGATGCTGGAGTACGCCGGGGGCGACAAGCTCTACATCCCGGTCGAGAACATCGACGTTCTCAGCCGTTATGGCAGCGGCGAGGACGGCGCGGTGCTCGATCGCCTCGGCGGCGAAGGCTGGCAGAAGCGCAAGGCCCGCCTCAAGGAACGCATTCGCGAGATCGCCAACGAGCTCCTGCGCACTGCCGCCGCCCGCGCCTTGCGTCGAGCTCCGGTGCTTGAGCCGGAGGAGAACGCCTTCAACCAGTTCGTCGAACGATTCCCCTGGCAGGAAACGGAAGACCAGGAACAGGCCATCGACGATGTGTTGCGCGACTTGTCAGAAGGCAAGCCGATGGATCGTTTGGTCTGCGGCGATGTCGGCTTCGGCAAGACCGAGGTGGCCCTACGTGCCGCGTTCGTCGCGGCCATGAATGGTCAGCAAGTGGCCGTGGTTGCGCCAACCACTCTGCTAGCGCGACAGCACTTCCAGGGCTTTGCCGAGCGCTTCAACGGCTTTCCCTTGCGGATCGGCCGCCTTTCTCGACTGGTTCCGGCCAATGAGATGAAGGCTACTCGCGATGGCTTGACCGATGGTACGATGGACGTGGTCGTCGGCACCCACGCGATCCTCTCCAAGACCACCAAGTTCAAGCGGCTCGGCCTGGTCATCGTCGACGAGGAGCAGCGCTTTGGTGTCGCGCACAAGGAGGCGCTCAAACAGCTTCGTGCTGACGTCCACGTGCTCACGCTCACCGCAACCCCGATTCCGCGCACGCTGCAGATGGCGATGAGCGGCTTGCGCGAGCTTTCCACCATCCAGACCCCGCCGGTCGACCGTCTCGCGGTGCGGACGTACGTGATGGAATGGGACGACATGGTGATGCGCGAGGCCCTGCTGCGCGAGCATCATCGCGGCGGGCAGAGCTTCATCGTCGTCCCGCGGATCGCCGACATGGAACAGGTCGCCGAATGGCTCCACAAGTACGTTCCCGAGATCAAGGTGGTCACGGCGCACGGCCAGATGGCGCCCAGCGAAGTCGAAGAGCGGATGAGCGCCTTCTACGAGAAGCGCTACGAAGTGCTGCTCTCGACCACGATCGTCGAAAGCGGCCTCGATATCCCGAGCGCCAATACGATCATCATCCATCGCGCTGACCGCTTCGGCCTTGCCCAGCTCTACCAGCTGCGTGGGCGTGTGGGCCGCTCGAAGCTGCGCGCTTACGCTTACCTGACCACGCCGAAAGATCGGCAGATGTCGGAAGTGGCCGAGAAGCGGCTCAAGGTCCTGGGCGATCTCGATAGCCTGGGCGCGGGTTTCCAGCTGGCCAGCCACGATCTCGACATTCGAGGCGCCGGTAACCTGCTCGGCGACGAACAGTCAGGGCATATCCGCGAGGTCGGCTTCGAACTCTACCAGTCGATGCTGGAGGATGCGATCCTCGCCGCAAAGGCCGGCGACATGGGGATCGAGCGCGAACGCGAGGGCCTGAGCCCGCAGATCACGGTCGACGCGCCGATCATGATCCCGGACGATTACGTGCCCGACCTTGCCGTCCGCATGGCGCTCTATCGCCGCCTCAACGATGCCAAGGACAAGGCGGAAATCGAAGCCATGGCGGCAGAGATGATCGATCGCTTCGGCCCACTGCCCGATGCCACCGCTAATCTGATCAAGCTGATCGAGATTAAGCACCAGGCGATCGAGGCCTGCATCGCCAAGATCGAGGTTGGAGCGCGCGGCACGTTGGTGAGCTTCCACAACGACCAGTTCCCCGATCCCGTTGGCCTGATCGCCTATGTCGAGCGCTTGAAGGATACCGCGCGGCTACGTCCGGACATGAAGCTCGTCATCAACCGCGCCTGGGGCGACCCGCAAAGCCGTCTGAACGGCCTGGTGCAGCTGACCAAGGGGTTGAGCGCGATTGTCAGGAAAGCGGCGAAGCGGGAAAAGGCGGCCGCTTAGCGAATTCAGCGAATTCGGCCTCGGCCAGCGGCTTGGCGCCGAGGAAACCCTGCCACGCCACGCAGCCTTCGCTGACGATGGCGTCAAGCTGCGCCTGCCGCTCGACGCCTTCGGCGATGACCTCGAGGTCCAAGGCCTTTGCCATCGCCAGGATTCCACGCAGCACGGCCAAGTCGCGCTCGCTCGTCTCGATGGCCTCGATCAGGCTGGCATCGAGCTTGAGAGCATGCAGCGGCAGGCGCTGCAGGTAGCGAAAGTTGCAGAAGCCAGCGCCGAAATCGTCGAGTGCGATCCGGATGCCGCGCTCGGCCAGTTGCTGCAATTGCAGCGATGACAGCTCAAGATTGGCCACGAGCACCTGCTCGGTGATTTCAATCGTCAGCCGTTCGGGCGCGAAGCCCGTTTCGGCGATCGTTTCCGCCAGAGTTTTGGCAAAGCTCGGGTTGGCGAGGTCGGCGGCAGTCACGTTGAGCGACATTCGCACGTCACGCTCCCAGCGGGCAGCGGCTGCGAGCGCCATCTTTGCCACATGGCGCGAAAGCGGATCTACTACTCCAGCCCGTTCGGCCATGTCGAAAAGCTGGGCGCCTCCGATAAGGACTTGTTCGGGGTGCTGCCAACGCGCCAGCGCCTCGGCGCCAATCAAGCCGCCACTCGCAGCGTCGAACAGAGGCTGAAACAGGACCTCGATCTCGCCGCGCTCCATCGCCGCTTCGATCGTGGCGCTGGATTGCTCCGCCGCGTCCTCGCGCCGGTCCGGCTTCTTTCGACGATCCTGACCCAAGACCAAGTTTTCCATGGCGGGCCGTGTGACCGATCCGTGATCGTCCGTCTCCTGCCTTGCAGCGCGCGTTGCAAATCGGGACGGCCGCCCATAGGCTGTGGAAGCCGAGCAAGGGGGATGCTGCCATTACTTACGAGAAACTCGCGCTGCTTGCCTCACCGACGGACCGTGCCCAGGAAGCGGCCGCGGATCTGGTCGGCTGCACCGACTGGGTCCCGCTTGAAGAGGCCGATGCTGCGGTTGTGCTAGGCGGCGACGGCTTCATGCTCGAAACCATGCACCGCATGATCGAGGATGGCACCCTGCGCCCGGTCTACGGGCTCAACCTTGGCACCGTCGGCTTCCTGATGAATCGCTACACCAAGGGCTGCCGCCTGCTCGACCGGATGGCGAAGGCCCGGCCGATCGCGGTTTCGCCTTTGCGGATGGAAGCGGTCACCCAATCGGGCGAGACCGAGAGCCTTTACGCCATCAACGAAGTGTCGTTGCTGCGCGAAACCCGCCAGACGGCAAAGATCGAGATCAGCGTCAACGAACGCGTGAGAATCGCAGAGCTGGCCGGAGACGGTGTGCTCCTGGCGACGCCGGTCGGCTCCACGGCTTACAACTATTCGGCGAATGGCCCGATTCTCCCGCTCGATTCGCGGATGCTGGCACTAACTCCGATCAGCCCGTTCAGGCCGCGGCGCTGGAGAGGTGCTGTACTGCCTGATCGCAGCCGGGTGACCTTTCGCGTGCTCGATCCGAAGAAGCGCCCGGTTTCCGTGGTGGCCGACCAGAAAGAGCTGCGCGACGTGGCGGAAGTTCGCCTGGAAATCGACAATTCGCGCGAAATGACCCTGCTGTTTGACCCCGGCCACGCGCTCGACGACCGCATTGTCGCCGAGCAGTTCGCCTACTGAAGAATTTCCCACAACTCGGGCTTGTCAAAGCTGCAGGCCGCCCATATAGGCGCACCCCTGCCGACGCGGCTGCTCCCCGATAGCTCAGCGGTAGAGTAGGTGACTGTTAATCACTTGGTCGTTGGTTCGAATCCAACTCGGGGAGCCACTCTTCAACACTAAAGAGCCGCAGCAGCGCGATTCTTCGCGCTCAGGCAGGCTTGCGGAAACGCATCGCGAACTTCTCGGTTTCGCCTTGCACTGAAGGATCGCGCACGCCGGCGGTCTTCGGATCGGCGGGATTCTTGAGCAGGTCCGACTGCGCATCGAGCACGAAGCCCGCGGCGGTCATTTCCTGCACTACCGCGGCAGGTTCGATGCGATGCAAGGTCGATGTAACGGTCGTTCCGGCACCGGTTGCCGCTGCGTGATCCTCCACAAAGTAGATTCCTCCCGGCTTAAGGGCTGAGAAGACCGAGCGGTTGATCGCCGCGACATTGGCGGTCGGGCCGTTGTGGAAGTCGTGATAATTCTCAGTGGTCCACATGAGGTCGACCGGTTCGGGCAGCTTGAGGTCGGTGTAGTCGACCGTAACCACCTTCACATTGGGATATTGCGCCGCCAGGGCGTTGATCGCGTCGAGCGCGCCCGGACGGCTGGCGACGGCTGCGGGCACCATCGCATAGACTTTGCCCTCAGGACCGACGGCCTTGGCCAGGATGCGGGTGTAGTAGCCGCCGCCCGGGGCCATCTCAGCGACGATCGAACCCGGCTTCACACCGGAAAAGGCGACGATCTCCGCTGGCTTGCGTGCGGCGTCACGGGCAGTGTCGGCTGCGGGACGCTGGGCATCGGAGACGGCCGCAGTTATCGCGGCAACCGGATTGGATCCTTGCGCCACTGCTGTGCCTGCCAGAGCCAGGCCCGATACGGCCAAAGCCAATGTCACTCGCTTCATCGACTTTCTCCCACGCGCTGCTGTTTGGCTTGCAATGCCATCGCAAGTCGTGGACTGCCAGCATATTGCGCCAGTGCGTAGGGATCAGGAGTTTGCATGCCCGGGGGATTGGTCGCGCTGCTGGATGATATCGCCACTTTGGCGAAGCTTGCGGCGACATCGATAGATGACGTGGCCGGCGCGGCAGGCAAGGCTGGCTCGAAAGCGGCCGGCGTCGTCATCGACGACACCGCGGTGACGCCGAAATACGTCGTGGGTCTCTCGCCGGACCGTGAACTGCCGATCATCGCCAAGATCACACTCGGGTCGCTGCGAAACAAGCTGCTGTTCCTCTTGCCCGCGGCGTTGCTCCTCAGCGCTTTTGCGCCGTGGGCGATCACCCCGCTGTTGATGATCGGCGGCGCGTATCTCGCGTTCGAAGCGACGGAGAAGATCTGGGAAGTCCTCTCGCACACCAGTCACGCAGAGGAAGTGATCGAGATCACTGATCCGAAGGAACTCGAGGACCGCCAGGTTGGCGGCGCTATCCGCACGGACTTCATCCTTTCGGCCGAGATCATGGCCATTGCCCTGAATGGGTTGCCACCCATGTCGCTGCCCATGCAGACCGCGGTACTGGCCGCTGTGGCCATCGTGATTACGCTCGGCGTCTACGGCGCCGTGGCGCTGATCGTGAAGATGGATGACCTCGGGCTGCACCTGTCAACGAGGCCACAAGCCTACCTGCGCAAGATCGGGCATGGCCTTGTAAGCCTGATGCCCGTCCTCCTGCGCGCCCTGTCGATCATCGGGACCGCGGCGATGCTGTGGGTCGGCGGCGGGATCTTCGTACATGGTCTCGAAGAATTCGGCCTCGGCGTCATCCCGCACACGATCCATGACCTGGCCGTTGCCGTGAGCGAAGCTGTGTCATTCGCACCCGCCGTGGTCGAATGGGTGGTTCAGGCGCTTGGAGCGTCGGTGGTAGGTCTTGTCGTTGGCGGCGCGATCGTCGCCGTGCTCCATGTCCTGCCGAAGAAGAAGCCCGCCTAAGCCGCCGCTAGCTTCGCCTTATCGGTGATCCTCACCGCCTGAAGCGCCACCAACGCCACCAGGCCAATCATCACCGCGCCGACGTACCACGGTGCGTCGTGCCCGATCTGACCGTAGATCAACCCGAACACCGGCGGCATGACGATGCGACCGACCGCGTTCGAAGCCATCATCAGCCCCATCGTACTTCCCTGCCGCTCAGGCGGCGTATTGCGCGACAACAGTGCGCCGGCCGAGGGGAACGCCAGGCTATGCCCCGTCATCAGCAGGCCCATCAGCAGCACACCAGAAATCGGCAAGCGAATGATCGGCTGCAGAACCATCGACAGGGCAAGCAGCGATAGGCCGATCACGATCACCCTCGCCTCGCCATAGCGGGCCGCGAGCGGACCGATCAGGAACAACTGACTGAGCAGCCCGCCCCCGCCGATAGCCAGGAACGCGAAGCCAAGGTCCTTGGCGTTCCAGCCAAAGTTCTCTTCGCTCCACAGGCCGTAGATTGCCTCCATCGAGGCGAACAGTGCGATGCCGAAGAACGAGATCACGAACAGGCGCAGCAGTAGCGGTTGCCCGCCGACGAAATTGAAAGCCTCGCTGTACTTGGGCAGCGGCGCCCCCTTGCCCTTGGGCGGTACGGCGTCGCGCAGGACGGCAAGGCACCACAGCGATGCGATGATCGAGAGCCCGCCAGCGATGAAGATCGGCAAGCGGAAACTCGCGGCCACGACCTCTTCGCCCGCGAACAACCCACCGATCACCGGTCCAAAGGCAAAGCCGAGGCTGAACGCGGCGCCGAACAAGCCCATTGTCTTGGCACGCCGTTCTGGTGTGGAGACGTCCGCGATAAAACCTTGCGCGACGCTCAGCGTGCCGGAGAAAAACCCGCTGACAATCCGGATGAGGACCGCAGCCCAAAGCGTTGGCGCATAAGCGAAAGCGAAATAGGTCAGCCCGGCAATGAACGTCGTCAAAGCCAGCACCTTGCGGCGGCCCCATACGTCCGACTGCCGGCCCCAGTGGATCTCCCCGAACACGTTGCCAAAGCTATAGGCCGCGAACAGCAGCGCGATTTCGTAAGGCTGGGCGTCGAACACCTGCCCGTAGAACGGCAGCAGCGGGAGGATCAGGCTGAAGCCGGCGATATTGATGAACACCGCAACGAGCAGCGGAGGAAGGCGTTTATCCACGGTATCTTGGCTCCGGCAGGCCGCGCACGCCGAGGCCGTCGATTACGTAACACCAGCCATCTCCTTCGGCGGGATCGCGCCCGAGAAACGATGGGTCGATGCTGGGAACGAAGAGGCGGTCGAGATCGGGGCCGAAGAACATGCAACTCGCCGGCAGCTTCGTCGGCATCTCAATCACCTGCTTGACCTCGCCTTCCGGCGAGAGGCGCAGAACCACCCCGCCTTCACAGATCGCCACCCACATGTCGCCATCGGCATCAATCGTCGCGCCATCGGGAATCGGGCCATAATCGGTCGTGTCGAAGAACACGCGCCGGTTCGAGGCGGCGCCGGTCGCAAGGTCGTAGTCGTAAGCGTAAATCGCCTGGCGCATGGAATCGGCGTGATAGAGGGTACGATTGTCGGGCGAAAAGCATGGCCCGTTGCCAAGGATCACGCCGTCGTCGAGTTGAGCGATGCGGCCTTCGATCCCGAGCGAGTAGAGCCCACCGATGGGCTCCTTGGCTTGGCGATGGCTGGTCCCGAACAGGAAACGCCCCGCGCGGTCGACCTTGCCGTCCGCTAGTTGCGTCGCGGGATCGGGCGGACTGAAGAGTGCAAAGGGCGTGACCTCGCCGCTTGTCAGGTCGAGAGTGTGAATCCCGTCAGGGAGCGACACGATTGCGCCGCCCTGCTCGCGCAAGGCCATCGAACCGATCATCGCAGGCACGCTCCAGCCCTGGTGATCGCCAGACGCGGGGTCCCAACGGAACACCCGCTTTTCGAGGATGTCGATATAGTAGAGCGCTTGTTCGCCTTTATCCCAAACCGGCCCCTCGCCCACCGAACAGCGAGGAAGCGGCAAGCGCGTGATTTTCATCGCCGGCTCCCTTTCCCGGCGACATTACTAACAGGTGTTACAATGGGAGCAAGGCTGAGCCGCGTTCAAACCATCAATCCTCCCCGAGCTTGCTCGGGGAGGTGGCGCACGCTGTAAGCGTGTGACGGAGGGGTAGGCGGAATAACACGACGCCCCTCCACCATTCGCTGCGCGAATGGTCCCCCTCCCCGAGACAAGCTCGGGGAGGATCTGACGGCTCAAGCCGCTCCGTGGCAGTGCTTGTACTTCTGCCCCGAGCCGCACGGGCACGGCGCGTTACGGCTGATGTCGAGGCCTGCGTAAGGATTGCTGTCGCCCTCGGCGCCGCCCGGTCCGACGGTCGGATGCGGAGCGCCCGCGAGCGAGCCAAGGATCGCTTCGGCACCGGCAATCCGGCCGAGGCCTGCGGCATCGTCGGTACCGAAGAACGGATCGATGTGGCCGGTCAGGAATTCGGGCAGCTCAGGCAGCGGCGGCGGCGGTTCGGCCATGCGCAGCTGCGCGGTCATCAACACGCGCGTCACGTCCTCACGGATCGCTTCGAGCATGTTCTCGAACAGGCCGAAGGCTTCCTGCTTGTATTCGTTGATCGGCTGCTTCTGCGCATAAGCGCGCAGGAACACGACCTGGCGCAAGGCATCGAGCGTGGCGAGGTGTTCTTTCCAGTGGTGATCGAGTCGATCGAGCAGGATGCTCTTTTCGACCTGGCGCCAGATGCTCGGATCGGTTTCACCGATCTTCGCCGCCATCTTTTCCTCGGCGAGCGCAACCAGGCGCTCTTCGATGATGTCGGGTTCGACCGCCTCTTCTTCCATCCAGGCGTCGATCGGCGGCTCCATGCCAAGGACGTCGGCGACTTTCTCCCTGAGGGTCTTGATGTCCCACTGCTCCGGATAGGATTCCGGTGGGCAGGCGGTGCCAACCATGGTGTTGATCGCATCCACGCGCATATCGGTGACGACATCGTCGACCGCATCGGCGTCCATGACTTCCGAGCGCTGCTCGTAGATCACCTTGCGCTGGTCGTTCATCACGTTGTCGTATTCGACGACCTGCTTGCGGACTTCGTAGTTGCGCGCCTCGACCTTCTTCTGCGCAGTCTCGATGGCTTTCGAGAGCCACTTGGAGCCGATCGCCTCGCCGTCGGCGAGGTTCGAGTTCATCATCTTGGAGAACAGCGTGTCCGGCCCGAAAATGCGCAGGAGGTCGTCTTCGAGGCAGAGATAGAACCGGCTCAGGCCGGGGTCCCCCTGGCGGCCCGCACGGCCACGCAGCTGGTTATCGATGCGGCGGCTTTCGTGGCGCTCGGTGCCGAGCACGAACAGTCCGCCGGCTTCAAGCACCTTCTGGCGCTCCGCCGCGACTTCAGCCTTAATCCGGTTGATCTCCAGGTCGCGCTTGGGGCCTTCCTCGAGGTCCTTCAGCTCGTCTTCGGTACGGAACTCGACGTTGCCGCCAAGCTGAATGTCGGTGCCGCGGCCCGCCATGTTGGTGGCGATGGTGACCGCGCGAAGGCGACCGGCCTGCGCGACGATGTGGGCTTCCTGTTCGTGGAAGCGGGCGTTCAGGACGGCGTGCTCCACACCTTCCTTCTTGAGATAGCCCGACAGCAGTTCCGACTTCTCAATCGACACGGTGCCGACCAGAACTGGCTGGCCCAGGTCCTGCTTCTCGCGGATCGACTTGGCGATCGCCTGGAACTTGTCGGCAGTGTTCTTGTAGAACTCGTCCTCCTCATCGACGCGCTGCACCGGCAGGTTGGTCGGGATTTCGACGACGTTGAGCTTGTAGATGTCCCAGAACTCGGCCGCTTCGGTCGCGGCGGTGCCGGTCATGCCGGACAGCTTGGGATACATGCGGAAGTAGTTCTGGAAGGTGATCGAGGCCATCGTCTGGTTCTCGGGCTCGATCTTCACCCCCTCCTTGGCCTCCACGGCCTGGTGCAGGCCGTTCGACCAGCGGCGTCCGTCCATCATGCGGCCGGTGAATTCGTCGATGATGACGATCTTCTCGTCCTTCACGATGTAGTCGATGTCGCGCTTGAACATCACGTTGCCGCGCAGCGCCTGGTCGAGGTGGTGCACGACCAAGGTATTCTCAACGTCGTAGAGATTGTCGGTCTCGATCACCCCGTTGGCGATCAACAGCTGCTCGACATGCTCGACGCCTTCCTCGGTCAGCGAGATGTTCTTGGTCTTCTCGTCGGCCTCGTAGAGCTCCGGCGGCAGGGTCTTCACCAGTTGATCGAGCGCGATGTAGAGGTCCGACTTATCCTCGGTGGGACCCGAGATGATCAGCGGGGTGCGGGCTTCGTCGATCAGGATCGAGTCGACCTCGTCGACGATCGCGTAGTTGAACGGACGGTGGACCTGCTGGGTCCGCTCCTGCTTCATGTTGTCGCGCAGGTAGTCGAAGCCAAATTCGTTGTTGGTGCCGTAGGTGATGTCGGCAGCGTAGGCCTCGCGGCGGGCATGCTCGGGCAGGTTGGGCACGATCACGCCGACGGTCAGGCCGAGGAACTGGTGAATGCGGCCCATCCATTCGGCGTCGCGACGAGCGAGGTAGTCGTTGACGGTAACGACGTGGACGCCCTTGCCCTCGATCGCGTTGAGGTAGGTGGCGAGCGTCGCTACCAGGGTCTTGCCTTCGCCGGTGCGCATTTCGGCGATCTCGCCGCGGTGGAGCACGATGCCCCCGATCAGCTGCACGTCAAAGTGACGCATGCCGAGGACGCGCTTGGAGGCTTCGCGAACGGTTGCGAAGGCTTCGGGCAGGATCTGGTCGAGCGTCTTGCCGCCCTCGAGCTGTTGGCGGAACTTGGCGGTCTGTGCCGACAGTTCGGCGTCGGAGAAATCTTCGAGCTGCGGCTCGAGCGCATTGATAGTGGCGACAATTTTGTCGAGCGATTTGACGTAACGGTCATTAGCGGAGCCGAAAACGGCCTTGGCGAGCACGCCGAGCATGGGCGAATCCTGTCTGTAAGAAGCGATGGCGGCCGCGCGCCAAGGCGTGGCCGGAGTTACCGAGCGGAAGTGGGATGTCGCCGCGCTATTCGCGCGCGCGGTCAGCCTGTAGCATCACCGTCGGAACGATGAGCACGATCTTCGGTGGCCTGGGGCACATCTTCGACTGCGAGGCGTCCCTGTCCTGCCGGACCGCGAGACGCGCCGTCGAAGCGCCCGCTTGCGCGGTGCAGGTGTAGCCGACATCAACCGTCCGCACGCTCTCCACGTCGAAAAGCCGCGCTTGCGCAGGCTGCGCGAGCACGGCGAGACCCGTGAGGAGGAACAGAAGAGCGGCTAGCTTCCGAAGCATCGCGGTGAAAGATAGTTCGTGCTCTGGCAAAGGTCCAGCCGGAATGCGCGTTTACGCGGGCACGGCTGGGTATTACAGGCGCTTGCCCATGGACCTCGAACGCTCTCCGCTCGCCCTGCCCTTTCCCGAGATCCCGTCGATCGACGGCGTGACGCTTCGCGTTGCGCGAGCCCACTACAAGTCATGGGACCGCTGCGATCTCACTTATGTCGAGCTCGCCGAAGGCACCACAGTAGCGGGCGTTTTCACCAAGAACGTCTGCTGCTCGAGCGAGGTCGAGCTCGGACGCGAGCAGGCGCGTCTGGGACGGGCCCGAGCGCTGGTGGTGAATGCCGGCAACTCGAATGCCTTTACCGGCTATCGCGGGCGTGAGGCGGTCGAGCAAATAATGGCCCAGGTCGCGGCGCACCTCGAGTGTCTGCCGAGCGACGTCTTTGTGTCGTCCACCGGCGTGATCGGCGTGCCGCTGCCGAAGGACAAGGCGCGTGATGGCGTGGCGTCAGTCCTGCAGGCTCCTGCATGTTCGTGGGAGAAGGCTACTGCAACCATCGGAACAACCGATACTTTTCCCAAAGGCGCCGTAGCTCAAGCCGTGATCGGTGACCGGACGGTCACTATCGGCGGGATCATCAAGGGTTCGGGCATGATCGCGCCCGATATGGCGACCATGCTCGGCTATATATTCACGGATGCCGCGGTCGAGCCGGGATTCTTGCAGCAGTGCCTTTCGGCGGCGAACGAGAGCACGTTCTCCTGCATTACGGTCGATAGCGACACCTCGACCAGCGACACTGTGTTGGCTTTCGCCACTGGCAAGGCCGGAAACACGCCGCTTGCCTCGTTCGAGGACGCCGGGAGCGACGCGTTTGCTGCAGCCCTGCAGGACGTGTGCAAGCGGTTGGGCATGCTCGTCGTGCGCGACGGCGAGGGTGCGCAGAAGTTGATCGAGGTGCAGGTTTCCGGAGCCGTCTCCAATGACAGCGCTCGGCGGATCGGGCTCGCGATTGCCAACTCCCCTCTGGTCAAGACCGCTATCGCCGGCGAGGACGCCAATTGGGGCCGCGTGGTCATGGCTGTCGGCAAGGCTGGAGAGCCCGCCGACCGCGACAAGCTGTCGATCGGATTCGGCGGGGTCTGGGCTGCGAAGGAAGGCCTGCCGCTCGCCGATTACGACGAGGCACCAGTTGCCGCGCACCTCAAGGGGCGAGAGATTGGAATCGAGGTGGATCTGGGCCTCGGCGAAGGCCGCGCGACCGTGTGGACCTGCGACCTGACCCACGGCTACATCGCCATCAACGCGGATTATCGCTCGTGACCCCGGACGTCCTTCATCGCACGATGCAAGACCTGCTGCGCGACGTAACGCAACGGGCGATCCTTCCCTACTACCAGAAGCTCGCCGCGGACGAGATCACCGCCAAGGCGGTCGACGACGTCGTGACGGTGGCGGACAACCTTGCCGAGGAGATGCTCGCCGAGGGCCTGGCCAAGATCGTCCCGGGCCTCCCCATCGTTGGCGAGGAGGCAGCACATGCCGATGCCTCGGTGCAGGATCGGCTTTCGAGTGACTGCTGGATCGTCGACCCGCTCGACGGCACGCGCAACTTTGCCAAGGGCCAGCCTCCGTTCGGCATCCTGATCGCCATGGCCTCGGGCGGGGAGGCGCATTCCGGGTGGATCTACGACTGCCTGACCGACCGGATTTGCATTTCCCACCGCGGCAAGGGCGCCTTCGTCAACGGTGAGAAGATCACCGCCCGACCGACAGGCGAAACTCCGCCGGTCGCGGCGATCTCGCTGATCTTCATGGATGGCGCGCGGCGGGAAGCTGTGAAGGAAGCCGCAGCCGGATACCGCCTGGTCGATGTCCCCTATTGCGCCGCCGAACAGTACCCGCGCCTGGCGTTGGGTGTGAACGACGTCTCGATCTTCGAACGCACGCTCGCCTGGGACCACGCCGCGGGCGTACTGTGGCTCAACGAAGCTGGCGGCAAAGCAGCGCGGCTCGATGGCTCACCCTACCGGGTGGACGAATGGGCCCGCAAAGGCCTGCTTGGTGCGGCGTCGCCGGCGCTGTGGGAAGAGATGGCGAACCGGCTGGCAAACCTGCCGCCGGAATAGCGCCTGTGCCCCTCCCGCAAGCGGGAGGGGAAAAGCAGTCTTAAATAACGCTCTCGATCCAGCCCTTGAGCTGGCTCTTCGGCGCAGCGCCGAGCTTTTGCGCGACGGGCTGGCCGTTCTTGTAGAGGATCATCAGCGGGATCGACTGCACGCCGATCTGCCCGGGCACTTCCGGGTTCTCCATGATATCCATCTTGGCGATGGTCACCTGGCCGGCCAGTTCCTCGGCGATTTCTTCGAGCGCAGGGGCGATCATTTTACACGGGCCACACCAATCCGCCCAGAAATCGACCAGCACCGGAGTCTCGGAATCGAGGACATCCGCCTGGAAGCTGGCATCGGTAACGTTCTTGGTGGCCATGTCTTAGCTCCTGTTCTTGGATCGATTATCTAGGCAGCCTGATCCAAGTGGCAACGGCTCAATTCACAAAGCTTTCCTGCTCCGGGGTCAAGCCGGCGTTGAGGCCAGGCCGGTGTGCCTCGATAAGTTCGGCCGGAATCGGGATCAGTTGAGGTGTCTGGGTATAGAGCACCGCCGCCTCGATCCTGCGGCCCGGGTAGATCGCCGCCAACGCCGCGGCGTAGGCCGCCATCTGGCGCAGCGTCGAATGCGGAACCTCCTCGATCGATCGCGGCGGACGGCGCGCGGTCTTGAAATCGGCGACGAGCACACGGCCGGGCTCAACCAGCAAGCGGTCAGCCGTCCCAGCAATGACTTGCCCGCCTACGACCGCAGCAAGCGGCACTTCGGCCAGCGCGGCCGGCGAGAACAACTCGGCCCACTGCGGCTCTGTCAGCACGGCCAGCGCACGCGAGACGATATCCTGGCGGTCATCTTCGGTCAGAGTGGCGGCATTGCGTGCCAGCCAGGCAAGCGCCCTTGCCTCCCGCTGGTCAGGCCAGACATCGGGCAGACGTTCGAGCAGCCGGTGGATCAGCACACCGCGCTGGGCTGCGGCGGCCAATACCCCGCCAGGCAACGGCGGATCGGCCCCTTGGTCCTCTCCCACCGATGAAGGCGCGAGGGGCCTAGGTGGGCGCGGCTCCGGTCCGACAGGTTGCACCGCCCACGCAGGCAGGGCTGGCGGAATGGCAAGCTTAGCCCGCAGCGGCTTACCAACGACAAGGGCACGCTCACCGAGTTCTCGGAGTTCGCCCCATATCGGATCCGCCACGGGTTCGCCCTGCACCAGCAGGTTGAGCCGCGCGTACCAGCTGTCCGCCGCCGGTTCCTTCTCCCGCTTCCCGAGCGCGCCGCCGATGAACAGCGCCTCCTCCGCGCGAGTCATGGCGACGTAGAGCAGCCGCCAATGTTCCTCCCGCTCGGCCTTCTTGGCCACTTCCGCCGCCTCGGCGATGCGGCCGACGCGCTGGTCCTTGCTCAGGTCGAGGACGGGAATTGTCCGGTCACCGAGGGGCTCCTTGAGCGACAGGCCCCTCTGCAGCGACTTGTCGGGATCGCCCGTTGCGTCGGCGAGGATCACGATCGGCGCCTGCAGCCCCTTGGAGCCGTGGACGGTCATCACCCT
Organism: Altererythrobacter sp. Root672; assembly: GCF_001427865.1. Lineage (NCBI taxonomy): Bacteria > Pseudomonadati > Pseudomonadota > Alphaproteobacteria > Sphingomonadales > Erythrobacteraceae > Altererythrobacter > Altererythrobacter sp. Root672. The sequence goes on from NZ_LMHH01000001.1 coordinate 1,190,853, forward strand.
GACGAGGTTTTCAGACCCTCCGGCCTCACGCTTCAACTCGCCTTCGCCGGCATCGAACCACTGGATGAAGCCCTGGATGCTCGGCGTGTTCGAGGCCGAGAAAGCCAACGCGGCGTTGAGCAATTCGTTGATCGGATCGTTGGCTTCCCGGCTCAAGCGGCCAACCAGCTTGCTGCGCCCCTGCCATGGCCCCACCAGCAGCCACTGCAACAAGGCCTGCGGCGGCTCGAAATCGGCACGAGCCAGCAGCGGATCGAGCAACTCGCGCAGCATCGCGACATCGGCATGGCGCGAGCGGCGCAAGTGATCCCACAGCGGCACCTTGGGCGGCCGGTATCCGTGCTCGAGCAACTGCTCCTGGCTCCATCCGACAAGCGGAGACACGAGCAGCGCAGCGAGGCTGAGATCGTCGAGCGGCTGAGCTGCGAAACGCAGCGCCGCCATCAGGTCCTTCACCGCCAGCGGCGCGCCGAGCCTCAATCGGTCGACCCCCGCCACCGGCACACCCGCGGCGTGAAGCCGGGCAACGATCAGACCCGCAAGCTCCCGGCGCTTCCTCACCAGCACCATGAAATCGCCCGGCGCGGCGGTGCGTCCGCCTTCCTTCGCCAGGGCAAAGCGGCCGATCATCGACTTGATCTGCTCGGCGATCTTGTCCGCCATCCGTCTTTCAGGCGCGGAAAGCCAGGTCTCCGGACCCTCCCCGTCGTCTTCATCGTCCGGCCGCGAGTTTATCGGGTTCCACAATGTGACGAGGCCGGGCCGCTCGTGGCCGACATGCTGCCCCGGCACATCCTTCAAACCGAAGTTCTCAGGCCCGATCGCCTCGATGGCGGTATCCACGAAATCGAGCACCGGCTGGGAGGTGCGGAAGGATCGACCGAGACCAAGTTCGACGAGCTCGCGCGCTTCGATCGGTTGGCGTAGCTCGGCGGCGTTGCGCGCCAGTTCGGCCATCTCGCGGGCATAAGCGGTCTTGGCGGCTTCGAAGTTTTCCGGGCTGGTTCCCTGAAAGCCGAAGATCGCCTGCTTGTAGTCGCCGACGACAAAGATCGTCCGCAGCTTGTTGTCGCGCTGCCCTTCCCCGGTGAAAAACTCGCCCGTCAGCGCGCGGATGATCTCCCACTGTGCCTCGTTGGTGTCCTGCGCCTCGTCGACCAGGATGTGATCGAACTGCCGGTCGAGCTTGTACGCGATCCAGCGCCCGGTGCTCTCCGACTTGAGCAGTCCGGCTGCGCGACGGATCAGGTCGTCGAAGTCGACTAGTCCTTCCCGCTGCTTGGCCTCTTCCCAGGCCAGCGCGAAACAGCGGCCCACGGTGAGCGCGGGCGTGAGCATGTCCACGAGGGCGAGGAGCTGCTGCCGCTGCCGGACCGCTTCAAGACCATCGCGCACCCGATGCGCCATGCCTTCATAGTTGGCGTCGAGCTTCTCGAGCGACTTGAGCGAGCGGATCTCGCCCTTCTGGGTGAACAAGGCCGCGGCAAGCTCGGCTGACGCTTCCGCGCGGCCTATGGTGTCGGCGGACAGCCACCCTTCAATCGCCTCCGCACTCTTGAGGCCAGTTGCCGTTCCCCAGGCGCGATTGACCTCCAGGCACCGAGTGAGGGCCGCGCAATCGAACAGCCCATCGTCGCACAGCGCGGCCACGCTCTCGGGCCCAGCGCCGATTTCAAGGCCGAGCAGCGCCTCGACACGATTGCGCAGCGGCTCCTGCCAGGAACCTGGCCCGAACCACGCCTCACGCGCTTCGGCGCAGCGCATCAGCCAGCCCCGCGCCTTGTCGGGGCCGAACCTCAGCGACAGCCCCTCAAGCGCAGCGATCGAGCCTGAATCGCCGCGTTCTTCCCACTCCACGAGCAGATCGGCGAGGACCTGATGCGCGAGCAATTCCCGGTCTCGGTCCTCCATCGCCCGAGTGCCGGGAATGAGGCCTGCTTCCTCGGGAAAGGCGCCGAGCAGCCACTGGGCAAAGGCATGGATCGTATCGATCCGCAGCCCGCCACCCGGACAGTCGAGCACGCTGGCGAACAAAGTCCTCGCGCGTTCGATCACTTCGGCGGTCGGGTTGGCCCCAATGTGTTCGAGTTCGGCGAATAGCCTGGTCCGTTCGAGCCGGACCCAGCGGGCGAGCACCGAACTCACGCGCTCCGCCATCTCCGCGGCGCCGGCCTTGGTGAAAGTCAGGCAGAGGATGTTCTCCGGACGAACGCCGGGCGTCAGCAACAACCGCAGCACGCGGGCCGAGAGGACTTGCGTCTTGCCGGTGCCGGCCGAGGCGGACAGCCATACGCTGTCCGACGGATCGACGGCTCTGGCCTGGTCGCCTTTGAGGGGGTGGACCTGGCTCATTCGCGGCCCATCCACTCGTCGAGGCGCATGAGTTGGTCGTAAGTGTCGTACCCCGGCGCATCGGGGTTCAGCCGGGCCGTGAAAGGCTCGTCGCCTAGAATCCAGCGGTCGAGCGCCTCGTTGAGATAGCGCGAGGCTTCGGGCAGGAAGTCCTCTACTGGGATGCCGACGCGCTTGTTGCCTTCAAGGATCGGCGTGGTGACGTAGCCGAACCCGGTCTCGCTCTCCTTGCTGGAGCCGAGCGACCAGTACTCGAACCTCACGGGCTCGCCCTGCACTTTCTCGAACGCGCCCCGTTCGGCCATCAAGCCCAGGGTTCCGAGTTGCAGCGCATAACCCGCCTCGACTTCGCGGCCGCTTGGCGGAGCACCGGTCTTGTAGTCGACGATGGCGAGCGTGCCGTCGGCGAAGCGGTCGATGCGGTCGGCCTTGCCGAATATCTCGACCCCGCGGACCTCCATCTTGCCCCAGTCCTCGATCACGGTCGGGACACGCGCGGGATCCGCGGCGATCTGCCCCTCGACCCATTCGAGGGCCTTGAGCAGCCGGGGCCGCCACAGCGCTCGCATCAGCGGGTGTGCGTTCATCTGACGCAGTTCGTCGGCGGCGAGGGTATCCAGCGTCCCTTCACCGTTGTGCCAGCGCTCGAGGATCTTGTGCGCGACTTCACCGCGCCAGGCGGGCGAAGGCTCTGCGTCGAGGGCGTCGAGCTCCTTCAGGCGCAGGATCGAGTTGGCGTAGAACTGGAACGGGTCGGAGCGCAGGCGATCGAGCGCGGTAACGCTGATGCGCACCTGACGCTGCTCTGCCAAGGGACTGGGCTCGGGGCGGGGATGCGGTTCGGCCGGTTTTCCGTCGTCGAGCGAGCGCGCGAGTTCGGGGATCCCGGTTTCGAGGTGGTTCTTGAGCAAGTCCTCACCAAGCAAGGCCTGCACACGCAGCCAGAACCGGCTCGCAATCGCCGGACCGCCGCCATCGCGCCGGGCGCGGCTGAGCACGACTTCGGGCGCTCCGAGTAGGCCGGCGAGGTCATGCGCGGCGAGGCCAATGCGGAAGTCTGCACCCGGCACTCCCAGCGCCCGCAGAACCGCCGGGGCAAGCAACGGATCGGGCGCCGGAGTGGCCGGCCATACGCCCTCGTTGAGTCCGGCGCAGATCACCAGCTCGGCCCGCGTCATGCGCGATTCGAGCAAGCCGTAGACCGCCACTCGCGAATGCCCACCGTAAGGCGGCCGCACGGCGACACGGTCCATCGCCTCGCGCAGAACCGACGGCAAATCGGCGGTGTCGAGGCGGGTGCCGACATCGCGAGCCTGCAGCCGCAAGTCCTCCACAAGTGCCGACAGAGCGCGACCGTCCTCGCGAGCCCACAGCCCTTCTCCGCACAGCGTCTCGCCCGCGAGGATCAAGCGGTCGAGTTGGTCGGCAAGCAGCGCCTCTCCCGGCTCGACGAGAGGTGCGAGAATCGCCTCAACCTCAGACCACCACGGTGCAACCTGGGCCTCCTGAGCGACCTCGCGCAATGGCTCCAAGCCGGGCGCCGAGCGAGGACCGCGCAAGGCGAGCTCCAAGGCACGGGCGGCGTCGAGCCAGTCCCCACGCCCTTCGCCGGCGCGGACCAGTGGATGTTCGAGCAAGGCGACCAGCGCCACCGGTGCCGCTTGCTCCGCCCCGACTTCCGCCAGCAGCAACAACAGGCGTCCCGCCGCCGTTTGCGACAGCGCACGACCGGCGGAATCGTCGGCCTCAATGTTCCAGCGCCGCAAGTGCTGCACCACTCTGGCAGCGAGCCCGCGATCGGGTGTGACCACCGCGACCCGCTTCTCCGGTTGCTCGAGCGCCTCTCGCACCAGCAGCGCAATGGCCTGGGCTTCCTCCTCCGGGTGATCGGTCAACATCAGGCGCACGCCCGAGAGCCGCCGCCGCTCCGGTGAAAGGCCTGCCCATTCCTTGCTCGCCTCGGGCGGCAGGAACAGGCTGGAAATGGCGTGACTGCGCTCGGGCGGCCCTTTGCCAAGTCCTGCCCGATGCCACGGCTGCACCTCGTCGCGCGCGACGCGCATGCGGTTGAGCAGCAGCTTGAGGTGGTATTGCGGATGCGTCACCGCATCGCCGCGCATCATCGGTTGTTCGGCGTCCGGGGCACCCGCGACGCCAAGCTCGTCCCAAACCTCCGCGCTCATCGACAGGTCGAGATCAGGCAGGACGACCGCGCCGTCCGGCAACCGCGCCACCGTCCGCAGCAGCGCCGCGACGCCCTTGGCCGCGCTGGTCACTCCTGCGGCGACGATCGGAGTCGGCGGCGGATCGGCCCGCCAACGCTTGGCGGCGTAGCGGAACAGCCGGTTGCGCCGATCGGCGGGATCGACCTCCCCGCGGGCCATCAGCTCCTGGTACCAGCGGTCCTGCACGATCATGAACAGCGCCAGGCTGCGCTTCCAGTTGTCGGCCATGTCGCCCAGCAGGCCCATGAGTCGGTCTTGGTAGAGCTCCTCGGGACCGATCTCCTCGACCAGCAGGCGATCCATCGCCCGCCCCATCTCGAAGGCCAGGCGCAGCAGCGCGCTGCCCTTGGGTGCCTTGTCACCCTGCGTCTCGCGAATGATTTCTGCCAGACGCAGCCAGCGGCGCGTGAGGTCGGCAGCCGGGGGAATGCCGTCACCCGCCCCCAGCGGATCGAGCAGTGGCCCCAGCGTCTCGTCGAGATCAAGGTCGCCAACCACCACCATGCGCGGCATCAGCAGCCCGGTGCCCGAATGGCGGATGAAGGCCTCGCTCATGGTCCGCACTGCGCGGCCACTCGGCAGGAGCAGCGTCAGGCGGGTGAGACCGACCTCAGGATCGGCGTAGCGCGGCACCAGCCCGGCCACGAGCGCATCGGCGAACCCGCGATGCGCGGCTATCGAATAGACATTTGGCCCTGGACGGTCAGGCACCGGCCAAGGCCGCCTCCGTCGGTGCTATCGCCTCGGGATCGCCGACTTCGAACCACTCGCCGGTGAAGGCTATTCCGAAAAGGCGCCCTTCCTCGATTGCCCGATCCCACAACGCGAGCGTCGAGAACGGCCCTTCCGGCGCATCGCGGAGCAGGCGTTTGGAGACAATTTGAACGCCGGTATAAATGAACGGCGCGATCCGACCGGAGAGGCGGCGAGTCAGCCTGCCCTTGCCGTCGACTTGGAAATCGCCCTTCCCGCGAAAGTTTGAGGCCCGGGTATGCGACACCAGCAACAGCAGCGCATCCATCCGCTCCGGGTCCCACACCTGCGAAAGCTCCGCAAAGGCGTTGGTAGGGCCATCGAGCCAAATGTTGTCGCTGTTCACGCAGAAGAATGGATCGGGCAACAGGTCCTGCGCGTTCACCATTCCACCACCGGTTTCGAGCAGGACGGCTCGCTCGTCAGAGAATGTCACCGCAGGCGCGACGCGTCCTGCGAGGTGCTCCTCGATCATTTCGGGGAAGTAGTGAAGGTTGACCACTGCGCGAGCCACCCCCGCCTCGGCCAGGCGATCGAGCGCATGGTCGATAAGCGCCTTGCCGGCGACCTGGACCAACGGTTTGGGACGGTCGTTGGTCAGCGGACGCATGCGAGTACCCAGCCCAGCGGCCAGGACCATGGCGGTGTCTGAAGCCAGCTCGGTCACTTGATCTCACCACCGCCGGTTTCGCGCAGTTCCTGCGGCACATTGGCGGCGAACCATTCTGCCACCGGAGCAAGCGCCGGATGCGCCAGATCGCGCTCCATGGCTTCCCACACGCGCGGGATCATCGACAGGTAACGCGGCTTGCCATCGCGCAGCCACAGGCGTGCGAAAATTCCTACGATCTTGGCATTCCTCTGCGCACCGAGCCGGGCGTAGTCCGCTTCAAAGTCCGGCCCGGCATTCACTTGGGCCAGATACCGGTCGAGCATCTTGCGCTCCAACTCCGGCGAAACATCGCGCCGGGCGTCCTGCAGCAGCGAGACCATGTCGTAGGCCGGATGGCCGACCAGCGCGTCCTGGAAATCGATCAGCCCTTGCTCCCCATCCGGAAGCAGCATGATGTTCTCCGCGTGGTAATCGCGAAGCACGGTCACGCCTGGGTGCTGGCGAGCGAGCATCGGCTCGAGCACCTCATTCCACGCTTCGCGCCAGCCCTCGCTATCAACCGAGAGCTTCATCGCGGGGCAGTACCACTCGGTGAATAGCCCCACCTCACGCTGATAGACGGCCATGTCGTAAGGCTCGAACGGCCCCGGAGCGCAGGCGTGCAACTCAACCAACGCATCCACCGCCCGGCTGTAGATCGCTTCCTCGGCGTGCTGGTTCTCGTCGAGCCAATCGCGCATGCGGTCGGCGCCGAAATCCTCGATCAGGACCAGGCCCCGCTCAGCCTGCTCGGCGTAGATTATCGGCGCGCGCAGGCCGTTGGCGGTGAGCCACTTGCCCACATGAAGGAAAGGGCCCGGATCCTCGTGAGGCGGCGGCGCGTCCATCAACATCGCACTTCCGGCATCGCTTCGGATGCGGAAGTAGCGGCGAAAGCTGGCGTCGCCGGGCAAGGGCTCGACGATCGAACCGCTCCACCCTGCACCCTCTAGAAACGCCTCGAGACCATCCGGCAGTTCTGAATTCATGGAAGGCGCCCTAGCCAATCAGCCCCCGGTTCGACAATCGCCCTGCGACCGCTACCCGCAATTTCCAGCGTGACGGAGAGGCATCCTGGCTCATGGGCAAATCCGCCCGCCTGCTCAGGCCACTCCGCAATCAGCACTGCCCCCTCGCGATAATCGTCGAGGCCCAACTCGTCCGCCTCCTTCGGCCGCTCCAATCGGTAGAAGTCGGCGTGGACCAGCGGCAAGCGGACGGACGGCGGATCATAGGTCTCGAGAATCGTGAACGTCGGCGACGGCACTTCGCCTTCATGGCCAAGCGCGGCAATGACCGATCGAGCGAGCGTGGTCTTGCCCGCGCCAAGGCCGCCTGAGAGCGCGACGACATCGCCCGGCTGCAGTCTCGCCGCGATCCGCTGGCCTAGCTGCTCCATCGAAGCGAGGTCCGGCAGGTCGATGGTCACGGCAACACGATGGTGGCTGTCGTGCCGGAGCCCTTTTCCGACTGCAGCTCAAGCCGGCCGCCGTGGGCTTCGATCAGTTGCCGGGCGAGCGGCAGGCCAAGCCCGCCACGCCGGCTCTCAGGCTTGCCATCTGCGCCCATTCGATAGCCATCGAGGGCCCGTGCGAGCTCGCTCGGCTTCATGCCCGGGCCATTGTCGGAAACCACGATCCGCACACCCTGCTTGCGACGGGAGAGCGCGACGAGAATGCGGCCGCCATTCGGCGCCGCCTTGATCGCATTGTCGAGAAGGTTGCCGATGGCGCGCTTCAGCTGACGAGTATCGGCCATGATCGAGCCCGCTGAGCGATCGCCGCGCAAGTCGAGCGTCAGGCTCTTCTCTTCGATTGCCTCTTCGCGTTCGCGTACGATTTGGGTGACGAAAGTCAGGAGCTCGGTTTCCTCGGTCGCGATCGGCAGCAGCCCGGCTTCGCTTTGCGTCAGGTCGAGCACACTTTCGATCTGGGCGCTCAGCCGTCCAACCGAAGCGAGGATCGCAGCCACATACTCCTGCCCCTGGTCGCTCAACTGCCCGGCGACGCCGGTCTGCAAAAGCTCGGCAAAACCGCCGATGGAGGTCAGCGGCGTGCGGAACTCGTAGGACATGTTGGCGAGGAACCGCGTCTTGACCGCATCGGCCTCTTCCAAAGCCGTATTGCGTTCGCGCAGGGCATCCTCGGCCTTCTTGCTGTCGGTGACGTCGAGAACCGTAAGCAAACCGTTCCCGTCGGGCAGAGGCACGCCGGCAAACTCCAGGGTGCGGCCGTTCGAGAGTTGCACCCGCCCGCCGCGCTGCTTGCGATCGAGCGTGGCCGCGCGCACGACTTCGCCGATAGCTTCCCGCTGGCCAGGCCGCGCGAGTTTCGAACCGATGCGTTCGAGCAGGGATTCGATCCTCGGATGTTCGTCGAACCATTCCTCCGGCAATCCCCAGATCTCGGGGAAGCGGCGGTTCCACAGCTGCATGCGGCCGTCCGGCGCAAACACCGCGAGAGATTCGAACAGGCTGTCGAAGGTGGCCGTGCGCGTGCGCAAGAGCGTATCGCGCCCGGCGGACAACGCCAGTTGCTCGGAACGGTCTTCGGCGACCATGAACAACCCGCCATCGGGCAAAGGCTGGGCAACGATGCGCAGGTGTGTGCCATCCGACAGGGTCCAGGCATCCTCGTTCGCCTCGCCGGCCGTGAACCAACCGCCCAGCTCACGGCGCCAGACCGGAAAGTCACGCACTTCGGGCAATCGCCCGGCCTCACGCGCGGTATCGAGGAAGCGGTCGAACTTGAGCGGATCGAGCCGGGCCGCAGGCGGCATCGCGAAGATGCGTTGGAAAGGCTGGTTGGCGAACGTCAGCAGGCGATCCGCATCGAACTGCGCCACGCCGATCGAGAGCTGGTCGATGATCTGGCGCTGAGCCTCGCGGAAGGCGCGGAATTCGCGCGCCTGTTCCTCCATCTCTTCGATGTCGATCGCATAGCCCGCAACGCCTTCCTTGCCGAGCGGCAGGTCGCTGACCCGCAAGGTGCGGCGTTGGGTGCCGACAGTGGCCTGGACGATGCGCTCGACCGGCAGATCCTTGTCAGCCGCCTGGCGCGCGACTTGTGCCGCGCTGAGCCCGTCGACCACTTCGATCAGTTCGATCTGCTTCTTGACGCAATCCTCGGCGCTCTCGCTGCCGACCGCTTCGACATAGGCGCTGTTG